>JBLNBM010000013.1:0-118190 GCA_050259955.1 Bacteroidota bacterium
CCAGCGGCCCGATGGTCAGATTGGGAACATAATGGTTGTCCATCACGTCGAAGTGTATCCAGTCGGCACCGGCGGCGATGACGTTGGCCACCTCCTCGCCCAGCTTGGCGAAATTGGCGGAAAGCAGGCTCGGTGCGATGACGAAATCTTTGACTGACATGATGTTTCCCTGAACAAGAACAGACAGACGAAATTATCCCATGCCCGACACCAACAAGTACTGCATCAAGGTCGAACCCATCCCGCAATTTCTGGCCGATCAGTCCGACCCCGAAAGCGACCGCTACCTCTTCGCCTACACCATTACCATCGTCAATGTCGGCGACGTGCCGGCGCAGCTGATTTCCCGGCACTGGATCATCACCGACGCCAACAACGAGGTGCAGGAAGTACGCGGTCTCGGCGTCGTCGGCAAGCAGCCGCTGTTGAAGCCGGGCGAAAGTTTCCAGTACACCAGTGGTTCGTCGCTGACGACGCCGGTCGGCACGATGAAAGGCACTTACCAGATGGTGGCCGAGGACGGCACCCATTTCACCGCCGAGATTCCGGAATTCGTCCTGGCCATGCCGCGCGCCCTGCATTGAGGCCGCTTTGAGCCTGAAGCACAGCTACACGCTGATCGCGCCCTTCTACGATGCGGCCATCGCCCGCGCCACGCAGGCCGCCCGCCAGCGCAGCCTGGCCGCCCTGCCGCAAGCGGCCGGACACGTGCTGCTGGCCGGCGTCGGCACCGGCCTCGACCTGCCGCATCTGCCGCCGCAGCACCACTACATCGGGCTCGACCTCAATCGCTCCATGCTGCGCCGCGCCCTGCCGCGGGCCGGCCAGGTCCATTTCGCGCCGGTACAGGGTGACGCCCAGTGCCTGCCCTTTGCCGATGGTGCCTTCGACAGCGCGGTATTGCACCTGATTCTCGCCGTCGTTCCCCGCCCGGCACAGTGCTTCGCGGAAATCGAACGGGTGCTGAAACCCGGCGGCCAGGTGCTGGTTTTCGACAAGTTCCTGCGCCGCGGGCAGCCGGCCATCCTGCGCCGGATGATCAACCCGCTGATGCGCCGCGTGGCAACCCGGCTCGATGTGGTCTTTGAAGATCTGCTGGGCGAAGCGCCCAGCCTGGCGGTGGAACACGACCAGCCAGCCCTAGCCGGCGGTTGGTTCCGAATGATCCGGCTCAGGAAGCTCTGAGGCCACCGGCCCGGGGCCAGGCTCGGCTTCGTCCTTGCCCAGCACATCCTCGATCCAGGCCAGGGTCAGCGTATAGGTCACGGCCAGCACCACCGGGCCGACAAAGATGCCGACCAGGCCGAAACTCAGCATGCCGCCGATGACGCCGGCAAAGATCAGCAGCAACGGCAGGTCGGCGCCACGCCTGATCAGCACCGGCCGCAGGAAGTTGTCGAGACTGCCGACGATCAGGCTCCACACCAGCAAGGCGGTGGCCCAACCCGTATCGCCGGTCCAGTACATCCAGCCGACCGCCGGCAACAAAACAGGCATCGGCCCGACCTGGGCAATGCACAACATCAGCATGACGGCCGACAGCAACGAGGTGAATGGCACGCCCGCCGCCGCCAGCCCGAGGCCGCCGAGCACGGTCTGCACCATGGCGGTAACGCCGACACCGAGCGCCACGCCGCGAATGGCCTGGCCGGCCAGGATGATCGAATTTTCGCCGCGTTCGCCGGCCAGCCGGCGGCCGAAACGACACACCAGGCGTGCCCCCCTTTCGCCGCTCGAATAAAAAATGGCTGCGACGGAAACAATCAGCAGGAACTGGATCAGCATGCCGCCGACACTGCCCACCTGAGCGAGCAACCACTTGCCGGCATCGGCAGCATAAGGCGTCACTTTGGCGACAATCCCGGCACTCCCCGCGGCGTCCAGTTGCCGCCAGGCGACGGCGATGCGCTCGCCGACCAGGGGAATCGATTTCACCCACGCCGGTGGCGGCGGCACGCCATTGGCCGCGAAGTACTGGCCGGCTGCGGTCAACTGCCCGGAATGTTCGAGTATGGTATCGACCGCCAGCCACAAGGGCAGCACCAGCAGGAGCAGCATGGCCAGCGACATGATCGCCACGGCCGGCGCCCGCCGGTTGCCCAGCCTGGCTTCCAGCGACCGGAACAGCGGCCAGGTCGCGACGACGATCATCACCGCCCACACTGCCGCCGCCAGAAACGGCAACAACACGCGGACCGACAGGCCGATCAGCCCGAGGATACAGAGCATGGCCAGCATATTGCGGACCGGGTCGCGACGGATTTCAGTCATCGGAAAAAACCGATTGAAGCGCGGAGGCGCCGAGACGCGGCGGCAAGCGACGCGAAGGAGAAATCATCGCGCTCTGCGTCCCGGTGCCTCGGCGGCGGCTGCGGTAATCAGCGTTGCGGGCTGGCAAGGCGCACCAGTCCTAGATTGTTGCCGACAACACGGCGAACCGTACCCGCTTTTATACCCGGTTTTTTCATTCTGCCCCTCTGATTGGTGGAATACATGGCAGCAAATAATGACAGCCTCGCGCCGAAACGACAAACCTGCCACCGGGGGGCGGACTCGTTTTGTTACCTGTTACCTTGTTACCCAAATTTCAAACCTTGGCGCTAGGGTAACAGCAAGGGCGTGCAATACCCGCTTACAAAACTCGCCAAGGGGGACCCAACAGAGAACAATCGGCCACAACCGGCCAACTGCCGCCGTTCGATGATTCCGGAAAGCAGCCATCTGACGGGCATCAGTGCCGAAGACGAACCCACCCTCACGCACCTTGTTTCTGATCATTTGGCTCGCGCCCTGACATGATTGACAGCGAGATGTTTCGATGGTTTCTGGTAGTCATTGAATTAGCGGTCGCCACAATTGTGTTCATGTTGAAAAATGACAAACGATGGTCGCCTTGGCTACTTACCGCGCTCGCACTTCTTTATGTTTTTTGTGTCGCCTCTTTTCGCGTTTTTTCGTCTCACTCAGTGAGTGATTCGTTTCAGATGGTCACTCACCTTGACGCGATTATGTATTCTGTTTCCCAAGTGGCAACGGGAAAGTCGGTACTCGTGAATTTGCCAGCTCAATATGGCTTGTACGCGGAACTTCTTAATCCAGTATTTCAGGCAATAGGACTGTCGGTACTCAATTTCACGCTTGTCATGGCGACACTCCAGATTTTCGCGCTGATACTAATCCTCAGAGTGATCTTTCACGTTGTTAAACTCAACGTGCTACGTGTCGTTGGCGCCTGTGCACTTGTGACACTAGCCGGATACACTTGGGCGGCACCGCTCGACGCCTACTTTCAGTACTACCCAATCAGGTTCTTTTTCCCAGCAGTCTCCGTCGCTTTGTATTGGAGTTACCTAATTCGGCCGAGCCAGTACAAAGTAATTGTTCTCGGTATAATTTCGTCCCTTGCTATACCATTTAACTTGGACTCCGGTATTCCTGTCATGGGGAGTTGCATTGCAGGATTTCTTTTTGCCGCGTTGTTTTCGCCGGTCACGCAACGGGCAGAAAAAATACGTTCGCTCAAACTCTTTTCTGCAGCAGCCCTGCTAATGGCCGCCACTTTCATTGGACTAATCCAAATCAAGGGGGGGGCGCCCCGATGGGCGGAAATGGTCAAGTACCAGAATATTTTCTATATTACTGGGGCTTATATGCTCCCGATGGCCCGAAGTTTGCACTTCTGGATGTTAGTCGCAGGGGTCTACGTTTTTGGCATTGTTAGTTACTTAGGATTTTCACTACGAAAAGCGCCCTCACGTATTTGGGAGCTGGTTTTTCAAATAAGCGTGTTGGGATTGGGGTTGTTTTCGTACTATCAGGGACGATCGCACATCATCGTGTTGATGCTCGCGTCGTGGCCTGCAATTCTGATAATTTTCATTTTGACCGACCGCACGTTCCGTGCATCCAACGCAAGGGTACTACCCTCCATTTGGCGTCTCTTTGCCTATCCGTCAGTAGTGCTTGGAGCATTCCTTTGCACTTTATTAACGTTCAAGCTGCCAATATTAGCAACTACCTTGGTGACCCGCCTAATGGACCTCACGCAGCTTCGGTCGACCGAGTTAACTCGAAACATCGAATTCATTAAAAGTGGAATAACAAACAACAAGTCGATGGTAATTATCGCGCCGCACCAAGCGATTTACTACGCCGAAACGGGTACGTCGTCATCCGTGGATGGCCCTGGCATCTCTGAGAATCTCCTTCTGGAAGATCGGGTAGCGTTTGTCAATGAGGTCGTAAATGGGACCGTCAAAGATGTGTTCTATCAGCCGGACAAGACCTACCTCGAAGAGGAGTATGTAAAAATACTGGACGGCCCGTTTGATGAAGTGGGCAAGAGCCAAGACGGGATGATGCATTTGCAACGTCGTGCGACTAAATTTCCATAGAGACGTAGCATCTTTCATCGATACGCCATAGTACCCGGAGATGGATGCAGGCATTTTTTCGCGCGGTAGAAGATGACTTTTCACGTTAAAGGTGCGATTTGAAGGTCAGGGTCAGGGTCCGGTACCGTCAGCGAACTGCTATTCGTAAATATCCGCAATCAGCAGCCCTTGCCCACCCCTTTTTGCGAAACAGATTTCAGTCGTACCTGTCCGCCATCCGGTTCAAGGCTTCAAGCCGATTCTCGAACAGGCCAAGGCGTTGCGCCATTCCGGCCAGCGAAACACTGACGAAAGCAACATGCTCTGCCGTCAGTCGCTCAAAGGTGCGCCAGTGCATTCCCTTCGGCTTCCAGCCGTTGCCATTCAATATTCCCGCATCCCATTGGAGGCGTGCCCTGATTTTGTCGGCGCGGCGTGCGGCACGATCATCATCCGTTTCCCGCTGACACTGGTACGCCAGTTTGTGACAATGGCGACAGGCGAACACGCGCCCACCGTACAGGATCGCCACCCGTCGCCCGCATCCTTGCGCCGGACAAATTAACCAGGCTCTACGCCCGCCCAGATTGCAGCCGGTCCATTCCAGATATACCGGGTATTCCATCGCCTTCCACTCATCGCCATTGCTTCGGCTTCGATAGTTGAGAAACAGCCGGTCCGCTTCCGTCCTTATCTGAATGGATGCCACGGTTTCGCCGTTTCTCGACCAGTTCCAGCCAAAGCCTCGGCCCGCTGTCAGCAAGCCATCGCGTTGCAGCCGCCGAACATCCAATGCCCGCATGTCGCTGGTCGTGTTCTTCCCGCCTTGGTATCGCCTTCCGCTTCCCGGTCCGCCCATTTTTCGTTTTCCTTTTTGCCGAAATAATTAGGGAAATCAGACATTATTTCCGCACCTAATCGGCGCAAATCGTTGTGCTGTCTATGTTTCTGCCTGTTTTGATTCCCGCGTTATTTATTGCCGCGTAGCTCCCGCAGCTTCAACAGCATGGCTAAGGTGCGTTCAAACTTCCGGTCTAGGTGCGTTTCGTAGCGATGCAGCTTATCCAGACGGTGCGCTTGCAGCCCTTCGCCCAAGGTTTGCACCTGAATTGCCGGGGTATAGCGGGCCTTTTTGTCGTAGGCGTAGCAATGCGGCCATAGCTCGTCATCTATGAATTGCGCCAGCCCTTCCTCATTGGCCGGATAGTTGCCTTCATCGGCTTCAGCCTCCCACCATTCCCGCGAATCTTCACGCAGCGCACGCATGGCCCGTTCATAGACATTCGGGCCTGACTTGCGAAGGATCGCCCTTGCCTTCTCGGTTGCCGACAGATCAATGGCAGCTTCCAGCTGGTTTTCGGCTATCTGCTCCGGCGTCTCGGTCATCATGTCTGCCAGTTCCCGCGCATCTACTGACAAGCCCACACGCTCAAACGGAGCCGCCGCCGCAGCCGGGCCAAACTCGCCGGGCTTCTTGGTCGTGGATCGCAGGCCGCGATTGATTTCCGCCCCCTCGGCCAGCAAGACACGCCGCTTGCGCCAGATGATCGCGGCCAGTTCCTCGACTAGATGCTGCTCGGTCATGCCAGCCGGTCGGTGTTCCTCGATCAGCGCCGCCAGCATGTCGGCAAAGTCGCCATAGTTCTCATGGGCCAGGACAACCAGCCGCGACAGGATGCCGTGCTTCAGGGCGTTGCCTTTGACCGGCTCATAGTTCCCGGCCTTCGCTAGGGGGGCGGGCTCCTCGACTGCCGGGAATAGCACTATCGGCGTGTTGCGCTTGGTTTTGGTCGCGGTCATGTTCAGCACACCATCCTTTGTTATCGATCTATCTGCCATTGCTTGCAGCCTCGTAATCGCTCAACCAACCATCATCGGAAACATCTCTCCCTAATGGCTGGTTTTTACTGGGTTGAACTGAACTAAGCTTTACTAAGGACTCGCGGGTAGAGCCGCAGGTAACTCGCGGGTTACTCGCCGGGTTAGCCGAATCGCCTTGTGTCGCTTGGGTTTTACGGTTTGGCGTGCGTCGGCCATTGGTCTTTTCCGCCCCCTTTTTCCCGCCATCGGATTGCCGATCCCGGATGCCTTGCAAATGGCTGCGGTAGTCTTCAAGTTCGGGACAGACGATGTGCCCACCCTGAATCGCAAAGAAGTGCATGATTGCCGGCAAGGCCGCGTTGATTTCTTCGTTGTCGAACCCGAGAACCCGCGCCAGCGTTTCCGGTTTGTTTGGCAAGCGTTGATTTACCCAGCACTCAAGCCGCATGGTGTAGAGCAAGCCGCGTTCAGCCAGGCCAAGCGCTCGATATTCCACGCTGGCCATCATGTTTGCGGCGTACTCTTGAAAAGCCGGAGGCGGTCGATTCTGTGTCATCTTTAAGCCCCTACCATCAGAACGTATTGAGCGACGCTGTGGAGCTTGCCGCTATCGGTTTGCTGCCTGATCCGGATCGTCTGGATGTTGTGCCCATGCTTGTGCTTTAGCTCATGGACGCACGCGGCGGGCATCAGAATATCCAGGTTACGGCGGGCCTCGATTGTCGTAACAGGACTGCAGCGCAGGGCATCCAGCAGCCTTGCGCGTTGTGCCGCTGCCGAGATGTCGGCAAAGTAGGAGTCAGGCCGTGCATGATCTGCCTTCAGATCATTTCCGGTAAAATTGCGGATATCGAATGTAGTTTTTGAAGCCGTGCCGGTGGCTGCCGTGTGCGGCTTTTTCTTGTCGACCATGATCGCCCCTTATGCCTTACGGCTCTTGTTGATCTGGGCAATCAGCCAGGCATCAAGCTCCGACTCGATCCAGCCGACAGCTTTAGCGCCGACAGAGATAGGGCGCGGGAAGGTCGGATCGTAATCGGCTGGGCGTTTCGGGTTACGCCGCAGCTTGGCGTAGATAGTGGAACGGGAAAGCCCGGTGCGGGCTTCTACCTGCTTGCGGCGCAGGATCGTGGGGGCGGTTTGAAGTTGCGTAGCCATGTTTGCTTTCCTCGGTTGAAGGTGAAGCGTTCCAGCACTCACCGGAACACATAGCTACGTATTATTTACATTGGGAAAACTGATTCTATGCCATCAAGCGGCTAACCGTAACAGGCCAGCCGCTTGGCGTATCGGCCTAGCGGCTAGGCAGATTTGAGAAACCATGAATAAATTGTGCGTTGCGCGTTTGATGGCTTCAAAAACGCTCCGATGCTGACACTATATGCAACCACCTCGGTTGTTAAAGCGTGCGCCGCTTCATTTGCAGACTGCCATTTCTTGGCGCGGTATTTTTCAATTGCCCATTTCTTCAATTCAGCCTGTGGGGCGTGACGCTTTTTCGCCCCGGCTGCGCCAAGCGCTGAAAAATCAACAAGTTTTGCTCGTGATTGTTTCCCTGTTTCCGGGGAATACGATTGATCTAGCTTTTGCGCGAAAACTAAGGCTTGATACGCCTCAAGCAAAGCTTCTGTCGACCACTCGCTCAATTCCTCTTTTGATACCTTTTTTTCCTCGATCAGCTTTTCTGATATATCAGGGATGTCATCCAGACCATCGCTCAATACTGATAGCCCATAAACAGCCATTTGTTCCGACGCCGATAAATGACGATTTACAGCCGGAGGGATTTCTTCTTCGTCATCATCTCTGAATATTCCGTCCGTCCATTGGAACCACTCAACTTCTAGACTCCACCCGTCATCAAGAAGGGTAAATAGCCCCTCAGCAGGGGAGACTTCCCAATAAGCATCAGGTTGCCCTTCTTCAATTGTTTCTAGTGTGCTTCGTAGCTCCACCGCAAGACTTTCGACTATGTACGAAGCAAATGATCCTTCAGGAATCATTTTTCTTAGTTCAGACCAGACAAATTGCTTGTGCGCTTTATGCATAGCGTCCCTTTCACGCTCTGCCCTTAATCAGAAGCCACGCCAGCCGGGTAAGGGGCCCGGTGTTCCTCCCGTCGAAGTAGGCGCGGCTAACTCGGTTACTAAATCGCCACGAATTGTTTAGTTCGTCATGCTCATGGTGCCCATCCGTTTGGTCTCCCGATAATTCTCAGCATCGCAATCAATATCCATCAGCGCAGCGCAGAGGGCGGTTATTTCTTGTATTGCTGTACGTGCCAATTTTGCCTGCATTGGCGGCGGCTCGTCGTAGGCTTCCAGGCATTCACTGAGAAATGAAACTCCGCGCAATAGAAGCGCCGGGGCCATGTCGAGATAACCGGCGGCCCGAATCATTCCGTCCTTGTCGTTATGCTTGGCAATCTTCCCAAGCTGGGCGATAGCGGCAGCAATTGGGAAATGGTTGTGTTCGTCGCTCATGTCGCTACTGGTAACATTGGCATCAGCCATTTTCGTAACTCCTTTTACGTTTGTGGTTAGGGTCGCCCCAGTGCTGCAATCACCAGGGCTTCCCGCTTTGCCTGATACCGTCAGGCTACGGTGTTGCTCGTTACGCTGCCTGATTCTTGAACGGCAAAACCTTCGTACCTTCGCGCCAGGCATCTGTCAGGTCGGCCCACTGCTGCAACAGCGCCCGCCGTTGATCTAGCTTCTTTGCGTGGTTGTAGGCCGCTCTGATTTTGTCTCTATCCTTGTGCGCCAGGATCAGTTCAATAACGTCATGGTCGGCCCCGGCTTCATTGAAATAGGTCGAGAAGGTAGAGCGGATGCCATGTGGCGAAAACTTGCCGGCGTAGCCTGCACGATTGAATACGTCGCGGATCGCTTCATGCGTTAATGACTGCTCCCGATCCTTTCGGCCAGGAAAGACAAACCGCCCCCGACCTGTCAGGGCATGAACGGCTCGCAGCATCGCAATTGCTTGAGTCGTCAAAGGCACCAGATGTTTTTCGCGCATTTTCATCCGCTCGGCTGGCACGGTCCAAAGACCAGCATCCAAATCAAACTCGCTCCACTCGGCCCCTCGTAGCTCTACAGTGCGAACCATCGTCAGCCACAGCAGCTTAACGGCACAGGCTGTCACCTGTTCAGCCTGTACCCGGTCAACGGCCTGGAGAAAACCGGGTATCTCCTTGGCCATTAGGTGTGCAATATGCTGCGTCTTCGGCGCCTTGATCGTGTTGCGTAGCGGCCAGGTCGGATCAGTCTCGACCATCAGTTCCCCGGCAGCGTACCGGAATACACCCCCGATCCATGTCCGCAACAGCTTGGCTATGCTCGGTGCGCCGCGCTTCTCTACACGCTTTAATACGTCTTTGACGTGCGCCGGGGTGACGGTCTTAATGGGCAGGAAGCCGATATAGGGATAGGCGTCTGCCTCGAATCGTTGCTTGATCTGCCGCGTGTAGTTCTCAGACCAAATCTTTTCGTTTTCCTCAATCCACGTTTCCGCCACAGCTTTGAACGTGCTGGCGGTCTCGACAGACCGGCGCAGTGTTTCCGTCCTCTGCTTGTGTGACGGATGAATGCCCTGTTTCACCAATCCCCGGCAACGCTCGCGTTCGGCCCTGGCCTCTGCCAGCGTAAAGGATCGCCCATCCCTACGGGCCTGGCCTTGTTCTTCGGTTTCCACGGCTGACGGCTGGCTGTACTCGCCAACAGCAAACAAATTTTCCTTGCCGCCGATTTCGTAGCGATACCGCCACAGCTTTGAACCGTTCGGACGAATCTCGATATACAGCCCTTTGCCGTCAGTCAGCTTAACGGGCTTGTCGGTCGCCTTGGCATTGCGTATCTGGGTATCGGTAAGCATGGCCCATGCCTTTGAAAATATTACTCAATCATAGGCCGATACCCGGGTTTTTGTTGTACCCGGTTTTCAGAACCGGGCATCGGTCATCCATACCCGATTTTGTACCCGGTTTGTTATCAGCAGTCAATAGAACACTACGGAACGATACAGACTAAAAAGCCCGCATCTACGCGGGCTTTGTGGAACATTCCGGAACTTGCCGGACATGCTGTTTTGCTAGCTGCGGTAATCGGCGTTGATCTTGACGTAGTCGTAGGAAAAATCGCAGGTGTAGACCGTGGCGGCAGCGGCACCGCGCCCGAGATCGACGCGCACCGTGATTTCGGCCTGGGCCATGACGCGGGCGCCGTCTTCTTCGCGGTAAGCCGCCGCCCGGCCGCCATTCTCGGCGACCAGCACGTTATCGAGCCAGACCCGGACGCCATCGACGTCGAGATCGGTAATGCCGGCATAGCCGACCGCCGCCAGGATGCGGCCGAGATTGGGGTCGGACGCGAAGAAGGCGGTCTTGACCAGCGGCGAGTGGCCGATGGCGTAGCCGACCTGGCGGCATTCATCGACCGTCTTGCCGCCTTCGACGGCGACGGTGATGAACTTGGTGGCGCCTTCACCGTCGCGGACGATGGCCTGGGCCAGTTCGACGGCGACGCCGACGATGGCCGCCCGGATTTCAGCCCAGCCGGCATCGGCCGCCGTTGCGAAGCTCGCACCGGACTGGCCGGAAGCGACCATCACGAAGGAATCGTTGGTCGACGTGTCGCCATCGACGGTGATGCAGTTGAAGGAGAGATCGGCGGCTTCCTTGACCAACTGGTCGAGCAGCGACTGGGCGATGCCGGCGTCGGTGGCGAGGAAGCCGAGCATGGTCGCCATGTTCGGCTTGATCATGCCGGCGCCCTTGGAGATGCCGGTGATATTGACCGTCTTGCCGCCGACGACCAGCCGGCGCGACGCCGCCTTGGCCACCGTGTCGGTGGTCATGATGGCGTGCGCCGCGGCATGCCAGTTATCGGCCTTGAGGTCGGCGCCGGCGGCCGGCAGGCCGGCCTTGATCCGCTCCACCGGCAGCGCTTCGAGAATGACGCCGGTCGAGAAAGGCAGTACCTGTTCCGGCGCCACCGTCAGCAATTCGCCGACCGCTTCACAACTCGCCTGCGCCGCCTGGCGACCGGGTTCGCCGGTGCCGGCGTTGGCGATGCCGGTATTGATGACCAGCGCCCGGATTTCCTGGCCGGCGGCGAGATGGTTGCGGCACAACTGAACCGGCGCCGCGCAAAAACGGTTCTGGGTGAACACGCCGGCCACCGTACAGCCGGCATCGAGTGCAATCAGGGTCAGGTCGCGGCGGTTCTTCTTGCGGATTTCCGCTTCGGCGACACCGAGACGGACGCCGGCGACGGGGAATAGTTGATCGGCGGCGGGAGTGGCGTAATTGACGGGCATGCGTGGCGCTCCAAAAGCATCAAGGCACCGTTTCGGGTGCCTTGGAGGATCAGATCAGGAAAGTTTTCCGTGGCAGTGTTTGTACTTCTTGCCCGAACCGCAGGGACAGGGATCGTTGCGCCCCACCTTCGGTCCGTTGTCGGCCGGCACCTGCCGGATCGCGTCGCCGGTTTCGTCGGCAGCACCCGCCTCGTCGTAGTCGACGTGCTGGTACTGGACGTTCTGGACATCGGCGTGCGGCGCGGTTTCCTCGACATCTTCCGGCGAGCGGATCTGCACGGTGAAGACGACGCGGGTGACTTCCTTGCGCACCAGATCGAGCAGGCCTTCGAACAGTTCGAAAGCTTCGCGCTTGTATTCCTGCTTCGGGTTCTTCTGGGCGTAACCGCGCAGATGAATGCCCTGGCGCAGGTGGTCGAGCGCCGCCAGGTGTTCGCGCCAGTGCGAATCGAGGCTCTGCAGCATGACATTGCGCTCGAACTGGTGGAAATTCTCGCCGCCGACCAGGTCGACTTTGGCCTGGTAGGCTTCGTCGGCGCGATGCACGATGCGCGACAGGATTTCCTCGTCGGACAGCGTCGGCTCGTTCTTGAACCATTCGGCGACCGGCGCCTCGATCAGCAATTCGGCGGCCAGCGTCCGTTCCAGGCCTTCCATGTCCCACTGTTCCTCGACCGACTCTTCCGGCACGTGGGCGCGGAAAATTTCGGCGATGACGCTGTGGCGCATGGCAGTGATGGTTTCGGAAATATCCTCGGTTTCCAGCAGTTCGTTGCGCTGCTGGTAGATCACCTTGCGCTGGTCGTTGGCGACGTCGTCGTATTCCAGCAACTGCTTGCGGATGTCGAAGTTGCGCGCTTCAACCTTGCGCTGCGCCGATTCCAGCGAGCGGGTGACGAGCGGATGCTCGATCGCCTCGCCCTCGGGCATCTTCAGCTTGTCCATGATGGCGCGCAAGCGCTCGCCGGCGAAGATGCGCAAAAGCGGATCGTCGAGCGACAGGTAGAAGCGCGAGGAACCGGCATCGCCCTGGCGACCGGCCCGGCCGCGCAACTGGTTGTCGATGCGCCGCGACTCGTGACGTTCGGAACCGATGATATGCAAACCACCGGCGGCCAGAACCTGATCATGCGCCTTCTGCCATTCGGCGCGCATTTCGGCAATTTTCGCCTCGCGCTCGGCTTCCGGCAGCGATTCGTCGTGCTTGATGGCCGAGGTGGCTTTCTCGATACTGCCGCCGAGCACGATGTCGGTACCGCGACCGGCCATGTTGGTGGCGATGGTGATGATGCCCGGACGACCGGCTTCGATGACGATTTCGGCTTCGCGGGCGTGCTGCTTGGCGTTCAGCACGTTATGCGGCAGCTTTTCCTTGTCGAGCAGGCCGGACAGCAGTTCCGAGGCTTCGATCGACGTCGTGCCGACCAGCACCGGCTGGCCGCGCTTCGCGCATTCGCGGATGTCGGCGATGATCGCCGCGTGCTTTTCCTCAGCCGTCTTGAAGACCAGGTCGTTCATGTCCTTGCGGATCATGGCCCGATGGGTCGGGATGACGACGGTTTCCAGGCCGTAGATCTGGTGGAATTCGTAGGCTTCGGTATCAGCCGTGCCGGTCATGCCGGCCAGCTTGCCGTACATCCGGAAGTAGTTCTGGAAGGTGATCGACGCCAGCGTCTGGTTCTCGGCCTGGATGGCGACGCCTTCCTTGGCTTCCACCGCCTGGTGCAGGCCGTCCGACCAGCGGCGGCCGGCCATCAGGCGACCGGTGAATTCGTCGACGATGATGATTTCGCCGTTCTGCACCACGTAATGCTGGTCCTTGTGGAACAGCGTCATGGCGCGCAGGGCGGCATTCAGGTGATGCATCAGCGTGATGTTGCTGGCGTCGTACAGGCTGCTGCCTTCGCGCAGCATGCCGTGTTCGGCCAGCAATTGCTCGGCGTGCTCGTAGCCGGCCTCGGAAAGATGGACCTGGTGGCCCTTTTCGTCCACCCAGAAGTCGCCTTCGCTGTCTTCGGCCTCGGCGCGCGAGAGCAGCGGCACAACAGCGCGCATGCGGACATAGAGGTCGGTCTGGTCGTCGGCCTGGCCGGAAATGATCAGCGGCGTGCGGGCTTCGTCGATCAGGATGGAATCCACTTCATCGACGATGGCGAAATTGAGGCCGCGCTGGACGCGCTCGCCGGCCGTATAGACCATGTTGTCGCGCAGGTAGTCGAAACCGAATTCGTTGTTGGTGCCGTAGGTGATGTCGGCGGCGTAGGCTGCCTGCTTGGTCGCATGGTCCATCTGCGACAGGTTGACGCCGACGGTCAGGCCGAGGAAACGGTGCAGCCGGCCCATCCATTCCGAGTCGCGGGTGGCCAGGTAGTCGTTGACGGTGATGACATGGACGCCCTTGCCGGAAATGGCATTGAGGTAGGCGGGCAGCGTACCAACCAGCGTCTTGCCTTCGCCGGTGCGCATTTCGGCGATCTTGCCGTAATGCAACACCATGCCGCCGATCATCTGGACGTCGAAGTGGCGCATGCCCAGTTCGCGCTTGCCGGCTTCGCGGACCACTGCGAAGGCTTCCGGCAACAGGTCGTCGAGCGATTCGCCGGCGGCGTGGCGCTGGCGGAATTCGTCGGTCTTGGCGCGCAGCTGCTCGTCGCTCAGCGCTTCGAGCGCGGGCTCAAACGCGTTGATGCGGCGGACGGTCTGGGAATATTGTTTGATCAGCCGGTCGTTGCGGCTGCCGAAAATCTTTTTGAGTAGGCCGGAAATCATCGCGATGGGGGTAGGTTGCGCCGTGCAGCAAAGGGCCGATTCTAGCACGGCGTCCTCAAGCGCCGACGTTCGCCTTGCGCATGCGCTGATTGGAGCGTGCGGCGTTCAGCGCCGCTTGACCTGGGCGAAGTCGATACCGCGTTTCAGGAACAGCGCCGGGTCCTGCGCGACGCCGAGCATGCGCACCTCGAAATGCAGGTGCGGCCCGGTCGAACGGCCGGTGGTGCCGATCGCACCGAGCGCTTCGCCGCGCTTGATGAGACTCCCCGCCTTGGTGTCGACGCGTGACAGATGGGCGTAGCGCGAAGTCAGACCGTCGCCGTGGTCGACATCGACGACATTGCCGAAATCGGGGTGATAGCCGGTAGACAGCACCACGCCATCGGCCGCGGCGACGACCGGCGTGCCGCTGTCGGCCACGAAATCGAGGCCCTCGTGCATGGCGCGCAGGCCGGCGATCGGATCGGTGCGATGGCCGTACGATGAACCGAGCGCGGCGTCCTTGACCGGCAGCGTGGTCGGCAGCAGGCGATCCCTGACCTTTTTTTCGAGCAGACGGGATTCGAGCACCGCCAGGTCATCGGCCCGGCTATCAACTTCTCCGGAAAAACGGTCGAGCGCCTGCTCCATGTCGAAGGCGGTCATCGGCGCCGGCAGATAGGGACCGCCCTGCCCCGGCCTGGCGCTTGGCGGCGCTTCCTTCCGGATGCCGGCCAGGCCGGAAACGCGATCGCTGACCGCATCGAGCTGCATCACCCGCGCCTGTAGTTCGCCGAGCCGCGTCGCCATCAACTGCAGGTTGTTGCTGACATAATTCTGCGTCTTCTGCGTTTCCTGGCGCTGCAGCACGAGCAGCAGGTCCTCGACCAGCGGCAGGCGCCAATGCACCGACAGCCAGGAAAACAGCGCCGAGGTCGAAAAGACCAGGGTCAGCAAGACGGCGAGCACGGCCACGATGTGGCGAGGCATAATGGTGATTGTCCGCGCCGCCTTCAGGTGGCGCGATACCAGAATGATCTGCACGGAAACTCCTATGTACAACGGGCCGGAACACTACCTCGACAGCGATGCCGCCGCCGGCAGATTCATGACCCATGCCCGACTGTTGCTCAAACTCTCACGGCGCTTCGAAGCGATTGCCCCGGCGGGCTTTCGTCACGCAGCGCGGGTTGCCAATTTCAAGTCGGGGAAAATCGTTATCCACGCCGATAACGGCGCGGTCGCCAGCAAGTTGCGCCAGATGAGTCAGCGTCTTTGCGGCGAGTTATCCAAGGGAGGGACGCAGTGTATAGACATGGAGGTCAAAGTTCAACCCCGGGAAAGTCTTGAGCGATCAATCACTTCGACCCAGAAACCGCTCTCGGAAAATGCCTGCCGGATGCTCGAGGAAGCCTCCGGGAAACTGCCGCCCGGCCCGCTGCGCCAGGCCCTGGACAGCCTGCTGGCCCACGCCGCTAGAAGGGGATGACGGCGACGCGCTCGATGATCATCAGAGCGAAAACGATCAGCGCGAAGACAATACCGTAGCGAAATAGCCGCCAGGCGAGGCCGAGATAGGCGCGCTGGCCGGTAATGGCGTAGATCAGCAGTCCGCCGCCGACGGCCACGACCAGGATGACTGCCAGCAGACGCAGCAGCCACATGACCGTTTAGGCCGGCTGGTTGAGCCAGCGGACGACGCCGGCCGGGGCTTCGCCGGCAACTTCGAAAGTCGCGAATTCCCAGCATTCCTGATGATTCAGGAGTTCACGGGCCAACTGGTTGTTCAGCGCGTGGCCGCCCTTGTGCGAGGAATAGGCGGCAAGCAACGGATGACCGAGCAGGTAGAGATCGCCGACTGCGTCGAGAATCTTGTGTTTGACGAACTCGTCGCCGTAGCGCAGGCCGTCCTGGTTCAAGACGCGGAATTCGTCGAGAACGATGGCGTTCTCGAGGCCGCCGCCCAGCGCCAGGCCGTTTTCGCGCAGGTATTCGACTTCCTGCATGAAACCGAAAGTGCGGGCACGGGCCACTTCGCGGGTATAGGACTGTTCGGCGAAATCGATGACGGCTTTTTGCGCCGACTTGTCGATGGCCGGATGATTGAAGACGATGGAGAAAGCCAGACGGTAACCGTCGTAGGGCTCGAAACGCGCCCACTTGTCGCCATCGCGAACTTCGATGGTCTTGGTGACGCGAATGAATTTCTTGGCGGCTTCCTGCTCCTCGATACCAGCGGACTGGATCAGGAAGACGAAAGGCGCGGCCGAACCGTCGAGGATGGGCACTTCCGGCGCATCCAGGTCGACCCAGGCGTTGTCGATGCCGAGGCCGGCAAACGCCGACATCAGGTGTTCGATGGTGCCGATCTTGACTCCGTCCTTCTCCAGGCAGGAGCACATGCGGGTGTCGCCGACCATCACGGCCTTGGCGGGAATATCCAGCGGCTCCGGCAAATCGACGCGACGAAAGACGATGCCACTATCCGGAGCGGCCGGACGCAGGGTCATGTTGACCTTGACGCCACCATGCAGACCGACACCTGAGGCGCGAATCACTGTCTTGAGCGTGCGTTGCTTGAGCATGCAAGTATTTGAATTATTTGGGGAGCGGCGCATTGTAACACAATGCGCCGCCGCCCTTTTTCAGAGATGGTTTTTGTTACTGTCAGTCCGCCTGCTTGCGCAGGAAAGCCGGAATGTCGTAACGATCGACACCGCTGTTGGCCAGCGCCTCGACCGTCACGTTGCGCTTGCGCACAACGGCCGGAACATCGGCAATCTGGTTGTAGTCGATGGCGCTGCCAGCCGAGAAGGCCACGGCGTCATGCGTGCCGGTTGCCTGCATGACCGGGGTGTTGATGACTTCGAAAGTCTGGCGATTGCGCGCCGCGGCAACCTGGCCGAGGCCGGTGGCGACGACGGTGACGCGCAGGGCATCGCCCATCAGCTCGTCGTACACCGCACCGAAGATGATGTGCGCGTCTTCGGCCGCGAAGGCCTTGACGGTGTTCATCACTTCATTGACTTCCTTCATCTTCAGGCCACCCTTGGCGGCGGTGATGTTGACCAGTACGCCCTTGGCGCCGGAGAGATTGACCCCTTCGAGCAGCGGCGAGGCGACAGCCTGTTCGGCGGCAATGCGGGCGCGGTCGACGCCGGCGGCGGCAGCGGAACCCATCATGGCGCGGCCCATTTCGCCCATCACGGTACGTACGTCTTCGAAGTCGACGTTGACCAGGCCCGGGTAGGTAATGATTTCGGCAATACCGCCGACGGCGTTTTTCAGAACATCGTCAGCTGCCTTGAAGCAATCGTCGACATCGGCGTCGTCGCCCATGACTTCCATCAGTTTGTCATTGAGGATGACGATCAGCGAATCGACGTGCTTGGAAAATTCGGCGATGCCGGCTTCGGCCGACTTCATCCGCTTGCCGCCTTCGAAGCTGAACGGCTTGGTGACCACGCCGACGGTCAGGATGCCCATTTCGCGGGCAATCTCGGCCACCACCGGCGCGGCGCCGGTACCCGTGCCACCGCCCATGCCGGCCGTGATGAAGGCCATGTGGGCGCCTTCCAGGCTGGCGCGGATTTCGTCGCGGTGCTGCATGGCGGCTTCCTGGCCCTTTTCCGGCTTGGCGCCGGCGCCCAGACCGGTCTTGCCCAGCGACAGCTTGCTGGCCGCCGCATTGCGGCTCAGCGCCTGGGCATCGGTATTGGCGGCGATGAACTCGACCCCGTTCACGCCTTCGTTGATCATGTGCTCGATGGCATTGCCACCCGCCCCGCCCACGCCGAACACCTTGATGATGGTGCCGACTTCCTCTTCTTTCTCGATGAACTCAAGCATGACTACCTCCTCTGAAAAAACTGGTCACAAACAAATTAAAAATTCTTGGCAAACCACGACTTCATGCCCTGGAAGACATCGATGAAGCCCTGCTTTTCCTGGATCTTCTGGCCGCGCTTCCTTTGCGCCTGCGCTTCGAGCAGCAGGCCGTAGGCGGTCGAGAAACGCGGGTTCTGGACGACATCGGCCAGGCTGCCGCTGTATTTCGGGTTGCCCAGGCGCACCGGCATGTGGAAGATTTCCTCGCCCAGTTCGACCATGCCCGGCATGACGCTGGCGCCGCCGGTGAGCACGATGCCCGAGGACAGCACTTCCTCGAAACCGGCCCGGCGCAACTCGTTCTGGATCAGTTCGTAGAGTTCCTCGACGCGCGGCTGGATGACGTCGGCCAAAGCGCGACGGGAAAGCTTGCGGCTCGGCCGGTCGTCGACGCCGGCCACTTCCATGTTCTCGGCGGCATCGGCCAGTTGCGACAGGGCGCAGCCGTACTTGCACTTGATGTCCTCGGCTTCGCGGGTCGGCGTGCGCAGCGCCATGGCGATGTCGTTGGTGATCTGGTCGCCGGCGATGGGGATCACCGAGGTGTGGCGGATGGCGCCCTGCGTCCAGACAGCGATGTCGGTGGTGCCGCCGCCGATGTCGATCAGACAGACGCCCAAATCCTTCTCGTCTTCCGACAGCACGGCGTAGCTCGAAGCCAGCGGCTGCAGCACCAGGTCATTCACTTCCAGGCCGCAGCGGCGCACGCACTTGACGATGTTCTGGGCGGCCGAGACGGCACCGGTGACGATGTGGGTCTTCACTTCGAGGCGCATGCCGCTCATGCCGATCGGCTCGCGGATGCCGTCCTGGCCGTCGATGACGAATTCCTGGGTGAGGATGTGGAGGATTTCCTGATCGGCCGGGATCGGCATCGCCTTGGCCGTCTCGATGACGCGTTCGACGTCGCTCTGGGTGACTTCCTTGTCCTTGATCGCCACCATGCCGTTCGAGTTGAAGCTCTTGATGTGGCTGCCGGCGATCCCGGTATACACGTCGCGCACCTTGCAGTCGGCCATCAGCTCGACTTCCTGGACGACGCGGCTGATGGTGTGCACCGTTTCCTCGATATTGACCACGACGCCCTTCTTCAGGCCGCGCGAATCCTGCGAGCCCATGCCGATGACGTTCAAATGGCCTTCCTGGTTGATCTCGGCGACCAGGGCGACGATTTTCGACGTCCCGATGTCCAGACCGACGACCAGATCCTTGTTGTCCCTGCTCATATGCTTATTTTCCCTTCCCCTCGCCCGCGACTCGCATCGCGAAACCGTTCGGATACCGCAAATCCACTACAGCCGGCCGTATCGCCCGCTTGGCGACCGTTTCCGGATAAACCTCGATAAAACGTTGCAGCCGGGCGCCGACCGGCGACTTCGGCTGCTCGCGCCCCATATCCACCACCATGCCGTTTTCCAGCTTCAGCTGCCAGGCCAGGCGCGGCGACAGCGTCAGCTGCACCGGCCGTTCGCCGACCGCCTTGAAGGCCCCGACAAATTCGCCGTAATGCTTCAGCACATCCGCCGCCGTGCCGGTCGGCCCGGAGAGCAGCGGCAGCGCAGCCAGTTCCTGTTCGCCCGGCACCGCGGCAAAGACTTCGCCGTAGCTGTTCACCAGTTCGCCGCGCCCTTCGCCCCAACGCGCCAGCGGCCGGTGTTCCTCGATCTTCACTTCCAGCTTGGCCGGCCAGATGCGCCGCACTTCCACCTTGCGCACCCAGGGCAGCTTTTCCAGCGCACCACGCACCGTTTCCAGGTTGAGGCTGAAGAAATTGCCTTTCAGCGTGCCCGGCAACAACTGCTCGACCTCCAGCCGCTTGGTATGGGCCAGCGGCTCGGCAAACACCACCTGGTGCACCGGCAGCGCCGGCACCCGCACCAGCCAGACCGCCGCGGCAACCAGCAACGCCGCCGACGCGACCAGCATCAGCAGGTCGGCGATGGCATTCAGCAGTTGCGGTTTGTTCCACATGCATCGGCTCAGTCGTTGGCCGCGAGTTCAAGCACGCGACGGACCAGCGCCGGATACTCCATGCCGGCCACCCGCGCCGCCATCGGCACCAGCGAGTGATCGGTCATGCCGGGCGCAGTATTCACTTCCAGGAAATAGTGATTTCCCTCTTCGTCCATCAGGAAATCGACCCGTCCCCAGCCCCGGCCGCCGAGAATGCGGAAGGCTTCCAGCGCGCCCTTGCGGATTTCCATTTCCTTGGCTTCCGGCAGGCCGCAGGGACACAGGTAGCGGGTGTCGTCGCGGTTGTATTTGGCTTCGTAGTCGTACCACTCGGTGGCCGGCTCGATCTTGATGATCGGCAGCGCCACCATGTCGTCGCCGCGGCCGATGATGCCGACGGTGTATTCGCCGCCCATCACGCCCTTTTCGGCGATGACCAGCGGATCGTGCCGGGCGGCTTCGGCGTAGGCCAGGTGCAGCGTGTCGCGCGCCTTGACCTTGCTGATGCCGATCGACGAGCCTTCATGCGCCGGCTTGACGAAGATCGGCAGGCCGAGTTCTTCCTCGACCTCGGCAAAATCGGAAGCGGCGTTGAGCAGCGCGAAATCGGGAATCGGCAGGCCGGCGGCGCGCCACATCAGCTTGGTGCGGAACTTGTCCATGGCCAGCGCCGAAGCCAGCACGCCGGAGCCGGTATAGGGAATGTGCATGACTTCGAGCGCGCCCTGAATGGTGCCGTCTTCGCCGTGCCGGCCATGCAGCGCGATGAAGGCGCGGTCGTAGCCTTTCAGGGCGTCGAGCGGCTCGGTCGCCGGATCGAAGGCGTGGGCATCGATGCCTTGTGAGAGCAGCGCCGCCAGCACGCGGGAACCGCTGTTCAGGGACACCTCGCGCTCGGCGGAAGTACCGCCGAAGAGGACTGCGACTTTACCGAAATCAGACATGAGCAACACCTTCCACTACCTTGCCGGGCACCGCGCCAATCGAGCCGGCGCCCATGGTCAATACCACGTCGCCGTCACGGGCGACCTCCAGAATCGTTTGCGGCATGGCCGCGATTTCCTCGACAAACACCGGCTCGACCTTGCCGGCGACGCGCAGCGCGCGGGCCAGGGCGCGGGCGTCGGCGGCGACGATGGGCGCTTCGCCGGCAGCGTAGATGTCGGCCAGCAACAGCGCATCGACCGTGCTCAGCACCTTGACGAAATCCTCGAAGCAGTCGCGCGTCCGGCTGTAGCGATGCGGCTGAAAAGCCAGCACCAGCCGGCGTCCGGGAAAGGCGCCGCGGGCGGCGGCCAGCGTCGCCGCCATTTCGACGGGGTGATGGCCGTAGTCGTCGACCAGCGTGAAACGGCCGCCGCTCGGCAGCGCCACTTCGCCGTAGCGCTGGAAGCGCCGGCCGACGCCCTTGAATTCGGCCAGCGCCTTGATGATGGCGGCGTCGGGAATCTGCAATTCGGTGGCCACGGCAATCGCCGCCAGCGCATTCAGCACATTATGCAGGCCGGGCAGGTTGAGGACGATGGACAGCCGCGACACCGAGCCATTGACGCGCACGACGTCGAAGCGCATCTGGCCGTCGGCGGCGACGATGTTCTCGGCGTAGAAATTGCTGCCCGGATTGAGGCCGTAGGTGACGATCTGCTTGGCAACCCGCGGCATGATGGCGCGCACGTTGGCATCGTCGCCGCAGAGCACCGCGACGCCGTAGAACGGCAGGCGGTTGAGGAAATCGACGAAAGCCGTCTTCAGCCGCTCGAAATCGTGGCCGTAGGTTTCCATGTGGTCGGCGTCGATATTGGTGACCACCGAGATGACCGGCGAAAGGAACAGGAAGGAAGCATCCGATTCGTCGGCCTCGGCGACCAGGAAATCGCCGCCACCCAACCGGGCATTGGCACCGGCCGCGTTCAGCCGGCCGCCGATGACGAAGGTCGGATCGATGCCGCCTTCGGCCAGGATGCTGGTCACCAGGCTGGTCGTCGTCGTCTTGCCGTGCGTGCCGGCGATCGCGATGCCGCGCTTCAGACGCATCAGCTCGGCCAGCATCTGGGCGCGCGGCACCACCGGAATCTGCCGTTCGCGGGCGGCGACCACTTCCGGATTGTCGGCCTTGACTGCCGTCGACACGACGACGGCCTGGGCGCCGGCGATATTTTCCGCCGCGTGGCCGATCATCACCCGGATGCCTTCGCCTTCGAGGCGGCGCGTCGTCGCGCTGGCGGCGATATCGGAACCACTGACGACGTAGCCGAGGTGCACCAGCACTTCGGCGATGCCGCTCATGCCGGAACCGCCGACGCCGACAAAATGGATGTGTTTGACTTTATGTTTCATTTGGCAATCTCGGCGCAAATATTCGCCACTTCGGCGGTGGCATCGGGCTTGGCCAGGCTGCGGGCCTTTTCAGCCATTTCCAACAGCTGGCCACGGCTGTAATTGCGGATCAGCGCGACAGCGTCCGCGGTCAGTTCGGTTTGCGGCAGCAGGAAGGCGCCGCCGGCGTTGACCAGGAATTTGGCATTGCCGGTCTGGTGGTCATCCACCGCGTGCGGGAAAGGCACCAGGATGCTGGCGACGCCTGCCGCGGCGAGCTCGGCGACGGTCAGCGCGCCGGCCCGGCAGATCACCAGATCGGCCCATTCGTAGGCGCCGGCCATGTCCTCGATGAAGGATACGCAGTGCGCCTGGACACCGACCGCTGCGTAATTGGCCTTCAGTGCCTCGATATGTTTTTCTCCGGCCTGATGCACGATCTGCGGCAACTGATCGGCCGCCAGCTGGGACATGCCCTGCGGCACCTTCTCGTTCAGCGCCTGGGCGCCGAGGCTGCCACCGATGACCAGCAGGCGCAGGGCATCGGCCCGACCGGCGAAGCGTTCGGCCGGCGGCGCGATTGCGGCGATTTCCGGGCGCACCGGATTGCCCGCCCAGACGCCGTTGTTCAGTACATCGGGGAAGCCGGTAACGATGCGGTCGGCGACGCCGGCCAGAACCCGATTGGCCAGCCCGGCCACGGAATTCTGCTCATGGACGACGAGCGGCTTGCCGAGCAAGGCCGCCATCATGCCGCCCGGAAAAGTGATGTAGCCGCCCATGCCGAGCACGACATTCGGCTGCACCTGGCGGATCGCCCGCAGCGCCTGCCAGAAGCCGCGCAGCAGGTTGAAGGGCAGCAGCAGCTTGCGCAGCACGCCCTTGCCGCGCAGCGCGGCAAACTTGACCCAGACCATTTCGAAACCGTGCTGCGGCACCAGGCGCGCTTCCATACCTTCCGGATTGCCCAGCCAGACGACGCGCCAGCCGGCATCGCGCATCTTGTGGGCGACGGCCAGCGCCGGGAAGATATGGCCGCCGGTGCCGCCGGCCATGATCAGGATGGTCTTGCTCATAATTTTCCGCCTCTCATGAGTTGCCGGTTCTCCCAGTCAACCCTCAAAAGGATGGCCAAAGCCACGCAGTTGGCGAGGATGCCGGAGCCGCCGAAACTCATCAGCGGCAGGGTCAGGCCCTTGGTCGGCAGCAGGCCCATATTCACGCCCATGTTGATGAAGGACTGCACGCCGAACCAGATACCCATGCCCATGGCGACCAGCGCCGGGTAGAGGCGGTCGAGCTGGACGCACTGGCGGCCGATGGCGAAGGCGCGCTGGACGACCAGCGCGAACAGCGCGATCACCGCGACGACGCCGACCAGTCCGAGTTCCTCGGCGATCACCGCGAGCAGGAAGTCGGTGTGCGCTTCCGGCAGGTAGAACAGTTTCTCGACGGAAGCGCCCAGCCCGACGCCGAACAGTTCGCCGCGACCGAAGGCAATCAGCGAATGCGACAGCTGGTAGCCGCGGCCGAAAGCGTCGGCCCACGGGTCCATGAATCCGAACACCCGGTCGCGCCGGTAGGGCGAAACGATGATCATCACCGTGAAGGCAATCAGCAGGCCGACGATGAGCATGGCGAACAACCGCGCCTTGAGGCCGCCGAGAAAAAGAATGCCCATGGCGATCGAGATGATGACGACGAAGGCGCCGAAGTCGGGTTCCTTCAACAGCAGCATGCCGACCACGGCCATGGCGCAAAACATCGGCAGGAAGGCCTGCTTCAGGTCATGCATGACGTTGATCTTGCGCACCGTGTAGTCGGCGGCATAGAGCACGGCGAACATCTTCATCAGCTCGGACGGCTGCAGGTTGGCGAAGCCAAGCGGGATCCAGCGCCGGGCGCCATTGACGTCGCGGCCCAGGCCAGGCACCAGCACGATGGCGAGCAGCACGACGCCCGCCATGAAGAGGTAGGGCGCATAGCGTTGCCAGAGGCTGATCGGTACCTGGAAGGCAACGGCGGCGGCGACCATGCCGATGCCGAGGAAAACCCCGTGGCGGACCAGGTAATAGGCCGGCTGATGACCGGTGAAACGCCCGCCTTCGGCGGTGGCGATGGATGCCGAATAGACCATCACCAGGCCGGCGAAGAGCAGGATCAGCACGCTCCACAGCAGCGTGTAGTCGATTTCCGCCACCTGGCGGCGCGGCGCGTCGAGGGCTCCGATCATCATGCCGACAGCTCCTTCACCGCGTCGATGAAGGCTTGCGCCCGGTGCGCGTAATTCCGGTACATGTCGAGGCTGGCGCAGGCCGGCGAAAGCAGAACGCAGTCCCCAGTTTGGGCTTGGTCGGCCAGCCAGCGCACGGCATCGGCCATGTCGCCGAGGATGCGGGTCGGTACGCCGCTGCCTTCGAGGGCCATGCCGATCGCGGCGGCATCGCGGCCGATCAGCGCCACGGCCCGGCCATGCTTTTCCAGCGCCGGCTTGAGCGGCGAGAAATCCTGACCCTTGCCGTCGCCGCCAAGCACGATGGCGACCTTGCGGCCCATGCCTTCGATGGCAGCCAGCGTCGCCCCCACATTAGTGCCCTTGGAGTCGTCGACGTAGAGCACGCCGCCGACCTCGGCGACGGTTTCGACGCGGTGCGGCAGGCCGGCGAAGCTTTGCAGTGCAGGCAGCAGGCGGTCCGCGTTAACGCCGACCGCTTCGCACAAGGCGAGCGCGGCCATCGCATTGGCGGCATTGTGCAGACCGGAGAGCTTGAGCGCATCGACGGCGACCAGCTTTTCCCGGCCGCGGCAGATGAAGCCATCGACCAGGCCGAAATCGACCGGGCGCGATGCGGCGTTCAATCCGAAAGTCACCATCTTTCGCCCGCAACGGCCGTTGGCCATCGACCAGTCGTCGTCGCGGTTGAGCACCATGACGCCATTACCCTGGAAGACCCGCGACTTGGCGGCGGCATAGTTCGCCAGGCTGCCGTCGTAGCGATCGAGATGGTCTTCGGAGACATTGAGCACGGTGGCGGCTGCGGCGTTCAGGCGATGCGTCGTTTCCAGCTGGAAACTGGACAGTTCGACCACCCAGACCTGCGGCAAAGCGCCGGCATCCTGGGCGTCCATCAGCGCATCGAGCGCCGACGGCGAAATATTGCCGCAGGCGATAGCCGGCACGCCGGCGCCGTTCAGGAGATGAGCGGTCAACGCCGTCGTCGTCGTCTTGCCGTTGCTGCCGGTGATGGCGATGATCTGCGAGCCCGGCACCCGTTCCCGGACACCGGCGGCAAACAGTTCGATTTCAGAGATGGTCGGCAGGTCGCAGGCGGCGATGGCCGGCGTCGCCTTGGGCACGCCCGGCGACAGGGCGACGATTTCCATACCGGCGAAAGTGCTGTCCGAGAAGGCACCGGCCAGCAATTCGGCACCCGGCGCCACGCGATCCAGGGCGTCAACATTGGGCGGGTTGTCGCGCGAATCGGCGACGCGGACGAACGCGCCAAGGCGTGTCAGCCACTTGGCCATCGCCAGTCCGGACTCGCCGAGCCCGATCACCAGAACGCGTTTGCCCTTGAGTTCCATTAGCGCAGCTTCAGCGAAGAAAGCCCGACCAGCACGAGCATGATGGTGATGATCCAGAAGCGGACGACGACCTGCGTCTCCTTCCAGCCGGTTTGTTCGAAATGGTGGTGCAACGGCGCCATGCGCAGGATGCGCCGGCCTTCGCCGTATTTCCGCTTGGTGTATTTGAACCAGCTGACCTGCAGCATTACCGACAGGGTTTCGACGACGAAGACGCCGCCCATGATGACCAGCACGATTTCCTGGCGGATGATCACGGCAACGGTGCCAAGCGAAGCGCCGAGGGCCAGTGCGCCGACATCGCCCATGAAGACTTCGGCCGGATAGGCGTTGAACCACAGGAAACCGAGGCCGGCCCCGGCGATGGCGCCCAACAGGATGCACAATTCGCCAGCCCCCGGCACGTAGGGAATCAGCAGATACTTGGCATACACCGCGTGGCCGGTAACGTAGGCGAACAGTGCGAAGGCCGAAGCGATCATCACGGTCGGCATGATCGCCAGACCGTCCAGGCCATCGGTCAGGTTCACCGCGTTCGAGGTGCCGACGATGACGAAATAGGTCAGGGTGATGAAGCCGATGATACCTAGCGGATAGGCGACACTCTTGAAGAAAGGCACGATCAGCTGCGTCTCGGCGCCCGACTTGGCCGAAAAGGCAAGGAAGAGCGCGGCGCCGATGCCGAGCACCGACTGCCAGAAGTATTTCCACTTGGCTGACAGACCCTTCGGATCACGGTACACGACCTTCTTCCAGTCGTCGTACCAGCCGACGATGCCGTAGCCGAGCGTGACGACCAGCACTGTCCACACATACTTGTTACTCAAGTCGCCCCACAGCAGCGTGGTGATCCCGATGGCGATCAGGATCAGCACGCCGCCCATGGTCGGCGTGCCCGATTTGACGAGGTGGGTCTGCGGGCCGTCGGTGCGCACCGCCTGGCCGATCTTCTTGGCGGCCAGCCAACGGATGACGCCCGGGCCGGCGGCGAAGGAAATGAGCAGCGCGGTCATCGCGGCGAGCACGGTGCGCAGCGTGATGTAGTTGAAGACGTTGAAAAAACGCACGTCCTGGGCGAGCCATTGGGCAAGAGCCAAAAGCATCAGTGTTTCTCCTCGGCGGTGTCGGACGCTGCCAGCGCATCGGCCACCCTTTCCATTTTCATGAAGCGCGAACCCTTGACCAGCACTGTGGTTTCCGGGCCCAGTTCCTTGTCGACGGCGGCGATCAACTTGTCGACATTGCAGTAGTGGCGGGCGCCTTCGCCGAAATTGCGCACCGCCTGCTGGGCGGCATCGCCCAGCGCGTAGAGGCGGTCGATGCCCTGGCTCTTGGCATAGCCGCCGATTTCGTCGTGGTACTGGCCGCTGGCCTCGCCGATTTCGCCCATGTCGCCGAGCACCAGCAGCTTGCGGCCGATGGTGGCGGCCAGCACGTCGATGCCGGCACGTACCGAATCCGGGTTGGCGTTGTAGGTGTCGTCGAGGATTTCGGCGCCGTTCTTGCCGCTGCGCCGCTGTAGGCGCCCCTTGACGCCGGAGAAGCCTTCCAGGCCGGCGACCACGGCGGTCAACGGCAGGCCGGCGGCGAGGCAGGCGGTCGCGGCAGCCACCGCGTTGCGGGCATTGTGGCGACCGGGGATGCGCAGGCGGATCGATGCTTCGCCTTCCGGCGCGCTCAGTTCGAGGGCCGTTTCCAGGCCATGCTGGCGTACCGTGCCATGCACGTCCGCCGGATGGTCGATGCCGAAAGTGCGCACCGTGTGCGGCGCCGCCATGGCGCGCCAGGATTCGGCATAGGTATCGTCGGCATTGATCACGGCGACGCCGTTTTGCTGCAGGCCGGCAAAGATGTTGCCCTTCTCGCGCGCCACTTCGTCCATGTCGCCCATGCCTTCGAGGTGGGCGCGCTGGGCATTGGTGACCAGCGCCACGGTGGGTGCGCCGAGCGGCGCAAGGTAGGCGATTTCGCCGGGATGGTTCATGCCCATCTCGATCACCGCGGCGCGATGCCGGGCATTGAGGCCGAGCAGGGTAAGCGGCAGGCCGATGTCGTTGTTCAGGTTGCCGCGCGTCGCCAGCACGGCGTTGCCGAATTGCGCGTGGAGAATGGCGGCGATCATTTCCTTGGTCGTCGTCTTGCCGTTCGACCCGGTTACCGCGATCACCGGCAGGCTGAATTGCGCGCGCCAGACAGCGGCCAGGCGACCGAGGGCAAGACGGGTATCGTCGACGACGACGGCCGGGATGCCTTCCGGCACTTTATCGCCATCGGCCACCAGCAGGGCGGCGGCACCGCTGGCGACGGCCGTCGGGAGAAAGTCGTGGGCATCGAAGCGTTCGCCGCGCAGGGCGATGAACAACTGGTCGGCCGAGACCGTCCGGGTATCGGTGGACACGCCGGACAGGGGCAGATCGGCCCCGGACAGCTTGCCGCCGACTGCGGCGGCGACTTGCGAGAGCAGCCATTTCATGCGGCCACCTCCTTGGTCTGGTTGCGTCGCAGCAGCAGCGCAGCCTGCGCCTGCTCGACATCGGAGAAGGGATAGCGGACGCCGGCGATTTCCTGGTAGGACTCGTGGCCCTTGCCGGCGAGCAGGATGACGTCGGCCGCCTCGGCTTCGAGAATGACGCGGCGGATGGCGGCAGCCCGGTCGGCTTCGACTTCGGCGCCGTTGATGCCGCTCAGGATTTCGTCGATGATGGCTTGCGGCTGTTCGCTGCGCGGATTGTCGCTGGTCACCAGCACGCGGTCGGCGCCGGCCGCCGCGGCCTGGCCCATTTGCGGGCGCTTGCCGTGATCGCGATCGCCGCCGCAGCCGAAGACCACACAGAGACGGCCGCCGCGCGCCGTCGCCGTGCCGCGCAGCGCCGCCAGCGCATTGTCCAGCGCATCGGGGGTATGGGCGTAATCGACGACGACCAGCGGTTCGCCATTGCCGCCGACGCGTTCCATGCGTCCCGGCGGCGGCGTCAGTTCGGACAGCCGGCGCACGACCTCGGCCGCCGAAACGCCGGCATCGTGCAGCACGGCGGCGACGGCGAGCAAGTTGGAGACGTTGTAGCGCCCGACCAGGGCGGTGTCGACCGTGCCCCGGCCGTTCGGCAGGACGAGGCTGAAACGCTGGCCGAAAGGCGTTTCCGTGAGGTTCTCGGCGCGCACGATGGCGGGAAAATCGCGGCGGGCTTCGCCGATGGCGTAACCGAGGACGCGCAAGGCGGTGGTCTGGCGCATCAGCTGCCGACCGAATTCATCGTCGAGATTGATGATTGCCGTACGCAGGCGCGGCCAGCTGAACAGCTTTTCCTTGGCCGCCGCGTAATCTTCCATGCTGCCGTGGTAATCGAGATGATCGCGGGTCAGGTTGGTGAACACCGCGACATCGACGCGGGCACCGTTCATCCGGCCTTCCTCGATGCCGATCGAACTGGCTTCCAACGCGCAGGCGGCGGCCTGGGCATCGCGGAATTCGGCGAGATAGCGCATCAGCGTCGTCGCTTCCGGCGTCGTGAAGCCGGTTTCCACCAGGGCATCCGGGAAACCGGCGCCCAGCGTGCCGATTACGGCGCAAGGTTTGGCGAAAGCGTGGGCGAGGCATTGGGTGATCGTCGTCTTGCCATTGGTGCCGGTGACCGCGATCAGCGACAGGCCTTCGCTCGGGAAGCCATAGACGGCGTGGGCCAGCGGCCCGGCCAGCGGACGCAGCGCCTCAACCGGGAAATTGGCGATGCGCCAATCGGCATTCCACGCGAAATCGCCGCCCGGTTGCCAGATCACCGCCAACGCGCCGCGCCCGAGGGCATCGGCGATATAGCGCCGGCCATCGGCCAAGTCGCCGGGATAGGCAAGGAACAGATCGCCCGGGCGAACCTGGCGGCTGTCGTCGGCGACGCCGGTCGGCACGATGCCGAGGCTTTCCAGGCGATCGAGGATCTGGCGCGGCGTGCTCACAGGGTCTCCTTGCCGGACGAAGCCGCCACCTGGACCGGCGCATCGGCCGGAATGCCCAGGGTGCGCAGGGCGCCGCTCATGATTTGCGAAAAGGCCGGCCCGGCGACATCGCCGCCGAAGTGGGCGCCGTTGGACGGCTCGTCGATCATCACGGCAACGACCAGTCGCGGTTCGCTGATCGGCGCGATACCGACGAAAGAGGCGACATATTTCTTGGCGTAAACACCGCCTTCGACCTTGTAGGCGGTCCCCGTCTTGCCGCCCACCCGGTAGCCCGGGACACGCGCTTTCGGCGCCGTGCCTTCGGGCTGCACCGCCATTTCAAGCATGGCCCGGACTTCGCGCACGGTCTGCGGCGAAAAGATGTTGATGCCGCGCACCGGCGCATCGTCGAGGCGAATCAGCGATAGCGGCATCAACTCGCCATCGCGGGCAAAGACGGTGTAGGCACGGGCCAGCTGAACCAGGCTGACGGCGATGCCGTGGCCGTAGGACATGGTCGCCTGTTCGATCGGTTTCCAGTTCTTCCACGGCCGCAGCCGGCCATTGACTTCGCCGGGAAAGCCGAGATTGGGTGCCTGGCCGAAACCGACGCCGTCGAACATTTCCCACATTTCCTTGGGCTGGAAGCCGAGCGCGATCTTGGCGGTGCCGACATTGGAAGATTTCTGGATGACCTGGGCCACCGTCAGCGCGCCGTGCGGATGGGCATCGGAAATGGTGGCATTGCCGATGGTCAGGTGGCCGGGCGCGCAATTGATGATGGTGTCGAAACGCACCTTGCCGCGATCCAGCGCCAGCGCCGCCGTAAACGGCTTCATCACCGAACCCGGCTCGAAAGTATCGGTCAGCGCGCGGTTGCGCAATTGCGCACCGGACAGGCCATGGCGGTTGTTCGGGTTGTAGGTCGGCCAATTGACCAGGGCGAGGATCTCGCCGCTGCGCGCATCGATGACGATGGCGCCGCCGGCCTTGGCGTTGTTCGACTCGACCGCCTGCTTGAGGTTGCTGTAGGCCAGGTACTGAATCTTGGAGTCGAGCGCCAGGCGGACATCCTTGCCATCCTGCGGCGGTTTGGTGGCACCGACGTCCTCGACGATGCTGCCGCGCCGGTCGCGGATCACCGTGCGGCTGCCGGGATGGCCGAGCAGGCTTTGCTGGAAAGCCAACTCGACGCCTTCCAGGCCCTTGTCGTCCACGCCGGTAAAGCCGACGATGTGGGCGGTCATTTCGCCGGTCGGGTAATAGCGGCGATACTCCAGTTCCTGGTGGATGCCGGGCAATTTCAGCGCCGCGATACGGTCGGCCGTTTCCGGCGGCACCTGGCGCTTGACGAAGGTGAACGTCTTTTCGGAAGCGATCTTGCCGTCCAGTTCGCGCACTGGCATTTCGAGCAGCCCCGAGAGTTGCTGCTTCTGCGCCGCCGTCATCGTCCGCGCATCGCCGGGAATCGCCCAGATCGACTTCATCGGCGTCGACACGGCCAGCATGTCGCCGTTGCGATCGACGATCTTGCCGCGCGACGCGGACACCTCGATATCGCGGCGATAGCGCGAATCGCCTTTTTCCTGCAGGAAGTCGTTGTTGATCACCTGCAGGTAGAAACTGCGCCCGACCAGCATCAGGAAAGCCGCCATCAGCAGCAGACCGACGGTACGCGAGCGCCAGCCCTGCAGCGCCAGTTGCAGCACCGGGCTTTCGGTAAAACGATGACCGCGTTGCGGGCGACGACGAACCGCCATCAGCGCCCCCTCTTTCCAGCTATCGCCGCGGCTGCGGCCGGCCGCAACGCCGCATCCGGCGACACCATGTGCAGGCGATCACGGGCGATCTGTTCGATCCGCGGGTGAGTCGCCCAGGTCGACAGTTCAAGCTGCAACTGCCCATATTCGACATCAAGCTGGCGTGCCCGTTCCTGCTCGCCTTCCAGATCCTGGAACAGCTTGCGGGCGCGGTGCTGCGAGGTCACCACGCCAAGCGAGCAAACGACCACCAGCAGCAGCAGGAACATGTTGAAACGGACCATTACAGTTTTTCCGCCACCCGCATCACGGCGCTGCGCGCCCGCGGATTGGCCGCCACTTCGGCGGCGGACGGCTTGAACGGCTTGCCGAGCAGGCGCAGCTTCGGCTGCGGCAGCTGGTCGGCGCGCAAAGGCAGGCCTTTCGGTAAATCATCGGCGACCGATTCATGGCGCATGAAATTCTTGACGATGCGATCTTCCAGCGAGTGAAAGGAAATCACCACCAGTCGCCCACCCGGCGCCAGGAGTTCGAGTGCCTGCGGCAGGGCTACCTCCAGCTGGCGGAGCTCTTGATTGATATGAATCCGTAGAGCTTGAAAGCTGCGCGTCGCCGCGTCCTGCCCTGGCTCACGGGTGCGCACGGTCGCGCGTACGAGGGCCGCGAACTGACCTGTTGTGACAATAGGTTGTTCGAGCCGAGCAGCCACAACCTTCTTTGCAATCTGGAAAGCAAACCGTTCTTCGCCATAATTTCTGATGACCTCCGTGATATCCCTTATATCGGCCCGCGCCAGCCACTCGGCCGCCGTCTCGCCCTGCGTCGTATCCATGCGCATGTCGAGCGGTGCATCGTGGCGGAAACTGAAACCGCGCCCCCCGTCGTCGATCTGTGGCGACGACACTCCTACGTCAAACAAAATCCCATCGACAGCCGACACCCCGGCCTCGCGCGCCGCTTCGGCAATTTCCCCGAAAGCGCGATGCACCAACTGAAAACGGGAATCGGCAATGGCCGCCCCGGCGGCGATTGCCTGCGGATCGCGATCGAGCGCCACCAGGCGCCCCCGCTCATTGAGTTCGGAAAGAATGCGGCGACTGTGGCCGCCGCGACCGAAAGTGGCATCCATATAGATACCGTCGGCCTTGATCGCCAGGGACTGAACCGCCTCTTCGAGCAGCACCGTGACGTGGGTGCCACCCGCCGTCACAGCACCAGATCCCCGAAGCCCGGCGGCAGGTCGCCGGACAGCGCCTCCGCAGCCAGATCATTCTGCTGTTTCCAGCCGGCCTCGCTCCAGATTTCGAAGTGAGTGCCCATGCCGACCAAATAGACGGTCTTTTCCAGGTGGGCGTATTCGCGCAACTCGTTGGCCACCAGAATGCGACCGGCCGAGTCGAGCTCCTCGGTGCGCGCATTACCGACCAGCACGCGCTTGATCGAGGCAGCACGCGTATCCAGGCTGGACGCCTTGAGAATCTGATCGCGGATCGGCTGCCAGGCGGGCGACGGATAAAGCAGCAGGCAACGGTGCGGATGGGCGGTCAGCACGAGCGAGCCTTCGGCGGCGGCGAGCAGGGGCTCGCGGTGCCTTGCCGGTATGGCAAGCCGCCCCTTCGCATCCAGACTCAGTGCTGTCGCCCCTTCGAACATCCCCGCCTCGCTCCCCGTTTACCCACTTTTCAACACGTTTCCCCACTTTAGAGCAACGCCTATCCTCAGTCAATAGCAAAATGAGGAATTTTTTCTTATGCAACAAGGACTTAGGCGCACTTGGCAATGTAATTTTTATGGAAAAAATTCCTTAAAAATCAACGCTCGCAAAACAACACTTAAAGTGACTTGTAAGGAGTGAGACGAAGTGGGAAACACATGCCCAGCGGCCATGCAAACGCGATAACGAGCGCGGCAAAAATGCGGAACGGGTGGAGGCGACGACCCCAAGCCACCTCCGCTAAGACCGGGATAGCTGCAGGGCGGACATTTCCGGGCAGATCACACGGTGCGCCACATAAATCGACCAGACAGAGTCCGCCTGCCGGGCAAGAAAATGAAAAAGGGCGGCCGTAGCCGCCCCGCTTTGCCAAGCCGGACTACTTATTTGAGCTGGTTCAGCTTCTGCTCGATACGGGCCAGCGGCACGGCACCGGGGATACGCTCGCCATCGGCAAAGAACAGCGTCGGGGTGCCACTGATGTTGTACTTGCGGCCGAATTCCTGATTGCGGGCAATCGCCGTCACGTCGCAATCCTCCTTGGCAGGCGGCGCCTTGCCGTCGATCATCCAGTCGGTCCACACCTTGGCCTTGTCCGCCGAACACCAGATCTGCCGCGATTTGTGCAGCGAATCTTCGGAGAGGATCGGGTAGAGGAAAGTGTAAATGGTGACATTGTCGATTTTCTGCAAATCCTTGGCCAGCCGCTTGCAATAGCCGCAATTGGGGTCCTCGAAAGTGACCAGGGTGCGCTTGCCGTCGCCGCGAACCTGCTTGACGGCGCGTTCCAGCGGCAGATCGTTGAACTTGATCGCCGTCAGCTTCTTCATCCGCTCCTCAGTGACGTTCTTCATGGTCTTGGCGTCGATCAATTGCGCCCCAACCATGATCGCCGTCGTCTTTTCATCGGTGTAAAAAATATTACCGTCGGCGTAGACCTCGTACAGGCCGATATAGCCGGATTTCACGACACTTTCCACCTTGACCCCCAGCTTGGCCTCCATGGCGCGCCGGATGTCGGCCTCATCGGCAATGGCGGCAGCACCGAAGAGCAGCGCCAGCAGGCCCGGCAACAGTTTCGTGAACATGGAATTCTCCTAAAGGGCGCCCAGCGCGTAACGCACCAGGGTATTTTTGATGAAGGGCAGAGCGTTGGTCAGATTCAAGCCGAAATTGCGTAGCGGACGCAAACCCGGCGGCGATGCCCGGAACAGACGGCGCAGGGCGTCAGTGGTCGTCTGCATGAGCAGGGTTTCCTCGCGCCGGGCCCGCTGGTAACGCTGCAGGAAGCGCTCGTTGCCAATATCGTGCCATGGCTGCGCAGCGGCCAGCAGGCGCCCCAGTTCGCAGGCATCCTGAAAACCGAGATTGATGCCGTGACCGGATAGCGGATGAATGCCGTGCGCCGCATCGCCGACCAACGCCAGGCGCGGCGCCACGGTTTGCGGCACGCGCATCAGGCGCAACGGGAAAGCCGTCGCCGGGGTCAGCAATTCCAGCTGGCCGAGGGTTTCGCCGGCCGCTTCGGCGACGCGCACACAGAGCGCGGCCGGCGGCAGGGCGCACAAGGCGTCGGCCTGCGCATCCGGCGTGGACCAGACAATGGAAATACGATTGCCGGGCAACGGGAGATAGGCCAGCACGCCGTCGTCGCGAAACCACTGGAAGGCCTGGTTGCGATGCGGCTTTTCGCAGGCAAAATTGGCAACCAGGCCTTTTTCGCCATAAGGGGTATTGACCGCCGCCAGGCCAGCCTTCTCGCGCACCCACGAATCGCGTCCGTCGGCCGCCACCAGCAAACGGGCGGACAGTGCAGCACCGTCGGCCAGATGCAGCACCGCGGCGTCGTGGCGGAATTCGAGCCGCTCCGGTCGGGCCGGGCAGTAAAGCGCCAGATTGCTCTGCCGCTTGGCGCTCTCCCAGAATTCGCAGGCCATCAGGGACGACTCGAGGATCCAGCCCAGTTCGCTGACGCCGGTATCGAAGGCCGAGAAGGCCAGCTGGCCGCCGGCGTCGCCGAACACCTGCATGCCGCGGATCGGCGCCAGGCGCGCCGCGTCGAGATGTTTCCAGGCGCCTATCGATTCGAGAAAAGCGACATTGGCCGGGCTGATCGCATAGACCCGGGCATCCCAGCCTGCCGGGCGCACCGGTGCCTGATGCTCGACCAGGGCGATGCGCAAGCGGGTGTCGCGCAAGGCGACGGCGAGACTGGCTCCGGCCAGGCCGCCACCGACAATGATCAGGTCAAAATGCTGCATGACGGCACAGCCGCTTTATGCGCAGAACTGATCAGGCCGGGTTGCCACCGCTGGGCGGCTTGTTCTGGCGCGGTCGACGATTGTTGTTGTTGGTGCGCGGCCGATGTTTCTTCGGCTGACCACCAACACCGCCACCGCCGGGCTTGCCGTGGTGTGGCATGCCGCCGCCGGCATTGCCGCCCTGCTCGTTGCCGGAAATGCGGTTACCGGGTGCCAGCTGGATTTCCAGCTCGATGATTTCGTCCCATTGCTCGTCGGTCCGGTCGCGCTCGGCGATGGACAGAAGTTCGCGCAACCGACGACGATTGTCGTTGGGCGGCGGGGATGGCAAATTGACAGGAGGGTTTTCTGGATTTGAATTAGTCATTGCAACAGTAAAAAGCGGAGCCCGTTAGCGCGGGCCCCGCGTACAGTAATGCCAGATTATTTCTTCTTGGCAGGCTTCTTGGCAGCAACCGATGCCTTGAAGGCGGTACCGGCGGAAAACTTCGGCACGGTCGTGGCGGGAATCTTCAGCGTCGCGCCGGTCTTGGGGTTCTTGCCCGTGCGCGCGGCGCGCTGGGCAGACTTGAACGTTCCGAAACCAACCAGCGTAACCGACTCCCCCTGAGTCACGGTTTTGACTACCGCAGCAATAATAGCAGACAGCGCCTTGTCAGCGGCGGCCTTGGTGATACCAGCTTCTTTTGCAGCAACTTCGACCAGCTCGGATTTATTCATCTAAGTGCTCCTGTTACTTGTTGATAGTTAAGAAAACTGGCCGTCTGAACGGCAGCGCAATAAAAGTAGCATACCTTGTTGCAGAAAGGTTGGCAGGGCTGCGCTATTTCGCGGCTGGCCGCCGAAATTTTGCAATTTTCAGACGCTCGTCCGCTGATTTCCACGCGGAGTGAGGAGCAAATTACCGCGCGACCGATTTTTGACCCACCTAGTCACCCCTTAACGCGGCACTCCGGCACGTCGCCGGGCCAATAGCCAGCGGCTATGCGACACATTTATCCAATCAATTGGATGAATGATGCCACCTTCCCTAAGATGACTCCGTATTCAATTCAACCCACAGGAGAAATCACCATGTCGAACATCAACACCGAAATCAAGCCTTTCAAGGCCACCGCCTTCCACAACGGCAAGTTCGTCCCGGTCAGCGACGCCGACCTCAAGGGCAAGTGGTCCATCGTCTTCTTCTATCCGGCCGACTTCACTTTCGTCTGTCCGACCGAACTTGGCGACCTAGCCGATGTGTACCCGGAATTCCAGAAGCTCGGCGTCGAATGTTACTCGGTCTCTACCGACACCCACTTCACGCACAAGGCCTGGCACGATACCTCCGACACCATCCGGAAGATCGGCTACCCGATGCTCGGCGACCCGACCGGCACGATCACCCGCAATTTCGGCGTGATGATCGAGGAAGAAGGTTTGGCCCTGCGCGGCACCTTCGTGATCAATCCGGAAGGCGTCATCAAGGTCGCCGAGATCCACGATCTCGGCATCGGCCGCGACGCCCGGGAACTGCTGCGCAAGGTCCAGGCAGCCCAGTACGTCGCCGCCCACCCGGGTGAAGTCTGCCCGGCCAAGTGGACGCCGGGCGATGCCACCCTGGCGCCTTCACTGGACCTCGTCGGCAAGATCTGAGTTCCGAAAATTGAAATCCGCCGCCCCGCTCGGGGTGGCGAGGATTTCAGCGCAAAGCGGCGGCCCGCCGCCACTTTGCAGTGAAATCCAGCACCAGGAGAACATCATGCTCGACAACAACATCAAGACCCAACTCAGGGCCTACCTTGAAAAGCTGCAATGCCCGATCGAACTCGTCGCCTCGCTCGACGACAGCGCCCAGGCGCAGGAAATGCGCGGCTTGTTGGTCGATATTGCCGAACTCTCCAGCCGGGTGAGCCTGCGCGAGGACGGCAACGCCAGCTTGCGTCCCTCCTTCGCCATCGGCCGACCCGGTGAAACGCCGCGCATCACTTTTGCCGGCATCCCGATGGGCCACGAATTCACCTCGTTGGTCCTCGCCCTGCTGCAGACCGGCGGCCACCCGCCCAAGGTCGATGCGGCCGTGATCGCGCAAATCAAGGCGCTGCCCGGAACATTCCATTTCGAGACCTTCATTTCGCTGTCCTGCCACAATTGCCCGGACGTCGTGCAGGCCCTCAACCTGATGGCCGTGCTCAATCCCGGCGCGACTAGCACGATGATCGACGGCGCGCTCTTCCAGGACGAAGTGGAACGCCGCAAGATCATGGCGGTGCCGACCGTCTTCCTCAATGGTGAGGAATTCGGCGCCGGCCGCATGAGCATCGAGGAAATCGTCGCCAAGCTGGATACCGGCGCCGCGGCCCGCGCCGCGGAACAGATTTCGGGCAAGGAAGCCTTCGACGTGCTCGTCGTCGGCGGCGGTCCGGCCGGCGCCTCGGCCGCCATCTACGCGGCCCGCAAGGGCATCCGCACCGGCCTGCTTGCCGAGCGTTTCGGCGGCCAGGTGATGGATACGCTTGGCATCGAGAACTTCATTTCGGTAAAAGCCACCGAAGGCCCGAAACTGGTCGCCGGCCTGGAAGAACACGTCAAGGAATACCCGGTCGATGTAATGAACCTGCAGCGCGCCAGCCAGCTGATTCCGGGCGATCTGATCGAGATCAAGCTCGATAACGGCGCCTCGGTGAAAAGCAAGTCGGTCATCCTCGCCACCGGCGCCCGCTGGCGCGAAATGAACGTGCCCGGCGAACAGGAATACCGCGGCAAGGGCGTCGCCTACTGCCCGCACTGCGACGGTCCGCTGTTCAAGGGCAAGCGCGTCGCAGTGATCGGTGGTGGCAACTCCGGCGTCGAAGCGGCGATCGACCTGGCCGGCATCGTCGGTCATGTCACGCTACTCGAGTTCGACGGCCAACTGCGCGCCGATGCCGTGTTGCAGAAAAAGCTCTTCAGCCTGTCCAACGTCACGGTAATCACCAAGGCGCTATCCACCGAAGTCACCGGCAACGGCGAAAAGGTCAATGGCCTGGTTTACAAGGATCGCAACACCGACGAAGTGAAGCGCATCGAGCTCGAAGGCATCTTCGTGCAGATCGGCCTGCTGCCCAACACCGACTGGCTGAAAGGCACGGTCAACCTGTCGAATCGCGGCGAAATCGAGATCGACGCCAAGGGCCAGACTTCCGTCCCCGGGGTCTTCGCGGCCGGCGACTGCAGCACCGTACCCTACAAGCAGATCATCATCGCCATGGGGGCCGGCGCCACCGCTTCGCTCAGCGCCTTCGACCACCTGATCCGCAGTTCGGCGCCCGCCTGATCCGAGCGGGCGCCCATAAAAAATGGCAGCCTTGGCTGCCATTTTTCTGGATCGATTCGACGCTCAGCCTTTCAGGTACTCGGCGGCATCGAGGGCGAAATAGGTCAGGATGCCGTCGGCACCGGCCCGCTTGAAGGCAAGCAGGCTTTCCAGCACGCAGGCCTTTTCGTCCAGCCAGCCGTTCTGGGCGGCGGCCTTCAGCATGGCGTATTCGCCGCTGACTTGGTAGGCATAGGTCGGCACCTTGAACTCGTCCTTGACCCGGCGCACGATATCCAGATACGGCATGCCCGGCTTGACCATGACCATGTCGGCCCCCTCTTCCAGGTCGAGCGCCACTTCCTTCAGCGCCTCGTTGGAATTGGCCGGGTCCATCTGGTAGGTGTATTTGTTGCCCTTGCCCAGATTGGCGGCCGAACCGACGGCGTCGCGAAAAGGGCCGTAGAAGGCAGAAGCGTACTTGGCGGAATAGGCGAGGATGCGCGTATGAATGAAGCCGCCGCCGTCCAGCGCCGCACGGATGCTGCCGATCCGGCCGTCCATCATGTCGGAGGGCGCGACTACATCGACCCCGGCCGCCGCGTGGCAAAGTGCCTGCTTTTGCAGCACGGCGACCGTCTCGTCATTTAAGACATAACCACTTGCATCAATCAGTCCATCCTGGCCGTGGGTCGTGTAAGGATCAAGGGCGCCATCGGTAATCACGCCCAATTCCGGAAACTCGCGCTTCAGCGCGCGCACCACCTGCGGCACCAGACCCTGATCATTAAAGGCTTCCTCGGCCCCCAACGACTTCAGCGAGGCATCGACTACCGGAAATAGCGCAATCGCCGGAATCCCCAGCCTGACCGCCCGTTCGGCGGTCTTCAGCAAAATGTCGAGCGATTGCCGCTCGACACCCGGCATCGACGAAACCTTCTCGATGCGGCCGGCGCCTTCGAGGACGAACACGGGGTAGATGAAATCGTCGGCGGTGAGAACCGATTCGCGCATCAGGCGGCGCGAGAAATCGTCGCGCCGCATCCGGCGCATGCGGGTAGCGGGAAAACGTCCGGTAGCGGTCATGCTTTGGCCTTTAAAACTTTAAATTGAAAATTTTGCATCAAGACGGAACTTTGTTTCTTGACTCACGTCTGAGTCTGCAGATGGCACGCGCTGTCTCCCGCTTCACCTCCCTGAGCGGGCGCCTTGACCCCCTGTTAAGGCTTTTTGGCCCCCGGACGCCCCTTATCCGGGGGCCTTTTGTTTTCCGGCTTCTTGATTTCCGGCTTCTTTTCCGGTTTCTTGATTTCCATGCCCAGCCAGCCGGCGAGCACAGCTTCGGCATCCTCGACGCCGGTCTTCTTGAGGCTGGAAAAAAGCTGCACCGAATAGAGATCGGCATTGCCCCAGGTAGCCAGTTCGGCCTTGACGGAGGACAGCACCTTCGTCTGCTCCTGGCGGCTCAGCTTGTCCGCCTTCGAGAGCAGGATATGGATCGGCCGGCCGGTGGGACGGAACCATTCGATCAGCCGGATATCGAGGTCGGTCAATGGCCGGCGGATATCCATGATGACGACCAGGCCAGACAATTGTTCGCGCTTGCTGAGATAGGGGCCGATCAGGCCTTCCCATTGCGAGCGGATGGCCTCCGGCGCCTTGGCATAGCCATAACCCGGAAGATCGACGAAATACTTGCCGGCATCCAGCGTGAAATAGTTGAGGTGCTGGGTACGCCCGGGCGTCTTGCTGACATAGGCGAGGCGGACGCGCCCGGCCAGGGTGTTGATGGCGGACGATTTACCGGCATTGGAACGGCCGGCGAAAGCGATTTCGCTGATCGAATCCTGGGGCATATCGCGGAGATTGGCGACGGTGGTCAGAAACACCGCCTTCTGGAACAGAGGCATAAATAACTCGGAAGACCCGCCAAGGGGCAGGGAACTAATATAGAATAGCAGGTTTGAAACTTCCGTTCTGGCCAAAGCGCCCACAGACGCGTACAAGGAGCTCGAAAATGATTCGCACCGCGGCAATGGCAATCCTTCTTGCCACCAGTTTCCTCGCTCATGCTTCCGAAGAAGCCAAGGTCAAGGCCGATCCGGCCAAGGGCAAAGCCATCGCAGAATCCGTCTGTGTCGCCTGCCATGGCGCCGACGGCAACAGCGCCATCTCGGCCAATCCGATCCTGGCCGGCCAGGTTGAAGAATACATCGGCAAGCAGCTGAAGAATTTCAAGGCCACGGACGGCAAGCCGGCGCTCCGCAACAACCCGATCATGGCCGGCATGGCCGCCGCCGTGCCCGACGAGGAAATCCCCAACGTCGCCGCCTGGTTCGCCAGCCAGCAGATTAAGCCGGCTGTCGCCAAGGATGAAAAGCTGGCCGCCATCGGCCAGAAGATCTGGCGCCAGGGCAATTTCAAAAAGGGCACCCCGGCCTGCGCCGGTTGCCACGGCCCGTCCGGTGCCGGCCTGCCCGCCCAGTATCCGCGTCTGGCTGGCCAGTACCCGGAATACACCGAAGCCCAGCTGAAAGCCTTCCGCGCCGAAGAACGCGCCAACGACAACGAAAAGGTGATGCGTACCATCGCCGCCAAGCTGTCCGATGCGGAAATCAAGGCGGTCGCCGAATTCGCAGCCGGTTTGCGATAAGCAAATCCCGCTCACGGAAAGGCAGCTTCGGCTGCCTTTTTTATTTTCGGCGACGCTTGGCAGGCAAGACACTCGGGAATAGACTGGTCTCACTAAAACCAACCCTACAAGAGGAGACACCCCGATGAAGACGCTCAAGCAGCTGCTTGCCGAAAAGCATCGCCCGCTGGCCGCCGTGGCCCCTGCCGATACTGTATTTCACGCCCTCAGCATCATGTCGGAGAACGATGTCGGCGCCTTGCTGGTGCTCGACGGCGAACAACTGGTCGGCATTTTTTCCGAACGCGACTATGCCCGCAAGATCATCCTGCATGGCAAGTCGTCGAAAGAAACCCTGGTCCGCGAAATCATGAGCGACAAGGTCGCCTACGTCCCGCCGACCGCGACGCTGGACGAATGCATGGCACTGATGACGGAAAAGCATTTCCGCCACCTGCCGGTACTCGACAGCGATGGCAACGTCGTGGGCATGATTTCGATCGGCGACCTGGTCAAGGAAACCATCAGCTCCCAACGCTTCCTGATCAGCCAGCTGGAACACTACATCGCCAGCTGAACGTTGCGCGGCCGGCCGAACGTTCGGCCGGCACGCCGGTCATATCCCTCAAATACAGGGGATACCGGCATGAGCAAGAGCACCGCATTGATACTGCCCTCCGAAATCACGTCGCCGGACATCTTTGCGCGTCGCCGGCAACTGCTGCTCGGGGCCGGCGCGCTGTTGGCCATGACTGCCGGCGGCGTCGGCGCAGCGCCAGCCGGCCGGGGTGAAAAGCTGCCCGACGTGCGACGCAGTTCCTTGTCCAGCGCCGAAAAGTTAACGCCCTACGAGTCGGTGACCGGCTATGGCAATTTCTATGAATTCGGGCCCGACAAGGACAGTCCGGCGCGGAATGCCCACTCCTTGCGGACCCGCCCGTGGTCGGTCAGCGTCGATGGCGAAGTCAGGACGGCGAAGACTTTTGCCATCGAGGACATTCTCTCCTGGGCACCGCTCGAGGAACGCATCTACCGGCTGCGCTGCGTCGAGGGCTGGAGCGCCGTGATTCCCTGGGTCGGCTTTTCCTTCAGCGAACTGCTGAAGCGGGTCGAGCCGACCGGCAATGCCAAATATGTCGAATTCTGGAGCCTGGCCGACCGCGAACAGATGCCCTACGTCCGGGTGCCGCTGCTCGACTGGCCCTACGTCGAAGCCCTGCGCCTCGACGAGGCGAAACACCCCTTGACCCTGCTCGCCGTCGGCATGTACGGCGAAGTGATACCGAAGCAGAACGGCGCCCCGCTGCGCCTGGTGGTGCCCTGGAAATACGGCTTCAAGGGCGCCAAGTCCATCGTCCGCATCCGCTTCGTCGAAAAGCCGCCGATGACCACCTGGATGAAATCCTCACCGGAAGAGTACGGCTTCTACTCCAACGTCAATCCGGAGGTGCCGCATCGGCGCTGGAGCCAGGCCAGCGAGCGCCGGCTCGGCGAATTCCTCAAACGCCAGACACTGCCCTTCAACGGCTACGCCGAACAGGTCGCCGGGCTCTATGCCGGCATGGATCTGCGCAAGAACTTCTGAACGATGACCTGGCAACCCGACAACCGACAACTCGCGCTGCTCAAGGGCGCCCTCTTCCTGACCTGCCTGCTGCCCTTCGACCGCCTGCTGTGGGCAACGTGGACCGGCGATTTCGGCCCCAATCCGGTCGAGTTCGTGCAACGGTGGACCGGTAGCTGGACCTTCAATTTCCTGCTGCTGACGCTCTGCGTCTCGCCCTTGCGGACGATCACCAAACTGCACTGGCTGCTCCGCCTGCGCCGGATGCTCGGCCTTTTCGTCTTTTTCTACGGGGTGCTGCACTTCCTCAGCTTCATCGGCTTCGACCACGATTTCGCCATCGACAAAATTGCCCGCGACATCGTCAAGCGGCCGTTCGTCACCGTCGGCTTCGCCGCCTTCGTGCTGCTCGTACCCCTCGCCGCCACCTCCAACCAGTGGGCGATCCGCCGTCTGGGCGGTCGGCGTTGGCAGGAACTGCACCGCAGCATCTACCTGATCGGCATTCTCGCCAGCATCCATTATTTCTGGCTGGTCAAGGCCACCGCCCTGCTCTGGCCGATCGGCTACGCCGGCGCGCTTGGCCTGCTGCTCGCCTGGCGCGTCGGCGAACGCCGGCGCAAGGCCATACCGCTGCCGAAAGCCCACACGGCCAAGCCGCTGCGTTTCTTCTCGCAGAGACCGGAATAGCTGCCGCGGCGATGCGGTCGCCTCTGTGTCACAGCGGCGCGACCGGTAGCGGTGTCGCATGCTCGGCGACGAGAGCTTCCCGGCCACGAAGGTCCGGCGGCTACTTTTTCAGCGGCTTGTCGAAACGGACGATGGCCCGCCCGTCGGGCGTCTGCTTGGGGGCGACTTTCCAGGCGTGACCATAGACCACTTCGAAAGTGGCCGGAAGTTTGCCGTCGCGGCGCAGGGTTTCGTAGGCGGCACGGGCCGCGGCCCAGGCCTGAGGCCCGCTCAGGCCGTGGCAGCGGGCCTTCATGGCACAAGCCGAGCCGGCGGCGCGCAATTCGGCAAACATGGCGTCCACATCATCGTAGGTCAGGGTGATGACTTCCATGTCCATCACCGGGTCGGCAAAGCCGCAGCCGACCAGCATGTCGCCGAGGTCGTGCATGTCGATGAAACGCTGGGTATGGGCGTAGCCGTCGGCGAAGGCGGTGCGCAACTCCTTCAGGGTGTCGGGGCCGAGGGTCGAGAACATCAGCAGGCCACCGACTTCCAGCACGCGATGCGCCTCGGCCAGTGCCGGTAGCGGATCGTCCAGCCAGTGCAGCAGCAGGTTGGACCAGATCAGATCGGTCGCCGCCGCCTTCAGCGGCAGTTTTGCCGCATCGGCCGCCAGTCGGGCCGGGCCGACGGATTTGGCCAGTCCCAGCCAACGCTGCCAGCCGGGCCGCGTCGATGCTTCGGGCTTCAGCATCGCGGGCGCCAGGTCGAGGCCGAGCAGTTCGGCCTGCGGATAGCGGGTCGTCAGACCGGCGAAACTGCCGCCTCGGCTGCAGCCGAGGTCGAGAATACGCTTCGGTTCGAGCCGGACGTAATCGAGTCGTTCCTGCATCCGGCGATCGATCTCGCGGGCGAAGAAGTCGCCCTGCGGATAGCTTGCCGCAGCGCGCGCGAAGCGGCGACCGACTTGTTGCCGATCGACAAAATTGCCGCTCAAATTGCCTTGACGCCGAGCCGGGCGAACAGCGCGTCGTCGCGATCGACGTCGGGATTGCCGGTGGTGAGCAGGAAGTCGCCGTAGAACATCGAATTGGCACCGGCCAGGAAGCACAGCGCCTGCAGTTCGTCGCTCATTTCCTGGCGGCCGGCCGACAGGCGGACCCAGGATTTCGGCATGGCGATGCGGGCGGCGGCGATGGTGCGCACGAACTCGAAGGGATCGAGGCGCGGATTGTCGGCCAGCGGCGTGCCGGGAATCGGCACCAGGTTGTTGATCGGCACCGATTCCGGCGGGGTCGGCAAATTGGCCAGCTGGACGATCAGCGCGGCGCGGTTCTTGCGCGACTCGCCCATGCCGATGATGCCGCCCGAACAGACGTTGATGCCGGCGTCGCGCACCTGGTCGAGGGTATCGAGGCGGTCGTCGTGGGTGTGGCTCTTGATCACCTGGCCGTAGAAATCCTTGTCGGTGTCGAGATTGTGGTTGTAGTAGTCGAGGCCGGCTTCCTTCAGCTTGTCGGCCTGGCCTTCCTTCAGCATGCCGAGGGTGACGCAGGTCTGCATGCCGAGCGCCTTGACTTCGCGCACCATCTCCAGCACGCGGTCGAGATCGTTGTCCTTCGGCCCCTTCCAGGCGGCGCCCATGCAGAAGCGCGAAGCGCCCTTCTCCTTGGCAGCCTGGGCGGCGGCGACTACCTGGTCGAGCGGCATCAGGCGCTCGCGCTCGGTGTCGGTATCGTAGCGGGCCGATTGCGAACAGTAGCTGCAATCCTCGGAACAGCCGCCGGTCTTGACCGAAAGCAGGGTCGAGCGTTGAATGGCATTGGGATCGAAATTGGCGCGATGCACACCCTGCGCCTGCCAGACCAGGTCCATCAGCGGCATTTCGTAGAGGGCGAGCACTTCGGCCAGCGTCCAGCGCGGGGCGGTCTCGTTCGGCGAATGGGAAGGAACGGCGGTCAGGGTGCTAGCGTGCATGGGAGGCCTTGCTTGGAAAATTGCGATAAAAAACAGACACGAATCGTATCGGTAATTATGAATTATCGAGGACGCGGTGCCTAGATGTCAATTTTACCCCAGCCCCATCTGCTCAAACATGTCACATGTCAATTGCTGGCTGCCCTGCTTCCCGGCAGCTGCCTGCTCTGCGGCGGCGACGCCGGCCGCCAGCCGCTGTGCCCCGCTTGCGCCGCTGATCTGCCCGCGCTGCCGGCAGCCCTGTGCCCGCAATGCGGCGAACCGACCAGCCGCGGCGAACGCTGCGGCCGCTGCCTGAAAACACCGCCGTATTTCGCCGCCACGTTCGCTCTTTATCGCTACGACTTCCCGGCCGACCGGCTGATCCAGGCATTGAAATACGGGCATCAGCTGGCGCTCGCCGGCTGGATCGGCCAACAATTGGCAGCCAGGCTGGCGTCGAGACGATTCGACGGCATCATCCCGCTGCCCTTGCACCCGACACGGCTTGGCGAACGCGGCTTCAACCAGTCGGTCGAAATCGCCCGGTCGCTGGCGAAAGTGCTGCATACGACGATGCAAATCGATTGCCTGGTGCGCACCCGGGCCACGCCGCCACAGGCCGAACTGGCGCTGAAGGAGCGGGCGCGCAACGTGCGCGGCGCCTTCGCCTGCCTTGGCGATATCGACGGCCTGAACCTCCTGCTGGTCGACGACGTGATGACCAGCGGCGCCACCCTGAATGAGGCCGCCCGCATCCTGCGCCTGCACGGCGCAGCGCGGGTCGAAGTGGCAGTGGCGGCGCGCGCCCTCAAGAACGAATGGTCGGCATGAACCGTTCGGCGCCGCCCTGGCCATCGTCTGATGCCAGCGGGTGCCGGGCGCGGCAAACCTACCCGGCTTCAATCTGGCGTTATCGGGGGACGGCGCCGGGGAAATGCGGGGCGCCGGCACTAAGCGGCAGATGGCCGGCCCTCACAGCGAAACGGCACATCTGCCGCTGACCCAAAACTGCCTTAGCGACTCTTGCGCTGGGCCAGCGCGCTCAATTCCGGGCTCAGGTTGTCGCTGGCCAGGGCACGGCGAAAAGCTTCCCTGGCTTCCGGGACATGGCCGTCGGCTTCCAGGGCCAGACCCAGGCCAACCCAGGAACGACCGTCGCCAGGCTTGAGCTGTAGAGCCCGCCGGTAAAACTCCGCCGCTTCGTCAGCCTTGCCCTGGCGTTGGGCGACCGCCCCCGCCAGCGACTGGAAATCAGCCTGACCAGCGGCATAGGGCAGCGCCTGGTCGACTGCCAGACGGGCCGCATCGATATCGCGTCGCTCCAATTCCAGGCGAACCAGCCAGGTGGCCCAGAGGATTTGTCCCGGCTGGTAATGCAGGCCCTGCTGCAGTTCGCTGCGCGCCTGGTCGTTGGCCCGCTGCTCGATCAGCTGGCGGATCAGCAGTTGCCGGGCGCCGATATGGCCGGGCACCGCGTCCAGCGCTTTTCTGGCCAGCCCCTGGCTTTCCGCCGTCCGGCCCTGGCCGAAAGCAGCCAGGGCTTCGCGGTAGGCCGCTTCGGCCCGCTCCAGCGACTCGCTGTCGGCCGGCATTTTCCGGGCTTCCGGCCGAGCATCCGGGCGCGGCGCCAAAGCAGCGGCCGATTTCTTCGGCGGCGTCCGCTTGGCATGGCTTTCAGCCGTCTTTCTGGCCGCTGTTTTCTTCCGATGATCGTCGGTCGCTGGCGGCTCGGCCAGCGTCCCCGCCGCAATCAGCGCGACGACAGATGCATTCGCGGCCGGCGCCGGGGTTTGGCCTGTCGCGGCGAGCGTCGGCAGCACCGGCATGCTCGCCGCGACCGGACGATATTTCATCCAGTAGAGCGCGCCCCCGCCAAACGCCAGCATGGCCAGCGCCATGAGTAGCCAGCGCTGGCGCGGCCCGTCCTCAACCGGCGCCGGGCCGGCCGAATGTACGCCCGCCGGCAACGGGTCGGCCGCAGCGGACTGCTCCTGGCGTTTTTCCAGATCCTGCAGCATCTGATTGATCAGGCTCACGTCCTACCTCACCACCAAAACCAACGACTATAGGCGCCTTCCGTGTCGCGCGCCGCGGCGCGCACATGCTTGGCATTGACCAGTTGGCCGCCTTCTCCATAGACCTGGAGCAAACATTTGTTGGCCAGGATATTGATCAGTCGCGGCGTACCGCGCGAAGCGACATAAATGGCATTGACCGCATCGTTGCCGAACAGCTCGCCGGCCAATAGCCCGGCCGTGCGCAGCCGATGGGTCAGGTACTGACGCAATTCGTCCCGATGCATGCCGCCCAGATGGAAGGAAAAGGCGATGCGCTGGCGCAGCTGGCGGATCGCGGGATTGGCCAGATGGGCATCGAGCTCCGGCTGGCCGAACATGACGATCTGCAGCAGCTTGCGCTTTTCGGTTTCCAGGTTGGAGAGCAGGCGCAGCGTTTCCAGTGCCTCGATCGGAATCGCCTGCGCCTCGTCGAGCAGCACGACCACCGTCTTGCCCTGCCAGGCATAATCGAGCAGCGCCTCTGAGAGGGATTTCAGCAGCAGGTAGGGATCGCTTTCCTGCTGCAGGGGCAGGCCGAGTTCGGTCGCCACCGAACGGAGCAGGGTTTCGGGAGAGAGGCCGGGATTTGGCAGATAGACGGTCAGGCAGTCGCTTTCGGCCAGCGACTTGAGCAGGCGGCGGCAAAGCAGGGTCTTGCCGGTGCCGACTTCGCCGGTGATCTTGATGAAGCCTTCGCCGCTGCGCAGCGCGATGAGCAGCGTGTTGACGCCTTCCTGATGGCTGCGCGTCGCGTAGATGAATTCGGTATCCGGCGTGATGCCGAAGGGCGCCTCGTGCAGGCCGAAATGGGCGAGGTAGAGCGGGCCGGGGAGATCGGCGCGCTTTGTCCGACGGGTGCGCCGCTTCGGTTTGCCCAGAGTTGCTCCGTCATTGTCGGGCAATAGCCCCTCGCTGTGTTTCATTGCGGCTTTAGCGGATCGATAACGCCGCGGTTGATACGGGGATCATAGCCCCGCACGCGATCCTGCGTTTCCTCAAGGTCGCCCTGCCAATCGGCATCCTCGCGAATGACTGTTGGCTTGAGCAGGACAACCATTTCGCGCTTGCCGCGGGAAACCGCATTCTGCTTGAATAAGGCGCTGAAGATCGGAACATCGCCCAGCCCCGGCACCCGGGCATTCTGATCGCTCTGGCTGTGCGTCATCATGCCGCCGATGGCGACGATCATCCCATCGCGGACCTTGACGATGCTATCGGTCTCTTTCACCTTGGTCGAGGCATAGGGCAGGCTATAGGTGCCCAGGGTCCCGAAACTGATCACCTTTTCCTTTTCCGAAACTTCGGAAACGGCCGGTCTTACATGCAGCGTAATGCTGCCGTTTTCATCGATCTGCGGTGTCACATCGAGCGAGACCCCCGAAAAGAAAGGCTGGGTCGTGATGGTCGGCGGATTGACGGATGTCGCCGAACCACTCGTCGTCGACGTACTATAGGAAGGCGGCGTCACCGAAGTCACATAGTAATCGTCACTTCCGACCTTGAGCACCGCCTTCTGGTTGTTGAGGGTGGCGATACGCGGACTCGACATCACATAGACGTTGCCCTGGGTTTGCAGGAAATTGATGATGGCCGCGAAGTTGGTCGCCTGAAAGGCCAGGCCGATTGCACCGGCCACCGGGAAGGTATTGAGAATACCGGTTGCCCCGGTCAATGCAGCTGCCGCATTGGCATTGGTCGTCGTTACAGTCGTCCCGTCAACCGCCGACACGGTTGTGTTGGTCGAACTGCTGGTAAACGGTCTTCCACCGGGAAAAGCAAAGTTATTGGTCTGGGCGTTGTTGGAGAACTGATGTCCGCCATTCTTGAACGAAGCCCAGTTGATGCCACTCTGAAAGCCTTCGCTCAACTCAACCTCGAGAATCTTGGCTTCAATCATCACCTGGCGCTCGACGCTGGCCTGCATCGCCTTGAGCATGCGGCTGATTTCACGCAGTTCGGCCGGCATCGCACGCACCATGACGACCCCGGATTGCGGATTGACCACGAAATTCCGACCCTCCGGACATTTCATCTTGTCGATGCGCTGGCTCATTGCCTGCGACATCGCCACCGATGCCGTGCTCCCGGACACCGTACCGGTGCCGCGCTGAATATCGAAATCGCAATTCAGGGTAACGGCCATCGCCTGGCCGAGATCGAACCAGAAGTCGCTCGACTGGCCGGTGTAAACCGTTGTCGATTCGGACAATCCGGCCGAGGAGCCGGAACCGCCGGCGGCCCCGCCCGGCGCGCTGTAGGCACCGCCCGAAGTGGCGTTCATGTTGCTGGAGGTAACCCGCGTCGCCGACCCGCCACCGCGCTTGGCCGAGAGGTAGCTGAGCTGGTACAGCCGGGTCTGCATCGTATTGGGCTGGATCGCGATGCGATTACCCTGTACCGAGAACTCGTAGCCGTAAATTTCGCGGATGCTCTCCAGCGCCTCGCGCACCGTCACGTTCTTCAGGTTCAAGGTCAGGCTGCCGCCGAGGTCGGGTGGCAGCAGCATGCTGTAGCGCGTCCCCGAAACGATGGCGAGAAAGACCTGGCTTGCCGGCGCACCGCTCACTGCGAGGTCGAAACGCGGCTCCACCGGCTTGCCGGCCACCGGAATGTCGAGGGACAACGGCGGAAGCAGCGCCTCATTGATGGCGTCCTGGGTCGGCGCCTTCTGCCGTGTCGCCTGGTCGAGACTATTCTGGATATTGTCGTAACCGGACTCATTGCGCAGTCCCGGATAGGAAGAACAGCCAGCCAGCAGCAATGAAGCCGCCAGCAAGCCGCAGCAACGCAGCATGAGTTCCCTGTTCTTGCTCATCTTCCGCCCCCTGGCTTTTTCTTGATGCCCGGCCGGTCCGTCCGAGTTGACTTCATTGTCTTTTCCACCTCCGGCGCCAGGCTCAGTATTTCCCTGCCTTCGGCGCCCTGCAAAATAACGCTCGACTCATGAATAGCGACCAGCTTCTTGCCTTGGATTTCGCCACCTATGCGCAGCGTACTACCATTGATCACCGCCGCCGGACGGCCGCTAACCGGCCTCAGCACCGCATCCAGGCGCAATGCCGTGGCGCCGGATGCCTCGCCCGCTACGGCCGCGTCGGGCGGCCGAGTCGGATCCCGCAAGCCGCCATCGGCTGCCAGGGACAAGCCGAAGGACAGGATGACAAGGAGGCCCAGCGCGATCTTCATAAAGACAACCAGTCCTTGTCCAGGCTCAGCGAAAAGAAGGTCACGGTCAGCGTCGATTTCGGATATTCGCCGACCACCAGCACAGCCCGTTGCCAAAGCATTTGCTGCGGCTGCCTTTCCAGTTCGGCGAGATAGGCAGTCAAGTCGAGGTAGGCGCCCTCGATCCGCAACTCGAAGCCATGCTTGTACATATTCGCCCGCGGCGCGATGCTACCACCCTCGGTAGTCGAGACCTGGATCAGCGGTTCGATCGGCAAGGTTTTGAGGCTGACCAGGCGGACGCCCCGTGTCTGGCGCAACAGATTATCCAGCACCGCGGCCATCCGTTCGGGTGGCACCAGCGCCGCTTCAAAGGCTTTCATCCGGCTGTCCAAGTCGGCGGTCTGCGCCCGGACTTCGCCCAACTTCGCTTGTAACGGAGCATTGGGATCAATCGCCACCTGCGTCTGCAAAGTCGTCAGCTGGGCCTGCAATGCGCTTAGTTCCTTTTCCTGCTGAGCCGTCAGGCGGGCAAATTGCTGCGAGCGGGCAAAGACCGGCATCACCCATAACGCATTGCCGACATAGCCGATGAAAGCCAGCGCGGCCACGGCGACCAAAGCCCTTTCACGCAAGCTGAGCGCCGCGTATTTCTTGTCCAGTTGCTGCCAGCGGCTTTTCATCGATGACACCTCATGGCGTCGTACCCGCCTTGACTGGATCGCCAAGCAGCACGAACTCGACCACCGCCGGTTGCGGGGCTGGCGCCGGAGTCGCCGGCGCAGCGCCAGCCGGCGCCTTGTCCGGATCGACGCGATGCATATCGAGCGCGGCAAAGCGCCGCCCCTGGAAAACCGGCTCCTGATTCAGTTGCTGGACGAAGCGCGGCAACAGGGATTCCTGGCGCAGGCGACCCCGCACTTCAAAAGTTTTCTTGCCCGCCGTCAGGTCGAAACCGGTAATCCAAACCCCGTCGACCACCTGTCGGGCGAAACCCTGCAGGTATCTTGCAAAACCAACCTTTTCGCCGAGACCGCCCTGTTCGAGAACGGCCATAACTTCCTTTTTGCCTTGCAAGAGCTGGGTCGAATTCGCCAGTTCGACTTCCAGTTGCGGATCGATGACTCGCCGGCTTTGCTGGCCGGCCAGTTCCATCAGTTCTTCCTGGGCTTGGCGCAAGCGGCGCTCGGCAACAGCGAAATGTTCCCGTTCCTGAGCTTCGCGCAGCCAGCCCCAGGCTACGGCAATCACCAGCATTAGCAGAACCGCCAGCATTCCCAAGGCAACATTGAGCAGGGTCAGCCATTCACGTTTTGGCTGCAAAGAAGCGTCAAGCAGATTGATCTGCTGGCTCATGCCGTCTCTCCGCGCAGGACGGCACCGATCGCATAGAGCAGGCGCGACTGTTCGGCGGCCTGAGCCAGTGGCGAATCGGCCGCGAACTCGAGCACACGGCTCAAATCCATGACTTCGAGCGGAATATAGAGATTGGCTGCCAGAGCCTCCATGAAACCGACAAGCTCCGGGCGGGGTGCCACCAGCAGCTTGGAAACGCTCATGAAGCTGTATTGCCGGTCGAAGGAGTCCAGCGTGCGCTGCGCCTCAAGTGCCACCCGCTCGAATAACTGGCCGCGCCGTTCGTCATCGGCGGCGACCAATTGCGACAAGGCCACCTCGATCCGCCGGCTGGCATACAATTCGCCATGGAAGGTCACCGTCAGCAAGGCGGCTGTATCGTCAAAGGCGATGCAGGCGATGCCACGGTTCTCTTCTTCGAACAAGGCCGCGACATTGCGCTGGGCCATTTCCGGAATATCGACGACCGCCAGGGGCAGATGCGCGGCTTCGAAAGGCGCGATGCGACCCGCCACCACCGAACGGCGCGCTGCGACCACATAGGCTGAACGCGGCCGGGCCGGCGCGAATTGTTCAGTCGGAATGTCGAGCACATCAAAAACCGCCTCGTCGGCGGGAAAATCGAGCATATCCTTCAATTTCCAGCGCAGTGCCTCTTTCCACTCCGGCCTCGGCACGGCTGGTGCGTCCGTTTGTACAAGCTGGAACTCGCCTCCGGCCAGCAATAACACGCAACGGTAGGCAGAGAGTTGCAAACGTTTGCGCAACTGCGCCAGCGTAGCCGCCAGACCATCGACCAGCGGCTCGGAAGCCAGCAGACCGACTCGTGGCTTTTCGGTGCCAGGCAGGACCAGAATCAGGTCAACGCGTCCCGCTGACGGATAAACCGCCAGCCAGCCAGATTTATGACGAGATGCAGGGAACAGGCGCAATTTTGGACCGTACTCTAGAAATTACATAAAGCATACATACTAAGCCTATAATTCACAAACATATTCTGCAACCAACCTAGCTAGCTTAGGGCAGGCGTTCATGGTTCAAATACGGCGATTTCATGCGCAGCCGCCCGAACTGCTAAGCGGCATTTGTCACCGGAAAGTGATCATGGCTCTTGATATTGTCGCAAATAGAACGGGCAAGCCGATCGAAGGCCGTGCCAGGCATGCGATGAGCTTCAGGAACAGCATACTCGTAGACCTTTTTTTTCAACCGGAGAGATCTTCGTAATGAAATGCCTGGACAAGCTCGCTCTCCGAGTCGCCCTTGCCGTCATCCTCCTGATCTCGGGAAGCGCCGAGGCCGCGACGTACGCTTATCGTAATGACGTTTTCAGCTACGACACACCATCCGCCTCGGCTGGCACCGTCTCCTGGCATACCAGTTCCACGGCACCGGCCTGTACCGATTATCCGCAGGGCGACGACGACTGGGCCGATATTGTCTTTGCCAGCGCGACGACGCCCGCCAACAATTTCACATTCACGTTCGCTGGAACGGTTTACTCGGGCGTCCGAGTCTATTCGAACGGAATCCTGACTTTTGGCAGTGACACCTCCGGGCAATGGCGAACCTTTAACGAAAGCTCGCTGCCCTACAGCACAGCCCTTGGTTCTTACGGCACAGGCTGCCCCGGCGGACAACTGCTTAAAGCGATCATCCCCTACTGGACCGACATCGTCGCCGGGACCGCCAACAGCACCAGCGGCGCCGCGATCCGCTACGAGTTACTAGGCAGCAGCCCCAATCGACGCCTGGTCATCTCCTGGGCGAACGTCAAACTTTACGGCCAGACGACCCGCTACAACTTCCAGGTCGCCCTCTATGAAAGCCCGGCCGGCGGCCTCAACAGCAACTTCCGCTTTCAGTACACGACCGGTAGCTCAACCGGCTCGGCCGCAACAGTCGGCGTCCAGATCAGCACCTCGGACTACACGCTGTTTTCGTACAACCAGGCGTTCATCGATCCGACCGTCGGCTCCTCCATCCTCTGGTATCCGGCCAACCAGCTTGCCGGAAAGGGGGCCGAATACCATTTCGACGAAGCTTCATGGAACGGCACAGCCGGCGAAGTAAAGGACACTTCGGGAAACGGCCAAGACGGCGTCCGTGTCGGAACGGCAAGCAACGTGGCCACGGGCAAGTATTGCCGGGGAGGCAGTTTCACCGCCAACACCTCGAACAGCGTTCTCGATTCCGTCGGCACCCCGATCACGCCGGGCAACGTCGGGTCCATCGACTTCTGGTTCAATTCCAACGCAAAATGGAATTCGACAGATGCCACGCTACTGGATGCCACCTCAAGCGCCGGCCGACCATTCACGCTGCTCAAGACGGCCGCCGGGGCACTGAAATTCCTGATCACCGACAGTGCGGGCACCGTGATGACCGTATCGTCGGCGGCCCAGAGCTTCGCTGCAGGCACCTGGCATCACGTCGGCGCTACCTGGAACATCAGGCCGGGAACCAATCAGACCCTGCTGCAGATCTTTCTGGACGGCGCATTGACGACCTCACTGCGTACCACTTCCAACGGCGCAATCACCCCCTTGTCGACGCTGGACATTGGCGACAACGCAAGCTCCGGCGTAACACCGAGCGGCGGGTCGCCCAACGGCGCCAACGGCATCATCGACGAGGTCAATATGTACGCGACCGAAATCAGTGCCCCGCAAGCGCTGTTCGACATGAACGCCAGTCATGCCTGCAATCCGCTGGATCATTTTCACGTCCGACACAACGGCAGCGCCGTGCTCTGCGACACGACGCCGGTCACCATTGAAGCGCACGATGCCAACCATGCGCAACTGGCCCTCTCCGGCACCACGCTGACCCTCGCCACCTCCCTGTCCCATGGCAACTGGTCAAACGTTCCGGGCGGCTCCTTCAATCTCATCAGCAATAGCGGGAACGGGGCGGCAACCTACGTTTTCAGCAACGAATCAGTGGTCACTTTCGGCCTGCAAGAAACGGTAAATGCACCGGAATCGCTGGTCATCAGCGCCACTGCCGGCTCGATCTCGACCATTTCGGGGGCTGGAGCCAGTTGTGTGGCATCGGACTATACCTTCGGCAGCATCTGCAATGCACCGCTGTCCTTCACGGCGGCCGGATTCATTTTTTCCTCGTCGGCGAACGGCAGCTCGGCCAGCATCCCGACGCAGGTCGCCGGCACATCGAGCCCGACCTACTACCTGCGGGCTGTGCAGACCAATCCGACAACCGGGGTAACGACGCCAGCCTGCACGGCCGCACTGGCGGGAACAACAAGCGTGAATTTCGCCTACCAGTGCAACAACCCCCTGACCTGCAGCGCCGGCAACCTGATGAGCATCAACGGCGGCACGGCAACGACCGTTGCCGGCAACCCGAATAGCGGCGTTGCCAGCTATACCGCCGTCCCGATGACTTTCGACAGCAACGGCAATGCCCCATTTACCTTCAATTACAGCGATGCCGGGCAGATCACGCTGTATGCCAAGACCACAGGCAGCTCGCTGACCGGCGTGTCGAACGCCTTCGTCACCGCCCCGGCGGCATTTGCCTTCAGTGGGGTGACGGCAAGTCCAATCAAGGCCGGCAACAATTTCACGGCAACGCTATCCGCGCGTAGCAGCACCGGCGCCGTCACCCCCAATTTCGGCCAGGAAACCTCCCCGGCCAGCGTCAGCCTGTCCTTCAACAAATATCAACCGATGGGCGGCGGCGCCCAGAGCGGCAGCTTTTCGGGCAGTCTCGGCACCTTCAGCAATGGCACGGCCAGCGCAACGAATCTGAACTGGAGCGAAGTCGGCACCATCGACCTGCAGGCCAGCCTGCCCGCTTACCTGGGGGCCACCCTCTCTCCGGCCGCGGCCGGATCGACCGGTTCGAGCGGCGCCCTGCGCTTTATCCCCGACCATTTCGATACCGCCGTCACCGCAGGCTGTGTTGCCGGCGGCTACAGCTATTCGGGACAAGCTTTTACGGTCAGCGTCACTGCCCGCAACCAGCAAAATCTCACCACACAGAATTACGATGGTCGCAGCAGCGGCCCAAACCTGACCACTCCGAACTTTGCCAGAGCGGTAACCCTATCCGAAGCTAACGGAATTTCGGGAACGCTGTCGCCAACCGCGATCGCAGCCAGCGCATTCGCCGCCGGCGTGGCCAGCCTGTCCCCAAAATTCGTGCTGGCCGGCAGTAGCGCGAGCGTCCCGCCGGCTCCGGCCTTGATCAAACTGCGGGCCGTCGAAGGCAGTGGCGGTGACGGAGTTTCGTCCGCCCTCGGCAGCGAAGGCACAGCAGGCATCCGAAGCGGGCGATTGCAGTTGGCCGGCTTTTCCGGTTCCGAAAAATCCAGCATGCAACTACCGGTTTATGCCCAGTACTGGAGCGGCAATTCCTGGCTGAAAAACAGCGACGACTCGTGTACCGTTATCCCGGCCAACGCGGTGGGCCTGACAAACTACCTGAACAGCACGGGCGGGGCGGGAGCCTGGACCACCACGGCAAGCGGCCCGACCGCGCTGGCCGGTGGCTACGGCACCCTGGCCCTGGCAGCGCCATTGCCGGCTGGCAGCACCGGCAGCGTCACTGTCGCGTTGAATCTTGGCGCCGGCGTGACGGATACCGCCTGCCTGCCCACGTCTCCCCATGCCACGACAACGGGCGCCAACCTGCCTTTCCTGCGCGGCAAAAATGGAAGCTGCAGCGCCGCCACCAGCTATTCCTACCTGAGCGCCGACCCTTCAGCGGCTGCCGACCCGTCGGCAACAGCGACTTTCGGTATCTTCACGCCCGAATCGAAGAAACTCATGCATATCCGTGAGCTGTACTGATGGCTAAAAGTCGCCCCCACGACGATGGATACACGTTGGTCGAATTGCTGACGGTAATGATCATCCTCGGCATCCTTGCCGCCATGGCCTTGCCGAAGCTGTCGGCGAGTTCGAGCTTCCAGGCGATGACTTTCAACGAGCAGGTGCGCGGCGCCCTGCGACTGGCCCAGAAAACTGCCGTCAGTCACCGGCGCCTGGTCTGCGCCACCCTGACCTCCACCACCGTCACCCTGAGCATTGCCAGTCTGAATCCGGCCACCGTCTGCGGCACGGCAACGCTCCCCGGCGCCAGTGGCGGCTCCGTCTATGCAACGACGAGCAGCGCCACGCTCAGCCCGACGGGCACGCTGTATTTTCAGCCGTCCGGCATCGTCACCGCCGATGCTGCCGGCGCGACGATTTCGGACTTCACGCTGAATGTGACGGGAATGACCGCCATCGAGGTCAAGGGAGCCACCGGCTATGTCAATTAAGTTGACCGACCGGAATCCGCTCGGGCATCAGTCAGGCATGTCGCTGATTGAACTGATTGTCGCCATTGTCATCACCTCGGTCGGTATCGCCGGAGTGCTCTCGGTATTTTCCAACGCCATCAAGAGCAGCGCCGATCCCTTGTTGCGCAAACAGATGCAGGCCATTGCCGAAGAAATGATGGACGAAATCTCGATCAAGCCCTATACCGCCGCCGCCAATGCCGCCCCGGCCGGATGTGCGCGAAACACCTATAACGACGTCAGCGACTACGACGGCTACACGACCACCGGCAAGATCTGCGACATCGACGGCAACGCCATTGCGGCACTTGCCAGCTATTCAGTGAGCATTGCCGTCAGCGACGACGCGGGTACCTTTGCCGCCTATGGCGTCGGTGACACCAAAAAAATCACCGTCACCGTCACCAACGACATCGAAACCGTCACCCTGATCGGCTGGCGTACCAACTACGCATCATGAAACGGCCACCTATCTTCCGTTCCCGTGGCTTCACCCTGGTTGAGTTGATCATGGTCATGGTCCTCACCGGCATCATTGCCGCCCTGGTTTCGGGGCTGCTGAAACCGGTGATCGGCAGTTACGTCGACATGGCACGCCGGGCAGCGATGACCGACATGGCGGATATCGCTCTGAAACGGATCGGGCGGGACATCCGCGCGGCCGTTCCCAACTCCATCCGCTGGCCGAACAACCAGTGCATAGAGCTTCTGCCGAGCAGCACTGGCGGGCGCTATCGCATGGCGCCCGACACCGTCAATGGCGGCAGTGCGACCCTCGACATCACGCAAGCGGTCATTCAGTTCGACGTCCTGAGCGAAATGTCCGCCGTGCCCGCCGCCGGCGACTGGGTCGTCATCGGCAACCAGAATACCGGCGATGTCTATGCCGGCATCAATCGTGCGGCAATTTCAAGCGTCACCACACCGGCCACCACCGTCGGCTTGTCGCGCATCACCCTGAACACTGCCTCCTTCTTCCCCGGTGGCTACAACGGCGGTCGATTTGTCGTCGTTTCCAACAATGGAGGCAACCCCGCCGTTTCCTACATTTGCTCAGGCGCCGACGGCAGCGTCGATGCCTCGGGAAATGGCAAGGGAACGCTTTACCGCCTGACCCGGCCTTTCAGCGCCAGTTACCCGACATCGTGTCCGGCCACCGCGGGAGCTGCCATCCTGGCGACCAACCTCAAGAGTTGCAATTTCGTTTACAACCCCAACCAGGACACCACCCAGCAAAGCGCCCTGGTCTGGATTCAACTCGAACTCACCCAGGCTAACGAAACCATCGCGCTGGCCTATGGCGCCCACGTGGACAACGTGCCATGAAGCGAAAACAACAGGGCTTTGGCGTTGCCATGGCCACCGTGCTGCTCTTGCTGCTCTCGGCCATTGCCGCCGCCGTCATCGAACTGGGAGTGACGCAAAACACCACCTCAGCACAGGACATTCTGTCGGCCAGAGCCCTGGCCGCCGCCCGCACCGGAACCGAGCTAGGCCTATACAAGGCGCTGAGCAGCACAACGCCGGGGGATCCCTGGAAAACCTGCAGCAGCCTCTCCCAGACTTTCGATCTCTCGGCCGCCACCGGCTTTCGCGTCACGGTCACCTGCAAGTCGTGGAGCTTCAACGAAGGCGAATCGACACCGGGCAACGCCGCCGTCCTGCGGACTTATCGCATCGAAGCGACCGCCTGCAATTCCAATGTTTCGTGCCCGGATGCCGCGATGGCCACCACGCCCGGCTACATCGAGCGCGTCCGGCAGGTCAGCGCCACCAATTAGGGCAGGACTCGCAACTATCGCGGCAACCGTGAACGAAAAAGCGGCAACCGAAGTTGCCGCTCGTTGTACTGAAAAACAACCTGGCGATCAGCAGCCGCCGGTATTGGGAGTGATCGTCGGCGACCCGCCGGCTGCGGCAGCAGCGGCATAACTGACCCCACAGTTGGCCAGGGTGTAATTGACCAGATTGATACCACCGGCAGCGACGCCATATTTCGTCGTATCGATATCCATCATTCTGACCAGATCGGTAGCGTCTTTCGCATACCCATAGACCAGGTTAACGGTGGCGGGCAATCCCGGAATGTCGGTAGTGGTCAAAGTTGAGGTAGCCCCGGTCCGACCCAGCAATGCAGCCTTGGCATAAATCATGGTATTGGCCGAACTCATCGAACCTGCCAAGCCGGTGACCACGCTCTTTCTGGCATCGCCGCCCAAATCCATGAACTTCGGCAGCGCCGTCGCCGCCAAAATACCCAAAATAACAATAACCACGATCAGTTCGATCAGCGTAAAGCCTTGTGCGCGCTTCATTTTCCCCTCCAAAGAAAACCTAAAACCATTCAAAAATCACCGTTGGTGCCAAGGATAGCGTATCCACGGTCACCGCGTTACCACTACTTTTTCCCCGCGGCTGGATGCGCCAGCGGATTTCCTTGCCGCCCATGCCATCCAGGCGCTTGAAATTGCTCGAAATATTGGGCCGATAGACCAGTTCGCCGCTGGCCTGGTCGAAATACCAGGAACCCGGCGCCAGCCGCGATTCGTCGACTTCCTTGAACTCGCCGAGATAACCCATCGGCGGGCCTTTCAGGAAACGCACCGGGTTGCTGCCGATGAGATCCTTGCTTTCGGCCGCCCGGCCGTGAATCAGGCGATCGGCAATCTCTGCCAGCAGCGCGGTGCGCATGCTCATGATGGTCAATTCGACACCGAGCTTTTCCGCCTGCTCCTGCTGGACGCGCACGGTGTTCAGGAAGACGCCGACCAGGATGGCGAAGAGTGCGGCGACGACGGCGAATTCCAGCCGGGAAAGGCCTTGTTGCCGGCGTTTCATTTCTTGCCCATCGCCGTGCGCCCGAGATCCCAGATCGGCAGGAAAATGCCCATCGCCAGCACCAGCACCATGGCACCGAGGAAAACGATCAGGATGGGCTCGATCTGCTGGCTCAGCGTCTTCAGTTCATATTCGACTTCGCGCTGATACATTTCGGCGATTTCCTGCATCATTTCGTCGAGCGAGCCGGATTCCTCGCCGACGGCGATCATCTGCAGCACGACCGGCGTGAAGAAGCCGGCGTTGATCGCGGCGCGCAGCACGCTTTCGCCGCGTTCGACGTTTTCCCGCATTTTCTCGACCCGCTCGGTCAGGAAGGCGTTGTCCATGGTCTGCGCGACATTGGTCAGCGCCTGGATCACCGGCACGCCGCTCTTGGTGGCCAGCGCAAAACTGCGGGCGAAACGGGCCAGCGTCGCTTTGAGGATGATGCGGCCAGCAATCGGGATTTTCAGCTTGAACTTGTCCCAGGTGTAGCGCCCGTCGCGCGTCCCGACCCAGGACTTGAAACCGAAAACGGCGGCGATCAGCCCGGCCAGCAGGTGCGGCCAATAGGCAACGGTGAAATCCGAGAAGCCGATCAGGCCGCGCGTCATCAGCGGCAGATCGGCCTTGAAGCCCTGAAAGACCTTGGCGAAGGCCGGGATGACCCAGATATTGACGATGACGATGGCACCGACCATGGCCATCACGACGAAGGACGGGTAGCGCAGCGCCGAGCGCACCTGCTCGCGCATGAAACGCTCGAAATCCATGTGGTAGTAGAGGCGCAGGAAGACTTCCTCGAGCATGCCAGTCATTTCGCCGACCCGCACCATGGACAGGAAGAAGGGCTGAAAGACCTTGGGATAGCGGGCCATCGCGGCCGACAGGTCGCGCCCGGAATCGAGGCCGTCGCGCACGCCCTGCAGGACTTCCTTCATCGGCTTGCTGGTGGTCGATTCCTGCAGCCCCATCAGGGCGCGCATGATCGGCACGCCGGCCTTGAGCAGGGTGTAGAGCTGGCGGCTGAAAAGCAGGATATCGGCGTGCTGGACCTTCTCCGCGAAGAAGCCGGCCAGGTTGATCTGGATGTCGCCGCCCGCCGCCTTGCCCGGCTTGATGTCGAGCGGCGTGATGCCCAGCCCGAAAAGCTGGTCGGCGACCGCCGCCGGATCGGCCCCTTCGAGCACGCCGCTGACCGCCTTGCCGGCGCCGTCGCGCCCCTTGTAGGCAAAGGACGGCAAGCCTTAGTCCTCGAACTGGGTGCTGATTTTCATCGCCTCGGCCACCGTCGTCTTGCCGGCCACCACCAGCCGCACCGCATCGCGGCGCAGCGTCTCGCCCTTCATCTGGGCGCGGGCGGCCTGCATGAAGACGCCGGGATCGCCGTCGTTGGCGGCGGCCACCACCTCGTCGCTCATTTCCAGGAATTCATAGACGCCGGTCCGCCCCTGGTAGCCGGTGTTGTTGCAATGCGAGCAGCCGCGACCGTGGTAATAGGTCGTGCTATCCGCCGCGCCGGCCAGTTCGTATTTCAGCCATTCGTGTTCGTTGGGCGTCGGCTGGTAGGGTTCGACGCAGTTCGGGCAAATGACGCGGACCAGGCGCTGGGCGAGCACCATCAGCACCGACAAGGCCACCATGTAGCGCGGCACGCCCATGTCGAGCAGGCGGATCGGCGTCGTCGCCGCGTCGTTGGTGTGCAGCGTGGACAGCACCAGGTGGCCGGTCATCGCGGCGCGCATGCCGATCTCGGCGGTTTCCTGATCGCGCATTTCGCCGACCAGCACGACATCCGGGTCCTGACGCAGCACGGTGCGCAGTACCCGGCTGAAATCGAGGTCGATCTTTTCATGCACCTGCACCTGGTTGAGGCCGGGCAGGCGGTATTCGACCGGGTCTTCGACGGTAATGACCTTGGTTTCGGTGTCGTTCAGCTCGTTGAGCGCCGCGTACAGCGTAGTGGTCTTGCCGGAGCCAGTCGGGCCGGTGACCAGGATCAGGCCGCTCGGCTTGGCCAGCGCGTAGCGCAGGCGCTCCAGCACGCGCGGCGGCAGCGCCATCCGGTCGAGCGAAAGAAGGCCGGTGTTCTGGGCGAGCAGGCGCATGACCACCGATTCGCCGTACTGGGTCGGCAGCGTCGAAATCCGCACATCGACGCTGGCATTGCGCACCTTGATGTTGAAACGGCCGTCCTGGGGCAGGCGCTTTTCCGAAATATCGAGGCCGGACATCAGCTTGAGGCGCAGCGCCACGGCATTCGACACCTTGGGATCGGCCTCGGTCTGCACGTGCAGCACGCCGTCGATGCGGAAGCGAATGCGCAGCCCCTTTTCCTGCGGCTCGACGTGGATGTCGGAGGCGCGCAGGCGCACCGCTTCCTCGAACACCGTCTGCAGCAGCTTGACCACCGGCGCATCCTCGGCGCCGGCCGAGAGGCCGAGGATGTCGCCGAACTCGACCGGGATTTCGCCCAGTTCGGCAGTCAGTTCCTTGGCCAGGCCGGAAATTTCCTCGCCGCGGTGATAGACGCGGTCGATGACGGCCAGCAACTGGCTTTCGACAACCACCGCCAGGTCGATTTCGCGCTTCACGACGCGGACGATTTCGTCGTAGGCCTGGAGATCGGTCGGGTCGGAAAGGCCGATGACCAGCGTGCCGGCCGCATCCTGCGACAAAACGAGGGCGCGGAAACGGCGGGCCTGGGTTTCCGGCAGCAGCTTGATCAGTTGCGGGTTGGGGGTGAAGGCCTTGAGATCGACATAGGCGATGCGCAATTGACGGGCCAGCGCCTGGGCAATCTGTTCCTCGGTGACGAAACCGCTATCGACGAAAACGCGCCCCAGCTTGCGGCCGGTCGCCTTTTGCTGTTCGAGGGCGTGCTTCAGCTGCTCTTCCGTGAGCAGCCCTTGCTGGATCAGCAGATCGCCGAGTCGAACTTTTTGCGGTGGGGGCATCCCAACCTCCAAATAAACCTTAGAATTATGGCTTAATGCACTGAATTTTATGAATTCTGCCGAAGTTACGCTTTTTTATAAAGACTGACAAGTGATCGCCGTCGTTCTCTACCAGCCGGAAATCCCGCCCAATACGGGCAACATCATCCGCCTCTGCGCCAATACCGGGGCCGAACTGCACCTGGTCGAACCGCTCGGTTTCGATATCACCGACAAGGGCCTGCGCCGGGCCGGCCTGGATTACCACGAATATGCCCGCGTTTCGCGCCACGCCGACTGGGCGGCCTGCCGGGCGGCGCTGGCCGGGCGCCGGCTGTTCGCGATGACGACCAAGGGCGAAGCCAGCCCGTACTCGACCCAACTGGGAAAAGACGACGTTTTTGTCTTCGGCCGCGAAACCAGCGGCCTGCCGCCCGAGGTACTCGCCGAATTCGCCCCGGAACGCCGCCTGCGCCTGCCGATGCAAGCCGGCCAGCGCAGCCTCAACCTGTCGAACGCGGCAGCGGTGACGGTTTTCGAAGCCTGGCGCCAGGCCGGCTTCGCCGCTGCGTATTAGGCGAGTTCTTCCTTCGGATCACGCGCCATCAGTTGTTCGACGGCCTGCGCCGCCGTCAACCGGCCATCGAGCACCGCCGCCACCGCCGTGCTGATCGGCATGTCGACGCCCAGCTCGCGGCCCAGGCGGTCCACTTCGCGCGCCGTATAGACGCCTTCGGCGACATGGCCGAGTTCTTCGAGGATCTGCGGCAGCGACTTGTTTTCGGCCAGGGCCAAGCCGACCCGGCGGTTGCGCGACAGGTCGCCGGTGCAGGTCAGGATCAGGTCGCCCATGCCGGCCAGGCCCATGAAAGTTTCGCGCTGGGCGCCAAGCGCCTGGCCGAGGCGGGCGATTTCGGCAAGACCGCGGGTAATCAGCGCCGCCCGGCTGTTCAGGCCGAGACCGAGGCCGTCGCAGGTGCCGGTGGCGATGGCCAGCACGTTCTTGACGGCGCCGCCGACTTCGACGCCGATCAAGTCGTCGTTGGCATAGACGCGCAAGCGGCTGGTATGCAACTGGCGCGCCGCCTCGCGGGCAAACGCCGGGTTATTGGAGGCGAGCGCCACGGCGGTCGGCTGGCCGGCCGCCACTTCTTCGGCGAAGCTCGGCCCGGACAAGGCGCCACAGACGGCCTGGGCACCGAGCACTTCGCCGACGACCTGATGCGGCAGCTTGCCGCTGCCCGCTTCGAAACCCTTGCACACCCAGAGGATGGGCTGCATCGAGCCGAGCGCCTTGAGCAGTTCGACGGTCGGCCGCAGGCCGGCGATCGGCGTCGCCACCACCAGCAGTTCGGCACCGGCCACGGCATCGGCGAAATCGATCGACACGGCGACTTCCGCCGGCAGCTTGTGGCCGGGAAAGAAACGCCGATTTTCGCGGTTCTTCAGCAGATCGGCAGCGACTTCGGCTTCGCGGGACCAGAGGGTAACTTGATGCTTGCCGGCGAAAGCGATCGCCAGCGCCGTGCCCCAGGCACCGGCGCCCAACAGGGTGATTTTCATAGACCCCAGACCTGGCTGGAACGGATGTAACCGGTGGCGCCGTCGCGATGCCGGACCTTGGCCCAGCCGGGCGAGGCCGGCTCGATGAAGTCGACCGCCACCCACTTGTCGAGCTGGACGATGACGGGCGCCTCCGCCTTGTCTGCCTGGCGAATCTCCGCCTTCGGCGCCGTGACCACCAGGGTCCGGCGCTCGCCGACGTCGCGGGCGCTGATCCAGGCGAGCGTGCCTTCGGCATCGCGCACCTTGAACCAGCCTTCCAGGCGAACCACCACCTCGACCGGCGTCTGCGCCTTGATCAGGTAGAGCTTCTTGCCCTGCTGCGACGGCGAATCGTAGAGGATCGCCGCCGGCACCTCGACCGAGCGGTAATCGATGGCCAGCGCTGCACCGGCGATGCCGAGCAGCCCAAGGAAGGCAAGGGTCTGACGCCAGCGGGCCATGATTACTGGATCGAGACTTCAGCCGGCGCGCCGGCCTGTTCCTGCAGGCGCTGCATGTACATGGCTTCGAAATTGACCGGCTGCAGCACGATGGGCTGGAAACCGGCGCGTGTGACGGCGTCGGAAACCGCTTCGCGGGCGAACGGGAAAAGGATGTTCGGGCATGCCACGGCGATCAGCGGCTGCAGTTGCTCTTCCGGCACATTGACGATACGGAAGACACCGGCCTGGCCGACTTCGACCAGGAAGACGGTCTTTTCCGGCAGCTTGGCGGTGACGGTGACGGTGAGGACGACTTCGAAAACGCCTTCACCGACATTGCGGCCGCTGGTGTTAAGCTGGATCTCGACCTGCGGAGCTTCCTGCTCGAGGAAGATTTCCGGGGCATTCGGCACTTCGACGGAGAAATCCTTGACGTAGAGCTTTTCAATGCCGAAAACGGCCTGCTGTTCGTTCTGTTCCATGATTTTCTTTCAGTAAGTTGAATATTCAGGCAGCGCCGGCCAGCAGCGCCTTGAGTTGGCCGGCCGCATCGAGCGCATACAGATCGTCGCAGCCGCCGACATGGGTTTCCCCGATATAGATTTGCGGCACGGTGCGCCGATTGGTTCTCTGCATCATTTCATCGCGCCGCTGCGGATCGAGATCGACTCGCACTTCCTCGATCGCCGTGACGCCGCGCTCGGTCAGCAGGCGCTTGGCACGAACACAGTAGGGGCAGACCGCCGTGGTGTACATCAGGACCCGGGCGCTCATTTGTTGCGCGTCCCTTTTTTCACCGGGTAGCCGGCGCCAACCCAGGCATCGACGCCGCCGGCCAGGCTATGCACCTTGCTGAAGCCGAGCTTGGCCAGTTCGCCGCAACCCTTGGCCGAACGCACGCCGGCCGCGCAGCAGACGATCACCGGCTGGTCCTTGAACATCTCGATTTCGTTGAGCCGCTCGGCCAGCTTGGCGAGCGGAATGTTTTTCGCATCCGGCAGGTGGCCGGCGGCGAATTCGTCGGCTTCGCGCACGTCGATGACATGAGCGTCCTCGCGATTGATCAGCAGCGTCGCCGCCGCCGGGCTCAGTTCGTTGGCACGCGCACCCATGAACAGCGGCCAGAGCAGCCCGGCACCGCTGATCAGCACAATCGAGACGAGCAGGATGTTCTGATTGATGAATTCCATCGGAATCGGCATTGCTTAATTCTCCACACCACAAAAAACTTCGCGCATCATACCGACGAGCTGCAGGGTGCGCTGATCGCCCACCCGATAAAAAACACGATTGGCATCCTTGCGGGTGAGCAGCACGCCCTTTTCGCGCAGGATGGCGAGGTGCTGCGAGATATTGCTTTGCGAAGTACCGACCGCGTCGACGATGTCCTGAACACAGGCTTCCTGCTCGCCGACGACGCAAAGTATCTTCAGGCGGAGCGGATGGGCGATGGCTTTCAGCGCGCGCGCGGCCATCTCGATGTGCTCCTGCTTTTCAATCAGATTGAAGGCTGGTGTTTCCAGCATAATAAAACCTCGTGACCGGCGAATGGATCATTATAAAATAATGGTTTGGGTTTCGCCGACCTTAATCATCCCAGAGAATCCGTGCGTGCAAATTCGCCCAGCAGTTTCCCGACCGGCCGTGCAGCCTGAGCCAGCGGCCAAAACGGGGCGCCACGCATTAACCGGATCGGGCAAGATACCGACAACTTCCCGGCGCCTGGCGCTCTGCGCCGCACTGCTGCTCGCCGCGCTGCCGGTGGGCGCCAAACCGGCTTCCGGCAAGAACGCGGCGCCCGCCGCGACCCCGGAAATCGCCGAAAAACAGGCCGACCTCGGAGAATTGCGCAGCCGCATCGACGGCCTGCGCAAGGATCTGAACACCAGCGAAGGCAGCAAGGCCGATGCGGCCGACCGGCTGCGCGAATCGGAGCGCCAGGTTTCCCGGCTGCAGCGCGAACTGGGCGATCTGGCCGAGCAGCGCAGCCAGATCGAAACAAAGCTGAAAAATCTCGAACAGCAGTCGCAGGAACTGGGGACCACCCTTGGCCAGCAGCAGTCGCAACTGGAAAAGCTGCTCTACAAGCAGTACCTGCGCGGCACGCCGGATTCGCTGCAAATGCTGCTCAACGGCGACGACCCCAACCAGATGGCGCGCGACCTGCACTACATGTCGGCCATTGCGTTGTCGCGCGCCGAACTGATGGGCGAGATCGGCGCCACGCTGCAACGCAAGAAAACGCTGGCTGCCGATGCCAAGGACCGGGCCGACGAACTGGAGGAAGTGGCCGCCCAGCAGCAGCAGCGCCGGGCCGAACTGGAAAAGCAGCGCGAGGAACGTAAGAAGCTCTACGCCCAGCTCTCCGACAAGGTGAATGCCCAACGCAAGGAAATCGGCAACCTGCAGCAGAACGAAAAGCGCCTGACCCAACTGATCGACCATCTCGCCAAGGTCCTCGCCGAACAGGCAGCGCAAGCCGCCAAGGCCGCCCGCGCCGCGGAAGCCGCGCGGGTTGCCGAAGCAGCTCGCCAGGCCGAAGCCAGCCGGCAGAAGAACAAGGCGCCGGCCACCGAAGCGCGGGAAACGCCCCGCGCCGCCCAGAACGCCGAACCGCCCCGGCCGCGTGCGGTCGAAGCAGAGAATCGGCATGAGCCGGTGGCCAGCGACGGCACTTTTGCTCGTCAGAAAGGCAGCCTGCGTCTGCCTGTACGCGGTTCGGTGGCCGGGCATTTCGGTGCACCGCGTGAAGGCGGTGGCTCCTGGCGCGGCCTCTTCATCAAGGCGGGGAACGGCAGCGAGGTCAAGGCGGTGGCGGGCGGGCGGGTCGTTTTTGCCGACTGGATGCGCGGCTTCGGCAACCTGCTGATCATCGACCATGGCGACGCCTATTTATCGATTTACGGCAACAACGATACGCTGCTCAAGCAGGTCGGGCAGTCGGTGAAAGGCGGGGAAACGGTGGCCACCGTCGGCAATAGCGGAGGCAACCCGGAATCGGGTTTATACTTTGAACTCCGCCACCAAGGGCAACCGATCGACCCGATGAAATGGGCCAGTTTGAAATGAGCAAAGCAAAAACCATCAGTTTGACACTGGGCGGCTTCATCGCCGGCGCCCTGATCAGCCTCCACCTGCCGGCGCTCGCCGAAAAGGACATCAAGGCCGGTCTGCCGATCGACGAACTGCGCACCTTCGCCGAGGTGTACAGCGCCATCAAGCAGGGCTATGTCGAACCGGTCGATGACAAGAAAATGATCAGCAATGCCATTTCCGGCATGCTTTCCAATCTCGACCCGCACTCCACCTATCTCGACGCCGATGCCTTCAAGGATCTGCAGGTCGGCACGCAGGGCGAATTCGGCGGCCTGGGCATCGAAGTCGGCATGGAAGACGGCCTGGTCAAGGTGGTTTCCCCGATCGAGGACACGCCGGCTTTCCGTGCCGGCCTCAAGGCGGGCGACCTGATTTTCAAGCTCGACGATACGGCGGTGAAGGGCCTGACCCTCTCCGACGCCGTCAAGAAAATGCGCGGCAAGCCGAAGACGCCGATCAAGCTGTCGATCATCCGCAAGGGAGAAACCAAGCCGATCGAAGTCACCCTGGTCCGCGAAGTGATCAAGGTGCAGAGCGTCAAGTCGAAGCTGGTCGACGGTTACGGCTGGGTGCGCATCACCCAGTTCCAGGAAAACACCGTCGCCGAACTGGCCAAGCATATCGGCGCCCTGTACAAGGACGGCAACAAGCTGCGGGGACTGGTGCTCGACCTGCGCAACGATCCGGGCGGCCTGCTCAACGGCGCGATCGGCGTTTCCGCCGCCTTCCTGCCGCCTGATGCCAAGGTGGTCTCGACCGACGGCCGCACCGAGGACGCCAAGCAGGAATTCCGTGCCCGCGCCCAGGATTACCTGCGCGGCACCAAGGACGATCCGCTGAAGACGCTGCCGGTCGATGTCAAGAAAGTGCCGATGGTGGTGCTGGTCAATGGCGGCTCCGCATCGGCTTCGGAAATCGTCGCCGGCGCGCTGCAGGACCACAAGCGCGCCGTCATCCTCGGCACCCAGAGCTTCGGCAAGGGGTCCGTGCAGTCGGTGCTGCCGCTGCCCGGCAATACCGCCATCAAGCTGACCACGGCCCGTTACTACACGCCGGATGGCCGCTCAATCCAGGCCAAGGGCATCGTTCCCGACATCGTCGTCGAAGAAACGGCGAATGGCGGCAGCGGTATGCATCTGCGCGAAGCTGACCTCGACCGCCACCTGAGCAACGACAAGGACGCCGGCAAGGCGGAAACCAAGCCGCAGCCGAAGGCACCCGCCAAATCCGGCAAGGACAAGAGCAAGGAAGACAGCGAGGACGAACTGCCGCCGCGCATGGAATACGCCAGTGCGGCTGATTACCAGTTCCAGCAGGCGCTGAATCTCCTCAAGGGCTTGCAGATCATGCAGGGGAAAACCAAGGACTGATCGCAGAAGGGAGCAATGATGGTGGCCAATGACCTGAAGAAACGTCGCGAAATCCTTTTTGCCAAATTCCCGCCTGGCCAGGTGCCGGAGGCCGCCGACGACCTGCAACGGATCGATGAGGTCGAAGTGGCGCCGCAGACTGAAAAACGGGTAGTCGGGGTCAGTTACGAGTTGCAGCAGCACACGCTGCTCGAACTCGAGGACCACCTCGAGGACAAGGGCTACCACCTCGACAACACGTTGCTCAACAAGCTGACCCGCGCCCTGATCCATTACGTCGAGGACACCCAGCTGCACAATCTGGGCGCCCCGGAAAAGCGCCTCAAGCGCTCCGCCGAGGAGGCCTACGTCAAGGCCTGGGAACACCACCCGCACGGCGACCACGACGACACCCCGCCGGAGTGGCGGGAATACAAGTAGTCGCTGGTTCCGGTGGCCGGCCTCCGACGACAGGCCACCGGCAAGCAAACCCAATGACCGACGAGCAGCTTCTTCGCTACAGCCGCCACATCCTGCTCGACGCCCTCGGCATCGAAGGGCAGGCGCGCATCCTGGCCACCCATGCCGTAATCATCGGGGCCGGCGGCCTGGGTTCGCCGGCGGCGCTTTACCTCGCCTCGGCCGGCATCGGCAAGATCACGCTGGTCGATGACGATACCGTCGATTTCACCAATCTGCAGCGTCAGATTCTCCATACCCAGGCCCGGGTCGGCATGGCCAAGGCGGAATCCGGAAGACAGGCACTGGCCGCGATCAATCCGGAAATCGCCATCGTGCCGCTGCAGGAGCGCCTCGCCGGTGCCGCGCTCGACAGCCTGGTCGCCAGCGCCGACATCGTCCTCGACTGCACCGACAATTTCGCGACCCGCCACGCCATCAACCGGGCCTGCGTCCGCCACAGGAAACCACTGGTCTCCGGCGCGGCCATCCGTTTCGACGGCCAGATCAGCGTCTATGACCTCCGCCGCGACGATGCGCCGTGCTATCACTGCCTGTTCCCGGAAGGCGAGGATGTCGAGGAAGTGCGTTGTGCCGTGATGGGCGTCTTCGCACCGCTGACCGGCATCATCGGCACCATGCAGGCGGCCGAGGCGCTGAAGCTGGCGGCCGGCATCGGCCAGTCGCTGAGCGGCCGGCTGTTGCTGCTCGATGCGCTGGACATGGAATGGCGGACCGTCCGCTTCAAGAAGGACAGCGGCTGCGCCGTGTGCGGCCAGCCCGCGTAACTGGCCATTCGCCGCAAGGCGCGCACCGCGCCAGCGGCGCTTCACTGCAGGAATTTGACGTCGGGCGCTTTACGCCAAACGGGCGACGATCCGGACATCCGTCCCGACCTGGCGCAGGTCGCGAATCTGCAGACGCCGCTTGTCGGCCAGCGAAGTCAGCGCCGGCAGGTTGAACAGGCCATTGGCCGCATCGCCGATCAGGCAGGGCGCCAGGTAAAGCAGCAGTTCATCGACCAGGCCTTCGCCGAGCAGGGAACCGTTCAGTTTGAAGCCGGCTTCGGCATGCACTTCGTTGATGCCGCGCCGGCCAAGCTCTTCGAGCAGCGCCTTGAGATCGACCTTGCCGGCGGCATTGGGCAGGATCAGCACGTCGGCGCCGGCGGCGCGCAAGGCGTCGATTTTTTCGGCATGGACCATGGCGCCGACAATCAACGACGGCCCGTCCAGCAGAACCCGGGCGTTGGGCGAGGTTTCCAGCCTGCTATCGACGACAATGCGCAGCGGTTGGCGGCTGGTTTCGACGGCCCGCACATTGAGTTGCGGATCGTCGTCGCGCACCGTACCGATGCCGGTCAGGATGGCGCAGGCCCGGGCTCGCCAGCGATGGCCGTCGGTACGCGCGTCCGGCCCGGTGATCCACTGGCTGACGCCGTTGTTGAGCGCCGTCTTGCCATCCAGGCTGGCCGCGGCCTTCAGGCGCAACCAGGGACGGCCGCGGGTCATGCGCGAGACAAAACCGATGTTCAACTCGCGCGCTTCGTTTTCGAGCAGGCCGCTGGCCGTTTCGATACCGGCCGCTTCGAGCAAGGCCAGGCCTTTGCCGGCAACCAGCGGGTTGGGATCGACCATCGCCGTGACGACGCGAGAAACACCGGCGGCGATCAGCGCCTCGGCACAAGGCGGCGTCCGCCCGTAATGACTGCACGGCTCCAACGTGACGTAGGCCGTGGCGCCGCGCGCCCGTTCGCCGGCCGCCCGCAGGGCATGCACTTCGGCATGCGGCTCGCCGGCTTTTTGATGCCAGCCTTCGCCGACAATTTCGCCGTCGCGGACCAGCACGCAACCGACCCGCGGATTGGGCGACGTCGTCCACAGGCCGAGTTCGGCCAGTTGCAGGGCGCGCGCCATCATGCCGTGATCGACGGCGCTAAACGTCATTTTTTCTTCGCGGTCGGGGAAACTTCGCGGATGGCGCGTGAGAATGCATCCACGTCTTCAAAATTGCGATAAACGGAGGCGAAGCGGATGTAGGCCACCTTGTCGAGTTTCTTCAACTCGCGCATCACGAGTTCGCCCAACTGCTGCGTGCTGACTTCGCGTTCGCCGGCCGAGAGCAGCTTTTCCTCGATATCGGCGACCGCCGCATCGACCGACTCGATCGACACCGGTCGCTTGCGCAGCGCCAGCTCGAGACTGGCGCGCAGCTTGGCGCGGCTGAATTCGGTGCGCAGTCCGTTTTTCTTGACCACCTGCGGCAGCTGGATTTCTGCCCGTTCGTAGGTCGTGAAACGCTTGTCGCAGGCATTGCATTTCCTGCGGCGCCGTACGACGTCGGCGTCGTCATTGAGCCGGGTATCGGCCACCGCCGTGTCTTCAGCGCCGCAGAAAGGACATTTCATCGCCGGTATCCAGACGTGATCCGCGGATCGAGCGGTTTTGCCAACCGCTCAATCCTCACGCCTTCCTCAGGCACCGTAGACCGGGAAACGCTTGCACAGTTCGGCGACCTTGGCGCGCACGGTGGCGGCCACGGTTTCGTCGTTCGGCGCGTCGAGCACGTCGGCGACCAGATGGGCGACCATCTCGGCTTCGATTTCGGTAAAGCCGCGGGTGGTCATCGCCGGCGAGCCGATACGGATGCCGGAAGTGACGAACGGCTTCTGCGGATCGTTCGGGATGCCGTTCTTGTTGACCGTGATGTGGGCACGACCGAGGGCGGCTTCGGCTTCCTTGCCGGTGATGTTCTTGGCGCGCAGATCGAGCAGGAAGACGTGGCTTTCGGTGCGGCCGGAAACGATGCGCAGGCCGCGCTCTTCACCCAGCACCTTGGCCATCACGCGGGCGTTGTCGATGACTTGTTCCTGGTAGTTGCGGAACTCGGGCGTCGCCGCTTCCTTGAAGGCGACGGCCTTGGCGGCGATGACGTGCATCAGCGGGCCGCCCTGCAGGCCGGGGAAGATGGCGGAATTAAGCGCCTTCTCATGCTCGGCCTTCATCAGGATGACGCCACCGCGCGGGCCGCGCAGCGTCTTGTGGGTGGTCGAGGTGACGACGTCGGCGAACGGCACCGGGTTCGGGTAGAAACCGGCGGCGATCAGGCCGGCGTAGTGAGCCATGTCCACCCAGAAAATGGCGCCGACTTCCTTTGCAACCTTGGCGAAGCGCTCCCAGTCGATACGCAGCGCGTAGGCGGAGGCACCGGCGACGATGATCTTCGGCTTGTGCTCGCGGGCCAGCGCTTCCATCTTGTCGTAGTCGATCTCTTCCTTTTCGTTGAGGCCGTAGGAGACGACGTTGAACCACTTGCCGGACATGTTCAGCGGCATGCCGTGGGTCAGGTGGCCGCCTTCGGCCAGGCTCATGCCCATGATGGTGTCGCCCGGCTTGGCGAATGCCATCAGCACGGCCTGGTTGGCCTGCGAACCGGAATTCGGCTGGACATTGGCGGCTTCGGCGCCGAACAGCTTCTTCAGGCGGTCGATGGCGATCTGCTCGGCGACGTCGACATATTCGCAGCCACCGTAGTAGCGCTTGCCCGGATAGCCTTCGGCATACTTGTTGGTCAGCTGGGAGCCCTGGGCTTCCATGACAGCCTTGCTGACGTAGTTTTCAGACGCGATCAGTTCGATGTGGTCTTCCTGACGCTGGGTTTCGGCCTGAATGGCCTGCCACAGTTCGGAATCAACTTTTGCCAGGGTGTCTTTCGCGGAAAACATGGGGATAGCCTCAAGCCATTGAAAAGGGCGTGGATTTTATCACGAGGGGAGCTCGTCCAGCGCACCCGGCTCCAGATGGGCGGTTTCGGCCCACGAATCGATGTGCCAGCGGCCATCCAGCACTGAAATCCAGTTGATACCGGCGTTGGGAATCAGGAAATCGCGCGGCGTTTCCAGGCTGTTGCCGCGCACAAAGCGGTTGATGATGTCGAGCACGCCGCCATGCAGCACGAGGGCGACATTCTGCCCGGCGTGGACGGCGGCAATCTCCTTGAGCTTGCCGGTGACGCGCTCGAACATGGCGCGCAGGCTTTCGCCGTTCTCGAAATCGTAAGCGGCGTTGCGCCCTTCGAACGCGGCATAGCCATCGGGAAACCTGGCTTTCGCCTCGTCGTAGGTCAGGCCTTCGAAAATGCCGTAGCGCCGTTCACGCATTTCCGGCACCGCTCGCGGCGTCAGCCCCAGCGCCCGGCCGATGGCCTGCGCCGTCGTCCACGCCCGCTGGAGGTCGCTGCCGTACACAGCGACGATGCCGGCGCCCTGCAGCCAGCGCCCGGCCGCCGCCGCCTGGCGCCGCCCGATTTCATTGAGACCGATGTCAATCTGCCCCTGGATGCGACGCTCGGCATTCCATTCGGTTTCGCCGTGGCGCACCAGGCAGATGCGGGTCAGCCGGCTTGTAGGGATTTCCACCATGGTCTGTCTACACCCTTCACTGTAAATTTGGCCCGGTCAGCATTCCATTTACCCCGGACACTTCAGAAGCCGGGCATTTTATCAATCGAGGAGAACTTTCCGTGACCCTTCTGCTCAAGCTCTCGCAGCTGATTGACCTGCTCAACGAGCGGGTCGGCAAAGGCGCCTTCTGGCTGGTGCTGATCATGACCATAATTTGCGCCGGCAATGCGAGTGTGCGTTTTGCCTTCAACTACAGTTCCAACGGCCTGCTGGAAATCCAGTGGTACCTGTTCGCCGCCGTCTTCCTGCTCTGCTCGCCCTACACGCTACAGAAGAACGAACATGTGCGCATCGACGTCCTGGCCGGCAAACTGCCGCCCAAGGGCTTGGCCATCATCGACATCATCGGCACCCTGCTCTTCCTGTTGCCCATGGTGATTGCCGTCCTCTGGCTGTCGCTGCCGCTGGTCGCCGAGTCATACAAGATCAACGAAATGTCGGCCAACGCCGGCGGCCTGATCCGCTGGCCGGTCAAGCTGCTGCTGCCGATCAGTTTCACGCTGCTCGCCCTGCAGGGCATTTCCGAATTGATCAAGCGCATTGCCTTCCTCGCCGGCCGCATCGACGACCCCGGCCACAAGGCGCACGGCCCGACGCCGGAAGAAGAACTGGCCGCCGCCATTGCCGCCGCCAAAGCCAAGGAGTCCAAATAATGGAATGGATCATCGGCAACATGGCGCCCATGATGTTCGGCGCCCTCGTCCTCTTCCTGCTTTTCGGCTACCCGGTCGCGTTCTCGCTGGCCGCCAACGGCATTTTCTTCGGCATTGTCGGCGTCCAGGTCGGCCTCCTCCACCCAGCCCTGTTCCAGGCCCTGCCCGAGCGCATTTTCGGCATCATGGCCAATGACACGCTGCTCGCCATCCCCTTTTTCACTTTCATGGGCCTGATCCTCGAACGCTCGGGCATGGCCGAGGATCTGCTCGACACCATCGGCCAACTGTTCGGGCCGCTGCGCGGCGGCCTGGCCTACGCGGTGATCTTCGTCGGCGCCCTGCTCGCCGCGACGACCGGCGTCGTCGCGGCCTCGGTCATTTCCATGGGCCTCATCTCGCTGCCCATCATGCTCCGTTACGGCTACGACAAGCGCCTGGCCTCCGGCGTCATCGCCGCTTCCGGCACACTGGCCCAGATCATTCCGCCGTCCCTGGTGCTGATCATCATGGCCGACCAGTTGGGCCGCTCGGTCGGCGACATGTACGAAGGCGCGATGATTCCCGGCCTGCTGCTGACCGGCCTCTATGTCGGCTATGTCGTACTGCTCACCATCCTCAAGCCCAACGCCGCCCCGGCGCTGCCGCCTGAAGCACGCAGCCTGCGCGGCCTGAAGCTGATGCTGCGCGTGCTGACCACGCTGGTCCCGCCACTGGTCCTGATCTTCCTGGTGCTGGGCACCATTTTCCTCGGCATCGCGACGCCGACCGAAGGCGGCGCCATGGGCGCGGCCGGTGCGCTGATCCTGGCCCTGGTCCGCCGGCGGATCAACTTCAAGCTACTCCGGCAGGCCATGGAAACCACCGGCAAGCTGTCGTCCTTCGTGGTCTTCATCCTCGTCGGCTCGACCGTCTTCGGCCTGGTCTTCCGCGGCGTCAATGGCGACCTCTGGGTCGAACACCTGCTACTCGGCCTGCCCGGCGGCAAGCTCGGCTTCCTGATCGTCGTCAATATCCTGGTCTTCCTGCTCGCCTTCTTCCTCGATTTCTTCGAACTGTCCTTCATCATCGTGCCGCTGCTGGCGCCGGTGGCGGACAAACTGGGCATCGACCTGGTCTGGTTCGGCGTGCTGCTCGCGGTGAACATGCAGACCTCCTTCATGCACCCCCCCTTCGGTTTCGCGCTGTTCTACCTGCGCTCGGTGGCCCCGGCCTCGATCAAGACCACCGACATCTACTGGGGTGCCATCCCGTTTGTCTGCATCCAGATCATCATGGTCGCCATCATCATCATCTTCCCCGGCGTCGTCAGCTACGGCGACGATGCGCAACGGGAAGCGGCCCGCCTGGAGCGGAGTGGCGAGGCCCCAGCCGCGGTCGACCTGACCACCCTGATGCAGGGCGACTCAAACGACAGCAACAAGCAGCAGGAACCGAATGCCGATCTGCTCAAGAACCTGCAGGGGGATAAATAGCGCCCGGCTGTACCCAGATCGACAATCAGGCGGGGTTTCGACCCCGCCATTTTTTTGTCCGGGGTTTTACGTCTCTATGAAAATCGGCAGCGCCTTGAACGCGGCTTCTCTTGTCACCAGGCCGCAAGGGAGCCGGCATTGGCCACCATGATCATGGACGAGCGGACGAAGACTTCTTGCTCGCCTCGCGGAGGCTGATGCGCAGATTGTCCCAGATGTCGAAGACGCAGATCAGCAAGCCGGCCAGGGTCACAACCGGCAGAACGAGATAGACGATCGGTTCCCAAAGCATGAAGCGCCCCAAAAATGTCGCATGGGTAGCATGATGCCTGCGAACTTATGATTTGTGAATACCCGACGGGGCGCCGGCGGCCATGCAAAGGCGCCATTTCCGGCCTTCATGGCAACCGGGAAATGGTGCGTCCTGACGGAATCGAACCGCCGACCTCCACGATGTCAACGTGGCGCTCTAACCAGCTGAGCTAAGGACGCATATCCGGATGCTGGAGCGGCAGAAGAGTCTCGAACTCTCGACCTCAACCTTGGCAAGGTTGCGCTCTACCAACTGAGCTACTGCCGCACTCCCGATCCCCCGACGACATCGGGGAAGGGCGCGCATTATAAATTTCCTATGCCACTTTGCAAGCCCAAAATGAACCTTCGAGAAGATGCGCCTAAGCATCTAGCGCCTTTCCGCCGGGAATAAGCTTCAACATCCCAGGCACGGCCTGCCTTACCTTTGCCAATGCAGTCCGACGTGACAGAACCCATTTTCAATGAGACGCCAACCGGAAGCCTAAATGCACTTAGCCCCGGCCTTTGACCGGGGCTAAGCAACTGAATCAGTGGCTGTCGCCGTAAGACTCCAATTGTTCCCTTACGCCGCCACGTTGTTAAAAGTTATAGCCCACCCCGAACGAGACCATGTTGTCATCCATTTTCCCTGTCTTAAGCGCTTTTCCCAGGCCATTGACATGGTCGAAGTCAGCGCGCAGGTCGACATTCTGAGTTAACTTATAGCTAGCTCCGACTCCCAGCAAAGGGCGAATTACGGTAGTCGAGGTGTTCCCACTAGCCAGTGCGGCAGGTGCATCGGCGACCAAAGTGGATTTGACTCTGGCTGCCACGACGCCAGCCTTACCGAAAACGGAAAAGCGGTCCGTCAAAGGCAAGGCAAGTAAAGCAGCGACATCCATGCCGCCGGCCTTGACCTTGCCTTGCGCCGAACCGCCAGCATAGTCGGCCGTATACTTGGCTTTGCCAAAATCGATGTAACCCGCCTCGACTGCCAGATTTTCGTTAAAACGATAGCCCCCTTGCAGCCGAAACTGGTTGCTGTTGCCGTGATCGCTGCTCGATAGTCCAGTTGCGCCATTGGCAGTCAGTTCGTTATCGAAATTGCTACGGTTGAGGGAATTGTTCGAGTGGGTCATTTCCCCCACTCCGTAGAATCCTTCAGCCGAAGCTGCTGCCGTGACGAAAACGAAAACGAAGGGGGCCAACTGTTGAATCTTCATCTGAAGCTCCTAAAGTGAAGGGGGTTGATCGACAAATTTCCGTTGCCCGTGGGCAAGACTTTTCGACGACCAGGGAACCCTTCAGCAAAAGGAATGCCCGTTACGCGACATAAATACAACCCATTGTATTTATGTCATTAATCCATACACCAATCGGCAATTGAAGTGTCAATTGCCTTGGGACTGCAAGTCTGGTCAACGAATCTTGCAGGAGACAGCAGAGCAGAATAGCGCCGCATACTTCAAGGCTTCGGGCACCCGTCAGATACCCATCGCTTGATCGTGCAGCACCTTGGCGACCCGCTCGCGGCCGATACGGGCGCGAAACCGATAGTCAGTGCCGCCGCCCTCGTCCACCTCGACACCCGGAAACACCGCCTCAATGTCACCCTTAACGCGGCCACACACAGTCAACGTGCTGGCCTTACCTGATCAGGACCGTCTGGCTCTTGTCGTTCCGCTGAGGATTATCCATTGCCGCACCTTTATGCCAAAAGGGTGATCAATGCACCGTGAGCCGCACCAGATGGGCAAGGCAGTCTATACAGGTCCGCAGTCAGCAATTGTTCGCGAATGCCTGCACAGCGCCTACACGAATCAGAAAAAACAAAGGCCAACCCCGAAGAGTTGGCCTAAGTCTTTGATTCTTTGGTGGTGATGGGCAGAATTGAACTGCCGACCTGTGGGTTATGAATCCACCGCTCTAACCAACTGAGCTACATCACCACGCCTTGAGGGCGCGGATTATAGTTTGCCTGGCTTTCTCCGGTCAAGGCATTTGCGCTCGGTTATAATGATCGCCTTTTCCGAACACCCGGTTGCCGCCGGCAACCCCTGATTTGCAAAGTAGTTTACCCATGCCCAAGAAATTGTTCATCCGCACTTTCGGGTGCCAGATGAATGAGTACGATTCGGACAAGATGGCCGACGTGCTCAATGCTTCCGAAGGAATCGTCAAGACCGACAATCCGGAAGACGCCGACATCATCCTGTTCAATACTTGCTCCGTGCGCGAGAAGGCACAGGAGAAGGTGTTTCACGACCTCGGCCGGGTTCGCCACCTGAAGCAGCTGAATCCGGACCTGGTGATCGGCGTTGGCGGTTGCGTCGCCAGCCAGGAGGGCGAGGCGATCATCGCCCGGGCGCCTTACGTCGATGTCGTCTTCGGGCCGCAGACCCTGCACCGGCTGCCGCAACTGATCGCCGAGCGCAAGGCGCAAGGCAAGGCGGCGGTCGATGTTTCCTTCCCGGAAATCGAAAAATTCGACGCCATGCCGCCGGCCGAAGTGAAAGGCGCCTCGGCCTTCGTTTCGATCATGGAGGGCTGCTCCAAGTTCTGCACCTTCTGCATCGTGCCCTACACCCGCGGCGGCGAAGTGTCGCGGCCGTTCGACGACGTGCTGACCGAAGTCGCCGGCCTGGCCGCCAATGGCGTCGGCGAGGTGACGCTGCTCGGCCAGAATGTGAATGCCTATCGCGGCGACATGGCCGGCACCGATGAAAAGGCCGACCTCGCGCTGCTCATCGAATACATTGCCGAAATCCCCGGCATCGAACGCATCCGCTACACCACCTCGCATCCGCGCGAAATGTCGCAGCGCCTGATCGACACCTACGCCAAGGTACCGAAACTGGTCTCGCACCTGCACCTGCCGGTGCAGGCCGGCTCCGACCGCGTGCTGGCGGCAATGAAGCGCGGCTACATGACCATCGAATACAAGGCCATCATCCGCAAGCTGCGCGCCGCCCGCCCGGACATTTCGCTGTCGTCCGACTTCATCGTCGGCTTCCCCGGCGAAACGGACGAGGATTTCGAGAAGACCATGAAGCTGATCGACGAAGTCGGCTTCGACAACTCCTTTTCGTTCATTTACAGCCCGCGCCCCGGCACGCCGGCCGTGGAGATGGACGATTCGACCCCGGCTGCCGTCAAGTCGGCCCGTCTTTCCCGACTGCAGAAGCGCATCGACGAGCAGGCGCAGGTGATCAGCCAGGCCATGGTTGGCAGCATCCAGCGCGTGCTGGTCGAAGGCACGTCCCGGAAGGACGTACACGAACTGGCCGGGCGCACCGACAATAACCGCATCGTGAACTTTGTCGGCAATCCCCGGCTGATCAACACTTTCGTCGATGTCCGGATCACCAGTGCGCTGCCGCACAGCCTGCGAGGCGAAATTGTCATCCGAGAAGACTAGTACCACCAAAGCCGGCGCCACCACCCGGCCAGCGCCGAAGAACCGGCCGATCAGCATTGCGCTGGCGCCGGTCGATAACGTGCTGCTCGCCAACCTGTGCGGTCCGCTCGATGAAAACATCCGGCAGATCGAAGCCGGCCTCGATGTCGTCATCAAGCGCCGCAACGAGCGCTTTTCGATCACCGGCGAAAAAGCCCAATTGACCGCCGACGCGCTGCGCCACTTCTACGGCATGGCCCGCCAGCCGCTGTCGGTCGATGAAGTTCAGCTCGGCCTGATCGAATTGCTCAACGCCCCGGTGCGCCGCATCACGCCCGGCAGCATCAGCGACGGCCCGCAATTATTCACCCGCAAGACCGACCTGCATGGCCGCACGCCGCGCCAGGTCGCCTACCTGAAGGCGATCCAGGAACACGACATCACTTTCGGCATCGGCCCGGCCGGCACCGGCAAGACCTATCTCGCCGTCGCCTCCGCCGTCGATGCCTTCGAACGCGATCTGGTCGAACGCATCATCCTGACCCGGCCGGCGGTCGAAGCCGGCGAGCGCCTGGGTTTCCTGCCCGGCGACCTGACCCAGAAGATCGACCCCTACCTGCGCCCCCTCTATGACGCGCTCTACGACCTGATGGGTGCCGACCGCGTCGCCAAGCTCTATGAAAAACGCGCCATCGAAATCGCGCCGCTCGCCTTCATGCGCGGCCGCACGCTGAACCACGCCTTCGTGATCCTCGACGAGGCGCAGAACACGACGCCGGAACAGATGAAGATGTTCCTGACCCGCATCGGCATCGGTGCCAAGGCGGTCGTCACCGGCGACCTGACCCAGACCGACCTGCCCAAGGGTCAAAAGAGCGGCCTGCGCGAAGCGCGCGACATCCTCAAGGACGTCCGCGGCCTGGCCTTTACCGAATTTTTGAAGGAAGACGTGGTGCGCCACCCGCTGGTCGCCCGCATCGTTGCCGCCTATGAATCCCACACCAAGTAAACGCCTTAACCTTTCCGTGCAATATGCCTGTCATCGTGAGGGCTTACCCTTGCGGGCGGATTTCGTGAAATGGGCGCGCGCCGCACTGGTCGGTGGCGGCGAAGTGACCATCCGCCTGGTCGATGCCGACGAAGGCCAGGCGCTCAATAACGAATATCGCGGCAAGGACTATGCGACCAACGTGCTGTCCTTTCCGTATGACACGGAACCCGTGGTGATGGGCGACCTGGTGATCTGCCCAGCCGTCGTGGCGCACGAGGCGACGGAGCAGAACAAGCCGCTGGCCGCCCATTACGCGCACCTGACGGTGCATGGTATGCTGCATTTGCAAGGCCGGGATCATGACAACGACGTTGATGCCGAAGCCATGGAAAACGAAGAAAGGGAGATTCTCGCCGCCCTGGGGTATCCAGACCCGTACCTGGGTAACTGAGCGGTATAAACATCATGGACAGTGACAGTAAACCTGGTTTCATCGAACGACTGACTTCCCTGCTGCTGCGCGAACCCGAAGATCGCGAGCAGTTGCTTGAAATCCTGCACTCGGCCTACGAGCGCAACCTGATGGACGCCGATGCGCTGACCATCATCGAAGGCGCCCTGGCCGTCTCCGAAACCCGCGTCACCGACGTCATGGTGCCGCGTGCCCAGATGGACGTCATCGACGTCGACGATCCGCTGGACGAAATCGTCCCCACCGTCATCGAGGCCGCCCACTCGCGCTTCCCGGTCGTCGACGGCGACCGCGACAACGTGCTCGGCGTGTTGCTCGCCAAGGACCTGCTGCGCGTCCAGACCGAAGAAGACTTCGACCTGCGCGACTGGCTGCGCCCCGCCGTCTTCATCCCTGAATCGAAGCGCCTCAACGTGCTGCTGCGAGAATTCCGCGTCTCGCGCAACCACATGGCCATCGTCGTCAATGAATACGGCGGCGTCGCCGGCCTGGTCACCATCGAGGACGTGCTCGAACAGATCGTCGGCGACATCGAGGACGAATACGACTTCGACGAGGCGCACGACAATATCCGCCTCGACTCGACCGGCCGCTACCGCGTCAAGGCGCGCACCGAGATCGAGGATTTCAACGCCGCTTTCGCCACCCACTTCTCCGACGAGGAATTCGACACCGTCGGCGGCCTGGTGCTGCGCCACCTCGGCCGCGTCCCCAAGCGCAACGAAGTCATCGACATCAACGGCATGCGCTTCCAGGTGTTGCGCGCCGACAGCCGGCGCCTGTACACCCTGCTCGTCGACCCGCTCAAAACTCAGGCCGGTGCCGAAGATACGACTGCCTGAGCGGGCCTTGCACCGCTTCGGCCTGGCCGCCCTGATCGGCGCCACTGGCGTACTCTGCTTCGCCCCCAGCGAACTGTTCTGGCTGGCACCGCTGGTCTGGGGCGGCCTGTTTGCGCTGCTCCGCGGCGCCGACTCGCCCCGCCAGGCAGCGCTGACCGGTCTCGCCTTCGGCCTCGGCTTCTTCCTGTGCGGCGTTTCCTGGGTCTATGTCAGCCTCTCCGTCTTCGGCGGCATGCCGTGGTGGCTGGCCGGCATCGCCGCCCTGCTGTTCTGCGCCGTAATGGCGCTGTTCCCGACGCTGGCCGGCGCGCTGTTCAAGCGCTGGCAACCGATGGAACTATGGCGCCAGGCGCTCTATTTCGCCGTCCTGATCGCCGCCGCCGACTGGCTGCGCAGCTGGATTTTCACCGGTTTTCCCTGGCTCACCGTCGGCTATTCGCAAGCACCGCCCAACCCGCTGGCCGGTTTCGCGCCGCTGCTCGGCGTCCATGGCCTAAGCCTGCTGGTCGCCCTGTGCGGCGCCCTGCTCGTGCGTTGGCGCCTCGGGCTGGCCGTACTGGCGTTGCTCGTGGCCAGCGGCGTCGGGCTGCGCCAGATCGCCTGGACCAGCCCGAGCGGCGAACCGGTCAGCGTCGCGCTGATCCAGGGCAACGTTCCGCAGGAAATGAAATTCGAGCCGGCCGCCTTCATCCGCACGCTCGACCTCTACCTCGACCTGGTCGAGAAGAATCCGGCGCAACTGACCATCCTGCCGGAAACCGCCTTGCCCGCGCTGCTCGACCAATTGCCGCCCGACTACATCGACGCCCTGCGCAGCGCCGCGCAAAGGCACGGCGGCGACCTGATCGCCGGCACCCTGACCGGCGATGGCGTGCATTACTGGAACAGCGCCGTCAGCCTCGGCCGTTCGCCGCTGCAGAGCTACAGCAAGAGCCACCTGGTCCCGTTCGGCGAATTCATCCCGCCCGGCTTTTCGTGGTTCCTGGACATCGCCCACATTCCGATGTCGTCCTTCACGCGCGGCCGGGAAACGCAAAAACCGCTGGCCGTCGCCGGACAGCAGGTGGCGGTCAACATCTGCTACGAAGACGTGTTCGGCGAGGAAATCATCCGCGCCCTGCCAAGCGCCGGCATCCTCGCCAATCTGTCGAATACCGCCTGGTTCGGCCATTCGCTGGCCCAGCCGCAGCACCTGCAGATTGCCCGGATGCGCGCGGTCGAAACCGGCCGCCCGATGCTGCGCGCCACCAATACCGGAATGACCGCCATCATCGAGCCCGACGGCACGCTGCAGGCGGTCTTGCCCGCCTTCACCACCGCCGTGCTGCACGGTGCGATACGCGCCTACCAGGGCATGACGCCCTACGGCCGTTTCGGTAACCTGACTTTCCTGATCCTGGCCGGTCTGTGCCTGCTGGCCAGCCAGTGGCGGCGCCGCAGCTAAAGCACTGTCAGGTGGTACGCAGGCGCTGCACCGCCTGCTCCAGACGCAGTTTTTCAGCCAGCACGCGCGACGAATAGCGCCGTTCCGGGTCGTTCACCGCCCCGGCAAACTGCTGCAGACCGTCCTCGACGCCACCATAGCGGCGGATCGATTCCTGCAGCACGCGCGCCCCAACCTGGACATTGGTCACTGGATCGAGGAAAGGATGGATGACAGATTCCTCCGGCAACTTGTCGAGATGAAAGCGCGGCATCACCTGCATCAAGCCCTGGGCGCCCATCACGCTTTGGGAAAACGGATTGAAACCCGACTCGACACCGATCACCGCGATGATCAGCAGCGGATCGAGATGCAAGTCGCGACCGGCCGCCTGCACCGTCGAAAAGATCGGTTGCAGCGCCTCGGTGGACACCCGGTAACGCCGGGAAACGTAATCCAGCGCCCCCCGCATGCGCGGGCTGAGCACCTCGATCGAGGCCTCGGCCTCGACCTGGGCTTCGGCGGGCAATTCATCATCGTCGCCTTCGTCGGCGGCAGCCGACTCCAGCACCGACGGCACCAGGGCACGCAGCCCCTCGGCCAAGTCAAGACGACCGGTTTGGACGCCGACCAGACCGACCAGAAAAACCAGGCCGGCCAGCATCAGCAACTTCCTGAGCACAACAATAACGACTGAGGAGGCCCGCGCAATGGCGGGCGGGAAATTAGTCGTAGCGAACATGCGACCTCCTTCACTGTTGCCACTGCGGAAAAACATCTGCCGCAGCGAACGGTTACAGGGGGTACGACACCGGCCGGATATCGACTATGCGAAAGCTGGAACCCGCGCTACGCCTCGCTTGGCGCCCGGGACGACCGATGTTGCACCGCAACACGAGGCTTACTCTATTGATTGAACGCGATTTTGTCAAACATCGAGGGTGATCCGAGTAGCCCATATGCTGCATCACAATATAAAGAACCAAGGCGTCGCCTTCGCTTCGGCGCACCGGGACGCCGCTTTCGCATGGCGACGGGGCGGCGCTGGCGGCGGCTCTGCCGTATCGGTGCAAATGCTAGTAAAATCCAAGGCTTTCCGCCTTTCCGAGTGTGTCCGATGACCACCAGCACCAAACCGACGTTTCAAGAAATCATCCTGCGCCTGCAGGAATACTGGAACAAGCAAGGCTGCGCCCTGCTTCAGCCCTACGACATGGAAGTCGGCGCCGGCACCAGCCACACCGCCACCTTCCTGCGCGCGATCGGCCCGGAACCCTGGAAAGCCGCCTACGTGCAGCCGTCGCGCCGCCCCAAGGACGGCCGTTACGGCGAAAACCCCAACCGCATGCAGCACTACTACCAGTACCAGGTGGTGCTGAAGCCGGCGCCGGACAACATCCTCGAGCTCTACCTCGGTTCGCTGGAAGCGCTCGGCTTCGATCTGAAGAAAAATGATGTCCGCTTCGTCGAGGACGACTGGGAAAACCCGACCCTGGGCGCCTGGGGCCTGGGCTGGGAAGTCTGGATGAATGGCATGGAAGTGACGCAATTCACCTACTTCCAGCAGGTCGGCGGCATCGACTGCAAGCCGATCACCGGCGAAATCACCTACGGCCTGGAACGCCTGGCGATGTACCTGCAGGGCGTCGAGAACGTCTTCGATCTGACCTGGACGACCGGCCTGACCTACGGCGACGTCTATCACCAGAACGAAGTCGAGCAGTCGGCCTACAACTTCGAGCATTCCGACGCCGACTTCCTGTTCACCGCCTTCGGCGCCCACGAGAAGCAGGCCCAGCACCTGATGGGTGCCCAACTGGCGCTGCCCGCCTACGAACAGGTACTGAAAGCCGCCCACACCTTCAACCTGCTCGACGCCCGCGGCGCCATTTCGGTCACCGAACGTGCCGCCTACATCGGCCGCATCCGCAACCTGGCCCGCGCCGTCGCCCAGGCCTACCTCGATTCTCGCGCCCGCCTCGGTTTCCCGATGGCGCCCAAGGAATGGGCGGCCGAAGTCGTCGCCAAGCTCGAAGAACAGAACGCCAAGAAAGCTGCCTGATATGTCGTCGAAAAACCTGCTCGTTGAACTGTTCGTCGAGGAACTGCCGCCCAAGGCGCTGAAAAAGCTGGGCGAAGTCTTTGCCCAGACGCTGGCCCAGTCACTGAAGACCTCGGGCCTGGCCGCCGCCTCGGCCGCCGTCACCGCCTACGCCTCGCCGCGCCGCCTGGCCGCGCATGTCAGCGACGTCGCTGCCGTCGCCGCCGACAAGCCGGTGGTGCAGAAGCTGATGCCGGTCGCCGTTGGCCTCGACGCCAGCGGTAACGCGACGCCCGCCCTGTTGAAGAAACTGACTGCGCTGGGCGCCGATGCCTCGGCCGTCCCGGGCCTGCGCCGCCAAAACGACGGCAAGGCCGAGGTGCTGTTCTACGAAAGCCTGGCCAAGGGCGCGACGCTGGCCGAAGGCCTGCAGAAGGCCTTGGAAGCTGCCATCGCCGCCCTGCCCATCCCGAAAGTCATGACCTACCAGCTGACCGACGGCTGGAGCAGCGTCAATTTCGTCCGCCCGGCCCACGGCCTGGTCGCCCTGCATGGCGGCGACGTCGTGCCGCTTGCCCTGCTCGGCCTGACTTCCGGCCGTGAAACGCACGGCCACCGCTTCGAAGCGGCCGTCGACCCGGTGGTTTTCAACGATGCCGACGAATACGCCGCCAAGCTGGCCAAGGACGGCGCCGTGATCGCCTCCTTCGCCGAACGCCGCGCCGAAATCGCCCGCCAGCTCGCCGCCGCGGCCGCCCAGGCCGGCGGCAAGCCGATCGACGACGACGCCCTGCTCGACGAAGTCACCGCCCTGGTCGAACGCCCCAACGTGCTGATCGGCCAGTTCGAGGAGGAATTCCTGGCCGTGCCGCAGGAATGCCTGATCCTGACGATGAAGGCCAACCAGAAGTATTTCCCGCTGCTCGACGCCGCCGGCAAGCTCACCAACAAGTTCCTCGTCGTCAGCAACATCAGCCCGGCCGACCCGTCGGCGGTGATCGGTGGCAATGAGCGCGTCGTCCGCCCGCGCCTGGCCGACGCCAAGTTCTTCTTCGACCAGGATCGCAAGAAATCGCTGGAATCCCGCGTTGCCGGCCTCTCCCGGGTCGTTTATCACAACAAGCTGGGCACCCAGGGCGAGCGCATGCAGCGCGTCGCCGCCATTGCCCGCGCCATAGGCCAGACGCTGGGCGGCGAAGTCCTCGCCCGCCACGCCGAACAGGCCGCCGTGCTGGCCAAGGCCGACCTGCTGACCGACATGGTCGGCGAATTCCCGGAACTGCAGGGCACCATGGGCCGCTATTACGCGCTGCATGACGGCCTCGCCGCCGACATCGCCGATGCCGTCGAAGACCACTACAAGCCGCGCTTTGCCGGCGACTCGCTGCCGCGCGGCATGGTCGGCACCGTCGTCGCGCTGGCCGACAAACTGGAAACCCTGGTCGGCATGTTCGGCATCGGCCAGATCCCGACCGGCGACCGCGACCCGTTCGCGCTGCGTCGGCATGCGCTGGGCGCCATCCGCATGCTCAGCGAAGGCGACCTCGACCTGCCGCTCAATGTGCTGCTCAACGGCGTCTTCGCCCAGTTCAACGGCATCGAGGGCTTCCAGCCCAACATCGACGCCCTCGCCGATTTCATCTACGACCGCCTGGCCGGCAGCCTGCGCGAGCAGGGCTACACGGCGCAGGAAGTCGATGCCGTGGTCTCGCAACGGCCGCAACGCCTGGGCGACATCCCGAAGCGCCTGGCTGCTGTCCGCACCTTTGCGGCGCTGCCCGAAGCTGCCGCGCTGGCTGCAGCCAACAAGCGGGTCGGCAATATCCTGAAGAAGGTCGAAGGCACGATCGAAGCCGAGGTCGATGCCGGCCTGCTCAAGGAAGCCGCCGAAGTCGCGCTGCATGCCGCGCTGGTCGACGTCGTGCCGCAAGCCGATGCCGCCTTCGTCACCGGCGACTACACGGAGTCACTGCAGGCCCTGGCCGCACTGCGCACCCCGGTCGATGCCTTCTTCGACGGCGTCATGGTCAATGCCGACGACCCCGCCCTGCGCGCCAACCGGCTCGGCCTGCTCGCCACGCTGCACCTGGCGATGAACCAGGTGGCCGACATTTCCAAGCTGTCGACATGAAACTCGTCATCCTCGACCGCGACGGCGTGATCAATTTCGATTCCGCCCAATTCATCAAGAGTCCGGCCGAATGGAAGCCGATTCCCGGCAGCCTGGAAGCGATCGCCCGGCTCAACCAGAATGGTTACCGGGTCGTCGTCGCCACCAACCAGTCGGGCGTCGGTCGGGGCTTGTTCGACATGGATACGCTGAACAGCATCCACGAAAAGATGCACAAGGCGGTATTCGCCGCCGGCGGCCGGATCGACGCGATTTTCTACTGCCCGCACCCGGCCGATTCCGACTGCGACTGCCGCAAGCCGAAGCCTGGCATGTTCAAGCGCATTTCGGAAACCCTGAACGCCAATCTGGCCGGCGTTCCCGCCATCGGCGATTCGCTGCGCGACCTGCAGGCCGGCGCCGTCTTCGGCTGCCGGCCCATCCTGGTACTGACCGGCAAGGGCGCGAAAACCAAGGCTGATGGCAACCTGCCGGAAGGCACGCAGGAATTCGCCGATCTCGCCGCCGCAGTCGACTTCCTGCTCGCCGGGGAAAAAACATGAAAACGCTGCGCTCCTCCGTGTTCATGGCCTGGGCGATCCTCTGGTCGGTACTTACCGCCCCGTTGGTCGTCATCGCCGCCCTGCTCCTGCGCGGCCTCTGGGGTTACCGCCTCGGCAAGCTGTGGCGCCTCGGCATGCAGTGGGGGGTCGAGAACATTCTCGGCATCCGGCCGCTGGTCATCGGCCGGGAAAACATGCCGCCGGAACCCTGCGTCATCCTCGCCAAGCACCAGTCTGCCTGGGAAACGATGACCCTGCAGGATACCGTGCCCAACGGCGCCTACTGCGTCTTCGTATTGAAGAAGGAACTGCTGCGTGTACCGCTGATCGGCTGGGGCTTGGCCGCGATGCGGATGATCTCCATCGACCGTGCCGCCGGCAAGGACGCGCTCGATCAGGTCGTCACCCAGGGCCGCGAACGGTTGCAGCAGGGTTTCTACGTCATCCTCTTCCCGGAAGGCACGCGCGTCGCCCCCGGCCTGAAGAAGCGCTACAAGCCGGGCGGCGCCTACCTCGCCACCCATGTCGGCTGCAAGGTGGTGCCGATCGCCCATAACGCCGGCGAACTCTGGCCGCGCCAGGCTTTCCTGAAAACGCCGGGCACCGTCACCGTCAGCATCGGCCCGGCTTTCGACGCCAGCGGCATGACCGAAGCCGAAGTCAATCAGCGGGCCGAAAGCTGGATCGAAAACGAGATGCACCGCATTTCGCCGCACCGTTACTCGGATGCCCAGCACAACGCCACCTGAAACCAGCCATAGCATCGCCCTCGCCGGCCAGGATGTCAGCTACCAGCTGCGGCGCAGCAAGCGCCGCACCATCGGCCTCACCATCGACCAGCGCGGCCTGCGCATCGGCGCCCCGCGGCGGGCGCGGCTGGGCGACATCGAAAGCCTGATCCGCCAGCACGGCCAATGGGTGCTCGACAAGCTGGCCAGCTGGCGCCAGCGCCCCGCCCCGACACCCCTGGTCGTTGAGGAGGGAAGCGTCGTTTCCATCCTCGGCGAGGAACTGACCATCACCGTCACGCCGCTTGGCCGGGCGCGCTGGCAATTCGTCGGCACCAGGCTGCACCTCTGGCCTTCGGCGTCGACCAGCGCCCGCCAGCTTCTCGAAAAGGCGCTGCGCGAAAAGGCCCGCCAGGTCTTCACCGAGCGCCTCCAGCATTACGCCCCCCGGCTCGGCGTCGATGTACCGCCGCTGCGCCTGTCCTCGGCCCGCACGCGCTGGGGTAGCTGCAGCCATCACGGCGGCATTGCGCTGAACTGGCGGCTGATTTACCTGCCGCTGTCGGTCGTCGATTATGTCGTCGCCCACGAACTGGCCCATCTCAAGGAAATGAACCACAGCCCGCGCTTCTGGTCTGTGGTCGGGCAACTCTGCCCGGAATGGCGAGCCCGGCGCCTCGAACTGCGCCAGCTCGCCCCCCAGCTTCCCGTACTCTGACCAGGAAAAACCGCATGCGCATCCTGCACACCATGTTTCGCGTCGGCGACCTCGACCGTTCGATCGCCTTCTACACCGAAGTGCTCGGCATGCAGTTGCTGCGCCGCACGGATTATCCGGAAGGCCGCTTCACGCTGGCTTTCGTCGGCTATGGCCCGGAAGACCAGGGCGCCGTACTCGAACTGACGCACAACTGGGACACCGCCGCCTACGACCTGGGCAACGCCTTCGGCCATATCGCCCTGGCGGTGCCCGATGCCAGGGCCGCCTGCGCCGAAATCAGGAACCGCGGCGGCAAGGTGGTGCGCGAGGCCGGCCCGATGAAGCACGGCACGACGATCATCGCTTTCGTCGAAGACCCCGACGGCTACAAGGTCGAGCTCATACAGCGCGCTTAGGCGGAGCGGCCGCGCGCCAGTTTTGTAACCTGGCGGTCATCAAGTTCGCCTAAAATGCGCGGCTTTGCTTATTTCAACCGGGTTTCGACCGACATGCGCCTGCTCTCTTCCTGCCTGCTCTGCCTCGCCCTCGGCTCGCCCGCCATCGCCGACGAAGCCCAGGAAGACTGGCAGCTCAAAGGCCAGGCCACCTATGTCCGGCAGAAGTCGGAAAGCTTCCGCTCGCCCTACAGCGGCCCGCACAGCCTCGCCTCCGACGGCGAATCGGGTTACACCTTCACCTCGACGCTGTTCGCCGGCCTGCGCCCATGGCGCGGCGGCGAGTTCTACCTGAATCTCGAAGCCGGCCAGGGCCATCCGCTGTCCGGACTGGACGGCCTGGGGGGCTTCAGCAATGGCGAAGCGACCCGGGTTTCCGGCAACAAGCTGAAAGCCTACCGGCAGCGCCTATTCCTGCGCCAGACCTGGAACCTGGGCGGCGATAGCGAGCATATCGACTCCGCCTTCAACCAGATGGCCGGCAATGTCGACCACAACCGCTTCGTGCTGACCCTGGGCAACTTCTCCACCCTCGACATCTTCGACAACAACGCCTACGCCAAGGACCCGCGCACCCAGTTCCTCAACTGGAGCAACATGGCCAACACCGCCTACGACTACGCGGCGGACGCCCGCGGCTTCGGCTGGGGCTTTGCCGGCGAGTGGTATCAGGACGACTGGGCTTTCCGCTTCGGCCGGATGACCGGGCCACGCGAACCGAATGGCGCGCAAATCGACAGCCAGATCCTGCGCCACTATGGCGACCAGATCGAACTCGAACACAGCCACGAAATCGCCGGACAACCCGGCAAGGTCCGCCTGCTCGGCTGGCGCAACCGGGCCGTGCTCGCCGCCTACCGCGATGCCACCGCCTGGCTGGACAGCCATCCCGGTCCTGACCAGGAAGCGATTTTCAATGTCCGCAACGGCGCCCGCATCAAGTACGGCTTCGGCATCAATATCGAACAGGCGCTGAGCGCCGATCTCGGCATCTTCCTGCGCGCCATGCACGCCGACGGCCGCACCGAGACCTATGCCTTCACCGAGGCCGACGGCAACCTGGCCACCGGCCTGGCGCTGAAAGGCACGGCCTGGGGCCGGGGCGACGACACCTTCGGGCTGGCCTGGATGCGCAACACCCTGTCCAGCGAACGCCGCAACTACCTCGCCCAGGGCGGCATTTCCTTCTTCATCGGCGACGGCGGCCTGAATTACCGGCCCGAATCGATCGTCGAAAGCTATTACAGCTGGAAGGTGATGTCGGGCCTGTGGCTGACCGGCGACTACCAGCACATCGCCCACCCGGCCTACAACGCCGATCGCGGCCCGGCCAACATCACCTCGCTGCGCGTCCACGCCGAGTTCTGAGCGCCGCCGGGCGGCTCAGGCCAAGCCCCCGGCTTCCCGGGCGACCGCCTCGAAGCGCTCGACCACGGCGCCCCAGCCCCGCAGCAGCATGGACTGCCGGGCCCGGCGACCGATTTCCGCCATCCTCTCCGGCGCGGCGAGCAGCTCCACCGTCGCCGCCAGATAGGCCGGCTCGTTGCCGGGCGCGATACTGATCCCGTCGCTGCCGCTGGCGATCAGCTCGGCCGCCGCCGCGCTGCGATAGGCCAGCACCGGCAGGCCGCTGGCCATCGCTTCGGCCACCACGTTGCCGTAAGTTTCGCTGAGGCTGGGAAAAAGGAAAAGATCGGCGCTGGCGTAATGGGCCGCCAGGTCGTCGCCGATCCGCACCCCGGCGAAATGGTGCTCGGGATGGCCAGCCTGCAGGGCCGCCCGCGCCGGCCCGTCGCCGACCCAGATCATCCGCGCCGCGGGGCGCACCACCCGGATCGCGGCAAACGCCCGCTCGACCAGGGCCAGGTTCTTTTCCGGCGCCAGCCGGCCGACGTAGAGGCAGGCCAGTCCCTCCTCCCCGCATCCCCAGGCGTCGCGCAATTGCGCGCTGCGCCGCGCCGGATCGAACAGTTGCGTATCGACGCCGCGGCCGACGACGCGCACGCCGCAAATACCCTCGCCGGCCAAGTCGGCGGCCAGTGCCTCGGTCGGCACCATGGTCGCCAGCGTGCGCCGGTGCAGGGTGCGCAGATAGGCGGCGACTCCCGGCCGCATCCAGCCCAGGCCGTAATGCACGCTGTAGCGGTCGAAATTGGTGTGAAAGCCGGAAGTCACCGGGATACCCAACTGACGGGCGGCGCTGACGGCCGACCAGCCAAGCGGCCCTTCGGTGACGACATGCACCAGGTCCGGCCGCCGCAGGCGCCAGTGGCGAAGCAGCCTGCGCCCGGCGGGCAGACCGAAGCGCAGCCCCGGATAGCCGGGCAGCGGCAGCCCGGGCAATGCCAGGTCATTTTCGCCGCCGACATCGTCCTTGCCCTGGCGCGGCCGGAAGACGCTGACCCGGTGGCCGCGGCTGCGCAAGCCATCGACCAGCCGACCAACCGTCATCGCGACGCCGTTGATTTCCGGCGGAAAGGTTTCGGTGACGAAGGCGATATCGAGGCTCATCGGAACAATTCCTTCAACACGCAGGACCAGACGACCAATACATTGACCAGCGCGACGAGCACGGCGGCGCTGCCGATATCCTTGGCGCGCTTGGCCAGCCGGTGGTTCTCCAGGCTGACCCGGTCGACCACGGCCTCGATGGCCGAATTGAGCAACTCGACGATCAGCACCAGCAGCACGCTGCCCGCCATCAGCCCCTGGCCGATGCCGCCGACCGGCAGCAGCAACGCGAGCGGCATCAGCAGCAGGGCGAGCCGGACTTCCTGGCGAAAGGCGTCCTCGCAGAGGTAGGCGGCGCGCAGGCCGGCCAGCGAGTAGTGGAAGGCATTCCACATCCGGCGCAGGCCGGTCTTGCCCTTGAAGGGGGATTCGTTGGCCGGATCAAGGCCAAGCTCGGGGGGCCGAGGGTCGTTCATCGCTACTCCCGTGAAAAACCCCACGGTAATCAGCAATGACTAAATTTTGATGACAGCGGGCAACCGGAAATATCGCTCCGAACGGTGCGCCGGCGCTCAGGCGAGGCTGTCGAACGAAGCGGGCTGCTGGATGTGCAGCGGCGTGAATTCACCGCACCAGGCATGGATGCTGAGGGTCGGGAAGCGCCAGTGATGGGTTTCGCGCGACGAACTCTCGCCGACGAAAGCCGGCGGGAAACGGTGGCAGGTCCCGGTCAGCGGGTCGGCCATCCGGAAATAGCGGCACTGGCTGCAACTGTCTTCGAAAGATTCATTCATGTCCATGGCTTCACGCGGCGACAATGCCCGGATTATCCGTTGCCGCCTGCAATCCCGCCAGTTCACGATAGAGCCCGGCCAGCCGCGCCGCCATCGCCGCATCCGACCAGGCCTCGGCATACGCCGGCGCCTCGGCTGCCAGGTGACGCCAGGCCAGCGGCCGGTTGAAGAAATCGCCGAGCGCCTCCCCGAACGCCGCCGGGTCGGGCGGCGGCACCAGGCAGCCGCGCCCGGGGGCGAGGATGTCGGTGGTGCCCATTTCGGCCAGGGCGATCACCGGCAGGCCGGCGGCCATCGCTTCGAGCAGGACCAGGCCCTGCGTTTCGGTGCGCGAGGCGAAGACGAACACATCGGCCGCCGCATAGCAATCCGGCAATTCATTTTGGCGGTCGAGATAGCCGATGAAATGCACTGCGCCCTGCAGCCCGAGTTGCCGCACCTGCGCCTTGAGGGCGCCCATGGCCGGCCCTTCGCCGGCGATCACCAGCAGCGCCTCGGGGCGCAGCTGCCGGGTCCGGCACAGAGCGTGGAGCAGGAAAGCGATATTCTTCTCGTGCGCCACCCGGCCGACGAACAAGGCCACCGGCCGGCCCGGCGAAATGCCGTGCCTTTCGCGAAAAGCCGGGCCGTTGCCATGTCCGAAGCGGGACGTCGGGATGCCGGTCGGCAGCACGTGCAGGGGCACCTCGACGCCATAGGCGAGCAGGCGCTGCTGCATGGCCGACGAGGGCACGACCACCGCATCCAGCGCATTGCACTGGCGCCGCGAAAAACGCCGGGCCTGGCCCTTCAGCCAGCCGGCCGGCAGCCAGGGCGCATAGTGCTGCAGGTATTCCTCGAACAGGGTGTGATAGGTGGCCAGCACCGGCAAGCCAAGGCGGCGCGCCGCCCGGAGGCCGGCGTAATGGGCGACGAACGGCGTCTGGATGTGGATCAGGTCGCAATCCTGCGCCGCTTCCAGCACGCTGCGCTGCATGGCGCGCCAGCCGACCAGGCGGTCTTCCGGATCGCCGGGCAGCGGCCGGCCCGGCACACGGACGATGCCTGCCGTTTCAGGTTCATCGCCATAGCGCGGCACGACCAGGCGTACCTCGACGCCGAATTCGGCCAGGGCCAGGCGGAAGGTCTCGATCGAGGTGGATACCCCGTTCACCCGGGGAAAATAGACATCGGACACCATCAGGATACGCATTCAGACCTCCGTGATTTCCGCGGCCGGCGCGGCGAGGACCGGGGCCGCCCGCGGCATGCCCCAGGTCAGCAATTCGAGCCGACCGTCGAAGTGCTCGACGATGGCGGTGCAGGAATCGACCCAGTCGCCGCAATTGACATAGGTCAGGCCCTCGATGTCGCGCAGCGTGGCCCAGTGGATATGACCGCAGATGACACCGTCCAGGCCGCGCTCGCGGGCGTGATGGAGGGCCGAGACCTCGAAATCGAAAATGAAGTTGAGCGCTTTCTTGACCTTGCGCTTGGCGTAGCCGGCCAGCGACCAGTAACCGGCCAGGCCGAGCTTGCGCCGGACCCAGGACAGCCAGTGGTTGAGGCTGACCAGCAGATCGTAGGCCCGGTCGCCGAGCACGGCGACCCAGCGGTGATGGCGTGTCACCTGATCGAAGGCATCGCCGTGGATGAGCAGGAAGCGGCGGCCGTCTGCCGTTTCGTGGACCAGCTCCTCGACCACCTCGATATCGCCGAACACGGTGCCGCAGTAATCGCGCAGCGCCTCGTCGTGATTACCGGGAATGAACACCACCCGTTCGCCGTGGCGCGCCCGGCGCAGCAGTTTCTGGACCACCGTGTTCTGCGCCGGCGGCCAGTGGATGCCCCGACTCATCGCCCAGAAGTCGACGATGTCGCCGATCAGGAAAGTCTGTTCGGCGGAATATTCGCGCAGGAAATCGAGAAGACGTTCCGCCTGGCACGCCCGGGTGCCGAGGTGGATGTCGGAGAGAAATACTGATCTGACCCGTGGCATGGCGCCACGATAGAGCCCGGCCGTGAAGGACGGGTGACAGCCCGGTTAAGCTTTTATTGCAGCCGGCCGTCCGGGTTCAGGCTTCGAAACGGTCCTCGCCGCGCCAGCCGCCGCGCAGCAGGGGCAGCAGGTAATGCACCGCGAATCCGCTCAGGCCCCACAGGCAGACGGCGACGCGCAGCAGCAGCGAGCCGGGATAGCCCTGGCTCTCGAAGGGCAGGGTGGCCACCGCCACGGCGGCGATGCAGACCAGCACCCGGTGCGGCCGGATGCGCAATCCCCAGCGCCAGCGCCGGGCCAGCTGAACGCCGGCCCAAGCGGCCAGCACGCCGATCACGGCGGCGACCAGGACATCGAAAGGCCAGTGGGCGCCCACCGCCACCCGCGAAAAACCGGCCAGCCCGGCCACGATCAGCAACGGCCACATTTTCCGCCAGCCGGCCATGGCCAGCCAGACGCCGGCGAAAGCGAAGGCCGACACGGTGTGGCCGGACGGGAAACTGCCGGCCATCAGGCGATGGCCGATGATGACGATTTGATCGCCGGCGAACACCGCCGCCGGACGCGGCAGGTCGAACCATATCTTGATCCCCCGGCAGGCGAGGCCGCCGATCACGGTAGCCAGCACCAGGCTCCACAGCACCCGGGGATAACGCCGGCAAAACGGCAGCAGCAAGCCAAGCAGCATCCGCTCGTCGCCCAACACGGTCAGCGATTCCCAGAACCGCCCCGGCAGCTGGCCGCTGAACGCCTGCGCCGCCTGGAAACCGCCCGACCAGCCGAAGGCGAACTGGAAAGCGACCGCCAGCAAGCCGAGCGCGCCGGCCAACCAGAACAGGGACAATTCGCTGCCGCGCCGGAATTCGCCGTTCATGGCGCCGGACTGCCGACGACGCGACCGAGCACGACGAAGCCGCGGCGCCAGGTTTCCTCGAAACGCAAGGGCGCCAGGTCGTGCTCGACTTCGGCCAGACGATCGGCCCGGGTAATCACCGTTTCCCCGGCCACCGGCAGGCGGTTGGGGGTGATCGCCTGGCGGTAGACGCTGAAGCTCGGCTGCTGGATCTTGTAGGCGACCACCGTCGCGCCGCTCTGGCGAACCAGTTGGCCGGCCTCGCGGACCGGCCCCTGGGTGACGTCGATCACCTTCGGGAAAACGATGCCGGCGACCACCGCGGCCTGCAGCAGGCCGGCCAGGACCAGGCCCTGCCAGACCGGCAGGCGCCGCCACAGGGCCAAGGCCAGCACCAGCCCGGCAAAACCGGCCAGCCACCAGCGTATGCCATCGGCAAAGGCGGCCTGCAGACCGGCCAGAATGATGCCTTCGAAGGGCCGGCTATTGCGGCTCGCCGCGAAATCGAGGATGGCCGGCAGGCCGGCGAGGATCAGGCCGAGCAGGATGACCGGCAGGAAAGCCAGCCAGCGCCGCTGCTGCTCCAGGCGATGGCGGGCGAGCAGGATGAAGAGCGGCGTGCAGCCATAGAGCAGGTAATGCGGCAACTGGGTGTGCGAGAAGGAAAAGAAGACGAAGACCACGGCGAACCAGAGCAGCAGGAAACGCTCCAGCAACTGCCCGGTGTCGGCACCGCGGCCGGCGCGCAGCCCGCTCAGCAGGCGCCCGCCGATGGCGAGCAGCCAGCCGGTGAAAGGCAGCAGCACGAAAGGCAGGGTCACCAGGTAATAGAAGGGATTGCCGCCATGTCCTTCGAGGGTGCTGGTGTAACGGTCGAGGTTGTGTTTCAGGTAGAAACCGCGAAAGAAGGCATCGCCCTGGTCGAGATAGACCATCACGTGCCAGGGCACGACGATGGCCAGGAAAAGCAGCCAGCCCGGCCAGAAAAACAGCGCCCGTAGCCACGGCCGCCAGGCGCCGGCCGAAACGAAGAACAGGCTGCCGATCAGCAGCGGGAACATCACGGCAACCGGCCCCTTGGTCAGGAAACCGAGACCGAGAACGGCGTAGGTGAACAACAGCAGGCGGCGAACCGCCGCTTCGTCTCTCGCCTTGCGGGTGGCGACAAAATACTCATACACCCCGAACAGCGACAGACAGATGAACAGGTTGAGCAGGGCGTCGGCAATCGCCGCCTTGGCGACGATGCCAACCAGCAGGGAGAGCGCCATCACCTGCATGGCGAGGAAAGCCGACGAGCGGTCGCCGTGGCGCCGGCAGAAGCGGAACAGCGCCCACATCCAGAGCAGCGCGGCGATGATGGAAGGCAGCCGGAAAGCGAATTCGTTGGGCCCGAGCAGGCTGACCGTCGCCGCCTGCGCCCAGTAGATCAGGATCGGCTTGTCGTGGCGCGGCTCGCCGTTCAGGGTCGGCGACACCAGGTTGCCGCGGGCCAGCATTTCGCGCGTCGCTTCGGAAAAGGCGCCTTCGTCGATATCGGTCAGCGGCACCGCATAGCTGCTCAGCACGAAGGCGAGGAGCACGGCCAGCAGCAGGCTCCAGGGAGAACTCAGGAAACGCCCGATGGCCGACGGAAAACTGGAGGGCGACGCGTCGCTGGGCTGCAAACTGGAGTTCAGGGGCATAGGGCGGGCAATTTGAAAGGCATCAAGGTCTGGACGAACGGCCAAACCGCCTTGACTCGCTGGCGCACCGCACATAAATTCGGGAGCTGTTTTCGGCCCCCGCCCCGCTGAGCCAGGCAATATTCCAGGAGAACCCCATGAAATTCGGCACCCCGCTATCCCCCAACGCCCTGCGCGTCATGCTTCTCGGCTCAGGCGAGCTCGGCAAGGAAGTGATCATAGCATTGCAGCGTATGGGCGTCGAGACGATTGCCGTGGACCGCTATGCCGATGCGCCGGGCCAGCAGGTGGCGCACCGCGCCCATGTCATTTCGATGACCGACGGCGCGGCGCTGCGCCGCCTGGTCGAACTGGAAAAGCCGCACCTGATCGTGCCAGAAATCGAGGCCATCGCCACCGACATGCTGGTCGACATCGAGGCCGAGGGCCTGGCCGAAGTCATCCCGACCGCCCGCGCCGCCCGCCTGACCATGAACCGCGAAGGCATCCGCCGGCTGGCCGCCGAGGAACTCGGTCTGGCCACCTCGCCCTATAAATTTGCCGACTCGCTGCCCGAACTGCAGGCCGCCATCGACAACGGCATCGGCTACCCGTGCATCGTCAAGCCGGTGATATCCTCCTCCGGCAAGGGCCAATCACTGCTGCGCGGCCCGGACGACGTGCAGAAAGCCTGGGATTACGCGGCGAACGGCGGCCGGGTCGATTCAGGTCGGGTCATCGTCGAAGGCTTCATCGATTTCGATTACGAAATCACCCTGCTCACCGTGCGCGCCCGCGACGCCAGCGGCGACGTGCAGACCTATTTCTGCGAGCCGATCGGCCACCTCCAGGTGTCCGGCGATTACGTCGAATCCTGGCAGCCGCAGCCGATGGCGCCGGCCGCGTTGCAAAGGGCGCAGGAAATCGCCGCGGCGGTGATCGGCAACCTCGGCGGGCGCGGCCTGTTCGGCGTCGAGTTGTTCGTCAAGGGCGACATGGTGTGGTTCTCGGAAGTCAGCCCGCGGCCGCACGACACCGGCCTGGTGACGCTCTGTTCGCAACGCTTCTCGGAATTCGAGCTGCACGCCCGCGCCATCCTCGGCCTGCCGGTCGATACCGGGCTGCGCGAGCCCGGCGCCTCGGCGGTGATCTACGGCGGCCTGGAGGAAAAGGGCATCGCCTTCGAAGGCGTTGCGGAAGCGCTGGCAGTGCCGCGCAGCGATCTTCGCCTGTTCGGCAAGCCGGAATCCTTCACCCGCCGGCGCATGGGCGTCGCCGTCGCCAATGGCGAGGACACCGGACAAGCCCGGGAACGCGCCAAGCTGGCAGCCAGCCGGGTCAGACCCGCCAGGCACTGAACGGGAACGGCGACCTTGGCAAGATCCGGTCGCCAGCCCCGCTCATCCCGCCCCCTCAACCGGTATAATTCCGCGCTTATTTCACGATATTTTCAGCGGAAACCCATGCAGGATAAATACACCCCGGCCGACCTCGAACGTGCAGCCCAGAGCCACTGGGAAAAAACCGGTGCGGCGCGCGCCGTCGAAGACGCCAGCAAGCCGAAATACTACTGCCTGTCGATGTTCCCCTACCCGTCGGGCAAACTGCACATGGGTCACGTGCGCAACTACACCATCGGCGACGTGCTTTCCCGCTTCCACAAGATGCAGGGCTATAACGTCATGCAGCCGATGGGCTGGGACGCCTTCGGCATGCCGGCCGAGAACGCCGCGCTGCAGAACAACGTGCCGCCCGCCGCGTGGACCTACGAAAATATCGCCTACATGAAGAAGCAGCTCAAGTCGCTGGGCTTCGCCATCGACTGGGAGCGCGAATTCGCCACCTGCACGCCCGAGTACTACCGCTGGGAACAGTGGCTGTTCACCCGGCTTTATGAAAAGGGCCTGGTGTACAAGAAGCTCGGCACGGTGAACTGGGACCCGGTGGACCACACCGTGCTCGCCAACGAACAAGTCATCGACGGCCGCGGCTGGCGTTCCGGCGCGCTAATCGAAAAGCGCGAGATCCCCATGTACTACATGAAGATCACCGCCTACGCCGAAGAACTGCTTTCCGAACTCGACAATCTGCCCGGCTGGCCGGAGCAGGTCCGCCTGATGCAGAAGAACTGGATCGGCAAGAGCACCGGCGTGCGCTTCGCCTTCCCGCTCGCCGACAATGCCGACGAAAAGCTGTGGGTATTCACCACCCGCGCCGACACCATCATGGGCGTCACCTTCGTCGCCGTCGCCGCCGAACATCCGTTGGCCACCCGCGCCGCGCAGGACAATCCGGAACTGACCGCCTTCATCGAGGAATGCAAGAAGGGCGGCGTCGCCGAGGCCGATCTGGCCACGATGGAAAAGAAGGGCATGCCGACCGGCATCTACGTGACCCACCCGCTGACCGGCCAACAGGTCGAAGTCTGGGTCGGCAACTACGTGCTGATGAGCTACGGCGACGGTGCCGTGATGGCCGTGCCGGCGCACGACGAGCGCGATTTCGCCTTCGCCCTGAAATACAACCTGCCGATCAAGCAGGTCGTCGCTGTCGACGGGGAAACCGCGTTCAGCCACGAAGCCTGGTCCGAGTGGTATGCCGACAAGCAGCGCGGTGTGCTGGTCAATTCCGGCAAGTACGACGGCCTTAGTTACGAAGCCGCCGTCGACGCCATCGCCGCCGACCTCGCCGCTCAGAACCTCGGCGACAAGAAGGTGCAGTTCCGCCTGCGCGACTGGGGCATTTCCCGCCAGCGCTACTGGGGCTGCCCGATCCCGATCATCCACTGCAAGACCTGCGGCGACGTGCCGGTGCCCGACGAGCAACTGCCCGTCGTGCTGCCCGAAAACGTCGAAATCACCGGCGCCGGCTCGCCGCTGGCGCGCATGCCCGAGTTCTACGAAACCACCTGCCCGAAGTGCGGCGGCCATGCCCGGCGCGAAACCGACACCATGGACACTTTCTTCGAGTCGTCCTGGTACTTCCTGCGCTACGCCTGCCCCGACAACGCCACGGCCATGGTCGACGAGCGCGTCGCCTACTGGTGCAAGGGCGGCATCGACCAGTACATCGGCGGCATCGAGCACGCCATCCTGCATCTGCTCTATTCGCGCTTCTTCACCAAGCTGATGCGCGATGTCGGCCTGATCGGCGATCTTGGCGAGCCTTTCGCCAACCTGCTGACCCAGGGCATGGTCGTCGCACCGACCTTCTACCGCGAACTCGACGGTGGCAAGAAGCAGTGGATCAACCCGGCCGAGGTCGATGTCGTGACCGACGAAAAGGGCCGCCCGACCGGCGCCACCTTGCGCGCCGACGGCCTGCCGGTGGTCATCGGCGGCACCGAGAAGATGTCGAAGTCGAAGAACAACGGCGTCGATCCGCAGGCCCTGATCGACCAGTACGGCGCCGACACGGCGCGGCTGTTCATCATGTTCGCCTCGCCCCCGGACCAGTCGCTGGAATGGTCGGACGCCGGCGTCGAGGGCGCCTACCGCTTCCTGCGCCGTTTGTGGAAAACCACCTACGACCACGTGCAGGCCGGTCTGGTCGCCGCCTGCACCGGCAACGACGGTTTGAGTTCCGCCCAGGCCGACCTGCGCCGCAAGTTGCACCAGACGATGGGCAAGGTGGCCGACGATTACGGCCGGCGCAAGCAGTTCAACACGGCCATCGCCGCCGTCATGGAACTGCTGAATGCCTACGACAAGTGCGATCTCAAGGATGCCGCCGGCCGCGCGCTGGCCCAGGAAGGCCTGGAAAGCATCGCCCTGCTGCTCTTCCCCATCGTGCCGCACATCGGCCAGGGGCTGTATGCCGAGCTGAAGCCGGGCCAGGACGCCGGTTCACAGGCTTTCCCGAAAGCCGATCCGGCAGCCCTGAAGCAGGACGAGATCGAACTGGTGATCCAGGTCAACGGCAAGCTGCGCGGTGCTATCCGCGTCGCCGCCGAAGCCGACAAGGCGAGCATCGAAGCGGCTGCACTGGCCAATGCGGATGCGCAGAAATTCATGGAAGGCAGGGCGCCGAAGAAAGTCGTCGTCGTGCCCGGCCGCCTGGTCAATATCGTCGTCTAAGGAAAACCGCCATGCGCGTTCCGTTCAGACTCCTGCTCGCCGTGGTCCTTGCCGTGGCCCTCGCCGGCTGCGGCTTCCATCTGCGCGGAACGCTCAGTGGCAACCTGCCCTACAAGACGATGTACATCGCGCTGCCGGAAACGGCCGACGTCAATATCTGGCTGCAACGCTACATCCGCGCCAGCGGCAGTACCGAGATCGTCGACGATGCCAAGGCGGCCGAAGCCATCTTCCAGCAACTCGGCGACAATCGCGCCAAGACCATCCTCAGCGTCAATGCCCAGGGCCGGGTTCGCGAATATCGGTTGCAGCTGAATTACACCTTCCGCGTCGTCAATCAGAAGGGGCAGATCCTGGTGCCGAGCAACGAAGTCAGCCTGTCGCGCGACATCACTTTCGACGACTCCAACGTGCTGGCCAAGGATCTTGAAGAGAGCCTGCTCTGGCGCGACATGAACAACGACCTGGTCAACCAGATCATGCGCCGGCTGTCCATCGTCAAGCCGAAGAACCCCGATCTCGAAGAAGACGAGGAATAATGCTGCTCAAGGGCGAACAACTCGCCGCGCACCTTGAACGCGAGTTGCGCCCGCTTTACGTGCTCTACGGCGACGACCCGCTGCTGGTCATCGAAGCGGCCGACGCCATCCGCGCCAAGTCGCGCCAGCAGGGCTACAGCGAACGCGAGGTATTGACCGTGCTGCCGCAGTTCGACTGGGGCCAGCTGCTGGCCGCCGGCGGCAACATGTCATTGTTCGGCGACCGGAAAATGATCGACTTGCGCATCCCGACCGGCAAGCCGGGCAAGGAAGGCAGCGCGGCGCTGCAGCAGTGGTGCCAAAACCTGTCGATGGACAACCTGCTGCTGATCACCCTGCCCGAACTCGACTGGCGCGAGGAAAAAGCCGCCTGGTTCACCGCGCTGGTCAATGCCGGCGTCGCCATCAAGCTGATGGCCCCACCGCTGGCCGAACTGCCGGGATGGATCGCCGGACGCCTGCGTCGCCAGCAGCAAGCGGCCGACATGGAAGGCCTGCGTTTCATCGCCGAACGGGTTGAGGGAAATTTGCTGGCCGCTCACCAGGAAATCCAGAAACTCGGCTTGCTCTATCCGGCCGGCCAACTGAGCACGGCACATATTCGCGAGGCGGTGCTCAACGTCGCCCGCTATGACATCGACGGCTTGCGCGAAGCGCTGCTCGCTGGCGACATCGCCCGCCTGACGCGGACGCTCGATGGGCTGATGCAGGAAGGCGAAGCGCCGCCGCTGGTGCTGTGGGCGATGAGCGAGGAAATCCGTGCTCTCGCCGTGATCCGCAGCGGCCTGGACGCCGGGCGCCCGATGGATACGCTGCTCAAGGATGCCAAGGTCTGGGGGCCGCGACAGAATCCGGTCAAGAGAGCACTGCAACGACTGAGTACTGCCACGCTGGAGGCGGCGCTACATCACGCCGGCCGGATCGACCGCCTGGCCAAGGGCATCGGCCAGGGCAACATCTGGGAAGAATTCCTGCGCCTCGGCCTACGCCTGGGCGCTACCCGGTAATCAACCGGGCATGACGCTATCGGTCGCCGGCTCGTCCGGCTCCAGGTCTTCCCACAGGCAGGTACACTCCTGGCGAACGTCGTGCAATCCGGGCTTGTCGGCTTCCTGGACCAGGCAATGCCCCTGGCATTCCTCGGAAACGACGACCACCTTCATCTCGTTATCCACTTGGCGTTCGCCGTCCCAATAGCTGCAAGTTGCGCAAACCTTGATTTCGGCGGGTAATATTAATTTCTCGGCCATCTTGTCCTCGATCGAAAGCCTTGTTGTCGTAGCGGTTAAGAGTTTACCCCCTTCCGGAAGTTCCCTGTAATTTGTCTGGCTATAATGTTCCTTTGTGCAGAATCCGGAACATCATGGACATCAAGGAATACATGCAGACCGTCGGCCGCCAGGCCCGTGCTGCCTCGCGCCGCCTGGCCGGCGCCACCACCGCCGAGAAGAACGCGGCCCTGCTCCACATTGCCACCGCCATCCGCCGCCACAAGGCGGCGCTGCTCGCTGCCAATGCCGAGGATGTCGCCATCGCCCGCGCCGCCGGCCTGGAAACCGCGATGCTCGACCGCCTGACGCTGACCGACAAGGGTGTCGACAGCATGGCCGAAGGCGTCGAACAGGTCGCCTCGCTGGCCGACCCGATCGGCGAGATGACGGACATCAAGTTCCGCCCCTCCGGCATCCAGGTCGGCAAGATGCGAGTGCCGCTCGGCGTCATCGGCATCATCTACGAAGCCCGCCCCAACGTCACGGCGGACGCCGCGGCGCTCTGCCTGAAATCCGGCAACGCCGCCATCCTGCGCGGCGGCTCGGAAGCCATCCACAGCAACCGCGCCATCGCCGCGCTGGTCCATGAAGGCCTGCGCGCCGCCGGCCTGCCCGCCGAAGCGGTGCAGGTCGTCAACACCACCGACCGCGCTGCCGTCGGCGAACTGATCACCATGCGCGAATTCGTCGATGTCATCGTCCCGCGCGGCGGCAAGGGCCTGATTGCCCGCCTCTTGGCCGAATCCCGCGTGCCGATGATCCAGCACCTGGATGGCAACTGCCACGTCTACCTGGAAGAGGAAGCCGATCCGAACAAGGCGCTGAAGATCGTCGAGAACGCCAAGACCCAGCGCTACGGCACCTGCAACACCGCCGAATCACTGCTCGTCGACCGCGCGGTTGCCGCCATGCTGCTGCCGCCGATCGCCCACATGCTGACCGGCAAGGGCGTCGAGATCCGCGGCTGCGCCGAAACCTGCGCCATCGTGCCGAACGCCGTCCCCGCCACCGAAGAGGATTACTACACCGAATACCTGGCGCCGGTCATTTCGGTCAAGGTGGTGTCCGGCATTGACGAGGCGATCGCCCACATCAACCAGTATTCGTCGCACCACACCGAAGCCATCGTCACCGACAATCATCCGAAGGCGATGCGCTTCTTGCGCGAAGTCGATTCGGCGTCGGTGATGATCAATGCCTCGACGCGCTTCGCCGACGGTTTCGAATACGGCCTGGGCGCCGAGATCGGCATTTCCACCGACAAGATCCACGCCCGCGGCCCGGTTGGCCTGGAAGGTCTGACCAGCCAGAAGTGGGTGGTGCTGGGCGACGGGCACGTCCGGGTTTAAGACCTTGTCAGCGCAGAGACGCGGCGGCACGGCGAAAAACGGTTTTGCTTCCGAACGTCTCCGCGTCTCTGTGTCTGTGCGCTTCAACCCAATTTCACACCAGCCATGACCAAGCCCGACTTCAACTGGCAAGACCCTTTCCTCCTTGACAGCCAGTTGGCCGCCGACGAGCGCCAGGTGCGCAACGCGGCGCGCGATTTCGCGCAGCGGGTGCTCAAGCCGCGCATCCGTGACGCTTTCCGCGACGAGACGACCGACCCGGCGATTTACCGCGAAATGGGTGACATGGGCCTGCTCGGTGCCACGCTGCCGCCGCAGCATGGCGGCGCCGGCCTGAATTACGTCTCCTACGGCCTGATCGCCCGCGAAATGGAATATGTCGATTCGGCCTATCGCACCTTGCTGAGCGTGCAGTCCTCGCTGATCATGCTGCCGATCCATGCCTTCGGCAGCGTCGAACAGCAGCAGAAATACCTGCCGAAACTGGGCAAGGGGGAACTGATCGGCTGTTTCGGCCTGACCGAGCCCGATTCCGGTTCCGATCCGGCGAGCGCCACGACGCGCGCCCGCACCGTGCCCGGCGGCTGGCAACTGTCCGGGCGCAAGAGCTGGATTACCAATTCGCCGCTGGCCGATATCTTCATCGTCTGGGCCAAGGATGACGACGGCGTCCTCGGCGGCTTCATCCTCGAAAAAGGCATGGCCGGGCTGACGGCACCGCTCATCCACGGCAAGGTCGGCCTGCGCGCCTCGATCACCGGCGACATCGTGATGGACGAGGTCTTCGTGCCGACGGCAAACCGCTTGCCGAAAGCCAGTGGCCTGAAAGGCCCGTTCACCTGCCTCAACGCGGCGCGCTACGGCATCGCCTGGGGCGCCCTCGGTGCCGCCGAAGCCTGCTGGCACACGGCCCGCCAATACACGCTGGAACGCCAGCAGTTCGGCCGGCCGCTGGCCGCCAACCAGCTGATCCAGAAGAAACTGGTCGATATGCAGACCGAAATCAGCCTCGGCCTGCAGAGCGTGCTGCGCCTGGGCCGGATGATGGACGACGGCAGCGCGACGCCGGAAACCGTTTCGCTGCTCAAGCGCAATTCCTGCGGCAAGGCCCTCGACATTGCCCGCCACGCCCGCGACATGCTGGGCGGCAACGGCATTGCCGACGATTTCGGCGTCATCCGCCATGTCGTCAATCTGGAAGTGGTGAATACTTACGAAGGCACGCACGACATCCACGCCCTGATCCTCGGCCGGGCACAAACCGGAATCGCAGCGTTCTAAGGGGTTGTCGCCATCATCCGCAGGAAGGAACCCATGAACACCTCCACTTACCAGGCCGTCGTCGCCGCCCCCGGTTTCGCGCTCGGCGTGCACTGCGACGACGACGAAATCACCGGCATCGACTTCCTCGAACCGCGCCCGGAAATCGCCCCGACCAGCGCGCTGGCCGCCGAAGCGGTGCGCCAGTTGCAGGCCTGGCTGGCCGACCCGGATTTCGCCTTCGGCCTGCCGCTGCGCCCGGCCGGCACCGCCTTCCAGCGTCGCGTCTGGGCCGAGATCGCCGCCATTCCGCCGGGTGCCACCCATACCTACGGCGAAGTCGCCGACCGGCTCAACAACGCGCCGCGCGCCGTCGGCCAGGCCTGCGGCGCCAATCCCTACCCGGTAGTCGTCCCCTGCCACCGCGTCGTTGCGACAGGCGGCGGACTGGGCGGTTTCGCCCGCGAACGCGGCGGCTTCCTGCTCGACGTCAAACGCTGGCTGCTGGCGCATGAACACCGTCTCACCGGCTGACCTCGGCGAGATCGACAATTTCTGCGACGCCTTGTGGCTGGAAGACGGCCTGGCCAAGGCGACGCTCGACAGCTATCGTTCCGACCTCGGCCGCCTGGCGCTGTGGCTGGCCGAAAACAGCGGGGAAACCGTGCTCGACATCCAGGCGACGACGCTGAGCGCTTTCATCGCCCACCTTTCCCGCCACACCCGCGCCAGCTCGCAGTCCCGCTATCTGTCGACGCTGCGCCGCTTCTACCGCTGGCAGATCGGGCGCGGCCGGATCGTCACCGACCCGACCCTGAAACTGGCCAATCCAGCCCGCCCCTCCCGCCTGCCGAAAGTGATGTCGGAAAAACAGGTGGATCACCTGCTCGCGGCGCCCAGCCTCGATTCACCGCTCGGCCTGCGCGACCGCGCCATGCTGGAAACGCTCTACGCCAGCGGCCTGCGCGTCTCCGAACTGGTCAATCTGAAAATCCACGAAATCGGCTTCAATGAAGGTGTCGTCCGCGTCCTCGGCAAGGGCAGCAAGGAGCGGCTGGTGCCGCTCGGCGAAGTCGCCCTCGACTGGCTGACCCGCTACCTGCAGGATGCCCGCCCGGAAATCCTCAAGGGCCAGCCGAGCGATGCGCTGTTCGTCACCGGCCGCGGCGGTGCGATGACGCGCCAGGCCTTCTGGCAACTGGTCAAGCGCTATGCCGTGCCGGCCGGCATCGATACCGGCAAGTTGTCGCCGCACGTGCTGCGCCATGCCTTCGCCACCCACCTCCTGAACCATGGCGCCGATCTGCGCGTCGTGCAATTGCTGCTCGGCCATGCCGACATCAGCACCACCCAGATTTACACCCACGTCGCCCGCGAACGGCTGAAAACCCTGCATGCCATTCATCATCCGCGCGGCTAGTACCACGACAACACAAGCTGGCACTAGAATTTCACCATGAGCAAAAACGGACACGCCCCCGAAACGCCGGCCACCAAGTTCCTGAAAGCGCATCAGGTCGCCTTTTCCAACCATTTATACGACTACGAGGAACACGGCGGCACCGCCGTGTCGTCACGCGAACTCAACGTTCCGGAACATGCCGTGGTCAAGACCCTGGTTTTCGAGGATGAAAACGCCAAACCGCTGATTGTGCTGATGCATGGCGACTGCAAGGTATCGACCAAGGAGCTGGCCCGCCAGATCGGCTGCAAGAAAATCGAGCCGTGCAAGCCGGAAGTCGCCAACCGCCATACCGGCTACCTGGTCGGCGGCACCAGCCCGTTCGGGACCAAAAAGCAGATGCCGGTCTACATCGAGAAAACGATCCTGGATTTGGCGCTGGTCTATATCAACGGCGGTCGCCGCGGCTACCTGGTCGGCGTCCATCCACACGACATCGTCCGCTGCGTGCAGCCGAAAACTGTCGAGGCGGCGCTGGTCAAGTAACGTTCCCGGCCACGAGATGAACTTCGCCAGCTCCCTGTCGCCCCGGCGGAGGGGCTGATCGCCGTCCGAAAAGGCCGGCCATGGCGGCAAGGCCTAGCCAAAGGTAATATTGAGATGAAATATGCCCAGCTAGTATCATGGCGACCAAGCCAACGGGGGGCATATGAAAACATCACATTACGACATACTTCAGGTCAGTCCAAAAGCACTGCCGGCGGTCATCGAGGCCGCTTACCAAAATCTAAAACCGGTGTTTGCCAGTGCAGCCGGCAGCGGCGACCAGGAAGCACGCAATCAGTTGCTGTTTTTGGAAGAGGCCTATTCGGTCCTGTCCTCGCCGGAAAGGCGCCGTGCCTATGATGCGAACATGGCTTCCGAAACCCTACCGGCAAGCTCCCGCCCCATAACCTCCGCCCCCTATTCGTATCAGGGAGACAACGCTGTCATCGGCAGATGGAGCGACACCATGGCCGGAAAATTCCTGCTCGCGACGGCTGTTTTCATGGCCTTGTTTGCCGCCTACAAATTCCAGGGCAAGCATGGCGAACAGAAGATCCAGGAAAAGCAACTTGAAATCCAGGAAGGCAAGGAATTTGGCACGCTGCGAAATGATACCCAGCATGTCGAAAACGAGCGCCTGCTGGTGCAAGGCGTGGTTCAAAACCAGAACAAGGCCATTGATCGTTCCTACGATGTGGCCACACGCGAGGCCGAGCGCCGGCGGGCCGAGTTGGAATATAGAGCCGATGCCGGCGCCAAGGCCCTGGAGCTACAGCAGCAACGCCTGGATGCCCAGCTTCAACAGCAACGCTGGGCCCAGGAGCAGTATGAGAAAGAGCGCCGCCTGCGTGACGAGAGGGCCGCCGCCGATGCCCCAAAAAGACAGCTGTGCAGCATGTATGCGGTCAGCGGCAAGGTTCAGGAAGCCCGGGCAGCCGGCTGTTATTCGCGCTGACTTCGGGGTTTCCCGGGGCGCTGAACGAAGCCTGCGTTCAAGTAGCCAGCGATGCGCGCCATGGCGCCCCGCCGCTCCAGCCCTCCGGGGCCGCCATTGGCCACGGCCTAGAGCGAACGTTCGATGGTGACGCCGACGCGCTTGACGCCCGGCATCATGCCCAACTTGGCGATCGAAACCCGCACCCAGTGGGAGGCAAAGTTCTTCAGCAGGTAGCTGGCGACGTGCTCGGCCAGCGCTTCCAGCAGGTTGAAATGGCTGGCCGAGAGGTCGGCGCGCAGGCGTTCGACGACGACGGCGTAGTCCACGGTATCGCGGATGTCGTCGCTGGCGCCGGCCGAGACGGTCGGCACGCCGATCTGCAGAGAAATCTCGACCGTCTGCGGCATGGCCTTTTCGCGCGGATAGATGCCTATCCACGTTTCGGCGCGCAGTTCTTCGATGAAAATGATGTCCATACCGGGTCGGATTGCCTTGGCGGTGTAAAATTCGCCGCGATTGTACTCCAGCCCGGATAAGCCCCCATGCAAACCGTCCTCGCCATCGTTGCCGCCTACCTGCTCGGTTCCGTTCCCTTTGCGATGATCGCCTCGAAAGTCTTCGGCCTGGCCGATCCGCGCAGCTACGGCTCGGGCAACCCGGGCGCCACCAATGTGTTGCGCAGCGGCAACAAGAAGGCAGCGCTGTTCACCCTGATCGGCGATGCCTTGAAAGGCTGGCTGGCGGTTTTCCTCGCCCAGCATTACGGACTCGCCGACAGCGCCATCGGCCTGGTCGCCCTCGCCGTTTTCCTCGGCCATCTTTACCCAGTGTTCCTCGGTTTCAAGGGCGGCAAGGGCGTCGCCACCGCGGCCGGCGTGCTACTCGCCCTCGACCCGCTGCTCGGCCTGGCCGTGCTCGGCACCTGGCTGTTCGTCGCCTTCGCCTTCCGCTATTCCTCGCTGGCCGCGGTGCTCGCCGCCGCGCTCGCCCCGGTGTACTCGGTGCTGATGCATGGCGCCGATACGCAGATCGTGATCGTCGGCATCATCGCCATGGCGCTGATCGGCAAGCACTGGCAGAACATCCAGCGACTGCTGGCCGGCCAGGAAAGCAAAATCGGCAGCAAGAAAAAAGCCTCGTAAGCCGGCGATCACCGTCCGGCGAGCCGGACTACCGTAATCGCCTATGCCAGCGGCCTTGCCGGACCGGTTGTTTTGCTGAACACTGCACACATTTTTCGCCGGAATCCCGAACATGAACGCACTTTCCCCGGAAATGCTGGCCGGTTACTGGTCGGCCCACGAAGTGGCGACCAATATCGTCGTCTTCATGAATCTGGTCGGCGCCCTGCTGCTCGGCTTCGTCGTCGGCTATGAGCGCTCCTACCACGGCCGCGCAGCCGGGATGCGGACCTACGGCCTGGTCTGCGTCGCCTCCTGTGCGGTCACCGTGATTTCCGGCTACCCGGCCTCCTGGTTCGGCGGCGCGGCGCTGCTTCAGCAGGCCTCGACGGCCGTACCGATGCCGGACCCGACCCGCGTCATCCAGGGCATCGTCACCGGCGTCGGCTTTCTCGGCGCCGGCGTGATCATGAAGGAAGGCCTCAATATCAGCGGCCTGACCACCGCCGCCTCGATCTGGGCCGCCTCGGTGATCGGCATCCTGGTCGGTATCGGCTTTTACGCGGCGGCCATCCTCCTCACCCTGCTTTCGGCCGGCTGCATGCTCTACGTGTCGAAACTGGAAAACCTGCTGCCGTCGCGCCACGCCATTTCGGTGACCCTGCATTTCGTGGCGGATTTCGAACCCGACGAGACATCAATCAGCGCCGCCATGCTGGAACGTGGCTACGAAGTGGCCCGCGGTTCCTTTTCGATCAATTACAAGGGCAACAGCCAGGAGTGGCGCTTTGTCGCCGTCGAGCTCGGCCGCGGCCGCGGCGAAGCGCTGTCGCGGATGTCCGGCAAGCTGATCCGGCTGGCCGGCCTCGACAGTTTCAGCATCGCCCACGCCCGCAACTAGCCCCCGCCTTTGGTTTCGGGGTACTAGACCAGCCTTGGCTGGGTATTAGCGCAGCAGGTCGCTCAGCGGCCAGCGCGGCTGCACGGCGAAACTGCCCGCTGCCTTGACCGGCGTGCCGGCTTGCAGGCGAAGACAGCCGGCCAGGGCGATCATCGCGCCGTTGTCGGTACAGAACTCGAGTTCCGGGTAATAGACGCGGAAACGCTTGCGCCGGGCTTCGTCGTCGAGCGTCGCTCGCAACTGCCGGTTGGCACCGACGCCGCCGGCCACCACCAGCTGCTTCAGGCCGGTCTGCCTCATCGCCGTCAGCGACTTCTTGACCAGCACCTCGACGATGGCTTCCTGGAAAGCCCGGGCCGCATCGGCCTTGAAAGTATCGGTCAGCTCGTCCTGCTCGCGCACCAGGGTCAGCACCGCTGTTTTCAGGCCGGAAAAGCTGAAGCTCAGGTCGCCGGAATGCAGCATCGGCCGCGGCAGGGTGTAGACGCCCAACGTGCCCTGCTCGGCCAGTTTCGAGAGCAGGGCGCCGCCCGGATAAGGCAGGCCGAGCAGCTTGGCGCTCTTGTCGAAAGCTTCGCCGGCCGCGTCGTCCAGCGTTTCGCCGAGCAGCTCGTATTCGCCGACGCCGGTGACCCGCATCAGTTGCGTGTGACCGCCGGAAACGAGCAGGGCGACAAACGGGAATTGCGGCGGATCGGCCGAGAGCAGCGGCGACAGCAGGTGGCCTTCGAGGTGATGCACCGGGATGGTCGGCTTGCCGATGGCCACGGCCAGCGCTTCGGCGAAGGCGCAGCCGACCAACAGCGCGCCGGCCAGGCCGGGGCCGCGCGTGTAGGCGACGGCATCGACATCGTCGAGCGTCCGCTGGCCGCCGGCCAGGGCTTCGCGCAAAAGCGGCACGACGCGGCGGATATGGTCGCGCGAGGCGAGTTCCGGGACGACGCCGCCGTACTCGGCATGCATCGCGACCTGGGAATGCAGGGCGTGCGAAAGCAGCCCGGCTTCGCTGTCGTAGAGCGCGACACCGGTTTCGTCGCAGGAAGATTCAATACCGAGAACTAGCATGGCCGGCATTTTAACACTTGAGATAAAAAGGTTTTTTGCAATATACTGTTCGGCTTTCCGCAACCATGCGGACACAAATTTGCGCGCACTGCCGTTTACTTGACCTGGCGGGCGCCTAACGGAAGGGGGTGATTTATATGCCGAACATTCGTGTCAAGGAAAACGAGCCGTTCGAGGTGGCCATTCGCCGCTTCAAGCGTACTGTCGAGAAGACGGGCCTCCTGACCGAGCTGCGTGCCCGTGAGTTTTACGAAAAGCCCACGACCGAACGCAAGCGCAAGGCTGCCGCTGCTGTCAAACGCCAGCACAAGCGCCTCCGTAGTCTGACCCTGCCGCCGAAACTGTACTGATCCAGTACGGTGTAACGCCGCAGCACAGAGCCGCCCGCCTCAACAGCCGGCGGCTTTTTCGTTTGAAAAATCAGGATTGGATAAACGCCGGCCCGCCGGGGCGTGGCGATCGACCTTCCTGAGCAACCGCAGCCAGAGAACATGAGCCTCAAAGCACGCATCACCGAAGACATGAAAACGGCCATGAAGGCCAAGGAAAACGCCAAGTTGGCGGCCATCCGCCTGCTGCTCGCCGCTGTCAAGCAGAAGGAAGTCGATGAGCGCGTCGAACTCGACGACAACGCCGTCATCGCCGTCGTCGAAAAGCTGACCAAGCAGCGCAAGGACAGCGTCAGCCAGTACGAATCGGCAGGCCGCCAGGAACTGGCCGATGCCGAGAAATTCGAAATCGCCGTGCTCGGCGCCTACCTGCCGGAAAAGATGAGCGCCGAAGATACCGCCGCTGCCGTCGCCGCCGCCGTCGCCGAAACCGGCGCCAAGGGTCCGGCCGACATGGGCAAGCTGATGGCCGTGCTGAAGCCGCGCCTCGCCGGCAAGGCCGACATGGCGGAAGTCTCGAAACTGGTCAAGGCGGCGCTTGCCGGTTAAACGGTCATGATCCCGGATTCGTTCATCCAGGATTTACTGGCTCGCGTCGATATCGTCGACCTGGTGGACGGCTACGTGCCGCTCAAGAAGGCCGGCGCCAACTACGCGGCCTGCTGCCCCTTCCACAACGAGAAATCGCCGTCCTTCACGGTCAGCCCGACCAAGCAGTTCTACCACTGCTTCGGCTGCGGCGCGCACGGCACGGCGATTGGCTTCGCGATGGAATACCTCGGTCTAGGCTTCGTCGATGCCGTCAAGGACCTCGCCGGCCGGGTCGGCATGCAGGTACCGGAAAGCGAAGGGCGCAGCTTCCATGATGAAAAGCCGGGCCAGACCAAGACCCTGATCGAGATCACGGCGCGCGCCGCGCAGTACTACAAGGACCAGTTGAAGCGTTCGCCGCGCGCCATCGAATACTGCAAGAAGCGTGGTCTGTCCGGGGAGATCGCCGCCCGTTTCGGCATCGGCTACGCCCCGGACGGCTGGCAGAACTTGCAGGAAGTCTTTCCCGACTACAACGCCGAGGAGCTGAAAACCGCCGGCCTGGTCATCGAGAACGAAGCAGGCCGGCGCTACGACCGTTTCCGCGACCGCCTGATGATCCCGATCATCAACCCGAAAGGCGACATCATCGCCTTCGGCGGCCGGATCATCGACCAGGGCGAGCCGAAATACCTGAATTCGCCGGAAACGCCGCTCTTCGAGAAAGGCCGCGAACTGTTCGGTCTGCCGCAAGCCCGCCAGGGCCTGCGCGATACCAATACCGCCATCGTCACCGAAGGCTACATGGACGTCATCGCGCTCGCCCAGAACGGCGTCGGCAACGCCGTGGCGGCCCTCGGCACGGCGACCACGACGCCCCATGTGCAGAAGCTGCTGCGCCAGGTCGACCGCATCGTGTTCTGCTTCGACGGCGACAATGCCGGCCGCAAGGCCGCCTGGCGCGCCCTCGAAAATTCGCTGGAAGCGCTGGCCGACAACAAGCGCCTCGGTTTCGTCTTCCTGCCCCAGGACGAAGACCCGGACAGCTACATCCGCGCCCACGGCAAGGAAGAATTCGATCGCCTGGTCATCCAGGCCATGCCGCTTTCCGACTTCCTGCTGCGCGAGCTCGCCCAGCGCTGCGACCTGACCAGCTCCGAAGGCAAGGCGCAACTGATTTACGAAGCCAAGCCGCTGCTCCTCAAACTGCCGACACCGCTGCTCCGCCTGCAGCTGGTCAAGCGCCTGGCGGAAGCCAGCGGCTTTGCCCAGAGCGAAGTCGAGCGCCTGTGCGACCTCAAGTCCTACGCTGCCGCCGCGCCACCCAAGGCGCGCCGCACCGCCCCGTCGCTGACCCGCAACCTGCTCCGCCTCGTGCTGCATAAGCCGCAACTGGCGTCGCAATTGCCCGTCGACCTGCTGCCCGACACCGCTGAACGCCCGGCCCTGATACGCCTGCGCGAACTGGTCGTCGGGGCGAGCCAGGGCGCCACCAGCTACGCTGCGCTTCGCGAACGCCTGCGCGGCATGCCGGAAGAATCCCTGATCGAAAGTGCGGCTTCGGAACTTCTCGCGTTGCCGTTTGACGAAGCAGAGTCCGATACCGAGTTCCGCGACACCCTGGAAAAACTCCAGGAAGGTGGCCACAAGCGGGCTTTCGCCGAATTGCAGAGCAAGGCACAACAGTTCGGAGTCGCCGGGCTGAGCGCCGCCGAAAAACTGGCCTACATCGAGTTCCTGAGCAACCGGGGAAACCGAAGCTAAGTTATGGTAAAATCTGCGGTTTTCCGCAATTTAAGGGATCGTTTTCATGGCCAAGGCAAAAGACACTGCTAAGGAAGCCCCGAAGGCTCGCATCAGCAAAGCCAAGGAGAAGGCAGCCGAAAAGGCGCTGCTCGACGGTGCAATAGCAGAAACTCCGGAACCGCTTGACGCCGAAGCGCGCAAGACTCGCCTCAAGGCCCTGATCAAGCTCGGCAAGGAACGGGGTTACCTGACCTACGCCGAAATCAACGATCACCTGCCGGACGATGTCGTCGACGCGGAAAGTATCGAAGCCATCATCTCGACTTTCAGCGACATGAGCATCCAGGTTTTCGACGAAGCTCCTGCTGCCGAAGACCTGCTGATGACCGACGCTGCCGCCGTCGCCACCGACGATGAAGAAGTCGAGGAACAGGCCGAACAGGCGCTGTCCACCGTCGATTCCGAATTCGGCCGCACCACCGACCCGGTGCGCATGTACATGCGCGAAATGGGTACCGTCGAGCTGCTTACCCGCGAAGGCGAAATCGAAATCGCCAAGCGCATCGAAGAAGGCCTCAAGCATATGGTGCAGGCGATTTCCGCCTGTCCGACGACGATCGACGACATCCTCGAAATGGCCCTCAAGGTCGAAACCGAGGAAATGCGCATCGACGAGCTGGTCGACGGCCTGATCGATCCGAACGCCCTCGAAGTCGCCCCGGCCGCCGAAATGCCGGCCGAAGAAGTCGACGAGGAAGACGACGAAGCCGAGGACGACGAAGGCGGCAGCGCCGCCGCCGCGGTTTCGGCTTCCCTGCTGCAACTGAAGACCGACGCGCTGGAACGCTTCGCGATCATCCGCGCCATCCACGCCAAGATGCAGAAGGCGCTGCACAGCAAGGGCCCGCACGACAAGGCCTACGTCAAGCTGCAGGAACAGATTTCCGACGAATTGATGAACATCCGCTTCACCTCGCGCTCCATCGAGCGCCTGTGTGACAGCGTGCGCGGCATGGTCGAGCAGGTTCGCGGCTGCGAGCGCAAGATCCAGCAAATCTGCGTCGATCGCGTCAAGATGCCGCGTCCGCACTTCATCCAGTCCTTCCCCGGCAACGAAGTCAATCTCGACTGGGCCGACGGCGAAATCGCCGCCGCCCCCAAGACCTACGTCGCCATCCTGACCCGCAACGGCCCGGCCATCAAGGAAGAACAGAAGAAGCTGCTGGCCCTGCAGGACCGCATCGGCATTCCGCTGAAGGACCTGAAGGACATCAACAAGCAGATGTCCACCGGCGAAGCCAAGGCCCGTCGCGCCAAGCGCGAAATGACCGAAGCCAACCTGCGCCTGGTCATCTCCATCGCCAAGAAATACACCAACCGCGGCCTGCAGTTCCTCGACCTGATCCAGGAAGGCAATATCGGCCTGCTGAAGGCGGTCGACAAGTTCGAATACCGCCGCGGTTATAAGTTCTCGACCTACGCGACCTGGTGGATCCGCCAGGCGATCACCCGCTCGATCGCCGACATGGCCCGCACCATCCGCGTGCCGGTGCACATGATCGAGACGATCAACAAGATGAACCGCATCTCGCGCCAGATCATGCAGGAAACCGGCAGCGAGCCGGACATGGCGACCCTGGCGGCCAAGATGGAGATGCCGGAATCGAAGGTGCGCGAGATCATGAAGATCGCGAAAGAGCCGATTTCGATGGAAACCCCGATGGGCGAGGACGGCGATTCCCAGCTGGGCGATTTCATCGAGGACAACGCGACCCTGGCCCCGCTGGAAGCGGCGATGCACGCCTCGATGCGCGGCGTGATCAAGGAAGTGCTGGACTCGCTGACCCCGCGCGAAGCCAAGGTACTGCGCATGCGCTACGGCGTCGAGATGTCGAACGACCACACGCTGGAAGAAGTCGGCAAGCAGTTCGACGTGACCCGCGAGCGTATCCGCCAGATCGAAGCCAAGGCGATGAGCAAGCTGCGCCAGCCTTCGCGTTCGGACAAGCTGAAGACTTTCCTGCAGAATCAGTAAGCCTCGCGCTTCATCATGAAAAGCCCCGGTCCGCCGGGGCTTTTTTTCACACGTGCGGCGGCCGCGGCGCTGGCGCCGCGGGACCATCTGGCACGTTAGAATAGGGCGCATGACGAACCGACGACTACTTCTGCTGGCCGCCGCCATCCTCTGCGGCCTGGCCGCCGGCGCGCGCGCCGATGACGGCGATGCGATCTCCACCGACCGACCCGGCTTTGCAGAATCCAGCCAGACCGTCGGCAAGGGCCGCGTCCAGCTCGAGACCAGCCTCGAGTGGGACCGCCAGCGCGACGACGAACTGCACACCCGCACCCTGACCACGCCGACCCTGCTGCGCATCGGCGTCGGCGACGCAATCGAGCTG
>JBLNBM010000014.1:0-208285 GCA_050259955.1 Bacteroidota bacterium
GTGTTGGTAAGACGAAGTCCCTATCGTCTAGAGGCCTAGGACAACACCCTTTCACGGTGTGAACCGGGGTTCGAATCCCCGTGGGGACGCCAAAACATAAAATGGCCGATCTTGAAAAAGATCGGCCATTTTTCTTTTTGCGGCCACTTTCCTGTTGTCCCTTCCGATTCGCATAGTGCGTTACGCGAATCGCGCGTCCTACGCTTTCCCCATTGGCTCTACCCCTCCAAGTCGTCTAGTCTTTCCTTATTACGGCCAACCTCATGTCGGTGGGCCCCTTCGGGAGGGCGTGACTTTGGAAGTCAGCGACAAATTTTTCCGTTCCATCATTGATAGCAGCGATATCGGCGTCATCATCACCGACAAGGATGGATGCATTCAGTACGTCAATGACCGGCGTCTCCAGGCGTCCGGCTACATGCGAGAAGAGGTCTTGGGTGCCAATCCCCGGCTGTTTCAGTCAGGGCTGACTTCGCTGCTGAGTTACCAGGAAATGTGGGCGCGCATACTGGAGGGGCATTCCTGGAAGGGGGAATTGCTCAACAAGCGCAAGAGCGGCGAACTGGTGCGCGAATACGTTTGCATTCAGCCGTTGCTGGATGCAAACGGTGACATCTCAGGTTTTTGCGCCTTGGTGGATGAGGGCATGTCCTTGCGTTCCGATCATTGGCACGATCCGCGTGTTTCGATCTTCGATGCCTTGACCGGCTTGCCCAGCCTCCCGTCCATGATGGAGCGATTGGGCAGTTTGCTGCGGGGCTATCAACGCCACTCCAAGGGCTTCGCGCTGCTTTCGCTGGACATCGACGGATTCCGGCTACTCCTGGACTCCCTTGGGCGCCTGCAGACGGATCAAGTCCTTATCGAAGTGGCGAGTCGCATTCATGGGGCGATTCGACGCGAGGACGTTGTTGGTCGAGTGGATGGCGATGAGTTCATCGTCGTACTCCATGGCGATGCTATTGATACGTCGGTCAGTGCAGAAACGGCCAAGCGGCTACTGACCGCCATTGCAGCGCCCATGACCATTGGTCAGCACGAGCTTTCTTTGACGGCCAGCATAGGCATTACCCGTTTCCCGCTGGATGGCACCGATGCTGAAACGCTGCTCGGAAACGCCGCGCTTGCCATGCTGGCAGCGAAGGGAGAGGGCGGAAATCGTTGCTGCGTCTACGATCCGAACATGCGTGCCCGGACCATCAGTACGTTGAGCATGCCGGCTCAACTGCGTCAGGTGATCGAGCGCAGCGAACTGTCGCTTCAGTACCAGCCCAAGCTGAGCCTGGTGTCCGGGGAGATCGTCGGTTTTGAAGCCCTTGTGCGCTGGCAGCATCCCGAGCGCGGAATGATCGATCCCAAGCGGTTCATCTCTGTGGCGGAGGAGACCGGTCTCATTGTCCCACTCAGCGAATGGGTGTTGCGTGCCGCCCTGCACCAGGTCAAGGAATGGCGCGATGCGGGGCTGCCCAAGCTGCCTATCTCCGTCAATCTTTCCATTCGCAATTTTCATCTGGTGGATTTGCCGCGCATGCTGGCGAATCTCTTCGAGGAAACCGGCGTTGAGGCCCGGTATCTGGAGCTTGAGCTGGGTGAGGGGGCTATGATGCGCGACCCGGCCCAATCGATCGGAGTCATTGATCGCTTGCGGGCTCTTGGGGTTCAGCTCTCTCTGGATGGTTTTGGTACGGGATATTCGTCCTTGGCCTATTTGTCCCGGTTTGACGTGGGGCGGTTAAAGATTGATCGGTTATTCATCCAGGACATCACCACCAATCCGGTCGATGCCTCCATTGTTTCCGCAATGATCGCCATGGCGCGAAAGCTGGGGAAGAAGGTGGTGGCGATGGGCGTGGAAACCCAGGCGCAATTGAACTTTCTTCAACGCCAGGGGTGTGACGAAATGCAGGGCTTTCTCTTCAGTAGGCCCTGTTCGGCCGATGAAGTCGTGGCGATGTTGAAGGAAGACCGTCGGCTGAGGTTCGATGGCGGTGAGGTTGATGGAGAGGCCAAATCACTGTTGCTGGTGGATGACGAGCCCAATATCCTCAATGCGTTGAAGCGCCTGCTACGGCGGGAAAACTACAAGATCTATACGGCCAGCAGCGGGCCTGAAGCCTTGGAGATTCTTGCCCTGCATCCGGTGCAGGTGGTGATCTCCGATCAGCGTATGCCGGAGATGAGTGGCATCGAGTTGCTCAGCAAGATCAAAACGCTCTATCCGGATACCGTTCGGATCATTTTGTCCGGCTATTCGGAGCTAGGGACGGTGACGGACGCCATCAACCAGGGCGCCGTATGGAAGTACCTCAGCAAGCCTTGGGATGACGAGCTTCTCAAGGATGCAGTGCGTAACGCGTTTTCGGTTCAGCAAACCTCGGGCTAGGTCCTGAGGTTTGTGCTTGTCTGCAGCGAATCAGTCCGCAGTATCGGCGAGGGCATCGGCCCAACAATTGGGCGTCTCGTAGAGTCGCACCCGCTCCAGACGAACGTGGCGGCCATAGGCATCCAGATAGGCGGGGGTGAGGATTTTGAAGGCGCACGCAGCCAGGTTTTCAGCCGTTGGGACCGCGTCCATCAATACGGTTTTGTGGTCGGCAATCGTGGCCAGGAAGTCCACGATTTGCTTGTCGTTCTTCCACACCAGGAAGGCGTGATCCCAGGCATCCACCACGAGACGTTTGGCGATGGTTTTGACTTCGCCGAAATCCATCACCATGCCGTCCTCCGGGGATTGCTCGTCGCGGACGATGTCGCCGCGCAAAGTTATCTCCAGCACATAGCGATGCCCGTGCATATGGCGGCACTGGCTGCGGTGATTGGGGATGCGGTGGCCGGCGTCGAATTCAAGGCGGCGGGTAATCTGCATGGGCTGAGCGGGGTGCTATTCTGGCGGCCGCACATTATAGCCTTCGGCCTCTGGCCTGCTTTTCATGGTCAGCAACATGCCCTCCCTGCTCGATGAAACCAAGCATTCCCGCGACAACGCCGGGATGACCTACGTCTATCCGGTGGTCTCGCGGAGAGCGGGCGGCGTATCCATCGGCATCAATCTGAATCCCAACAATGCCTGCAACTGGCGTTGCGTGTATTGCCAAGTGCCGGACTTGAAGCGCGGCGGTCCGCCGCCTATCGATCTGGCTCAGTTGAAAGACGAATTGGAAAGTCTGTTGCAGCAGGTTTGTCACGGGGATTTCATGGAAAGCCGCGTGGCGCCCGAGTCTCGTCGTCTCGTTGACGTGGCCTTCTCCGGGAATGGTGAGCCGACGAGTGCGGCGGAGTTTCCCGAGGCGGTCGCCTGTGTGGTCGAGTTGCTCGAACGGTTCGGACTGGCGGGCAAGCTACCCATTCGGCTCATCACCAACGGCAGTCTGATCGGCCAGGAGCGGGTCCAGGTGGGGTTGAAACGGTTGGCTGTGGCAGGTGGCGAGGTCTGGTTCAAATTGGATGGCCTGACCGACGCAGCTTTTTCGAGCATCAACAACACCCAGGTGTCTCCCGAGGCGGCGATCAAGCGGCTGCGGCTTTGCGCTGGTATTTGTCCGACCTGGGTGCAATCCTGTTTTTTCGCATTGGATGGTATGCCCCCGTCCGATGCCGAGTTGGATGCCTACGTTGACGGGCTGGCGGAGGAGGTCGGCCTTATTCGCGGCGTCCATCTGTATGGATTGGCCCGTCCCTCCACCCAGGCTGAAGCGCCGCGGCTCCAGCGGTTGCCCCGTGAATGGCTGGAACGCTTGGCGGATCGACTCAAAGAAAAAGGGCTGACCGCAACGGTCAGCCCCTGAAAGATTCCCTTGCCTTCGTAATGCTTTAGCCGGCTTTGCGTGCTGCGCGGGCCTGCTTTTTCAATTCCTTGAACAGATCAGCATTGTTGGCCTTCAGGAATTCGACGACTTCGAAGTCTTCGCGCTTGATCTTGGCGATGTCGATTTGCTCCACGTGCACCAGGCGAAGCAGTTGCTGCACGGGGCGGGGCATGTTGCGGCCGCTTTCGTAGCGGGAGCCGCCACTTTGCGTGACGCCCAGCTTGGACCAGAACTGCTGTTGATTCAGGCCGAGTTTGCGGCGGATTTCGCGGGCATCAATCTTTTCCGGGGCTTTCATTGGTTGTCTCTCCATACGGGAAATGGGGTGCAAAAAAGATACGCTGCTGTTCTGTGATCTATATCGTTAGTTATATGACTAAAATTATAGGTAGTAGGCGGATAACATACAAGGACGGCATCGCGCTTGGCTCTTGGTAGGGGCGCTTCAAAGGACTATTTCAAGCATCGGAATGTTTCAAAGATCAGGTAAAATCTTGCCCTTTCACAGCTCCCAGCGATTGGTTTCGATAAGACAATGGCTCTGATAGTTCAGAAGTACGGCGGCACATCCATGGGGTCGCCTGAGCGCATCCGTAACGTTGCAAAACGGGTGGCTCGTTGGAAAGCCCAAGGGCATCAAGTGGTGGTGGTCGTTTCCGCGATGAGCGGTGAGACCAACCGCCTGATCGGCCTGGCTAAAGACATATCCTCCTCACCTGATCCCCGTGAATTGGACGTAATGGTGTCCACCGGCGAGCAGGTCACCATTGCTCTGCTGGCTATGGCGCTCAAGGATATCGGCCTGAAGGCCCGAAGCTATACCGGCAGTCAGGTAAAGGTCCTAACCGACAGCACCTTCACCAAGGCTCGCATCCTGGATATCGAAGGTCATAACATTCATCGCGACCTGGCTGATGATGCGGTCGTTGTTGTGGCCGGTTTCCAAGGTGCCGACGAGCACGGCAACATCACCACCCTCGGTCGCGGCGGTTCCGATACTTCGGCCGTTGCGATGGCAGCCGCCCTGAAGGCGGATGAATGCCAGATCTACACCGACGTGGATGGCGTCTACACCACCGACCCCCGCGTCGTGCCCGAGGCACGCAAGCTGGATCGCATCACCTTCGAGGAAATGCTGGAAATGGCCAGCCTCGGCTCCAAGGTGCTGCAGATCCGCTCGGTCGAATTCGCCGGCAAGTACAAGGTCAAACTGCGCGTTCTTTCCAGCTTCCAGGACGAAGGGGAAGGCACGCTGATCACTGTTGAGGAAGACAAGAACATGGAACAACCGATCATCTCCGGGATCGCTTTCAATCGCGACGAAGCCAAGCTGACCGTGCTCGGCGTGCCGGACAAGCCGGGCATCGCCTACCATATCCTGGGTGCCATCGCCGCCGCCAACATCGACGTCGACATGATCATCCAGAACGTCGGCCACGACGGCACCACCGACTTCTCCTTCACGGTGAATCGCGGCGAGTTCGCCAAGGCCCAGGCCATCCTGGAAACCGTCAAGGCCGAACTGGGTGCCCGCGAAGTGGTCGGCGACAGCAAGATCTGCAAGGTCTCCGCCGTCGGCGTCGGCATGCGTTCCCACCCGGGTGTCGCCAGCCAGATGTTCAAGGCGCTGGCCGATGAAGGCATCAACATCCAGATGATCTCCACCTCCGAGATCAAGATTTCCGTCGTCATCGACGAAAAGTACCTGGAACTGGCCGTCCGCGTGCTGCACCGGACTTTCGGTCTGGATCAGTAAGGTTTGACCAAAGGGCGCGGACGCTATATCATCCGCGCCTCGTTGAAGTACGGAATGGACACGTGGCCGAGTGGTCGAAGGCACACCCCTGCTAAGGGTGCATCCGGGCAAAACCTGGATCCAGGGTTCGAATCCCTGCGTGTCCGCCAGAAACAACCAAAACAAGCGCCCTCCGGGGCGTTTTGTTTTTTGCCCATCAAAACGAAACCGATTGATTTGGGGCGGACGCTGCGGCGAATTCTAATTTTTATCGCAGAACAGGGAATTCCGTCGGTGTAGTTCGGTGAAGGGATAATTCCGTTTGCTGGCGGTCGGGTACTGCACAGGAAACGGGCCGAGAGATCGGGAAAAATCTCAATGGCCCATTGGCGCTGGTTGTGACGGCCGATGTGCCAGACCCGAGGTGCCCGATGTCGGCTTGGCGGGAGGGCACTGCGTAGGGCTTCTAACGGTATATGCAGCGCTTAACTGGGCACAATCAGTCGGTGTTTTTCCCATTCCCTTGAGCTATCCTATGGAACTCTTCGATCCGCGGACCTTTTTACTGGTAGCCAATCTGCTCGGTCTGCTCTGTGCGCTGGTGCTTTGGGTTCAGGCGCGGAGCTTTCCCGGGGAAATCGAGGGTTTGGGCGATTGGGCCAGGGCCGTAGGGCTGATTGCTTTTGCTTCTGGACTAAGTGCACTGCGTGGGATATTGCCGAGCCTGCTGACGGTGGTGCTATCGAGTGCGCTGTTTCTGTTCGGACAGTTGTGGATGATCGTCGGCCTGCAGCGTTATTGTGGGCGGCCGGTCGTTTGGCGCCCCGCCCTGGATATCATCGGAGCACTACTCATCGTAATCGTTTGGCTGACTTATGGCAGCCATCATTACCAGGGTCGATTGTTTCTGATGGCCCTGGCGCATATCGTCTTCTCTGCCTTCGGCACTTACTTGGCCTGGCAAGCGCCGCCTCGGGGATTTGGCAGTCGTTTCTTGAGCGGCTTCTTCATGCTGGGGCTGGTGGTGGCAGTTTATCGTATCGCAACGCTGCCTTCGGTTTCCGACCAGATCGACGATCTATTCGACCACGGCCTGATCCAGCAACTCTATCTGGGATTTTTCTCGCTTGGGGTCTTGGGACTATCGATTGGTTTTATCCTGGTCGCCAATGAACGGCTACGGGTTGATCTCGAGTTCATGGCCACCCGCGATCCAATGACCGGTGCGCTCAATCGCCGGGCTTTTTTTGGGCGGGCCGAGGTGGAATGGGCGCGTCGCCAGCGCACCCGTCAGCCGCTGGCGGCAATAACGTCCGACATCGACTTCTTCAAAAAGGTGAATGACACCCACGGCCATCATGTCGGCGATCTGGTAATCAAGGACTTTTGCCGGCGGACCGGGCAGATGCTGCGCATTCCCGATGTGCTGGCTCGTTTCGGCGGCGAAGAGTTCGTGATCCTGTTGCCTGATACCGGATTGGCCGAAGCCAAGCAGGTGGCAGAACGGATTCGTAAGGAAATACAGAAGCAGCCCGTGAAAGGTCTGCCGACCTACACGGTCAGTCTTGGGGTAGCGGTGGCGCAAGCGGGCTCGGACAAGCCGGAAAGTGTTGAAGCCCTTCTGGCGGTGGCTGACCAAAAGCTCTACCAGGCGAAGGAACGCGGGCGCAATCGGGTCGAGGCGTAGAGACGACAGAGGAGGGCCTGGGTTGGCGAACGTCAGCTTCGATTTTTTGCCAATGACGGCAAAAGTTTGGGGGCGTCATCGGGCGATGACGAAATTAGCCACCAACTGTTCTCAAAATACGAGCGACAGGCAACCAGCACATTGCGACCGACTACGGCCAGAGAGCCAAAGTCGGCTTTTCCGGGTTGGCTTCGTCGGCGTCACACCGTCGGGCGCGGGGCGCCCGGGGCCGGACGAATATCCATCGATCGCCGGTCATTGTGCTCGATGGCAGAATCCCCGATGATGTCGCAGGCCAGGCGGGCTTCTTCAGGAGTTCCGGCTTCGACCGCCAAAGTGACATGTCCATGGCGAATGCCATAGAGCACGAGGTCAGCCAAGGTGCCTTTGATCCGTAAACCGTTTGCTCCCATGGCGCCACCGAGAAGTCCTCCGACCGCGGCGCCCCAACCGAGCATGGCGAGCGGGGCAACTACCGGGCTGGTGGCAAACAAGATCACGTTGGCGGCTACCAGGGCGAGTTCGCCCAGCGCTCCCACGGCGGTTCCCGCCGTGGCTCCGACGGCGCTCTCGAGCAGTACGTCCTTGAGGAGATCGTCCGCCTCCGCCAACTGGTGGCTATGGTCCCCGGTTCTGATCCGGGGGAAAATCCTCGTTTTTTCAGCCGGGTAGCCACTGGCTACCAGTTCATCACGCACGCGCTCTGCTTGTGCGCGACTTGCATAAATTCCGCTGATGAAATCCACTTGTCGATCCATGGTGCAATCTCCACAGGAAAACCAACCATACCTGTGAGGAACGGCGGTGCCGGAAAGTTCCGTCGTCCTTCGCACCGCATCGGCGTTGCGAGGTCGAACAGGAAGACGTGGATAGAGGGGCAGCAAGCGCCATGCCGATTGTTCGCTGTCGGCAAAAGAAACCCCACCGGCGAACCGGTGGGGAAAAGCCTCTATCCTGATGGTTAGTGGCGTCGAGAACAGCGCTGACAGTATCGGGTGGGATTCCGATAGGAACAAGTCGGCGAAGAGCCAGATCAATGTAGGAATTCAGGAGAACCCGGGAAAGCAAAACACCCGCCGGGTGATTTCAGCGGGCGTAGCTGTTTGCTGGGCGGCCGGAACCGGCCTGACACGCGAGAGGGCAATGGTTGCGCCGGTCAGCGCAGCTTCAGTTCCTGCAGGATGGTGGTCGAAATTTCCTCGATCGACTTGGTCGACGAATCCAGCCAGCGGATGCCTTCGCGGCGCATCATCTTTTCGGCTTCGCCGATTTCGTAACGGCAGTTGGCCAGCGAGGCGTATTTGCTCCCCGCCCGGCGTTCCTCGCGGATCTGGTGCAGGCGTTCCGGCTGGATGGTCAGGCCGAACAGCTTGCTGCGGTGCCGCTCCAGCGTGCCGGGCAGGTGGCCGCGATCGAAGTCTTCCGGAATCAGCGGGAAATTGGCGGCCTTCAGGCCGAACTGCATGGCCAGGTAGAGTGAGGTCGGCGTCTTGCCGCAGCGCGATACGGCGACCAGGATGACGTCGGATTCCGCCAGGTCGCGGTCGGTAATGCCGTCATCGTGGGCCAGGGTGTAATTGATCGCTTCGATGCGATTCTTGTAGTCCGAGCTGTCGGCCGAGCCGTGCGAGCGACCGACGGTGTGGCTGGACTTGACGCCCAGTTCGGCTTCGAGCGGCGCCAGGAAAGTTTCGAAATAGGAGAGGCAGAAGGCGTCGGCCTGGTGCACGATGCTGGCCAGCGCCTGGTTGACCAGGGTGGTGAAGACGATCGGCCGCATGCCGTCGCTTTCGCCCTGGGTATTGATGCGGGCGACGGCGTCCTCGGCCTTCTCGATGCTGTCGAGGAAGGGAATGCGGATCTGCTTGAATTCCACTTGCTCGAATTGGGTCAGCAGGCTGTGGCCCAACGCTTCGGCGGTGAGGCCGGTGCCGTCGGACACGAAAAACACGGTGCGTTTGATGGGTGTAGGCATTGGGCGATTTTAACCGCTGTTGCGCAATCCGGAAGCGATGCCGTTGATGGTCAGATGAATGCCGCGGGCCACCCGCTCGTCCGTTTCGCCGGCGCGGTGGCGGTGCAGCAGTTCGACCTGCAGGTGATTGAGCGGGTCCATGTAGGGCGAGCGCAGTTGCAGGGAGCGTTTCAGCATCGGGTTGTCGGCGAGTAGTTCGTCCTGTTCCAGGATGGCCAGCAGATGCCGCTGGGTCAATTCCCATTCGGCGCGGATGCGGCTGAAAATGCGCTGGCGCAGTTCGACGTCGTCCACCAGTTCGGCGTAACGCGAAGCGATGGCGAGATCGGTCTTGGCCAGCACCATGTCCATGTTCGACAGCAGGCTGCGGAAGAACGGCCAGGCGCGCAGCATGCGGCGCAGCGTGTCGAGACCGTCCGGATTGCCTTGCAGATACCCGTCGACGGCCGAACCGAAGCCGTACCAGCCGGGCAGCATCAGGCGACATTGCGCCCAGGAAAAGACCCAGGGGATGGCCCGCAAATCCTCGATCCGCTCCGAGGGTTTGCGCGAAGCGGGGCGGCTGCCGATGTTCAGGGTGGCGATTTCGGAAACCACCGTCGATTGCCGGAAATAGGTGGTGAACCCCGGTGTTTCATAGACCAGGCCGCGATAGGCGGCGAAGGCGCGTTGCGACAGTTCGTCCATGACCGGATGGAACTGTTCGGCCGGTTCGACGCGGTTCTCGTGGTCGGTCAGGCTGGCTTCCAGGGTCGCCGCGAGCAGCACTTCCAGGTTGCGCCGGCCGGTGTCGGGGGCGCCGTATTTGGTGGAAATCACCTCGCCCTGCTCGGTCAGCCGGATCTGACCGGAAACGGCGCCGGCCGGTTGGGCCAGGATGGCGTGGTAGGACGGGCCGCCGCCGCGGCCGACCGAACCGCCGCGGCCATGGAACAGGCGCAGGCGCACGCCGTACTGGCGGAAGACGTCGGTCAACTCGATTTCCGCCTTGTACAGTTCCCAGCCGGAAGTCAGGAAGCCGCCATCCTTGTTGCTGTCCGAGTAGCCGAGCATGACTTCCTGCTCGTCGCCGCGCCCGGCAATCAGTTCGCGGTAGATGGGGATCTGGAAGATGCCGGCCATGGTGGCGGCGCTCTTCTGCAAATCCTCGATGGTTTCGAATAGCGGGATGATATTGACGTCGAGCCGCGCCGGGGCGCCCGGCAACAACAGGCCGGCTTCCTTGAGCAGCAGCGCCAGTTCGAGCAGGTCGGAGACGCCGTCGGTCTTCGAGATGATGCAGTTGGGCAGCGCCTCGGCGCCGTAACGGCCGCGCAGTTCGCGGGCGGCAAAGAAGATGGCCAGTTCGCCCTGCGTTTCTTCCGAATAGTCGAGGTAGGGCGAGTAGAGCGGGCGCGGCGAGCTGATTTCCTCGACCAGCAGCTTGATCCGTTCGGCTTCGGCCAAGCCCTCGTAATCGGGGCAGCGGCCGGCACCGGCGAGCAGTTCGGCGACGCTGCGGGCGTGCACTTCGGAATTCTGGCGGAGGTCGATCGGTGCCAGGTGAAAGCCGAAGACCTGCACGGCCCGCAACAGCCGGCGCAGGCGGCCGCCGGCCAGGCTGGCGCTGCCGTTCAGCTTCAGCGAATTGGCCAGTACCTTGAGATCGGCGCGCAGGGCTTCCGGAGTGTCGTAGGCGGCGGCGCAACCGATTTCGTGGCGCACCGGTTCGAAATGATCGAGGACGCGGGCGGTCGCCGCGAGCCGGGCGTAAATGCCGGACAGGGCGCGCCGGTAAGGCTCGTCGGAACGCTGCGGCGAATGGTCGGTGGAATGTTCGGCAAGCGCCAGTAATTCCGGCGTTACTTCGACCAGCAGGTCGGAGAGGGGCAGCTCACCGCCCAGTTCATGGATTTCTTCGAGGTAGTGGCTGAGCGCCGCCGCCGACTGCAGACGCAGGGCTTCGCACAGGATGTCGGCGGTGACGAAGGGATTGCCGTCGCGGTCGCCGCCGATCCAGCTGCCGACCTGGAAGAAAGGCGGCAGGACCCAGGTCTTCTCCGGGTAGCGCTTCTGCAGCTGCTGCGTCGCCTGGATGTAGAGGCGCGGCAGTTCCGTGAAAAAAGTTTCCTGGAAATAGCTGATGCCGTTCTTGACCTCGTCCAGCACCTTGAGGCGGACCGGGCGGAGCATCCGCGTCTGCCACAGGGTGAGGATGGAATTGGCCAGCGCCAGGTCGTTTTCGGCTTCTTCGTCCGGCGTCAGTTGCAGGCGTTCGCGCTGGTCGAGCAGATGGGCGATTTCGCGGTGATTGCGGATCATGCTCTGGCGCTGGACTTCGGTCGGGTGCGCGGTGAGGACCGGAGCGACCACGGCATGGGCAAAGAAATCGGCAACCGCTTCCGGCGCCACCTGGCTGGCCGCCAGCTGATCGAGGGCATGCACCAGGCTGCCTTCGCGCGGCGGCGAGCCGGCCAGGTCATGAGCCCGCCGCCGGCGGACGTGATGCTCATCTTCGGCAATATTGGCCAGTTGCAGAAAATAGCTGAAAGCGCGGACCACCGCCTGGGTGGTATCGCGCGGCAGGGGGTCGAGCAGGGTAGCGAGTTCGGCACGGGCGGCGGGGTCGCCGTCGCGCGCAAAACGCACGGCGGTCTGGCGAACGCGCTCGACAATGTCGAAGACGGCTTCGCCTTCCTGCTGGCGCACCGTGTCGCCGAGAACGCGGCCGAGCAGGCGGATGTCGTTGCGCAGAGGCTCATCCTTGTTGGTGTCGAGCATGTTGGTGTGCATGGCTGTTTCCTGACGAATGGTAGGGTGGGGATTTGTTTTTTTGATCAATTATAGGCATGCCGGCAGGCCAGGCCGGAGACGCTCCGGTTTGGCCGAACTGACGGCAGTCCAGGTGGATTCCTGCCGCCGACGATTCTGACGGCAGCCCCCGGTGGCGACAATGGCGGCAAACGAGGATTGACAAATGCCGCACGGGCAATGTTGGCCGGCGGGCGGGCCGGGGCGGCCGCCTCGTCAGCTTGCCGGAACCTCATGGGCCGGTTGGACTCCAAAGAACGGCCGGAATTTATGGTGGCCTTCGTAAGATGTTCCTGCGCGGAACACGAGTTCGTATCCTTGATAAAGGAAAAAGATGTCGGATTTATCGGAACGCCCCGCCGCCGGGGAAAACGCCAACAGCCCGGGAGGCGCCGTCAGGAAAGCCGTCAGCCGGCTGCTCGATTGGTTCGCCATCCAGGCGACCGCGGTCAAGCTGACGGTAGTCGCCCTGATTGTGCTGATTCCGCTGACGGCCATTTATTCCGTCATCCTCATCCAGAAACAGGCGGTCGTCGCCGAGGAAGTCAAGAACATGGCGGTTGGCGGCAAGCCCGGCGAAGGCGTGTGGACGCTCAACGACCGGCTTCCCGTTGTCTTCGGCAGCGGCTCGCTGCTCAACTTTGTCGAGACCAATCCTGTCGAGCGCATCAACGTCATCTACGAGCCGCTGCTCTGGAACGTCTCGGAGCGCATCGTGTTGGTCGAATCGAAAGGCACCCAGTACGCTTACTATCCGAGCGACATGGAAACGCGGATCTTTACCGAGAAGGCGGTGAATGCGCCGTGGGGGGGCAAGCTGGCCTTCATTCCGCGCCACGAGTTGAGTCCGCGCAGCGTCGAATTGTTCGAGCGCCTCGACCAGCGATTTGCCGGGGCGCGCCCGCAGTCCGAGAAGGATAGCTGGCGGGCCGCAGCCAGCGGCGGTTTGTCGGCCCTTTTGTCGCTCGGCCTGCTCGGTTTCCTCTATTTTCAGCTCAAGGGGCAGTTCAAGTCGCTGAAGTTCATCGAGCCGGCCCAGGTCCAAGGCTCGATCGACGACCTGGTCGGCATGGATGACATCAAGGCCGAGGTGGCGCAGATCAAGGACCAATACCAGCGGCGGGCCGAGTACTCGGCTTACGGCATCCACAAGCCGTTCAACGTGATGTTCAGTGGCCCGGCCGGCACCGGCAAGACCAAGCTGGCCAGCTACCTGGCCAAGGAATTGCGGCTGCCCATCCTCTTCCACTCGGCGGCCAACCTCGAAACCGGCTATGTCGCGGGCGGTTCGAGTACGCTCAGCCGCATCGTCGCCATGGCCAAGCGGCGCCGTCAGTGCATCGTTTTCCTCGACGAAGCGCAGGATCTGTTCATGAAACGCGGCGGCCGCCGCAAGTTCGACGACGACACCGCCAATACCCTGCTGTCCGTGCTCGACGGCGTGCGCAGCAAGACCGATGCCGAAATCATCTGGATCGTCGCCAGCAACTTCAACAGCGAAACCATGGAAATGGACGAGGCCATGCTGCGCCGTTTCCAGATGAAAGTGGATTTCCGCATGCCCAACCCGACCGAGCGGCTGGCCATCATCCACCATTACCTGGCGCAGCGCGCCGACAAGGTCCTGCCCGATCTCGACCTGCGTCACCTGGTGGACGTCACCGAAGGGCAGAGCCCGGCCGATCTGGAAACCATCGTCAATCAAGCCGGCATCAGCGCCGTGCAGGCCGGCCGGATGATCGATGCCGATACCCTGATGCAGGCCGCCGAGCGTGTGCTGGTCGGCAACGTGAATAGCGATACCACCCAGGACCGGGAACGGGACCGCCGGATCATCGCCGTGCACGAATGGGGCCATTTCATTGTTGACCTGGAGCATGAACGCAAGCTGACCAATGACAACTGGGAGCAGATACTGGCCGACATGAAGACCATCAAGATTTCGCTCAAGGCCAACCCGCGCAGCAATGCGCTGGGCTTCGTCTTCCACAAGCAGGGAAGCAACCTGCTGAAAAGCAAGGGCGATATCGAACACGACGTTCGCGTCCTGCTCGGCGGCATGGCCAACGAGGAACTGTTTTTTGGCGAGGAAGGGACGACCAACGGGGCGCACAACGATATCACCCGGGTCACCCAGCTGCTGCATCACGCGGTTGGCGAACTGGGCATGTACCGGAAGACCCGCCTGAATTTCGGGGCGCTGAAACGGGATAGCGACAGCCGGGAAGTCGATGAGGAAACGCGCAGCATAATGGAGGCGCAGAGCGAGCGCCTGTACAACGAAACCAAGACCATACTCGCCCGCCACAAGCAGCTCACCGAACACCTGGTCGACAAGCTGATGGCGGCCGGCGACCTCAATCTGCGCGAAGTGCTGTTCGAGATTCGCCGCTTCGAAGAGGCGCAGGACAGTTTCCGCGGCGGACCGAGCCTGTCCCGTAGCGCTTGAGGGGCAAGCAATCGCCGACGCCGCCGCTGAGCGCCGGCGGCGGCCCGGTGGCCGGCCATATGACGCGATGACCCGGGATGTCTTGCTGCCGGGGCCGGGCTTCGCCGATAATTCGCCTTTCCCCCAAAAGATGCCGAACCCGGTATCGCCGATGTCGCCATGAATGAACCCGTTCCCTACAAGATCAAATACGAGGTGTACCCGGAAGATGGTCTGTTCATCGCCCGCTGTCTCGATCTCGACGTCGTCAGCGATGGTGCCACCGAGACCGAGGCGCTGGACAACCTGCGCCTGGCCGTGGAGTTGTACTTCGAACGCAACGCCGATGCCCTGATCGCCGCCATGAACAAACGTGACGAGGATGAGGACGAGGCCGACAAGGACGATATTTAGTTGCCGATCGACCTTGGCCGGGCGGCCGACGGCCGGTCTTTCCGAAACGGGCAGCCCGTGGCGGAAGCGGGCAGAAGCGAAGGGCGGCCACTCGTCGGCCGGTCGCCATTGACTGGCCGCCGGCGACGGCACGGACACTGATCGGGAGATCATGAAAGACTATTACGGATTGCTGGGCGTCGCCCCCGACGCCACCGCCGAAACCATCAAGTCGGCCTACCGCAAGAAGGCGGCCCTGTTCCATCCCGACCGCAACCCGGAACCGGATGCGGCGGCCAAGTTCAGAGCCGTGCAGGAAGCCTACGAACTCCTCGGCGATGCCGACCGCCGCAAGGCTTACGACGAAACCCGCCGCACCAGCCTGGTCGACGACCCGCTGGCCGTGGCCCGGGAAATCTGGGCCAGCTACCTGGGAAAGATCCAAGCATGAAGAACTCCTATTACTTTTCCGAACTCGCTGCCTCCTACGATGCCGAAATCGAGGACTTGCTGACCGATTCCGAAGGCAATTCGGCGCTCAAGGGCCGCTTGCGGCAAAAGCGCCAGGAACTCCAGGCCATCCTGCCGATGATCGAGTTCAGCCCGGAGATGGTGGTGCCGGTGTTTTACGACGGATTTTCCTTTGCCGATCCCCAGGCGATGGCGGCGGCCGTGATGTGCGAACCCGATGACGACGATTTTCCCAGCTGGGAAGCGCTCGCCTCGGCGATCACCGTCGAGCCCTGGGCGCGTCCCATGGTCGATGCCGTACTGGCCGAAAGTGCCGGCGAGGTGTTCATGGTCACGGCCGCCTGTCTGGAATTCATCCGCAAGTTCGACACCTCGGCCCCGGCGCCGGCGGCCGCCGACGAGGATGCGCCGTCCGACGGCAAGGACGAGGGCGACGAGGACGGCGATCTCGCCGAAGCAGGCAACGACTGGCTGGCCGATCAGGGCTTCGACTCCTTCAAGTCTTGATCGCCGGCGCCAGCCTTCCCCGGAACCGCCCACAGAATTCGACTTATCTTTAAGGCATGACATGACCCATCCCGTCGTAATCAGGACTTCCCAACTCATCCTCGCCGGTGACATCCAGGGCGCCGAACAGGCATTGACCGCCATTGCGGAAAGCGATGGCGACGAAGCGCTGGTCGAGGTCCTCAACGAGGTGCCGGCCAAGGACCTGCTGGCGATCATGCGCGGCTTCGACGGCTCCAAGGAGTCGGTGGTCAACATGGTGGTGACGCCGGACCAGTTTGCCCGCGCCGTCGTTCTCGAATCCCGCTACAAGGAACAGACCCATCGCGCGCTGCACGGCATGATGAATGCCGTGCTCTACCGCGACGACGAACTGACCGCCGAATATCTCGAGGCGATCGGCGAGACGGAAGGCGGCTACCTGGTGCTGGCCGACTATTTCGGCGAGCGCGACGAGGAATTGCTGGCCTTTGCGGTATCGGGCGAGTTTTCCGACGATTTCCACACCGAACACGGCCTGGAATCCCGCTCCCTGACCTGGCTGAACGAAAAGATCGAGGAAATCGACGAGGCGCTCCATGAGGGCGACTCGATCACCAGTTCGCGGCCCAAGGTCTCGCGCGGCGACATCTCCGACCACGACTGGATGGAAACCGCCTGGGTGCTGCGCTATGAGTTGTCGGACATTTTCGAGCAGATCGTCATCATGTTGCGCGACCGCATGCTGCATCGCGTCGAAGCTCTCGAGGAAACCGTGACGACGGCCGGCCAGCCGGCCAAGGCGCCAGCGCCGGATGACGAGGAATCGGCCCTGTGATGGAGCGCTGACGTGAACAATTCGCTGAGCATCGTCGACGATCGCCCCTTCTTCGAGCAAGCCGTCCGCTACGGGCTGCAATACGGCCTGCTCGACCAGGCCGCGATCGACCGCATGGCGGCTGACGGCCCGAAGGGGATCGTCCAGATCGCCGACCATTTCGGCACCGCTTATTTGCGCACCGATCTGGAATCGGCGGTGGTGCGCATCGCCAATCTGATCAGTCTCTATCTCGAGGATGTCGCGAACGGCGACTTGCGCTTGGCGGCGGTCTCCCTGCGCGATAATTCCTTCCTGTCGCATTCGCGCGGCGGCTCCGAAATGCTCAAACGCCTGCAGGCGATGCCGATGGATACCAGCCTGGCGCCACGACGGGCCGAACCGGCGGCGCAGAAGGATTTCGTCAACGAGCGGACCCTCGCCTTTCCGCTGTCGGTCGCCAGCTACCGCGAGCAGGTCCGGCAGGGGCAGGCCAACCAGATGCGCATCGATTTCGCCCGCTGGCTGGCGCGCCAGATGCAGGCGACGCCGGAGGAATACGAAAGTTTCAGTGCCGAGGAAATCGTCCGCTCGGCGATGCTGGTGCTCTACGCCGGTGGCGGCAAGAGCAGCGAATTGCCCTCGAAAAGCCAGTTCGTCAAGCTGATCGAGACGCTGCGCAAGCCATCCTTCAAGGCGAAGCCTGCCGTCCTCGACGCCTTCCTGCGGGAGGCCCCGGCCGCCTTCGACGAGATGACGCGCTCGGCGATGCAGGAATTCGTCGCGGTGACGCTGCCCCGGCTGCGGGCCTTGGAGCGTTCGCCTGACGAAATGCTGCATGCCGAGGCGCAGGGCGCCATTTTCGTGCGCGAGGCGCCGGAAGAGGATGTCGTCGCCTACGACAAGCTGGTCGCCCGCGACTGGGTGCGCATCACCAAGGGCGAAGCGGATGATCCGGCGGTGCTGGCGACCATCTTCCTCTCGATCGCCACCGGCCACCCGCCCAAGGCCGCAGCCCTGCTCAAGGATGCAAAAAGCATCGTTGCCGCCTACCGGACCAACGGTTTCGACGCGTCGGCGGTCCTTGCCTTCATCGATCAGCACGCGCCGTTCGAGCAGCGCGAAGACCTGAAGGCGATGTGGCTGCACGATCTGCAACCGGATGCCGAAATCCACCTCGCCGACAACGACCCGCAAATGCCGGATGCCTACATGGAACGTGCCCTCGGTTATTTCCGGAAAAATTGCGTCGCCGCCTGGAAAGCTGCCCGCCGCTAGCGGCGAAACCCGAAAAAAGAGAGCCCCGCCGAATACTCGGCGGGGCAAATGCCTTCCTGGGGAGGAGGGCTGGGGGCTGGTGCTGCAGGTGCCAGTATCGGTCTGGCCCGGCAGGTCGACAAGTCGGCGCCGCCCCCTTTTTCTGTAGGAATTACGGACAGATTTCGTGGGAAAAGCCGGCCGCTGCGGAATGCCGCCGTTCGTTGCCGAGCCGCCGGCCGTCAGGCGGGCAGCGTCAGCCCGAAGGTCGTGATGCCGTCGTTAGAGCGGACGAAAGTATCGCCGCCATGGGCGCGCAGGATGGAGCGGGTGATCGCCAGGCCAAGTCCGGCGCCGTCCGCCAGGCGTTGGCGCGACGGGTCGGCGCGGTAGAAACGGTCGAACAGGCGCGGCAGGTGTTCCGGGGCGATGCTTTCCCCGGTGTTTTCCACCGCCAGCGAGGTCACCCCGTCCGCTCCGCGGCTGAGTCGAATGTCGATGCGGCCGTCCCGCGGCGTGTGGTGAAAGGCGTTGGACAGCAGGTTGCCGATCGCCCGGCGCAGCATCAGGCGGTCGCCGGAAACCACGGCCTGGCCATCAACTGACAGGGTGACGCCACTTTCTTCGGCAAGCGCTTCGTAGAATTCGATAAGGCCATCGACTTCGCCGCGCAGGTCAACCCGTTCCAGGTGGGGGACGACGAGATCGTTTTCCGCCTTGGCGAGGAACAGCATGTCGGCGATGGTTTTCGACAGGCGCTCGAATTCCTCGGCATTGGAAGCCAGGACGTCCTGGTATTCGGCGACGGTCCGTGGCTTGGCCAGCATCACCTGGGTCTGGGTCAGCAGGTTGCTGACCGGAGTGCGCAGTTCGTGGGCGAGGTCGGACGAGAAGGCGGAAAGGCGCTGGAAGGACTCTTCCAGGCGGGCCAGCATCTCGTTCAGGGTACGGGCGACCTCGGCCAGTTCGGCGGGAATCGCATCGGCCGACAGGCGGTGGCTGAGCCGGGTGGCGGTGATCCCGGCCGCGTCGCGGCAGATGTCGCGCAGCGGCGCCAGGCCGCGCCGTGCCGCCAGCCAGCCGAGCAGGCCGCTGACCACGGCGGCCAGGCCGACCACCGTCCACAGCGCGGCCTGGAAGGAGTGCATGAAATGCTGATGATGGCCGAGGTCGGTGGAAATCGTGACGACGACGTCGCGGTGACCGGGGAAACTGAAGTTTGCCGGACCGACAACGCCGCGCAGGAGTTGGCCGGCGTTGCCGCGCCAGGTGACCGGGCGATGGCCCTCGGCCATCGGCGCGGCGCGCAGTGTCGGCGGGAAGTCGGCATCCGGCGTGGTATAGAGCGCCTGACCGTCGGCTTTCCAGATCGCCACCGCCAGCCCGTGGTGGCCGATCAGCGATTCGTCGAGGCGGGCGGGCAGGGTGCCGAGTTCACCGGGTGAGCCGACGGCGGCCAGCGCGTGCTGCACGAGTTCGAGCTTGCCATCGAGCAATTCGAGATCGAGATCCTCGAAATGGCGCTCGACCAGCGAGCCGACGAGTAGACCGAGCACCAGCAGCACGGCGGTCGATACCGCGGCGAAGAGCAGGGTCAGCCGCCAGGTGACCGACTGGTGGCCGAGGACGGTCACTCGCCGACCTCCAGCACGTAGCCCATGCCGCGGGCGGTGCGGATCAGTTTCGGCTCGAAACCGTCATCGACCTTGGCGCGCAAGCGGCGGATGGCGACTTCGATGACATTGGTGTCGCTGTCGAAATTCATGTCCCAGACCTGGGAGGCGATCAGCGAACGGGGCAGGACTTCGCCCTGGCGCCGGAGCAAGAGTTCGAGGAGCAGGAACTCCTTGGCGGTGAGGTCGATCTTGCGGCCGTGGCGGGTGACCCGGCGGCGGACCAGGTCGAGTTCGAGGTCGGCAGCGCGCAGCACTTCGGATTCCTTGGCCTTGCCGCCCCGGCGCAACAAGGTCCGGACCCGGGCCAGCAACTCGGAGAAGGCAAAGGGCTTGACCAGATAATCGTCGGCCCCCAGCTCGAGGCCTTTGACGCGATCCTCGACGGCATCGCGGGCGGTCAGGAAAAGAACGGGCATCTCCTTGCCGGCGCGCCGGAGACCCTGCAGCACCTCCCAGCCGTCGATGCCGGGCAGCATGACGTCGAGGATCGCCAGGTCGTAGGCCTCGCTGTGCCCCAGGTGCAGGCCGTCCAGTCCGTCGCGGGCGAGATCGACGACGAAGCCGGCCTCGACCAGGCCTTGGCGGAGATAATCCCCGGTCTTGGGTTCGTCCTCGACGACCAGTATTCGCACCCGCCACTCCCGCTGTTCAAAGGCGGACATTTTGCGCTGTCCGGCCGCCGCAATCCAGCACCTTACATAAATGTAATACGGCTGTCAGTTTCCGGTCAGCCGCGTTGGCCGATAATCCGTGTTGGACAATCCCGGAGCTCTCCCGTGAAAAAGATTCTGTTCGTTTTTCTGGGCGCCGTCCTGATTGCCGCCGCCGCGTGCGGCGTGGTCCAGGCCGGCGGTTTGAGCTTTGCGGCCGACCAGCCGCATTCGGCGAGCCTGATGGCGCTGATCGGATGGGCGCGCGAGCGTTCGCTGGCCCGGGCGGTCGCCGAGCTTGTGCCGCCGAAGGATCTGGTCGATCCGGCCCGGGTCCGCCGCGGCGCCGGCAATTACGACGCAATGTGCGTCGAGTGCCATCTTGCTCCCGGCGTCGAGCCGACGGAAATCAGTCGCGGGCTTTATCCGGCCCCACCCAAGCTGGCACAAGCCACCGTCAACCCCGACGCGGCGCGTCGCTTCTGGATCATCAAGCATGGGATCAAGGGTTCCGGGATGCCGGCCTGGTCGCAAGGCGGCATGGACGACGCGGCAATCTGGGATCTGGTTGCTTTCCTGAAAATATTGCCCGACCTGGCACCGGCCGCCTACCGGCAACAGGTCGCGGCGAGTGAAGGCCATTCCCATGCCGGCATCGACAGCCATCGCGAAGAGTCCGGCGCGGCCGCGGCGCCGGTGGGCGCCGCGCATCACCATGCGCACGCCGGGCATACGCATGCCCACTGAACGCTGTGCAGGTGACAAAAATGTAATGTTCCGGTCAGGCTGCTGTCGGGATCGACGACGCAGAATGACCTCATTCGCAACCTATAGGCCCGCCGAAGTTCGGGGTGGCGCCGCGATTGCCGCCAAAAATTTACCCTCAGGAGATTGCATCATGAAAGCATTGTTCGCCACGATCGGCGCCGTCGCCCTGGCTGCTGGACTGGTCACCCCCGCCGTCGCCGCCGACCGCATGGAGCACATGGACCACGGCGCCATGCACGCCCCGGCCGCCGAAGTGCCGCTGAGCGACGGCGTGGTCAAGAAGGTGGACAAGGCGGCAGGCAAGCTTACCGTGACGCATGGTCCGCTGCCCAACGGCATGCCGGCGATGACCATGGCTTTCCGCGTCAAGGACGCCGCCTGGCTCGACAGCGTCAAGGAAGGCCAGAAAATCCGCTTTGCGGTGGCGACGCTAAACGGCATGATGACCATCGTCCGCCTCGAAACGGCAAAATAAGCGTCGATGGCGGCCGGGCCTGGCCCGGACCGCCGACATTTCCGGGGGGCGTTCCATGAAAACATACTGCAGACCGCGACGCGTCCTGTGCGCCGTCGTGGCCGGCCTCTGGTGCCTGGCCGCTGCGGCCGGGGAGGTGCCGGGGCGCAGTGTCGATGGCCTCCTGGCGCTAGCCCGCGACAACAATCCCGAGCTGGCCGGCCTGCGCTACGAGGCCGAAGCCGCGGCCGAGCGCGTCGCACCGGCCGGGGCGCTGGCCGATCCGAAATTCCGTACCGAACTGCGCGACATCACGCGGATGGGCGAGCAGACGGCGACGCTGCTGCCCAACCGCGTCGGCAGCACCCGTTACCTGCTGATGCAGGATGTGCCGTGGTTCGGCAAGCGCGATCTCAAGCGCGATATCGCCGAACTGGAAGCGGCGAGCGCCCAGGGGCGCGCCGCGGGCACTTGGAGCGAGGTGGCGGCGAAGATCAAGACGACCTACGCCCAACTCTACTATCTCGAACACAATGAACGCCTGACCCGGGAAATTCTCGACCTGATGGTCCGCCTGGAAAAGATCGCCCAGGCGCGCTATGCCGGCGGGCTGGCGGCCCAGCAGGATGTGATTCGCGCCCAGCTCGAGCAGAGCGCGATGCGTAATGAACTGATCGCGCTGGAGATGGAGCATCACCATCTGCATACCCGGATGAACGCCTTGCTCGGCCGCCCGGTCAATGCCGCGCTGGCCCCGCCCGAAGTGCTCCGCCCCTGGCCGGCGCCGGCCAGCCTCGAATTCTCGACCCTGGAAGCGCGGGCCCGGGGGCGCAATCCCTTGCTCGCCGCCGACGAGTCACGGCTGAAGGCCGCCGAAAAAGGTCGCGAACTGGCCTACAAGAACCGCTATCCCGACTTCACGCTGGGTATTTCACCGATTCAGTACCAGAACGCGGTAAAGGAATGGGAGTTGATGGTCGAACTCAACATTCCGCTGCAGCAAGGTACGCGCCGCGCCCAGGAGCGCGAGTCGGAAAACATGTTGTCGGCGGCCCGGGCTCGCCGGGACGCGACGAGCAATCAGGTCCTGGCCGATCTGTCCGAAAATGTCGCTGCCCTGGAGGCGGTGCGGCGCTCGGAAGCGCTGACCCGGGAAACCCAGTTGCCGCAGTCCGAACTGGTTTTCAATGCGGCACTGGCCGCTTACGAGAACGGGAAAGTCGACTTTTCGACGCTGCTCGACGCCCAGCGCCAGATTCGCGTCGCCAAACAGAATCAGATCAAGGCCCTGGCCGAAGGGCAGGCCCGGCTGGCCGAAATTGAAAGAGTTCTCGGAGAAGATCTATGAAAAAGGGAATCCTGCTCGCCGCCGTGGTGGCCGCACTGGCCGCCGGGGGCGGTTATTGGGCCGGGCAGGCGGGAGGGCGCCGGGTTGATGAGGCGACTCGCACCGAAGCCGGGGCCAAGCCGGCGCGGCAAATCCTTTTCTATCGCAATCCGATGGGCTTGCCCGACACTTCGCCAACGCCCAAGAAGGACCCGATGGGCATGGACTACATCCCGGTATACGCCGGCGAGGCCGGTGACGAGCCGGCGGTTCCCGGCCAGATCAGGATCAGCACCGACAAGGTCCAGAAACTCGGCGTCCGTAGCGAAGCGGCGACCCTGAAGACCTTGGTCAAGGTGGTCCGTGCCGCCGGCCGGATCGAGCCGGATGAGCGCCGTACCTACACCGTCGCGCCCAAGTTCGAAGGCTATGTCGAGCGTCTGCATGTCAATTCCACCGGCCAGCCGGTAGGCAAGGGCCAGCCGTTGTTCGAGGTATACAGCCCGGAACTGGTCTCGGCGCAGCGCGAATATGCCATCGCCGCCCAGGGTGTCGAATCCCTGCAGGGCGCCGGCAACGAGGCGCAGGCCGGCATGCGGCAACTGGCCGACGCGAGCCTCAACCGGTTGCGCAACTGGGACATTTCCGACGAGCAACTGAAGTCCTTGGCGAAATCCGGTGAAGTCCGGCGGACGCTGACTTTCCGTTCGCCGGTCAGCGGCATCGTCAGCGAGAAGAAGGCGGTGCAGGGCATGCGCTTCATGCCCGGCGAAGCGCTTTACCAGATCGCTGACCTCTCCTCGGTCTGGGTGGTCGCCGATGTCTTCGAGCAGGATATCGGGTTGGTGAGGCCGGGCGCCAAAGCCCGGGTCAAAATCAACGCCTATCCCGGCCAGACCTTCGAAGGGGCCATCGCCTACGTCTATCCGACCCTGAAGGCCGAAACGCGCACCGTCGCGGTCCGCATCGAACTGGCCAATCCTGGCGGCCGCCTCAAGCCCGGCATGTACGCCCAGGTCGAATTGCCGACCCAGGCCCGGGGCGCGGTGGTCACCGTGCCGACCTCGGCGGTGATCGACAGCGGGACGCGGCAGATCGTCCTCGTCGAAGCCCGGGAAGGGCGCTACGAACCGCGCGAAGTGAAACTCGGCGGGCGCAGCGACGAGCGCGTCGAAGTGGTCGACGGGGTGCGCGAAGGTGAACGGGTGGTGGTTGCGGCCAATTTCCTGATCGATGCGGAAAGCAACCTGAAGGCGGCGATCGGCGGCTTCGGCCAGGCGGCGCCGGGCAAGGCAGCGGCCACTGGCGTCGGCCACAAGGCGGAAGGCAAGGTCGAGGAGGTCGATGTCCAGGCCGGCACCGTCAGCATCAGCCACGGGCCGGTCGCCAGCCTGAAATGGCCGGCGATGACCATGGAATTCAAGGTCGCCAACGCGGCCCTGATGAAAGGCATGCAACCGGGCGTCGTGCTGGCTTTCGAGTTCGTCGAGCGCGCGCCCGGCGAATGGCTGATCACCTCGGCGACGCCGGCCGCCGGCAAGCCGCACGCCGGTCACTGAGCGGACGAAAGGAAAACCCAGGCATGTTGGCCGGAATCATCGAATGGTCGGGCAGGAACCGCTTCCTCGTCCTGCTCGCCACGCTGTTCGTCGTCGTCGGCGGTGTCGTCGCCGTCGTCAGGACGCCGCTCGACGCGCTGCCCGACCTCTCCGACGTGCAGGTCATCGTCTATACGGAATACCCCGGCCAGGCGCCGCAGGTGGTCGAGGACCAGGTGACCTACCCGCTGACCACGGCCATGCTGTCGGTGCCCAAGTCGAAAGTGGTGCGCGGTTTCTCCTTCTTCGGCGCCTCCTTCGTTTACATCATTTTCGAGGATGGCACCGATATCTACTGGGCCCGCTCGCGGGTGCTGGAATACCTCAATTTTGCCGCCGGCCGCATGCCCAAGGGCGTCACGCCGCAGATCGGGCCGGACGCCACCGGCGTCGGCTGGGTCTATCAATACGCGCTGCTCGCCAAGGACAGGTCGCTGGCCGAACTGCGCACGCTGCAGGACTGGTACGTCCGCTATCAGCTGACCAAGGCGCATGGCGTCGCCGAAGTGGCGTCGATCGGCGGCTTCGTGCAGACCTACCAGGTCACCGTCGATCCGGTGAAGCTGCGCGCCTACGGTATTCCGCTGGCCAGGGTGTCGCAGATCATCCGCGACTCGAACCGCGACGTCGGCGGCCGGGTCATCGAAATGGCGGAAACCGAGTACATGGTGCGCGGCAAGGGCTATCTGCGCGGCACGGCGGACCTCGAGAACCTGGTGGTCAAGGCGGAGAAGGGCACGCCGGTGCTGGTTCGCGACATCGCCCGCGTCGAGCTGGCGCCCGACGAGCGCCGCGGCCTGACCGAACTGAACGGCGAAGGCGAGGTGGTTTCCGGCATCGCCATGGCCCGCTACGGCCAGAATGCGCTGGAAGTCATCGGCAACCTGAAGGACAAGATCGCCGAAATCTCGGCCGGCTTGCCGGAAGGCGTCAGCATCCAGGCGGTCTATGACCGTTCCGAACTGATCCACCGCGCCATCGCGACGCTGGTCCGCACGCTAAGCGAGGAAAGCCTGATCGTCGCGCTGGTCTGCATCGTCTTTCTGCTTCACCTGCGCAGTGCGCTGGTCGCCATCCTGATGCTGCCGGTCGGCATCCTGATCGCCTTCATCGCCATGCGCCTGCTCGGCATGAACTCCAACCTGATGAGCCTGGGCGGCATCGCCATCGCCATCGGGGCGATGATCGACGCCGCCATCGTGATGATCGAGAATGCCCACAAGCACCTGGAACGCCTGCCCGAGGAGCACAGTCCGGGCGAACGCATGGCGGCGATGCTGCTGGCCTGCCGGGAAGTCGGGCCGGCGCTGTTCTTCTCGCTGCTGATCATCACCGTTTCCTTTCTGCCGGTCTTCACGCTCGAAGCCCAGGAGGGCCGGCTGTTCGCGCCGCTCGCCTACACCAAGACCTTTGCCATGGCCGGCGCGGCGCTGCTTTCGGTGACGCTGGTGCCGGTGCTGATGCTGCTTTTCATTCGCGGCAAGGTGATGCCGGAAGCGAAGAACCCGGTGAATCGTCTGCTGATCCGCGGCTATCGCCCGATCATCGCCGGCGTCATGCGCTGGAAGAAGGCGACCATCGCCGGCGCCTTGCTGGTTCTCGTCATCTCGATCTATCCGGCCAGCCAGCTGGGCTCCGAATTCATGCCGACCCTGAATGAGGGCACGCTGTTCTACATGCCTTCGTCGCTGCCCGGGATGTCGATCACCAAGGCGGCCGAGCTGCTGCAGACCCAGAACAAAATCATCAAGAGCTTCCCGGAAGTCGCTTCCGTCTACGGCAAGGCCGGGCGCGCCAACACGGCCACCGACCCGGCGCCGACCGAAATGTTCGAGACGGTGATCAACCTGAAGCCGGAAGCCGAATGGCGGCCCGGCATGAATATCGACAAGCTGATCGCCGAACTGGACAAGGCGCTGCAGTTCCCGGGCGTCTCGAACGCCTGGACGATGCCGATCAAGGCACGTATCGACATGTTGTCCACCGGTATCCGGACGCCGATCGGCATCAAGGTTTTCGGCAAGGACCTGGGGGAAATGGAAAAGCTCGCCCGCCAGATCGAAACCGTGGTCAAGGCGGTGCCCGGCACCAGTTCCGCTTTCGCCGAGCGCATCACCGGCGGCTATTACCTGAACATCGAACCGGACCGGGCGCAACTGGCCCGCTACGGGCTGGCCGTCGGCGACGTCCAGGAAGTCATCGGCACCGCGCTGGGCGGCGAAATGGTGACGACCACCGTCGAAGGCCGCGAGCGTTTCGGCGTCACGGTGCGCTACCCGCGCGAATTGCGTGCCGATCCGCAACAGATCGCCCGCGAAGTGCTGGTGCCGACCATGGACGGGGCGATGATCCCGCTCGGCCAGGTGGCACGCATCGAGATCGCACAGGGCACGCCGGGCATCCGCACCGAGAATGCGCTGCTTTCCGCCTATATCTTCGTCGACATCCGCGAGCGCGACATCGGCGGCTACGTCGCCGAAGCCCGCAAGGCGGTCGCCGAGCAGATCAAGTTCCCGCCCGGCTATTACGCGACCTGGAGCGGCCAGTTCGAATCCATGGAGCGCGCCGTCGACAAGATGAAAGTCGTCATCCCGGTGACGCTGCTGATCATCTTCCTGCTGCTTTACCTGAACTTCCGGCGCCTGACCGAAACGCTGATCGTCATGCTCTCGGTGCCTTTTGCGCTGGTCGGCGGCGTCTGGCTGATGTGGCTGCTCGGCTACAACCTGTCGGTGGCGGTGGCAGTCGGCTTCATTGCCCTGGCCGGCGTGGCGGCGGAAACGGGGGTGATCATGCTGATCTATCTCGACCACGCCTGGGATGCGCTGAAAAGGGAACGTCGCGCCGCCGGGCAGCAGCCCACGGTGGCCGATCTCTACGCCGCGGTGATGGAAGGTGCCGTCGAACGCGTCCGGCCGAAGATGATGACCGTGGTCGCCATCATGGCCGGCCTGCTGCCCATCATGTGGGGCAGCGGCACCGGGTCGGAAGTGATGAGCCGCATCGCGGCGCCGATGGTCGGCGGCATGATTTCCTCGACCATCCTGACCCTGGCGGTCATTCCCGCCATTTTCGCCTTGGTCAAGCAATGGCGCCTGGGGCGGCAAATGGAGGACTGAACCTCGTCGGCGGGACCAAGCACCCGCTGGAGAAAAAGCGGGTCAGTACCACAAACCCGGAGGCTGGGACTAGTGTTTGCGAACCAGCAGCACCGAGGCTTGGGCGATCTTCGAAAGCTGTTCGGCGACCGAGCCGAGGATCAGCGTCGCCAGGCCACGCTGGCCGTGACGACCGACGACGATCAGGTCGATGCCCAGTTCCCTGGCCTTGTCGGCCAGCGTTTCCGAAACACGGCGGTTCTTGGCTTCGAGGAGCAGGGTTTCCACCTCGACGCCATCTGCGGCCTTGACCGCTTCGGCCAGCAACTGGCGACCGGCTTCGGCAATGGCGGCGATGGCGTGGTCGAGATTGAGCGTCGTCGAAAACGTGCGACCATGCATGCCCATCAGCGTTTCGTCGGCGACGTGGGTGATGTAGAGCTTGGCATTGCTGGCTCGCGCCAGGTGCAGGGCTTCGGCCAGCGCGCTGCGCGAGGTTTCGCTGTCGTCGATGGCGACCAGGATCTTCTTGTACATGACTACTCCTGAAACGGAATCTGGGGCGGAATGCCCGGAACCCTTAACTTAGCAAAGATTGCCGGGCCCGCCATGTGGGGAATTCCCGGAGCGGCTTGCCGCCCGCTCCGGGAAACGAGGCTTAGGCCCGGACCATCAGCAGCGAGGTATGGGCGATACGCACCAGGTTTTCGGCCACCGAGCCGACCAGCAGGCGGGCCACGCCGCGCCGGCCATGGGTGCCGACGACGATCAGGTCGGCGCCCCAGGTTTCGGCACCGTCCGCGAGCAGTTCGGCGACACGTTTGTCGGTCGCTTCGAGCAGGCTGATCTCGGCGATGATGCCGGCGGCCGCAGCTTGTTTGCTGGCCTCGGCGAGCAGGGTTTCGCCACTTTCGTGAATTGCCTTCTTGGTACGCTCGACGTCGATATAGCTGCCCAGACCCATGCCGTGCTGAGCGAGCAGGCTTTCGTCGGCGGCGTGCGCGATGCACAGGCTGGCTTGGCTCGCCCGGGCGAGCTGGATGGCTTCCTGCAAGGCCCTTTGCGAGGTCGGGCTGTCGTCGATGGCGACAAGGATTTTCTTGTACATGTGCGATTCTCCGGATTAGTGGATGACCATGGCCGTGAATGGCCAGACGTAGGCTTGCAGGGTGACCATGATGCCGGCCAGGCAGGCCAGCGCGATCGAATGGAAGAAGACGTAGCGCAGGATGTCGCCTTCGTGGTTGAACCAGCGGGTGGCGGTCGAGGCGACGACGATGGATTGCGCATCGATCATCTTGCCCATCACGCCGCCCGAGCTGTTGGCCGCGCCCATCAGGTTAGGCGACAGCCCGAGCTGGTCAGCTGCAACCTTCTGCATGCCGCCGAACAGCACGTTGCTGGCCGTATCGGAGCCGGTCAGGGCAACCCCCAGCCAGCCCAGCAGGGTTCCGAAGAACGGGTAGAAGACGCCGGTCGTCGCGAAGGCGAGGCCGAGCGTCGTATCGAGGCCGGAGTAGCGGGTCAGGGTGCCGAGGCCGAGCATCAGCACGATGGTCATCAGCGAATAGCGAACCAGCCAGATGGTGCGGCCGTAGGCGGCGAGCAACTGGCCGAAGCGATACTTCATGGCCAGGCCGCCGACCAGCGCGGCGACCAGGATGCCGGTGCCGGTTGCCGAGAGCAGGCCGAAGACATAGACGGCACCTTCCTTGGTCGGCTTGGCGACGGCAGGCGAGACTTTTTCGACCATCATGTTGAGGCCTTCGATGACGAACTTCGGTGCGTAGATGTCGTTGAAGAAGCTCTTGACCGAAGGCAGACCCCAGATGAAGACGAAGACGGTCAGGATGACCCAGGGCAACCAGGCGCGAATGACTTCGCCAAGCGGATGAACGACCGGGGCGCCGGCAACATGGCCTTCGCCGCTTTCTTCGGCGCGTCCCTTGAGCGAGACCGAGGTCCATACTTCTTTCGGTTGCCAGACACGCAGGAAAAGCACGAGGCAGGTCATCGAGACCATGGCGGCGATGACGCCGACCAGTTCAGGTCCCATGTAGTTGGAGACCAGGTATTCCGGGATGGCGAAGCTGACGCCGGTGACCAGGATGGCCGGCCAGACCTGCATCATGCCTTTGCGACCGGCAAAGGCCCAGACCAGCCAGAAGGGTACGAGCACCGAGAAAAAGCTGAGTTGGGCGCCGATCATCGCTGACACTTTGATCAGGTCGTAGCCATGCACCTTGGCCAGCGTGATCACCGGCGTGCCGAGGGCGCCGAAGGCGACCGGGGCGGTGTTGGCGATCAGCGTCAGACCGGAGGCGGCCAACGGCGAGAAGCCCAGGCCGATGAGGATGGCGGCGGTGACGGCGACCGGGGTGCCGAAACCGGCGGCACCCTCGAAGAAGGCGCCGAAGGCAAAGGCGATCAGCAGTAATTGCAGCCGGCGGTCCGGCGTAATACCGGCAATCGAATCCTGCAGAATCTTGAACGAACCGTTCTGCTCGGTCAGCTGGTGCAGGAATATGATATTGAGCACGATCCAGCCGATCGGCATGAGGCCGGTCAGGCCGCCGAGAAATGCTGCCTTGGCGGCCATTTCGCTAGGCATGCCGAAGCCGATGATGGCAATTGCCAGGGCGGCGGCGAGGCCGGCTGCGGCGGCAATGTGCGCCTTGAGATGCAGGAAGCCGAGGCCAACCAGCATGACGATGACCGGGATGGAAGCCACCAGAGTCGATAGAAGCATGTTGTTGAAAGGGTCGTAATTCTGTTGCCAGATCATCAAAGAATTCCTTTATCATCTGGTCAGACCACTTTTGGTGCGTTGGCGCGCACCCAAGTGGCGTGACCTTGTAATTGTCATATTTGTCTCGCGTTTCGGCCCAGTCCAGGAACCCCTTCCGCTGGGCTGTCTTTTTTTAGCAGGTCACGGCGTTCTCCTGGCGGCTGCATTCCTCGAGCAGGTATGCAATGGATCGATAGGTGCGCCCGGTTTCGGCGGTCAGGCCGATTTCGCAGGTGCGATTGGTCGACACGCCGCAGCCACAACTGGCCGGCAACTCGTCATGGATCTTGCGCAAGGCATGGCGGTTCAGTTCCGGGACGACAAAGCCGCGGTCGCCGGCAAATCCGCAGCAGCCGACCCCGGCCGGTTCAACGATTTCATCGACACAGGCGGCGAGCAGCGTCTTCAGCTTGGCGTCGGAACCGTTCTTGCGGACGCTGCAATTGATGTGCAGGGCGACCGGGCCGGCCTGCTTCCTGAGCATCAGGCGCGGCAGCAGGGCATCGACGGCGAATTCGTGGAAGTCATGAATTTTCAGACGGCCGGCCAGATGCTGCTGCATGCGGATGGTGCAGGTGCTGGCATCCATGATGATCGGGTAGCGGCCGTTTTCGGAAGCCTGCAGCAATGCCGCTTCGAGGGTGTTCGACATGGCTTCCGCTTCCTCGGCCATGCCCTTGCTGGCCAGCATCTGGCCGCAGCACAGCGCATCGACGCCGGCTGGCAGGATGGCGCGATAGCCGGCGCGGGCCAGCAGTTCGACGACGACGTCGCCAAGCTGCTTTTCACCGCTCCCCGAAGGCCCGAAAATGCGGCCGCCGCAGGTCGGGAAATAGACCACCGGATCGCCCGCGGCGCGGCCCGCCAGGGAAGCCGGTTGTGCCGCACTCGCGCGAGGTGCCCGGCCGGCCTGCGGCATGTTCTTTTTCCAGGCGCCGCCGGAAAGGCGGCCCAGCAACTGGTCGCCGATCACTGCGGAAACGGCATGGCCGACCTTGAGGCCGAGACGGGAAGCGCTGGCCAGGGTGGCGAAATGCTCGCCGCTCCAGGCATTGACGGCGCGTGCGGTGTCGCCGAGGCGGCGGCCGCGCAGTCGCCGGGTCAGGTCGCCGGTGTTGATGCCGACCGGGCAGGCGGTCGAACACAGGCCGCAGCCGGCGCAGGTGTCCAGCCCCTGATAGACGTAATCCTCGCCCAGTTGGCCGGGCGCAGCACCCAGCGCCGCCCGGCGTGACAGTTCGCGCCAGCTGACGATGCGCTGGCGCGGCGACAGGGTGAGCTGGTGCGACGGGCACAAGGGTTCGCAGAAACCGCATTCGATGCAGCGATCGACAATGTCCTCGGCGGCCGGCATCGGCTTCAGGTTTTCGAGGTGGGCGGCCGGGTTGGCATTGAGGATGACGCCGGGGTTGAGGCGGTTTTCCGGGTCGAACAGAGCCTTGATGCGGCGCATCAGGTCGGCCGCTTCCTTGCCCCATTCCATTTCGACGAAAGGCGCCATGTTGCGGCCGGTGCCATGCTCGGCCTTCAGCGAGCCGTCGTACTTATTGACCACCAGGTCGGCGATGTCTTCCATGAAGCGGGCGTAGCGGTCGATTTCGGCCGGGTCGCCGAAATCCTGGGTGAACACGAAATGCAGGTTGCCTTCCAGCGCGTGGCCGAAAATGATCGCCTCGTGGTAACCGTGGTGGCGTAGCAGAGCCTGCAGGTCGAGCGTCGCGTCAGCCAGCGCCGCGATCGGAAAGGCGACGTCCTCGATGATCACCGTGGTGCCGGTGCGGCGCATGGCGCCGACCGAGGGGAAGGTGCCCTTGCGTACCTTCCAGTACATTTCGCAGGTCGCCGAATCGGTCGAAAAGGCCATCGGCTCGACGGTGGCGACGCCGTTCATGGCCTGATGCACGGCAGCAATCTTCTGCTGCAGGGCATTGGCCGTCGCGGCCCGCACTTCGATGAGCAGCGCCGCCGCCTCTTCGCCCAGGTCGCGCATGATCGCCGGCAGGCCGGGCTTGTTCTCGACCGAATGCAGGGCCGGGCGGTCGAGCAGTTCGACGGCCGACACCGGCTGCGGCTTGAGGCGGATCACCGCCTCACAGGCGGTGCGGATATCGGGGAAGAAAACCAGGGCCGAAGCCTTGCACGGGTCCTCGACCACGGTCCGGTAAGTGATGCTGGAAATGAAGCCGAGCGTGCCTTCCGAGCCGATCATCAGGTGGGCCAGGATGTCGATCGGGTCCTCGTAATCGACCAGCGCGTTGAGGCTGTAGCCGGTGGTGTTCTTGATCTTGAACTTGTGGCGGATGCGCTCGGCCAGTTCTTCGTTGGCGCGGGTGTCGCGACCGAGGCGCTCCAGTTCGCCGAGCAGCCCGGCGTGGCTTTGCGCGAAAGCGGCAACGCTGAGCGGATCTTCGCTATCGAGCAGCGTGCCGTCGGCCAGCACGACGCGCATGCCGGCCAGCGTCCGGTAACTGTTCTGGGCTGTGCCGCAACACATGCCGGAAGCGTTGTTGGCGGCGATGCCGCCGATCTTGCAGGCATTGATCGAGGCCGGATCGGGGCCGATTTTCTTGCCGAACGGGGCAAGCCGGCGATTCACCTCGCCACCGATGATGCCGGGGCCGACTTTGACCTGGCTGGCATCGGCATTCTGTCGGTAAGTGGCAAAACCTTCGCCGATCAACGCCAGCACGCCGTCGGTGATCGCCTGGCCGGAAAGGCTGGTGCCGGCGGCCCGGAAAGTGATCGGGCGGTTGTTGGCCTTGGCTGCCGCCAGGACCGCCTGAACCTCGGTTTCGGAGTTGACGACGGCGATGACTTCCGGCGTCAGGCGGTAGAAGCTGGCGTCGGTGCCGTAGGCGAGGAGGCGCAGGTCGTCGGTGATGACCTGGTGGGCTGGGAGGGCTTGGCGGAGTTGATCGATCAACGGGCTCATGGGTGTCTCGGTGTGTTTTGGTATGGTGCTTTTCTAATGATTTGCGTGCTTGTTTTAGCGCTGGGTTCCGCCCCTGCGGGGCGTCTTACTTTCTTTTGCTTCGCCAAAAGAAAGTAAGCAAAGAAAAGGCGACCCTGGGTCGGTGCCCGCTGCGCTGGTTCCCTGCGCTACTCGAAACGCCGGGCGGCTGCGCAACTCGGGGTTCCCCTCAAACAGTGCTCGCCGAAGGCCCCCGGCGCTTCTGCGTTGCTCGGCACCTCTCAAGGGGCCCGGAAAAACGTCCACTCTCAACGAGCAATATTCGTTTTTAGCTTCGTCTCGCGTTTGATCACCAAAATTTGATTGTTCTTGGGCAGAGCCGTCTCGCCGAGACGCCTTTCGGGTCCCCATGAGAGGCGCTGAGCAACGCAGGTGGGCCGGGAGGTTTCGGCTTGCCTTGTCTGAGCCGCAGGCGAGTTTAGGCAAGCCGCCCGGCCTGCCGAGTAGCGGAAGGAACCGGGCTTGCCCGGCGCCGACCCTGGGGTCGCCTTTTCTTTGGCTACTTTCTTTTGGCGAAGCAAAAGAAAGTACGCCCGCCCTCAAGGCGGAAAGCAGCCTCAAATTGAGCGCCAACCCCATTCAGTCGCGTTCCTTCAAAATGTCCCGCAACCGCCTGGGTGCCGGCCGCAACGGTACCCGTACCGTCGTCCACGCCCCTTGCCGCGCCGGCATCAAGCCGCCAAACCGGCTCCCCAACCAAGTCGCCATCCGGTACAACACCGGCGACCGATAAACCAAAGCCCATCCCCGCCAGATGGCAGTCGTCAAGCGGCTATACCCGGCGCCTTGCCCGCGCATCGCGGGATTGGCATGCGGTTCCGAAAATGCTTCTTCCCGGAGTCGCATCAACAATTCCGGAATGGGGATCTTCACCGGGCAGACTTCCCCGCAGGCGCCGCAGAGCGACGAGGCCGTTGCCATCGATGAAGTCGCCTCCAGCCCCAGCATGTGCGGCGAGATGATCTTGCCGATCGGACCGGGGTAGGTCGTGCCATAGGCGTGGCCGCCGATGCGCGTATAGACCGGGCAGTGGTTCATGCAGGCGCCGCAGCGGATGCATTGCAGGGTCTTGCGCAGTTGCTCGTCGGCGTAGGCCTGGCTTCGGCCGTTGTCGAGCAGCACGAGGTGGACTTCGGTCGGGCCGTCCTTCTCGTGGGCCTGGCGCGGGCCGGAGATCATGTTGAAGTAGGTCGAGATATTCTGGCCGGTCGCCGAGCGGGTGAGCAGGGAGAGCAGCGGCGGCACATGCTCCAGTTTTTCGACGATCTTCTCGATGCCGGTGATGGCGACATGCACCTGCGGCGCCGTGGTGCACATCCGGCCATTGCCTTCGTTTTCGACCAGGCACAGGGTGCCGGTTTCGGCGACGGCGAAATTGACGCCGGAGAGACCGATGTCGGCTTCGAGGAATTTCTCCCGCAAGACGTTGCGGCCGATCTGGATCAGCGCATCGACGTTGTCGGTGTAGTTGGTGACGCCCGGCACCTTTTCGTGGAAGAGGTGGGCGATTTCCTCCTTCGTCTTGTGAATGGCCGGCATGATGATGTGCGATGGCTTTTCGCCGGCCAGCTGGACGATGTACTCGCCCATGTCCGATTCCAGCGCACCGATGCCGGCGGCTTCGGCGGCGTGGTTCAGCTCGATTTCCTCGCTGACCATCGACTTGCCCTTGACCATCAGCCTGGCCGAGTGCTTCTGGCAGATGCCGAGGATGATCTCGTTGGCTTCTTCTGGCGTTTCCGCCCAATGCACCTGGACGCCGTTCCGGGTCAGGTTGGCCTCCAGTTGCACCAGGATTTCGGGCAGCTTGCCGAGGTTGTACTGGCGAATGTGCTCGCCGAGGGCGCGCAGGCTTTCCAGTTCTTCCTGGTCGGTGAACTGGCCGGCGCGCTTGCTCATCAGGAAATCCATGGCTCCGCGGAAGCTCTGGCGCAGGAAGGGGTTTTCGACGACTGCCTTGGAACGGGCGCGGAAACCTTCCGAAGGCATGAAATGCAGGGCGTGTGGCGTCAGCGGGGCGGTCATTGTTCGTCTCCCATCAACAGTACGACCAGTTCCTTGGGGCCATGCGCGCCGTAGGCCAGGGTCTGCTGAATGTCGGCGGTTTTCGAGGGGCCGGAAATGAGCAGGGCGTTGGTCGGCAGGCCGTTGGCCCAGGCTTCCTGCTGCGCTGCCTCGAAGAAGGTGTTGTAGATATCGGCGCTGTCGAGCAGGACGATATGGACCGGCGGTACCAGCGACATCAGGCGCGGCTCATGTTCGTCCGGCCAGAGAATCAGCGTGCCGGTTTCGGCAATGGCGGCGCGGGACGCGGTGAAGCTGGCCGGGATGTCGTGAAACAGTTCGGCTTTCCAGTTTTCTATCGGCTGTTCGTAGGCCGGGCAGGAAACGCCGAGCGCCGGCAGTTCGCTTTGGGCGCGCCGGCCATGCGCCGTGCCGGGCGCGATCAGCAACTGGCCGATCTGCTTGGCACTCAGCACTTCCCAGAGTTTTTGCAGCCAGCCGCCGCGGGAAACGGCATAGACCTCGGCATGGGCGAGTTCGATATTGCTGCGGAAGCGGGCGGCTTTTTCCACCGCGCTCTCCACCGGGCGATGGCCGGCATACCAGCCGGCGACATCGGGCAGCGGGCGATTTTCAGCCGGCGCCGTGGCGCGCAGCTTGGCCAGGATGCGGTCGCGGGCACTCATTTCGCCGTCCTCCGGAGCAGGAAACTGGCGATGTGCTCGCCGGGCAGGCTGGCTTGCGCGCGGCCGGCCTGTTTGTCCTGCCAGGCGGCGTGGCCGAGGATGTTCATCAGGCAGCCGCAATCGGCGCTGACGACGCGCTCGGCGCCGGTCGCCTTCAAGGCCTTGACCTTGTCCTCGACCATGGCGCCGGAAATTTCCGGCTGCTTGAGCGAGAAGGTGCCGCCGAAGCCGCAGCATTCGGATTCGTGATCCTGCTGCGCCACCGTCACGCGGTCGAGATCGCCGAGCAGCCGGCGCCCCGTCAGATGCACGCCCATTTCCCGGCGCGCCGAGCAGGAGGTATGCAGCACGACCGTGCAGTCGCCGCCCCGGTCCTGCGGCTGGTAGTCGAGCACATTGACCAGGAAATCGGTGAATTCGTAGATGCGTTCGGACAGCGCGTTGGCCTGCGCCAGGCGGACCATGTCATCGGCGAACAGCTTGGGGTAGTGGTGTTTCATCATGCCGGCGCAGGAACCGGACGGCACGACGACCGGCCACTCTTCCGGGAACAGCGTCAGTTGCAGCGCGGCCACCTTGCGCGCCTCGTCGGGAAAGCCGCTGGTATAGGCGGGTTGGCCGCAGCAGGTTTGTTCTTCCGGGAAGTGGACACGGATGCCTTCGCGTTCAAGCAGCGTGATGGCATCCAGGCCCGCACCGGGAAAAAACTGGTCTACGACGCAGGTTGCGAAGAAGTAGACGTCACTGGGATATGCAGATCGGCTGGGCATCTTGTCTCCGTTTAAATTATTTGACGGTCAAATGGTCAGACCATTTATTGCTCTGGGCGAAATTTTGCGTGAATACCGGTACTTAGTCAATGCTGGATAGGGAAATCCCTAGGCTTGCACTTTGTTTGAGTGATGATTAGAATGTGCTGGTCTTACCAATCAATGTGGTCTTACCAATGCCGAGCAAGCTGCAGGTTCCACGCATTTCCGATGCCATCGCTGCCACGCTGGAGCGTCGCATCCTCGAAGGCTCGCTGAAGCCCGGTGACCGTTTGCCGCCGGAGCGCGAACTCGCCGTCGATCTGGGTGTGTCGCGTCCGAGCTTGCGTGAAGCGATCCAGAAGTTGGCCTCGAAGGGCATGGTGACCAGTCGTCAGGGCGGCGGCACTTACGTGACCGATGCGCTGGGCTCGAGTTTTTCCGATCCCTGGCAGGACATGATGGGCAAGCACCCGGACCTGCGCGAGGACATGCTGGAGTTCCGCCGCATGCTCGAGGGGCAGGCCGCCGAGTGGGCGGCCGAGCGCGCCACCGAGGCCGACCTGCAACGCCTCGACCAGACCTTCAACACCTTGATGGCGGCTTTCGAGTCCGAAAATGCGCAGACGCGTTCGGATGCCGATATCGGCTTCCATCAAGCGATCGGCGATGCCGCGCACAACGTGCTGATCGGCCATCTTTCCAGCGCCTTGCTCAGCCTGATGCACGACAACATTCGCCTCAACCTGGGCGAACTGAAGACCGTGCCGGCCGCCAATCGCCTGCTGATCAGCCAGCACGAGGCGATCTACAAGGGCATTCGCGAGAAGAAGCCGCAAGCTGCCCGTTCCGCTGCCGAGACGCATATCGATTTCGTCCGCGAAACGCTGGCCCAGACGCTGCGTTCCGTGGCACGCCGCGAGACGGCCGAGCGCCGTCTGAATACCGAATTCTCAACTTCCTGATTTCTTGATTCGATCCCCGAAAGGACCCCTCCTCATGGAACAGCTTGTCATCCCCTTCGAAAAACTGCGCATGAACGACGTCGAGCAAGTCGGCGGCAAGAATTCGTCGCTCGGCGAAATGATCAGCCAGCTGGCTGATACCGGCGTCCGCGTGCCGGGCGGTTTCGCCACCACGGCGCAGGCCTACCGCGACTTCCTGGCGCAGAGCGGCCTCGACAACAAGATCAATGCCGCCCTCGACGCCCTCGATGTCGACGACGTCAATGCGCTGGCCGCCTGTGGTGCGCAGATTCGCCAGTGGATCATGGACACGCCGTTCCCGATGGATTTGACCATCGCCATCACCGAGCAGTACCAGCGCCTGGTCGCCGATTCGACTGCCGACATGTCCTTCGCCGTGCGCTCTTCGGCCACCGCCGAAGACTTGCCGGATGCCTCCTTCGCCGGCCAGCAGGAAACCTTCCTCAATATCGTCGGCCTGGAAAACATCCTGCACGCCATCAAGGAAGTGTTCGCTTCGCTGTACAACGACCGCGCCATCTCCTACCGCGTGCACAAGGGCTTCCTGCACGCCGATGTCGCGCTTTCCGCCGGCATCCAGCGCATGGTGCGTTCCGACAAGGGCGCCGCCGGCGTGATGTTTACTCTGGATACCGAATCCGGTTTCCGCGATGCAGTGTTCGTCACCTCGTCCTACGGGCTGGGCGAAACGGTGGTGCAGGGCGCCGTCAATCCCGACGAGTTCTACGTGCACAAGCCGATGCTGGCTGCCGGCAAGCATGCGGTCGTGCGTCGCAACCTGGGCTCCAAGCTGATCAAGATGACTTTCTCCGCCGAGAAGGTCGCCGGCAAGTCGGTGGTTACCGAGGATGTCGAAGAATCGCTGCGCCACCAGTTCTCGCTCAATGACGAGGAAGTCATGGAACTGGCCCGCTACGCGATGATCATCGAAAAGCACTACGGTCGCCCGATGGACATCGAGTGGGGCAAGGACGGCATCGACGGCAAGCTCTATATCCTGCAGGCCCGTCCGGAAACCGTGCAGTCGCAGACCGGCGCCGGCAAGATCGAGAAATTCAAGCTCAAGCAGTTCTCCAAGGTGCTCGCCTCCGGCCGCGCCATCGGTCAGAAGATCGGTATCGGCCCGGTCCGTATCGTCAAGGACCCGAAGGAGATGGACCAGGTCAAGCCGGGCGACGTGCTGGTCGCCGACATGACCGACCCGAACTGGGAACCGGTGATGAAGCGCGCCTCCGCCATCGTCACCAACCGCGGCGGCCGGACCTGCCACGCGGCGATCATCGCCCGCGAACTGGGCATCCCGGCCATCGTCGGTTGCGGCGACGCAACCGAAACGCTGACCGAAGGCGATACCGTCACCGTGTCTTGCACGGAAGGCGATACCGGCCATGTCTATCGCGGCCGCCTCGATTTCGAAGTCTCCTCGCGCGACATCTCGGCCATGCCGGAAATCCCGCTCAAGGTCATGATGAACGTCGGCAATCCGGAACTGGCCTTCGATTTCGCCCAGCTGCCGAACGCCGGTGTCGGTCTGGCCCGCGTCGAATTCATCATCAACAACGTGATCGGCATCCACCCGAAAGCCATCCTCGATGTCGAGCGCCTGCCGGTTTCCAAGCGCGACGAGATCAAGCGCCGCGCCCGCGGTTACGCTTCGCCCAAGGAGTTCTTCGTCGAGAAGCTGGTTGAAGGCGTGTCCACCATCGCCGCTGCCTTCTGGCCGAACCCGGTGATCGTCCGTCTCTCCGACTTCAAGTCCAACGAATACCGCAAGCTGCTGGGCGGCGACCTCTACGAGCCGGAAGAAGAAAACCCGATGCTCGGCTTCCGCGGCGCCTCGCGTTACATCGCCCAGTCCTTCCGCGACTGTTTCGAGATGGAATGCCGCGCCATGAAGAAGGTCCGCGAGGAAATGGGCCTGACCAACGTCCAGCTGATGGTGCCGTTTGTTCGCACCGTTGCCGAAGGCAAGGCCGTTGTCGACCTGCTGGCCGAACACGGCCTGAAGCGCGGCGAGAACGAGCTGAAGCTGATCATGATGTGCGAAATCCCGTCCAACGCGCTGCTCGCCGAGCAGTTCCTGGAACATTTCGACGGCTTCTCGATCGGTTCCAACGACCTGACCCAGCTTACCCTCGGCCTCGACCGCGACTCTGGCCTGGTCGCCAACCTCTTCGACGAACGCGATCCGGCCGTCAAGATCCTGCTCGCCATGGCCATTGCCGCCGCCAACAAGGTGGGCAAGTACATCGGCATCTGCGGCCAGGGTCCGTCCGATCACCCTGACCTCGCCGAATGGCTGATGGATCAGGGCATCAGCAGCATCTCGCTGAACCCGGACACCGTGGTCGATACCTGGACGCGCCTGGGCGGCCACAAGAAGGGCTAAGCGTGGACAACTCCGGCGGGCCGATTTGGCTGGCCGGAAGACACGATCAGGAAGGCCGGGGAAACCCGGCCTTTTTTATGCTGTGAAAATGGCGGTGGCGATGTGGCGAAGCTCGTGCCGCATAAAAAAGATCAGCCGGCCGCAACGCCTTGCGCCGGGCCAGGTGCGCTGGAAAACTGGAAGCCATTGGCGCCCCGCGCCTTGACCTGATACATGGCATGGTCGGCCAGTTCGAGCAGCTTGTCGGGCTGGTGATGATCGGACGGAAACAGGCTGATGCCAATGCTGGTCGATACGGTAACCATGGTATTGCCGATTGCGAACGGGGCATTCATCCGTTCAATGATTTTCTCGGCGACCAGGGCGGCATGCAGCGGGTCTGCCAGGTCGGGAAGGACGATGGCGAATTCGTCGCCGCCCAGGCGGGCCGCCGTGTCGTGGCGCCGAATCGAGCTGCAGATGCGCGCCGCGGCCTCCCGCAGGACCAGATCGCCTGCCGCATGGCCCAGCGAGTCATTGATGCTCTTGAAACGATCCAGATCGATGAAGAGTACGGCAGCCTGGCCGCCACGCTGCAGCGCTTCGGCCGTCGCCAGTTCAAGGCGGTCAAAAAGCAGGGAGCGATTCGGGATGCCGGTCAGCACATCGTAGTGGGCAAGGCGCTCGAGCTTGTCCTCGAAGGTCTTGCGCTCGGTGATATCGTAGAAAATTCCGCAGTAATGGGTGGGGTTCCCGTCGTGGTCGCGCAGCGTGCTGATCGAGAGAAATTTGGGATAGACCGTTCCATCCTTGCGCAAGTCCCAGATGTCGCCCTGCCAGTGGCCGGTTTCCGATAATGCTCGCCACATCGCCTGATAAAAGGCGGGATCATGGCGTCCGGATTGCAGGAGGCGCGGATTCTGGCCGATGGCTTCCTCCCGCGAATAACCGGTCAGCCGGGTGAAGGCATGATTGACCGAGATGATCCGGGCGCGGCTGTCGGTCACGACCATGGCTTCATCGGTGGTCTCGAAAACGCGCTGAGTCAGTCGCAGTTCTTCCTCGCTTCGGCGCTGGGCGGTGATGTCGTCGCCGATCAGGACGCTGCAGGTCATATGCCCATTTCCGTCCCGCAAGGCGGTGACGTGCCAGGAGATCAGATGAGAGGTGCCCCCGGTGTCGCGGACCTCGCACTCGAAAGCATGCGGGGGCGTGTCGGCGATCTTGCGCAGTCGTGCAGCGGGCGGTTCGTCGATTGCTTCAGCATAATTCCCGAAAAACGGGCGCGAGATGGCTTCGCGGGGAGGTTCGTCAATCAGGTCAAGGAAGGGCTGGTTGAAGAAGACAAGCTGCCCTTCGAGCCCGATGACCACCGCCGGGAGGCGGACCTGCTTCAGCAATTCGGCGATCCGGTGGTCAGCCGGGTTGGTGCCGGGCAGGGTGTTCGTAGCCGGCGTCAAGTCGAGGCAGAATCCGGTAAAACTCTTCGTCTCGCCCGATGCGTCGGTTCGTGGCAGGCTTTCAAAAGCCATGCCGCAGTAGACGCCGTCCCGCCGCCGCAAGCGGACGTGGCGACGAAACCCCTGATTCTCGCGCGCCGCCGCGATGAACGTCGCCCGCAAACCCGCCAGGTCATCGGGATGAACGACCTGTTCCCAGCAATCGGCCAGCAAGTCGCCTCTATGCCGGCCGGTAAATCGCGACCAGAACGGGCTTAGAAAGTCGGCGTTGCCTTCGGCGTCGGTCAGCCAGAGGAGAATCTGCGACGGTTGCGTGGGAACCCGGATGTGAGAATCGGATTCCCAATGACAGGAGCTAATGCTTGCAAACTCGTTCATCGACGCTGCGCTTTCCTGTCTGGGTCGGGAACCGCTGGCTTTTGTGGCGGGCGGGGCGATTGTTCCAAGCAAAATCGATGCCGCTGAACTAGGTATGAAACAAGGGAAGAGACAGGGGTTTATATCGGTTCTTCAGTGGCGGGCGCCTCGCGTTAGATCGCCCACTGTTTCGAGATGGAATGTCGCATCATGTGAAAAGTCCGCGAAAAAATGGGCCTGACCAACGTACCCGTCGAGCGCGCCGGTCGCGATCTCCGTTGCCCACAATATGGGCAATATGGAGATGGGCAAGTGCCTCGGCATCTTCGGTCGCATCGCTCCGGCCACAAGAAGGACTTAGCACGCTGAGCATTTTGGCCTTCCCGCTTCGGGCCGGTCTTGCCGCTTGCCCGGTAAAAACTACCCGCCTTGCCGCGAACTGCCGGTTCCTCTCGGGTCTATCATTAGTCGACGGATTTCGGCCCGGCATGTTGTGCTGGCTCACGGTTCCTTGTGCGGCAAGGGGTTCGGCCAATCGATTCTGCTTTGTACCGCGACCACCCAAGGCTGTGTGTCAAGCCGGTGCAGTTGTTGCTAGTAATTGGACCAGAAGCAGAGCGAGGGCCATTGGCCGTTTAGAAAGGTTGGAGGCGATATGTCGATCAATGGAGTCAACAATCCCGGTTTCGATTTCTCGAAACTCCTGGGCGACAAGGCGGCGACGCCGGCGGTCGGTTCGGCTGGGGCGGCGGATTTCCTGTCCACTTTGAAGTTGCAGATCGCCAATGTTCAATCGCAAACGGTCGGCGCCCTGGTCTCGTCGGCGCTGGGTTCGGGCTCTTTGTCGGGTGCGCCCAATTTTGCCGACATCCTCGGTGCCGGAAAAACGGCCGGCATTTCCTCCCTGGAAGCCATGCTGGGCAGTGCGGCCAGCCTCAATGGCGTTTCGGCTACCGGGCGCAACATGGCGCTGTTCGATCCGGAGTCGGCCTACAAGATGATGACCACCATCAACCGCTCTGCCGTCAACTTCAAGGCCGAGGCGTCCGAAATGGGCGACATGAAAGCCTACGTGGCGACGCTGCAGCAGCAGGCGGTCAAGCTGGGCGGCGCCGATGTTTCGACCAGCGGCGACGAAATCCGCGGCCGCGTGCAGGCGTTTGCCGATGCCTACAACGGCTGGATGCAGCGTTTCGGCAGCGAGCTGCAGGATGGCGGCGTGCTGGCTGGCTCGCAGGCGGCCAAGGTGGCGCAGTGGGAACTCGAGCAGAGCATCGCCAATCCATTCAATGGCGCGATGAACGGCGTGCACGGCATGGCCGACCTCGGCCTGAGCATTGACCCGCAGACCAAGCTGGCGACCGTCGATAACGCCCGGCTGGATGCCGCACTGGCCAACAACAAGACGGCGGCGCTCGGCGCGCTGCGTGAATTCACCGCCAATTTCACCAAGTCGGCCGAGTTGGTGAATTCAGCCGGCAACTTCATTGCCAACCGTCTGGACAATTTGTCGCGCGCCATTAGCTACATCGACACCAACCTGCCGTCCTTGCAGGCCGAATTCGGGCAGGGTGACCCTGCGACGTCGACCGGGCAGGTGTCCAGGGCATTGGCCAATTACAACGCGATTCACGGCATCGGATAAATTGCCTGGCGACGTCAGGCGCTGGCGAAACGACTGCGCAGATACTTGATGATCTCGCCGGATTCGTACAGCCACTGCGTCTTGCCGGCCGGATCGGTGATTTTCAGACAGGGGACTTTCGCCTTGCCGCCACCGCTCAGCAGAGCCTCCCGGTTTGGCCCCGGTTGTTGTGCGTCAAGCTGATGCACGTTGAGGGCCAGACGTCGCATTTCCTGGCGTACCTTGATGCAAAACGGGCAGGTCTTGTACTGGTAAAGAACGATGCCGGCGCACTGCCGGACGACCTCGGCCTGACTTGCGGCTGGCCGCAGCATGCCCTTTGGCCGGGTGACGAATTCACCGAGCAGCATGAAGGGGCCGATGACGATACGAAGTGTTTTGAAGAAGGCTCTAAGCACTGCTTTCATGACTGATACCTTGATTCCGTTAAATGACGGGCTTCAGGCAGTCCATGTGCCGCGAAGTTCCTGGCGGCTCAACTTGACGTGTCCGGCAGCAACCGACAGCGCGCTTTGGTTGATCCGCGGCGCCAACCGCGTTGCTCGTGAGTCGGTGATCAAAATTCGCGCCGGCCGGCATCGCTTCCGCCGTCAGTTCGCAACATTCCATTCGGCGAGAAACTGCGCCACGAAATCTTCCATGAAGCGGTGGCGGGGTTCGGCCAAGGCGCGGCCAGTCGGGGTGTTCATGCGTTCCTTGAGCAGGAACAGCTTTTCGTAGAAGTGGTTGAGGCTGGCGCCTTTCGAGGCTTTGTAGGCGGCGGCGCTTTGGTGCATGACCGGCGCTTCGTCGGGGTCGTGCATCAGGCGGCCGGCGTGCCCGCCGTAGGCGAAACAGCGGGCGATGCCGATGGCGCCGATGGCGTCCAGCCGGTCGGCATCCTGCACGCATTGGCCTTCCAGCGTCCGCATCCCGGTGGTGACTCCGGCGCCCTTGTAGGAAATGGTGGCGACGATATCGACGACCGCCGCGATGACTTCGGGCGGCGCGCCTTCGCGGCGGAGCAGCAATTCGGCTTCGCGCGGCCCGACGCTGTCGTCGCCGTCATGGAATTTCCAGTCGGCGATGTCGTGCACCAGGGCACCGAGTTCGGCGATTTCACTATCGGCGCCTTCCTGCGCGGCGATCTGGCGGGTGAGCTGCCAGACGCGGTTGATGTGGTGCCAGTCATGGCCGGAGCTTTCGGCGAGAAATCTGGTCTTGATATGGGCGGCGACGCGGTCGACCAGGGTTTGCATGCGGTTTCCTTGGGCTAATCAGCCGGATTGAATGGGGGACAGTGTAGCGGCCGCCGGCGCGGCGTGCATCCCTGTCGCCCGCCCCGTTTTCAATCACTTTCCAGTTTTTGACGCGTTTTTCCGGTCACCCGCGCACAGCGACGGCTGAAAACCTTGCCGGCAGCGCTCCGTCGATAGCGGAAATTCGGGCGACACTCAATTTCGCGCTTCCGGCTTCCCGGAAGGTCTCGGTCAACAAGCGTCCGCCGACCCCCACACGACAAGGTTCGGGAGCCGGCCTACGCAACTCAGTGCATGCCGCCCATCGGCGGATTCATCTGGCCGCGAATCTCGCCTGACTTGTGCTCGGCGCTGTGTACGTTGATGTAAAGCTCGCCGGCCTGGTAGGCGTGGTACTGCGCTTCGCTCAACTTGGTGCCGGCCGGCACCATCCAGCCGTTGTCGCCGTCCTTTTCCAGGGTGACGATGACCGGTCCGTTGACGCCCAGCTTGCCGTTGTGGATGTGGGCCATCGTGCCGGGCAGGCCGGTGGTCGTCACCTTGCCGCTGACGCTCATGTCGGGCTTCACCGTGACATTCGCCATGCCCGTTGCTGCGGTGGTTACCGGCGGCACTTCCATGTCGCCGGAAAGCTTGAATTTCAGGTCGTCGGCCGCAGCCGACAGTGAAAAGCCGCCCAGCGCCAGGGCGGCAGCGGTCAGGATGCCCGACAGGGCGCGGCGATGGGTCTGATGGGTATGCATGGTGAGCCTCTCTTTGTTCCGGTTATTGACGAAGCCGGGAGATGCCGGCGAACCTGCTGTCCGCTTGCCCCGGCCAATGGGCTACAAGCCCTTTGAATACCCAACGGTGATTTTGGTTCGCGTAATATTTACGCCATTCCGCTACTCGCGGAAGGTCAATCGGCCGGCGCGGCCATTAATATTGCTACCTCATCACAAGGATTCGGGAAACACATGAATGAACCGGCTTACTGGGTATTGCGCTGCGAAAATCAGCTGCTGACATCGAGCGCCAATTCCGGACCGATCTTTCCGCTGGCCCCGGCCGCCGCATTGGGAAATCCGGAAGATGCGCTGGCGCTTGGCCATTGGCAGGGTATCCCCTGCTACGCGGCGGATGTCGAACAGTTTCCCGACATTGACGCGGGCGAGGCGACGCCGCTACGTGCCATCTTCCAGCTGGCGGGCGACGAAAGCTTTGCGCTGGCCGGCCGGGCGACCCAGTTGCTCGATTGGCAGAAACATCATCGCTACTGCGGCAAGTGCGGCACCCGGACGATGATGAAATCCGGCGAGCATGCGATGCAATGCCCGATCTGCGGCCTGCTCGCCTATCCGCGGATTTCGCCGGCGGTGATGGTGCTGGTGCGCGACGGCAATCGCCTGCTGCTGGCGCGCAGCCCGCATTTCAAGCCGGGCGTGTTCAGCGCCCTGGCCGGTTTTGTCGAACCCGGCGAAACGCTGGAGCAATGCGCCAGCCGCGAAGTGCGCGAAGAGGTCGGTATCGAGATCGCCAACCTGCGCTATTTCCACAGCCAGCCGTGGCCTTTTCCCAATTCGCTGATGGTCGCCTTTTTTGCCGACTACGCCGGCGGGACGATCACCCCGGACCCCAAAGAAATCGAAGCCGCCGACTGGTTTTCGCTCGATGCGCTGCCCGTGCTGCCGGAACCGATCAGCATTTCCCGGCGACTGATCGAGGCCGCCCGGCAGCAGTGCGGCGAGTGAAATTGAAAAAGGCCGGGATGGTCCGGCCTTCGGTGCAACTCCCGCCGCGTCTCAGACCCGCAGCAGCGCCTTGATCAGCCGCTCGGAAAGCTGGTCTTCGCTAAATTGTGGGGTGTTGGGCGGATAGAGCGAATCTTCCTCGATGGCGAAGCCGTGCTCCAGCGCGAGGGCACGCAGTTCCTTGATTTTTTGGCAGGCGAGCAGTTGCTGGCGGAGTTCCGGGTCGCTCTTGGCTTTGTCGGAAAATTGCTTGATCGGGACTATCGACATCTATTTCTCCTGTTGGGCTGCGACAGCAGCGTTGATAAAGCTCACTCCGGGTGTAGGTATTGTTGCCTTTGCCACAAAAAACGCAGATTTCCCGGTGTGAATCGCCAACTAGCAAGTTGAGGGCCAAATGCGGGCGGCGCTGCTCATCTCCCCCTGTCCAAACGGATGACGCGTCGCCGGCAAGCGGCACCTGCGGCAGCGAAGCGACCGCCTGATCCCCCGTGCCGGGAATCTGTCCAGGCTTTCGGCATAACCCACGCTTAATGCATTTCTGCCTTTTCAGGCACAATATTCGCCAAGGAGGTGTGTGATGGCATCTGGAAATCTGGTGAGCAAACTGCGTTCATTGATCGGTCCCGGCGACGCGCGGGTGGCCTTGACGGCGCGGACCCTGGAACGCCTGCGCGAGCAGTTGCGCGAATGTGCCGACGGGCAGGGCGGTGAAGTGTCGGCGCGCAGCCGGGCGGCGCGCCTGGCGGAGACTTATCTCGGCCTCAACGATGAGGGCCGGCAGCGCTTCCTGAAACTGATCGCCCTCGAATTCGGCCCCGACCCGGCCAAGGTGGCGGCGGCTCATGCCGCTTACCAGGCCGCGGTCGACAGCCCTGAACAATGGAAGGCGGAAGCGGCGCTGCGCGGCGCCATGCGTTCGTCGCGCATCCGCATCCTGACGCAGTTCAACGCCATTCCCCAGGGTGTCAAATTTCTCGTCGATCTGCGCGCCGACCTCCTGCGCTACCTTGAAAACGACCGCGAACTGGCGGTTCTCGACCGCGAACTGGAGTCCCGCCTGTCGGCCTGGTTCGACGTCGGCTTCCTCGAATTGCAGCGCATCACCTGGAATTCGCCGGCCGCCCTCCTCGAAAAGCTGATCGAATACGAAGCGGTCCATGAAATCCGTTCCTGGGGCGACCTGAAGAACCGTCTGGATTCGGATCGCCGGCTCTATGCCTTCTTCCATCCGCGCATGCCGGCCGAGCCACTGATTTTCGTCGAAGTGGCGCTGACCGATCATCTGGCCGGCAATGTCCAGGAACTGCTCGACGAGCACGCACCAGTCTTCGACCACCGCAAGGCCGATACCGCCATTTTCTATTCGATTTCCAATACCCAGGTCGGCCTGCGCGGCGTCTCCTTCGGCAGCTTCCTGCTCAAACGGGTGATCGACGACCTGAAGCGGGATTTTCCCAAGCTGATCAACTTCGCTACCCTGTCGCCGATGCCTGGGCTGGCTGCCTGGGTCCGCAAACATCCGGAGGTGCTGGCCGAAGCCGGCCTCGACTTGCCGCTCGACGAACTGGCGGCCGGCCTTTGGGCGAAGGAAGGAAAAACCCGGCGTCACCTGCGCGATCCGCTGTCGCGCCTGGGTGCCCGTTACCTGGCGTCGGCCAAGCAGGGCGGTGGCGAAAACGGTGCGCCGCTCGATCCGGTGTCGCGCTTTCACCTGGGCAACGGTGCCCGCATCGAGCGCCTCAACTTCCTCGCCGACAGTTCGCCGAAAGGGTTCCGGCAAGCTTTCGGCCTGATGGTCAATTACCTCTACAGTCTCGACGATATCGAAACCAACCTGGAGGCTTTCGCCAGCACCGGCAGTGTCGCGATGTCGGCCGGCTTGCGACGCCTGGCGCGGGAAAAGTGAAAGGGGCCGGAGAGATGTCGCGCTATACTTTGCCTCACTTCGTCTTTGTCTGAACAACATGAGGCCAGGCTGGCGCACTCTCGTTTGCTTGTTGGCGGTGCTGCCCCTTCCGGTAGTCGCGGCGACGCCGTTCGACGCGCCGATTTTCAAGGTGGCGGTGCTCGAAGATGCGCCGCCGCTCGGCTATCGCGACGCTTCCGGCAAGCTGACCGGCTTCAGCGTCGCCATCATGCAGGCGATGTGCGACGAGATTAATGTCCGCTGCGAGTTCCAGCCCAGCTCGCTTGAGCACCTGCTCGACGATCTGGCAACCGGGCATTTCGATGTCGCGGCCGTCGGCCTGCTCAACACGCCGGAACGCCGACGCCGACTGTTGTTCACGCGGCCCATCTACCGCTCGCAGACGCTGCTTTTCGCTCGACCGGGTATGCAGCCCGGGCAGTCCACCATGCGCATCTCGACCTTCAAGGGATCGGCCCAGGAACGCTATATCAGACAGCAAGGCTGGGATGCCATCGGCGCCCAGACCGACGGCGAGATCGTCGAACAGCTGACCGCAGGCATCGCCCAGGCTTGCGTGGTGCCGCTGATGACCAGCCTCAATCTGCGCAAGAACGGCAGTTTCCTCAAACTCGGCCTGGAACCCACCGTGCTGCCGGCGCCGGACCTGGAAAGCAATGCCTCCTTCGCGCTGGCGCCGCAGCATGGCGAACTCAAGGCGGCGCTCGACCGTGCGCTGGACAAGATCAAGGTCAATGGCGTCTATGACCGGATCAATTCGAAATTCCTGCCGTTCCGCGTTGACTGATTTTCACCGGGCAAGCGCTCCCGGCGGCCGAATCCGGCGCCGCATCTGCTAAGATTCGCCCTGATTTTTCAGGCCTTTCTCCTTGTCTTCCCTTTCCGATATTTTCTCCCCCGACGGTCCGCTGGCCCGGGCCATAGGCGGCTATCGCGTGCGCGCGCAGCAGGTCGAGATGGCCGAGCGCATTGCCGCCGCCATCCACAGCCACTCGGTCTTCATCGCCGAAGCCGGGACCGGCACGGGCAAGACTTTCGCCTACCTGGTGCCCGCCTTGCAGTCCGGCGGCAAGGTCATCGTCTCGACCGGCACCAAGACCCTGCAGGACCAGTTGTTCAACAAGGACCTGCCGATGGTGCGCGACGCGCTCAAGGCGCCGGTCAAGATCGCGCTGTTGAAGGGGCGGGCCAATTACGTCTGTCCCTACCACCTCGAACGCTCGCTCGCCGACGGCCGCTTCCTGACCCGCGAGGATGCCGCTGATGCCCGCCGCATCTCGATCTTCGCCAAGGTCACGCACTCCGGCGACAAGGCCGAGTGCCTGGAAGTCTCGGAAAACTCGCCAGTCTGGAACCACGCCACCTCGACGCGCGAAAACTGTCTCGGCCAGGACTGTCCCGACTACAAGGACTGTTTCGTCATGCTCGCCCGGCGCGAGGCGATGGCGGCCGATCTGGTGGTGGTCAATCATCACCTGTTCTTTGCCGACGTCATGCTGCGCGACGAAGGTATGGCCGAATTGCTGCCGGCCTGCAACACGGTGATTTTCGACGAAGCGCACCAGTTGCCGGAAGTCGCCACGCTGTTCTTCGGGGACAGCATTTCGACCGCCCAGGTTCTCGATCTCGCCCGTGATGCCCGCGCCGAAGGCTTGACCAACGCCCGCGACTGCCTCGACCTGCAATCCGCCAGCCGCGAACTCGAAAAAGTCGCCAAGGACATGCGACTGGCGGTCGGCCTCGACGTCGGACGTTTTTCCTACGCACAACTGACCGAGAAGCCGGAATTCGCGCCGGCCCTGAAAGCGCTGGAAGACGAAGTCGCCGGTTTTGCCGCCATCCTCGAAACCCAGGCCGAGCGCGCCGAAGGGCTGGAAAAGTGCTGGCAACGGGCGTTGGAGCTGGTGCAGCGCCTCGGCCATTGGCAAAAGAATACCGATGACGGCTACGTGCGCTGGGCCGAAGCTTTCACCCATTCGCTGCAACTGAATTCGACGCCGCTCGATGTTGCCGAAATTTTCAGAAAGCAGATGGGCGGCCATCCGCGCGCCTGGATCTTTACTTCGGCGACACTCGCCGTGCAGGGCAAGTTCCACCATTACTGCGCCGAACTCGGTCTTGGCGAGCCGGAATCGGCGTGCTGGCACAGCCCCTTCGACTACGGCGAGCAGGCCATGCTCTACGCGCCGCTCGGCATGCCGGAGCCGAATTCCTACGGCTATACCGATGCCGTCGTCGATGCCGCTTTTCCCGCCGTGGTGGCGGCCGGCGGCGGGGCGTTCTTTCTGTGCACCAGCCTGCGCGCCATGCGCCGGACGCACGAATTGCTGAAAGCGCGGCTGGAAGACGAAGGCCACGACTTGCCTCTGCTGATGCAGGGCGAGGGCAGCAAGAACGACTTGCTGCAGCGCTTCCGCCATCTCGGCAACGCCATCCTGGTCGGCAGCCAGAGTTTCTGGGAAGGCGTCGATGTGCGCGGTGAAGCGCTGTCGCTGGTCGTCATCGACAAGATTCCCTTCGCGCCGCCCGACGATCCAGTGCTCTCGGCGCGCATAGAGCAGATGAAGCAGCAGGGCCGCAATGCCTTCATCGAATACCAGTTGCCGCGCGCCGTGATCAACGTCAAGCAGGGCGCCGGCCGGCTGATCCGTGACGAGAGCGACACCGGCGTGCTGATGATCTGCGATCCGCGGCTGATCTCCAAGCCGTATGGGCGCCGCGTTTGGCAAAGCTTGCCGCCGATGAAGCGGACCAAGGAGCTTTCCGAAGTGCTCAAATTCTTTGCTCGGCGCAATGGTGGCCAAAATGTTTGACCGCCCGGCCTTGCAGGCTGCTCTTGAAGCGGGCGCCGGGATCGATCTCGACGCGCTGGCCATTTCGCACCCGGCGCTCTTTTCGCCGGCGGCAGTACCGGTTTCGCCGGCTACCCGGCAGGCACTGGCCGACCTCGTCGCCGCCATCGAGTCGGTGGTCGCGCTGCCGGGCTTTCAGGAGCGCGTGCTGGCCTGGGCGCCGGATATCGCTCTGCGGTCGGTGGCCGCGCATGGCGTATTCTTTGGCTACGACTTCCACCTGGCCGCCGACGGACCCAAGCTGATCGAAATCAACACCAATGCCGGCGGCGCCCTGCTCAACACCCGCCTGCTGATGGCGCACGGTGAAATGTCGACGGCACAGGCGATCGAGGAGCGTTTCGTCACCATGTTCCGCACGGAGTGGCGCCTGATGCGTGGCGCGGCGCCGCTGCGCCGCGTCGCCATCGTCGACGAAAATCCGGCTGGTCAGTACCTGGCGCCGGAGTTCGCGCTGTTCCGGCAATTGTTCGAGCGCCACGGCATTGCCGCCGTGCTGGCCGATCCGGCCGAACTGGTGCTGGACGGTAATCGCTTGTCGCATCGCGGCGAAACGATCGATCTGGTCTATAACCGGCTGACCGACTTCGCGCTGGACGACGCGGCGCATGCCCATTTGCGCGCCATTTATCTGGCCGACGGCGTGGTCGTCACGCCGCATCCGCGAGCCCATGCGCTTTACGCCGATAAGCGCAACCTGATGTTGCTCTCCAATGCAGCGGTGCTGGAGGACATCGGCGTGCCGGCCGCGACGCGGCAAATCCTGCTCGCCGGCGTGCCGCGTACGGTTGCTGTTTTGGCGGACGAGAGCGAGCGTTTCTGGAGCGAGCGCAAACGCTGGTTCTTCAAGCCGGCGGCCGGTTTCGGCAGTCGCGCCACCTATCGCGGCGACAAGCTGACCAAGCGTGTTTTTGAGGAAATCCTGCAGGGCGGCTACATCGCTCAGGAAATCGTGCCGCCGTCCGAGGTCGCCGTCGAGGTCGGCGACAGCGAGCAGCGCATGAAGCTCGATGTGCGCTGCTATACCTACCAGGCGGCGATCCAGCTGGTGGCCGCCCGACTTTACCAGGGGCAGACCACCAATTTCCGGACGCCGGGCGGTGGTTTCGCGCCGGTCTTCACAGCCTGAGCGAGTAAAATCGCGCCATGGATTTTTTTGTCATTTTTGAATGGGCGGAGCCCCGATGCTGAGTTTCGAACAAGCCCTGGAAAAATTGCTGGCCGCCGCGCAACCGGTCGCCGAAGTGCGTTCCTTGCAGCTGACGGCCGCCGCTGGCCGGGTGCTGGGGGGGGCGCAGCAGTCGACGGTGGCGGTGCCGCCGCTCGACAATTCGGCGATGGACGGTTACGCGCTGCGCGTCGCCGACATCACCGCGGCCGGCGTCTGCCTGCCGGTCAGCCAGCGCATTCCGGCCGGCACGGTGGGAACGCCGTTGCAGCCGGGCAGCGTCGCCCGTATTTTCACCGGCGCGCCGGTGCCGCCGGGAGCGGACGCCGTGGTGATGCAGGAATTGTGCGAACACGGCGAGAATGGCGTCGTCGTCAATCATTTGCCGCGCCCTGGTGAAAACATCCGGCGGGCCGGCGAGGACATCGCCGTCGGCGACGAAATCCTGGCTGCCGGGCGCCGCCTTCGGCCGCAGGACATCGCGCTCGCCGCCGCCGCCGGCTTGCCCGAACTGCCGGTGCATCGTCGCCTGCGGGTTGGCGTCTTCTTCACTGGTGACGAACTGGTGCAGCCTGGCGAGCCGTTGCCGCCGGGGGCCATCTACAACTCCAACCGCTATGCCTTGCGCGCGCTGCTCGAAGGGCTGGGCTGCGAAGTGCGCGATCTCGGCACGGTGCCGGACAATCTCGAATCGACCCGCGACGCGCTGCGCCGGGCGGCGGCCGACAACGACCTGATCGTCACCAGTGGTGGCGTTTCGGTCGGCGAGGAGGACCACGTCAAGCCGGCGGTCGAGGCCGAAGGGCGGCTCGACATGTGGAAAATCGCCATCAAGCCGGGCAAGCCGCTGGCTTTCGGCGAAATCCGGCGCGCCGGCGGGCACGCCTGGTTCATCGGCCTGCCGGGCAATCCGGTATCCGCGTTCGTCACGTTCCTGATGCTGGTCCGGCCTTTCATCTTGCGCCTGCAGGGTGTCGCCGACGTGCAGCCTCACAGCTACGCATTGCGCGCCGATTTCGAATGGACCCGGCCCGACCCGCGCTGCGAGTTCCTGCGCGGGCGGCTGAACGCCGCCGGTGGCGTCGAATTGTTCGCCAACCAGGGCGCCGGCGTCGTCACCTCGCTGTGCTGGGGCGACGGCCTGGTCGTCAAGGCGCCGGAACAGACCATCGCCCAAGGCGACAGCGTGCGCTTCATTCCTTTCGCGGAGTTGCTGTCGTGAGCGTCCAAGTCCTCTATTTCGCCAGCCTGCGCGAAGCGCTCGGCTTGGCCGGGGAAAGCGTCGAACTGCCGGCCGGTATCGCGACCGTCGGCGTCTTGCGCGACTGGCTGGTGACGCGGGGTCGCGACAAACTGGCGACGGCGAAGAATCTTCGCTGCGCCGTCAATCAGGAACTGGCCGGGCTGGATGCGCCGGTCCGCGAGGGCGACGAGATCGCCTTCTTCCCGCCGGTGACCGGCGGCTAAACAGGAAAAACAATGTCGATACAATGGTTCCCGGGGCACATGACCTCGGCCCGCAAGAAAGCCGGCGAAACGCTGGCCATGGCCGATGTCGTGGTCGAGGTGCTCGATGCCCGCTTGCCGCAGGCCTCCAGCAATCCGATGATCCACGAGCTGCGCGCCTTCCGCCAGCGGCCCTGTCTCAAGCTGCTCAACAAGGCCGACATGGCCGACCCAGAAGTCACCAAGGCTTGGCTGGCCTATTTTGAGCAGCAGCCGGGGGTCAAGGCGGTGGCCATTTCCTGCAAGAAGGCGAGCGACGTGGCGCGCATTCCCGGACTGGCGCAGAAGCTGGCGCCGCACCGCTGCGACGCGGTCAAGCCCTTGCGGCTGATGATCATGGGCATTCCAAATGTCGGCAAATCGACCTTGATGAACGCGCTGGTCAAGAAGAAGGTGGCGGCGGTCGGCGATCAGCCGGCGGTGACCAAGAGCCAGCAGCGCATCGACATCAGCTCGCGGCTGACCATTTACGACACGCCGGGCATGCTGTGGCCGCGCATTGCCCATCCCATCGACGGCCTGATGCTGGCCGCCAGCCATGCGGTCGGCGTCAACGCCTATATCGACGAGGAAGTGGCAACCTTCCTCGCCGGCTTCGTGCTCGAGCATTACCCGGCCTTGCTGACGGCCCGTTACGGCTTCGCCACCGAAGGGATCGATGCCGTGGCGGTGATCGAGGCGGTGGCCAAGAAGCGTGGCTGCCTGCTGAAGGGCCGGGGCGGCGAGCTCGACCTGGAAAAGGCCGCGGCCATCCTGCTCACCGACTACCGTAGCGGCGCCCTCGGCCGGATCAGCCTGGAGACGCCGGCGCTGCGCGAGGCCCGGGCCGCGCAGTTGGGGGCGGCGCCGGCGGCAGCACTGGAAAAGGACTGATTTTTCAGGGGAGAGACCTGGCGAAACACAGAGTGCTAGGTCTTTTCCAAAGTCTTGTATATAATTCGCGCCCTGTCGGTGGTGATCACCGGCAACCGAGTAGTTCCTCGATAGCTCAGTCGGTAGAGCGCCGGACTGTTAATCCGTAGGTCCCTGGTTCGAGCCCAGGTCGGGGAGCCAAAAATTCTGCTTCATGCCATTACCACACCGGCAAGCAGTCTTGTTGCCCATGTGGCTCAGTGGTAGAGCACTCCCTTGGTAAGGGAGAGGTCGGCAGTTCGATCCTGCCCATGGGCACCATTTCCACTCATTGAATAAGCTTCGTCGCCGCCCGGCGAATGCCATTGCTGCTTCCAGATCGCCAAATTGATGCCGGTCAAAGGGCTTCGGTTTATACCAGAGTAAATTACTCAACCATATACCGTAGCGAACGAAATCCGGCGTTGCCCGCCGATTTCTCCAGGGCGTACCGAAATGGCCAAGAAATTCCCTTTGCATCCCAAGCATCCCGAGCGAATCTGCTGGGGCTGCGACAAGTATTGTTCGGTCGATGCGCTGAAGTGCGGCAACGGTTCCGGGCGTACCCAGCACCCGGCTGAAATGCTCGGCGACGACTGGTACAAGTGGGGCGACTGGGGAATCGAGTGGGAAGAGGAAGCCGAAAAAGAGCCGGAAAAACCGGCTGGCGACCCGGGGTGAAGGCCGGGATCGCCAGGTATCGCGTTACACCCGCAGCAGCGCGATCTTGAGCGGCGGCTGGCCGTCGTGGCTGGGGAAGTCGTCTTCCGGCGCGATCCATTCCAGGTCGCGGATGCTGCGGCCGGCTTTCGTCGCGCAGCGTTGCAGCTGGTCGGCCCAGACATCGCGTGAAATCTGTGCTGCGTTGTTGCAGCAGATCAGCGTGCCGCCTTCGGCCGTGCACAGCAGGGCCGGCTTCATCAACGCCGCGTAGTCGTTGACGATATCGACGACGCCGAACGGGCTCTTGGCGTAGCGCGGCGGGTCGAGGAAGACGACATCGAAGCTGTGCTTCTCAAGTGCCGGGAAGGGCGGTAGACGCTTGCCGCGGACGACTTTTGGCTGGCCGATGCCGGAGAGTTGACGCATCGCCGCGAAGGCGTCGCTATGCACGAAGCGCGGGCGGATCGGCAGGTCGTTGAGGCGGGCGTTGTGCTTGCCGACCTTGAGGCTGGATTCGGCAAAATCGACATTGACGACATGGGCCGCCCCGGCCTTGGCGGCAGCCACGCCAATGCCGCAGGTATAGGCGAAAAGGTTGAGCAGTGTCTTGCCAACCGCTTCCCGCATGACGCGGCGGCGACCGGCGCGCATGTCCAGGAAAAGCCACGGGTCCTGACCAGCGTGACGGCCTTGCACCAGATAGCGTATGCCCATTTCGTGGAATTCGCGGGGACGTTGCGCTTCCGCCAGGATTTCGGCGGGCAGGGCATTGATCACACGCGAATTGCCGCCGCTGCGGTCGTTGTAGATGGCGACCAGGCCGGGCAGGGCATCGCTGTAGAAACGCTCGATGGCGACGCGGTCGTGGCCGTCCAGCGCTTCGTGGAAAGTCTGGATCAGCAGCAGGTCGCCGTAGCGATCGACGGTCAGCCCGGGGCGAGCCTCGGTGCTGCCATTGAACAGCCGGTAGGCGTTGGTGTCTTCGGCGTGCAGGCGCTTGAGCAGCGGCTGGCGGGCGGTGTAGGCGGCGTGCAGAAGGGCGGTGAGTTGCGTCGTGGGCATGGGTATTCCGGTGAGAGGGTAGCGATCACGCGGGAATTGCCGCCGGACAGCCGAGGCGGTGCATTTTACCGGACGCTGCCGGCATCCGGTGGATTAAGCGCCGGCCACAGTTTCCAGTGGCCGCAGGCCGAACGGGCGCGCCGCTCGGAACCGGCCCAGCCGCCGTCTTCGCACAGGCCGCCGGCAGTTTCGGATTCGATCAGCACTTCGGCCGGCGTCGCGCCCGGTTGGCGCTGGCCGCGCCAATGCTCGCAACTGGCGCAGCGCTTTCGCTCGACGGCCTGCTTCAGCAAGCCTGCCCACCGCGACAGGCCGCGATGCTGCGGGCGGCTGGCGCAACGGAACCGCCGCCGGCGATCCAGCCCTGGATGCCATTTTTCACGTTGTAGACCCGGGTGTAGCCGGCCTGCTCGGTGAGGAAGCGGCTGACCGCCAGCGAGCGCTTGCCGCTGCGGCAAATCAGGATGACCGGCTGGTTCGCCTTGGCAATCGGCTTCAGTTTTTCCAGCCAGGCCGCTTCATCGTGGCGACCGCGCTCGTCGAAGAAGGTGAGCAGCCTGCTGCCGCCGATGATGCCGGTTTCTTCCCATTCCGGCTGGGTGCGGACGTCGACCAGCGGCACGCCGCTTTGCAGCAGACGTCCCAGTTCGGCCTGTTCGATATCGACGATGTCGGCGCGGGCGAGCAGGGCGCAGAGGGCAAGGCAGCAACCGAGGAGAAGATGGCGCATGGCGAGAGTCGTCAATAAGAAAACCCTGATTATAGATTCAGCGCGCCGGCTTCTGTTCCATCATCTCCTTCATGTTCATCGTCGGCCGGCCTGGCATCATGACGTCGCCCGGCTTCTGACCCGTCTTGCAGGCGCCCAGCCAGTGCGCTTCCTGGGTCATCTTCATGTTGCTCATGCCATGCAGCGGCGGGTCGTACTGAATGGTCATCTCGTTGCGGTAGTTGCTGTCGAAATCGCCGGTCAGCACTGCGTCGCTGGTCGAGGTCGTCGCCTCCTGCTTGCAGACCGAATGGATCAGCACCTGGCCGGGTTTGTGGCGGATATCCATCACCGAGCAGTTGGCCTTCTCCTTGGCGCGCGCCTCCATCACGTTGTCGGTGGCCTGATCGACACAGATCTGGATCGCCCCCGGCGAAGGCATGCCGGCCACTTGCGTCTTCATTTCCCAGAGGCCGGATTTGCGTTTCGGCGCGTCGGCAGCATCGGCCGGGGCGACGGCCAGAGCGGCGAGGACGAGGATGGCGGTGTGGGACAAATTCATGATGTGTTCTCCGGGGCAAAGGCGTTTGTTCATCCTAGACGGCTTTCGGCCGGCCGCCATGGGATAATCGCCCCTTTTTGCAGGGGCCGGCATGGCGTTGAAATCGACTATCTTCAAGGCGGAGTTGCAACTGGCCGATCTCGATCGTTCGCACTTTGGCGATTATTCGCTGACCCTGGCCCGTCACCCGTCGGAGACCGACGAGCGGATGATGGTCCGCCTGTTGGCTTTTGCGCTGTTCGCTTCCGGGAGCCTGGCCTTCGGTCGCGGCCTGTCCTCCACCGAAGACGAGGCCGATTTGTCCGATGTTGACCTGACCGGCTGCATCGAACGCTGGATCGACGTCGGCCTGCCCGATGAACGCAATATTCGTCGGGCCTGCGGCCGGGCACGTCAGGTGGTGATCCTCAACTACGGCGGGCGAGGTTCAGAAATCTGGTGGCAGCAGAATGCCGCCAAGCTGAGCAGCCAGAAAAACCTCACCGTTCTCGCGCTGCCCGCGGCCGAGTCGCAGGCGCTGGCGGCGCTCGCCGAGCGCAACATGCGACTGCAATGCACCATCCAGGATGGCGTGATCTGGCTGGGTGGCGACAGCCAGCAAGTGGAACTGGCGCCGCAAGTGCTGTTGGCCCCGGGCGCCCGCTAGTCGCCGACCTTAGCGGCCCGGCCGCTCGATTTTCGATTGCGCCGGGGGCTGGCCGGCGCCAGGTTCGACCGCCGCAGGGTGCACCTTGACGCGGCGCGGCGAAGCAAGTTCATCGTCGTCCAGCCTCGCTTCCTTGATCACTGCGGCCGGAACCGGCAGGCCGGCGGCCAGCGCCGCCTGGACGGCATGGCGATGCGCCTGCCGATGGACGGCGACGCCTTCGGCGGTGTAGCCCTGGTGCACGACACCGGGCGGCATGATGCTACCGCCGCGCTGCGTCGCGGCGGCCAGGATCAGCGGGGTGGACAGGCCGGCCTTGCGGTGGGGCCGTGCTATCCAGAGATAGGAGCCGCAATAGAAACCGACGATATCTTCGGCGTAGAAAATGGCGGTCGACCAGCTGTTGGTCGCGTTGCATACCCGGTAGCCGAGATGCCGGCCACTGCCGGTGTAGACTGCCGGCAGCCAGTCGAAGACGGCGAGTTCGGCGAGCCGGGCATGGGCTTCTTCGTCGCTGACCCGCATCATCGCCGCCGGCCGGTCGATGCCCGGGCCGGCGAAGGCGGCGAAGCTTCGTTGCCAGATGGCTTTCATCGGCGCCCCCGGCCGTGGCGAGCGCTAGCGGCAGCTGGTGAGGCCGGTCGATTGAATGTTTTCATGGCTTGGACCTTCTCAGACCGCCAGTTCCCGCTTGGCGAATTGCCGGATGTAGGCATAGATGGCCTGGGTAGTGGCGTGCGCGATACTCATCGCGCGGTCCAGGTTGTCATGGTCGATTTCACGGATGCCGGCCCGTTCCAGGCGATAGATGACATTGAGCGTGGCGTGTTCGTCACGTACCCAGCCAAAGCGCGCGCAGGCCACGGCGTAGAACTTGGCCAGGCGCAGGCGGCGCGGCACATTGAGGAAATCGGCGAGGGTGAAGCTGGCGAGGCGGAAGCGCGTGCCGGCACCGGCTTGGCCGGTCAGTTCGATGGCCGGCAGATGCGACGGCTGGGCCCACAGGCTGAAAGCCGGCCGTTTGCTGCCATCGGCGGACGCGACATGGGTCACCGTGCCGAGCAGCGGCGCACTGTCGCCCAGGCTGGCGAAGGCGACGGTGCCTTCCGGGGCGCCGAGAAATTCCACGGTTGTTGTCTGGCTCATTGGGGGTCCGATTCTCCGGATCGTTGTCATGGCAAGGGACTGGTTAACGGCTCCCCTTGCGCTTTTTTGGTTCCCTCGATTGTCCGGGATTTATGTTTCAGCGGTATTGCCGCTCTGTAACGGGGTGTAGCGGTGAGTGATTGACTGGTCTTGTCGGCGAGCGCATTGCCGCAGCCCCCGGGCGGGGTGAGGCGAGCTTGCGGCGAGGTTGGCATGCGCCGCCACGACGGCGCTCGCTGCCGATCAGCTCGCCATTGGCGTGAGGCGCCGCCGTGAGCGGAATGGCGTTGCGCCCTCAGGTCGGGCGAATGCTGCCGAGATTGAGCGTGACGCCTTTTTTCATCTTGCCGATGACATGCATTTCGCAGGCTTTGCAGTCGAACTTGAGAATCAGTTTTTCGCTGCCGTTGATCAGCGTCATCGGGTCCGGCTTCAGGTGCTTCACTTCCTTGGGGCACAAGTTGAAGCTGTAGCGCAGGCAGTGGCGGGTGATCATCAGCGAGACCATGCCTTTTTCCTGGTTGGCCTCGTAGGCGTCGGCGATCAGACGGACGCCGTGCTTCTCGTAAAACTGGCGGGCCTTGGCGTTGAAAACGTTGCCGAGGTAAGTCAGTTCGTCCTGTGGATAGGGCACCGGGTCGCTGGCCGGCATCGCGCGCGGCGGGCGTGAGTGGCCCGCCAGGCGCGCGGCTTCGAGCTTTTCGCTGGCCTCGCGGCGCAGGGCGTTGATGGCGCCGGTCGGCAGGAACCAGGCTTGCGACAAGTCGATTTCGGCCGGTTCGGCGGCAAACATGGTGTTGCCAAATTTGCCGAGTTGCTCGCGCAAGGTGCTCAATGCGCGTTCTGCATCGCGGGCGACTTCCTTGGCGTGCGGCAGGGTCGCCGTCACTGTCGTGCCGTCTTCGTCTGTCAGGGTCAGGGCGAAGCCGTCGGCAGTCTCGCCGAAATGCGGTCGGACGGAAATGCGGCGCTCGGCTGAATCCTTCTCCAGCGCCCGCTCGAACTCCTGGTCGCGATTGCGGAACAGGGTCGCACCCTCGGTCAATTCGGCGGGAATCTCGGCCGGGTAGAGGCGATGGCCTTCGGCGCGGTTGATGCGCATTCCTTGTACATCGCCGTGAGCGTCGTGGAAGCAGACGCCGTCGCCGTTGTGCAAGGCCTGGTCGGCATCGACTTCGATCCAGCCGTCGCCGATCGCCGTCACGTCGCCGATCAGTTCGCCGACGAAAGCTGGCGAATCGAAAGCGCCGATGTCGTCCTGGCGGTCGTTGGCGAAATAGTCGGTATAGCCGCGATTGAATGTCTTGTCCGGCTGCGGCGTGAAGGTAAATGTGCTCGTGCCGCTGGAGGCGCGGCGGAATTGCGGGTTTTCGGCAATGATTTCGTCAAGCAGAGTGCGGTAATGGGCGGTGATGTTCTTGACGTAGGAAAAGTCCTTGAGGCGCCCCTCGATCTTGAAGGAACTGACGCCGGCCTGGGCGAGGGCGAGCAGGTTTTCCGTCTGGTTATTGTCCTTCATCGACAACAGGTGCTGGTTTTCGGTGACCACCTTGCCCTTGTCGTCGACCAGCGTGTAGGGCAGGCGGCAGGCCTGCGAACATTCGCCGCGGTTGGCGCTGCGACCGGTGTGGGCGTGGCTGATGAAGCACTGGCCGGAATAGGCGACGCAAAGCGCGCCGTGGACGAAGTATTCGAGGGCCAGCGTGGTTTGCGCGGCGACTTTCCCGATTTCCTGGATACTCATCTCGCGGGCCAGCACGACCTGGGAGAAACCGGCGTCTTCGAGGAACTTCACCTTGGCCGGATTGCGGTTGTCGGTCTGGGTGCTGGCGTGCAACTGGATCGGCGGCAGATCCATTTCGAGCAAGCCCATGTCCTGGATGATCAGCGCGTCGGCGCCGGCTTCGTAAATCCGCCAGGCCAGCTGCCGTGCTTCTTCCAGTTCATCGTCCTGCAGGATGGTGTTCAGCGCGACGAAGACTTTGGCATGGAAACGATGGGCGAAGTCGCACAGACGGGCGATATCCTCGACCGTGTTGCCGGCGCCGTAACGGGCACCGAAAGCCGGGCCGCCGATATAGACGGCGTCGGCGCCGTGCTTGATGGCTTCGATGCCGAAATCGGCGTTCTTGGCCGGGGCGAGGAGTTCGAGCGGGTGTTGGCTGCGGGTCATGGCGGACTTAGTAGGTAAAACGGGGCGCAAGTTCCTCGATATTGAATTCGCGCAGGATGGCTGCGGCCCGTTCGCGGGCATTCTTTCTCGGGGCGCCGCGCTTGCTGGCGATGATCAGCTCGTTCTTCATCGAGTGTTCCCAGCCGACCAGTTCGGTGACGGTGACGTCGTAGCCGTGCGCTTCGAGCAACAGGCAGCGCAGCACATTGGTCAGGTGGCTGCCCAGTTCGCGGGTATGGATCGGGTGGCGCCAGAGTTCGGAAAGCGGCGTCCTGCCGAGCGACTCGTTCTTGCGGGCGCGCAGGGTGGCGGCGACTTCGGCCTGGCAGCAGGGCACCAGCACGATGTGCCGGGCATCCTTGGTCAGCGCGAAACGAATCGCATCGTCGGTCGCCGTGTTGCAGGCATGCAATGCGGTGACGACATCGATCTTCTCCGGCAGCTCGGCGGCATGGGTTGATGCTTCGACCGTCACGTCGAGGAAGCTCATCCGTTCGAAGCCGAGGCGGGCGGCCAGGTCGCGGGATTTCTCCACCAGTTCCCGGCGCGTCTCGATGCCATAGATGTGGCCGGCTTCGCGCTCCTTGAAATACAGGTCGTAGAGGATGAAGCCGAGGTAGGACTTGCCGGCGCCATGGTCGGCCAGGCTGGCGGCATCAGCCAACAACGGTTCGATGAACTGATAGAGGTGATAGACCTGTTTCAGCTTGCGCCGGGTGTCCTGGTTGAGCTTGCCATCCCGGGTCAGGATGTGCAGTTCCTTGAGCAGTTCGATGGACTGACCGGGACGGATTTCGGCGATGGCGGCGGGAGTGTTCTGCTTTTTCATAGGGGGTGAATTATCGCATTCAATCTTCTATCACTTTCGTGTCAACCGAATACGGGGAGGGTCGTTATTCGGCACATGGTGATCAATCACCGCACTTCACGGAGAGACAAATGGGCAGTTTGAGTAACGAATCGTTCGAGCAGTTTCTGGATTCCCTGAAAAACGCCGGTATCACGATTTCCAACGAAGCCGAACTGCGCGAGCGCCTGGCAGAAGCACAACGCTGGCGTTTCGCCTTCCAGACTCTGGCTGCCAACGGCAAGATCATCGGCATCAGTTTCGAAGATCATTCCGAAGGCCGCAACGAAGCCGAAATCAGCCGCGCTTTCAACGAATTCAAGTTTTCCGAAAATACCAAGGCTGTGTTCTCCGCCAACCTGAAGCACTAATCCACCTTATTTCGCTTTAGCCCTGCGCCATGGCGGGGGGCAATAAAAGGAACGGGCGCCATGCGGCGCCCGTTCTGCCGTTTACCGCTGTAATTAACGGGTGATCGGCTTGTAGCGGATACGCTTGGGCTTGGCGCCTTCTTCGCCCAGGCGGCGTTTCTTGTCTTCCTCGTATTCCTGGAAGTTGCCGGTGAAGAAATTCCACTGCGACTCGCCTTCGGCGGCCAGGATGTGCGTACAGATGCGGTCGAGGAACCAGCGATCGTGCGAGATGACCATCGCGCAGCCGGGGAATTCGAGCAGCGCGTCTTCCAGCGCGCGCAGGGTTTCGACGTCGAGGTCGTTGGACGGCTCATCCAGAAGCAGCACATTGCCGCCGGCCATCAGCGTCTTGGCCAGGTGCAGACGGCCGCGTTCGCCGCCGGACAGGTTACCGACCTGCTTGCCCTGGTCGGCACCCTTGAAATTGAAGCGGCCGATGTAGGCGCGCGACGGCATTTCGAACTTGCCGATCTGCAGCACATCGCTGCCCTGGGCCAGTTCCTCGAACACCGTCTTGGAGCCGTCGAGACAGTCACGCGACTGGTCGACGTAGGCCATCTTGACCGTCGGACCGATGTCGACGGTGCCGGCATCCGGCTGCTGCTGGCCGGTGATCATCTTGAACAGGGTCGATTTACCGGCGCCGTTCGGGCCGATGATGCCGACGATGGCGCCGGGCGGAATGGTGAAGCTGACGTTGTCCATCAACAGCTTGTCGCCGAAGGACTTGGTGACGCCATTGAATTCGATGACCTTGTCGCCCAGGCGGTCGCCGACCGGGATGAAGATTTCCTGCGTTTCGTTGCGCTTCTGGTATTCGACGCTGGACAGTTCCTCGAAGCGGGCGAGACGCGACTTGGATTTGGCCTGGCGCGCCTTCGGATTGGAGCGTACCCATTCCAGTTCCTGCTTCATCGCCTTCATGTGGGCGTCGATCTGCTTGTTTTCGGTTTCCAGGCGGGCTTCCTTCTGCTCCAGCCAGGACGAGTAATTGCCCTTGTACGGGATGCCGTGGCCGCGGTCGAGTTCGAGAATCCACTCGGCGGCGTTGTCGAGGAAGTAGCGGTCGTGGGTGACGGCGACCACGGTGCCCGGGAAGCGGACCAGGAACTGCTCCAGCCATTCGACCGATTCGGCGTCGAGGTGGTTGGTGGGTTCGTCGAGCAGCAGCATGTCGGGTTTGGCGAGCAGCAGCTTGCACAGCGCGACGCGGCGTTTTTCACCGCCGGAGAGGTTGCCGATCACGGCATCCCAGGGCGGCAGGCGCAGCGCGTCGGCGGCGAGTTCCATCTGGGCTTCGGTGTCGGAACCGGCGGTGGCGATGATCGCTTCGAGGCGGGCCTGTTCTTCGGCCAGCTTGTCGAAATCGGCTTCCGGGTCGGCATAGGCGGCATAGACTTCGTCGAGCTTGGCCTGGGCCTGCATGACTTCGCCGAGCGCCGATTCGACTTCTTCCTTGACCGTCTTGGCCGCGTCGAGTTGCGGCTCCTGCGGCAGGTAGCCGATCGAGACGCCGGCCAGGTGCTGAACCTCGCCGTCGTATTCCTTGTCGACGCCAGCCATGATCTTCAATACGGTCGATTTGCCGGAACCGTTCAGGCCGAGCAGGCCGATCTTGGCACCGGGAAAGAAGGACAGGGAAATATCCTTGATGATCTGCCGCTTGGGCGGGACGATCTTGCTGACGCGCAGCATCGACATTACGTATTGAGCCATTGACGAATTGCTTTCAGATTTTTGCTGGAGATGAAGATCGGTAGACGCCGATACGCCTGGAGACGCGGGGCCGACCGTAGCCAGAATTCTTTATGCCGGTGCCTTTTCGGCCCCCATAAATAATTTGCCCCAAAGTCTACGAGGCTTCGGGGCAAATGACCAGCTTTCGGCAAGGATTCTTGCCGAAAGGGCGCGAGGATAAGCGGTGTCAGGCCGAGATGACGTTCAGGGTCGGAATCGGTTCGTTGCGCGGCCGGTTCTGGGACGACTTGTCGGCGGACAACGTATTGATGTCGCCGCACAGTTCACCGCCTTCGTCGATGACCAGCTTGCCGTAGCGGATCTTGCCGCTGACTCGGCCGGTGGCGTGAATGATCAGTTGCGAGCGGGCAGTCAGTTCGCCTTCGAAATGACCGTGGATTTCGGCGATGTCGATGCTGACCTTGCCAGAAAATGACCCTTGGTCGGCGATCCGGATCACCCGGCTGTCCATGGTGGCTTCGACGCGACCTTCGACGACCAGCGTATCGCAATCGAGGATTTCGGCCCCCCGCAGCTTGACGTCGGGCCCGACAATCAGGCGGGCGCCCACCACCGGAACGCTATCCTGCACGGCCCCTTCGTCCTTGTCGGCGACCGCTGTCGTCGCCTCCGGCGTGCCGGTGCCAGTCGGCAAAGTCTTACCGGCAAAGTTGCTCAGTGTCGGCGAACCGGTCGTACTCGTGGAACTGGCGATGTTGCTGGGAGTGCTGCCCAGGTCCTTGCGGGTGACGGGGTCGTTGCGATTGGTGATGAGCGGTTTGTTGAACATGGAGACTCCTCGTTGGTGTTGCGGAAAGGTGAAACTCCGAAACCAAACGCGATAAGCGTGCCATCCAGTTTTATCTTCGTTAAAACATGTGCTTATGAAATTCGTTCGCGGCGTTGCGGATGCCGTTCGGGGGATTTTGTCGCCGTCCGGCGACAGGTATTTTGCTTTTCCGGCGAAAATCGGGCAGGCTGTGCGATTGTTTTGTCGGTATTTGGCGACATGATCGTTAAGTTATTGATTCGCCATGGGTTTGCTTGATGCTTGAAGACTATTTCGGGGGGCGGGATGCCGGGTCTTGATAACGCGGAAATTCACTTTGCCGGCTAAACTGCCGCATTTATCAAAGGCGCATGGATGATCCGAATTTCCTTTCGCCAGGGCATGCTGCTCGGTTTTGCCATTATCGTCCTGCTCCTTGGCGGGGCGACGCTGCAAAGCTGGTTGGTACTTGAGCGCCTGGTCGAGCAAAGTCGGCAAACCAGCGAACAGGCGATCCAGCTGTCCGCCGGGATACAGGAACTGGGCGAGCGTGCCGTCGATCTCGAGCGGACGGCCCGCCAGTACCTGCTGCTCAACGATCCGGTCTTCCGCCAGCGCTTCGACGAGCACCTGGCCGAATCCCTGGTCCTTGTCGATCACCTCGACGGCCTGGCCGGTGAGCCGCTGTCTTCCCTGCTTGGCGGCTGGCGGATGGTGGTCGAAACCCTGCACAAGGGCCTCGAGCAGAAAATCGGCAAGGCCGAGTTCACGCCCATGCTGGCCCGCCTGGTGGAGTTGAACGACCTGATCAAGCAGGCCGGACAGCGCTGGATCGAAACGCGCAACGATCGCGTCCTCAAGGATCTCGAGGCCAATCGCCAGCAACTCGGCCTGCAGATCGGGCTGGCGCTCGGCGGGGCGCTGCTGGCGGCAATGGCGATGGCGTGGTGGCTGGTGCGCCCGGTGCGGCAACTCGAGCAGGCCATCAGCCGCCTGGGGGCCAACCGTTTCGATGAAGTCGTCCGCGTCGGCGGCCCGGCCGACCTGCGGCGTCTCGGCAAGCGGCTGGATTGGCTGAGGCAGCGCCTGGCCGAACTGGAAGCCGACCGCGAACGCGCCTTGCGCCACGTTTCGCATGAACTGAAGACGCCGCTCACCGCGCTGAAGGAAGGCGTCGCGCTGTTGCGCGAAGAAGTGCCGGGGCCGCTGGCCGGCAACCAACGCGAGGTGGTCGATATCCTGCAGCACAATGTGGCCGGCCTGCAGCAGCAGATCGAGAGCCTGCTCAGCCTCAATGCCGCCACTTTCGAGGCGCGGCGCCTGCATCTCGAGCCGGTCAACCTCGGCCGGTTGATGGTCGGTGTCGTCCAGCAACGCGAATTGCATGTCCAGTCCCGACAACTGAAAGTACTGGTCGAGACGCCGGAGGACAGCCACGCCCTGCTCGATGCGGAAAAAATGGCGGTCGTGCTCGACAACCTGCTCTCCAATGCCATCGACTTCAGCCCGGAAGGCGGCGAAATCCGCCTGGTCGCCTCGCGTCCGGGCCATTGCCTGCAATTTGAATGCATCGACCAGGGGCCGGGTGTCGCCATTGAAGACAGCCAACGAATTTTCGATCCCTTCGTCCAGGGGCGGCGCCAGGCGCCCGCCCAGCGGCGGGGCAGCGGCGTCGGCCTTTCCATCGTGCGCGAACTGGTGCGCGCCATGGGCGGGACGGTGACGTTGCTGCCGGCCGGGCAGGGCGCCCATTTTTGCGTGGAGTTACCGGATGAGCAGTGAGTTTCAACGATATCGGCGTGCCGCGGCGCCGCCCTGGCAAGCGGCCACGCTGGTCCTTTGCCTGCTGCTGGCCGGCTGTGCCGCTACCGTCAGTCAGCGTCCGGCACGGCTCGAGGAGCCGGGGCCGCTGCCGGCCCTGGCTTTTTACCAGACGCTCGGCCACATCAGTCCCGCCGAATTCAGTCGCGAACGGACGCTGCTCGCCGCCTTGCCGCCGACGCCCAACACGCAAATGCGCCTGGCCATGCTGATCGGCCATCCGCGCTCGCAGCAGGATATCGGCAAGGCCATCGGGCTGCTCGAAGGCATCCTCAAGTCGAACGAGCCGGCGGCAGTCAACCTGCACCCGCTGGCCCGCCTGCTGGTGGATAACTATGGCGAACGCCAGAAACAGGAAGGGCTGCTTGATCGCCAGGGGCTGCAGATCAAGGAATGCCAGCGCAAGAGCGGCGAGTTGCAGGAAAAGATCGACGGCTTGGCCGATATCGAAAAAACCCTGCCGCCGTGCTCGCGGCCGGTTCGCCCGACTTCCCCGGGCGGTGCGAAATGACGCCCCGGACGCTTGCCGCCGGTGCGCACGTGCTGGTCGTCGATGACGACGAAGATATCCTGCGCCTGCTGTCGATGCGCCTGCGGGCCCGCGGCTTTCGCGTCACCGCGGTGAGTTCGGCGGAAGAGGCGCTGGCCCATATTGCGGTCGACCCGCCACGGCTGGTGGTCAGCGACGTTCGTCTGCCGGGGCGCGACGGCCTGGCGCTGTTCGAGGAAATCCGCACGACGCGGCCGACCCTGCCGGTCATCCTGCTCACCGCCCACGGCACTATCCCGGATGCGGTCGATGCCACTTCGCGCGGCGTCTTCGGTTACCTGACCAAACCTTTTGACAGCCAGACCCTGCTCGAGAAAATCGACCAGGCGCTACTGTTGTCGGCGCCGGAATTGCCGGTCGAGGCGTCGGCCAGCGCCGCCGGCAACGCCCGTGCCGAGGAATGGCTGGCCGGTATCGTTTTTCGCAGCAGCCAGATGGCGGAACTCCTCGCCGAGGCCCGCATGGTGGCCGCTTCCGAGGCCAGCGTGCTGATCCGCGGTGAAAGCGGCACCGGCAAGGAAGTGCTGGCCCGGGCCATTCACAACGCCAGTCCGCGCAACAAAGGGCCGTTCATCGCCATCAACTGCGGCGCCATTCCCGAACAGCTGCTCGAATCCGAACTGTTCGGGCACCTCAAGGGCGCCTTCACCGGCGCCGGCAACAACCGCGTCGGACTGGTCCAGGCGGCCAATGGTGGCACGCTCTTTCTCGACGAAATCGGCGACATGCCGCTCAGTCTGCAGGTCAAGCTGCTGCGCGTGCTGCAGGAACGCATGGTGCGCCCGGTCGGCGCCACGTCGTCCGAACCGGTCGATGTCCGCCTGATTTCCGCGACCCACCGCGATCTCGAAGCGGCGATGGCGCAGGGGCAGTTCCGCGAAGACCTTTACTATCGCCTGGACGTCGTGTCGCTGACACTGCCGCGGCTGGAAGAGCGGCGCGAGGATATCCCGCTGCTGGCCGCCTATTTCGTGCAACAGGTGGCCGGCAAGTACGGCAAGCCGATGACCGGTTTCGCCCCGGATGCGCTGGAAGCCCTGGCCACCGCCGCCTGGCCGGGCAATGTACGGCAGCTATATAACGTCGTCGAGCAAAGCTGCGCCCTGACCTCGACGCCGCTGATCCCGCTGTCGCTGGTGCAGCGTGCCCTGCGCCAGCCGACGATGGAAGCGCTGAGCTACGCCGAGGCCAAGCAGCGCTTCGAACGCAACTACCTGGTGCAACTGCTCAAGCTGACCGACGGCAACGTTGCCGACGCCGCCCGCATCGCCGATCGCAACCGGACCGAGTTCTACCGCCTGCTGCAGAAATACGACCTGACGCCGGCGATGTTCCGCAACGAGAGCGAGCCTGTCGCCGAACGGTGAGCGGCGAAAAGGCCGGCCGGCCGCGATTGGCGGGGAATTGCCCGGGATGCTGTCGCCTGCAGGCGACCGAAATCCCGATCCGGGTAGGTGAATATTCGATTAGATGATTGATTTTATTGAATAAAACATATGTGGCATGGAAATCGCAATACCGTTTGAGTGTTGAATCACTCAAAGGAGCAAGACATGATCAAACGCCATCTGGCCCCGCTGGCTTTCGCTGCCGCCACTCTGCTCACCGGCCTGGGCCTGACCGCCTTTGCCACCGATCATCCGCCAGCCATCGCTGCCGTGGGCGTCGCCAGTGACACCCTCGATGCCGTTCTCAACGACCAGGCGGAAACCCTGCTGCGTACCGACGTCGGCCTGGCCGGCGGGCGTTTCCGGGTGCTGACGCACGCCGGCGTGGTCACCGTCGGCGGTGCCGTGCCGGATGAATACTCGATAGGGCGGGCGCTCGACCTGGTCAGCGGCTTGCCCGGCGTCCGGGAAGTGCGCAATGCCATGGAAGTCGACTCCCCAAAATGACCGGGGCGATACGGACGATGCTGCTCAGCTGGCTTCCAGTGTTACCAGCAGCGCTCCCTCATCGACCGTATCGCCCTCTGTAACGTGTATCGCTACCACCTTGCCGGCGTAGGGGGACTGGATGTCCAGCGCCACCTTGCCGGTTTCCAGAGTCAGGATATTGTCGTCGTAGGCAACCATGTCGCCGACCTGCACCAGCAATTCCAGGATAAACACCCGGCCGCTGGCACACGAACCACAGCTTTCCCAGCATTCCGGATATTTGGGCATTCGGACAAAATTGACGCGCATCGTTCTTTTTCCGTTGTAGGCCTTGCATTCTACGCCGACCTCCGTATAATGCGCGGCTCTGACAGTGCGCCCGTAGCTCAGCTGGATAGAGTACTTGGCTACGAACCAAGGGGTCGGGCGTTCGAATCGCTCCGGGCGCACCATTCAGACCGACATCGCAAGGTGTCGCGTTTGAAGTCAGAAAAACTTGTCGGAAAGATGTGCGCCCGTAGCTCAGCTGGATAGAGTACTTGGCTACGAACCAAGGGGTCGGGCGTTCGAATCGCTCCGGGCGCACCAATCTGACAAGAAATGAATCAGGGCACTTCATTTGAAGTGCCTTTTTTCATTCTGGCGATGGCGTTTTCAAACTTGACGCCAACGATTGCGGAGTTGATGGCATTTATGGCCGCAAAATTCCCATCACCCGACGATTACCAAGCAGCGCGAAGCATTGGGTTCCGGTAGTCGACGGTCACGCTTGACTATCAGCCATTTGAATTCCTTCTTGCTGTTGATCCCAAGCGAACGCCTGTCAGTAGTCTTTTTCATCCCCGTTGCGGCTAAACTGCGCATTTCGGCGACTGGCTTGCCAGCGCCTTCAGCCGCCCGGGGTGGCGCTTCAGCCAGGAACAGTGTGTGAGCTTCTTCTCAACCACCATCAACTTTCTTGCCTTACCTTTTGCGACAGCCAGCTACCGCAACGATCCGCGACGCACCCTGCTGGCGCTGAGCGCCAACGGCGTGCTGGTACTGTTTGTGCTGGCCTGCGCCATGATCCTCTCTGTCCTGCCCAGTCTGCCGGCATTCGATGTCGTGACCGACTATCGGCCGAAGATTCCCTTGCGGATTTACACGGCCGATGGTGCGCTGCTTGGGGAGTTCGGCGACGAGCACCGGGACTTCACCCCGATCAAGGAAATCCCTACAGTCTTGAAGGATGCCCTGTTGGCGATCGAGGATTCCCGCTTCTACGAGCACAGTGGCGTCGACTACCGGGGCGTGCTGCGGGCGCTGGCAGCCGACCTGACCGGCGGCTATCGGCAGGGCGCCTCGACGATCACCATGCAGGTGGCGCGCGCCTTCTTCCTCTCCCAGGAAAAAACCGCCAGGCGAAAATTGACCGAGGTGGTACTGGCTTATCGCATTGAATCGGTCTTGAGCAAGGATCAGATCCTCGAGCTCTACATGAACCAGATCTACCTCGGCCAGCGCGCGCATGGCTTTGCCAGCGCCGCCCGGACCTATTTCAACAAGCGCATCCAGGATCTGACCCTGGCCGAAGCGGCCATGCTGGCCGGCATCCCGCAAAACCCGGCCAAGCACAATCCGGCCGTCAATCCGGTACGGGCCAAGGCCCGCCAGGAACTCGTCCTGAAACGCATGTTGCATCTTGGCAAGATCACGCAGGCGCAATATGCCGGGGCCGTTGCCGAACCCCTCAAGATCAGCCGCAGCCTGCAGTTCGAGGCCCATGCCGACCATGTCGCCGAACTGGTGCGCCAGGAACTCTATGCGCGCTACAAGGGCGATGCCTATACCCAGGGTTTGAGTGTCTATACGACGCTCGACAAGGCCGAGCAGAACGCGGCTTACGATTCCGTCCGCCGCAACGTCCTGGCCTACGACCAGCGCCACGGCTATCGCGGACCGGAAGGCTTTGTCGATCTGCCGGACGACGCGGACGAGCAGGACGACGCCATCGACCGTATCCTGGCCCGCCATCCCGGCAGCGACAACCTGATCTCGGCGGTGGTCACCGAAGTCTCCGCCAAGCGGGTCATTGCCGAACCGGCTTCTGGCGATACCATCGAAATCAAGGGTGACGGGCTGCGTTTTGCCGCCCGGGCCCTGCAGCCGAATGCCAAGGTCGATACCCGGATTCGGGTCGGCTCGGTGATCCGCGTCAGCCAGGATGGCAAGGGCCGCTGGGCGATCAGCCAGATGCCGGAGGTCGATGCCGCTTTCGTCGCCCTCAATGCCGAAGACGGTTCCTACCGGGCGATGGTCGGCGGCTTCGACTTTTCCCGCAACCAGTTCAACCATGTCACCAGCGCCTGGCGCCAGCCGGGGTCGAGCATCAAGCCTTTCGTCTATTCGGCGGCGCTGGAAAAGGGTTTCTCGCCGGCCACGCTGATGAACGATGCGCCGCTTTCGCTGCCCGGCGGCGAAGATGGCCAGCCGTGGGAGCCGCGCAACGATGACGGCTTCGATGGCCCGATCAGCTTGCGCCAGGCCCTGGCCCGCTCCAAGAACGTCGTCGCGGTCCGCTTGCTGCAAGCCATTACGCCGCAATATGGGCGCGACTACCTGCAGCGCTTCGGCTTCGATGCCGCCAAACATCCGGCCAACCTGACCATGACCCTGGGCAGCGGCTCGGTGACCCCGCTGCAGATGGCCTGCGCCTATGCGGTATTCGCCAATGGCGGTTTCCGGGTTACCCCACGGCTGATCCAGAAAATCGTCGACGCCCGCGGCAACGTGCTGTGGGAGGCGCCACCGCCGCCAGCACTGCAGGACGGACAACCCGTCATCGACCCGCGCAACGCCTTCATCATGGACAGCATGCTGCGCGAGGTGGTCAGAAGCGGCACCGGCGCTATGGCGACCCAGCGCCTGGCGCGCAACGACCTGGCGGGCAAGACAGGCACCACCAGCAACGCGGTCGATGGCTGGTTTGCCGGCTATGCCGGCAATGTCGTGGCCGTCTCGTGGATGGGCCACGACCAGCCCAAATCGCTCGGTGGCCGCGAATTCGGCGCCACCCTGGCTTTGCCGATCTGGATCGACTACATGCGCCAGGCCTTGTCCGGCAAGCCGCCCGGCGAAAGAACACCGCCCCCCGGCGTCTCCCTCGTCGATGGCGACTGGCTCTACGACGAATTCAAGGGCGATGACGGCATCAAGGCCCTCGATGTCGAAGTGTCGCCGGTCAAATCGATCTTCGATGCGATACGGAAGGCGTTTGGCGGCTGAAGCACTCCCTGGATGTTCGCCGGAGTCTTATTGTCCGGCCTGGCTGCTTTGAGGGTAGTGCCAGTACCTCGGCCGACGACCACTTCCAACAAGGCCGAAAATTAACTCGTCGCCTTTTCCTGATGGAGGTGTTTGCTTCCCGTTTTTCGGGTCGTCGCCAGCAGCGACATGAAGAGCGGGATTTTCTCAGCCGGCATCGGGCGGCCGAGCAGGAAGCCTTGCAGTTCCATGCAGCCGCTTTCTTCGAGGAAGGCATGCTGCTCCTCGGTTTCGACGCCTTCCGCGACGACGCCGAGCGACAGGTTGTTGGCCAGGGTGACGATGGCCTGGACGATGGAGGCATCGCTCTTGTCGTGCAGGATATTGGTGATGAACGAGCGGTCGATCTTGACGCGGTCTACGGACAGCGTTTTAAGGTAGGTCAGTGACGAATAGCCGGTGCCGAAATCGTCCAGGGTCAGGATCACGCCGTGATCGCGCAGGGTTTCCAGCGTTTGCCGGGCAACCGGCGAATGGCTCATCAGGACGCTTTCGGTGATTTCCAGTTCGAGTTGATCCGGGGCGATGGCGTTGGCCTTGATGGCGTCGATGACGACGTCGACCAGGCCGGCGTTTTCGAGTTGCGATGGCGAGACGTTGACGCTGACGCGGAAGCGGCCGAGGCCGTCGCTTTCCCACTGCCGCACCTGCCGGCAGGCGGTACGGATCACCCAGTTGCCGAGTTGATGGATCAGGCCAGTTTCTTCGGCCACCGGGATGATGCGCTCGGGGGAAACGTCGCCCAGCAGCGGGTGTTGCCAGCGCAGCAGCGCTTCCCAGCTGACGATGTCGTGGGTGTCGGCTTGCAGCAGCGGCTGGAAGTGCAGTTGCAGGCTTTCGGCATCTAGCGCTTCACGCAGCGCTTCTTCCAGTGCCATGCGCTGCGCGATTTTCTGGTTCATCTCGGCGGTGTAGAAGGTCCAGCCGTTGCGCCCATGCGCCTTGGTCTGGTACATCGCGGCGTCGGCGTTGCGCAGCAGCGTCTCGATGTCGGCGCCGTCGCCGGGGTAGCAGGCGATGCCGATACTGGGCGGCGCATAGAGCGCCCGGCCTTCGAGCCGAATCGGTTCGCCCAGTTTGCGATGAATGTTGCTGACGATACTGGAGACGGTCTTGGGATCGTCGATGTCGGTCAGCAAGGCGACAAATTCGTCGCCGCCCAGGCGGACCACGGTATCGGTGGCGCGGATGCCCTGGACCAGCCGACGCGAAACTTCGACGAGGATCTGGTCGCCGACCAGGTGGCCGAGGGTGTCATTGATGTTCTTGAAGCGATCGAGGTCGATCAGCACCACGGCAAATTGCTGTTCGCCCTGGCGTTGCGATTCGATCAGCTGGGTGGCGCGCTGGGTCAGGATTCGGCGGTTGGGCAGACCGGTCAGGGCGTCGTGTTCGGCCAGGTGCCTGATCCGCGTTTCCTGCTCCTTGTGGAGGGAGATGTCGTGGGCCAGGGCGACAAAGTGGGTGATGGCGCCATTTTCCCGGACGGCATCGATGGTTACCCATTTGGGGTAAATGCTGCCATCCTTGCGCTTGTCCCAGACTTCGCCGCTCCATTGGCCGTCTTCCAGCACGGCTTTCCACAGGGTCTGGTAAAAGGCGGCATCGTGGATGCCCGATTTGAGCAGGCGCGGATTCTGGCCGATGACTTCGTCGGGGCGGTAGCCGGTCAGCCAGCAGAATGCCGGATTGACGTTGATAATGCGGCCAGTGACATCGGTGATCATGATGGCTTCGCTGCACACTTCGAACACCTTGCTGGAAAGGCGCAGGGTCTGCTCGATCTGACGGCGGTGGCTGATGTCCTGGATGGTGAGGACGAGCATTTCGTCCATGTCCATCGCCGTGCGGGCGATGGTCAGCGTCGCCGGGAAACCGTCGGCCCTTGCCGGCGACGACACCTCGGCTTCGAAAGCCGTTGCATCCAGCGGCTTGAGGGTTTGGAGCAGGCCATTCGGGTCCTTGATGGTCTCGGTGCGAATGATCAGTGCGTCGTCGAGCGGCTGGTCTTTCAGCGCGCTTTCGGAAATGCCGAGCAGTCGGGCGGCGTAGGCATTGGCAAAGCGAATGCGGTAGGGCGGTTCCGGCGACAGGCAGAGGATGCCTTCGGCAATGACGCTGATGATGCCGGCGCTGAACTGGTGCGCCTGGGCGGTGGCCGTGCTTCTTTCCAGTTCCTTGCGCAGGGTCAGATCGACGGCGACACCGAGAAAGCCGACCACGTTTCCGTGGTCGTCGGTCATTGCTGATATGGAAAGGAGGACCGGCACCCGGCTTCCGTCCTTGTGGCGATAGGTCCACTCCCGTTCTTCGGGTTCGCCGCGGCGCGCTTTGGCGATAAAAACCTCGAAACCGGGTGCGATGGTCTCGTCCAGTTCGAGGCTCAGGCTCGCCGAACGCGCCACGATTTCATCGGCGTCATGAATCAGGGCCGGCGTATGGCGGCCGATCACCTCGTCGGCGGCGTAACCGAGCAGACGTTCCGCCGCTGCGTTGAAACTGAGAATGGTGCCGTCGATGGCAGTCGCGATGATGGCGTGGTTCGCCGATTCGAGAATGACGCGCTGCCAATCCGACAAGGCGCGCCATTGTTGCTCGCCGGTCGTCGTGTCTCCCACCGGCGCTTTCCCGTTGCCCCGTTTCCCGGCCCGCTGTAATTGGTCATCCATGGGTTCTTGTGCCTGTGTCGATGAATGCGAGCTTTTCCGGCAATCCCTGCCGTCCCTCAATCGAAATTCAATTGTTGCGTGTTTTCGACGCCTCGCCCGACCGCGAAATGGCAGGAAGCGAAAGGTCGTATTTTTACAGGATATTGCCCACCGTGTTGCACGCATAAAAACTATACACGGTAAATTTGCACTCGCCTTGCGATGTTTGCCGGTAAACGGGGCAAAAAAGCGCTCATTCCGGCCATAAAACGGCGATCAGTGCAATTTCAGGCCGCTTGCCGGGCGGCCGAGGGGAGCATAGGCCGGCCGGTGCCGGTTTTCTTCGCTAGCGGTAGAGCGCCGGGAACTTGCGGCGAAGCTGTTCGAGCTTGGGCTGGTCGTTGACGACGATGTACGGCTCGCGGGGGTGCAGTGCCAGGTAGTTTTGATGGTATTGCTCGGCCGGGAAGAACTGCTCGAGCGGCACGACCCGGGTGACGACCGGTTTGGCAAAGGCGCCGGCGGCCTTGAGTTCTTCGATGCTGGCCAGGGCTGTCCGCTGCTGCCCGGTATCGCTGAAGAAGATTGCCGATCGGTATTGGCTGCCGACGTCGGGGCCTTGCCGGTTCAGTTGGGTCGGGTCGTGCGCCACGGTGAAGAAGATTTCCAGCAATTGCCGATAGGAAATTTCCGCCGGATTGAAACGAATGCGGACGGCTTCGGCATGGCCGCTATCGCCGCGGCTGACCAGTTCGTAATGGGCGGTACGCGCATTGCCTCCGGCATAGCCGGATTCGACGTCGCTGACGCCCTTGACGTGCTTGAAGACGGCATCGACGCCCCAGAAGCAGCCGCCGGCGAAGACGGCGGTTTGGGTTGAGGCAGCCGGCCGCGAAGTGGCACCGGGCGCCAGTTCGCCGGCCAGCGAGTTGCCAGGTAAAAGGGCGGCCGACCAGGCCAGCAGCGTGGCCAGGACGGGGGCTGACACCCTGGTCAGCCAGGTTGTTGCAGACATCGTGTTCTCCCGATCGAAATCTTGGAATGGTGCTTGAGCCGTGATCCTTGGCCGACCAGTGCCTGGAAGCGCGGCGCCCGGGCGGAGCGCGAGGCTTTGCCGATTTGGCGCCGCCCGGCGATCCGGCCCCGGAACGCTGCGGATTACTTTTTCATTTCGTCCTTGCCCATGGCGTCCTTGGTCATCGGGCTGGACTCCATCATCTTGTCCTTCTTCATCGCATCCTTTTTCATGCCGTCCTTGGCCATGCCGCCTTTACCCATATGGTCCTTGGCCATGTGGTCCTTGCTCATTGTTTCCTTCTTCATGCTGTCGGTCGTGTCGTTCTTCATTGCGTCCTGGGCGAAGGCGGTGCTGCCGGCTAACAGCAGACAGGCGGCGAAAAGGCTGGAAGTGATGGTTTTCATGGTGAACTCCTCGTTGGGTGATGATCGAGCGGCGTGATTGCCGCGTATTCGGGCTGCCGAGCGGGATTGCTCAACTGCCTCCGAACCAGTTGTACCCCTGGTCTTCCCAATAGCCCCCGGGGTAGGTGTTGGTGACGAAAATGGCCTGGATGTGCTTGGGATTCTTGTAGCCGAGCTTGGTCGGCATGCGCAGCTTCATCGGAAAGCCGTAGCGTGGCGGCAGCGTCTGGCCGTCGTAGGTCAGCGTGAGCAGTGTCTGCGGATGCAGCGCGGTCGGCATGTCGATGCTGGTGTAGTAGTCGTCGGCGCATTTGAAGCCGACATACCTGGCGCCGAGATCGGCACCGATCCGCCGCAGGAAGGTGGCGAAGGGCACGCCGCCCCATTTGCCGATGGCGCTCCAGCCTTCGACGCAGATATGGCGGGTGACCTGGTCGGCCTGCGGTAGGGCGCGCAATTCGGCGAGCGTCCAGGCATGCTTGTCGGCGACCAGGCCGCTGACCTCGAGGCGATAGCTCTCGCCATCGACTTCCCGGATTTCGTCTTCGCCATAGTAGGCATTGAACGGGAAGGGGCGGGTGATCATCGATTCGGGGTAGGTCGGGGCGAGGCGGTTCGGATCGAAAAGCCAGGCCTGGACCTTGTCGTTGAAGCGCGAAACCTTCATCAGCGCCCGCTCGACGCTGTCTTCATCGGTGATGGCGCAACCGCTCAACAGCGACAGGCCGCCGAGGCTCAGCGAGCGCTGCAGGAAGGCGCGGCGGGTAGGTTGCTCGATATGGCGCCCGACATCCTTCAGGGCGTCCCTGAGTAGTTGCTCGCCCTTGAGGCCAAGGGAACGGGATGGTTTGTCGTTCATGTCTGTTCTCCTTAACGGCCGCGGATCATGGCGAGCAGCGTTCGTGGCACCAGCGCCACCATCGCCAGATGAATGCCGGCGAAGGCCACCAGGCCTGCCATGGCGAAAAAATGCACGCGGCGCGCCATCTCGTATCCGCCCAGCAACTCGCGTAGCAGCGGGAACTGCACCGACTTCCAGAGCACCAGGCCGGACAGTACCAGGAGCAGCGAATCGAGCATCACGAACAGATAGGCGGCCCGCTGCACCGCGTTGTAATGGCGCAGGTCGGCATGCGACAGCTTGCCTTTGAGGGCGGCCTGCAGGTCGGCCAGCAGGGCGCGCGGCGACAGCGGGAAGAACTTGTGCAGCAGGCGACCGCTGACGATATTGGTGCCGAGATAGACCACTCCGTTGCCGACGAGCAGCCACATTGCCGCGAAATGCCACTGGATGGCGCCGCCCAGCCAGCCGCCCAGGGTTATGCCGGGCGGGATGACCAGGTCGAAAACCGGTGATGCGTCGTAGATACGCCAGCCACTGGTGGCGAGGATGATCACCGCGACGGCATTGATCCAATGCGTCAGGCGCACCCAGAGGGGATGAATCAGGTTGCTGGCGTTGTCCATTTGTGCTTTTCCTTTCGGCGCTCGATGCGCGTCTGACAAGTAGTTCGTCGCAGAGTGGCGAATGGTTACAAGCTCAGGCAAAATTTGTCCGGCAGCGCGGCCCTAACTTTTTTCCCCTGTTGCTGTAACCAAAGGCGTTCATGGAACGAACTACCAGAGAAGAAAGCCTGCGGGCCAGGGAGGAGCGTCTCCGGGAGCAGTTCGTGCTCGGCCTGGCCGGCGATAGCGACGCCTACCGGCGCTTCCTGACGGAACTGAGTGCGCATCTGCGGGCTTTCCTGCGCAAGCGCCTGTTCCGCTTGCCGGACGAGATCGAGGATCTGGTGCAGGAGTCACTTTTGGCCATACACAATCAGCGTCACACCTACGATCCAGCGCAACCCCTGTCGGCCTGGGTGCAGGCGATCGCCCGCTACAAGCTGGTTGATCTGCTGCGGCGGCGCGCCGCCCACGAACAGCTGCACGATCCGCTCGACGAGGAGGCGGAGATTTTTGCCACCACCGATACGGAGGCCGCCGAGGCGCGCCGGGATTTGACCAAGCTGCTGGCCGGCTTGCCCGACCAGCAGCGTCTGCCGATCATTCACACCCGGCTGGAGGGTTTGTCGGTGAAGGAAGCTGCAGAAATCACCGGCATGTCGGAGTCGGCCATCAAGGTCGGCGTGCACCGGGGCTTGAAGGCGCTGGCCATGAAGATAAGAGGCATCGCATGAAGACCGAAAACCTGATCGACCTGCTGGCGACGGGCGGGGCGGCCGTCGCCGCGCCGCCGCTACGGCGTTACCTGGCGGCCATCGGCTGGGGCGCGCTCGGCGCCGGGCTGCTGATGCTGGTCTTGCTGAAGGTTCGCGACGACCTGCTGCAGGCCGTATTGCTTCCCATGTTCTGGATCAAGATCGGTTTTGTCGTTGGCCTGGGCGGCAGTGCCGCCTTTGCCACGCTGCGCCTGTCGCGGCCGGGAGCCCGTCTGGCGCGAGTGCCGATCACCATTCTGCTGCCGCTGCTCTTCATCTGGGCGATTGCTGTTTTCAGCTGGCTGGGTGCCGATTCCTCGCAGCGTTCGCAGCTGTTTTTCGGCGAAACCTGGAAAAGCTGCCCGCTGTTGATCGCCCTATTGTCGATTCCCGCCTTCGTGGCGACGATGCGGGCCATGCGGGACATGGCGCCGACCCGGCCCTGCCTGGCCGGTTCTGCCGCCGGCCTGCTGGCGGGAACCGTTGCCGCTGCAGTGTATTGCCTGCATTGTCCCGAAATGGGCGCGCCTTTCATCGGCTTCTGGTACTTGCTGGGAATGCTGTTGCCGGCGGCCGCCGGGGCGCTGGCGGGAAATCGCCTGCTGCGCTGGTAGCCGGCGGGGCGGCGCAAGTTCAGGCGGTGACGCGGTTCATCAGGACGGTCAGTTCGGGATAGAAACCGAGCCGGCTGATTTCGATCCGGTGGCTGATTTTCAGGGTTTCGGCAACTTCTCGCGCCGCAGCCGAATGTTCCATCAGCCGGGGAAAGCACGCCCAGGCATCGACCAGGATGAAAATCTGCTTCAGCAGGTTGCCGCAGGCCTGGTAATACGCCGGATCGAGCCGAACGCCTTCGCTACCTTCATCGCAATCGTCCAGATAGGCGGCCGCGCAACTGGCGGTGGCGCCCAGGGATTCGACGTCAATTTCGCTGAAATGGGCCATGGCTACACTCCTCACTGCCTGAAATACTGCTATGAGTGTATTAACGTCAGAGGAGCCAAAAGGTTGAGGGAGGAGGCAAAATGGACTACCCCAATCGCCCCGGCGGATCAGTCCGGGTTTCGGCCAGTTCAGTCGAAAAGCAGGGCAGCCGCGACTTTTCGGCCTTCGGCGGCAAGAATGTTGTAGGTCCGGCAGGCGGCCTGCAAATCCATCACTTCGATCCCGATGCCGGCCGGGGCAAAGGGCCGGAGCAGGGCGCCGGGGGGGAAGCGCAGGCGGTTGCCGGTGCCGAGCAGGACGATTTCCGTACCCAGGGCCAGCAGCTTCTGCATGTCGGCTTCGCCCAGAGTGTCCGGCGTCGCCGCCGACCATTCATGGATGATGGTCTCCGGCAGCAGGATCAGGTTCTTGCCGTGTTTCTCGTGATTGACCGCAACATAGCCTTCGCCGTAAGCGGTGAACAGGTTGAGTCCGGTGATGTTGGTTTGGTGAAGCTTCATGACGATGTCAGTCCGAAAGGCCCGCCGAAATTGCGGTGCACCATGCGATAGATTAGGATTATACCTTTTGGTGTACGGCAGGCTGGCTGATTGTGGCTGCTTGTCTCCCCGATGGATGGAGTCATGAAACAAATCAAGAAGTCCGCCAAGCTGGCCAACGTCTGCTACGACATTCGCGGTCCCGTGCTGCAGAAAGCCAAGCAGATGGAGGACGAGGGCCACAAGATCATCAAGCTGAACATCGGCAACCTGGCCGCGTTCGGCTTCGATTCGCCCGAAGAAATCCAGCAGGACATGATCCGCAACCTGCCCAACGCCGCCGGTTATACCGACTCCAAGGGCATCTTCGCGGCGCGCAAGGCGATCATGCACTACACCCAGCAAAAGGGCATCAAGGGCGTGACGCTGGAAGACATCTATGTCGGCAATGGCGTCTCCGAACTGATCGTCATGGCGATGAACGCGCTGCTCGACGCCGAGGACGAAGTGTTGGTGCCGGCGCCCGATTATCCGCTGTGGACGGCGGCGATCAGCCTGTCGGGCGGCACGCCGAAGCATTATCTGTGCGACGAGGAAAACGGCTGGTATCCGGATCTCGACGACATCCGCAAGAAGATCAACAAGCACACCAAGGCCATTGTCATCATCAACCCGAACAACCCGACCGGTGCGCTGTATCCGGACGAGTTGCTGAAGGAAATCATCGAGATCGCCCGCCAGCATCACCTGATCATCTACGCCGACGAGGTGTACGACAAGGTCTTGTACGACGGCGAAACGCATACCTCGATCGCCTCCTTGTCCGAGGACGTGCTGACCATCACCTTCAACGGTCTCTCGAAAAACTACCGTTCCTGCGGCTATCGCGCCGGCTGGCTGGTGGTTTCCGGCGACAAGCGGCAGGCCAAGGATTACATCGAAGGTCTCGACATGCTGTCGTCGATGCGCCTGTGCGCCAATGCGCCGGGCCAGCACGGCATCCAGACGGCGCTCGGCGGTTACCAGAGCATCGACGACCTGGTAGCCGATCGCGGCCGCCTGCGCCGCCAGCGCGATATCGCCCATGAACTGATCACCGCCATTCCCGGTGTCAGTTGCGTCAAGCCCAAGGCGGCGCTGTACATGTTCCCGAGGCTCGATCCCAAGGTTTATCCGATCAAGAACGACCAGGCCTTCATCGCCGAACTGCTGCAGGAAGAAAAAGTCCTGCTGGTTCAGGGCACCGGCTTCAACTGGCCGCACCCGGATCATTTCCGGCTGGTCTTCCTGCCGCACGAGGATGACCTCAAGGAAGCCATCGGTCGCATCGCCCGTTTCCTGGAAAACTACCGCAAGCGGCACGGCACCAATTAAGCCAACCGTAAACCCTTAAACTACTACTGAATTCAAAATGAAACCTATCAATGTTGGCCTTATCGGCATCGGCACCGTCGGCGGTGGCACCTGGACCGTTCTCAAGCGCAACGCGGACGAAATCGCCCGCCGTGCCGGCCGGCCGATCTGCATTACCGCCGTGGCCGACAAGAATGTCGAACTGGCCAGGCAGGTCACCGGTGGCGAAGCCCGCGTCACCGACGATGCCTTCGCGCTGGTCAATGATCCGCAAATCGACATCATCGTCGAACTGATCGGCGGCTACGGCGTGGCCAAGGAATTGGTGATGCAGGCCATCGCCAATGGCAAGCACGTGGTCACCGCCAACAAGGCGCTGCTCGCCGTGCATGGCACCGAAATCTTCAACGCCGCCCAGGAAAAGGGTGTCATGGTCGCTTTCGAAGCGGCGGTCGCCGGCGGCATCCCGGTCATCAAGGCGTTGCGCGAAGGCCTTTCCGCCAACCGTATCGAGTGGGCGGCCGGCATCATCAACGGCACGACCAATTTCATCCTTTCCGAAATGCGCGACAAGGGCCTGTCCTTTGACACCGTGCTCAAGGAAGCGCAACGTCTGGGCTATGCCGAGGCCGATCCGACTTTCGATATCGAAGGCGTCGATGCCGCCCACAAGGCGACGCTGATCGCTTCCATCGCTTTCGGTATCCCGGTCCAGTTCGACAAGGCCTACATCGAAGGCATCACCAAGCTCGAAGCATCCGACATCAAGTACGCCGAGCAACTGGGCTACCGCATCAAGCTGCTCGGCATCGCCAAGCGCCGCAGCGCCGGCATCGAGCTGCGCGTGCATCCGACGCTGATCCCGGCCAAGCGCCTGATCGCCAATGTCGAAGGCGCGATGAATGCCGTGCTGGTCAAGGGCGACGCCGTCGGCGCCACGATGTACTACGGCAAGGGCGCCGGCGCAGAGCCGACCGCTTCCGCGGTGATCGCCGACCTGGTCGACGTCACCCGCCTGGCTACCGCCGACGCGGCGCACCGCGTGCCGCACCTGGCCTTCCAGCCGGATGCCATGTCCAACCTGCCGATCCTGCCGATGAGCGAGATCGAAACCGGCTACTACCTGCGCCTGCGCGTCGAGGACAAGCCGGGCGTGCTGGCCGACGTCACCCGCATCCTGGCCGACCAGCACATCTCCATCGACGCCATGCTGCAGCGCGAGCCGGAAGAAGGCGAGGGCGAAACCGACATCATCATCCTCACCCACGTCTGCAAGGAAAGCGCCGCCGACGCCGCCATCGCCAGGATCGAAGGCCTGTCGGCGCAGAAGGGCAAGGTCAAGCGCATCCGTCTGGAAGAATTGCAGTAAGCGTTATTCCCGGCTTGAATCGAACAGGGGCGCAAGCCCCTGTTTTCGTTAGGGGAATCCAAACATAGATCAAGGAAAACCCGGTGACGAGCAGGCAGAATCATCGCTCCCAACTCATCAACATCTGTTTCAAGGAGCTACCATGCAACCCATTCACGCCTGCAACCACACCACCCCGGAAGCCCTCTATCCCTTCGACGCGCGCGGCGTCGCCAAGCGTTTCCGTCACGCCGCCATATTCGGCGCCCTCGATTCCCTGCAGCCCGGTGAAACGATGCGTTTCTGCAACGACCACGACCCGCTGCCGCTGCTTGCCCAGTTGCAGCAGCGCTACGGTGACAGCGTGAATATCGCCTACCTGCAACGCGAACCGGGCGCCATCGTCATCGATTTCTCCGTGGTTGGCTGATTGAACCGGCAGGGCGACATCGCAGCCGGGCAGATTCCCGGCCGCGGCGTTCCCTTGCCGCCGCAAGATGTTTCCGGTCGGCGCCCAGCCGGCGGGCCTTGCGGTTGATGAAAAGCGAAAGTGGCATAATTCTCGCGTCGCCACCTTTCGAACTGTCGCTTTCCCCGCCATGCCCTCACTCCATGAACAACTTCGCCCGGCCATGCCGCGCTTGCTGGTGATGCCCTTGCTGATCGCCGCCCATTTCCGGATTTTCCTGGCAATGCGCTTCGGCGGCGGGGTGGGGTATTCGCAGGGAAGAATTGGCCTGGAGCGTGAATTTCGGCCCGGTGACGCCGGATGGCGAGTCGTCGCGGCTGATTCCGGAGCGACCTGAATGCTCCATGTTGCCAGCCTGACCCTGCTTGCCCTGTTCGCTAGCGCCATCCTTACGGTGAGCGGCGTCGGTTCGCGGCTGGCGGTGGCTCACCTGGCTTTTGCCGTCGGCATCGTGCCGCTGATCTTTGCTGCCATGCTGCATTTCGTGCCGGTACTGACGCGGACCGGCGACCCGAAGCGTTGGGCGGCCCGCCTGCCGATCATGGCGCAGGGCGCCGGTCTGCTCGCCGTGCTCGCCATGCAGGGTTTAGTGGCGCACTGGCTGCTCCATGTCGCGATCCTGGCCGATCTGTGCCTGACGGCCTTCCTCTTCAACTGGCTGGCCGGGCGGGCACGCGCCACCATCGGTTCGCCGCATCCGGGCTGGCGCTGGTACGGTGCGGCGCTCGGCTGCCTGATGCTGGCCTTGCTCGCCGTGCTGCTGATTGCCGCTTGGCCGAATCACTGGCGGGCGCTGCGACTTTTTCATCTGCATCTCAATACGATCGGGCTGGTCGGCCTGGCCGCCCTTGGAACCTTGCCCGTGCTGCTGCCGACGGCGCTCGGCAAGCCCGATCCGGAAGCCGCCGGCTGGCTGCATCGCCGGCTCTGGCTGGTGGCCGGCGGCGCGCTGGTGATCGCCACCGGTGCGGCGGTGATCTGGCCGCTGGGTGCGCCCGGTGCTGCACTGGTGCTGATCGCTGCGCTCGGTCTGATCGGCCAGTGGCTTCGGCGCTTCGGTATCGGCACCCTGTTGCAAGATGGCGTCTCGGCATCGCTGCTGGCCGCCGTCGGTGGCCTGATCCTCTGTCTGGTGGCCGGTGTCGTCCATGGTGCCGGGCTGATGCCGGCTCGTCCGACTTTGCTCGCCTGGGGCGCCGGCTTCCTGTTGCCGCTGGTGAGCGGGGCGCTCAGCCAGTTGTTGCCGGTCTGGCGCTGGCCGGGTCCGGTCATCCCGGCGCGCCCCTTGATGCGCCGTAAACTGGCGGCCGGCGGGCGTTGGCGGGCGATCCTTTTCCTGTCGGCGGCGGTGGCGGTGCTGGGCGGTTTCGGGCAGGCGGCGGCCCTCTTCTTGCTGAGCGGCCTGGCGCTCTTGGTGATCAACCTGTTGCAAGCTGTGCGCGTCGGACGGTCCTCGCGGTAAAATCGCGCTTTTCGCTTTTCAGGGCTTCGCCATGCGCTACATTTCGACCCGCGGCAATACCGCGCCCCAGGCTTTCTGCGACATCCTTCTCGGCGGCCTGGCCCCGGATGGCGGCCTTTACCTGCCGGAAAGCTACCCGCAGATCAGCCGTGCCGAACTCGACGCCTGGCGCCAGCTCTCGTACGCCGACCTGGCCTACGAAATTCTGTCCAAATTCATCACCGACATCCCGGCCGGCGATCTGAAAGCGCTGGTCGCCAAGACCTATACCGCCGATGTCTATCGCCATACACGCAACGGCGGCAAGGCGACCGAAATCACGCCGCTGACCAAACTCGAAGACTGTCTGTACACGCAGGAGTTGTCCAACGGCCCGACGCTGGCCTTCAAGGACATGGCGATGCAGCTGCTCGGCAACCTGTTCGAGTACGTGCTGGACAAGCGCGGCGAATCGATCAACATCCTCGGCGCCACCTCGGGCGACACCGGTTCGGCCGCCGAATACGCCATGCGCGGCAAGCATAACGTCAAGGTCTTCATGCTTTCGCCGGACGGCAAGATGAGTGCCTTCCAGCGCGCCCAGATGTATTCGCTGCAGGACGCCAACATCTTCAACATCGCCGTCACCGGCCTGTTCGACGACGCGCAGGACATCGTCAAGGCCGTTTCCAACGACGCCGACTTCAAGAAGAAGTACAAGATCGGCGCCGTCAATTCGATCAACTGGGCGCGCGTCGCGGCGCAGATCGTCTATTACTTCCAGGGCTATTTCCTGGCTACGAAAGCGAACGACGAGCAGGTCGCCTTCGCCGTGCCCTCGGGCAATTTCGGCAACATCTGCGCCGGTCATATCGCCCGCCAGATGGGCCTGCCCATCGCCCGCCTGGTGCTCGCCACCAACGAGAACGACGTGCTCGACGAATTCTTCCGCAGCGGCGTCTATCGCCCGCGCACCTCGGCGGAGACCAGCATCACCTCCAGCCCGTCGATGGATATTTCCAAGGCCTCCAATTTCGAGCGTTTCGTCTTCGACCTGGTCGGCCGCGACCCGGCCGTGGTGCGCGAACTGTGGGCCAAGGTGGACAAGGGCGAGGCCTTCGATCTGTCGCAGACCGCCCACTGGGCGAAGATCGGCGGATTCGCCTTTGTTTCCGGCAAGAGCACGCACCTCGATCGCATCAATACCATCCGTTTCGCGCAGGGGCGCTACAACGTGATGCTCGATACCCACACCGCCGACGGCCTCAAGGTGGCGCTCGAAAACCGCCAGGCCGGCGTGCCGATGATCGTGCTCGAAACCGCCCAGCCCGCAAAGTTCGAGGAAACCATCCGCGAAGCGCTGGGGACCGAGCCGGTGCGCCCGACCGAACTGGCCGGCATCGAAAGTCTTCCGCAGCGCGTCGTGGTCATGGCGCCGGACGTCGAGGCCGTGAAGCAGTTCGTCGCGGCGCACGTTTGAGCTTCGACCACGAAGCCTTCTGGTCGGCCCGTTACCGCGACGCCGGCGACGACTACCTGTTCGGCACGGCGCCGAACAGCTTCCTGGCAGGCCAGGCGGAGCGTTTCAGCAGCGGCATGAGCGTCCTTTCGGTGGCCGATGGCGAAGGTCGCAATGCTGTCTGGCTGGCCGAGCAGGGATGCCGGGTGACGGCGACCGAGATTTCGCCGGTGGCGCTGGAAAAGGCGGCCAAACTGGCCCGTGGCCGGCATGTCGATGTCGAGTTTGTGGCCGCCGATATCCTCGACTGGGATTGGCCGGACGCCGAATTCGACGCGGTGGTCGGGATTTTTATCCAGTTCGCGACACCGGCCGAACGACCGCGCCAGATCGCCGGCATGCAGCAGGCGGTCAAGCCGGGCGGCCTTCTGCTGTTGCACGGCTATACGCCGAAGCAGCTGGAATACCGGACCGGCGGCCCATCGGCGGTGGAAAATCTGTACACCGAAGCGCTGCTGCGCGAGCTGTTTGCCGGCTGGGAAATCCTGGTGCTGCGCGAATATGAAGAAGTCATCGACGAAGGCGCGGCGCACGCCGGCAAGTCGGCGCTGATCGACCTGGTGGCGCGCAAGCCGGCGCGCTGAGCGCCGGCCTTACGGTCAGGCGTTCAGCAGGTCGATGAAGCGCATCGACAGGTCGAGCGCCTTGACGTCCTTGGTCAGGGCGCCGACCGAGATGCGGTCCACGCCGGTCTCGGCAATGCCGCGGATGGTTTCCAGCGTGACGTTGCCCGAGGATTCCAGCACGGCGTGGCCGGCATTGATCCTGACCGCGTCGCGCATCATTTCCAGCGTGAAATTGTCGAGCAGGATCATCGTCGCCCCGGCGGTCAGCGCGCTTTCCAGTTCGGCCAGCGATTCGACCTCGATCTGGATGAACTTGCAGCGCTCGGCGGCCTGTGCGGCCGCCAGCTTGGCAGCGGCCATCGCTTGGGCGATGCCGCCGGCGGCATGGATATGGTTTTCCTTGATCAGGATGGCATCCCACAGCGCCAGGCGGTGATTGCCGCCGCCACCGGCGCGCACGGCGTATTTCTGAGCGATGCGCAGGCCGGGCAGGGTTTTGCGGGTATCGACCACCTGCGCCCGGGTGCCGGCGATGGCGTCGGCGTAAATCCGCGCCTTGCTGGCCACGGCGGAAAGCAATTGAAGGAAATTGAGGGCGCTGCGCTCGGCGGAAAGCAGGGCGCGGGCATCGGCGCGGATTTCGCACAACAGCTGGTTGGCCGCGATGCGTTCGCCATCGGCCGCTTGCCAGGTGATTTGCGCGGTCGGGTCAAGCTGCCGCACACAGTGGTCGAACCAGCCGGTGCCACAGAGGACGCCGTCTTCCCGCGAGATGACGGTGGCGCGGACGACGCGGCCGGCCGGCACGAGGTTGGCGGTAAGATCGCCGGCGCCGATGTCTTCGGCGAGGGCGGCAGCGACGTTGCGGGCGATTTCGTCGGCGAGGGGGAGATCAAATTTGATGGACATGGTCTGCTGTGGAGTCGGCATGCTGGGGGACGAATTGTACCGTCTGGCGCGCCTGATGTCCGGCCCCCGGCCGGTATGCTGAACCGGCGTTAGCGCGATGCGCCGCGCTGCCGCACCCAGTCGTTGAACAGGCGGCGTGCGGCAATGATCACCGCGCTGGCGGTCAGGCCGACCGGGCCGCAGCCGTCGGCGACCAGTCGGTCGGCGGCGGCCCCATGCAGATGGACGCCGGCCAGCAGCGCGGCGTCGGCCGGCCAGTGCTGGGCGAGCAGGGCGGTGATCAGGCCGGTCAGCACGTCGCCCATGCCGGCCGTCGCCATGCCGGGGTTGCCGGTGGAATTGACGAACCAGCGGCCATCGACCAGGAAGATCACGGTGCCGCAGCCCTTGAGGGCGAGGTGGCAATGGTAGCGCTGGGCGATTTCCCGGGCGGCAGCCACGCGGTCGGCCTGCACTTCCGTGGTGCTGCATTCGAGCAGGCGAGCGGCTTCGGCGGGATGCGGCGTCAGGATGGCCGGGGTTTTCCGGCTGGCCAGCGCAACCTGCAGGTTGCCTTCGCTGGCGATCAGGTTCAGGGCATCGGCGTCGAGGACCAGCGGCTGGTCGAAGCCGATCACGGTTTCCAGCAGTTCTGAGGCTTCCAGGGAAATGCCGAGGCCCGGGCCGCAGGCCATGACGCCGAGTCCGGACTGGAGCAGGGCCTGCGGCCGGCGTAGCATCAGTTCCGGCTGCACGGGGTCGAAGCCGGGCGCTTGGTGGTCGAGCAAGCCGAGATAGACGCGGCCGGCCCCCAGCGTGATCGCCGCCCGTCCGGCCAGGAAGGCGGCGCCGACCATCGACGGGGCGCCGCCGAGGATGCCGGCGCTGCCGAAACTGCCCTTGTGGCTGTTCTGGCGCCGGGGCTGCAGCCAGGCGAAAAAATCTTCCATCCTGACCAAGCGGCCGTCGGCGGCCTGTTCGTCGGCCGGATTCAGGCCCAGGTTGGCGACCCGGATTTCGCCACAGCAATCAGGCCCGTCGCCAGTCAGCAGTCCGGGTTTGGCGCCGATGAAGGTCAGCGTGTGGCTGGCCTCGATGGCGGTGCCGAGAATGCGGCCGGTATCGGCATCGAGACCCGAGGGGCAATCGAGCGCCAGCAGCGGGCAGTGCTGCTCGTGCGCCAGCTGGTTGGCGCTGGCGATCCAGTCCGCATAGCAGCCTTCGGGCGCCCGCCCGAGTCCGATGCCGAACAGGCCGTCGATGATCAGCGACCACTGCATTCCCGAAGGAATGTCGGCCAGGGGCGTGCCGCCCGCCGCCACAAAGCGCTGGTGAGCCGCTTGCGCGTCGTGTGGCAGGCGGCTGGGGTCACCGCGAAATACCAGATGCACGGCGAAGAAGCGCTGGCGCAGCAAATGGGCGGTTTCAAAGGCGTCGCCCCCATTGTTGCCGGGCCCGGCGAGAACGAGAATCGGGCGCTCGCCCGGACCGGCCAGTTCTGCCGCCCATTCTGCCGCCGCCAGTCCGGCGCGCTGCATCAGCGCTTCCTGGCTGTGCCGCGCCTCGATCTGGCGCAGGCTGGAAGCGAGGTAAAGAGCGTTATTGGGCATGGCCGGCACCTCGCCGTTGTGTGCTGGTGTGCTGCAGGATCAGCGCGTTGAGCCGGGCCGGGTCGATCGGCTTGGCAATGTAATCGACCATGCCGGCGGCCAGGCATTCGTCACGGTCGCGGGCCAGGGCATGGGCGGTCTGGCCGATGATCGGCAGGCCGGGGGCGAGGGCGACAATCTGGCGGGCCGCGTCATGGCCGCTGAGCACGGGCATCTGGATGTCCATCAGGATGATGTCGAAACTGCCCGGCGGGTTCTGGCGCACGCAATCCACCGCCTGCTGGCCGTTGTCGGCGATGACGACGTGGGCACCGTCTTCCGTCAGGTTGTCGCGCATGATTTCCTGGTTGATGTCGTTGTCCTCGGCGATCAGGATGCGCAGGCCGAGTAGCGGCTTGGTCGCCATGGTGAAGTCGCTGGCGGCGACGGGGAGGGGAAGGGGAACCGGTTCCGGCGGTGCGCTTGCGCGATAAGGCAGGCGCACCTCGAAAATGCTGCCCTGGCCGGGCATGCTGTCCACCCGGATGCTGCCACCCATCTGCCTGATGATGCGTTCGGTGATGGCCAGGCCCAGGCCGGTGCCGCCGAATTTTCGGGTAGTCGAGTTGTCACCCTGCTCGAAGGAGTTGAATATCTTGCCGACCTGGCTGTCGGTGATGCCGATGCCGGTATCGGCGACGCGGATGTACAACTGGTCGTTGTCGAGGCCGAGGCTGAGCACCACCTTGCCGCTTTCCGTGAATTTGATGGCATTGGACAGCAGGTTGAGCAGAATCTGGCGCAGGCGCAGCGGATCGCTCTGGCAGGCGTCGGGCAGATCGGCGGCCTTTTCGACGTCGAGACTGATGCCCTTGCGGCCGGCCTGTTCGCGCATCAACTCCACGGTTTCATCGATCACCGGGGCTAGTTCGACCCGGGTGGCTTCGATTTTCAGCATCCCGGCTTCCATTTTCGACAAGTCGAGAATGTCGTTGATGATGCCGAGCAACAGGCTGCCGGAAGCGACGATTTTTCGGAAGGCGTCGGCCGCCTTGCTATTGTCGCCGGTAGCGCGCAGGCCGATGTGCGCCATGCCGAGCACGCCATGCAGCGGCGTGCGAATTTCATGGCTCATGTTGGCGAGGAATTCGCTCTTGATCCTGGCCAGCCGCTCCGCCTCGGCGCGGGCCAGTTCGAGATCGGCCGTGCGTTCGCTGACCAGCTGTTCCAGGTGGTTGCGATAACGCTCGATTTCCGCGTCCTTGCGTTTGTGTTCGCTCAGCGTGTGGCGCAGTTCCGCTTCCATCGCCTTGGTTTCGGTGATGTCGGCGATGAAGCCGCACCAGGTGGTGCTGCCGTCGTCGCCCCGTTCCGGTACGGCGTTGACCAATAGCCATTTGAGCTGGCCGTCGGGATGCCCGATCCGGTATTCGATTCTCCACGGGGTCAGCGTCGCGGCGGATTTGTGCAGCGAGTCGAAGAAACGCTCCATGTCGTCCGGGTGGACCATTTTTCGGATGGTTGCGGCGCTGTGTTCCACCTCTTCGGCCGTCACCCCGTAAATCTTGCGGATGGCATCGCTGGCGAACGGGAAACCCCCGCTGCCGTCCGGGTTGAGGCGATACTGGAAAACGACGCCCGGCACGTCGGCAACGATATGGCGCAAGCGCTGGTTGGCGTTGTTCTCTGCGGCCCGTGCCTCTTCGGCGACAATCACTTCCTGCAGGCCGTTGAAGGCGGCGGTCAGTTGGCCGAGTTCATCGTTGTTGCGGACGGGCAGGGCCTGGCGGGGTATCTTGCCGTCCCGCATGCGGACCAGCAGTTCCGAGGCTTCCTGCAACGGCGCCAGTTGCCGGCGCAGCCACCACCAGCTGATCACTGTCGCCAGCACCGAAAGGAGCAGGGTGATGGCGATCAGGTGCCGCTGCATCGCATAAATCGAGGCGAAAGCTTCGTCGGCCGGCAGCACGGACTGCATCAGCCAGCCGGTGCTGGGAATCCGCTTGCTCGACGAAAGCTCGACGACGCCGCGCGAACTACGGGCGACGCCCGAGCCTTCGTAACCGTCGATATAACGGTCATAGACCTTGTTGATCCCCGGCGCCGGGCCGAAGGTCATGACCCGTCGCTTGTCGGACGACGCGACGTAGGAACGGTTGTGCGGCGCGGTGACGAAAAAGTCGCCGGTGCGGCCGTATTTGGCCGTGCTGATTTCATCGAGGAAATTGGGGGCCGCCAGGTTGATGACGCCGACCACGGCACCGATGATCGTCCCTTGCCGGTCGCGGATCGGCACTTGCATGGCGATCACCGGCTGCTGGCTGTGCTGGCTGAACAGGGGATCGGTGATGTGGATCTGCCCGTCGCGCAAGACGTCCTGGATGTCGGGGTAGCGGCTGAAATCGACGCCACGGCGATTCAGGCGCTGCGGCGTACTGGCCAGGGCGACGCCGTCGGGGCCGACGACGATGACTCCCCAATTGAAGATGCTCTCCGGGACATCCCGTTGTTCGATGTAGGCCTGCACGGCATCCGGTTCTCGCAGCATGTCTTCGGACAATTTGCTGGTGATCGACTGGATGACGTTGAGACGTTCCCGGATCGAGCGGTCAAGTTCGCTGGCGATCAGAGAAACGGTCGAGAACTGCTGGGCGGCAACCGCCGCTTCCATGTCGGCACGCAGGCTGTAGCTCAGGGTCAGCGCCGTTGCCCAGAGCACGGAAAGGCCGGCCACCAGCATGCCGACGGTAATGCGGGTGCGCAATGAATGCCAGTTGAAGATTCGCAGCGGGGTCTTCATCGATATTCCTGGGCCGGTTCAATCTTTCCGTGACTTGCCGGAGTATGACGGATGTCGCGGGGCATTGTCCCCCGAGCGGCCGCCTGGAGCAACCAACGACGAACTTTTGCCTGGCAGCGCGTCTTCCCGGCGCGGCGGAGTCCCACGTCCTGTATGTGCCGGACGGGAACGGCAGCCTGAATGAAGCCGGCAGCCGGACGGTGGCGCAATGCCATTGTTCCCGCGTCGCTGCCAGGCAATCCTGGTTTCAGTTTAGCGCCGCCGACATCTTGCGCCGGAATTCGCGGACCAGGTCGTCATACTGCTCGCTGCCGGCGAGCGCTTCGAACAATTGCAGCAGCGCCTTGCGTCCGGCACCTTCGTCAAAGGCACGGTCGCGGACGACAACCTCGAGCGCGGCTTCCATGGCTTCCCGGAAACGGTTTTGTGCCGCATAGGCGCGCGACAGGTCGAGGCGGGCGGCATGGTCGGCTGGATCGGCGGCGAGTCGGGCTTCGATTTCAGCGGTGTCGGCAGCGCCGGCGGCGAGCGCCAATCGGGCGCGCAGGGCGTTGGCGCGCGCGGTTTCCTGGGCGTATTCGCCGGCCAGCAACTGGCCGGCTTCATCGTTGCGTCCGAGTTGTATCAGCACATCGACGGCATCGAGCTGGATCGCCTGATCTTCCGGCTTGGCGTGGCTGGCTTCGACCAGCTTGGCCAGCGCTTCTTCGAGCTTCCCTTCGGCGACCAGCGCGGCGGCTTCTTCGCGCAGGTTGCCGCCGGCCGTGGCGGGCAGCGCAAAACGGTCGAGGAAGGCGCGGATCTGTCCTTCCGGCAGGGCACCGCTGAATTCGTCCACCAGCTGGCCCTGGAACAGCACCTTAACGGTTGGAATGCTGCGCACGCCGAAATGCTGGGCGAGTTCGGGGTTTTCGTCGGAATTGACTTTGGCCAGCAGGAAGCGGCCGCCGTATTCCTCGGCCAGTTTCTCCAGCAGCGGCTTCAGCGCCTTGCAGGGTTCGCACCAGGGCGCCCAGAAGTCGACGACCACCGGCACTTCCTGTGCCGGCAGCAGGACCTTGGTTTCGAACTCTTCAATGGTGACGTCAAAGGAAAATTGGCTCATGGTGTTCTCGGGGAAATTTGGAAGTCGGATGAATTCTAATGCCGAACGGTTGCTGATACGCCGGGGCGCGACGATACCCGTTCATTGCGAGGTCCAGGTACGCGATTCTAGCCTATCGCCCGGGGCTCAAGACTGGCCGCGGGAATGCGCGAAATTGTCGGAGGGCTTGGGAGTTTTATCCCTTTTCGGCTATCATTCGGCTTTCCCGCAGCCTGTCTTTCCATGACCAAATTCGTTTTCGTTACAGGCGGTGTCGTGTCCTCTTTGGGCAAAGGCATCGCCGCCGCGTCGCTCGGGGCCATTCTGGAATCCCGCGGCATCAAAGTCACCCACCTCAAGCTTGACCCCTACATCAACGTCGACCCCGGCACGATGAGCCCCTTCCAGCATGGAGAGGTTTTCGTCACCGACGACGGCGCCGAGACCGACCTCGATCTCGGTCACTACGAGCGCTTCACCAGCGCCAAGATGGGCAAGCGCAACAACTTCACGACCGGCCAGATCTATGACACGGTGCTCAAGAAAGAGCGGCGCGGCGAGTATCTCGGCAAGACCGTGCAGGTCATTCCGCACATCACTGACGAAATCAAGTGCAAGATCAAGGCCGGGGCCGAAGGCGCCGACGTGGCCATCGTCGAAGTCGGTGGCACGGTCGGCGACATCGAGTCGCTGCCTTTCCTGGAAGCCATCCGCCAGATCGGTTTCGAAGAAGGCCGCAACAACGTCTGCTACATGCACCTGACGCTGCTGCCTTATATCCCGACCGCCGGTGAACTGAAGACCAAGCCGACCCAGCACTCCGTCAAGGAGCTGCGCGAGATCGGTATCCAGCCGGACATTCTGCTCTGCCGCGCCGACCGTTCCATCCCGGTCGAGGAACGCCGCAAGATTGCCTTGTTCTGCAACGTGATGCCGGAAGCCGTCATCGAATGCCTCGATGCCGACTCCATCTACAAGATCCCGGGCATGCTGCACGAGCAGATGCTGGACGAGATCGTCTGCCACAAGCTGAATATCCTGGCCAAGGCGGCCGACCTGTCGATCTGGGAAAAGCTGATCGATGCGCTGGAACATCCGCTGAACAAGGTGACGGTGGCTTTCGTCGGCAAGTACGTCGATCTGACCGAATCCTACAAATCGCTGATCGAAGCGATCAAGCATGCCGGCATTCACACGCGCAGCCAGGTCAATATCGTCTATCTCGATTCGGAAGATATCGAGAAGGACGGCGTGGGCGTGCTCAAGGGCGTCGACGCCATCCTGGTTCCCGGCGGTTTCGGCCGGCGCGGCACCGAAGGCAAGATCGCAGCGATCCGCTATGCCCGCGAGAACAAGGTGCCATACCTCGGCATCTGTCTCGGCATGCAACTGGCGGTCGTCGAATTCGCCCGCGACGTGGCCGGCATGGACGGCGCGCATTCCACCGAATTCGTGCAGGACACGCCGTATCCGGTGATCGGCCTGATTACCGAGTGGCTGGACGCTTCCGGCAAGGTCGAAAAGCGCGGCGAGGATTCCGACCTCGGCGGCACCATGCGTCTCGGCGCCCAGGTCTGCAAACTGGCGGAAGGTTCTCTGGCCCGCGAAATCTACGGCGCCGCCGAGATCACCGAACGCCATCGCCATCGCTACGAAGTGAATAACAGGCTGCTCGCCCGGCTCGAAGACAAGGGCCTGAAGGTCGCCGGTCGGGCGCCGGGCACCGATCTCTGTGAAATGGTCGAATTGCCGACCGACGTCCACCCGTGGTTCGTCGGCTGCCAGTTCCATCCGGAATTCACTTCCAATCCGCGTCAGGGGCACCCGCTGTTCACCTCCTACGTCAAGGCGGCCCTCGCCAATCAGCAGGCCAAAGGTAAATGAAGCTCTGCGGTTTCGAGGCGGGTCTCGTCCAGCCTCTTTTTCTGATTGCCGGGCCCTGCACCGCAGAATCCGAGCAACTGTGCCTGGATGTCGCCGGCCACATGAAGGAAGTCTGCGCCCGTCTCGGCGTGAACTACATCTTCAAGGCGTCCTATGACAAGGCCAACCGCAGTTCCGGTACTTCGGTACGGGGGCTGGGGCTGGACGAGGGTCTGCGCATCTTTTCGGAGGTACAGCGCCAGATCGGCGTACCGGTGCTGACCGACGTGCATACCGTTGAAGATATCCCGGCCGTGGCGAGCGTCGTCGATGTGTTGCAGACGCCGGCCTTCCTTTGCCGGCAGACCGATTTCATCCACGCCGTGGCCACCTGTGGCAAGCCGGTGAATATCAAGAAGGGCCAGTTCCTGGCGCCGGGCGACATGAAGCATGTCGTCGCCAAGGCGCGCGAAGTCAATGGCGGCGCCGACAACATCATGGTCTGCGAACGCGGCGCTTCCTTCGGCTACAACAACTTGGTGTCCGACATGCGCAGCCTGGCCATCATGCGTGAAACCGGCTGCCCCGTGGTGTTCGACGCCACACACAGCGTCCAGTTGCCAGGAGGGCAGGGCACGACTTCGGGCGGACAGCGTGAATTCGTGCCGGTGCTTGCCCGGGCGGCCGTCGCGGTCGGTATTTCCGGCCTGTTCATGGAAACCCATCCCTGCCCGGAAAAAGCCTGGTCGGATGGTCCGAACAGCTGGCCGCTGGCGCGTATGGAAAGCCTGCTGGCGACGCTGGTTGCCCTCGACAAGGCGGTCAAGTCAGCTGGTTTCGAGGAACTGGCGTGAGCCGGAAAGGCTACATCATCGCCGAAGCCAAGGTGGATGATGTGGCCGCCTTCGAGCTATACCGCCCTTTGTCGGAAGCAGCCATCGCGCAGTATGGCGGGCGCTTCGTGATTCGTGGTGGTGATGCCGAGGTTCTTGAGGGGGCATGGAGTCCGCCGCAGCGCTTGATCGTCATCGAATTCGATTCGGTTGAACAGGCCAGGCGCTTTTATTGTTCGGACGAATACCAGGCGGCGCGCAAATTGCGTGAAAATGCCGGCGTAATGAATATGCTGGTGGCAGGCGGGGTCGAAAGTTTAGTTTAAGTAGTTCTTTCAATTTATTGATAATAAGGAAGAAATATGAGTTCCATCGTTGATGTTGTTGCACGAGAGATTCTCGATTCCCGTGGCAATCCCACCGTTGAAGCTGATGTGCTGCTGGAAAGCGGCGTCATGGGCCGGGCTGCGGTGCCGTCGGGAGCCTCGACCGGTACCCGTGAGGCCATCGAACTGCGCGACGGCGATGCCGGCCGCTACCTCGGCAAGGGCGTGATGCAGGCCGTCGAGAACATCAACACCGAAATCTCCGAAGCCATCATCGGCCTCGATGCCCAGGAACAGGCTTTCATCGATCAGACGATGATCGACCTCGACGGCACCGACAACAAGTCCCGCCTCGGCGCCAACGCCATCCTCGCCGTCTCGATGGCGGTCGCCAAGGCTGCTGCCGAAGAGTCCGGCCTGCCGCTCTACCGCTATTTCGGCGGCATGAGCCCGATGCAGATGCCGGTGCCGATGATGAACATCATCAATGGCGGCGAGCACGCCAACAACAGCCTGGACATCCAGGAATTCATGGTGATGCCGGTCGGCGCCACCAACATCCGCGAAGCCATCCGCTGCGGTGCCGAAATCTTCCATGCGCTGAAGAAGCTGCTCAACAAGGCCGGTCATTCGACCGCTGTCGGCGACGAAGGCGGCTTTGCCCCGAACCTGGGTAGCCATGCCGAAGCCCTGCAGATCATCATGCAGGCCATTGAGGCCGCCGGCTACGTGCCCGGCAAGGATGTGCTGCTGGCGCTGGACTGTGCCGCTTCCGAGTTCTACAAGGATGGCAAGTACCACTTGTCCGGCGAAGGCCTGCAACTGACCTCGGCCCAGTTCGTCGATTACCTGGCCAACCTGGCTGACCAGTTCCCGATCGTCTCCATCGAGGACGGTATGTCCGAAGCCGACTGGGATGGCTGGAAGCTCCTGACCGACCGCCTCGGCAAGACGGTGCAGATCGTCGGTGACGACATCTTCGTGACCAACACCAAGATTTTCAAGGAAGGCATCAAGCAGGGCATCGCCAACTCCATTCTGGTCAAGATCAACCAGATCGGCACCCTGTCGGAAACCTTCGCCGCCGTCGAAATGGCCAAGCGCGCCGGCTACACCGCGGTGATCTCGCATCGTTCCGGTGAAACCGAGGACAGCACCATCGCCGACATCGCCGTCGGCCTGAATGCCGGCCAGATCAAGACCGGTTCGCTGTCCCGTTCGGATCGTATCGCCAAGTACAACCAGCTCATCCGCATCGAGGAAGATCTGGGTGATACCGCCTCCTACCCGGGCCGCGAAACCTTCTACAACCTGCGCTAACACTTCATGCGTTGGCTGACGGTTGGCCTCCTTGCAGCCATTGGCCTGCTCCAGTACCCGCTCTGGCTGGGTAAGGGGGGCTGGCTGAAGGTTTGGGAGTACGACCGTCAATTGCAGCAGCAGAAGGAAGTCACCAGGAAACTGGAAATCCGGAACGCGGGCCTCGATGCCGAAGCCCGCGATCTGAAGCAAGGTTATGACGCCATCGAGGAACGCGCCCGTTTCGAACTGGGCATGGTCCGGCAGGACGAAACCTTCGTCCAGATTCCGGAAAAGGTTCCCGGAAAATAGCCGTAAAAAAGGCGCCGATCCCGGTAGTCATCGGCATTGGCCTCCGCTAGAATCGCTCTCAGCAGTGCCCCACGCAGAGCGCTCGAGGAGAACCACATGCTGCTCAAGGTCGGAGAGAAAGCGCCCGCATTTGCCTTGCCCGATGCCGATATGACAACGGTCGATCTGGCGGCTTATCAGGGCAGGAAACACATCGTGCTTTTCTTTTATCCGAAGGACGGGACGCCTTGTTGCACCAAGGAGGTCACCGATTTTTCGGATCACGAAGAGGATTTCTTACGCCAGGACTGCGTCCTGTTTGGCATCAGCCGCGACGATTGCCTCAAGCATGCGGAATTTCGCGACAAGGAAGGCATCGGCTTGCCGCTGCTTTCCGATCAGGAAGGTGTCGTTTGCAAGCAGTACGGCGTCTGGCAGGCCAAGGAGGTGGATGGCCACAAAAAATACGGCATTGCCCGTTCCACCTTTATCATTGATCGCAGCGGCATCATTCGCCACGCGCTCTACAACGTCAATTACAAGGGGCATGCACTCGAGGTGCTGCGCCTGGTCAAGGAAATGAATTCATGAATACGCAGGTTCTCCGCAATACCGTCGTCACCCTCGATTACCACGTCACCGATCCGGATGGCGAAGTGGTCGACGAAGGCCGTGAGCCGCTCGTGTACCTGCATGGCGGCTACGAGGACATCTTCCCGAAAATCGAGGAGGCCTTGCAGGGCAAGGGCATCGGCGAGTCGATAACGGTCAAGTTGCAGCCCGACGAAGGTTTCGGCGATTACGATGCCGAACTGGTCCAGGTCGAGCCACGCAAGGATTTTCCCAAGGAATTGCAGGTCGGCATGCAGTTCGAAGGCGGCGCTGAAGACGGCAACGAAGAGGATTTCATCATCTATCGCGTCACCGATATTGCCGACGATAAGGTTGTGCTCGACGGCAATCACCCGCTGGCCGGTATGGCCCTGGTCTTCACCTGCACCGTGACGGCAGTTCGCGCGGCCAGCCCCGAAGAACTGGAACACGGCCATGTCCATGGTGCGGACGACGACGAAGACAGCTGCAACTAAAGCGGCCCGTTTCCCGCCAGGGCGAGATCATCCGTGCTTACCGAATCCCCGCTGCGGCGGGGATTTTCAATGGCTGGTCCAGGGGTGGGTTTCGAAGCGGAACAGCGTCGGTGAGTCGGTGTCGATGATGCCGCGCGTCCAGCCCATCAGCGGATAGCCGAAAGTTTCGACGCGGGTGAAATTTGCGATGGTCTTGCCGCTCGCGTCGCGCAATGGTCGATCGATCCGGCTGATGTGCGAGTCGCCATGCACGGCCACGATCTGGCCGGGAAAATTCAAGGTTTCCGTGCGCAGGGCTTCCAGGAAGTCACGATAGCCGCGATGGGCGAAACCCTGGGCGAAATGCTTGAAGGCCGGATCGGCCTGGAAAAGCAGCACGATGCCCGCCAGTTTTTCGCGCCGGGCCAGCGCGAAGCTGTCCTTCAGCCAGCTCAGGACGACCGGGTTGCGGGCCATGAATTCAGGGCTGGGCGTCGGTGCCCAGCCGGAATTGTTGTTGCCGCCGGGAATGTTCAGGGTCACGAAAAGCACCGGTCCGAGACGGAAGCGGGCATGTTCCGGATAGGTGCCCGGCTGCTGTTCGAGCGCCAGTTTCTTCCTGCCCAGTGAAAAGCCATCCGCCCAGAACAGTCGGCGCAGCGCATCAAGCCGCTCCAGCGGGTCGTAGGCGCCATTCGACAGGCGCTCGCAATCGGTCCATTCGTTGTCGCCCGGAACGAAGACGAAGGGCACCCGAACGCTGTTGAAAAGCTCGTGGCGGTCGGCGAACAGGCTGTCGTCGCAACGAGCGCTGCCGTGCTTGATGTCGCCGATATGGGCGATGAAGTCGACCTGCTGGTCGGCAATTTCATCGAGCATGTACGGGAGTTGATGGCGCTCGTAAGCGGAGTAGGGCACATCGCCGATCAGGCCGAAACGGTAGATTTCCGCCTGTGCCAGGGCACTTGCCGCCCACAGCAAGACCGCCAGCCAGGTTCTCATCGGAGCAGGCCTTTCAGCGAGTAGAGGGCGTCGAGCGCCTCGCGCGGTGTCAGGCTGTCCGGGTCGAGGCTCGCCAGTTGTTCCAGCGCCGGATGCGGTTCGGCTTCGGCGGGCTCCGGTTCGCCCTGGGCGAAGAGGTCGGGTTGCAGCGGATCGGCCGTGGCGCGCTGCTCGAACTCGCGCAACTGCTTGCGGGCGGCGCGCACCACGGCGTTGGGAATGCCGGCGAGGGCCGCGACCTGGATACCGTAACTCTGGTTGGCTGGGCCTTCCTCGACCGAGTGCATGAAGACGATGCGGTCATTGTGTTCGACGGCGTCGAGGTGCACGTTGGCCAGTTCGCTGTATTCGTGCGATAGCCGCGTCATCTCGAAATAATGCGTGGCGAACAGCGTCAGGCAGCGGTTCTTGTCGATCAGGTGGCGCAGGATCGCGAAAGCCAGCGACATACCGTCGAAGGTCGAGGTGCCGCGCCCGATCTCGTCCATCAGCACCAGGCTGTTGGCGGTGGCGTGGTGTAGGATGGCGGCGGCTTCGGTCATTTCGACCATGAAGGTCGAACGGCCGGAAGCGAGGTCGTCGGAGGCGCCGATGCGCGTGAAGATGCGGTCGAGCGGCCCGAGCACGACGCGCCCGGCCGGCACGTAGCAGCCGATGTGGGCGAGCAGGGCGATCAGCGCCGTCTGCCGCATGTAGGTCGATTTACCGCCCATGTTGGGGCCGGTGATGAGCAGCAGGCGGCGGTTTTCGGCGAGCAGCACATCGTTGGCGATGAAGGTTTCGGCGCTGTTGGCCATTTCGGCTTCGACTACCGGGTGGCGGCCATCGGCAATACTCAGGCCGATTTCGTCGCTGAATTCCGGCTTGCTCCAGTTGCGCTTCAGGGCCGTGTCGGCAAAGCCGGCCAGCAGGTCGAGCTGGGCGACGGCGCCGGCAATCACTTGCAAGGTCGGGATGGCTGGCACCAGTTCGTTGAGGATGCCCTCGTAGAGCAGTTTCTCGCGGGCCAGCGAGCGTTCCTGGGCGGACAGCGCCTTGTCTTCGAAGGCTTTGAGTTCCGGCGTGATGTAACGCTCGGCATTCTTGAGCGTCTGCCGCCGGCGGTAGTCGTCGGGAATCTTGTCGGTATTGGCGTGGGTGACTTCGATGTAGAAGCCATGCACCTTGTTGAATTCGACCTTGAGGCTGTTGATGCCGGTGCGCTCGCGTTCGCGCACCTCCATATCGACGAGGAAGGCGCCGCAGTTGTCGTTGAGCGAGCGCAGTTCGTCGAGTTCGGCGTCGTAGCCTGGCGCGATGGCGCCGCCGTCGCGAATCTGGGCGGCCGGCTCGGCAGCGATGGAGCGGATCAGCAGGTCGAGCGCCGCTGCCGGCGTCTGCATCTCGCGGCAAAGCTGTTGCAGCAGCGGCGAGGGTTGCTCGGCGAGCGGCGCGCGCAGCGCCGGCAGGCGGGCCAGCGAATCGCGCAGGCTGGCCAGGTCGCGTGGCCGGGCATTCTTCAGGGCAATACGTCCGGCGATGCGTTCGATGTCGCCGATGCCGCGCAGTTCGCGGCGCACCTCGCCGGCAATCCGGCCGTAATCTTCGAGCAGGCCTTCGACGGCGGCATGGCGGGCGGCGGGAATCGCCCGTTCGCGCAGCGGATGATGCAGCGTGTGACGCAGCAGGCGGGCGCCCATGCTGGTCACGCAATTGTCGAGCAGCGAAAAGAGCGTCGGCGATGGCTGGCCGCGCAGAGTTTCGGTCAGTTCCAGATTGCGCCGGGTGGCGGTGTCGAGGCCGAGATAAGCGCCTTCGAGTTCGACGGTCAGGGCCCGCAGGTGCGGCAGGCTGCCGGCCTGCGTCGTCTGGGCGTATTGCAGCAGGGCGCCGGCCGCAGCGACCGCCGGGCGCAGGCCTTCGGCGCCGAAGCCGGCCAGCGAGGCGACCTTGAAATGATCGCAGAGGAGGCGCTTGGCCGAGTCGATCTCGAAATACCAGTCCGGCTGTCGGGTGCGCGCGCCTTCCAGCGGAATGTCCTGAACCCAGCTTTCCGGATAGAGGATTTCGGCTGGCCGGATGCGTTCCAGCGTCGCCGCCAGTTGTTCATTGCCGGTTTCGGTCAGGATGAATTCGCCGCTCGCCAAGTTGAGACGGGCCAGGCCGACGGTGTTGCGCTGGGCGCAGAGCGCCAGCAGCAAGCTGTCGCGGCGATCGTCGAGCAGGGCGGCATCGGTCAGCGTGCCGGGGGTGACGATGCGGGCGACAGCGCGTTCGACCGGTCCCTTGCTGGTCGCCGGGTCGCCGATTTGTTCGCAGATGACTACCGATTCGCCCATCTTGACTAGGCGCGCCAGGTATTGCTCGGCAGCATGGAAGGGCACGCCACACATCTTGATCGGCTGGCCGGCCGACTGGCCGCGCGTGGTCAGCGTGATGTCGAGCAGGCTGGCCGCCTTTTCGGCGTCCTCGAAAAAGAGTTCGTAGAAATCGCCCATGCGATAGAACATCAGCTTGTCCGGCGCATGTGCCGCCTTCAGGCCGAAATACTGGCGCATCATGGGTGAAAGGCCGTCTTTGGCCGGGCTGGGAGTTTTGCTCATGTTCAAGGCGATTGCGATCAGGTAGGGCGGCAGCCGGTTTCGTGCGCGACGGGGCGCCAGGAAATCCAAAGCGACGAAGCGTCGGCGAAGGCGGCTATTGTATTCGTCATGTCTAAGTCAACTTACGCCAAGCCGGCAAAGTGTTACATGTCCGCATTTGCGGGCGATTCTAACCCGTAACAGTTTTCCGCGCTTCCTGCGCGTTTTTACGGTTTCGCTGCGGTGCTGAAGATGGGGCATTGTTACTGCCTGCTACTCTGCCGGGGCACCCTTACCCGCAACTTTGGCTGCCAGCCGATTTCTGTCGTCGAGGAGTCCGTCGTACATGGAATAGACCTCCTGGGCGTGAGCAAGTAGCGCCTTGAATGCCGCAGCATCCTGCGCCCGTTCGTAGGCCTTGACGCGTTCAAGTAGCGCCTTGTTTTGGGCCATCAGCTTGGCAACCAACGCCTGATCGTCGGCAGCTTTCCGTTTCTCGCACTGGGCCTCCTTGAGCTCCTTGATTCGCTCCTTGAGGTCTGGGTAGCGATTGTAGATGAGAGCGTGCGAAATCCCGCACTTCTTGGCCACTGCATTGATGTTAATGCTCTCGTTGGTCGCCAGCATTACCTCGATGGCTTCGACAATGCGGTCGCGGGTGGTGTCCATCAAGTAGCCTCTCTCCGGTCGGCGTTCGGGGGCGCCAACCGGGCAATGATCTTGGTGGCGGCAAACAGATTATCCTCAAGGGCCTGCCGGAATGCCTGGAATTGCTGCTGAGCCTCCTCCGGCATCTGACCAATCCGATTGAGCTTGGCCGTGCAGTTAGCCTGGATGGCCTTCCAGTACGGGAGGTGCTTTGGCGTGGCGAAATAGGTGTCGCAGTACAGGCAGTGCGAAGGATCGGCCGCATTCTTGATCTTGCAGGACGGCCCTTTGGTGCAATAGCCATGCGGCAGCCCGCGGATGGCGTCACTGTGGCGGGCGAAGGCGATCACTTCCTTGGCGCTATTGAAGTGCGGCTGTTGTTCCGCCCCGTAGGTCGCTTTTGCTTGCCCGTGGTTCAATGCCTCTATCATTTTGGCTAGGGCACGTTGCACTCAGTGACGAATGGCTGCTTTCGGGAAGCGGAATTTTACTGACCGCTTTCCGGCAATGAATCTGAAGAGAGGACGGTCTCTTGGGTGCCCACTCCGGCCATCCAGGTTTCTCCAGAGCAGCCAGTCAGCGAAACCCCGGTCCTTCGACTTTGGATGCTCGGAAGCGGTCGTTGGCGACCTCACACTCCCGGCCACAACCGGCCGGTCGAGGTTACGTTTCAACTTTTGCTGGTGGTGCGCCCTCTGATCGAGTTGAGCGGCCGGTATTCGGCGAGCAAATTGATGACCTCACTGCCGCAACCCGGCCATAACCGGCCTGTTGAGGTCGACATCCTATTTGAGTTGCTGCGACATCCTGAGGTACAGTCGAATGACCGGTATTCGGCGACCAAACTTACATCCTAACTGCCGGCCAGAGGCGGTAGTTGCCTGCCTAGCAAACGAATGTCCGCAACCCATTCTTCGAGCTAGCGGTGGCTGCCGCCATCAGCCTGTTCGGGTTCGCGTCCGGTGCAGCACTGGCTACCGTGGTTGGCATTCTCATCGAAGTACCGATCATGCTGCTGGTGCTGAAGGTCGTGACCGCCTCGAAGAGGTGGTACGAAACGACATAGCAAACCCAGACAACAGGGAGCCAAAGATGAACTGGATGATGACCGCATTTCAAGGAGGGCTGGATAGCCTGGCTTCCTATCTGGCCGCCCACGTGCTGCTTTGTTTGGTCCAGGCTTTCTTCATCGCCGGGGCGTTATCAGCCCTGGTGCCGCAGCAGTCCATTATTCGGTATCTTGGGCCGAATGCGCCAAAGTGGAAGTCCTATTCCGCCGCAGCTGGTGCCGGTAGCTTACTGGCCGTCTGCTCCTGCACCATTCTGCCGCTGTTCGCCGGTATCTATAAGAAAGGTGCCGGCCTCGGTCCGGCCATTACCTTCCTGTTCTTCGCGCCAGCAGCCAACATCTTGGCCCTGGCCTATACCGGCGTCGCGCTGGGCGCCGAATTCGCCATAGCTCGCATCCTGTTAGCGCTGTCATTTGGTATCGGCATCGGGATGATTATGGCTATCCTCTTCCGTGAGGCAGATGCCACCCGCGTCGCTGACGCCCAGACCTTTGCTGAAGGTAGCGGCCTACCGGGGAATACGCTGCTCTTTGTCGGGGCGCTGGTGGCCTTGTTGATTTCCGGCACGCTTAAGCTGGATTTCCTCAAGGCGCTGCTGTTCAGTACCGAACTGCCTTGGCATGGAGCATCGGCCATCCAGCAAACCCTCGACAAGTGGGTGCCGGTTAATGAGCCCATCGGTGCCGAAGGTTTGAGCCTCCAAGGCGGCCTGTTGATTGCCTTGCTGGCAGGTATCGGTATTTTTGCCTGGCGTGGGCTGGGCAAGGTCGATGAGGGCTTCAATCGCTTCACGCCCGTAGCGCTTGGCCTCACCATACTGACCCTCGTGTTTGCGGCTTTGGGCTTCAAAGTGAACGATGCCGGTATCGCGCTGACAGTGACCGGACGAACCCTGGCGGTGACGTTGTTTTGCCTGGCTCTCATTCCATTGGCCCGCCGCTTTGATGATTGGGATGTGCAGCAATGGCTCTGGGAAACCTGGCGGTTCGTGAAGATGATATTTCCACTGTTGGTCGTTGGTGTCTTCCTGGTGGGCGTCATTCGGGTCTTCATCCAGCCGGAGTGGATTCGGCCGGTGGCCGGCGAGAACACCGTACTAGCCAACCTAGCAGGTGTCGTGTTCGGGGTCTTCATGTATTTTCCGACCCTGGTAGAAGTCCCGATTGCCAAGATGTTCCTGTCGCTCGGTATGCATCCGGGGCCGATGATTGCCTACCTGATGGCCGACCCGGAACTTTCGTTGCAAAGCATTCTGATTACGGCGGCCATCATCGGTAAGTTGCGTGCCTGGACTTACGTCGGTCTGGTTGCCTTGTTCTCGACCGTCTCAGGATTGACCTACGGTGCCTGGGTCAATGGCATGTCGTTGTGGATGCTAGTCGGAGTCATCGGCAGCGTCGTTGCCCTCATCATCGGCACCCTGCATTTGATAGAAACCCGCCGCAAGGCATAACAAGGGAGAACATCATGCTCATCAAGATACTGGGAAGTGGTTGCGCCAAATGCAACCGCCTGGAACAACTCACCCGCGATGCCGTCGCCGAACTCGGGGTGGAAGCTACCTTCGAGCATGTGAAGGAAATGGACAAAATCATGGCCTATCCCATCATGACGACACCGGCCTTGGTAGTCGATGAAAAGGTATTGGTGTTTGGGCGGATGCCCAGTAAGGACGAATTGCTGGGTTGGCTGAAGGGCCACTGAAGATTGGACTCGCAAGCGAGTAGCGTGTTGCTCTTCCTTGCCAAGCTTGAAACTTAACAGGCATCGGTTGTTGCCGATGCCCGCTTTTAAAGCTTAACGGTTCGGTCCTGGCCCCATACCTCCAGCAGGCCCCATTCCTCCCATGCCACCTCCCGGCCCCATCCGGCGACCTTGCCCTGCACCTTGGGCCGGCGGAGTGTCCGGCAAGGTCACGCCCTTTTCCTTGGCACGCAACTGCATCTGCTCATGATGTTGCAGTCGGACTTGCTCACGCTCTTCAGCGGTTTTGGCCGCCCGCATCTTGTTGCGATGTTCAATGCGCTCCTGATTGGTCATCAATTGGCTGCCATAAATCGGGGCATCGGCGGCAACGGAAGCAGTAGATGCCATCAAACCCAACGCGATAGCAGACAGGGCAATTCTCAAGGTGTTCTTGGTCATTTTTCTCTCCAAAAGGCTAATTTATCAACGCTATAAAAGGTATTTTTCCATCCCATCGCTTCAGTTATAGCTGCAATTTCACAGAAGTCCTGTCTAGCAACATATCGTTGCAATTGGCGTACGGGTGACCGGTTGCAGTCAGCATTTGGCCAAGAACCAAGCCCTATCGAACGATAGCAACGGGCCCGCTCCTGCCAAGTGTGAACGGCAGCTTCCGGGAAGCAAAAATTCACTGGCTGCTTTTCGGCAACGAATCGGAAGGGAAGTAAGTCACTTCTGGTGCCTAATCCAGCCAGCCGACTTTCTGACCGCTCAACGGCAGGTTCTTGCCAACGGTGACATCACCCGCTGCCATTAATGTCAGCAGCAGCTTTCCGCTGTATCAAGAGTCGTTTCTCCTTACTGTGCCAAGGGCATCTCTATCTGGTGTGCTGCCAGCCATTCCCTGTCCAGATCCCACGCGACTTCTTTCACGCCAGGCCGGGCCAGCACGATTGCACGCGCCTCGGACTGGACCTCCCCCAAGAGCTTTTCCGCCGCGATGAACTCATGATCATTCGCGTCACGCGTATTTATATGTGGGTAAAGAACTGCCAAAGCCTTGAATGCCGGCACGTCGAAATTACGTGGCGTACTTAGATGCGCCGTGCTGCCAACCAATCTCATCACGCGAAACTTATAAGGATAACTTTTCAGTTGCTCGCTCGCCTGCACATCGATTGCATGGGTCATTTCGCGCGAACGTGAATCTGGAGCACGGATATACCAATCCAGCCAGACCAGAAAGACAATACCGAGGAAGAACCAATACTTTCTTTTCACAATGCCCTATTTCCATCTCGGTACAGAACCACCAATGGTATTTACATACCAAAATGGCGCTAAAAGGCCGGCGTTAAGCCGGCCTTATGCAAATTAGCCTATCACCAACCGAATTGTCTGGCATGGCTTCGCAATGTTTTCCGTGAATTAGCGAACGGCGCGGGCCTGATTAACCATTGTCTTGTTTTTTTCGTCTTCCCTGGCGTGCCTTGAGGCGTAGACTGCAATGTAAGCCCCCATTACCAAACAGAACAAAATCGTGAATAAACTCAACAAACCAATGTCAGAACTAAATAAGAGATTCCATGCCATGAGTCTTCTCCAGTGACAGTTAATGTGAGTGAAGCAACTTGATTACAACTCTCACCTGCAAGACATATGCCTGATTGAAAGAAATGGCGAATTCCCTCTCCCGAAATACCGGACGGTCCTAGAGCAGTTTCGCTATAAGTGGCAGCAATGCCTCAAACAGATCGTTTCGGCGACAAAACTAGGGCGTAAAAGTTGAGCGGGAAACGGCACCATGGGTTTGGACGGATTTATCGCGACACGAAAAACCTCAAATTTTGTGCCAATTTTGTCAGTAAAAACCAATTCTTGTTGCCAAATTTGGCAGCACCATTTTTTTGATGTCCTGACCCAATAATTCCATGCCGCTTAGCCGCCCTCTGGCAGGTCGTCGAATACGCTAACAAAAAAGCCGGAACTATCAAGTTCGATAGTTCCGGCAATCAATTCAGTATGGAAACCAGCATTACCAATGGCAAAAAACGACTGCATCAACGATGCCTGCGGGGCGAACTAAGAAAATGCAGAAAGTCTCAAGTCCATCGATTCGACACCGAATCCCCTGGGAGGACAGGAAATGTTTAGTGTTTCGGGCGACACCGGTTTCCATACAGTTACATAGCCAGATACGTGCCAGGCTCATCACTGCTGGCTGCGCTGTGTTACTTGCCCGAATGACGTATATGCCGAGTTGCACGCATCGGTCACCCGCCAGGTTTCAACGAGGGGCGGCCATTCAAATGACTGCTCCGTCGGATCGATGGCCGGCGACTCCTGGCTGGTTGGGTGAGGTCGCCAACGTCCGCTTCGGAGCAGTCGAGTTTGCTGAACTAGTGCTGGCCTGACTGGCCGCTATCGGAAAACCGCGACGGCCGCTATGGGCACGTTGTACTCAGTTGCGACTGGCCGCTTTCAGGTAGCGAAACCTCACTGACTGCTTTCAGGCAATGATTCCGAAGAGGGGACAGTCGCTTCGGTGCCCAGAAGAGACTTTCGACTTCCGAATGACATATGGCACGTTCCGTGCGGAACTCCCGAATTTGGGAGCAGCCACGCCGAAGATCATCACCGTGGTAGTCATGAAAATCGGCCGCAATCGAATAGGGTCTATCAAAGAAGAAAAGCCCACGAGCCTCTTTTTGAATCCTGCGGAGTCAATTTCAGAACCGGCGTAAATCGGATGGGCTCCGGCCCCCATATTTCTTACGCCGATTGTAGAACGTAGTTTGGCAAGAAACGATCGACCGAACAATTGGGGAAATTCGCTCCGGTCGGCGCATAGCCCGCGTGTCAGTAATTACATCAAGGCAAACTACTTTGGCTCGGTGCCTGGTGGCCGGGAATGCCGGCTGCTGTTTCATGCCCTAACCGATCCAGTTGCCTGCTGTTGTTCTGATTGAACGATGGCTCAGAGGAAACCCGTTGAAGCTTCTCCATCCCCTATGGGGCGCTACCGTCGCCTTTGAATGAAAAGGGAATCAGCGCCTTTCCATGCAAGCCTTCTCACGACGAGCGGTCCTGTTGATCAAGCTTGCCCTGGCCGCTTCGGTCCTGCTGGGGGTAGCTGGCATTTCCATTTACCGCTCGCGGGAGGCGGGGGTATATGGGCGCGGGTCGGCGGTTCCGCAACCCATCCCCTTTAGCCACAAGCACCATGCGGGAGACGACGGGATCGATTGCCGCTACTGCCACACCACGGTCGAGAAGTCCGGCACGGCCGGCCTGCCGTCGACCGACATCTGCCTTACCTGCCATTCCCAGCTTTACAGGGATGCTCCCCTGCTCGAGGTGTTGCGACAGAGTGCCGAAACCGGTCGTCCCGTCCCCTGGCAGCGGGTGCACGACCTGCCGGACTTCGTCTATTTCGACCACAGCATCCATGTCAGGAAAGGCGTCTCCTGCGGTGAGTGCCATGGCCCGGTGGAGCAAATGCCGCTGACCTGGCGCCATGCCTCCCTGGAGATGCAATGGTGCCTGGAATGCCACCGGGCTCCTGCCGGGCATCTCCATCCAAACGACGAGGTTTTCAGCGGCGTGACGAAAAGACGCCTCGACCCGCAACAGCAGCAGGCATTGGTCGCTTCTCGTCATCTCCAAAGCGTGCGCCGGCTCACCGATTGTTCTACTTGTCACCGATGAGAGAAACGAACCGGTCCGACATTCCCATCTACCCGGACTCTGAATTCGACCCGGGGCGACGCCGTTTCCTGAATCTGATGGCGGCCTCTCTCGCCCTGGCCGGTTCAGGCTGCAGCGGCCCGCCCACGGAGCAGATCCTGCCTTACGTCCGGATGCCCGAGGATGTCCTGCCTGGCCAGCCGACTTTCTACGCCAGCGCCCTGACGCGCCAGGGCTACGGACTAGGCGTCCTAGTCGAGAGCAACATGGGCCGCCCCACTAAAGTTGAAGGCAATCCTCAGCACCCGGCCAGTCGCGGCGCCACGGATGTCTTCGCCCAGGCCGATGTTCTACGCTTCTGGGATCCCGACCGCTCCCAGGTGTCCTGGCAGGGTGGCCAGATCGTTTCATGGGAGACGGCCCGTTCCGCGCTGCTGGAACGGGGTGTTGGCCTGCGCCGGCAAGGCGGGGAGGGTCTGCGGATTCTCACAGGCACCCAGACCTCGGAAAGCTTCGCGGCCCAGTGGCGCATTCTCAGCCAGGAACTTCCAGCCGCCCGTTGGCACTGCTACGAGCCCCTTCACGACGACGGCGCTTACCGGGCGGCCCAACTGGCATTTCGCCGACCCGTGGATACGTTACTGCATCTGGACCGGGCCCGGGTCGTGGCAAGCTTCGGTGCCGATTTTCTCGGGCAGGCTGCGGGGCCTTGGGCGGTGGCGTACAGCCAGGATTTCGCCGCCCTGCGCCGGGATCACCGGCGTCCCGGCCGTCTCTACGCGGTGGATGTCGCCGCCAGCCTCACCGGCGCCAATGCCGACGAGCGCCTAACCCTGGCGCCAGCGTCGGCGGAGCGCCTAGTCTGGCGGCTGGCGGCTGCCTTGGGGATGGGGGAGGCCGGATTCCCGACGGATCCCGTCACCGCGCCCTGGGAGGCGGCCCTGGCCCGGGAACTCCTTGCCCACCGGGGTGAGGGCCTCCTAGTGGCGGGGCCCTACCTGTCGCCGGAAACCCGGGCCTTGGTCCACGCCCTCAATCATTTTTTGGGCAATGCCGGGCGGACCGTGGACTATATCGCTCCGGTGGAATCGGCGCCGGGCCACCACGTTGATTCCATGGCGGTCCTCGTTCGCGACATGGCGGCCGGGCGAGTGGACACCCTCCTCATCATCGGTGGCAATCCAGTATACGATGCTCCGGCTACCATCGGTTTTGCCGAGGCCCTTGCCCGGGTACCCAATTCGTTTCACACCGGTCTTTACCGGGACGAAACGGCGCTCCTTTGTGGCTGGCATCTGCCCCTGGCCCACGAGTTCGAGCATTGGGGCGATGTCCGGGCCCACGATGGCACCCATTCCATCATCCAGCCCGTCATCAGCCCCCTCCACGGGGCTCGCTCGGCCCGGGAAATCCTGGCCATGCTGGGGACGGAAAATGAGCTGTCGGATTACGCTGCGGTGCGCCGCAGCCTCGGGCAGCTGGTTACCGGTCGCGGCAACTTCGAGGCGGCCTGGATCAGCACCTTGCGGGAAGGGCTGTTGTCCGGATCCGCCGCGGCGCCCCTGCGCCTGCCGTCGCCTGGCCGGCCCCGGCCGCCCCGCCTGGAGGAAACGCCCCTGACGGCGGTCTTTATGCCCGATCCATCTGTCGGGGATGGCCGCTACGCCAACAACGCCTGGCTCCAGGAATTGCCCCGGCCGATCACCACGCTGACCTGGGACAACGCCGCCCTGCTGGGCCCTGTCACTGCGCGGACGCTGGGACTGGAGAACGGCCAGGTGGCCGAAATTTCGGCCGACGGCCATTCCGTTCGCGCCCCGGTCTGGGTATTGCCCGGCCAGGCCGAAGGCACGGTGGGCATTCCTCTGGGGTATGGGCGCCGGGCAGCAGGCCGGGTCGGAGACAAGCTCGGCTTCGACGGCTACCGGCTGAAGGGAGTGGGGAACACGGCCCCGGTCGCGCTGCAGCCGACCGGTGAGCGCCATACCTTCGCCTGCCGTCAGCCCTGGACTTCGCAGGAGGGGCGGGATCTGGCTAGGCACGCCACCGCGACGCGTTTCCGAGACGCTCCGGACCTCTTCCAGGAGAAGCGTCCGATGGAATCGCTTTATCCGGCCTATGACTACCCCGAATACGCCTGGGCGATGGTCATCGATTTGAATGCCTGCATCGGATGTGGCGCCTGCACCATCGCCTGTCAGGCCGAGAACAATATCCCGGTGGTGGGCAAGGAACAGGTGAGCTTGGGCCGGGAAATGCACTGGATCAGGGTGGACCGCTATTACCCGGAAACCCGGGATGCCGGTCCGGTCCTCTTCCAGCCGGTGCCCTGCATGCATTGCGAGAATGCGCCCTGCGAGCCGGTCTGTCCGGTGGGAGCGACAGTGCACGACAGCGAGGGCTTGAACGTGCAGGTCTACAACCGCTGCGTCGGCACTCGCTACTGCTCCAACAACTGCCCCTACAAGGTGAGGCGCTTCAATTTCCTGCAGTATTCGAACACCGACGTCGAATCCCTGAAGGCCGGCATGAACCCGGAGGTGACCGTTCGCCGCCGGGGAGTGATGGAGAAGTGCAATTTCTGCCTGCAGCGCATCACCCGGGCCCGGATCGCGGCGGAAGTGGAGGGAAGAAGGATAGCAGACGGCGAAGTGGTGACCGCCTGCGAGGCGGTGTGTCCGACCCGGGCCATCGTTTTCGGGGATCTCAATACGCCGGATAGCCGGGTGAACCGGAGCAAAGCCTCGCCTCTCAATTACGCCCTGCTGGCCGAACTGAACACCCGGCCCCGCACCACCTATCTCGCCCGGATCATCAATCCGGACCCGGACCTCCAGGACGTGTGACATGGCCGCCGGCGCGCAGCCCCCCGTTTCCCGCGACATCGGCGTCCTGAAGGCCGGCTGGCGCTACGCCAGCATCTCCGACAAGATTTCCGACCTGGTCCTCGCCCGACCACACCGCTGGCCCTGGTGGGCGCTTTTTCTTGTCACCTTCGCCGGCACGGTGGTCTTTTTTGGGGCCAGCGCCTATCTGTTCGCCAAAGGCGTGGGAATCTGGGGCGTCAATATCCCGGTAGCCTGGGGCTTCGCCATCGGCAATTTTGTCTGGTGGATCGGCATCGGCCATGCCGGCACCTTCATTTCCGCCTTTCTCTACCTCCTGCGCCAGCGCTGGCGTACCTCCATCAACCGCTTCGCCGAGGCCATGACCCTGTTCGCGGCAGGCATTGCCGGACTCTTCCCCATCCTCCACCTGGGGCGGCCCTGGTTCTTCTACTGGCTGATGCCTTACCCCAATGTGATGGAGCTCTGGCCACAGTGGCGGAGCCCGCTGGTCTGGGACTTCTTTGCCATCGGCACCTACATCACCGTGTCGCTGCTCTTCTGGTACGTCGGCCTGATTCCGGATCTCGCCACGCTGCGGGACAGGGCGCCCACGTCACTTAAACGCGGGGTCTACGGACTGATGGCTCTGGGCTGGCGGGGCGAGGCACGGCACTGGGTCCGCTATGAGCATGCCTATCTGCTACTGGCCGGCCTAGCCACGCCGCTGGTGATCATGGTCCATTCGGTAGTGTCCCTGGACTTCGCCGTCGGCAATACGCCGGGTTACCACTCCACGATCTTTCCGCCCTATTTCGTAGCGGGAGCCCTCTTTTCTGGCTTTGCGATGGTGCTTTCCCTGGCCATACCGCTGCGCCGTGCCTTCGGCCTCGAAGACTTCATCACGGTCAGACACCTGGAATACGCCGCCAAGACGATGCTGGCCACCAGTTGGATCGTCATCTACAGCTATGTGGCCGAGGCCTTCAGCGCCTTCTATAGCGGCGACCGCTATGAGCAGGCGGTGACCGTCCAGCGCCTTGCGGGGGACTATGCGCCGCTGTACTGGTCCATGCTCGGCTGCAACGTCCTAGTGCCCCAGCTCTTCTGGTGGAAGCGGGTACGGCGAAGCATTCTTGCACTTTTCGCGATCAGCCTCCTGGTGAATATCGGCATGTGGATGGAGCGCTTCCTCATCGTGGTGACCAGCCTTTACCACGATTTCATGCCTTCGGCCTGGGGCATCTTCTACCCTACGTTTTGGGACTGGACCTTCCTGTTTGGCTCCATCGCATTCTTCGTCTGGCTCTTCCTGATGTTCCTGCGGGTACTGCCGGCCATCTCCATCGCCGAGATGAGGCTGCTGGTAAAGGAAAGCGCGGAGGAGAGGAGGTGAGGATCCAGTCTTCCCTCTACGGGGTTCTCGCGGAATTTTCCACCGCCGACCGCCTGGTCCAGGTGGTTCGGGCAGCGCGGGAGCAGGGGTATGCCATTGAAGCCTACGCTCCCTTTTCGGTGGATGGACTGTCCGAGGCCCTCGGCTTCACCCGCAACGCGATGCCGGCGATCACCTTCCTGGGCGGGCTGGTCGGCGGGGCGGGCGGGTTCGCCATGCAGTGGTACTCCGCAGTCTTTTCATATCCGATCAACGTCGGGGGGCGGCCCTTGGACAGCTGGCCCGCCTTCATTCCCTCCACCCTGGCGCTGATCATCCTCGGCGCCGCGCTGGCGGTGGTGGTTGGCATGCTGGCGGCCAACGGCCTGCCTCGGTTGCGCCATCCGCTGTTCGAAATCAGGGAATTCGATCTGGCCAGTCGCAACCGCTTCTTCCTCTGTCTCCGCCCCGGTTCGGACGGGCTGGATACCGAAGCAGCCCGGACTTTCCTGCGTGAGCGCTCGGCCATGACAATCTGGGAGGTGCCGGAATGAAAGCCGCCGCTTGGTTGACGGTCGCCTGCCTGGCGCTGCCGGGTTGCGAGAAGGTGATGCAGAACATGTACGACCAGCCCCGCTACAAGCCCTTCGCGGTCAGCCCGCTCTTTGCCGACGGTACCTCGGCCCGGGTTCCGCCTTCCGGGACCGTTCCCCATGTTCGCGGGGCCTTTGCCGGCACCAGCAGCGCCCGGGCGGGCCGGGCGGCGATGGAGCTGGAGCGGGCGGACCAGGCGGCCCCCGCCAATCCCTATCCGGTTTCACGGGAGTTGCTGGAACGGGGCCGGGAACGCTACACCATCTATTGCGTGCCCTGCCACAGCCCGCTGGGGGACGGCGACGGCCTGGTGGCCCGCCGGGGCTTCCCCCATCCGCCAACCTACCACAGCGAGCGGCTGCGCAAGGCGCCGGACCGGCATTTCTTCGACGTCATCAGCCAGGGCTACGGCATCATGTATTCCTATGCCGACCGCGTGGAAGCGGCTGACCGCTGGGCCATCGTCGCCTACATCCGGGCTCTCCAGCTGTCCCAGGAAGCCAAAGTCGGCGAACTGCCCGAGGCGGTCCGCCACGAACTGGCGGCCCGGGGCGGGGAGGCGAAATGAATTATCTCCATTCCCGCCAGCGGGTCGGCGCCTTGGGCGCCATCCTGCTCATGCTGTGCCTGCCCGCCTGGTGGCTGGATCGGGTGGCACTCCTGGTGGCCTGGCTAGCGGCCTGGTGCTTTTGCCTGGGGCTGGTGTTGGGGGGGATGGTTAGCATCTGGGTGCATAACCTCTCCGGCGGCGCGTGGGGCGAGGCCATCCGCCGACCCATCCTGGAGGCGAGCCGCCTCCTGCCCTGGCTGTCCCTCTTTTTTCTGCCAGTGCTTGCCGGGCTTTTCGATCTCTATGGCTGGGCCGCCGAGGCCGGGGCGGGCGCTGGACGCTGGGGGGGCGAACTGTCCGCGCCCGACTTCAAGAGCGCCTGGCTCCAGCCCGGTTCCTTTCTGCTGCGCGCCCTCGGCCTCCTGCTGCTCTGGAACGGACTGGCCTGGGCCAGTCGGCAGCCCGCCCTGGAACGTTCCGCGCCCTTCGCCGCCGCCGCCCTGATCATCTACGGCGTTTCGGTCGGTGTGGCAGCGGTGGACTGGATCATGTCCCTCATGCCTCTCTGGTACTCCAGCATCTTCGGGTTGGAAGTGGCGACGGGGCAGGCCCTGAGCGGCCTTGCCTTCGCCGTCATGGCCGCCTGCCGCCGGCCGGGGGCGACGGACCCCGGACTGAGGCGCGATCTGGGCAACCTGCTCCTCACCTACGTGATGGTCTGGGCCTACACCGCCTTCTCGCAGTTTCTGGTCATCTGGTCGGAGAATCTGCCCCACGAGATTTCCTGGTACGTTGCCCGGCGGGAAGCGCCCTGGCTCTGGCTGGGGCTTGCCGTGGTGTTATTCCACTTCGCGCTGCCCTTCCTGCTGCTTCTCTTCCGGTCGGTCAAGGAATCCCGGAAACGGCTCTTCTGGGTCGCGGCTGGGCTGCTGGGCGCCCATCTGCTGGAGGTCTGCTGGCTGATCCTGCCCTCGGCGGCCCAGCGCTTTCATCCGGGCCACCTGCTCTGGCTCCTGCCCCTGACGACCCTGGGGCTGATGGCCGTCTGCTACGGCCTCCTGCCGGCGGTCGCCCTTGCATCCCGACCGAAGGAGGCCTGCCATGCCTGATGCCGTTTTCCGCCGGGAGGAGGGCGCCGTGGACAACGAGGGCATCCATTCCCGGTCGGTGCTCTGGGTGGCGGCGAGCATCCTGCTTGCGCTGCTCCTGGTGCCGGCGGCCTGTTGGGGCCTTCTCAGGCTGTGGCAGGTCCCCCTCGGTACCGGCCCCAACCGAGCCCTTGATTTTCAGCCCGCGGCGCCGCGCCTGCAGGCGGCTCCCCAGGACGAGCGGGCCGCCTACTTTGCCGAAAAGGAAAAAGTCCTCCACGGCTACGCCTGGGTGGACCGGCAGGCCGGGACGGCCCGGATTCCCATCGAGGTAGCCATGGCGGCGATGATCGCCCGGGGCACGCCTTCCGGAGCCCGAAAGGGCCAGGGCAGGCGGCCATGAGATGGTGGCTGTTTCTCCTCGGCCTGCTTGCAGCCTTCCCGGCGGCCGCGTCCGAGCCGCCCGCCAACCTGGAATTTGTCCAGCGTCTGGACGCCCAACTTCCCCTGAAGGCGTCTTTTCGGGACGAAGATGGGCGCCCGGTGCACCTCGGAGACTATTTCGGACAGGTGCCGGTGGTCATCGTGCTCGGTTACTTCAGTTGCCCCAATCTGTGCAGCACGCTGCTGGACGGCGTCCTGGAAAGCCTGGCCCGGGCGGAGCAGCCGGTATCCGGATATCGGCTGCTGGCGGTGAGCATCGATCCTCGGGAAACTCCGGCCGACGGCCGCCGGCGTCGGGAAGCCTTCCGTTCACTGCTGGCGCCGGGACTCGCTGCCCACTTCCTGACCGGTAGCGGCGAATCCTCGGCCCGCCTGGCCGGGGAGGCCGGTTTCCCCTATGCCTGGGACCAGGAACTCGGCCAGTACATGCACCCGGCCGGCTTCCTGGTGGCGACGCCCGAGGGCCGGGTGGCGCGTTATTTTCTCGGCGTGCGCTTCGCTGCCCGGGATCTTCGGCTGGCGCTGGTCGAGGCTTCCGCCGGCCGGGCAGGGTCGCTCGCCGACCGCCTCCTCCTGCTCTGTTCCCATTACGACCCCAAGGCTGGGCGCTACACGGTGCCGGTGATGGTGGCAGTGCGTGCAGTCGGCCTGCTTGTTCTGCTCAGTCTCGGCGGCTGGATCTGGTGCCGCCGGACGGGGAGAAAAGGGTGAACGGCCTCCATTTCCTGCCGGTCGCTGCCTCCAATATCGCGGAGAAGGTGGATCAAGTCCTGCTGGGGCTCTTCCTCATCACCGGCGTGGTGGCCGTCGCCGTGGCCGCCCTCATCATCTTCTTTTCGATCCGCTACCGGCGCGGCTCCCGGGCTGACCGTTCGAATCCGCCGGCCGGCTACCGGCCGCTGGAGATCGCCTGGATCATCGCGCCGCTCCTGATCTTCATCGCCATTTTCATCTGGGCGGCGAGGAATTACGTCGATTTTTACCGGCCCCCGGCGGATGCGATGCCGGTCTTCGTGGTGGCCAAGCAGTGGATGTGGAAGCTGGAGCACCAGAACGGCAAGCGGGAGATCGACGAGCTCCACGTCCCGGTTGGCCGGCCCGTTCGCTTGGTGATGACTTCCCAGGATGTCATCCACAGTTTCTTCGTGCCGGCCTTCCGGACCAAGCAGGACATCCTGCCGGGGCGCTATACCAGTATCTGGTTTACCGCCACCAAAGCCGGGGAATATCACCTTTTTTGCGCCGAATACTGCGGCTCCCAGCATTCAATGATGGGCGGGCGGATCGTCGCCATGGAGGCGTCGGATTTTGCCCGCTGGCTGCAGGTCGGCACTCCGGACGCCGGGATGGCTGCCCGGAGCTTCGAGCTTTTCCGACACTACGGCTGCAGCGGTTGCCACGCTGCCGGTTCCAGCGTCCATGCCCCTGACCTGAACGGACTCCTGGGCCACTCGGTGCACCTTGCGGACGGCCGCACTGTGGTCGCCGACGAAGCCTATATCCGGGATTCGATCCTGCTTCCCCGGAAAGACGTGGTGGCAGGCTTCGTGCCCATCATGCCTTCCTTTGCCGGGCAGATTACCGAGGAAGACCTGATGGCCATCATCGAGTACATACGCTCCACCGACAAAGGATAGATCCAGATGTCCATCAGCTACCTCGAAGAGGGCTACAGCCTCAGGTCATGGCTCACCACCCGGGACCACAAGCGCATTTCGCTGCTCTACCTGGCCTCCATCACCGCCTTTTTCTTCGTCGGCGGGGCGGCGGCCATGATACGCCTGGAACTGGCCACCGCTCCGGGCGACCTGGTGACCGCCGATACCTACAACCGACTGTTCACCGCCCACGGCGTCATCATGGTCTGGCTCTTCCTGATCCCCTCCATCCCCTCGGGCCTCGGGAATTTCCTGATGCCGCTGATGATCGGCGCGCGCGATCTGGCCTTTCCCCGCCTGAACCTGCTTTCCTGGTATCTCTACGTGGCCGGTGGCGCGATGATCCTGGCGGCCCTTTTCCTGGGGGGCGTCGATACGGGCTGGACCTTCTACACGCCGTACTCGACGCTCTTTTCGAATTCCCACGTGGTGCTCACCCTGGTCGGGGTCTTCGTCACGGGATTCTCGTCCATCCTGACTGGCCTCAATTTCATCGTCACGGTCCATACCATGCGGGCGCCGGGACTCACCTGGTTCCGTCTGCCGCTCTTTGTCTGGGCCAATTACGCCACCAGCCTCATCCTGGTGCTGGCGACGCCCGTGCTGGGCATGACCGTGGTGCTGCTCGGCATCGAGCGCATCTTCCGGGTGGGCATCTTCGACCCGGCCCTGGGCGGCGATCCCCTGCTGTTCCAGCACCTGTTCTGGTTCTATTCCCACCCGGCGGTGTACATCATGGTCCTGCCGGCCATGGGTGTCGCCAGCGAGATCATCCCGTGCTTCGCCAGGAAGCAGATTTTCGGCTACCGCTTCATGGCCTACGCCATCCTCGGCATCGCCATCATCGGCTTCCTAGTCTGGGGCCACCACATGTTCGTGAGCGGCCAGTCCATGTACGCGAGCCTAGCCTTTTCGCTGATGAGCTTCCTGGTGGCCATTCCTTCGGCCATCAAGGTTTTCAACTGGACGGCCACGCTTTACAAGGGCTCCATCACCTTTAAGGCGCCCATGCTCTATGCGCTGGGCTTCGTCGGGCTGTTCACCATCGGCGGCATCACCGGGCTGTATCTCGCCTCCCTCGCGCTGGATGTGCCGCTGACCGATACTTACTTCGTGGTGGCCCATTTTCATTACATCATGGTCGGCGGCTCGGTCATGGCCTACTTGGGCGCCGTCCATTTCTGGTGGCCCAAGATCAGCGGACGGATGTATCCGGAGATGTGGGGCAGGGTGGCCGCCGTGCTCATCTTCTTCGGCTTCAATCTCACCTTCTTTCCCCAGTACCTGCTGGGGGTCAGCGGCATGCCCCGGCGCTATCACGCCTACCCGGACGAATTCACCCTGCTCAACGTGCTCTCTTCCGCCGGTGCCTCGATTCTGGCGGTGGGCTACCTGTTGCCGCTCTTCTACCTGGCCTGGTCCGTGTTCCGCGGCCCGCTGGCTGTGCCCAATCCCTGGCGGGCCACGGGCCTGGAGTGGCAGACCACTTCGCCGCCGCCCAAGGACAATTTCGAGATCCCGCCCACCGTCGATCGCGCTCCCTACGACTACAGCCCGGAGGCAGACGAGGTGAGGACATGAGCCCGTCGCGTCCCGTCGCTCCCCAGTTCGTGGCAGCCTGGCAGCAGGAGCGTGCCGCTACGCTGGGCATGTGGGTATTCCTTGCCACCGAACTGATGTTCTTCGGGCCGCTGTTCTTTGGCTACTGGTACGGGCGACTCCACTACCCCGAAGCTTTCGCCGCTGCCAGCCGCCATACGGACATGGTGCTGGGCACCATCAACACTGCCATCCTGCTGACCAGCAGCCTGCTGATGGCGAATGCCGTGGAGGCGCTGGAAATCGGCAAAGCTCGGGCGGCCCGGTGGATTCTTTTTGCGGTCGCGGCCCTGGGGGGCGCCTTTCTAGCCGTCAAGGGCCTGGAGTACCGGCATGAGTGGACGGAACACCTGTTCCCCGGCCTTGGCTCGCGGTTGGACCCGGGCGGGCAGTTCTTCTTCCTGCTCTATTTCGCCATGACCGGGCTCCACGCCTTGCATCTCCTGATCGGCGTCGTCATCGTTCTGGTCTTCGCCATCGGCCTCTCCCGCGCCACCAGCACCCTGGCCGAACCGGAAAGACTCAAGGTGGCCGGCCTCTACTGGCACTTCGTGGATTCGGTATGGATTTTCCTCTATCCCATCCTCTACCTGGTGGGGAGGGGCGGCGGATGAAGGCGCTGAAGCGCAAACCCTATCGCCGAAACGGGGCGGTGTGGCTGGCCCTCATGGTGCTGCTCGCCGCCACGGCGGGGAGCGCCTTAATTCCCCTGGGCGTCTGGAACAGTATTGCCAACTTGGTCATCGCCGCCGCCAAGGCGCTGCTGGTGGCCGTCTTCTTCATGCATCTCAAGGAGGCCGGCGTCCTGGTACGGCTGGTGGCTTTCATCGCCCTCTTCATGCTGGTCCTGCTTTTCAGCCTGGCATCAACGGACTACCTGACCCGGCAGATATTTGCTGCCCCCTGGCAGGATACCCATGACCTGCATCCCCCTTTGGAGAGAACGAGGTAAGCGTAATGGAGAAAAAAATTGTCGTCATTACCGGGGCGTCGGCTGGGATAGGTCGTGCCACGGCCAAGGAATTCGCCCGCCACGGCTGGCGGGTGGCGTTGCTCGCCCGCAGCCCTGAGGGTCTCGAAGGTGCCCGCAAGGACGTCGAGGATGCCGGTGCCGCAGCGCTGATCATTCCCGCCGACGTCGCCGACCACGACCAGGTGGAGGCCGCCGCCGAGCGGGTGGAGCGGGAATGGGGCCCGATCGAGGTCTGGGTGAACAACGCCATGGCCACGGTCTTTTGCAGCATCGAGCACATCGACCCCCGGGACTTCAAACGCTCCACCGAAGTGACCTACCTCGGCTCGGTCTGGGGCACCCTGGCCGCCCTCAAACGCATGAAACCCCGGAACCGGGGCACCATAGTCCAGATCGGCTCCGCGCTGGCGTACCGTTCGATCCCACTGCAGTCTGCCTACTGCGGCGCCAAGAGCGCCGTCCGGGGCTTCATCGACACCCTGCGTTCGGAGCTGATCCACGACAAAAGCAAGGTGCGGATCACCATGGTCCAGCTTTCGGCCTTCAACACGCCCCAGTTTGACTGGGCTCGCAACTGCATGGGCTGGCGGCCCCAGCCCCTGGGCAAGATCTTTCAGCCGGAAGTGGCGGCCCGGGGCATCTACTGGGCAGCGCTCCATCCACGCCGCGAAATCTGGGTCGGGTTTCCGGCGGTCGAAGCCATTCTCGGCACCCGCATCCTGCCCGGCTTCCTCGACCGGAAACTGGCCTTCGAGGCCTACGGCGGCCAGATGACGGATCAGAAGGACCCACCGGAGCGGCCGGACAACCTCTATTCCCCGGCGCCCGGCGACCGTGGCGCCCATGGCCGATTCGACCATCGAGCCACGACGTCGAGCTGGGAGCTGTGGTGGACCACCCACCGCTGGACCGTGGCCGGCGTCACCCTGATCCTGCTGATCATCCTGGGTATTCTGCTTTTCGTCCGGCGCTGACGTGGCGACCCCACTCCACGCCGTTGTAACACTTATTTAAAGGGATATTCGATGGATTCCGAAGAACTGGCCGAGCAGGTGGAAAAGCGGACCACCTCGCCAACCCCCATCATTTACGGAGCGGTACGCCAGTTGGGTGAAGACGAAATGGACCGGCCTGCGGTGTCCCTCTGGTGGTCAGGCTTTGCCGCCGGGCTCTCGATCAGCTTTTCGCTGCTGGCCCAGGCCAATTTGGCAATGCATCTGCCCGATGCGCCGTGGCGCCACCTGGTGGTGGCCATGGGCTACCCGGTGGGCTTTCTCATTGTGGTGCTTTCCCGGCAACAACTGTTCACCGAGAACACTATCACGGTGATCCTGCCGGTTCTGGCCGAGCCGACCGGGAAAAACCTGGGGCGGGCGGCGCGGCTGTGGGGCATCGTGCTGGCCGCCAACCTGGCCGGTACCCTGGCGGTCGCCCTGTTCCTTGCCTTCACGCCGGCCGTGCCAACCGACGTGCGGACGGAAATGCTGACCATCAGCCGACATACGCTGGACCACGACTGGGTGGAAATGGGCTTCCTCGGGATCATCTCCGGCTATCTGATGGCCACCCTGGTCTGGCTGATCCCCAGCGCTGGGGTCGCGCAGTTCCACATCGTATTTCTCATAACCTACCTGATCGCGCAGGGGGAGTTTACCCACATCGTCGCCGGCAGCGTCGAGGCCTTCCTGCTGCTGGCCATCGGCGAAATCGCCCTCGGCCAAATGATTACTGGATTCACCCTGCCGGTGCTCGCCGGAAACATCGTGGGCGGTACGGCGCTGTTCGCCCTGATTTCCTACGCCCAGGTCATGCGGGAAGTCGGAAACGCCACGCCTCGCGCCCCTAAATCCTAGACTGGGCGCTGATGCCAGGAAATTGGCCATCGGCGCCGCGATTTTCGTCCGCTTCGCCGGGGGAGAATATCAACCCTCCGAATAGGCGATGGTGCTCAGCAAGGCCAGCGCCGCCTGCCGAGAATCCAGCCTGGTGTGCTGGACGACCACCGGTACGTCGGATTCGATGACGCTGGCGTAGGGCGTATTCACCGGGATCGTCTCCGGCGTGTTGAAGTCGTTGAAGCGCAGGTGGCAGGTGCGGCGGGCCGGCACGGTGAAGACGAAGGGCCCGGCCGGCTCCCGGTTGGTGAAGAAGATGGTGAATTCCACCCGCGCATCCCGGTCGCCGGCATTTAGGATGCAGGCGGCCTCATGGCTCACCAGTTCGTAGCTGTCGTCCTGGCCGGCCGGCGGGATGTAGCCCTCGGCGATGGCCCAGCGGTGTTTGCCAAGAGATTCCATGTCAGGCCCCTTCGTCGATGGCCAGCTTCAGCACCTGGGCAAGGTGCATCGGCTGGCGCTGGGTGGTTTGCAGGATCTGTTCGCGGCAGCTGTAGCCATCGGCGATGATCAGGGTGTCCGGCGCGGCGGAGCGTACGGCGGGCAGCAGAACCCGCTCGCCGCACGTTAGGGAGACCGCGTATTTGTCCTTCTCGAAACCGAAGGAGCCGGCCATGCCGCAGCAGCCTGAATCCAGGAATTCGTAGTCCAGCCCCAGGCGCTGCAGTACCGCCTCCTCGGCGTCGGTCTTGAGAACCGCCTTATGGTGGCAATGGGCATGGACCACGGCCTTCCTTTTCAGCGTCCCGAAAGAGAAATCCGGCAGTTTTTCTTCGATGAATTCGGAAAGGAGATAAACCTGCTCCGAAAGGCGCTTGGCCTGCTCGTTGCCATGCAGCAGTTGCGGCATTTCCTCCTTGAAGACGGACAGGCAGGCCGGCTCCAGGCCGACAATGGGAATGCCGGCGCGGATTTCCGCATCCAGTACCTCCAGGATGCGCTGCAGGTACTGGCGGGCCCGGTCCAGCATGCCGAATTCGTAGAGGGGCCGGCCGCAGCACAGGTGCACCGGCGGAATGCGTACCTCGTAGCCGGATTTTTCCAGAACCTCCGCCGCCGCCTGGGCCACCTCGGGGTGGAAGTAGTTGTTGAAGGTATCGGGCCACAGGATGACGGAGCCGCCGGCATGCTTCAGCAACGGACGGGAGCGGAAGCCGCGGGTGAAGGATTGTCGGGCAAAAAGGGGGATGCGCCGTTCCGGGGCGATGCCGACGAGTTTTCTGGCTAATCCGGCAAAAGGCTGGTGCTGGGAGAGGAAATTGAAGACACCCGGAGTCGGCGAGGCGAGTCTGGCCCAGTGGTCGATCAGGCCGAAGGCGTAGGCCTTTGCCGGGCGCAGCCGGCCGTCGTAGTAATGGGACAGGAACTCGGCCTTGTAGGTAGCCATGTCCACCTTGACTGGGCATTCGCCCTTGCAACCCTTGCAGGACAAGCAAAAATCTAGGGCCTCCTTCACCTCCGGCGCCTTCCAGCCGCCGGTGATCGTCTCGCCGCGCAGCATTTCAAAGAGGAGGTGAGCCCGGCCCCGGGTGGAATGCATTTCCTCCCCGGTGGCCATGTAGCTGGGGCACATGACCCCCTGGCGGCTGCGGCATTCCCCGACGCCGACGCAACGCAGCAGGGTCCGGGCGAAGTCGCCGTTGTCGGCTGGATAGGCGAATCCGGTCTTCACTGGCGGCGGATTGTAGGCGGTGCCCAGGCGCAGGTTCTCGTCCACCCGGTAAGCATCGATGACCTTGCCGGGATTCATCCGGTTATCCGGGTCCCAGAGGGCCTTGAATTCCCAGAAGGCCGCCATGACTTCGGCCCCGAACATGATGGGCAGCAGTTCCGCCTTGGACTGGCCATCCCCGTGCTCCCCGGAAATCGAGCCTCCCAGGCCGGTCACCAGGTGGGCGGCCTCAAAGAGGAATTCCCGGTACCTCCGGATGCCGGCGGCGGTCTCCAGGTCGAAGTCGATGCGGGTATGGACGCAACCCTGGCCGAAGTGGCCGTAGAGATCACAACTGTAGCCGTACTTGTCGAAAAGGGCGCGCAGTTCCCGCAGGTATTCCCCGAGTTTTTCTGGCGGCACCGAGGAGTCCTCCCAGCCTTCCCAGGTGATCGGCTGGTCCGGCACATGGGCGGTAGCCCCGAGGCCCGACTCGCGGATTTTCCAGACATGGCCTTCCTCCTTCGGATCATCGTAGAGCTTCATGGAAGGTGGGTTTCGGCCACCCTTGAGCTTGTCCATGAGTGCCCTAGCGCGGCCATCGGACGCCTCCTTGTCCTGGCCGCCGAATTCCACCACCAGCCAGCCCTGGCCCTCGGGCAGCAGGCCAAGGTATCCGGGATGGATATGGGTGGCCTTCATGTCGCTGACCAGCCGGTCGTCCATGCCCTCCATGGCGATGGGGCCCGCCGCCATGATTTCTGGCACGTGGTCCCCGGCCTCGTAAACGCTTGGGTAGCCAAGGACGAGGAGGGATCGGGCGGGCGGCCACTCTACCAGGCGCAGCTTGGCCTCCAGTATCACCACGCAGGTGCCCTCGGAGCCGACCAGAGCGCGGGCCACGTTGAAGCCGTTTTCCGGCAGAAGAGCCGGCAGGTTGTAGCCGGAGACCCGGCGGGGGATAGCGGGGAAGCGATTGCGGATTTCATCCCCGTAGCAGCCGGTCAGAGAATGGAGACGACGGTAGATCTCGGCACGCCGGCCGCCTTCGGCCAGGATGCGCTGGTAGGCCTCGCCATCGGTGGCGCCTACGGTCATCCGCAGCCCGTCGTAGGTGAGAATGTCCAGTTCGATGACGTTGTGGGTGGTTTCCCCGCCCATGACCGAATGCGGGCCGCAGGAATTGTTGCCGATCATGCCGCCCAGCGTGTTGTGGGAATGGGTCGCCGGGTCGGGGGCAAAAGTCAGGCCGTATCTGTTGGCCGCATTCCGGAGGTCGTCCAGGACCAGGCCGGGCTGGACCCGGGCGAATTTGCCCTGCGGGTCGATTTCGAGGATGGTGTTCAGGTACTTGGAGAAATCCATTACCACCGCGACGTTGCAGCATTGTCCGCAGAGACTGGTGCCGCCGCCCCGGGAAAGGACGGGCGCCGCGTATTTCCGGCAAAGGTCCACGGTCCGGATCACGTCATCCAGGCACCGGGGAATCACCACGCCGATCGGAGTCTGGCGGTAATTGGAGGCATCGGCGGCATAGAGCGCGCGGCTGCCGGCGTCAAAGCGCACTTCACCCATGATATTGGCGCGCAAGTCGCGCTCCAAAGAGCGGGCATCGGCGCCGGCCCGTCGGGAGAGGCCCCTGGTATCTACGAGTTTCTGAAACATTGGGCGTCCTGTTCCTTAAAGATGAGCCCCAGACCCGGGCGGTCGTCGGCGGGGGAGAGTTTTCCGTCCACCGGGTCGCGGGCGCCGTCGAACAGCAGGTGCTCGATGCGGACGTGGTCGTGGAAATATTCGAGATGGACCGCGGGTCGGGCGGCGCAACACAGCGGCAGATGGAGCGACGGGGCGCAGTGGCTGGAGAGCGGCACGTTGAACGCTTCGCAGAGGGCGGCCACGCCCAGGAAGCCGGTCATGCCGCCGCAACGGGTGGCGTCAGCCTGCAGGACGTCCACCGCCTGGCCTTCCAGCATGCGGCGGAAATAGGGCAGGTCGTAGCCGTATTCCCCGGCGCTGATCGCCATGCCGGCGGGGCCCCTGTCCCTGAGCAGCTTCAGGCCCGTCAGATCGTCGGAGGAGACCGGCTCCTCGAACCAGGCAACGCCCAGGTCGGCGTAGCGCTCTGCGAAGCGCAAGGCTTCCTTGCGTCTATAGGCGCCATTGGCATCCACGAAAAGCTGGGCCTTCCCGCCGATGGCCTGGGCGGCGGCGGTGGCACGCTCGATGTCGGCCTCCGGGTTCCGGCCCACTTTCATTTTTACCATGCCGATGCCCGCCTGAGCCCAGCCGCCCAACTGCTCCTGCAATTCCTCGATGGAATAACTGGTAAAGCCCCCGCTGCCATAGACCGGGATGGCGTCCCGCGCCTTGCCGAGGAGGATGGCCAGCGATTTGTTCAGGCACTTGGCCTTGACATCCCAGAGGGCGGTATCCACCACCGACATGGCCATGGACGCGATGCCAGGTCGCCCGAGGTTGCGGATGGCGACCGCCATGTCCCGCCAGCGGGCGTTGATCGCGAGGGCATCCCGGCCTGCCAGGAGCGGCGCCAATTTGTCGGCGACCAGCCGGGCCGTGGCGGTGTCGGCGTAACCGTAGCCCAGCCCGTCCCGGCCCCCGGCCGAGATCCGGGCCAGCACCAGGGTGGTGGCGTCCCATTCCAGCGTGCCATCGGACTCGGGCCGGTCGGTGGGGATGGTGTAGCTTTCCACCGCGACGGACTCGATGGCGGCAGAGCTGTCGGCCATGGCCATGGCCGGCTCAGGACCTGCCAGGCGGGAAGAGGCTCTCCCAGCTCTCCTTGAAACTCGCGATCACGATCCCCATCGAATCGGGGTCGCGGTGGATCAGGGCGGACAGGAAGGACTTGGCATGCTTGAACTGAATATGGGGCGGCAGGGGCGGCACGTCAGGATCGGTGAGCATTTCCAGCAGCGTGGGGCGGTCGGCTTCCAGGCCCCGTTCCCAGGCAGGACCGATCATGGACGGATCGTCCACCCGGATGCCGTTGAGCCCCAGGAGGCTGGCGTATTCGGCGTAGGGAAAGTCCGGGATGAACTGGGAATCGGTGAATTTTGGATCGCCTTCCATCACCCGCTGCTCCCAGGTCACCTGGTTGAGGTCGCCGTTGTTGAGGACCATGACGATTAACCGGGGATTGCGCCATTCCTTCCAGACCTTGGCGATGGTCACCAGACCGTTGATGCCGTTCATCTGCATGGCCCCGTCTCCCTGCAGGGCGATGACGGTCCGTTCCGGATGGGCATACTTGGCGGCGATGGCGTAAGGAACGGCCGGGCCCATGGTGGCCAGCCCACCGGAGAGGGAAGCCATCATGCCGCGCCGCAACTTGATGTCGCGGGCGTACCAGTTGGCGGCGGAGCCCGAATCGCAGGTCAGGATGCAGTTGTCCGGCAAGCGGGGGGAGAGTTCCCAGAATACCCGCTGCGGATTGATGGGGTGGGCGTCCACCATGGCGCGGCCCTCCAGCACACGCCACCAACGTTCGACATTTTTTTCGATACCGTCACGCCAACTTCGGTCGGTCTTGGGTGTCAGCAGCGGCAGAAGGGCGCGCAGGGTTTCCCGGCTATCCCCGACGAGACCGATCTCCATGGGATAGCGCAGATTCAGCATGCGCGGATCGATGTCGATCTGCACGCCGCGGGCTTGCCCCTCCTTTGGCAGGAACTCGGAGTAGGGGAAAGCGGAGCCCACCATGAGCAACGTGTCGCACTCGTTCATCAAATCCCAACTGGGCTTGGTGCCGAGGAGCCCGATGGAGCCGGTGACGAACGGCAGATCGTCGGGAACCGCCGCCTTGCCGAGCAGGGCCTTGGCCACGCCGGCGCCTAGGGTTTCGGCCACGGCGATGACTTCGTCGGTGGCAGTCAAGGCCCCGGCGCCCACCAGCATGGCCACCTTGTGGCCCCGGTTCAGGATGTCGGCGGCCCTCTGCAGGTCGGCCGGGCCGGGGAGGACACGCATGCCGGTGTAGCCGATGCCGGTATGTACCGTGCCGTGTTCCCGGGGCGGGTCCCTGTATGCCAGATCCTGGATGTCGTTGGGAAGGATGATGCAGGTGACGCAGCGCTGGTCGCGGGCAATGCGCATCGCCCGGTCCACCACCGGCCGAACCTGCTCCGGTACGGTGACCATATGGACGTATTCGTGGGCCACGTCCTTGAACAGGGAAATGAGGTCAACCTCCTGCTGGTAGTCTCCCCCCATGGCCGCCCGCTTCTGCTGACCAACGATGGCCACCACCGGCTGGTGGTCGAGCTTGGCATCGTAGAGGCCGTTGAGCAGGTGGATGGCGCCGGGGCCGGAGGTGGCCAGGCAGACGCCTACCTCGCCGGTGAATTTGGCGTGAGCGCAGGCCATGAAGGCGGCCAGTTCCTCATGGCGGGCCTGGACGAAATCGAGCCGGTCGCCGATGCGCCCGAAGGCGCCCATGATGCCGTTGATGCCATCCCCGGGATAACCATAGATGCGCCGGATGCCCCATTCGGCAAGCCGCTTGAGCAGGAAGTCGCCAACCGTTTCAGCCATGATCATTCTCCAGGTAAGTCGATTACCCAAGAACCGTGCAATCAGGGTGCCCGGCCCCGGTACGGCGGGTTGGGGTGTAAGAAATACCTGAACCTATCGTTTCGTATGTATGTTTTGCCGTCTCGCCCGACGCGCAGCGGCACGGATGGCCCGCCGATAACGCTTTCGGTCTTTGCATGGGTACCGGAACGAGAACTGCTTGAGCCAAGGCTGGACGCCAGCCCGAGCCGGTACCGGTTTTTCTGTCCGGCTCAAGCTACTTTCTGCACCCAAACAGGGCGGTGCTCCCGAAGTATTTTCAAAGGACAGCAATTGAACGAGTTCCTGTCAGCCGAAGCCATTCTGGCGGCCTGCGATTACGAGGCGATCGGAGCTTATGCAGCCATCGGAGACTGCCACAGCGCCGCCTTGGTTTCCCGAAGTGGTTCCATCGACTGGTTGTGTCTCCCCGATTTTTCATCCCCGTCGATCTTTGCCGCCTTGCTAGACCGAAAACGGGGCGGGCGTTTTCTAATCCGCCCTCGCGGGATTCTGCGCACGGAGCGGCGCTATCTGGAGCGCAGCGCGGTCCTGGAAACCACCTTTCATTGCCGCACCGGCGTGGTCAAGATTACTGATTTCATGGCCATGCACGGCGCTCGGGAAACTTTCCGACGGTTGGTGCGAATGGTGGAATGTGTGGAAGGCATCGTTCCGGTAGCCATCATTTGCCAGCCCAAACCCGATTACGGGCGCGCCAAGGCTGAATTCAAGCACTCTGGGGATGCCTGGCACCTGCCCCTGCAGGATAACGGCAAGCTGCTGTTGCATGCCGATAAACCCCTGGCTGCCGGACATGATGGAGACTGGGTGGGCGGCACCTGGCAGTTTGCCGCCGGCGAGCGCTGCCGTTGCGTCCTTGCCTTCGCCCCAACGCAGGAGGCAGCCGGGACGGCGCTTTGGTCAGGCAGCGACAGCATCCTCGAGACGCTTTCCTGGTGGGAGCACTGGTGCAGCCGCTGCTCATATGACGGCCCCTTCCCGGAGCAGGTGATGAGAAGCTGCTTGACTTTGAAGCTGCTGACCTGCCGGCCTACCGGGGCCGTGATCGCAGCCATCACCACGTCGCTGCCCGAAGCCATGGACAGCGGCCGGAACTGGGATTACCGCTACTGCTGGCTGCGCGACACTTCCTTGCTGCTTCAGTCCTTCATCGACATGGGATTTCGGGAGGAAAGCAATGCTTTCCTGCGCTGGCTGCTGCATGTGGCAAGAAAGCCCCGCCTCCAGCCACTCTACGACGTGCATGGCCACCCGGTGCCCGACGGAGTCGTTCTTTCTCACCTTGAAGGCTATCGAGGTTCCGGCCCGGTCCGCATCGGAAATTCCGCCAATCAGCAACTGCAACTGGACATTTACGGCGAACTGATACAAACCGCCTACCGCTTCGTCGCCCGGGGCGGACGCCTCAATGACGGGGAAAAGCGGCTTCTTACCGGGCTCGGGGATACGGTGTGCCGGCTATGGCGCCAACCCGACCATAGCATATGGGAAACCCGCGGCCCACCCCGGCACTATACTTACTCCAAGCTGATGTGCTGGGTTGCCCTAGACCGTCTGCTTTCCCTTCATCAGATTCTGCCCCTTGATATCGGAGAGCCGGAACTGCGCAACCAGCGAGATTCGATCCGCAAGGAAATCGACGCCCGCGGCTTTGATCCTGTGCGTGGCAGCTATGTAGGCTATTTTGGGGGAACGGAGCCTGATGCTAGTCTGCTTTTGATGTCACGCTATGGTTACCTTGATCCTACGGACCAGCGGATGTCCGGTACCTACCGGTACATCACGGACAGGCTGTCGGTGGACGGACTCCTTTACCGTTATCCTCCGGGGAAAAGCTATGACGGCGTGGAGAGCGGAGAAAACCTCTTCGCCGTCTGCAGCTTCTGGGCTGTGGATTATCTGGCCCGCGCCGGGCGGGTGGATGAGGCCCAGGGTCTCTTTGAACGCCTGCTGGGGCTCGCCAACGATGTCGGGCTCTACTCGGAGCAATTCGACGTCAGCAATCGACAGGCTCTTGGCAATTTCCCCCAGGCTTTCACGCACTCAGGGCTGGTGACCGCCGCATTGGCCATCGAGGAAGCGATGAAAGGCAGGCGGGGTGGAAATATCCCGGCATGACCTGTGGCTGGTGTTGGCGCTTTCTCACCGGAGAGCGCCTCAAAATTTTTGGTGTGTTCAAACTGCCTCTCCTGCGTGAGCGTGAAGAGGCAAACGTTGATCAAAATCTGTAGAAAACGAGCATGTCAAAAACAGGTTGGGTCAGTCGTCTGTCCTTCCTGGCGAAGATTGTGAGTTCTCGGCTTAGCCCGGAACTCTACCAGCACCTCGCTCTGAGCTGGCTCGGTCATCAGAAATCATAAAGCATCGTCACTGTTTGATTTTCCAACTTCTAAGCAATTTACAAACATTCAGATTCATCTCACATGGAAAAATTTATCATGCATAAAGCACTACGCCTCATTTTTGCCGTTTCTCTAGCAGTCCCATTCTTGGTATCAGCAGCCGAGGTTGCAAAAATTGAGATCTATGCAGATGGTGTGCGTCAGCATGAGCTTTCTTTCCAAGGCCCCAATTCAAGCTTCAAGGTTTCGAGCACTGCTGTCCCCAATACCACGCTTGAATTGCGCCTGATTGCGCCCGAGCCGCTTATTGTTGAAGTGAAAGAATCGATAAATGGTGGAGAGTCTTCTGAAGCATTGGGAAAAGTAAAATTGTTGACGCGAGGTGATTCCTTAGCGGTTTCGTAGATTAAGGAGGGTGGCTTTCATAGTCGTTATGTATTGGTTAGGCCTGAATAGTTCAGAGTTACTTCATCTCAAAGGCGGCGACCGGCGATAAATCAGCCACCAGATCGAGAAGCTGCCGTTCAAGCTGTCTAATGGCTGAACGGTAGGTAAACAATGGAACGCTGCCCGATTCGCCTCTGTAAGCGAAAGGTCAGAATGGCCGAGGTGCTGAAGTAGGTTATCAGGGGGGTTTCAGTTAGCAGCGGACCTTCCAGTGACCGCTGTTGTGAAGCGATGACCGACCGGTTATGGCCGGGTTGAGGCAGTGCCCCCCGCAATTTGCTCGCCGGAAACCGGCCATTCGGCACCCACGAACACCGGAAATTGAAATGTAACCGCCAAGGGCAGCTCCTGGCCGAGTGCAGTAGCCCCGTTCGGCGCGGCCAATGGCCGGACCTGGCAGGAAACCCGCCGTTCAGGCAAGAAACTGGATTCCGGTTCGTGAAAGGCAGCTTTTGCTTGGCGTGACCAACCGGCGAACGTCAGCTTCCATTTCTTGCCAATGACGGCAAAGGGCACGATGCCGACGTAGCTGTTCCGTGAAAGCGGTCGTTCAACTTCTCTAGGTACCCATGGCCGGTCTGTGATCAGAAGCGGCCATGTTTTTGGTAGAGATCACCGTCGGCCTTGGCCGGAGGCTGGGTGAAAACACCTGTGGTGCTAGAAGCTTCGGCGCGTAACCTACTATAGACTGAACAGGGTTTGTTTCATCTCTGAGTAGCTGTACCCAGTAAACATCCATTTGGAATGCGGGGGGTGGCCTGTTTGAAATTCTTATTTAGCAAGATTCCTATTTAATTTGAGCATTTTCTTATTTAATTAAGTCTTGCCCACTTGCGCTTCAACTCGCAGCAGCATAGCGCCAGGGGCGTCTCAACGAAGTAATGAAACGCAATGTGCTCGCTTACCGTCTGCTGGTGATCGACGAGATTGCTCGCGAGCATGAGACTGGCTGAGCACATCGCCGGACTAAGTGACTACGATCACTGGAATCCGCAGCTAACAGACAAAGGGCTGCAATCTTTGTGGTGTGCTTCATCGAGCCTCCCTGATTTTTAGGTCATGGCTGATGTCTGGTTCTGGGCTGGTCGCCATCAAAGCACTTCTGCACTTCACTACTGGACTGAGTTATATCCCTATGCTGGCCTGGTGTAACACATTGACTCGCTATGGCCGATATGTGCTTAGTGACATACGGAGGAAGATGGCCTTATGCGCCGAATGCCGGACAGCGCAAAGTCTGTGCTACTATCCGCCGCGTTCGTGATTGCCGGGTTCCGCCCAGCCATCCGATCTGGAGTGGTAGTTCAGTTGGTTAGAATACCGGCCTGTCACGCCGGGGGTCGCGGGTTCGAGTCCCGTCCACTCCGCCAATATTCAAATGCCCGTTTTCCAGGATCGTCGTTTCGATCATGGAAGCGGGCATTTTTCATGGCACTCGCTGGTCTTGCCGTAACGTCAGAAAACCCGATTTCATTGGACCGACCGGTTCAGATTCGATCTTGCCATTGGCGGCGGAGAATGGTCGCGATTATGCTAAATGGGCAAGCGGGTGAGCCCGGCCGGATTGCCGCTAGCGCTGGCGGCAAGATCAATTCAGGTCTATATTGAATGCGGAAATATGAAAATGCGTAGGGGCTTGAGAAGGCTTAGTTAATCCACGTTACGAATGAGCAAGGCGGCAAGTGAAACGTCTTGATTTGTCCGTCATGGAGCGGGGAGTTCAAAATGTCGAAGCGTAAGACCAAAGACGTATGGAATGTGGTTGGCAGCATCCTTGTGCCAATTTTCGACCGACGTCGGGGCGGTGACAGACGACATGCCGCCGATGCGGCTGCCCCGGGTGGCGTATCGCCATGGGCCGAAAAACGACGGGGTGAACGGCGTCAGTTGGCCACCACGGCCCTGTTGTGCGTATCAGCGCTTTTTGTCAGCCCACTGCAGGCCGGCGAGAAAGTCACCTTCGAGGCCAGCCATGCCTATACCGCCGAAAACGTGACATTGCGGGCCGAAGTCTCAAAACCTGAAGGCGACGGCCCGTTCCCGGCCGTGGTTCTGATGCACGGTTGCGGAGGCTGGCAACCGGCGGTTCGTTATGCGATGAAAGCATACGCCGACTATCTGGTGGGCCACGGGTTTGTTGTCCTCGACCTTGACAGCTTCGGCCCCCGAAAAATCGGTGGCGGAAAAGTCTGCGAAAGTCTGACGAAACAGCGGGAGGCCCTCGACTATCGTACGCATGATGCTTACGACGCGCTGAAGTTTCTTCGTGAACAGAAGTTCGTCGATGGCAAGAATGTCTTCCTGATGGGCCAGAGCAATGGCGGCAGTGTCGCCATCAACGTTGCCAAAGGCGACGTTCCTGACGAAGCCAAGGGTAAGAACGAGAATTTCCGCGCGGTTGCCGCGTATTACCCGTGGTGCGGCTCGTTCGGCAATCGCAAGGTTGAGCTTGAATCGCCGCTGGTCGTCTTTGCCGGCGGTCAGGACGACTGGACCCCGGCCAGCGAATGCGAAAGCGTCAAGTCAACTGGCGCCGAACTGCAGGTAAAGACCTACCCCGAAGCGGCCCATTCATTCGACCTCGATATCATGCCGCAACGATATCTCGGAAAAATGCTGGGGGGTGACAAACCCGCCGCCGAGGATAGTCGGGCGCGCATGCTTTCGTTCTTTATCGAACACACCACCGGCCATGACTGGAAGACGACGCGTTTGGCTGAGACTCAGCAAAATGCCAATACACGCCAGCAGTAAATTGCTTTTATTTTGAGTGTCGCCTTGTCGTTGAAGCTTGATGGACTCGGATCAATCGGTTGTTTTATCGAGGAGTGAGCGGTTTGCTGAATCGATGACGTTGTTGAAAAAATATTCCGCCGATCGCATTAAAAAATAGGCCCTCGGAGATTTATGGCAGGAATATACTGGCACGAGGGTATCAGAGTGCTTTGCGTAGTTGTTTTACGCCAATCTATGGGGAGATTGAAATGCTACAGCTGAAAGCTAGCGGTCTATTGATGACCGCTTTTGCGGCAACTTTCCTTGTCGCGGGATGTGCGAACGTGGTGCGTGTCGCACCTCACACCGAGTTGAAAGTCATAGATCCAGTGTGGACGACAGCCTATATCACGCGTAACCATGCCTATCTCGTTTATGACACCTTGTTCTCCCTCGATGAAAATTTCGAGCCGCAACCGCAAATGGTCGATAAATGGTCGATGTCGGAAGACGGCAAGACCTGGACCTTCACCTTGCGCGACGGATTGAAATGGCACGATGGCACCGACGTCACTGCCGACGACTGCATTGCCTCCTTGCAGCGCTGGGCCAAGCGCGATGGAGTCGGTCAGCAGATGTTCCGCGACATGGATACCATTACCGCCTCCGATGCCAAGACGTTCAGTATGCAGTTCCGCAAGCCGACAGAGTATGTGCTTGAAGCATTGGCAAAACTTTCTGCCAATGTGCCTTTCATGATGCCCAAGCGCGTGGCGCAAACCGACGCCTTTACCGAAATTCAGGATGCCACGGGTTCTGGCCCCTTCGAGCTTAAGCGCAGCGCATCAGTTCCTGGTTCAAAGACCGTATATGTCAAGAACACGGCTTATGTGCCGCGGAAGGAACCGCAGTCGTTGGCAGCCGGCGGGAAAGTTGCCAAGGCTGATCGCATCGAGTGGATTTATTACCCCGACCAGGCTGCCGCCTTGACCGCTCTGGCCGACGGGAAAGTCGATTATGTCGAGTCGCCGCCGGCACGGTTGGTGCCGAGCCTCGAAGGCCGCAAGGATATCGTCGTTGCTTCAACCGACCCCTTGGGCAATGTTGCAATGGTACGTTTCAATACCGTGAATCCGCCGTTTGACAAGATTGGCATCCGGCGTGCCGTTCTAAAAGCCATTCAGCAAGATGACTACATGACTGCGGCGCTGGGCGATGCTCGTTTCTGGAGAAACTGCTATTCCGTGTTTCCATGCGGCACGCCTATGGCCAGTGAAACGGCAAGTGATCTGATGAAGCCGGTCAGCGTCGATGTCGCCAGCAAGATGTTGGTGGATGCGGGCTACGATGGTACGCCGGTGGTGATCCTGAATCCGGTCGATAGCCCGGTTATTTCGGCCTTTACCAAGGTTACTGCGGAAAAGCTGCAACGCATTGGAATGAAGGTTCAGGTTCAGGATATGACATGGGCCGAACTGACCGAGCGGCGTGCCAGCCGTGAGCCGTCGTCGGCAGGGGGGTGGAGCCTGTTCCATACCTGGTGGCTGGCTGCTGACGTAATGGACCCGACGGCCATTGTGTTCTCGGGTGATCCGGTGACCGGTTGGTATGGCTGGCCGAAAGACGATGTACTTGAAAGCTTGCGTGCATCCTTCCTGCAAACCAAGTCGCAAGCCGAGCGGCAACAGATCGCTGCCAAGGTTCAGCAACGGATTCTTGAGACCGGCGTTCTTGGCATCCTCGGTCAGTTCTTTGAACCGGTTGCTTACAGTAGCAAGGTTCAGGGTATTACCACGCCGGTCCAATTCTATTGGAACATGTATATGGAAAAAGAAAAGAAATAGGATTTTAGCCGCCTATAAACCGGACTGGTAATCAAGAAATCGGCCTGATAATCTGCCCCAGCAAGCATCGCGTGGTTGTCTGGGGCAAATTATTTCCAGATGAGGTTTTATGGAAATCAAGGCTGGAAGTATTCAGTCTCGTGCTCGTCGGCTAATCTGGAAGAATTTAAAATAATACTGTTTGATGCAGCGTCGAACAATATATTCTCAAGCACTGATGAGATGGGGTCAGGTCATGAAGAACCGAGTTTTGCCCAAAACTCATACGCACAAAAGAAAGGGCGGGGCTTCTTTGTCGGGCCTGCGCTTTTACGACGGAGGCTTTGTACTGGATGTGACGACCGGCTTGTTCTTCAAGGTCAGTCAGACCGCAGTCTTTATCCTGCGTCAGATTGCAGATGGATCAAGCCATGATGATCTGGTTGTCGGCATGCAGAACCACTATGGTGTCAGTCGCAACGTCGCGATCAGGGACGTCGAACTGTTGACCAATGAGTTGGTCATCCTCGGGATTCTGAATCGGGACTCCTTGAAGCGTTGGTCATGGAAAATAAAATAAGGACCGTCGCGGTCAGCGGTCTTCACCGCGGAGAGAATCCCCAGCCGGGGGCATCGGTCATCGCCAGCCTGCGGCGCCGCTTCCCGGGCATCAGAGTCGTCGGGCTTTCTTACGATCCCCTTGAAAGTTCTCTTTATGGCCAGAGCGGCGATCATCCTGATTCCGCCTATCTCATTCCCTATCCGGGGGCCGGTAGCGATGCGCTGTTCTCGAGGCTCCAGGCAATTCTTGAAAAAGAGGACATCGGGCTGATCATTCCCTGCCTTGATTCCGAAATCGAAAACTATGTCGAAATCAAGGACCGATTGACCGACCATGGCGTCGCCTGCGTGCTGCCTAGCATCGAGTCTTTCAACTTGCGGCACAAGGCGAATCTCCATCTTTTCTGCCAAAGCCTGGGCGTATATTCACCGCGGACCCTGGTTGCCATGACGCCTGCCGAGATTGAACTGCACGCCCGGGAACTGGGCTACCCCGTTTATATTAAAGGCAGGCTTTACGAGGCCCATCTGGTCGATTCCCCATCCGAACTGGAGGGCGCCTATGCCGATATGGTGCGTATCTGGGGGTGGCCGGTCATGGTCCAGGAGGTGATTGTCGGAGAGGAATACGATATAACCGGAATCGGCGACGGCCACGGGAATATCGTCAACAGCTGTTCTATCCGCAAATTGCTGCGTACTTCGAATGGCAAGGGCTACGGTGGCATCGTCGTCGATAATCATGAACTCGATGCCCTTGCCGCGAAAATCATCTCGGGGCTCGAATGGAACGGGCCTTTCGAGCTCGAATTTCTGAAGGCGAGCAACAAGCCTTATGGTTTATTTGAAATCAACCCCAGGTTTCCGGCCTGGATAGACTTTCCCTCCCAGATCGGCTGCAACCTTCCGGCGATGCTGCTGGAACGTTGCCTTGGACTTCCCGTGAACTCGGGAGGACGCTGTCCGGCGGGACGGATGTTCATCCGTCACAGCGTCGATCTGGTAGGCGATTTCTCGGATTTCGTTGCCATGGCAGCCAAGGGTGAGCGTTTCCTGTCACCGACCACCCGTTTCATCGAGGCATCAAATGACGCCAAAATATAGCACCCCATTGATCAGCAACGAGTTGGGACGTACCGGTTCCGAAGCCGCGGCTGATCGAAATTCTTACGCTCGCGGTCAGTCGGCACCGTCGTTGTCTGAAATCGATGGAAATCCGGTCCGCGAACTGCTTGCCAAATTCGGCTCACCATTGTTTGTGTTCTCCGAGCATGCGTTGCGAGAAAAGGCGAAGTGCTTGCGAACGGCATTCTGCAGTCGCTATCCGAATACGGACTTTGCCTGGTCATACAAGACCAACTACCTGAGCGCCATTTGCCGCGTTTTTCATCAGGAAGGCTGGATCGCTGAAGTGGTTTCTGATTTCGAATATCAGAAGGCGCGCAAGTTGGGGATTGCTGGCCGGGACATCGTCTTCAATGGCCCTTACAAGCCCCGCGCCATTTTGCAGACCGCTATCGACGAAGGAGCCTTGATACAGATCGATCATTGGGATGAACTGTGCCTGATCGAAGAACTGGTCAAAGACCGCGAAGAGCCGTTGGCTGTCGGAATCCGCGTCTGGCTCGATGCCGGCATTCGGCCGATCTGGTCGAAGTTCGGTTTTTCGGTCGAATCGGGCGAGGCCGGGCGCGCCGCTGCGAAGATAGCCGGCAATCCAAAACTGGTGCTGCATACCCTGCATACCCACATCGGCACCTATATTCTCGAGCCCAAGGCGTACGGAATCGCGGTCAGGAAGCTGGTCGCCCTTCGGGAACAGATTCGTGTCGAACACAAACACCTGGTCAGTTGCCTCAACCTCGGCGGTGGCTTTCCGTCGCACAGCTTATTGCACGGCATGATCGGAAATCCCGAGCAACTGATTCCGCCGATTGAGCTGTATGCCGAAGAAATCACCTCGGTCCTCAACGAGTTGCCGGTCAAGCAGCGGCCGCGGCTCAGGTTCGAGACAGGCCGTTTCCTGGTCGATGAAGCCGGCTATCTATTGACTTCCGTCGTCGCGGTCAAGGGCATACGCCATCCAATGGTTGCCGGACCCGAGGCCTCGACGCGGGACTACAAAGAACAACTGGTGCTCGGTGAAGATGCCAAAGCCAGCTACCTGATTGATGCCGGCGTGAATCTTCTTTACACCGGTGCCTGGTATCAGATCAATGTTTATCCGGATCGGCCGAGCGCGACGTCAGTGTCCCCGGCGCGCCTCTATGGCCCGTTGTGCATGGCGATTGATGTCATACGCTATGCCGTCGATTTGCCGCCGCTGAATATCGGCGACCCCCTGACGTTGCACCCGGTGGGGGCCTACAACGTGACGCAGGCCATGCAATTCATCACCTACCGCCCGGCGGTCATCCTGATCAATGAACAAGGAAACTCCGAATTGATCAGGAAGCGCGAGGTGCTGGCGGATATTGAAATTTCGGAATGCATGCCCGATCGTTTGAAGGGCATGACTCCCCGACCGTAAGGTTCGGGTCATTCGGGAGGCGCGGTGACTACTCTGGAGCGATGGCTGGGCGGTGCTTTCCGCTCGCTCACCTTTGTTTTGCGACAACTCGGCCATGGTCTGGGTACCATCTTCTTTATTCCCAACCCGTGGGTCGGGCTGATTTTATGGATCGCCCTGCTGTCGAACTTGCGTATCGGTGCCTTTGCGCTGCTCGGGCTGGGAGTCGGGCTCGGCGTCAAACGCTTGTTGAGGCTTGGCGACACTCCCGGGCTGGGCGGCGGAATCAAAGCCAATGCCCTGCTGGCCTCGATTGTCGTTGCCTGGCTGACCAGTGCGATGGAGGCCGGCATATCCGTCCAGATCGTGCTGGCGATTTTCGCTTCGCTAATTGCGGCCATTGTCACCGCCGCGCTGATGTCGATGTTGGAGCACAGTCGTTATCCGGTCCTGATTGCCGGTTATTGCATCGTCGCCGCTTGCCTTTTTGGCATCTGTCCGCAATGCGCCCAACTGTCGGCAAGTGCCATGCCGCCCTGGGGTATGCCGCAGGACTTTGGGGATTGGCTGAATGCCTTCGTTCGTTCGATGGGGGTGCTGGTCTATTCCCCTTCGCCGATTTTCGGCGTCCTCGTTTGCCTGGCCATCGTCCTGTGGTCGCCGGCGGCATTCGTGACCGGCTGCCTGGCGTGGCTCGCCGGCGTCCTGGTGGCGACGGCATTTCAGGGCATGGGTTTTTTCTATCCTTTTTTAGCCTTGTCTTACAACTACTTCATTTCCGGCATGGCGCTCGGCGCGGTGCTTTTTCTTCCGGGTGGTCGCGGCTTGCTGATTGCCATCGTCAGCGGCGCATTGACCGCATTCGTCGGGTTCATGCTGCAAGTGGTTTTCACTGGAAGCGCCATTTCCTATTTGCCAATATCGTCGATCACAGTCATATGGCTGGGCATCGGGGCGCTGATGCTTGCCGGCAAGAACAGCGTGGTTCAACGCTACGCGTCGAGTCGTTATCCGCCGGAACTGGTGTGGTGCCGCAACCAATATCTGGAGCAGAGATTTGGCAGCGGCGAGCCGCTATTGGCGGTTCCCGTCATCGGGCCGCTCAGGGTTGTACAAGGGTTTTCGGGTGGGGTGACCCACGTTGGCGCATGGTCGCATGCCCTCGATTTCGAGTCGGCCACTCAACCAAGCGAAGCGGCTGGGCTGTATGACCATCCGGTTTGGGGAGCGCAAGTCATTGCGCCCGCTAGCGGCGTCGTCGAGCGCATCCGAAACGATGTTCCCGACAATCCCTTGGGCGGGTCCAATTTTGCGGACAACTGGGGCAACCATATCGTCATTCGGCTGGACCAGGGGGGGTGGGTTGTCCTGGCACATTTGCTCCAGGGATCGATTTGGATGCAGCCGGGCGTGCGCGTTGAAGTCGGCGCCTATGTCGGACGCGTCGGCAATTCCGGGCGTTCGCCGGTGCCCCATTTGCATATGCAGTTGCAGGATGGTCCGGCGCTTGGGTCGCCGACTGCAGCGTTCCGCCTGGCCAATTACTTTACGGCGGATAAGGCGGACGGCCCCTGGCTTCAGTGGCAGTCATCAGCCGTCCCGGAAGCCGGCGCCTTGGTCAGGGTCGCCATGGCGAACGCTGTGGTTCATGGGCTATTGTCAACCGTCATGCCGGGGGCTGCCGTCTGGTATGCCGAAGTCAATGGAACGGTTCCCGACGACTATTACCAGCCGGATTCCCCGAAAACCCTGAAAATACATACCGCCCTGGACGAGGCCGGCCGCTATCGTCTGGACTCCGGCAAGGGCGGGCGGCTGATCGCCTGCCTCGATCCCGATTCCTGGCGCATATTCGAACTGGAGCGCGTCAGTTGCGGGTTCCTGAAATTGCTCGGCATCGCCATTCCCAGCATCCCTTATGCACTGGTCGACGGGATGACATGGACGGATAAGCCGCCCTTGCTGCCGTCGGCAATGAGTCTTCGGGTTTCGGTGCTGCCTTATGTTGGAAAGCGATACGTCGAAGGAAGGTATGAATGCCTGCAGTCGCCACAAGACGGCGAAGTCATTGAAGTTGCCGGCACCTTTGGCCGGGTGTCATCGATGCTTCCCTGGGCCGTTTCCTGCCGACTGGAGCGCTGGCGGGGCGTGGTGCGCCTGAGCGCGGAATTCGAGAACGGGACAATTGACTATTCCCTGTTGTCCTTTGAACCGGGATTGCCGTCGCCGCTTACCCTGACCGGGTAATCCGGTGTCGGCATTTATGTCATAAAACGAGAAGGCGATGACCTATTCGTCGCGCTATGACGCTGTTTTTACTAATATACGGGCGCAGTGGGTTAGAATGGTACTGATTATGTGCCGCAATGGCGCATTGGTGTACTTGTAGCGTGTTAAGGGGGTAATAGTTATGGGAACAAAATTGATGATGCCTCTGCTGTTGGCCGGCTCTATTCTGGCTTTCAGCGCTTCATCCCGGGCGGACGATATGAGCGGGGTATTGGTGGGCATTGACGCCCGGGAAAACTCCTCCTACGGTTACTTGGGGGTTACGCATCACTTTGGCCAGAATATTCTCGGCGATGGCGTAATTGGTCGCGTCGTCGGTTTTGCCGGAAAATATGAATACCTGACGCCGGCAGTTGTTGGTGGCGAAGTCAAGGCTGACTACAGTGCGCTGGAAGTGCTGGCCGGTTACCAGAAGACATTTGACGCATTTACGCTGCGGGGCTATCTGGGCGCCGAATACGAAGGCAATCACCTGTCGCCGGACAATCAGTTCGACCGCAACCGCGGCGACCATTGGGGTGCCAAGGTCAGAGGTGAATTCGAAACCGATTTCGCGGCACCGAACTATGCGAATGTGATCGCCACCTACAGCACAGCCCGGGATCGCTACTGGGTACGTGCCCGTGCCGGGCGTGACTTCTCCGGATATGTCGTTGGCCCGGAAATCATTGCCACGGGCGACCGTATGTTCAATGAAGAGCGCCTCGGTGTCTTCGTGAATTTCAGAAACCTGCTGCCGGCGCTGCTCTCGGTCTCGGCTGGTGAAGCCCGAACCGACGGTAACAGTACCGGTCATACGCCGTACGTCACGATGGAAGTTTCCACGACGTTCTGACCGTATTCACCGCCGGGATGACCAGAAGGGAAGGGGAGAAATCCACCTTCCCTTGTTTTTGAAGGTCTTATGGAAGCTTTGGCGCCGGATCCCAATGTTCGACAATTTTCCCGTTGTCGAGGCGGAACATGTCAAACCATGTCGTGGTCCATTTTTTGGATGGATCCTGGGCGTCCTGGACTTCGCTGGCTAGCGCGACGACAACCAGATCGCCGTCGGCGACGATGGCGATCAGCGGCGATTTCACTCGTGGCTGGACCAACTGGGGCTTGACGTTCCGGGCAATCGATTCGGCGAATGCGGCACGGCCGACGGCGAGGTTGGGATTGTGCTGGATGTAGTTTTCGCCGACGTACTTGTCGATCAGTTCTGTGCGCCCGGCTTCGACGACTTCACGCCAGAAATCGTAGACGATCTTCTTATTGCGGGCTGATCGTGCATCCGGACTGCCCAGCATGGTTTCATGATTCGCATGCGCGACGACCGGCGCCTGAGCCAGTGCCAGTGCAGAAAAAAAGGAACAGGCCGCGATGCCTGCGATGACATACCTTTTCATGATCGACACCTCTTCTGTTGAGCCGGGCGGGTATCCCCCAAGTCGCATTGCCCCGCCCAGCTTGCTTTTCCGCTTATCGTATAACCAATGCCGGGAGCTGTGGCATTTTTGTGCGGTATTTCTGACGGCATGCTCCTGATTGCCGTGGGCTGCGGCATTTGGGTCAGCGCTGGCGTTCCTTCATGGCGCGTTCGGCTTCGCGCTTCCATTCACGCTCGGCTTCGTCGGACCGCTTGTCGTGCTGCTTTTTGCCCTTAGCGAGGCCAATCTCGAGCTTGATGCGGCCGCGCACGAAATGCAGGTCGAGCGGGATGAGCGTGTAGCCGGCGCGTTCGACCTTGCCGATCAGCTTCATGATTTCCGCTGAGTGCAGCAGCAACTTGCGCGTCCGCGTCGGATCGACAACGTTATGCGTCGAAGCGGTTGGTAGCGGCGTGATGTGCATGCCGATCAGGTAAATCTCGCCATCCTTGATGATGACGTAGGATTCCTTGATATTCATCCGGCCGGCACGAATGGCCTTGACCTCCCAACCCTGAAGGGCAATACCGGCCTCATACTTGTCTTCGACGAAGTATTCGTGAAAGGCTTTTTTGTTGACCGTGATGCTCATGCCGCTGCCGATCCATTAAAATCGCTATTTTACAGGATACCGGAACGTTGCCGCCGCATGGCCCAGGTCGAAAAAACCGTACTGATCGAACAATCCGCCGAACGCATGTTTGCCCTGGTCGATGCCTGCGAGGATTACCCGGCTTTTCTACCCTGGTGCAGCCGGACCGAAGTCAAGTTCCGCGACGAGCAGAAGACGGTGGCGACGCTGCATATCAACTATCACTCGGTGAAGTCGAGCTTTACCACGGAGAACGACAAGGAACATCCGAAGCTGATGAAAATTCGGCTGATCGATGGTCCGTTCCGCCGGCTGGAAGGTTCATGGCAATTCAGGGCGCTGGCCGAAAATGCCTGCAAGATCGAATTCCGGCTGCACTACGAGTTTTCCAGCAAACTGTTTGAAAAGGTGATCGGGCCTGTGTTCAGCCATATCGCCAATACTTTTGTGGACGCTTTCGTGCGTCGCGCTACCCAGATTTATGGAGTCAGCCATGGCTGAAATGATTGCTGTCGAAGTGTGCTACGCCCGGGCCGAAAAACAGGCGCTGGTCAGCGTCAAGCTGCCGACCGGTTCAACCCTGATGCAGGCCCTGGAAGCTTCCGGTCTGCTCGAAAAACACCCGGAAATCGATCTCAAGAAGAACAAGTTCGGCATCTTCGCCAAACTGTCCAAGCCCGATGCCGTGCTGCGCGACAAGGATCGGGTGGAAATCTACCGGCCGCTGATCGCCGATCCCAAGGAAGTCCGCAAGCAGCGGGCGGCCGAAGGCAAGGTCATGAAAAAGGGCGCCGGTGATGCCGACGCCCCCGACGCCTGAGCGGCGGCGGATTATTTGCAGGAGTCGGCCATGAACTGCCGGGCCCGCTCCATCTCCTGCTCGCGCTGGCTGTTATCCATGGTCTTGCGCTGACCGTAGGCGTCGAGCGTGGCGAGCGGTTGCGCCGACTCGAGGGCGGCGAGATTGCGCCGGGCGCGCTCGCAGTTTTCCCGCTTCTCGGCCGCTGCCGACTGCTCCTTGGCTTCTTTGTCGGCCTTGTCGCGAGCGTCCTGTTGCCGTTTCTTGAACTCCATGTCCTTCTCGGCTGCGGTTTTCGCAGCTTCCGGCGCTTTTTCGGCGCTCGGGGTCGGGCTGCTGCCTAGGGTTTGCATCGGCTTGGCGGAACCCGGTGGCGGCGTGTCGGAAATCACGGTCTTGCCCTTGCTGTCCTTCCATTGATAAGTCTGGGCATGTGCGGACGAGATGGTTGTCGTCGCGGCAACGACCAGGGCAAGCGCGAATGTGGTCTTCATGGGGGTCGGGGTTTCCGGAGGTTTTCTGTATAATACGATTTTGTGACCTTGGATTAAAGGCCATGCGACTTCTGCAAAAAGCCCTCACCTTTGACGACGTCCTGCTCGTCCCCGCCCATTCCCAAATTCTGCCCCGTGATGTCAGTCTGGCTACCCGCCTGACGCGCAACATCACGCTCAATCTGCCGCTCCTGTCAGCCGCCATGGACACCGTGACGGAAGGCCGTCTGGCCATCGCGCTGGCCCAGGAAGGCGGCATCGGCATCGTACACAAGAACCTGTCCCCGAAAGCCCAGGCGGCTGAAGTGGCCAAGGTCAAACGTTTCGAATCCGGCATCCTGCGCGACCCGATCACGGTGTCGCCGCTGATGACCGTGCGCGACGTGATCGAAATCACCCGCCAGCACAAGATTTCCGGCCTGCCGGTGATCGACCGGGATGGCAAGGTCGTCGGCATCGTCACCAACCGCGACCTGCGTTTCGAAACCAATCTCGACCAGCCGGTGAAGCTGATCATGACGCCGCGCAAGCGCCTGGTCACGGTCAATGAAGAAGCCAGCGTCGAGGATGCCAAGGAACTGATCCGCAAGCATCGCCTGGAGCGCGTGCTGGTGATCGACGATCAATACCATCTGCGCGGCCTGATTACCGTCAAGGACATTCTCAAGTCCACCGAACATCCGCTGGCCAACAAGGATGCCACGGGTCGCCTGCGCGCCGGTGCGGCGGTCGGCGTCGGTGCCGGTACTGAAGAGCGGGTCGAACTGCTGGCCGAAGCTGGCGTCGATGTCATCGTCGTCGATACGGCGCATGGTCATTCGCAAGGCGTGCTCGACCGCGTGAACTGGGTCAAGCGCAACTATCCGCAGATCGAAGTCATCGGCGGCAACATCGCGACGGCCGACGCCGCCCGGGCCTTGCTCGACAAGGGCGCCGACGGCGTCAAGGTCGGCATCGGTCCCGGTTCCATCTGCACGACGCGCATCGTCGCCGGTGTCGGCGTGCCGCAGATCACCGCCATCCAGAACGTCTCCGAAGCCCTCAAGGGCACCGGCGTGCCGATGATCGCCGACGGCGGCATCCGCTATTCCGGCGACATCGCCAAGGCGATCGCCGCCGGCGCAGATACCGTGATGCTGGGCGGACTGTTCGCCGGCACCGAAGAGGCGCCGGGTGAAGTCGAACTGTTCCAGGGCCGCTCCTACAAGTCCTACCGCGGCATGGGTTCGCTGGGCGCGATGCAGGCCGGTTCTTCCGATCGCTACTTCCAGGAAACCACGTCGAATGTCGACAAGTTCGTTCCGGAAGGGATCGAAGGCCGCGTTCCCTACAAGGGTTCGGTGCTCGCCGTGATCCACCAGCTGATCGGTGGGCTGCGTTCGTCGATGGGCTATCTCGGCAGCCCGACCATCGCCCATATGCACGACAACGCCTGTTTCGTCGAAATCACCTCGGCCGGCATCCGCGAGTCGCACGTCCATGACGTGCAGATCACCAAGGAAGCGCCGAACTACCACCTCGACTGATCGTTTTCGTTTTTCAGAGGGCGGCTCGCGGAGCCGCCCTTGTTATTTCAAGGTCTTGCAAATGGCTCACCAGAAAATCCTCATCCTCGATTTCGGTTCCCAGGTTACCCAGCTGATCGCCCGCCGCGTGCGCGAAGCCAAGGTCTTCTGCGAAATCCATCCCTACGACGTCTCCGACGAATTCATCCGCAACTACGGCGCCCGGGGCATCATCCTGTCCGGCGGGCCGAGTTCGGTGACCGAAGGCGATACGCCGCGGGCGCCGGAAGTGGTTTTCCAGTTGGGCATCCCGGTGCTCGGCATCTGCTACGGCATGCAGACCATGGCGCAACAGCTGGGCGGCAAGGTGATGACCGCCGAAGCCGCCGGCAAGGCCCGCGAATTCGGCTATTCGGAAGTCCGTGCCCACGGCCATACCGCCCTGTTGAACGATATCGCCGATTTCTACACCGACGAAGGCTACGGCATGCTGAAGGTCTGGATGAGCCACGGTGATTCGGTGATGGAACTGCCGGCCGGCTTCAAGACCATGGCCTCGACGCCGTCCTGCCCGATTGCCGGGATGGCCGACGAAGACCGCAAGTTCTACGCCGTCCAGTTCCACCCGGAAGTGACGCATACCCAGCAGGGCCGCGCCATTCTCGAACGCTTCGTGCATGGCATCTGCGGCTGCGGCACCGATTGGGTAATGGGCGACTACATTGCCGAAGCGGTGCGCGCCATCCAGGCACAGGTCGGCCAGGAAGAAGTCATCCTCGGCCTGTCCGGCGGTGTCGACTCCAGCGTTGCCGCGGCGCTGATCCACAAGGCGATCGGCGACCAGCTGACCTGCGTTTTCGTCGACCACGGCCTGCTGCGCCTGAACGAAGGCGATATGGTGATGGAGATGTTCGCTCGCAACCTCGGCGTCAAGGTGATTCGCGTCGATGCAGTCGATGACTTCATGGGCAAGTTGGCCGGCGTTTCCGACCCGGAGCAGAAGCGCAAGATCATCGGCAAGGAATTCGTCGAAGTCTTTCAGGCTGAGTCGAAAAAGCTACCGGCTGCCAAGTGGCTGGCCCAGGGTACCATATACCCGGACGTCATCGAGTCGGCCGGCAAGGGCAAGAAGGGCGCCCATACCATCAAGAGCCACCACAATGTTGGTGGCCTGCCGGAAGACATGCATTTGAAGCTGCTAGAGCCACTGCGCGAACTGTTCAAGGACGAAGTCCGCGAACTCGGCGTCGAGCTCGGCCTGCCGCGCGAGATGGTCTATCGCCATCCTTTCCCCGGTCCTGGCCTCGGTGTGCGCATCCTCGGCGAAGTCACGCTGAAGGCGGCGCATCTGCTGCAGCGTGCCGACGCCGTCTTCATCGATGAACTGCGCGCCACACATGCCACGCTGCGCGATGCCGCCGCCGGCCTGTGCGCCGAAGGCGATGTCGGCAAGAGTTGGTACGACCTGACCAGCCAGGCTTTCGCCGTCTTCCTGCCGGTCAAGAGCGTCGGCGTGATGGGCGACGGCCGCACCTACGAAAATGTCGTTGCGCTACGTGCCGTGGTGACCAGCGACTTCATGACGGCGCACTGGGCGCATCTGCCGTACGAACTGCTCGGTCGTGTTTCCAATCGCATCATCAACGAAGTACGCGGCCTGAATCGGGTGGTCTATGACATTTCCGGCAAGCCGCCGGCGACCATCGAGTGGGAGTGATTTGGCATCTGGCAACGGCTGGCACCAAGTAGCATGAGAACACGCCTAAGCCCGCGTCACTGCGGGCTTTTTTGTGATTTCGTCTGGCACTGTCCGGCAATATTTGGTATCGCCAAGCACTATTTTTTCATGGCATGATAGATGGCATTGAGTGCACCGATGCCATGAGATGCTGTCGATACCATGTAGCCACCTTTCTGGTACTCATGGTATTTAACTGACGTAGTACAATGATTTCATTGTGTTTTTACGCCAGGATGGAGCTTGTTTCAGATCATGGTATTTGAGTCGAACCAAGGCGAGAACCATGCTGACCGATACCAAGCTCCGTAACCTCAAGCCGAGGGACAAGCTTTACAAGGAAAATGACCGTGACGGCCTCTATGTGGCCGTCACGCCTGCCGGGGCGATCTCGTTCCGCTACAACTACTCGATCCACGGCCGGCAGGAGACCATCACCTTCGGCCGCTACGGTGTCGGCGGCATCACTCTCTCGGAAGCCCGCGAACGGCTAGGTGAGGCCAAGAAGATGATCGCGGCCGGGAAGTCGCCGGCCAAGGAGAAGGCGCGTGACAAGGCCCGCGTCAAGGACGCGGAGACGTTCGGCGCCTGGGCGGAAAAGTGGCTGCGCGGCTACCAGATGGCCGATTCCACCCGTGACATGCGCCGCTCCGTCTACGAGCGCGAGCTGAAGCCGAAATTCGGCAATCAGAAGCTGGTGGAGATCACCCACGAGGACTTGCGTGCGCTGACCGATGCCATTGTGGAGCGCGGCGCACCGGCAACCGCAGTGCACGTCCGCGAGGTGGTGTTACAGGTTTTTCGCTGGGCCATCGAGCGCGGCCAGAAGGTCGAGAACCCGGCAGAGCTGGTGCGCCCGACGAGCATCGCCAAGTTCGAGCCGCGCGACCGTGCGCTGACGCCCGACGAGATCGGCCTGATGTACCAGTACATGGAGCGCATCGGCACAACGCCATCCATCCGAGCAGCCGCCAAATTGCTGCTGCTGACGATGGTGCGCAAGAGCGAGCTGACCAACGCGACCTGGAGCGAGATCAACTTCAGTGGGGCGCTTTGGACCATCCCGAAGGAGCGGATGAAGCGACGCAATCCGCACCTGGTGTTCCTGTCCCGGCAGGTGCTGGACATCTTCATTGCCCTGAAAACCTTCGCCGGCGGATCGGACTACGTGCTGCCGTCGCGGTATGACTCGGACCTACCCATGAGTAGTGCCACGCTCAACCAGGTTCTGACGCTAACGTATCGGCTGGCGCAAAAGGAAGGGAAGTCGCTCGCCAAGTTCGGTCCACATGATTTGCGGCGCACGGCCAGCACGCTGCTGCATGAGGCCGGCTACAACACGGACTGGATCGAGAAGTGCCTGGCGCATGAGCAGCGAGGCGTCAGGGCCGTCTACAACAAGGCCGAGTACCGCGAGCAGCGGACGGCGATGTTACAGGACTGGGCGGACATGATTGACGAATGGACACTGAAGCGGCCGAAGGCATAGGTCAAAGATGGCAGTTCGCTAGCGCCGCCTGAGCATCGAGGCATGGCCTCGGGTTTCATTGACTCTTGAGGGGCGCGGCGTTTTAGCCGCTAAAAAGGGGCGGCTGCGGCCGATGGGGTGAAGCCAGGGCGCATGGCCTGAGTGCCCGACGACTTGCGCGCCTCGATCCATTCCTCGACCTCGGCCAAGTCCCAGGCGACGTTTCGGCTGGTGAGTGCAATGCGACGCGGGAATTCCCCGCGCTGCTCCATGTTGAAAATCGTGCGCTCAGACAGCGGGATCATCGCCAATAGCTTCTTGCGGTTGATGAGCGTCTTGCTTGTCGTTACCTGCATCCCTTGGCCTCTTTCAGTCACTTGCGAACATGTGCCTGATGGTGCCTGTGAATGCGGATCGCTTCGTCCTATTAGTTGGTCAATTTGGTTGACGCCGCGAGCGCGACTTTGAAATCAAGCGGAACATCGCAGGGATCGACGCCAGTGCCTTCGATACCGCCTGGCGCTCGATGCCGAGCTTTCGCGCAATCTCCGACTGATTGAGTCCAGACCACTGGAGCATCAGCATCTGCTTCTTGCGGTCCGATAGCTTCGAGTCCACCATCAGCCGCGCTTGATTGCGCAACTCCGCCTTGTCCGCCGGTTGTAAGGTCTGGCCCGCGACGTAGTGGAAGAAGTAGCTGTCAACCAGTTGATCGCCCGATTTCACTTGGGCGGTGGCCGGCTTCGCGCATTGCTGGCTGAGTCTCGCCAGTTCGAGATCGAATTGCGCGAGGGATCGCCTTGCTTGTCTGTAGCCAGGGTTCCATGCGCCGCTCGGCAATTTAGGCCGGTGATCCAGGCAATACAGGCTGCTTAGTCGAAGCTTTTCCTCTGGATCGTCCGCCTTCGGATCATCGCTCCCGCCGGCGAATGAGGTCAGCTCGGCGAGTGATCCGCAGAACCGGCAGAACCCCTGGAGGCGTTCGCCATTCAGTCGGGTGTCGCGCACCCTTGACTTCGTCGGCCGTTTGCAGGCGCAGTCCCATACAAGCCCGATCAACGATTCGAGTGTCGCAACAAACCGCCGATCCTTTGGGGTCTGCCTGTCCTCCGTTTTGATGAACTGGCGCAGCAACTGCCGCTGCATGCGAACCATCGCATCAAGTCCCACCAGTCGAATGATTCCGCTGAAGCTCACCCCTGTTCCTGCTCCCGGGATGTGGCCCAAGTAGCGTTGCGGCAGCGTCGCCGTGTATGCAGCCACGGCGGGGTCAATGAGTTCCTGTATCAGCCCAACGATGGGGTAGCGCCGCGAGGAGGCGGAATACGGCCGCCAGCGATCCTCAAACTGCTCGATGGCTTCCGAGACAGTGGGATCGCAGCCTTCCCAGATGACAATGGTTGGATCGTTCTTCATGTCAACCATTTTGGACAACTAATAAGATGTAGGCAACCCCCAATAGCGCCTAACCTTCGTAGCAATTCAGTTGATAACGGAGGTTTACGCAATGACGATAGAAGACACGCTGCTGCAACGCTTCGGCCCGCTGCTGAGCATGGCGCAGCTCGCCTCTGTCCTGGATCGATCACAGGATGGATTGCGGATCAGTTTGCGCGCGACGAATGAGTGGACGCAGCGGATCAACAAGGCTCGCTTGAAGATCGGTCGGCGCGTCTACTTCCGAACCTCGCAGATTGCCGAGGTGTTGAGCGACGAGTCCCTGTACGGAACGGGGAACTGAGGAATGGCGATTGATGTACTGGCGGCGTTCGAGTGCGAACCGCCGGTCCTGGACTTCATATGGCCCGGCTTCCTTGCAGGGACTGTCGGCGCGCTCGTCGCTCCAGGAGCCACGGGTAAGAGCTTCTGGGCGCTGGAAGCGGCCATGAGCATCGCATGCAGTGTTGCCGGCGGCGATCTCGTGGGTCTTGCCCCCGCACACACCGGGCGCGTGGTCTATCTGGCCGGGGAGGACCCGCCGCCCGCGCTTGTGCGACGCATTCACGCCATCGGCCAGCACCTCGGGCACGCAGCCCGCCAAGCCATTGCGGAGAACCTCGCGCTTGAGTCGATCATGGGCAAGCGCCTGAACATCATGGACGATGTGCACTTGCGCCGCGTCATTGAGTACAGCGCCGGGGCGCGGCTGATCGTGCTGGACACCCTGAGTCGCATTCACGCCCTCGATGAGAACAGCAACGGCAACATGGCCCACCTCGTGGCCGTGCTGGAGCACGTTGCGGCCACCACGGGCGCATCCGTCCTCTACCTTCACCACGTCAGCAAGGGCAGCGCCCGCGAAGGGCAGACCGACCAGCAGCAGGCCGCGCGTGGCGCGTCCGCGCTGATCGACAACGCCAGATGGTGCGGTTACGTCGCCCGCATGACCGAGGACGAGGGAAAGCGCCTCAGCGACCGCGCCCACGACCGGCAGCCCATCGGCAATGAGCGGCGCGGCTACTTCGTGCGTTTCGGCGTGAGCAAGCAGAACTACGACGCTACGCCGCTTGATCGCTGGTACATGCGGCACGCGGGCGGCGTTCTGGTGCCCTTGGAGCTGCATGAGGCCAGCAGGAATGAGGAAAAGGGACGTGATGGCCGGAGGCGGAACGATGGCTTTTGACCTCACTCATGCCAGGCACGATCCAATGCACTGCTTGGTCCCCGGCTTGTTCCGCAGTCTCAAACGCGGTGAGAGGAAGAAGCTCAAGCTTGATGTGACATATCACTACGCCGAAAATGAACAAGCGCGGTTCGTCGGCTTCGAGCCTCTTGGCGCTGATGATATGCGCCTGCTGCAAGGTCTTGTGGCTCTTGGAGGGCCGAAGGGCATCATCCTGACGCCAGAGCCAACAGCGGACTTGCCGAAACAACTCCGTCTATTCCTTGAGCCGAAGTTTGACGCGGTAGGTCAGGATGCGCTTGTCGTGCGAGAGAGTATGACAAGCCTGCTAGCCGAAATCGGCTTGACCGATGGTGGCGACAATATCAGGGCGATCAAGGCGTGCTTGCTGCGCATGGCAAATGTGACGGTGGTAGTCACCAAGGGAAGCAGGCAAAGGTCTTTTCACCTGATGAGCTATGCCTTCGACGAGGAGGACGGGCGGTTATTCGTCGCGCTGAATCCCCAGATCGCGGAGGCGATTCTTGGGCGGCGCCCGTATACCCGCATTGAGATGGCCGAGGTGCGGGCGCTACAAACCGACCCGGCCCGCCTGATTCACCAACGGCTATGCGGCTGGATCGATCCCGGCAAAGCCGGGCGTGTGGAACTCGATACCCTTTCTGGCTACGTCTGGCCGGACGAGGCGAACGCCGAGGCTATGAAGAAGCGCCGCCAGAAGGCCCGCAAGGCTCTGACCGAGCTTGCCACCGTGGGCTGGAAGGTCAGCGAGTATGCGGCAGGGAAGTGGGAAATTGGCAGGCCGAAGCCCGTAGTAACGTTCCCCAAGCTCCGTAGCAATGTTCCCTTTCACCCGTAGCAACGATCCCCGCCACAATCCGGAAAATACTGCAACGGCGCGGACTTGCAGCAAGTTTGCAAATTCCATCCATGATCTTCCAAGATCATCCACTAGGCGCGGCACTTGCCGCCGCCCTGTAGGGCGACGCCAAGCCCGTGCCGATGGTCGGCCTTCGGCCGTTGAGTTGTACGCCAGAAGAGTAGTTGTCTCAGGCTGCGTCAGCCAAACCCGATGCGCCATCTTCTCTATGAAGCTTTTTTTGAGCGATGAGGCTTTTCTTTTGGCGTGATGGAAACGTCTTTGTTTTTGCTGGTTGCATCCTCGCCCACGAGTGCCGCTATTCCTGCATCGTCAATGCTCTGGATTACGAGGCCAGCCACAGGAATCCGTTCCCCGACTCCAGTATCGAAGTGATACATCAGCATGTAGCTGGGGGAACTCAATACCACTCGACCGTGGCTTAGATAGGAGTTGTCCTTGTCAATCGATTTGACTAGCGCGCATGTTACGCCTGTTTCAGAACTGGCCTTTTTTTGGGCTTCGAGACGAGTACTTCCTGGCACGATGCTTACGCAGTGCTTCGGCTTCAGGATGTATTCATTGAAATAGGCTTGGCCTGCGCTGAAGCCGATAACTGGAACAGTCAGGAGAAACAGCAGGATTCCAAAAATGCCGACAAAGCCCAATAGCGTAGTGAACGTGTATGCTGTAAAGCTAGAAACGGCGACGAATATGGCTTTCTGGATGGCCGTACGAACTGTCTCGTGCTCACTGGGAACCACCTTTGCCTTGAACCATGCCCGGTCAATCTTGGGTAGCCTACCTCTGTAGCGCATGAAAATCGATGAGAGGACAATCATCACGAACGCCGCCAGCGCCACTGGAAGCGCCTGCGAGAACGACCTTCCGAGGATGGACAAGAAATCAATTTTATCTATCGCCGTCACCAATAGCACGGCCCCCGGCCAGACGAGACTCAGAAGGTCAAATGGGCCGCTGAGTATGCTTCCATGATCGAGATTGATTGCGCTGGCTAGTCCGGTAACAACTCCATACCCGAGCAGCGAAACGGTCACACCGATCAAGGCAACGAGTTTCAACCACCACTCAACCGTAATCATCTTGGAATTAGCTACGTCTGATATTTTCGTGGGCTGTGTTTTTCTATCCATAATTTTCTCTAGGGGTTTTCTACGCGCATTACCTTCCTGCAGCCCTATTGCTGGCTATCGGGGGAGTGAAGACACGACAGCACGTAAATATCGCTTCGAACTGATTACTTGACTCTTGAGGGGCGGCCCGTCGTTAATATTTAGCGGTGTACCCTCAGGAGATCGATCCCATCTCTTGGGATCGGTAGCGGTAGCGTTGCTGTTTTTTGGCGATAGTCGATCTCAATCGCAGGCCCGCCCCTCAACAGTCAAAGTGGCGAGAAATTTTTAGCGGCTAAAATTTTTTCTTGTCTGGCGTTCAATCGAAAAAAATGGCGCGTGGTTTCGCCTTGACGCGCTGCTTTTCCATGTTTTCCAGTTCGTCTGTAATCCATACCTTCACGCCAATTGATTCCAGTTCGCGCATGACAGCATCGTCTTTTAAACAGACTTCGACGCAGCGCCAGGCGCAGCCTGTCAAGTTCAAACCAAAGCCATCGATTCGTGCGTCTGGCTCCATTTCCCGCCGTAGTCGATAGAGAGCAACTGCATATGTCAGCGTGGCCAGGTTGGCCGGACCTGCGCACAACAACTCAGCTTCTATCGATTTCTCGGCAAGGTGAAGAGGCGTTTGAGGTGAACACTTGGGATGACTACGGATGCAAGTGATCAAGGCGGAAATATCTCCCCACATCGCCCGCCACAGATTGGCTGGTCCATCCTGGTGGAGGAGAGGCGCGTCCGGGAACAGCTCCGACAGTGACGCCAAGGTGCGTGCGGTCAACGGCTGCTTGCCACTGAAAACAGGCCGCCATTTCTTTGACTCCTGAGTGTTCGAGGTTCCCTGCATTAATCCATCGTAGCGACCGGCAAACCCATAAACCGAGGTTTCCCCCATCCGGTCGCGCAGCATGTGCACCAGCGCTTTGCTGCGCGTGATTTCTCGCTGACGTTCCGCTGTTGTCGTTTTCATCGCTCGCTAGGGCATGTTGTCCGGGTAGAAAATTCCTCGCTGATTTACCTGTCATTTTGCATTAATACAGCGAAAAATTCACCTCAATAAGCACCATTTAAATGCTGTTGAGGTGAAACTGACGTGAGTTCGACTCTCCGTTTCTTGCTGCAAAAGTATGGCCCGACGCTGACCCTTGATGAGCTGGCCGAGGCCCTGAAGCGCAAACCTGGTGGCGTTCGTGCAGCTTTGTCGATGCGCTCCGAGGCATGGGCCATCGAGCTGAACAACCGCAAGGTCTACGTCGGCCGCCGTGTTCATTTTCCCGCTGAAGCTGTGGCCGATCTGTTGGTTGGCGAGAAGAGATCGGGCGAATGAGCACTTTCCTCGAAGAGCTGGCCAAATGGGCAACAGGGGCGCGCCAGACCACCTGCCCAAGGCGCAAGGAAACCTTGGCGGCTTTCCTGGCCGTGCGCGCGGACGTGAAGGAGGCCATTGCTGCCGGCTACGCCCTCAAGACCATTTGGGAGCACATGAAGGAAACCGGCCGGGTGTCGTTCCGCTACGAAACCTTCCTTCGGCATGTTCGTCGGCACATCACGAATGCGCCGCCAGAGCGCCCCAAACAGCCGGCCCCGATGATCTCCGAGGTACAAGCTAAAGGTGGTGACGAGTCCAAACCGAAGGCGCTTACCGAGCCGAAGAAAAGCGGAGTCCTATCGGTGGGGTGCTTCAACTTCGACCCAACGCCCAATAAAGAGGAGCTGCTGTGATTGCCGCGCTCCGTCGCTGCAACCGCGTGTCTGTTGCGCTGCTGATGCACTACCGGAGCGCTGCAACAGCGCGGTTTTCGGCTGTTCTCAGCCGTTACCGGCGTGTTGGCGCGCTGTTGTATTTCGATAGCGCATGCACAGCGAAAGATTTGCTGCTTCATACGCGTGAAAGTGGCCTCCGAAGTGCGGGCAGGATGTGTGAAGTAGGCCCACCCGCAAGCGGGCGTTCCTTCTTCACCGTCCCTTATTCGCGCCGGGGGCGCTCAACGGGAATCCTGCCCTGCGGGACCAGCGGCTACCGCCGCGTATTAGGTACGCCATGAGCGAAATGGCACCCACCCGCAAGGATTACTCACCGCTCAAGGTGTACTGCCACCCCGACGAGCGCAAGCGCATCGAGGCCAACGCCAGGGACGCAGGCATGAGCATCGCCCGCTTTCTGCGCGAGGTTGGCCAGGGCTACCGCGTGCGGGGAATCGTGGACTTCGAACAAGCCCGCGAGCTGGCACGGATCAACGGCGACCTTGGCCGTCTGGGCGGCCTCCTGAAGCTATGGCTCACCGATGACGTGCGCACGGCCAAGTTTGGCGAGGCCACCGTCCGGGCGCTGCTGGGCCGGATCGAAGCAACCCAAGACCAGATGACCGAAGTCATGCGGGCAATAGTTCGCCCCAAGGTTGAAGACTGATTTTTTAGCCGCTAAAACCCGAAAGGAGATTCACATGCGAAAGACCAAAGTAACCGCAACCGCTGCCCTGGTGCTTGCCCTAGCAGGCGGTGCCTCGATGCCGGCGCATGCGGGCATCCCCGTCATCGACGGGACAAACCTTTCTCAAAACATCATGACGGCCATCGAATCGGTGGCGCAGACGCTCAAGCAAATTGAGCAGTACCGCACGCAGTTGCAGCAGTACGAAAACATGCTGCAAAACACCGCTGCGCCGGCGGCCTACATTTGGGATCAAGCGCAATCGACCATTAACGGGTTGATGAACGCGACCAACACGCTGAACTACTACAAGCAGCAGCTCGGCAGCCTCGATAGCTACCTGGGCAAGTTTCAGGACGTGAGCTATTACAAGTCTTCGCCGTGCTTCACCAGCGCTGGTTGCTCGGCCGCTGAATGGGCCGCCATGAAGCAGGGGCAGCAGCTCGCCAGCCAGTCGCAGAAGAAGGCCAACGATGCGTTGTTCAAGGGCCTCGAATTGCAGCAACAGAATATCCAGAGCGACGCAGCGACCTTGCAGCGCCTGCAATCGGCCGCCCAAGGTGCGACGGGTCAGATGCAGGCCATCGGCTATGCCAACCAACTCGCCAGCCAGCAGGCCAACCAGATCTTGCAGATTCGCGGCCTGTTGATCGCGCAGCAAAACGCCGTGGCAACCAAGATGCAGGCAGACGCCGACCGCGAGGCCCTGCAGGCGGCCGCACATGCCACGTCGACCGAAAGCCGGATCGGCACAACTGGCAGCCCGAAAAATTGGCTTGAGCTGACCCGCTAACCGGAGGCTTCCATGAAAGTGAAAATCGTCCTGTGGGCGGCCTTAGTCGCCGCCGGCCTGGCCGGCTGCGATAGTGCGCCGGTGCCCATGCCCGAAGTGAATGACGCGAATTGCCAGTTCGACAAGATCATGCAGATCAAGGATGAGGCCATGCGCCGCGAGTTCGGTGGTCGCTGCTCTCGGCGGCCTGGCGCTATTGCGCCAACCGAGAAGCCGAAGAACTGGCTTGATCTCACCGACCCCGGCCAGAAGAGGTGACACCATGAAAGCACTGCACAAAGCGGCGCTGACTGGCGCTGTCCTCTTGTTCTACTCGGCTGGGGCAGCGGCCCAGCTCACCAATCAGGGGCTGTTCGACCAGGTTGTGACCGAGTTCGCCACTCGCGCAACAAGTTGGCAATCCGTCGTGATGAACGCGGCCATGTGGCTTTTCTGGACGCTGTTCGCCATCTCCCTTGTTTGGACCGGCGGCATGATGATCCTGCGCAAAGCCGACATTGGCGAGTTCTTTGCGGAGTTCGTCCGCTTCTGCTTGTTCTTCGGCTTCTTCTTGTGGTTGTTGCGAAATGGGCCGGCCTTTGCCACTTCGATCATTCAATCACTACAGCGGCTCGGCGAGCAGGCATCCGGGGTGTCATCAGTCACGCCGTCAGGGATCGTGGACATTGGGTTCATGATCTTCAAGCAATCCCTCGTCAATATGTCCCTCTGGAGTCCCATCGATAGCGTCATTGGCTTTGTTCTGAGCTTGGGAATCTTGCTGCTGCTCGCTACGGTCGGCGTGAACATGCTCCTGCTTTTCGTGTCCTCCTGGATATTGATGTATGCCGGCGTGTTCTTCTTGGGCTTCGGCGGTTCACGCTGGACTTCCGATATGGCGATCAACTACTACAAGACCGTCCTGGGGGTTGCGGTGCAGATTTTTGCGATGGTGCTCCTAGTGGGCATCGGCGTCGATCTGCTTTCGTCCTTCTACGCCAAGATGAACAAGGGCACGCTCAACTTCGAAGAACTCGGCGTCATGCTGGTTTTCTGCTTCGCCTTGCTGATGCTGATCAACAAGATTCCTGGGCTGCTGTCTGGCGTCATTACCGGCGCTGGGATTAGTCAAGCGGGTATTGGTAGCTTCGGCGCGGGCGCTGTCGCCGGTGCTGCGCTGGGCGCGGCCGGCATGGCGGCAACGGCAGCCAGTATGGCCGGCGCTGCTGTGATGGGTGGGGCGCAGAGCATTGCGGGTGGTGTGTCGGCTGTGAAGGAGGCTTTCGCAAAGGCGCAAGCCGCGATGGATGGCGGTAGTGGCCAGATGCCTAGCTTCGGCGGCGATAGTGGTAGCGCCGGCGGTGGTTCGTTCGGCGGCGGTGATGGTGGCGTCAGCTCGCCGTTCGCCCAAGCGGCCGGCTTTGGCAACTCGTCGGGTTCCGGCAGTTCGAGCGGTACTGGGGGGGAGAAGGCTGAAGGCGGGGACGCCAAGGGCAAGGACGCCGACGGCTCCGGTCAGGCCAAGGCCAACAACACCAAGGGCGGTCAGGGCAACGGCGGTGGCTTGGGGCGAGCTGCTGCGCTGACCATGGGCACTGCGGCCAACCTGGCGTCAGGTGCCGGTAGCGCGGTGAAGGCCAAGGCGGCACAACTGGCAGCCGACTTTCAGGATGGGGTCAGCAAGAGCCTTGGTGGTCAGGTAGCGTCCGCAATTAAGGCGAGCGTCGCCAACAAAGATGAAGCGCCAGCGTTCGACGGTAACAGCCTGGCACCCGCTGGCGTTGATGATGAAGTTGCTGCCTTCGTGAACAAGACCAAGGGAGCCTAGACCATGAGTGCAGCAATGATCCGAGAACGCATGGCGGACTACGCCGCCGTGCTGAATGATGTGGTGGCCGTTCTGTATGCCCCCAAGCAGTGCCTGTCACCCGCTGACCGTCGTGCGATCACGAGGTTGCTTGATGCCATGACGGACGTGAACAGCATGGTGATGTATCACTTCAATTGCCGGCATCTCCCAGCCGAGAATCTGATAGAGCTTCATGCCAAGGTGGCTCGCCTCGCGCCCCGATCCCGAAGAGCTTGACCCCGGGGCGGCTGGTGCGCCGCCCAATCCATTTTAGCGGCTAAAAAAGAACCCATGATCGCCAAGCATGTTCCCATGCGCTCGTTCGGCAAGAGTGACTTCGCCAGCCTGGCTAACTACATCACCGATGCGCAGAGCAAAGAACATCGACTGGGACAGGTGTTGCTCACGAATTGCGCGGCTGCGACGCTGCCGGCGGCCATCGAGGAAGTGCTTGCAACACAGCACATCAACACACGAGCGAAGAGCGACAAGACCTATCATCTGATCGTCAGCTTTCGGGCCGGCGAGCTGCCGAGCGCCGACACGCTCAAGGCCATCGAGGAACGTATCAGCGCTGGGTTGGGTTACAGTGAGCATCAGCGGATCAGTGCCGTCCACCACGACACCGACAACCTGCACATCCACATCGCCATCAACAAGATTCACCCGAATCGTCACACCATCCACGAACCATATTATCCGCACCGGACGCTGGCCGAGCTTTGCACCAAGCTGGAAAACGACTATGGCTTGCAGTTAGATAACCACATCCCGAACCAGAGAGGGGCGGCGGCCAGGGCGGCCGATATGGAGCGGCATGCCGGCACCGAATCTCTGGTGGGGTGGATCAAGCGCGAGTGCCTGAACGATATCCGAGGAGCGCAGACGTGGGCCGAGCTGCACCAGGTCATGCGCGACAACGGCCTGGAACTGCGCGCCCGTGGCAATGGGCTGGTTATCGAAGCTGGCGACGGCACTACAGTAAAGGCAAGCACCTTCGGCCGAGATTTGTCCAAGCCGGCACTGGAAGCGCGGCTGGGCGGCTTCGTGTCCGCGCCCGAGCATCAGGAGGCACAGGCGAGGCGGAGCTATCAGAAGAGGCCAGTGCGCCTGCGGATCGACACGACCGAGCTTTACGCAAGGTACAAAGACGAACAGAAGACCTTGGCGGCGGCCAGGGCCGAGGCACTGGCCAAGGCCAAACGGCAGAAGGATCGGGCAATCGAGAACGCCAAGAAGAAGGCGGTCACGAAACGGGCGGCAATCAAGCTGACCGATGGCCGGCTGACCAAAAAGTTGCTGTATGCCCAGGTCCGTGCCTCGCTGGGGGGCGACCTGGATGCGATCCGCAAGCACTACGACCAAGAGCGCGCCAAGCACTACCAGGGCTTTCAGCGGCAGCCATGGGCCGACTGGCTCAGGCAACAGGCCACCCAAGGCAACGCCGAGGCGCTTGCCGCCTTGCGCGCCAGGGACGCAGCTCAGGGACTCAAGGGCAACACCATCGAGGGGCAGGGCCAGCCGCGACCGGGAGACGCGCCCGTTATCGACAACATCACCAAGAAGGGCACGATTATCTATCGCGCCGGCCTGTCGGCTGTTCGGGACGACGGCGACCGCCTGCAAGTCTCCCGCGAGACCGACCGCGACGGGGTACAGGCCGCGCTGCGCATGGCGAGGGAGAAGTACGGCGAGCGCATCACTGTTACCGGCTCGCCCGAGTTTAAGGCCCAAATCATCCGGGTAGCCGCTGATGCCCAGCTTCCTGTTACCTTCAGCGACCCGACTCTAGAGCGCCGCCGCCGGGCGCTGATACAGCAAGCCGATCAGGCCAGACCCCGGCCAGTCGCCAGCCCCCCTGGCGTCCATCCTGTCGGCCAGATACCTCCGCCGCATCGCCGGCATGGCCTGCGGACTCTCGGCCAGCTCGACGTGCTGGGCATCGAGGGTGGCGAGACGATGCGGCCGTTGCAAGCGATGACGCCGAAACGGGCCCCGGCTGTCAGCGATCAGGAGCGCAGACGGGCGAAGATACAAGCGGAGATGGGGGCCAAGAAGGCGAAACGCCAGGGCAAAGGCAAATGGAGATCACGCTGAGTATCCAAGTGGGGGTGGCAGTCGGTGAAGTGTGATGATCAGCCTGTAGCGTGTTGTATGTTGTAGCGTACAACATACAAATACAATATTCAGGCCGTCTGTTGTCTTCCTTTTTTAGCAGCTAAAAATATGATGAACGATAACAACTCTATTCCTCGTATGCTGACCCAGCTAGAACTCAAGAAGCTGCGCCAGGACATGGCAGAGGCATCCAGATGGATGCGAAATGAATTGCGGTGTCGCCGAACCACGGGCAAGCGAGACGGTGAAGCGGCAAAACGCCAAGGAGCGTTTTCTGGTGTCCTGTCGACCGATCTTGAGTGTGGTGAAGAGCCTTGAACAATGGAATAGGAAGTCTCGAAAACCTGCGTGAGCGCTCGATCACCAATCTAGATAATGATGCTGCCCTCGATCATATTGGTGCACTGATTGACGCTTCAAATGATGCGATTTTCACACGGGGTGCGGATCGCGCGCTCTATTTGCTAGATGAGATCGCCAAACGCGATCTAGACGTCAGGCACGGTGTAATTCTTGAGTATTTTCGAGCCAACGCGTGGGCCGTGAAAGAGGCTGCGTCAGGAGAACGCGGCTCGTGGGCCTGGGAACATCCCGAACGGGAGCAGCAAATACTCGCCTTGTCGCGTGCCGTTGTTCATCCTGGCTTCGTCGAGCTTGATCCCATGCGCCGCTGCCAGATACTGACCAATCGAGCAAACCAGCTCAATGTCATGGGACGTTTCGTTGATGCGGTTGAAGGATGGGACGAGGCACTGAGCATCATCCCGAAATTCGCAATGGCACAGGCAAATCGTGGCTATGGCCTCAAGCACTATGCTGGCTTGTTGGATGATGATCGTGGGCGCGCGATCTTGTTGCTACATGCCCATGATGGTCTGGTAGCTGCTGCCGGTGCCGATGCAATATACGACTCCATCTATCCAGATACTTTGGCGCAGCAGTTTACTGAAGAGGCGAAGAGATATGCCGCAGTGGCCGATCTGGATCGAATACGCGAGTTGCAGGATTGCGGCATGCCGCCGCTGGGGCGCAGTAAGTCTGAGCGGAAGTACAGGCAGTGGTGTCTCGACCATCGTCTATTCTTGAATCCACTCAATGATCTCGGGCCACACGCAAGAGCAGCATGTGACGATCTCGTTTTCCCTCCCATAGGTGAAAGGTTCGATGAACGACCGGGTGCCGTAACACCACCACCAGTCTTCGGCTTTTTTAACCAGATGAAACAGGAATATGTGTCGGCCCGCTTCATGCTGTACGAAGGGCTTTGCGACACTAAACTGCACTTTTCTGATCGCGGGGTTCAACTGCTCGACACGCTAGACTATCCGATGCACTCCCTGGCCACTGAACGGGTGCGCACGGCGTACCGCATTGCCTACTCGCTGCTCGACAAGGTGGCTTTCCTGGTCGACCACTATTGGAAGCTTGGGAAGATCGCAGACCGCATCAATTTCAAGAATGTTTGGATGATCGAGGGAAAGTTGAAGCTTTGCGACCGGTTCAGGGAATACCCGAACTGGCCGCTACGCGGACTTTTCTGGCTTTCGAAGGAGTTGTTCGACGATCAACTGAAGCGCACGACAGGGCCTGATGCGAGAGAACTTCATGACATTCGTAACGCACTCGAACACAAATATCTACATGTCCACGAGGGCTGGGCGCGGCTATTTATGCGGAGCGCTCCAAGTAGCGAGGGCCTGGGATTCTCGATAGACAGCGACCTTCTTGAGACCAAGGCCCTTCGGGTGATGAAGATAGCGCGCTCTGCTCTCATCCAGCTATCCTTGGCGATCAGTGCCGAAGAATGCGCACGTGCGCGGGAGCGACCGGAAACTCTTTTTGCCTCCATGCCCGTTTTTGAGCTTGATGATCGCCGTAAGCGACGTGACCCGATGTAGTTGCGCTCCGCAGCATCCGCGATGTCTTCTCGTTCGAGAAGCAGCGACAGTTGATTGTTTCCACCGAGTAGGGGTAGGGCTTGCACGGATGCGCCCCTCATCAGTCAAAACAGCCCATCAGCCATAGTTGCTGCCTCATCTGCGAAGCCATGACATCCTTGCACAGAATTGACCGATGAGGGGCGTTGGCGAAGGTAGACCGCCAACTTGGCAGCGCAGTACAGAAAACGGTCGCTTTTCGGCCGGTTCCATGTGCTGCCTCTTCGCTGGCCGATGCCCTCTCTGAATGTTAAAATTCCCGCTCACTTTTCTATGGTGTGAAAACGTACGGGAAAGTTGTGTTTGGGCTAGAGGGTCACGAACGACGGTCTACAAGCACTGTGGTGTGAGCAATTCAAGAGAAATGGGAGCCCAATGAAATTCGCATACGAGGACCTGGGCGATGATCAATTCGAGACCCTGATTGTTCTTCTGTGTCAGCGCTTGCTTGGGGCCGCCGTACAGGGCTTTGCAAAAGGGCCTGATGGTGGCCGTGATGCCAAGTTCATTGGGACGGCGGAACTGCACCCGAGCAAGTCTGCGCCGTGGGTCGGTACAACCATCGTCCAGGCCAAGCACACCAACGGATATAACCGTAATTTCTCCGAGTCAGATTTCTTTAGTACGACAGCCGCGAACACCGTGCTGGGCAAAGAAATTCCCCGCGTCAAGAAACTGCGCGAGGCCAAGCAACTCGATCACTACATGCTGTTCGCTAACCGTCGTCTGGCGGGTAATGCCGAAACGGAGATACGCGATTACATCGCGTCTAAATGTAGTGTTCCCGCCTCGTCTATCTACCTCTGCGGACTGGAGCAACTGGAGATCTGGCTGAAACGTTTCCCAGAAGTTGCGAAAGAAGCAGATCTCGATCCGGTCGATTCGCCGTTGATCGTCAGCCCCGATGACCTGGCCGAAGTAGTGCAAGCGCTGGCCCGACAGAAAGACGGTGTGGTTGCACTGCTTGACGATCCGCCGACTGAGCGGGTGACCTACGAGCAGAAGAACGCACTCAACAACATGAGCCCCGATTACGCCAAGGCGCAGCGGCGTAAGTACCTGAAGGAGACCGCTCAAATTCGGGCTTTCCTGGCGGCACCGGAAAACCTCGATTTGCTGCGCATGTACGAGTCGGTGGTCGATGAGTTCCAACTCAAGATCATCGCCAAGCGCAAGGACTACCAGACCTTCGACGAGGTTATGGAGTATCTGGTGGACCTATTGTTCAACCGCGATCCTGTCTTGCGGCAGCATGCCCACAAGCGCTTGACTCGCGCCGTGCTGTTCTACATGTACTGGAATTGCGATATCGGGGAGGTGGGTGATGCTGCGGCCGACCAAGCACTCTCATCCTGATCGCACGGTCATCAACGTTTCGTTGCTGCTGCTGGCTCGCCTGAAAGCCCGGCGCGTGGATGAGTACGACGTGCTGCGCAAGTTTGCGAAAAAAAGTGTCGTCGGCGGGGACGTACTGTTCTTGCCGGCACTGAATTTTCTGTATCTCATGGGCCTGATCGAATATCGCCCCAAAACCGACGCCGTGGAGTACATGGGGCCAAATGAAGCTGTCTAGACTTTATTCCAGCAAGCCTGACTTGTTCGATCCTGTGGAGTTTGTTCAGGGCCTGAACGTTGTCATGGCCGAAATTCGTCTGCCGGAGAACCGAAACAAGGACACTCACAACCTCGGCAAGACGACGCTTGGGCGCTTGCTCGACTTCGGCTTTCTTGCCAAGCGCGATCCCAGGTTCTTTCTCTTCAAGCACATCGAACTGTTCAAGGACTTCATCTTCTTCCTGGAAATCGAGCTGGAAGATGCTTCGTTCGTGACAATCCGGCGGGGCGTGGAAGAAGCCACCAAGATTAGCTTCAAACGCCACGAGGCCGGGCACCAGGACTTGTCGGGGTTACCGCTGGCGGAGTGGGACCACCAGGACATGCCCTTTGAGCGGGCGCGTGATCTGTTGGACGGATTGCTTGACTGGCGCGCACTCAAACCCTGGGCGTTCCGTAAAGGCTTGGGCTATCTGCTGCGCTCTCAGGACGATTTCCGCGACGTGTTTCATCTGCGCAAGTTCGCTGCTGCGCATTCGGATTGGAAGCCTTTTCTGGCTCATGTTCTCGGCTTTGACGCTCAACTCGTGGCGCAGCACTACGAGAAGGAAGAGCAACTTGCGGAGAAGCAGTCCACCGCGCAGACCATCAAGAACGAATTGGGAGGGTCCATTGAGGACATCAGCAAGATCGAGGGCATCTTGTTGCTCAAGCAAAAAGAGGCTGAGAAGAAGCAGAAACTGCTCGACGCCTTCGACTTCCGCGCCCAGGACAAGGACAGCACCAAGCAGTTGGTCGATGACATCGACGAGCGCATTGCGTCCCTCAATGCTGAACGCTACTCGCTCAACCAGAACAAGAAGAAGATCATTACCTCGCTGGAAGAGGACCAGATTCTCTTCAATCCTGACGAAGCGCAGCGCCTGTTCGAGGAAGCCGGCGTCCTGTTCAAGGGGCAGATCAAGAAAGATTTCCAACAGTTGATTGCCTTCAATCGGGCCATTACCGATGAGCGCCGCGGCTATCTGCAGGAAGAACGCGCAGAGCTCGAAGTTGAGCTTAAGCGTATCAATGCAGAACTGAATACCTTGGGCAAGAAACGCTCGGAGATGCTGTCATTCCTGAGCGGAACCGATATCTTTGGCAAGTACAAGCAGGTCTCGGACGAGATGGTGACGCTACGCGCCGACATCACTTCGCTGGAGCGTCAACGCGGCTTCCTGCATCGTCTGCAGGAACTGCGGACCGAGATCAGGGCGTTGACCGAAGAGCGTGGGCATCTGCAGACCCAGATCGAAGCGGATGTCGAGAAGCAAAATTCTGATCAGAACAGCTTGTTCTCGGCAATTCGCGTGTTCTTCAGTGAGATTGTCGAAGAGGTAATCGACCGAAAGGCGCTGCTGAGCGTATCGCCGAACCAGGCGGGGCATCTGGAGTTTAGGGCGGAAATTCTTGATGAATCAGGCAATGCAACCAGCGCCGACCTTGGGCACACGTATAGGAAACTGCTGTGCATTGCCTTTGACTTGGCTATTTTGCGAGCCCACTTGGACGACAAGTTCCCGCGCTTCGTTTATCACGACGGCGTGTTCGAGTCCCTGGATGATCGCAAAAAGGAGAATCTGTTGGCGGTCATTCGTCGGTATGCCGAGCTGGGGCTGCAGCCAATTATTACGCTCATTGATTCTGATTTGCCAGCGCGTGCTGCTGATGAGGAGCCGGTGTTCTCCTCTGATGAAGTTGTTATCACGTTACACGATGAGGGGCAGGAAGGGCGACTCTTCAAAATGAAGGCGTGGTAACAAAGAAGACATGGGACGTTTGGTATTTACTCGACCTTTGCCTATTGAGGCATCGGCAATGGTGCGGCGTCTGGTAGTTGCCTACGGGGGGAAAAATGGGTGAGCGTAATGATCTTCTCGTTTCTGTCGCGAACGAGATTAAGACCTATCGAAAAGGGGATCTTCCTGAGCCGACGCCGGAGCACGTTGATCGTTGGCTTCATCAGTTCACGCCCGCTCAGCAATTGCCGTTCCTGCGCGAGTTTGACCACGTCATCAAGCAGACCTTCTTCACGCGAAAGAACGTGAAGGACTTCCTCCGCGCCCTTGTGAACAACGCGAAGCTGGCCGGTGCTGATCCCGCAGCGTACTGGTCGTCAGCGAACTTCCTGAACATTCAGCAGAACGGGCAGAGCCAGAAGGAGATGCTGAAGCTCTTCGCGAAGTGCCTTGAAGACGAATGTGGCCTCGACCTGGATGACTGCGGAGAGGCTGGCGGCGACTTCATCTATCTCGACGACGTGATGTTCAGCGGCAACCGTGTGGGCAATGACCTCGAGCCGTGGATCGTCAACGACGCGCCTCAATCGGCCACGGTCCATGTCATCGTTGCTGCACTTCACTCGGGAGGCTCGTATCTGGTCGACAAGAGGCTCAAGAGCGTAGTCGAGCATTCGGGGAAAAAGATCGCCGTCAAGTATTGGCGCGCCCTCGAGATTGAGAACCGCAAGTGGTACAAGAACAGCTCGGGGGTGCTCTGGCCCACGGCTGTGCCGAACGTGGTCGAGGTTCAGACCTACATGGCGCTGCCAGCGAAGTTTCCCTTCGAGCCGCGGCAATCGAGTGCGGCTCCCATCCAGCCATTCTCCTCTGAAGCGGGCCGTCAAGTCTTGGAGAGCGAGTTCCTCATCGCCGGCGCCAAGATCAGGGCCATGAGCGAGAACCCGAAGCAATCCATGCGCCCGCTCGGCTTCAGTCCTTTCGGCGTGGGCTTCGGCTCCATGATCGCCACGTATCGGAACTGCCCCAACAACTGCCCTCTTGCGATGTGGTGGGGTGACCCGGAAGCAACCTCGGGCGCCCTGCACTGGTATCCGTTGCTACAGCGTGAGGGTTATTCCTCCGCGAGGAACATCTTTGATGACCTCACGCTCTAGCATCGATCAGCCTGAGAACAGTCTCCTGCGTACCTACGTTCGCGGCGAGGCCGTCGTCGTCTACAAGACGAAAGAGGGCTTCGGCGGATTGTCCAACATGGCGTCGGGCTACCCCCTGCAGATCAACGGCGTCCGCATCTTGACAACGGAGGCTTTGTATCAAGCCTGTCGCTTTCCCCACCTACCAGAGGTCCAACGGGAAATTATTGGGCAGCACAGCCCGATGACCGCCAAGATGAAGAGCAAGCCGCACCGCAAGGACTCAAGGCCAGATTGGGACGAAGTCCGCTACAAGGTCATGCGTTGGTGCCTCCGTGTGAAGCTCGCACAGAACTACGCGGAGTTCGGTCGGCTGCTGCTGGCCACGCGCGATCGGCCGATCGTCGAGCAGTCACGCAAGGACGACTATTGGGGAGCCAAGTTGGCGGATGAGACCGGTGACACACTAATCGGGCAGAACGTTCTCGGCAGGCTCCTTATGGAGTTGCGGGAGAAGCTCAAAAGCGACGCGGATGGCATGCTGAAGACTGTGCCACCGCTCGGTATCCCCGACTTCCTGCTGCTGGGCAATCCAATCGAGACGGTCACAGCCAGGAGCTCAGGCAACGGGCAGAAGCCGCAGGCCGCATTGTTTTAGCGTTGCAAGGCAAGTGGGCTAGGGTGAAGATGTTGACCGACGACTTTTTGAAGGTTGACGCAGGGTGGCAATTGAACATGGCATCTTCCATGGTATCTATTTTTATGAGTATTTTATGTTATTGAAAAATAGTGGCTTATTGCTGCAAACGACAATAGAGTGGGAATGATCGGCGGCGCCTCGACGGGCGCCACCGTACGCGGCAGTTAGCCCAAAAGCCCTGAGCATTCAGGGCTTTTGCCATTTCAGGGTGAGGGGTTTTTCCGGTTCACTGGCCGGCGGAATCGCGCGCCGGAAAAGGCCGACGCAGCCCGGCGGGATTGCCGACAAGGATTCAGGCGATGACTGGCATCGCCTGGCGCGACGAGTTTCTAAAATCGCCGGACTGCTTCCTGCGTATGGACAGCCTTCCTCTGTCCGGGCCGATTCTTGCGCGCAGCGAGGCGGCCGGATAAGGACGTCGGACGGAGGCGAGGCGATATGCCACGTCCCTTCGTCATTTGCAATGGAGCAATCGAACAGGGGAGGCTGGCATGTCGTGGCATCGCGTTCGTCGTGGGCTTCTGGTGGCAGGGGCCGCGTTCCTATTTCCGGGCTTGCTCGCCATGATGCCGCTCAAGGAAATGACCCGGGCCCAGCCCGCCGCGCTATCGAGGGGCGACGACGAGGCGCAAGGCGTCCTGCTGGAACGTGCCAGCCGTGCCCTGCGGAACTTGCGTTACGCTCATCCGCGATTGCTGACCCAGAGTGATCAGGCGGGGCTGGGCGACACCCGTAAGCGCCAGGGCATCGTCGCGAAAACCCGGTCGATGCGCCCGTGGCGGTTGGCAAGCCGGATTTTTCAGCAGGCGCGAGCGGGATTTCGCATCGCCGATTAGCCATGCGTGCCTTCGCTCTCACCCGTATTTTCCCTGGCTTTCCCCGCTCCTGCTGATCGTCGCCGGCGGGCTGCCCGGCATCTTGCTGCGACAGCAGGAAATTGACCAGATGGTGAGTCTAGCCGAGGACCGCAATGTCAATATGGCCCAGGTCTTTCGCAATCTGCTCTGGCAGGATATCGATCGTCTGTTGGTCGGTGGCGGCATGAATTTGCCGGTCGGGGCACAGATAGCCGCCGGCCATCGCGACGGCGCATTTGTGGCGCTGACCGGCAACTTTGCCCGGCTGCCCGTCCGGACGGCGCAACGCCCAAAGCGGCTGCCGGCCAGTGTGCCGTCTCTGGCGCCGGCTGCCGGCTCGCCGAGTGATTTCAATGCTCTTGCCGGGCGCGCCGAGCCGAGCGCAGCAGGTGCTCGAATTCATCGACCGGGACGGGTTTGGAAAAAAGGTAGCCCTGGTATTCGTCGCAGCCATGCCGCCTGATGAAATCCAGCTCGCGCTGCGTCTCGACCCCTTCGGCAATGATGCTCAAGCCGAAGGCCTGCGCCAAGTGGATGATTTCGCGGACCATGGTCTGGGCCTGGGCATCGGCCCGCATGCCATGGACGAAGGACTGGTCGATTTTCAGGCGATCGACGGGCAGGCGGCGCAGGTAGGAAAGGGAGGAATAACCGGTACCGAAGTCGTCGAGCGAGATGCTGATGCCGAGTGCTCGCATCTCGTTGAGGAGAAGGATCGATTCGTCCATGTTGTCCATCAGGCTGCTTTCCGTGACTTCGATTTCCAGCGAGCCGGGGGACAGGCCGTTGCCGCTCAGCACGGTTTTCAGGGCGCGCATGATGCTGCCGTTACGGAATTGTCGTGCCGAGACATTGACGGCAATGCGCAGTTCGGGAAAGCCCTGGTTTTGCCAGATCCGGTTTTGCGTGCAGGCCGTTTCCAGCACCCATTCACCGATCTGGGTGATCAGGCCGGTTTCCTCGGCCAGTCCGACGAAGCGTTCCGGTGAAATCATGCCCAATTGCGGATGCTGCCAGCGAATGAGGGCTTCGGCGCCAATGATCGCGCCGTCCGCGACGCGGATCTGCGGCTGGTAATAGACCCGGAATTCGTCGTTGCCCAGGCCGCTCCACAGCGCGTTTTCCAGTCGCGCCCGTTCGGCCGCGAAGGCGCTCAAATCCGGCGTGTAGAAATGGATCATGCCGTTGCCGGACGCCTTGGCGCGATGCATGGCGGCACTGGCATTGTCGATCAACGTGTCGACTTCCTTGCCGTCGGAGGGATAGAGGCTGACGCCAATGCTGCAACCCATGTGGATCGATCTTTCCTCGACGGCGAAAGGCCGGGTGAAGGCGGCCAGGACTTCGCCGCCGCAGCGCAGCGCATCCTGGACGCCATTGCCATTGCCGAGCAGGGCGATGACGAATTCATCGCTGCTTTGCCGGGCCAGGGTGTCGATGTCGCGCACCCCCGATTCCAGCCGGTGGGCGATGGCCTTGATCAGCGCGTCACCGAAAGCGTGCCCCATGCTGTCGTTGATGAACTTGAAGCGCTCGATGCCGATGAAAAGGACGATCAGCGCCTGGTCGCCATGGCGCGCGGCGTGGGCGATGGTGTGCTCGATGCGGTCCTTGAGCAGATTGCGGTTGGCCAGGCTGGTCAGGGCGTCGTGGGTGGCCAGATATTCGATGCGCGCCTCGTAGATCTTGCGTTCGGTAAGGTCGCGGACATATGCGGTAAAGAAACCGGCGGCATCGACCTTGACGTAGGTGATCGCCATTTCGGCGGGAAATTCGCTGCCGTCGGCGCGCACGGCGACGATTTCCTGGCGTTGCCCGATGCTCGGCTCGTCGCCCGGTGCGCGGCAGAGTTCGAGTGTCTCGTGGAAAGCCGCACGCCGGCTTTCGGGCAGGATCAGTGCGGCCAGGTCGTGGCCGATGACGCCGGCGCGCTGGTGGCCGAACATCGCCTCGGCCGCCGGATTGAAGTCGATGATGCGGCCGTGGGCATCGAAAGTGATGATGCTGTCAAAGGCGCTGGTGAGGATTGCCGCCTTGCGACGCTCGCTGTTGCGCAGCGAGCGGTTCATTTCCTGCGTCTGGCGGTGGGTCATCTCGAACAGGGCCATCACCTGGGCAAGAAAAGCTTCGCTGCGGGTTTCGCGTTGCTGGCGGCGGGGCGTCTGTTTGATGCCCCGGCCGGTAATCTGCTGGACCCGATAATGGATGCCGATCAGTCCGAGGATGTTTTCTTCGCCGGCAATGGCCCGTCGTCCCAGTTCGTAGGCCTGCTGCAGGGCGATCTCTTCGTCACCGCCCTGCAGATAGGTGAGCAGAGCCTGCTCATAATCAGCCGCGAAGTCCCGGCGGTCGGCCTTCATGAACGCACCGTGGCGGCAGCCAGGGTCGGACCCAGCCAGTGCACCACCAGAACCAGGGCGTCGTCGCCGGTCTTGCCGTGTTTGTCGAGAATGGCGTGGGCCACCTCGTAAGGCGTGCCGGTCGGGATCTCGTCGTAGGCAAAGCGTTCATCGACACCATCGGTGGCGAACACCAGGCGGTCGCCCGGCTGGATGGCGGCGATTCTGGTTTCGAGCGGCGGCAGCCGGTAGCCGACGACGCCGCTGCCATTGGTTAGCGGCGTGATCCGGCGCGACGGCTGCGGCGTGCCGGCCAATAGTATCGCCTCGACATTGCCGACGCCGAGCCAACTCAGGCTTTGTTTGCCGCAGTCAATGGCGGCCACCACCATGGCGGCACCGCGCGTCGGCAAAAGGGCGCTATGGCAGCGGGCGATAATCTGCATCACCGGCTCGCCGGCGTGCTCCCGGCAGGTCTGGATGGCAAGGCGCGACGCCGCCGCCGCCTCGGTGCCGTGACCGAGGCCATCGACGACGCTGATCAGGACACCGCTCGCCGTCGGGCAGACCATGCCGGCATCCCCCGAATGCCGTTCGCCGGCCAGTGGCCGGCCGGCAATGGCATAAGCATAGGGCGCGATGGCCGCCCGATCGCTGTTCGCTACATTTTCCATTTGGTCATGCTGACGGTCGTGCCCAGGCCGATACTGGAACTCAGGTCGAACTCGTCCATCAATCTTTTCGATCCGGGAAGCCCGAGCCCCAGGCTGCCCGAGGTGCTGTAGCCGTCCTGCATGGCCGAGGCCAGATCGGGAATGCCCGGACCGCGATCGCTGGCAATCACCGACATGCCGCTCTTCTGGCCATCGCGGACCAGTTTCAGATCGACTTGCCCAGTGCCGGCGTAACTCAGGATATTGCGGGCCACCTCCGAAATGGCGGTGGCGATCAGGGTTTGTTCGCTCGATGAAAAATGCAGTACCGACGCCATTTCGCGACCGCGCAGACGTGCGGTGACCAGATCGGCCTCCGAGTTGATCGGTACGCACAATTCGTTAAGCACGGTGTTCACGGCTAACCTTGATCTTCAGAAGATTCAGCCCGTCTTCCAGGTCGAGCGCCGTTTCCGTGCCCTCCAGGGTCAGGCCCAATTGCACCATCGAAAAGGCCACGTCCGGCTGAATCCCGACAATGACCGTCTTGGCGCCGATCAGTTGCGTCATCTGGGCGATGTTGCGGATGGTGCGGGCGGCAAAGGAATCGAGAACGTCGAGGACCGTGACATCGATGATGACGCCGGTTGCCCGGTAGCTTTTGACATCGGCTACCAGTTCGTCGCGCAGGCCGACCAGGTCGGCATCCATCAGCGCTTCCTGGACCGAGGCGACCAGCGTGTCGCCCAGTTTCAGGATCGGGGCGCGCGAACGGCTCATGACCGCTCCTTGTCGTCATCGTTCTCGGAATCGGCATTCTTGACCACCCGATAGCCGAGTTGGCGCTCCGCTTCCTCGATGCCGCTTTGCAGATCGCCTACCGTCTGGATGCGCATCAGGTCGATGCCCAGGCGCACCATGGTCTGCGCGATATCCGGCGCGATGCCGGTAATGATCGACATGGCCCCCATCAGGCGGGAGGCTTCGACGGCCTGCACCAGGTGATTGGCCACCTTGGTATCGACCGAGGGTACGCCGGTGACGTCGATGACCACCACCTTGGCGCGGTTGGTCCGGATCGAGCGCAACAATTGTTCGGTCAGTTGCCGGGCGCGCTGGGTGTCGATCAAGCCGATGATGGGCAGCAACAACAGGCCCGGGCGCAACAACAGCACCGGTGTGGACAGTTCGCGGATGGCTTCCTGCTGGCCCTGGATGGTTCGTTCGCGGGATTCGATATAGGTATCGATGGCCAGCCCCATGTCGAAGAAGGTCAGCTTCATCAGCGAATTGAAGACGGTGTAGGCTTGTTCCGGCGATTTGCTGTACTCCTGGCGCAAGCGCTTGAGGACAGATCGCAGATAGAAGCAGTACATCCCGAAATAGGACTTCACAGGCAGCCCGATGCGCTCGTGGATGCTGCCGATACGGACGCGGTTGGCGACGTATTCCTGGTCGTAATTGCCTTCGGTCAGGCGCATGAAATAGGCTTTCTGCATCTGCCGGACGTGGTTGAGGACGTCGGCGTCGGAGAAAAAAGCGCGCGTCTCCTCGAAGGAGAGCAGATGCCGATAAAAGTCCTCGATCATGGTGTCGGCGTATTCCCGGGCGAGGTCGTTGGCGCCGGTCAGGACGGCGACGTCGTTCTCGCTGAATTCGAGGAACGCCTTGCGTTTGCGTACTTCCTCCGCATCGACCAGAACTTGCGGGTGGAGTAATTCCTGATGGGCCATGACATCTCCTCGCTGAAAACCGGTATCGGGGTCGAATGAACCCTGCACGGGGCAAGCCGGCAATCTCTGCACGTTGGAAAAGGCGGCGCGCAGTTGGTTTCAGGATTTGATGCAACAATCTGTCACGGTGCAGCGTTCTGCCGGCAGGCAATCGAGCGCTTTGGCGAAAAGCCGATTCCTTGAGAGAATGCCGGCTTTGCCGCCCCGCTCAGACGCCATGACCATCCGCCCCTTGTTCGAGATGCCCGCCCGCCGGCGCGGCCGCTTAATCGCCCGGGCGGGAGCGCTGCCCGGTGTCCGCCTTCAATGAATCGTAGCGACGATTTTCCCGCCCGCCTGGGCGACGAATATTTCATGCGCGAAGCGCTGTCCCTGGCGCGCGCCGCCGAATGTCTGGGCGAAGTTCCCGTGGGCGCGGTGGTGGTGCGCGACGGCGTGATCGTCGGGCGCGGCTTCAATTCGCCGATCGGCGAAAGCGATCCGACGGCGCATGCCGAAATTGCCGCCCTGCGCGATGCCGCCCGTGCCCTGGGCAATTACCGGCTGCCCGGCTGCGAACTGTTCGTGACCCTGGAGCCTTGTGCCATGTGCGCCGGCGCCATCATGCATGCCCGGATCAGTCGCGTCATCTACGGGGCCCGCGATGCCAAGACCGGCGTCCATGGCAGCGTCGTCGACCTGTTCGGCGTCGAGCGCCTGAATCATCATGCCACGGTCGAAGGCGGCGTGCTGGCCGCGGAATGCAGCAGCATGCTGTCGCAGTTTTTCGCCGGCCGGCGCAAGAAGACCTCATGAAACTGCTGGTTTCCGTGGCCCGCCAGACGATGACTGTCCTCGCCGAGAGCGGCGAAATCCTGCGCCAGTATCCGGTATCGACGGCCGCCGCAGGCGTCGGCGAGCTTTCCGGCAGCTACCGCACGCCGCGCGGCCGGCACCTGGTGCGCGCCAGGATCGGCGCCGGCCAACCGGAAAACGCCGTTTTCGTCCGCCGCCGGCCAACCGGCGAAATCTGGACGCCGGAACTGGCCGCCGCCTTTCCCGGCCGCGACTGGATACTGACCCGCATCCTCTGGTTGTCGGGTTGCGAGCCGGGTCGCAATCGCCTGGGCTGCGTCGATACCATGCGCCGCTACGTCTATATCCACGGCACGCCGGACATCACCGACATGGCAATCCCCGGCTCGCATGGCTGTATCCGGATGCGCAATGCCGACATCGTCGAATTGTTCGACCTGGTGCCGTGCTACACGGCGGTGGAAATTACCGAGGATTGAAGCAGTCGGCCGTCCGGCCCGAAGCTGCGTTCGTGCAGCCGGATGCTCCCGTCGGCGCCTTGCCGGAGAACCGTCGACGCGCGCGTGCCGTAGGCTGCGGAGTGCACGAAAACGGCGGAGAGCAGCCGTTCCCAGTCCAGCGGCACGCCGGTTTGCGGCAGGTCGGCGTCGGCCACGATGCTCTTGTCGGCGAGTAGCTCGAAAAAAGCCGTTTCATCGGGCAATTGATCGATGGCGTCGGCGAACTTGCGGCGCGCCGTCTGCAATTTCGGCCATGGGCTATCGAGCCGGTGATTCGACAAACCGTAGATGCCCGGTTCCAATGCCCGCGGCGGACCATCGCGGTTGGAGCAGTAAACCAGCGACTCGCCATCGCCGAGCAGCAGGTTGAAACCGGAATATGCCGCGCCGTCCAGGCGCCTGGCGTAATCGCCGGCCGACTCCCCGGAAAGCAGGAAATCGCGGGTCAGCAGGCCGCGTGAGCGTGTCCCCTTTGCCATGCCCGGTTCGCGGACATTGGTCACCGCCGCCAGGCGACCGTTATCGGTAACGCCCAGCCAGGTGCCGCCGGCTTCGAGGTCGCGGCCACCGATGATCTGCGGTGCCTCCGGCCAGCGCCCGAGCGGGGCGGTGGGCCGGGCATGGAATTCATCGCGGTTGGCGGCGAGGAGCAGCGGAAAATCCGGATGCACCTGCCAGCCGACGACGATCAGGCACATGCCGGCCCGCTTTCAGGGATTGACGGGAGTGACCTGGACGGCCGGCCCTTCGCGCGATTCGAGACGGACATCGCTCGCGAAATTCGACTGGACCACGGCCAGCCCGGCAAAACCGCCGGTCGGGCAGGGCGCTGCGCTCATCACCATGCCGCAGGCCTGGTCGGGATTCTCCGGCGAGTAGAGCGGGTCGCCGGCCTTCACGGCCTGCGGGCTGCTCAGCCGGAAAAGGTGGCGCTTGACCTTGCCGAGGTATTGCGTCCGCGCCACGATTTCCTGGCCGGGATAGCAGCCCTTGTGGAAACTGACGCCGCCGATCTTGTCGAAATCGGCCATCTGCGGCACGAATTCTTCCTTGGTGGCCAGGGTGACCAGCGGGAAGGCCGCCCGCACGTCCAGCCAGCGCCAGACCGGCACACCGGCCGGCTTGGCCTGGGCAGACAGCTTTTGCCACAGTTGCGCCAGGCTGGCTTGCGGCGCGACCACGATGAAGCGGGTCGCGTCGAGGCGGATCACCGTCATGCCGTCGACGCTCGCCGTGGTCAGCGGCTCGGCCGGGCAGGGCAGTGCGGCAGCGGCCAGCGCCGCCGCGGCTTGCGGTCCGGACAATCCGAGCAGTCCGTGGTCGTCGGTGAGGGCGGCCAGTTTGACCTTGGCGCGCAGCACGAACATCTGCAGGCGTTTCTGGGTCGTTTCCTGCAAGTCGGCGGCGAGCAGCAGGCGATAGTTGCCCGCCTCGTGCCAGACCAGGAAACTGGCCTGCAGCCGGCCCTTGGCCGAGCACCAGCCGGCGTGCTGGGCGTGGTTTTCCGCCAGGTGATTGACGTCGCTGGTGAATTGGCTGTGCAGGAAAGCCTTGGCGTCGTCGCCGCTGGCTGCGATCAGGCCGAGGTGGGTCAGCGGCACGACGACCGTCTGCTCGCGGGCGGCCAGCAATTCGCCGGCAGCATCGCCAAAATCAAGAAGATCGCAAGATACGCTGTCGAAGTTGCCGTTGGCAGACTCCAGAAAGCTGCGCCAATTGGGGTTCATGGGGGCTCCAGGTGGGGTTTGGGATATTATATCGCCCGTTTCACGATGCTCGTTCGACACGAGCCAGACCGGCCTGCCACCTGCGAGTTCCCTTGCGTTTCCTGTTCAAGCTATTTCTCCCGGTTTTCCTGCTGTTCGCCGTGCTGACCGGTATCGGCTGGTACTGGGCAAACCAGCCGCTGGTCCTGCGCAGTTCGCCGCTCGATTTCCGCGTCATCGCCGGTAGCAGCCTGCGTTCGGCGACCACCCAGATGCGCGAAGCCGGCATCGATATCGATCCCCGACTGCTTGCCGTGCTGGCCCGTTTCAACAAGGCCGAAACCGGCATCAAGGCCGGTAGTTACTCCGTCAAGCAAGGGGTTACGCCGCTGCAGTTGCTGGGCAAGTTGACGCGGGGCGAAGTCACCCAGGGCGAACTGGTCCTCGTCGAGGGCTGGACGTTTCGCCAATGGCGCGACCGCCTCGACCGCCACCCCGACCTGCGCCACGAATCGAGCGGCCTGTCCGAGGCGCAGATTGCCGAGCGGCTGGGCCTGGCTCATCCCGGCCTCGATGGCTGGCTTTTCCCCGATACCTACCTGTTCGACAAGCAGTCCAGCGATTTCGAACTGATCGCCCGCGCCGCCCGGGCCATGCAGCGCCGGCTCGACAGCGAGTGGGTGCGGCGGGCGCCCGGTCTGCCTTACCGGACACCGGCCGAAGCGCTGGTCATGGCCTCCATTGTCGAAAAGGAGACCGGACGGGAGAGCGATCGCACCCAGGTCGCCGCCGTGTTTGTCAATCGTCTGCGCCAGGGCATGTTGCTGCAGACCGATCCGACCGTCATCTACGGTCTGGGCGAGCGCTTCGACGGCAATCTGCGCAAGAACGACCTGCTCGGCGACGGCCCGTACAATACCTACCGGCGTACCGGCTTACCGCCGACGCCGATTGCCATGCCCGGCCAGGCCTCGCTGCATGCGGCGCTGCATCCGGCGGACAGCGATGCGCTTTATTTTGTCGCCCGCGGCGACGGCAGCAGCGAATTTTCGCGTACTCTCGACCAGCACAACCGTGCGGTCAACAAATATCAAAGGGGTGGGAAGTGAAGGGCAAATTCATCACTTTCGAAGGAATCGATGGCGCCGGCAAGAGCAGCCATGTTGAATGGCTGGCCGAATACCTGCGCAGCCAGGGCAAGACGGTGCAGGTGACGCGTGAGCCGGGTGGCACCGAGCTGGGCGAAAAACTGCGGGCGCTGTTACTCAACGATGCCATGCATCTCGAAACCGAAACCTTGCTGATGTTCGCCGCCCGCCGCGAACATCTGGCGCAATTGATCGAACCGGCACTGGCGCGCGGCGAATGGGTGATCTGTGACCGTTTCAGCGACGCCACGTACGCCTACCAGGGCGGCGGCCGCGGCCTGGATCGCAGCAAGTTCCTGAGCCTGGAACACTGGGTTCATGGCCACGTCCAGCCCGATCTGACCCTGCTGTTCGACCTGCCGCTCGACGTCGCGCGCGAACGCATTGCGCTGGCCAGCCGGGTGCTCGACCGCTTCGAGCAGGAAAAAGCCGATTTCCACGAGCGGGTGCGCCTGGCCTACCTCGAACGAGCGCATGGCAATCCGTCGCGCATTCGCGTCATCGACGCCAACCACAGCCTGGAAACTATTCGCAAAACACTTGAGCAAATTGTTTCAACAGATTGTTTATGAATGTAATTGAGCTTCACGAAAACGCCTGGTCAGGTTTGCTGGCGCGACGCGAGCGCCTGCCGCATTCGTTGTTGCTGGTCGGGCAGAAAGGTCTGGGCAAGTACGAGCTGGCCCGCCAGTTTGCTGCCAGCTTGCTCTGCGAACAGTCACTGGCGAATGGCCTGGCCTGTGGCAAGTGCCTCGCCTGCAACTGGTACAGTCAGGGCAACCACCCCGATTTTCGCCTGCTGCAACCGGATGCACTGGCCGACGAGGGCGAGGTCGAAGACGGCAAGAAAAAGCCGAGCCAGCAGATCACCATCGACCAGGTGCGCGGTCTCGACGAATTTCTCAATATCGGCACGCACCGGGCCGGTTTGAAAATCATCCTAGTCAATCCGGCCGAAGCGATGAATCGCAATACCGCAAATGCTCTTCTTAAAACACTTGAAGAACCGGCGGCATCTACATTGTTTTTATTGGTTTCAAACGAACCATTGCGTTTGCTACCGACGATCCGTAGCCGCTGCCAGGTGGTGCCGCTTGCCGTGCCGCAGCCCAAGCTGGCCGAGCGCGTGCTGGCGGCCGCCGGCCTGGCCGATGCCGGACGCTGGCTGGCTTTGGCCGGCGGTTCGCCGGGACTGGCGCTGGATCTGGCCGCCTCCGGGCAAGGCAGCTGGCTGGAAACCCTGATCAAGCGCCTGGCCAGTGGCCGGAACACCGACGCACTGGGCATGGCGGCGGAATTCGAAAAAATCGTCAAGGACAGCAAGGGCAAGCTGTTGCTGAAGACGCTGGTCGAAGCGCTGCAAAAGTGGCTGGTCGATCTGGCGCTGGCCAAGAACGGCCTGCCGGTGCGATATTTTCTGCCGCAACAGGCCACAATTTCAGGCCTGGCTGATATCATTCCCGCCGTAAGCCTGATCCACTCCTACCGCGACATGATCAAACGCCGCCAGGAAGCCGAGCAGCCGCTAAATGCGCGCCTTTTCCTGGAAGGTGTCTTTCTGGACTATCGAGCCCTGTTTGCCAAACAATGAGTGAAGCCAAACCCGCGGCCCAGCGTCCCAGCGTCCTGTCGCTGAACATCAATTCCAAATCGGCGCTCTACGCCGCGTTCATGCCGCATCTGCGCAGTGGCGGCATCTTCATTCCGACGACGCGGGGCTACAACCTGGGCGACGAAGTCTTCATGCTGCTGTCGCTGATGGACGATCCGGCCAAGCTGCCGATCGCCGGTTCGGTCGTCTGGGTGACGCCGCCCGGCGCGCAAAACGGTCGCGCCCAGGGTATCGGCGTCCATTTCAACAACGACGAAAGCGGCCAGGAAGCGCGGCGCAAGATCGAGGGCCTGCTCGGCGGCGTCATGCAGTCGACCCGGCCGACGCATACCCTGTAATTGACTGCGATGCTGGTCGACTCCCATTGCCATCTCGATTTCCCGGATCTGGCCAACCAGTTGCCGGATGTCCTGCAGCGCATGCAGGACAACGGTGTCGGCTGCGCCGTCTGCATCGGGGTCAATCTGGAAGATTTTCCCCGCGTGCTGGCGCTGGCCGAGGCCGAAGAGCGCCTTTTTGCCACGGTCGGCGTCCATCCCGAATACACGGATGCCGAAGAGCCGAGCGAGGATTGCCTGGTCGAACTGGGCAGCCACGCCAAGGTCATCGCCATCGGCGAGACCGGTCTCGACTATTACTGGCAGAAGGACAAGCCAGAGTGGCAACGCGAACGTTTTCGCGTTCATATCCGGGCCGCCCGCCGCCTGGGCAAGCCGCTGGTCATCCATACCCGCGAATCGGCGGCCGACACCGTGCGCCTGATGCAGGAAGAGGGCGCCGGAACGGTGGGCGGCGTCATGCACTGCTTTACCGAGAATTGGGAGATCGCCCGCCAGGCGCTCGATCTTGGTTTTTACTTGTCGTTTTCCGGCATCGTCACTTTCAAGAACGCCGCCTTGGTCAAGGAAGTGGCGACCAAGTGCCCGCTTGATCGTATTCTGGTTGAAACCGATTCGCCTTACCTAGCGCCGGTGCCCTATCGCGGCAAGCCCAACCAGCCGGCCTACGTTTTACATGTCGCCGAAGAACTCGCCCGTCTGCGCGGCTTGTCGCCAGCCGAAGTCGCCCAGGCGACGACCGATAACTTCTTCCTGTTGTTCAAACACGCCCGCCGTCCCCGACTGCCATGAAAAAAATACTGCTCGCCCTCGCTGCCGCCCTGGCCTTCTCCAGTCAGGCCTCGGCCGCCACCTACGACGACCTGATCACTTCGGCGCGGATGGGCGCGACCAGCGAGATCGCTGCCCTGGTCAATCGCGGCGCATCGGTCGACACTACCGACATCAACGGCAATACCTTGCTGATGCTCGCTGCCCGCGACGGTCACGCCGACACGGTCGACTTTCTGATCCGCCAGCGCGCCAAGCTCGATGCGCGCAATTCAGCCGGCGACAGCGCCTTGCGCCTGGCTGCCTTCTTCGGCCATGTCAAAGTAGTCGAACTGCTGCTGGCGGCCGGTGCCAGCGTCAATACGCCGGGCTGGACGCCGCTCGCCTATGCCGCTTTCAAGGGCAATGTCGACATTGCGCGGCTGCTTCTCAAGTCGGGCGCCGACGTTGACGCCGCCAGTGAAAACGGTACGACGCCGTTGATCGCTGCCGCCCGGGGCGGTCATCTCGAGACGGTCCGCCTGCTGCTGAGCAGCAAGGCCGATCCCAACAAGACGCTGGAAACCGGCGAAACGGCTTTCGACGTCGCCTTGCGCAATGGCAATACCGATATCGGCGATCTACTGCGCCGGGCCGGCGGCCATTCCGGGCACTCGGTCACCATCGAAATCCAGTAAGGGCCGGCTTTACCTGGGCACCCGTCGGCGGCGGCTGTCGCCAAGCTCAGGGTGATCGCCATTTTCAGGGCGGTTATGCGCTGGTGCGCAATGGCGAAGCTCAGTCGATTGGCTCAATTCGCGATCAGCGCGGCCAGCGGTTGTGGCCCTGGCGATCAGCAAGCGCCTGGTCAACATGATGGGCGGCGAGATCGACGTACACAGCCAGGTCGGGGAGGGCAGCACTTTCTGGTTTACGGTGCGGTTGAATAGGACAGAACGTGTCATTCCGGCGACGCTAGGCGAGGATGCCCAGCCGTCCGCCGAGATGCTTATCCTCCGCCATGCCGGAGCCCGCATCCTGCTGGCCGAAGATGAGCCGGTCAATCAGGAAGTCATCCGCGAACAGCTGGAAGAAGTCGGACTGATAATCGAGGTGGTGGAAAATGGCCGCGCAGCGGTGACCCGAGCCGGCGAGGGCAATTACGACCTGATCCTGATGGACATGCAGATGCCGGAAATGGATGGCCTCGATGCAGCGCGGGCGATTCGCCGCTTGCCCGCCGGCCAGGCCATACCCATCCTGGCGATGACCGCCAATGCCTATCCGGAAGATCGGGAACAGTGTCTGGCCGCGGGCATGAACGATTTCATCGCCAAGCCCGTGCTGCCGGAACGCCTTTACGGCATGCTGCTGAAGTGGCTGGAACGGGCGTAGGGAAATGAAGCTTTCCCGGCGCCACTCGTTCCTGGCTTAATCCGCAAGCCGGCGCCGGAGCGCCGGGTCATGGGCGTGCGTCGAAGCCGCGGGCGTCACGGCGTGCCCGGGCTTGCCGAAGATGCGATCGTCACGGTGGGCAGCCATTTTGGGCTGGCTGATCGAGCAGGGGCAGCAACAGTGGACCCATCGATTTCAGGATCTGCACCGGCAAGGCCGACGTAAAGCCGTAGCTGCCGGCTTCCGGACCGATGACATAGGCGGTCAGCGTGCCGAAATGACGCGGCCCGAGATAGAAAACGAAAGTCGCAGTGCGATTCAGGGCGACGCCGCGGCTGCCGTTGTGGCCGATGACAATACGATTGTCGCCGGTCCCGGTTTTGCCGCCGACCGGGAGGAGGGTGCCGTCGGCCAGCTTGAAGGCACCGGACAGGCGACGGGCGGTGCCGCCTTCGACCACTTCGGACAGGGCGCTGCGCAGGGCGGCGGCGACTTCGGGGGCCATGACGCGCTCGCCCTCGCCGATTTGCCTGACGAAGCGTGTTTCGTACGGTGTGCCGGTGGCGAATTCCAGGTGATCGAGACGCAGTGTCGGCAGGCGCACGCCGTCATTGACGATGATGCCCATCAGTTCGGCCAGAGCCGCCGGGCGGTCGCCGGAACTGCCCAGCGCGCTGGCCAGGGACGGTACCAGGTGGCCGAATGGATAGCCGAGCCGGGCCCAGCGGCGATGGATGTCGAGGAAGGCTTCGACCTCCTGCATGGTATGGATGCGGGAGTCCTGGGCGCCCTTGAAACGGGTGGTGAACAGCCAGCGGTAGACGGCCTGGCGCTCGTCGGCACTGGCCGCCACGGTTGCCGACCAGCCGGCATCCGGGTGAGCCGAAAGGAAAGCGGCCAGCCAGAGTTCCAGCGGGTGGACGCGGGCGATGTAGCCGCGATCCGGTAAATCGAAGGCGTCGGGCGCATAGCGGGTGTAGAGCCTGGCGACGCGCCCGGCATCCAGCTTTTCATGCTCGAGATGCTCCTCCAGGAAGGCGGCAAGGTCTTCCGGCGTGGCTTGCGGCGAGAGGTAACGGAAGACGGCCGCCAGGCGATCGGCATTGGGTTTCAGGCCGTCGAGGAAGATCTCACGGATTTCCTCCGGCGTCTTGCCCGCGTACTTGTGCCAGAACCGACGCAGGAAAACCTGGCCTTCCTGATCGGCAAACTTGGTCAGGTAGATCTTGCGCCGGGCATTGTCGTCGTCTTTCAGCAATTGGGCGGTGCCACCGGGAATCTGCAGCATCGCGTAGCGCACCACGTCGCGCATCAGGCGCACGAAAACCAGGTTGATCGAGCCTTGCAGGGCTTCGCGTACGGTCGGGTTGCGGCCGTCGTCCTCATGGCGGTAATTGTTGAAATGGTGTTCGCCGCCGCCGGTGAAGAAATTTTCGCCGGGGCTGGCCGAATAGCGGCGTTCGAGTGCCGCCTGCAGCATCGCCGGCAGGCTGCGATCGGTTGCGGCAATCAGGTGTTCGAGCGCCCAGGCCGTCAGGCGGTCATGTTTTTCATGCTGCATGCTCCGCAGTTCGGCGACCGGCCGCTCGGCCAGTTGCTGGTGCAGTTCGGCGATCATTTCGAGGTAGGTGGTCAGCACGCGCAGCTTGGCGGTCGAGCCGAGCTCCAGCTTGCTGCCTTCGTTGATATCGAGCGGCTGGTCGGTGGTATCGGTCTGCACCCGCACCCGGTTGCCGTCCGGGGTTCGTTCGACCAGGTTGAAACTGTAGCGGACCGCTTTGAGATTGCCCGGTGTCAGCAGGTGTTCGCCGACCACGCCCTGGCGGGTGGCGAAGTCCGGTTCGCTCAGTTTTTCGAGGAAATCGCTGATTTCGCGCTGTAAGGTGCCATGCAGGGTGGTGGAGACGCTGGCATCGAAGCGGTCGAGCTCATACAGCGAAGCGCCGAGCATGCCGGCCAGCCGGTTACGCACTGCAGTCGATCCCTTGCCGCTATTGGGCGGCAGCGGTACCGGGTTGGTCTTCATGTCGCGAAACTTTAGCGAGCCGGCGAGGGCGGCATCGCGCAGCGCCGGACCGATCAACTGGCTTTCGGCGAGCAGCCGGACATAGCTGGCGGACAGCTGTTCCAGCCGGGCGCGACCGCCGGGCGCCAGATAATAGGACGGCCGCCGGTGTGCGATCATCAGCGCCACCACCTGACGCAGGGCCAACCCCTGGGCGGCCAGGGTTTCGCCGCTTGCCTCGGGTGCGGCGAGCAGGTCATTCGTGGTGTTGAAATCGCTGGCAAACCACACCCACATGCCGTCGGCCAGGCCATTCACCTCGCCATAGCCGGGGACGGCGGAGAGCGGTACGGTGTTTAGGTAATCGAGCAGGATGCGCCGCCGGGCGGGCAGCGTCAGTTCGCCGTCGAGGTAGGCACGGACGCTGGCCGACATCATCTGGCGCAGCTTTTCGTGGGCGTTGGCAGTGACGCCGTCCGGCGAATGACGATATTTCTCGATCTGCGTCGCCAGCGTGCTGCCGCCCGGTGAATTGGAGTCGTCGCCCAGTACATGGGCCACCTGGCCAATTACGGCCTTCGAGAAACGCACCCAGTCGATAGCCGGATTCATCGTCGGACGCGATTCGTCGAGCAGGTCGCGGTTCTCGACGAACATCAGGGCGTCGGCGACGCGTGGCGGCACGGCGGCGAAGTCGTCATAGCCGCGATAAGGGTAGCGGAAACGGTAGAGCTGCTCGCCGCGACAATCGACGATATCCAGCCCCGACCGCGTTTTTTCGTGATATGGCGGGAAATAGCCGCGTTGGACGTAATCGAGCAGATTGTCGGAGAACCGGCTGGCGTAGCTGACCTTGAAGCCGCCCGCCGTAAGCCGCTCGATATACTGCGGCAGTTTCGTGTAGCCCATGCGCTGGTCGAACGGGCCGTACTCGGGAAAACGCACGGCATCGCTGCGGCCGGCGACGATCTGGTAACCGAGTCCGACGGCGTGATCGGCCAGGTAGGCGGCCTGCCATCGCGAAGTCCGGATTTCGTTGGCGACCAGGAAAACAGCGGCGAGCAGGAAGCACAGGCCAAGTACCAACAGTAACTTGCGCCGGCGAATGAACTGAACAGTCGCCGACAGCAGACGGAGCGAGCGGTTTTGATCGTGTTGGTTCACGGTGCGATTTTGAGAAGACTATTGTTGTTGGAGGACTCGGCATCGAGTGCCGCAAATTATGTCAGCTTAGGAGCTGCTGTTGTGAGAACCGGGACAGGAATTTCTGCAAGCGCGCAAATTACAGTACCGCGCATAATGTGTATTATGTTAAGTCGTGGTCGAAAAACTTGGGCTTTAAAGATCAAGCCGATATTGAGCCGCATAAGACAAAAATGTACTTTCCGCATGAATATTTCGTGGATTGCTCAAATACCTGCATAAACGCCTAACTTCTTCAAAATCGACGCCTTGTAAAAAAAGGCGTTTTTTTTCGTCTGAAATATATCGATAGAACCGCCTTCGGGCTGCTAAGTCACGGTGACGGTAATACCGGAGCATCCAATAGAGGTTGGAAAGCGTGCCAGCGTAAGGAGGAAGTTTGACCATGGGCGCGGCATTGTAACGCCCTGCTTTCGTTGTCCTGCAAGGAAAAGCGGTCTATAGAGGGGGGGTGTTTAGCGGCATGTCACCCAAGGGAATTAACTTGAGTCTCGGGTAGGCTTACCGCCCTCAGAACCGCCCTCCGGGCTTTCAATCCGCCACAACTTCAAGAGGCGTGGCAGATCGAATTCCGAGCCTCTGTAAGACCCAAGGGCGGAAAAAAACTAGCTGCATCCCGGCTGTTCGCTACGCTCACAGGGCGTGATGCAGCTAGTCCAAATCAACCGTCAGAAGGTCGCGGAGAACTCGGGTTATCGTGTGCGGCATCCGCCGCCAAGCGCTTATTGGTGGCATCCGGAACGCGCTCCGGCATGCTGGCCTTGTCATCCTGCGTCGGCCACTGCGTTGCGATGTAGCTTTTCCCCGGCTTGCTAACCGTGGCGATACCGCCATCCGTCGAAACCATGACATACCAGCCCAAGCCGCGTAACTGATCCGCTGTCAAACGCTCAAAGACGCGGCCAGAGTCGTCCCGCCACTCAAGCGACCCCACAATACGCGCCGCCGATCTGGAAACCCCCGCGAGGCGAATGCGGTATTTTTTCGACAAAGTATCAATGTAATCCGCCGCCTCTAACTCCGCTTGCCCCGATACGTCCGTAATGGCCACATGAACCGGCGCAATCGAGACGGAACGGCTCGCCTCTTTGCCGTCCGAAACCAAAACCAACGGCTCCGCCTTGGTGGTCTCTGTCGCTTTGGCCGGTGCTTTAGCCTGTTGGCCAATGCCACCGCCGCCCGACTGGAAAAACCAGATTACGAAGCCCACGGCAAAAGCAATCACAACCCCGTAGAGCTTGATATAGCGCCACGCCTTCGAGTTTTTCACATTGGTCCGTGAGTCGGCATAGGTGTCCGTATTAGTCGTATCGTCCGTATGGCTGGCATACGTGCCAAAAAAGGCCGCGTCATATTCCCGTTTGCCGCTGGTCGTCTCTTGGAACTTGCCATTTTCGAGCCGCTTATAAGCCACCCATTTGTAATGTGTCGCCTTGCCGATCGCATCGAGTTTGCGAAAGCCAATTTTTGTGTCGATACGCCCCTTCCAGAGCGAATGACAGTCGTTCAGCACCTGCCCCATACACAGCACATCAAGCCCCCTGTGCCGATGCTCTGTAACAAACTGCGTAATCTCCGGCGAAAGCTTCTGACGGCCAGAGGGAAAAAAGTTTTGCAACTCGTCAATCACGACTAGCGAATCATTCTCGACGTGCTTGTAAATGTCTGGCACCTGCTCCCGCGTGATCTGGTGCAATAACTCCCTGCACCGTTCCTCTGTGATACCACAGACCTCCGCTATCTTGGCATGGTCCAGCCCCTCGATATACGCATAGACCGCTCGCCCCTTCTTCAGCGCCGGGACGATATGGCTAACCATCGCCTCGAAACTCTTGCCAGACCCCGGCAACCCTTCATGGAAAATCAGCATGTCATCACCATTGGAAAAGCGTTACTGCCTTACGAGCAAGGCGGAAGGTAAAGGCCGAGCCGATCAAAGCCAGCGCCGGCCCGAGTTGGAAATGCCCCGCGAAGAACCACACAGAGCCGGGGATCGCGTTGAGGATGTTTTGCAACCCGCCCTGTACGAAATCGGGCGGCACCAACGTCGATAACAACGTCTGGAGCGCCGTCAAAAGCAACGTCACCAAAGACACGAAAATATCGGTGAGGAAATCCCACAGCGCCGAGAAAATCGCCTTAAAGAGTTCCAGCAGGTATTTAGCGATATCACTGATCATAGGAACGCAATCAAAAATGCCTTATACGCGGCAATGAAAAGGACCACCGTACCCACAATGTCCATCACTGAGGCCGCGGTGCCGGAACAGATGTAAGGCGCCAAGTCAATGGTGACATTCAGGTACGGCACGTATGCCGACATGCCGGGGCACGATCCACCGGGCACGGTCACTGCGAAAAAGCCAGTCGGGGCTTTGCCTAGCGCCGAGTTGCGTATGGTGTTGGCGAAGTCCGTCAGCGGCTTGTCGAGTTGGTCCGACTTCTTCTTATAAAGCCCATCCGTGCCGGGATCGGTGAAGGGCTGACAAAACGGCGCGTTCGGTTCGAGCGTGCAATCCCCCTGCTGGTCCTTCGGGGTTTTCTCGTTGCCGGTGCCTTTGGTGTTGGACTGATCGCCGCTCGTTGAAGTCGTGCCCACCGGCCCCGCTTGGCCGGCTGTCGTACCTGATCCTCCCGCGCCTGTCGTTGTCTTCGATCCTGTTGTGTTCGTCGCCCCGGTATTCGGGTCCGTCGTCGTCGTGGTCGTTGTCGTCGTCGCAGACCCGTCCGGATAGGTCGCCGTCTGACTGGTGGTGCTGACCACCGGTGCACTCGCGGCCGGCGTCCCTGCTGGCACACAGGCCACCTTGCCAGAACTCGAAGTCAGGACGCCCTCACCGCCCGCACATTTAGGGGGATGATTAGGCGGAACAGGAGGCGTACCCGGCGTCGTGTTGCTCGAACAATGATCACCAGTGTAATGACCTTGCAACGTGCAATAGATCGGGGCCGGCACATCCACGGAAGGACTGCCCTGTGGGAAACAGTTTTGCCAAGATTCGTTATTGATAAGGCATCCAGCCGCCGTATCGCATCCGTAACTCGGTACAGTTTTTGGGCCGATCAACGAGGCAAGTTCCACCTTGGACGAAATCGCCCAGGCATTAGCCCAAACCTGCGCCGACGAACTTTTAGAGGTATCACAAGGGGCTTGGCATGTGCCATCCGCCGCCCGCGTCGACGGTGCTACGCAATCAGGACGAGTACAGGTGGACCCGCTTAATGTCCAATTTTGCCCCGATGGGCAGCTTGGCGTATTCGTGACGCACGAACCACCGGAATAATTCGCCCCAGATGGACACCCGTTATATGTCCATCCGGGAGAAGTCATCGTTCCAACCTTACATGTACCGGTCGAAAGCCATGTGTGATAACCAGACGGCACCCCATTGCCCGCCACCGTAACAGTACCGCCCGACGCCCCACAGGATGCCGAAAACGAGGTATATAAATTCGCAAACGTGTTCCCATCGCCCCAATATTGGACAACCGGCGTCGTCGACGTCGGCGTCGCAGCAATCGTTTCCGCACGGGCTGCACCGAGCCACAAAAATGCGAAAGCCACAGTGAGCGCAACGCGGATAAACGTCTTCACGGTGCGGAGAACCCAAGCGCCACGCATCCGGCCGTCACCAGCCCGAGCAGGAAAAAGAGACATTGCCACCACATAAACCCCCCTCAGATGTAGAAAAAGGGGCCGCAGCCCCCCTTCTGTTGCGGCCGGCCGAACTTAGAAAAAGTTCGCCAGCTTGTTACCAGCCCAGCGGGCGACGTTCGGCAGAATCTTGATGGCGGCCATGGCGATAATGGCGGTCGAGACGGTACCGATGGAAACAGCGGAAGTGACGGAAGAAAAGTCCATTTGATGCTCCTTGAAGTTAAGAATCGGAGTTAAACACCCCGACGATCCTGCCAGCGCAATACGCGACGAGGTAACAGGCCATCGGGATTACAAAACCCGCCTGAAATGCCGCTCCGAGTTCGGCACTAGACGGAACCCCGGAAACCGTAAGGAATCCGGTGTATTCGGTTGCAGACAACAAAACAGCGCCGGGGCACTGAGTCGGGTCCGTGGGTTGAAGGTGCAGAACGCCTGAGGCGTCAGCAACCGCGCAGAGCGCCATTAATCGCACTCCTGCGAACGTAGAAAATCTTCGAAAATGTCCGCGCCAGCGTCATAGCCATCCTGAAAGCCTTCGCCATACGCGTCATCAAGCGCTTCGCCGATGGAGTCCATATCGAAACCGAGAACATCAAGCAGCCAATCGAACATTCAGCACCTCACCGGGATATATGTGCCATCCGGCCGACGCTCATTGCATTGCCTATGATCCACAACAGGCTTACGCCGATATTCATTAGTCACCGAACCGGGCACGCTACCAATCGTCGGCATGACCGGTTCCGGGCGTGTGACCTGACTAACTGTAATTGCCGGCCATTCGGCAAAGGCAACACGGGGCCAGCTATCGGCAAAGGCATTGCCGACCAGCAGAAAAAGGCACAGGAAACGCATCATGCGGCCCTCCGGACATCTTCCCAAGACGCAACAGGCTGGGCCAAGACGATACGAACCGGCCGAAAAGGAAGGATGTTGCCGGGGAGCGAGGCAATCAAATCGGAATCGGACACACCGGCCTGCACAAGATATTTCTTGTGCAGGTAATACGTCCGTTCCGGCATTGATGCCTTAACTTCATCAAGGCCGTATTCCTTGATATCGGAATAGGTTTTAAAGGCGGCACGCGCCCTGCCCTGTGTAATGCCGTTCAGTTCGGCAATACGTTCGATCATTTCCACTCTGCCCATGTCTCTTACCTCCACGCCTTCCACCAGTGGGCCGAAAAAGCCCCTGTGCAAATCTGCAAGTTCCTCACCTGTAAAAGTCGTCCAGTGACGACCGAAAAACGGATGCTTCCGAAAATTCTGCATGTCACGGAAAAACCGTGATCCGATCTTCATTTCAAGCCGAAGAAGGCGATCAGCCAACGCAAGCTGTTCCTCAGAAATGTCGATCTGGCCCTTCTTCTGCAAATAGCGAAGATGGGGGCCTTTGTGATACGCCTTGCCGGCCTTCACATCGCTCGAGGGTGCCCATAGCACCGTATCGCCGCCATTCTTGGCGCTGGTTGCCTTGCGCCGAGCGCTATCCGTTGAAAGCAGAGTCCGAAGGCAGGTCTTGACCATGGCGAAGTCCGGGAATGCGTAATTGCCAGTGATATCAAGCCGAGTCATTTCCCAATCTTCAGCCGGGGCCAAAAAGCACTGGAAAGCACGACGCGCACGGGAAAGAAGGATTTCCGCGCCCTCTTTGATATCAAGCGTCCCGAACACATTGCAGGGGTTGGCAAGGCTGGCCGGAGAAGCGCCAATGTAGAAATAGGCGATCAATCCGACGTAAGAACAGGTGAAGTAAAGCCCTTCGGAATCCGACCGGAGAGCGTCGAAGTTCAAACGCTTTTGTTCCCAGCGAATTTCGGAGGGGTTCCCCTTGCCGTCCAGCTTCAGACAGGCGACAGAATCCATGTTCTCGTAAAGGCGTTCCTGTAGCGACGGCGGCAGCATATTGACCGGCATACGCAGGCCGATCCAATCGAGTAAGAGGCCGTTGAAGTTGGTCATTTACTGCAACCGTTGCAGTAACTCCGGGTATTACATACGGACCCGGAGTGAAAAGCGGGACGGCGGCAACGCGCCGCCAGGTCGAGAAGCCAAAGCGCAAAAGCGCGGGGAGTCGCTTCGCGCTCCCGAGTGCCCATCAGTTCAACGCGACCAACGGCAACGCCCAGCTCAAACGGTACAGCCGGGAGAGAATCAGCCCCGCAGACATACAACCAAGTGCGCTTGGGAGCGCGATGGCCGAACCACGATTGATCGACAACGTAGGTAAAGCCGCCGAAAGAATCGCGGCAACCAGGTAAAGGCAGGTCAGCGGCTTGCCACAGCGTTGAATGGGCCGGATGCTCAAGAACCCCGCCCCAGGTACGAACGGCATGCACGGCATGCAATGCAAGGTTTTTTTCGTCTGGGCGGGGTTTGGCAAAGTGACGCAGGCGACCCCAAGCACGGCACGGCGGATGCGCCACAACCGGCAGAGGTCCGAGATAGCCCCGGGCATCACGGTCGGCGTCGAACACATCAGCGCCGAGAGTCTTGTAGACCGAATCCCGCCGAGCAAACAGCACGGCAACGCCAGGTGAAACAATCGGCGGGATCAGATCGAGTTGCACAGTTAAGCGGCCTTCGGCTGGTTGTAAGCGATGGTCACGCCCAGCTGACGCTGTAATTCCGTCAGGTAATCTTTCAGCGGGACCAGCTTGACGCGCCCGATGGTAAAACGACCGAAATCACCGAAGAAGAACGAATCAGAGGACAGCGTGTACCGCCCTGCAGGATAGGGCGGCTGACCATCTTCAAGCTGAATGCTGGAATCCTGCGGATTACGGGCCGGGAAACCGTCGGTGTAATGACCGGTAAAGGCGCATTGTTGGAAGGTCATTTTCCAATCCTTGCCGTTTTTGCTGCCCGACTTGGTTTTAACAGTCTCGCTGTCGATTTCGATGATGATCATTGCCTGCCTACCTTTCGTCTGTTGAACCTTGGGCCGGGTGTCGGTCTAAGGCGTTCCGAAATGGAACGAGGCGGACAATAGTTCCGCTATGGAACGGTTGTCAAGCTCCAAAATGGGACTAAACTGCCCTCGTCAACGGAGGTAAATCATGGAAAACATTACGAAACTATTGGACGACGCAAAGAATGCCGTTGGAGTAAAGACAGACTATGCACTTGCCAAAAAGCTTGATTTACCAAGGGCGCGGATATGCGACTACTACAAAGGCAAGCGAGCGCCTGACGAGTTTGCGTGTCTAAAAATTGCAGAAGCACTAGGGCAACCGCTTGACACCATCATTGCAAGGGTAAAAGCAGCAACGGAAAAGGACGAAAAGCGCCGGGAGGCGTGGGAAAACTACATGAAAAGACTAGGCGGGATTGCCGCCTCTATCGCATACGCATTTTTACTTATTGTCACAATGAAAGTGACATCGGTTCCAGCTGAAGCCGCGCCAACCCAGACTCTTGCGGCACAAGGATTTTCAACGATGTGTATTATGTAAAGTTATCGGCGAACAAACACTCCAAGCCGCTGCGCCGATCGCATCCCGGCGCGATGGTCCTCCCGGCCCGGCCGTCTGTCGATCAGCCTTCGTGCGGCCCGGACATGCTGGCTGCTATCCGGTCGAGTTCCGTGGGCACGGTGCCCCGATGGGCCGCAGCGAGTCCGAATCCACGCTGACGGTGCGCAGCGGACAGCGACCGGCGTATTGCCGAGGAGGTTTGGATCATGGTTGGAGCGGTCGGTGGTGGCGGTATGGGAATGGGTGGCACGGGTGGAAATGTCGGTGCGGTCGGCGGCATGGCCCACGTGGTGGCGGGCGGCGCGGCGAGCAGTCGGGTAGCTGCCCACAGCCTTCCCGCCAGCGAGTCCTCGGTGGGCACCAAAGTCAGCATTTCCGTGGCGGCGAGGAATGTCCTGGCCAACGACATGGCGCAAATCGGTGTCAAGGCGTCAGCGGCCGGGAGTTCGTCCGGGCTGCACGCGGCCGGTGCCAGTACGGTCGGTACGCCGCATTCGGCGGTCAACGTCAATATCGATGTCAACACGCTGCAGACGCTTGCCAACGCCAACATGTTCGACCAGATGATGGTTGCGCTGTTGTTGGCGCTGCTGCTGCAAGACCGGAACAACGCCGGCTGAGTTGGTGCAATGATGACCGACCTGATTGCCGGGAATCCCGGGTGGCGCGCCGCCTTCCAGCGTGCTTTCGCCGATCCGCAAGTCGTCGAACTGGCTGGCCGGCTCAAGGTCGATCTGGCCGATGAAAACAAGCGGGATTCTCTGCTGCTGCAAGCCGAAGACAGACTGAAGACGATGAGCAGCCTGACCTCCCTTTTTCCCCTGGCCGGGCCGGCCATGCCCGGCGGAATGCCGCATTATCGGGTGAGCGAGGCCTTGCGTGCCTATCGCGAGATCGGCCTGCTCTAGTAACGGCGCCCGGTGCGGTTGGCGCGGAACCGATAGCGCGGGCAATTGTCTTTCTTAGACGTCAGGTCGCGCCAGCCTCCTGTCGGTTAGCTCGGCCCGGGAAACTCTCAGCAAAGGACGGATCGTGCCGCCGGATGTGGCAGTGCTTCCGAATATCGTGAACGGCATGGCGGCAGCTCCCGTGCTGCTGGTGGCCGACGTCGGCGGTACTTTCGCCCGCTTTTCGCTGGCCCGCGGCGGGGCGCTGCTGGTTGAGCCGCAGACTCGCGCGCGAAGCAGTGCCGGCAGTTTGGCAGAACTTTGTCGGCAGGCTTGGCAGGATTTCGGGCAGGCCGTGGACGGCGTCGCCATCGCCGTCGCGGCACCGGTTTCCGGGGGCCGGGCGCGGATGACTAATGTCGGCTGGGAGGTGGATGAACTCACGGTGGCGACTGCACTTTCCGTCGAACGGGTGCTTTTGATCAACGATTTTGCTGCCCTCGCCTACGCGCTGCCGTCACTGCAGCCGGCCGATCTGTTGCCGGTTCCTGGTTTTGCCGGCAGCACCCGGATGGATGCGCCGCCCGAAGCCGGGCGGGCACCGCGCGTCATTTTCGGGCCGGGAACCGGGCTGGGTGTCGCCGCCCTCTTCCAGTTCGCTGGGCGCTCGGTGCCCGTGGCCAGCGAAGGCGGCCATATCGGCTTTGCCCCGTCGACCGTCTTCGAGCAACAGGTACTGGCGCATGCCGCCAGGCTCTTCGAGCATGTTTCTTGGGAACGCATCCTGTCCGGTCCAGGCCTCGAACTGATCGATGAGGTTAGTCAGGCCCAGTTCGCTGCACCCGCCAGTCGGCGTACGGCCGCCGCGATCATTGCCGCCGCAGCGGGCGGCCAGTGTGCCGCCGCCGCACAAAGTATCGCCTGCTTTGCCGGCCTGCTCGGCAGCTTTGGCGGCGATCTCGCTCTGACTTTCCGGGCGGCGGGCGGGGTGGTCATCGGTGGCGGCGTCGTGGCGAGGCTTGCGCCGCTGCTTTCCCTGCCCGACATCCGCCAGCGTTTTTGTCGAAAAGGCCGCTTTTCATCCTGGCTGGGCGCCCTGCCCTTGGCCATCCTGCTCGATCCGTATGCCGCCTTGCGCGGTGCCGCCCTGGCCTTTGCCGAACATTATTCGGGAATGACGCCGCCACCGGTCTGCCGCTGAGGCTGGCCGGCCCGCGACCTCCTGCCGGGCAAGGGCGAATGACGGGGAGATGCCTATCCTCGGCACTTGCCTCATACTTCGCCTTTTGACCGACTCCGAAAAGCGCCCATGCCCAGAATCCGCCGCCTGGTCCCGACAATTGTCGCCATGTCGCTGTGGTCGTCCGCCAGCATCGCGGCCAGCGAGCTTGAGCAGATGCAGGCGGCGCTCAACGACATGCAAAAGCTCCTGCGGCAACAGCAGGCCCGCATCGAGCAACTGGAACGGCAGGCCGGGGAACGAGGAGCGGCGGCGCCCGTCATGCCGGCGACGCCATCGACCGCCGGCGCCGCGATCGATGCCGCCCGTGCCGCGCTGGCGCCTGAGCCCGGCCTTGCCACCTTCTACGGCCGTGTTGATCTTTTTGCCGAAGCCGACTGGGGCGGCACGCAGGGTTCGCGTGCCGCCATCGAGTCCGGCGGCATGAATGGCAGCCGCGTCGGTATCAAAGGGGGCATCGAAGCAATGCCGGAAACCCGGCTGGTTTATCAACTTGAAGCCGGATTCTTTGCCAACAACGGGCGCCTGGGCCAGAGCAGCGACGGGAATGCGCGGCTTTTCGGACGCCAGGCTTATCTCGGCGTCGAGGGCCGGCTGGGCCGGCTGACGGTCGGCCGGCAGTATTCGCCGTATTTCATGGAAAGCATCCGCTACGACGCCTTCGAGAACGGCTACGGTTCGCCGACCAATGACGGCAACGTCAAGCCCGGTCCGACCCGCTACGACAACGCGGTAATTTATAGCACGCCGAACTATCGCGGTTTGAGCGGCAGCACCATGCTCGCCCTGGGGGGCAAGACCGGCGGCAGCGAAAGAAATGCCCTGGCGCTGACCCTCGACTATACGGAAGGCCCACTCGGTCTCGGCATCTCCTATCTGCACGACAACCACAATGCCGTCGAGACGCAACGCAGTGACTATGCCTTTGCGGGCGGCGGCTATCAGTTCGATCGGCTGCGCTTGATGGGCGGAGTGGCCGGCGTCAATACCAGCCCCGATCTCGGGCTGCCGATCGAGTGGCGCAGTTGGTTCATCGGTTCGCGGGTCGACGTGACGAGCACGGGCCAGCTCTGGCTCAACTACGGCAAGGGCCGCAATCGCCGGGCGGTGATCGACGACCGCGGCGTCGTCTATTCGGCGGCGTGGATGGAAACGATCAACCAGCAGATCAAGGCCTACCTCGCCTATGCCCGCCATCTCAACAGTGCCGGCTCGGCGCTGGTTCCGTCGGGGACCAGCGCCTATGGCTACTACAGCATCAACCCGGGCGACCATGCCAACGGACTCGCTTTGGGGGTGCAGTACGTCTTCTAGTTCCGGCATGGCGGCCCGGTTGACCGTCGCCCTCGCCGGTGTCCGCGACACCATTCCCCTGGCTGTCGGGACGACGCCCTTTGCCATCATCTTCGGCTCCCTGGCGGTGGCGGCGGGCCTGTCGCCGCTGACGGCGCTGGCCATGTCGGCCATCGTTTTCGCCGGCTCGGCGCAGTTCATTTCGCTCAGCCTGATCAGCGGCGGCGCTGCCTTGCCGGTGATCTGGCTGAGCACGTTCATTATCAATCTGCGCCATGCCTTGTACAGCGCCACGCTGCAACCGGTGGCGCGCGACTGGCCGCTGCGCTGGCGGATGCTGACGGCTTTCTGGTTGACCGACGAATGCTTCGCCGTCGTCGAGCGCCGCCTGCAATTGCAGGGCGATGCCGACACCCTGCCCTATTTTCTCGGTTCGGCGGCCTTTTTCTATGGCAACTGGCTGACCTGGACCGGCGTCGGGGTCTTTCTTGGTGGCCATCTGCCTGGCCTGGCCGCTCTCGGGCTCGATTTCGCGATGATCGCCACCTTCGCCGCGCTGGCGGCGCCCCAGATCAAGGCGGCCACGCCGTTGCTGGTGGCGCTCGCCGCCGGCGCCACGGCCTGGCTGGCGCACGGCCTGCCCTACAAGCTCGGGCTGGTGCTGGCTGCTTTGGTCGGCGTGGCAACCGGAGTTCTCATCGACCGTCGACAACGTCGGTCGGCGGGGGGGCAATCATGAGCGATATGCCCTGGCTGCTCATCGCCGGCATGTTTGCCGCGACGTTCGCGACGCGCGCCAGCTTTCTCGTTTTCGGCCACCACCTGCGCTTTCCGCCGGCCGTCGTCCAGGCGCTCGGTCACGTCCCGGTCGCCGTGCTGACTGCCATCACAGTGCCCGAGGCGATCGCGCCGCAGGGTCAGCTCGACCTCTCGTTCCACAACCCCTATCTGGTTGGCACCGTGGTCGCCGGCCTGATCGCCTGGAAGACCGGGCGCACGCTGCTTGCCGTGCTGGTCAGCTTCGCGGTGTTCGGGCTGTTGCGCTATTCGGCCGGTTGAACCGTAAGCGAAGCCCACAAATGCGCGGCAACCAGGGCGCGCCACGGCGAAAAGCTTTCAAGCCATTGGCGGGCCGCGGCTTCGCCGATCTTCTCCGGCGTACCGTGGAGGAGTTGCAGGCCACGTCGCACCGCAATGTCGCCGTGCAGTGAGCCGTCGAGCCAGCCGAAGCCGCGCATCAGCGTGTAATTGACCGTCCACGGGCCGATGCCGCGCACCGCCAGCAGGCGATCGCGCAGCAGCTCGACGGGAAGCTCCGCCAGCCAGTCGTCCAGCGGCAATTCGCCGCTCACGACCAGTCCGCTTACCGCTCGTAGCGCCTGCGCCTTGGTCTGCGAGAAACCGGCAGCATGCAGCGTTGGTTCGTCCAGCGCCGCCACGCGGCCGGCGTCAGGATAGCAGGCCAGGCCGCCCGAATGGGTGATGCCGGCCGCCTTGATCAGCTTGCGGCGCAAGGAGACGGCTGCCGCGACGCTGATCTGCTGGCCGGTGATCCCCCAGGTCAGCGCTTCGAATGGCGTCCCGGTGACCGGCACGCGCAGGCCGGCCTGCCGCTCGATCAACGGCCCGAGTTGCGGGTGTCCGCGATAGTCCCGCTCGAACAATTCGACCGCTTGGTTCAAGCCCAGCATGTGGCCGACCAGCCGCGTCAGGCCCGGCACGTCCGCGGCTGTCGCCGGCCCGTCCACGGCTAATTCGGCCGTCGCCCGTCCCGGTGAAAAGCGGACCGTCAGGATGGCCGGGCAGCCCTGCCAGACGATGCCCTTGTGCACGGCGTCGTCCTCGACCCGTTCCGCCAGGGCGAGCGCATCGCGCCGGTGGAACTTCAGAAGCTCGGCGACCCTGAAGCCGGCCGGTAATTCGAGACTGCATTGAACGACGCTCATCACTGCGCCTTGCGGAAAGTTAGATTGATTCGGCAAGGACCGACCAGCGGATGTTCCCCGCTCTTGATGGCGAGCACGCCGTGGTAGCGCAGGCGATCGAGGCCACCCCAGACGACGACGTCGCCATGCGTCAGGGGAACGCGCTGCGCTGGATCGGCACGCTTCGCCCCGCCGAACAGGAATACCGCCGGCAGGCCCAGCGAAACGGAAACGATGGGCTGACCGAGATCGCGTTCGTCACGATCCTGATGCAGGGACATCCGCGCCCCGGGGTCATAGCGATTGATCAGGCAGGCATCCGGCGCAAAACCGGGAAAGCCAGCCGCCTGCGCAGCGCGGGCGGCGAATTGGGCAAACAATGGAGGCATCGGCGGCCAGGGCCGTTCACTGTCGGGATCCTGGGCGGCATAGCGGTAGCCGCTTTCGTCGGTGATCCAGCCGAAACGTCCGCAGTTGCTCATCGCCACCGACATCCGGAAACCGCCTGGCGTCTGCATCCGGCGAAAGGGCGCCAGTTCGGCGATCCGGGCTACCTCGGCGAAGATGGCGGCGGCCTCGGTCAGCGCAAAGCCGCGCAGGAGCACGGCACCCGGCCCTAGTTGCTCCCGCCATGGCACGGAATCTATCCCGGCCAATAAGTCTCCATTCACTCTCGAACCTTTCTTTCCCGTTCCCGAGGCCGACCTGCCGTGGGCGGGCGGGACGACGATATCCGGGGGCAGCGTCAAAGCATAGACCACTTCGTGTCGCCCGCCACGGCAACGCTTCTGAAGATTTTTAAAAAAATAATGAACCAAATGGATTCCCCCCTGACGAAAGCAACTAGTCAAAGGACGCGCAAGACGAGGTGCGGTGCCGGACAGGCGGTACCGCGAGCTTTGACGGGAACTTAACAACAGGGGTTTTCATGGCAGAGATAGAACAAACATATAACGACAAGGTCGTCCGGCAATTTGCCGTAATGACCGTCATCTGGGGCATCGTCGGCATGCTTGTCGGCGTTGTCATCGCGGCGCAACTGGTGTGGCCCGAACTCAATGTCGGTCCGTACTTCCATTTTGGCCGCCTGCGCCCGCTGCATACCAATGCGGTGATTTTCGCCTTCGGTGGCTGCGCACTGTTTGCGACGTCCTACTATGTCGTGCAGCGCACCTGTCATACCCGCCTGTGGGGCGGTTCGCTGATCCCCTTCACTTTCTGGGGCTGGCAGATCGTGATCCTGCTGGCGATCATCACCTTGCCGCTGGGCATGACCCAGGGCAAGGAATACGCCGAGCTGGAATGGCCGATCGACATCCTGATCGCCGTGGTGTGGATTTCCTACGCGACCGTTTTCTTCGGGACCATCGCCCGTCGCACGGTATCGCATATCTACGTCGCCAACTGGTTCTACGGCGCCTTCATCATTGCCGTCGCCCTGCTCCACATCGTCAACAGCATGGCCGTGCCGGTCTCGCTGACCCGTTCCTACTCGATCTACTCGGGTGCGCAGGACGCGATGATCCAGTGGTGGTACGGCCACAACGCGGTCGGCTTCTTCCTGACTGCCGGCTTCCTGGGCATGATGTACTACTTCGTGCCGAAGCAGGCGGGGCGCCCGGTCTATTCCTACCGTCTCTCGATCGTGCACTTCTGGGCGCTGATCTTCACCTACATGTGGGCCGGCCCGCACCACCTGCACTACACCGCGCTGCCCGACTGGACGCAATCGGTCGGCATGGTGTTTTCGCTGATCCTGCTGGCGCCTTCGTGGGGCGGCATGATCAACGGCATCATGACCCTCTCCGGTGCCTGGCACAAACTGCGTGACGATCCGGTGCTGAAGTTCCTGATCACGTCGCTGTCGTTCTACGGCATGTCCACCTTCGAAGGCCCGATGATGGCCATCAAGACGGTCAATGCGCTGTCGCACTACACCGACTGGACGGTCGGTCACGTGCACTCCGGCGCCCTCGGCTGGGTGGCGATGGTTTCCATCGGCTCGATCTATTTCCTGCTGCCCAAGCTGTTCGGCAAGAGCGAGATGTACAACCCCGGCCTGGTCACCGTGCATTTCTGGCTGGCCACCATCGGTACCGTGCTCTACATCGCCTCGACCTGGGTTTCCGGCGTTATGCAGGGCCTGATGTGGCGCGCCACCAATGCCGATGGCTCGCTGGCCTACAGCTTCGTCGAAGCGGTCAAGGGCTCCTACCCGTTCTGGGCGGTGCGTCTGCTCGGCGGCCTGTTCTTCCTGTCCGGCATGGTCCTGATGGCCTACAACATGTTCCGCACCATCGCCACCGGCAAGATCGCGCCGGTCCGGATCATGGCGGCCGTCAAGCACCACGCCTGATTTCCGGCGGATAAAGGTACCGACATGGATATCAACGAACTGCGCTCCCTGGTTACAGTGGCCGGCTTGTTCTGCTTCCTGGCGATTATTGCCTGGGCTTTCAGTGGCGAGCGGGGCAAGGACTTCGCGGAAGCGGCCAATCTTCCCTTCACCGATCCGGAAGAACTGGATCTGCAGAGGAAGGCGCTGTTGCTGCGTCGCTATTGAGTTTGGCTTTCGCAGGGCGCCACGCCCGGCGACTGCTCCCAAGGCCCGGTTAATCCGGGCCTTTTTGTTGCCAGTCGGCGCCGCGCCGGCTGCCCTGGGCGTGTATATTCTCGGCCCCGGCTGTCGCTTGGTGATCGCTTATCCGTCTGCGGCTGCTCGTTCTTCCCGAATCCCCTTCCTTCCCAGACTCCCATGCCGCTCCAGAATATCGTTCCCGCCGACTACGCCGCTCAACTTGCCGACAAGGTCGCCAGTTTCAAACTGGCTTTCGCGCCTTTCGGCGTGCCCGAACCGACCGTCTTCGCTTCCGAGCCGCTGCATTACCGCCTGCGCGCCGAGTTCCGCATGCTGCACGACAAGGGCCGGCTCGATTACGCGATGTTTGCCGCCGCCGACCCCAAGGTGCCGGTGGCCATCGACACCTTCCCCGCCGCCGACCGCAGCATCTGTGATCTGATGCCGCGCCTGCGCGAACGGCTGCAGGCCAGCAACACGCTGAAGGATGGGCTGTACCAGGTCAATTTCCTGGCCACCTTGAGCGGCCGCATGCTGGTCACGCTGATCTATCACCATTCCCTGGGAAAACGCTGGGAAGCCGCCTCTCAGGGGCTGGCCGGCGATCTCGGGATCCAGTTGATCGGGCGCAGCAGGGGGCAGAAGGTCGTACTGGAAAATGACTGGCTGCTCGAAGAGTTCGAACTGGATGGCCGCCAACTGCGCTACCAGCAGATCGAAGGCGCCTTTACCCAGCCCAATGGCGCCTTGAATCGCCGGATGCTGGCCTGGGCCTGCCAGCAGGCGACCGGCCTGGGTGGCGATCTGCTGGAACTGTATTGCGGCAATGGCAATTTCACCGTGGCGCTGGCCCCGCATTTCGGGCGCGTGCTGGCCACCGAGGTCAATACCGCCTCGGTCAAGGCCGCCCAGTACAACCTCGCTGCCAATGAAATCACCAATGTCGCCGTGGCGCGCCTGGCCAGCGAAGACATCAGCGCGGCGCTGGCCGGCAAGGAGGTGCGCAGCAAGATGCCGGACCTCGATTTCGGCCAATATCAGTTTTCCACGCTGTTCGTGGACCCGCCGCGCAGCGGGCTCGATGCCGAGACTCTGGCGCTGGCTGCCGGTTTCCGGCACATCCTGTACATTTCCTGCAATCCGCAGACCCTGCAGGAAAATGTCGATGCCCTCAAGGCAACCCACGAAATCACCGCTGCGGCGCTTTTCGACCAGTTTCCCTACACGCATCACCTGGAGAGCGGGCTGCTGCTGACCCGGCGCTGAGTCCGGCGGAGCGGCCGTCTTGGCGTTCAGCCGGCAAGCGTGCTATACCGAAACATAGATGTCTGGCGCTGTCATCGCCTCGGAGGCAATCATGCGTAAACTCGTCGCTCTGCTCGTGGTGTCCATTTCCCTGGTAGCCCAGCCGGCTATTGCCCAACGGGGCTACGATCACGGCCATTATGGCCATCACGGTGGCGGTGGTTCGGGCCTGGCCGGTCTGGCGATTTTCGGGGCCCTGACCGGGCTGGCCATCATGGCCGAGCGTAGCCGGCCGGTATACGTCGATCCCTACTATGCGGGACCGGTCTATGCACCGCAACCGATCTATGTCGAACAGCCGGCACTTCCCACGCCGCCGGTTACCCCGGCCAATACGTGGTACTACTGCGCCTCCAGCGCCATGTACTACCCATACACCCAGGCCTGCCCCGAAGGCTGGCAAGCGGTGCCGGCCCGGCCGTACTGAGGCCCTGGATCGGCCAGCACCGCCAATTGATTATTTTTGGCTGCTCAGCCGACCTTCCCGCCTGCTGTCCGGTTGGCCCGCCAGGCCTCAAGATCGGCCAGTTCGACGAAGGTTTCCAGGCGGATGACGTTGCCGGGCAGCCGGGTGCCCTCCCACTGCTCGGTGGCCCAGCGCTTGACGTTGGCGCGCAATTCGCCGCGCTCGATAGCATTGGCCAACATGAATTCGGCATCGGCAAGCGAGATGTCGGGTGTCGCGAAAAGTCGCGCCGCTTCGTGGAGGTTGAGGCTGCTTTTGGGTGCCGCTTGTTCCATTTCGCTTCTCCCTTGGTCGTCCGCCGTTGCGGCGGCAACAGGACAGGTACGGCCCCTTCCCGACGGCCGGGATGGCTGGTCGCTATCCGCCACCATTATAGGGAGATAAATCCGGAAACGACGCCGGCCATCGCGATGCGAAGACACTATGGTTTATCCTATGCATCCTTTCAGGACTTCGTCATCGTGGAGTGAATATGCAGTTGCATCAGGCTCAGTGGGGCATCAGCCAGTGGGTGGAATTCCTCAAGGACAAGGAAACGCCGGTCTTGCCGGCGACGCGAGCGACGCTTGCGGCGCTCCGGGAAGGCGGCGAAGAAGCACGCGAGCGGCTGTCCGCACTGGACATGACGGCGATCGTCTATGCCGACCCCTACCTGGCGCTGAAACTGCTGCGCCGCGCCGAGCAGCGTCGGACGAGGCAACTTGGCCATGACACCACGACGCCGCTGGCAGCGATTTTGCAGACCGGCTACGACGAACTTGAGGAAATTGTCGCCAACAGTCCGCCAGGCGACAACACACTGCCTGGCTGCCGGATTTGTGAATCCCGTGCCGTGCTGGCCTCGGGCATTGCCCGAGCCTGGGCCAATCGGCGGGTCGATGTGTCGCCGGACGAAGTCGCAATGGCGGCCTTGCTGGTCGAGACCGGGGAATTGCTGCTCTGGCATTTCGCACCGGAAATGACCGAAAAGGAAACGCTGACGCGTGACTGGAACCTGCGCTATTCGGCGTTGATGCCGCGCCCCTCGGAAATCGAATTCACTTTCCGGAAACTGACCATGGCCCTCGCCTTGGCCTGGGAGCTCCCCAACCTGGTGGTGATGCTGATCAAGGGCACCGACACTGCACGCGCCAATATTGCGCGCCTGGCGGCCGACATTGCCAAGCTGATCATGGACGATGCCGGGGCGCCGGCCTTGCACGCCGTCCTGTGTGAAGTGAACCGGGTCGTGCCCGGCGCCAGCCTGGAAGAACTCATTGAGCCGCTGCCCCTGTCCGACGACATGCGGGCGGCACTCGCTGAAATCATCGAGGCAGCGCCGACCTAACCCAGGCCGAATTGCCGGGCTCGTCCTCCCGACTTCAGCAGCCGGTCATAGAGCACGACATTCACGGTCGCCGCCAGGTTCATGCAGCCATGGGTGGGGATATAGATGATGTCCCTGCACCATGACGTCACGTTCTTTCTCAGGCTGCCGTCTTCCGGCCCGAAGATATAGAACGCCCGCTCGGGGTGCCGATATTCGGTGAGCGGCCGCGCATCCGGGTGGATTTCGATGGCGACCGGCACGCAATCGAAAGGGATGACCTGGCGCAAGTCGTCGACACCGACCAGAGGCAGCTGCAAATGGACTTTCTTGGTGTCGGTGCGAAACTCGTTGGCGCGCTCGTAGCGCTTGCCGGTGTAGAAGACCGTGTTGACGCCGTAACAGCCGGCGGCGCGCATGATCGAACCAACGTTTTCGGGGCCTTTGGGATTGTCGAGGCCGATACACGAATAGCCGGTGCACTCACGGACGGCCTGATTTCTGGTGATGGTTTCCATTACTGTCTTTGTGGAAGCAAATTTCTTGACTGGCGATTAAAGGCGATCATGCGCCCGGTCCAGCACCTCGGCGGCATGATCGACCTGGTGATCGCCGTTGTCCGGACGGCTCGTTACCGCGCCGAAATACTTGAGAAATTCTTCGGGCGAAAGTTGGGCTTCTTCGGCTGCACTCAGACGCCGTTCGACGCTGTGGCGTCGGTCGCGCCAGCCTTTTGGCGGCCCCTGCTCGACGTTCCGACGGTCACTACTATCCCGGCGCTCCTCGCTTGTGCTCATTGCCCTTTCCCCGCTCCAATCACAATCATTGCATAGTCGTCGCCCCCTGGCGACTGGATTTGCTGCAACGCCATCGGAACCGCCGAGGCTTGCCATTATCGCTCGCCCGGCCTGTTGTTGCGCAGCGTCGAACGGATAAAGACCGGGAATTGGCGGCCAGGCGCGTCGAAAAATTTGCTTACAGAATCGTCGGAATTGCCGGCCGGTGCGTCAGTCTTATAGAAACGGCAGATACCTTTGCTCGCCGTGTTATTGTCCGGAGTTGCCATGACGACGCTCAAATTCTTGCTGATCATTCTTCTTGCAGGCATGGGATTCAATGGCAATGCTTGGGCAGACCGTGGGCACTTTGGCGGCCATCCGGGCGGGCATTTTCATCACCATCACGGCGGCATCGTCCTCGTAGCGCCCTTGTTCTACCCGTGGTGGTACGACGGGCCGGCCCCCGTTGCGCCGCCCCAGCTATATATCGAGCAAGGAGACGCCGCGGGATATTGGTATTACTGCGCCGACTCGCGCGGTTTCTTTCCGGCGGTGAAGGATTGCCCGGCGGGCTGGATCAAGATCGAGCCGAGGCCCTGAGCGCCTTCAGCTGGAACTGAGGGCGGGAAAAAGGCTGCGCAGGCCGGTGGCCATCATTTCGACGGCAATCGATGCCAGGATGAAGCCACCGATGCGCTCGACCAGGTCGAGGGTCGATTTGCGAATCTGGTGTTCGGCGCCGCAAGCGACGCGAAATGCCACCCAACACGAAAGGCCGACCAGCAGGATGGGGAGTACGACATGGATGAGGTCGGTGTAGCGATCCCAGGTCCCGTTGGCCATGACGTAACTGAAGGCGGCCGGCCCGGCCAGTAGCGGAACGGCCAGCGGAATGATCGACGCGTCTTGGATTTCCGGCGTATTTGCGGTGTGGGGCATGCCCTTGAAACTGGTTTCCTTGCCAAGCACCATGGCGATGGCCAGCAGTAGCACGATGACCCCGCCGCCAACCTGCATCGCCCCCAGCGAGACGCCGAGCAGCCTGAGCAGGGGCATGCCGAGAAAGGCGGCGATCAGCAGGGCAATCGTCACGGTCGTCGCGATGGTCTTGGCAAAACGCACTCTTGCCGCGTAGTTCAGGCCTTCCGTGGCGGCCACGAAAATGGGAATCATGGCCACCGGTTCGACCAACGCAAAAAGCGTAATGGTCTGCTTGAGGGTGAGGACGATAGTGGAATTCATCGATATTGAGGCCAGCGCGGTGTTGATCGTATGCGAAATTGCTTCCGGAAGGAGCGACAACCCCCTGAACGCATTGTACGACAATGGACGCCGCCCTCCTTTTCGGTCCCGCCGTCGCGACTGACCGCGTCAGCACGACGCTCAATACCGGTTTGGCTCTTTTCCCGCTTGGGCGCTGAGGTAGGCCAGCACGATCCAGCCCAGCAACGGAACCAGGAACAGCAGCTGCAGCCAGCCGCTCCGGTCGATGTCATGGAGACGACGAGTGCCGACGGCAAGACTCGGCAATACGGTGGCCAATGAAAAGAGTGCTGCCAGTTGCTGATTCAAAATGCCGGCAGCCATCGACGCCAGGATCACGAACAATGACCACCACCAGTACTCCGAGCGCGATGCCCGGCCCGAAAAATCGGCGTACTTAGTGAAGCAGGTCGTAATGGCTTCTGCGAACGTCATGTCTTCCCCTAATAGTGCTTGCGTACCCGGTCGAATACTTCGGCCGCCTGATCGAGAAGGCCATCGGAAGGGCACGGGCTTGCTGTCATGCACCCGAAATACCGCGCAAATTCGTCGGCCGACATCTCAGCTTCCTCGGCAAGCGGCAAGCGCCGTTCGGCGTTGCGGCGCCGGTCGCGCCATCCGGCGGGCGGCCCCGCATCGCGTCCGCGCCTGTCCGAAGGCGCCCTGCGTTCATCGCTTGTTGTCATGATTTTCGTCTCGTCATCACTGTATCCCGGATTGTGACTGGCCGACACGGCTTTCCGCAATCAGCCGAACGGCATAGCATCACGGGATTTCGACCCGTCGATGTCGGCGGAGTGGATCGTTTAGGCAGGCCATTTGTTACCCCCATGGATCGAAACAGTGGGCACCGTAATAATGACGTAAGAATCACGCCATAACATCACCGTTTTTAGATAATTTGTCGACCGATTAGCATGTCCGAGAAATCTCTTTCGAAGTTCCTTCTGGTGAGCGCCGCATACCTGGGCCTGACGGCCGGCCCCTATCCGATAGCAGCATCGTAACAATAGCGTTACGCCCAACGGAACGCTTGCCGCCGGATTGATCGTGCTCGCGCTGCCCTGCCCCGGTCACAAAAGAAACCCGCCTAGTTTCAGGCGGGGAAAACAGTACTTCCTGGAGGAAATGTACTGATGAGGCGGCACAAATCGGCAATCACAATAGCATATTAAATTCCATATGGGAATTTTTGCCGGAAACGGACGGGGCTGGCGTCTATTGGCATGCCTCGGAAATCCGGCATGAGGCGTGCAGGCCGGCAACAGACTAGGGAAAGGATGGTGCCCGGGACGGGGGTCGAACCCGTACACTCGAAGAGCGAGAGATTTTAAGTCTCTTGTGTCTACCAATTTCACCACCCGGGCGGGTGTCGGACTATAGCGGCTTCCAATGCAAAAGAGGGAAAGCAACCGGTGCTTTCCCTCTTTCAAATTTGGAGCGGCAGAAGAGTCTCGAACTCTCGACCTCAACCTTGGCAAGGTTGCGCTCTACCAACTGAGCTACTGCCGCATACCGGCTTTGCAGGGGCCAAATCGACCGCCGCGCCAGCGAAGGCCCGAATTATAACGATCCGCGCCGTGCCGGGCAACCCATTCGAACGCCCTGTCAGGCAGGGCATTCCGGGCTCGGGCATGGCGCTTGCCAAATATGGGTGTCACTTCATTTCGGGTGGCATTGTCCTTTTCCATAGGAGTAGAAAAATGAACTGGGATCAAATTGAAGGTAACTGGAAACAGGTTGCCGGCAAAGTGAAGCAACAATGGGGCAAGCTGACGGACGATGACATTGCCCTTATCAACGGCCATCGCGAAGAACTCGCCGGACGTTTGCAGGAATCCTACGGCATTACCAAAGATGAAGCCGAACGCCAGGTCAGCGACTGGGAATCGCGGCTGAACTGAGCAATGGCTCAACTCACCCACAACCCTCAACTCAATGAATGGAAAACACCAAGATGAATATGCAAAAAAAAGGTTTGAAGATGGCGCTCATGGGCGCGCTCATGTCTCTCGCTTTTGGCCACACCGCTTTTGCCGACGACATGGCCAAGGATACGAAGAAGGCTGCCAAGGCACACAAGGAACGTGTCGTTGATCAGGCCGAGGCCGACTACAAGGCTGCCAAGGC
>JBLNBM010000015.1:0-382311 GCA_050259955.1 Bacteroidota bacterium
GGCGTCACCGACAACGGCAACGGCACGATCACGCTGGCGCCGGGCACCACCAGCTTCACGGTGACGGTGCCGACCCTGACCGACACGATCAGCAACGAACCGGTGGAAACCGTGCCGCTGAGCATCGGCGGCGTGGCTGCCGTGGGCGGCATCGTCGACAGCACGCCGACCATCACTCCGGTGGATGGAAATGGCATTCTGATCGGACAGGTCACTGTCGATGAGTCGGGGCTGGCGAGCCTGGCCAATGCCAGCGAAACAACGACGGGTTCGATTACGGTTGCCGCGCCGGCAGGCCTTTCCAGCGTCACCATTGGCGGTACGAGCTTTACCGCGGCGCAGTTGGCAGCGCCGTCATATCTGGCAGCACATTCCATTGATACGGGTGAGGGCATATTGACCCTGACCGGCTTCAGTGCCGGAAACCTTGCCTACAGCTATACCTTGAAGGGGGCAGTGAGCCAGCCGGGGACGGCGATTGACAGTTTGGATAATGTCACCCTGACGGTGACCGATGTGCTCGGCGCCATCAATACGGGGACGCTTGGTGTCCGGATTGTCGATAGCCTTCCGGTCGCCTTGGATGATAGCAATTCGATTACTGAAGGCACGAATTCGATAACGGTGAACGCCCTGGCTGGGGTCTTGGTTAACGATACGGTGATCGATGTTCCCGTTGGGAGCGCGATTGTTGGTGTTGCCTCCGGTGTGCATAGCGTTTTTGCCAATTCGAATGTCGGTGTGGCGGTGAGCGGTTTGTATGGCAGTCTCGTGATCAACGCGGACGGTAGTTATACCTATACGTTGAATAATGCCAACCCGACAGTCAACGCGCTGAACACTACAAGCGCGCCGTTGCAGGATGTATTCAGCTATCAACTGAAAGATGGAGACGGTGATGCGCCTGTCGGCGCAGCAGCCCAACTGACCATTACCATCAACGGAAGCAACGATGCGCCCGTTGTTGCCGGCGCAACCGTGTCAGGCACCGAAGACACGGCGCTGACGCTGACCTGGGCAAATTTCGGCATCAGCGATATCGATAGTCCGACCATCACTTCGGCGACGATTTCCGCCCTGCCATCCGACGGGACGCTGCAGGTCTACAACGGCAGCGCCTGGATCAATGTGACTGCCGGTGATGTGGTGAACAAGGCGACGGTCGATGCCGGATATCTTCGCTTCGTGCCGGATGCCAACGAGTCGGGGGGTAGCGTCTACGCCACCGCCGGCCTGGGCGACCAGCATGTCGATTATGCGCGCTTCCAGGTTTCCGTCACCGATGCCGGTGGTGCCACGACCGTCGGCAATGTTACGGTCGATATTGCACCGGTTGTCGATCCCGTTGCTCTGGCGCTGGATGCCAGCGCCACGGGTAGCGTAGCTGGCGGCAATACGATCACGCCGCCCGCTTCGGTCGGTCTGGCCCGCGACTACTATCAGGCCTTGCCCGGTATTGGTAGCACGGCGTCGAGCAGCGCACCGAATGCGGCAGAAGTTGCCATCGAGGCGGCCACCCCGACCAGCACCAGTCTGATTGTCAATGTCGGCGTGGCGGGTGCGGCAACGACCGGTGGTGTTGCCGTGGCGGTGGATGATGCCTTCCAGGTACGTGGCCTGATGTACATGGAGGCCGGCAAGAGCTACGCATTCAGTGGTTACATCGACGACACCTTCCGTCTGGAAATCGGTGGTACGACCGTGGTTTCCGGGCAGTGGGGCGTCACCGGCCCGGGCAGTGCCGGCACCTTTACGGCGACGACCTATACACCCGCTGTCTCCGGTTACTACACGGTCGATCTGTTCGTGTACAACACCAGCGGCCCCGGCAGTTATGACCTGAATGTCGCGGTGAATGGCGGTGCGGTCCAGGATGTCTCGACGACCAATTTCTACCTCTATCCCGATGTGACGGCACTCGACACGGCGGGTGCACAGCACAACGCCTTCATCGCCAATGCGACAACGGGCGAGGGCGGCTATTATCCGGCGGCGCTGAATACCGGCCTGGAAGACACCGCCATCAAACTGTCGGCGCTGACGCCGACTTTTGGCGATACGGCCGATAATTCGGAAAGTCACGTGGTGACAATTTCCGCTATTCCGGTCGGCGCTGTGCTCAGCGATGGTACCCATACCTTTACCGCGACCGCCGGCAATACCTCGGTGGCGGTCTGGAACGAAGACAGTCCGGCTTCCGCCTTCGGTGGCAGCAACTGGGATCTGGGCAAGCTGACGGTGACGCCACCGCTGGACTACAACGGCAGCTTCTCGCTGACCGCTACGGCCACGGCGACGGAAATTTCGACCGGGGACAGCGCCAGTGCAACGAGCAGCTGGGCGGTCACGGTGGATGCGGTCAACGACGCGCCGACCGTCGGTACGGCTTCGGCAGCGGTTTCCGAGGAAGGGCTGCCCGGCGGTTTGCCGGATACCATCGGTACTTCGGATACCACCGATTCGGCGACAGCTTCCGGCACCATCAGTATTTCCGATCCGGACAGCTCGGTGACCGCTACCCTGGTGGCCCCGACGGCGACGATCACGTCGGCCGGTGTCGCGCTGACCTGGTCGGGCAGCGGTACGCAGACCCTGATCGGTTCGGCCGGCGGTGTCGAAGTCATTCGTGCCACCATCGACAACGCCGGTCACTATACGGTGACCTTGTCCAAGGGCATTGATCAGCCGGCCGGCAATGGCGAGAACACCAGCAATATCGGGTTCGGGGTCAGCGTGACGGATGGTGTCAGTACGACGACCGGAACCATCAATGTGACGGTGGAAGACGATTCACCGGTGGCGACAAATTCGGTCGTCAGCGTTGCCGGCACGGCGACCGAAACCAATCTCGCCATCACCCTCGATCTTTCCGGTTCGATGGGTAACGCCAGCGGCCTGACTGGGTTGACCCGTCTGCAGGCGACGGTGGCGGCCGTCAAGGATTTGATTGAAACCTACGACAGTCTGGGCGACGTGATGGTCAATATCACGACCTTCGGCACGTCAGCCACGGCCGGTACCTGGATGACGGCGGCGAATGCAAAGGCGTTCCTCGATACGGTATCGGCCAATATGGGCAGCACCAATTACGATGCCGCCCTGGCCGCCACCATGAGCGCCTTCGCCTCGAGCGGCAAACTGACCGGCACGAACAGCCAGAACGTCCTCTACTTCCTGTCGGATGGTGCGCCGAACTACGGTGACGGCAACACGAGCACGCTGACCAATGCGACGTCATCGACCACTACCAGCGACGTTGGCATCCAGAGTGGCGAAGAATCGATCTGGACAAATTTCCTGAGCACCAACGCGGTCAGCGCCTATGCGATCGGTCTGGGAACCGGTGTGACGACGGCGACCATGGATCCGGTAGCCTATGACGGGCTGACCGCAACGGACCGTAACTCGGTCGCGGTGACCGATCTGAACAACCTGAATTCCGTGCTGGCCGGGACGGTCGAGAGCCGGGTAACCGGCACGATCGCGGTTGGTAGTGGCGGGGCAGGCGGTTTCGGTGGCGACGGCGGTTATATGTCGGCGATCAACTACGGCAACAACGTCTTCAGCTTCGACGGTGCAAATCTGAGCGTCAGCGGCGCAGGGACGACCGCCTACAGTTACAACAGCACGACCCATGCGCTGACGGTGACCGCCGCGGGCGGTACGTTCGTGATCGACATGGATACCGGCGCCTACACCTATACGACTGCTGCGGCCGGGGCGGTGAGCCAGGAAGTCTTCGGTTATACGCTGAAGGACTACGATGGCGATACCTCGTCTGGCAACCTGACCATCAATTTGAGTCATTACAACAATGCGCCGATCGGTACCGATGACAACATAATCGTTCAGAGCAGTGCCGTCAGTGCCAACTCGGTCACCATCAAGGACCTCTGGCTGACCTGGAATGACAGTGACGCCGAAGGATCGCCGCTGTCGATCACCTCGGTCAGCAATGCGACCTCGCATGCTTCCGGTCAGGTGGTGGATAGCGTCTCGGCCAGCAATGCCGGAACCGGGGCCTTCTCCTACCTGGTCTCGGATGGCTCTTCGACCGACGATGCACAGGTGACGATTGCGACCCAGAACAGCACGACCCTGACTGGTAACGGCCTGAGCAACATCCTGGTCGGCGGGACTTCTGCGGATACGATCAATGGCAACGAGGGCAACGATGTTCTGGTCGGCAACGCCGGCAATGACACCCTGAACGGCGGCACCGGTAACGATCTGCTAATCGGCGGTACGGGTGGAGATACGATGACGGGCGGCGCCGGGGCGGATACCTTCCGTTGGGAACTGGGGGATGCGACCGGCACTCCGTCCGACCGGATCACCGACTTCAACACGGCGGCACCGTCGGCTGGTGGCGATATCCTCGACCTGCGCGACCTGCTGGTCGGCGAGTCGCACGTTGGCAGCGATCCGGGCAACCTGGCCAGCTACCTGCACTTCACCTATGCGGGCGGCAACACGACGATCAACGTTACGACCCACGACGGTGCGGCGACGACGCAAACGATTGTCCTCCAGGGCGTCAATCTCGGGGCAACCGGCTCCAACGACGCCGCCGTCATTCAGAGCCTCCTCACGAACGGCAAGCTGATCGTCGATTGACCGCTGGGGCGGTGCTTCAAGGATGGGGCGGATTTTCCGCCCCATCCTTATTTTCATTGCTGTGATTTGATGAAGGCGTTCTCAGCCTTCGTGCTGACGCAGCTTGACCACCGACGGGATATGGATGGTCCGTCCTTCAACCACGATCAGGCCCCGTTCGCTCAATTCGTGCAGGATGCGCGAAAAGTGCTCCTGGGTCAGGTTGAGGCGGGAGGCGATAATGCCTTTGCTGGTCGTCAGGTTGATTGCGACATTGGTGCCGTTCAGCGCCTCGTCCGGCAGTTCGCGCAGCAGGTAGCCGATGATGCGCTGCTTGCCGGATTGCAGTGAATACGATTCGACGTCATTGATCAGCTGGTGCAGGCGCATCGCCATGCCGGCCAGCATCTTGCGGCAGAGCGCCGGGTCGTGTTCCAGTTCCTCATAGATGGCGGTCTTGGAAACGTGCAGCAGCAGTGAATCGGCGAGGGCCTGGGCAAAGACGATGTAGCTCTTGTCCATGAACATGATGGCTTCGCCGAAACTTTGTCCCTGGCTGATGATTTCGACCACTTTCTCGTTGCCCTGGGCCGAAGTGAAGGCCAGCTTGACCTGGCCGTGCACCAGCAGGTGAAAGCCGGTGCAGGGATCGCCCTTGTGGAACAGGATGTCGCCCTTGTCGGCGCGGATTTCCTTCGTGGCACGGGCCAGACGGGCGATTTCCTCGGGACTCAGGCCGTTGAATAGTGGAACGTGGGTGAGCAGGGCTTCGATATTGATGCTTGGATGGGCCGGCATGGTGTTGGCGTTGAAGATGGGCGCGGAATGGTGTCATCCTACGCCAAATGGCGCAATAGCGGGCGTGACATGGCACGGTCGGAGCGCCGGTAGCGGTATACTCGGCCTCCCTCTCTCTGGAAGACTTTCATGGCCGCAGCCAACGATAACGTCAGCATGGCGCTCTTTTGCGATTTCGAGAACGTTGCCCTCGGCGTGCGCGATGCCCAGTACGAAAAATTCGATATCCGCCCGGTGCTCGAGCGCCTGCTGGCCAAAGGCAGCATCGTGGTCAAGAAGGCCTATTGCGACTGGGAGCGCTACAAGGGTTTCAAGGCGACCATGCACGAAGCCAATTTCGAGCTGATCGAAATTCCGCATGTCCGCCAGTCGGGCAAGAATTCGGCCGATATCCGGCTGGTCGTCGATGCGCTCGACCTCTGCTACACCAAGTCGCATGTCGATACTTTCGTCATCATCAGCGGCGACTCGGATTTCTCGCCCCTGGTTTCCAAGCTGCGCGAGAACGCCAAGCAGGTGATCGGCGTCGGCGTCAAGCAATCGACGTCCGACCTGCTGATCGCCAATTGCGATGAATTCATCTATTACGACGACCTGGTGCGCGATCGCGAAGCCGAGCGCCACAATGGTGGCCGCCGCGAGAGTCGCGAAGCGGCACCGCGCCGGACGCCGGAGGAGGAAGGCAAGCGCCGCGAGAAGCTGGAAGCGCGCAAGACCAAGGCGGTCGAACTGGCGGTGGCGACTTTTGCCGACCTGATTGCCGTGCGCGGCGAAAACGAACGGATCTGGGCGTCGGTGCTGAAGGAAGTCATCAAACGCCGCAACCCGGGTTTCAACGAAACCTATTTCGGTTTCCGCAGCTTCGGCAACCTGCTCGAAGAAGCGGCAAATCGCGGCCTGCTCGGCTTTGGCCGTGACGACAAGTCGGGGGCTTATGTGACCCGGGCCCTGCCGCGCGCCGCAGCCCCGGAAAGCGAAGCACTACCGGAACTGGCGGCGAAGGCGGTGGAGGTCGAGCTTCCGGCAGAAACCGGGATGCCTGGCGATGAGACGCCAACGCCGACTTCGCGCCGCCGCGGCGGTCGTCGGCCGCGCCAGGAGAAGGCTGGCAAGGTAGCGCAGGAAACCGTGCCGGTAGCGGAAATGCCGGCCGTGCCGGTCGAAATGCCGGTGGTCGTGGCACCGATGGAAGTGGCTCGTGAAGAAAGTTCACCGGTGGTGACCGAGCGCCGCCGCGGCGGTCGTCGCCCGCGTCAGGAAAAGCCGGCCCCTGCCGCCGAGCAGCCGGCGAATTCCGAAGTGCCGGTGGTGGTGACGACGTCTGCAGCTGAAACGCCCGCGGCCGAGGCCGCGAACAAGCCCCGTTCCCGGGCGGCGCGGACGCCGCGCAGCCGCAAAGCGAAGGCGACCGTCGGCGAAGTCGCCGAGTAACCGGTCAGATCACGACGAGCAGCTTGGTGCGCAAGGCTTCGGCCTCGCGCTTGCCGTCGCGTGACATGACCAGGGCGTGGTACCACTCGTCGTAGAGGGCACGCAGTTCGGCGTGATCGGCGGCGGCTTCGATGCGGTCCTGCAGCGAGGTGGTGCCGAGCGAGCCGACAAAGGCGTTCAGGGTGTTGGTCATGAAATTGCGCGCCTGCTGCAGCCGCAACGGGTCGGGCGTCGCCGGCAATTCGCCGAAAGCGGTGATCGAGGCCAGCGGCGCCGATGCCGCCTGGGCGGTGCCGGTGGCGTCGGTGACGCTGCGCAATTCGATATAACCCGCTTCTTCCAGCATGCCGAGGGTGTGCTGCAGATCGTCGGATTGCAGCATGCCGCGCAGTTCTTCAACGGTCCGCTTGCCATCGACAAAGATCAGCACCCGCCGGACGCGCGGCGTCAGGCCGCCGGTCTTGCCGGTGATTTCAGCCTGCCCCTTGGGGGTCTTCGCAAACACAACGCCCATGGTTTGTCTCCATTATTGGTGATTTTTTGTAAAGGCATTGTACAGAAAAAAGAAAACCCGCCGGATGGCGGGTTGGTCGTGGTCGGAAACCGGCGCGTATCAGGCAGCTGCGGCCTGGGTCGGGATCTTGTGGCCAACGCGGGTGATGCGGTTTTGCGAATCGACATAGATCAGGGCCGGCTCATGCTTGGCCAGTTCGATCTCGTTGTAGATGGCAAAGGTGGCGATGATCATGATATCGCCCGGTGCTGCACGGCGGGCTGCTGAGCCGTTGACGGAAATGACCCCGGAACCGCGCTCGGCACGGATCGCATAGGTGGTGAAACGCTCGCCGTTATTTACGTTCCAGATGTCGATCTGTTCGTATTCCTTGATGTTGGCGGCTTCAAGCAGGTCTTCGTCAATGGCGCAGGAACCCTCATATTGCAGATCGGCGTGCGTCGTAGTCACGCGATGCAATTTGGATTTCAGCATTGTTCTCTGCATGGGTTCACTCATCCAGATGGTTGGGGGAAGCGAATTGTAGCGACAATAGCACCTCTGTCAATGGTCTTTTGTCGCCGCGGTAAAGGGTATCAAATCTCAATGTTATCAATGAGCCGGGTGGCGCCGAGGCGACTGGCGGCAAGCACCACCAGCGGGGCGTCCGGGCGTTCCGGTGCGGCAAGGTCGGACTGTTGTCTGATCGCAACATAATCGGTCTGCCAGCCGGCCTGGGCAAGCGCTTCGATGGCGGCATTTTCCAGCTTGGTGAAATCGGTTTCGCCGCGCCGGATGGCGTCGCGGAGCAGGTTCAGCTCGCGATAGAGGCGGGGCGCTGCGGCGCGCTGCTCGGCGCTCAGGTAGCCGTTGCGCGAGGAGAGGGCGAGGCCGTCGTCGGCGCGCACCGTTTCGCCGCCGATGATGTCTATGGGCAGCGCCAGCTGGCGGCTCATGTTGCGGATGACCATCAGTTGCTGGTAATCCTTCTTGCCGAACAGGGCGGCTTGCGGCTGGACGATGTTGAACAGCTTCAAGACGACGGTGGCGACGCCGCGGAAGTGGCCGGGCCGGAATTCGCCGTCCAGCACATGCTGGATGGCCGGCGGTTCGACGACGTATTCCTGCGGCTCGGGGTATAGGTCGGCTTCGGTCGGCGCGAACAGCACATCGACGCCGGCGGCTTCGAGCTTGGCGCAGTCGTCGGCGAAAGTGCGCGGATACTTGTCGAAATCCTCGTTCGGGCCGAATTGCAGGCGATTGACGAAAATCGAGGCGACCACCGTGTCGCCGTGGCCGCGCGCCTGGGTCATCAGGCTGATATGGCCGGCGTGGAGGTTGCCCATGGTCGGTACGAAAACGATGCGGCCGCGGTTCTTCAGCGCAGCGCGAAGTTCGGGAAGGCTGGAATGGATTTGCATGGTAGTGATCGTTTGAAATTTTATTGAAACGCAGAGCCGCAGAGAAAACCGTTTATTGCTGCATTTCTCTGCGTCTCTGCGTCTGAATCCTTACCCGGCGTAAGTGTGTTCCGGGCCGGGATAACTGCCGTCCTTGACGGCGGCGACGGCGCGGGCGGCGGCGTCGGCGATGCTGGTCGCGCCGTCCATGAAGTTGCGCACGAACTTGGCTTTCTTGCCGGGCGGAATGTCGAAGGCGTCGTGCAAGACCATGACCTGGCCGGAACAGTCGGCGCCGGCGCCAATGCCGATGGTGATGATGGCGAGGCTGGCCGTGACTTCCGCGGCGAGCGCGGCCGGGATCGCTTCGAGGACGAGCATCGTGGCGCCGGCCTGCTGCAGGAACAGCGCGTCGTCCTTCAGGCGCTGCGCCGCGGCTTCGCCCTTGCCCTGGACCTTGTAGCCGCCCAGCGCATGCACCGACTGCGGCGTCAGGCCGAGATGGCCGCAGACCGGGATGCCGCGCTGGACCAGGAATTCGACGGTGGCCGCCATCTCGCGGCCGCCTTCCAGCTTGACCATCTGGGCGCCGGCCGCCATCAGCGTCGCGGCATTGCGGAAGGCCTGGGCCGGCGATTCCTGGTAGCTGCCGAAAGGCATGTCGGCGATGATGAAGGGGCGGTCCGAGCCGCGCTTGACGGCGGCGGTGTGGTAGGCGATGTCGGCGACGGTCACCGGCAGCGTCGTGTCGTGGCCCTGGATGACATTGCCCAGCGAATCGCCGATCAGGATGGAATCGACGCCGGCGCCGTCGAGCAGGCGCGCGAAGCTGGCGTCGTAGCCGGTGAACATGACGATTTTTTCGCCGGCCTGGCGCAGTTTGGCGAGATCGGCCTGGGTCAGGCGGCGGGTGATGCTTTGTGCAGACATGGGATTCAGGCCCGGAAAACGAAATAGACAGCGCCTAGGATACACAGGGCAGCCCACAGGTAGTCAAGCTTCAGCGGCTCGCCCATGTAGAAAACGACAAAAGGCACGAAGACGGTGAGGGTGATGACTTCCTGCAGGATCTTGAGCTGGCCGAGACTCATCTCGGTGTGGCCGATGCGGTTGGCCGGCACCTGGATCAGGTATTCGAACAGCGCAATGCCCCAGGAAACCAGGGCGGCGAGCCACCACGGCTTTTCATTGAGATGCTTGAGGTGCGAATACCAGGCAAAAGTCATGAAGACGTTGGAAAGCGCCAGCAGGACCACGGTTTGCCAGAGAACCGGGATGGTGAAGCCGAACAGGTTCACAGCCGGGCGATGCCCTGGTTGGCGACGGCCGGCAACCAGGCGGCGATGCTGCCGCGGCCGGGGATGAGCAGGGCGGGCGCCAGTTCGGCGAGCGGGCAGAGCACGAAGGCGCGCAGATGCAGGCGCGGATGCGGCAGGGTCAGGCGCGGCAGATCGAGGTGCTGGTCGTTGTAGAGCAGCAGGTCGAGGTCCAGCGTGCGCGGCCCGTTTTTCTCGGCGCGCAGCCGGCCGAAACGGGTTTCCAGCGCCAGCAGTTCGTCGAGCAGGGCTTCCGGCGCCAGTTCGGTTTCCAGTCGGGCGACGGCGTTGATGAAATCCGGCTGCTCGGCGAAGCCGACCGGCGCCGTGCGGTACAGCGCGGAGGTCCGGCTGATCCGGCTCTGCGGCAGATTGGCCAGGGCACCGAAGGCGGCGCGCACGGTACTGGCGGCGTCGCCGAGATTGGCCCCGAGCGCGACGTAGGCGAGATTCATTCGCTGGCGCTGCTGCCGGCGGGTTTCTTGCGGCGGCGTCGGCGTTTCTTGTCGCCGGCCTGTTCCGGCATCAGCATCGCCGCCCGTTCGTCGCCATCGACGCTCTGGAAGCGGGTCCACCAATCGGCCAGTTCCTGATCGATTTCGCCCGAGGCGGCGCGCAGCACCAGGAAATCGTAGCCGGCGCGGAAGCGCGGCTGTTCGAGCAGGCCGTAGGGGCGTTTGCCGGCGCGCGCCTCGAAGCGCGGCTGCAACGCCCAGATGTCCTTGATGTCGCCGGCGATGCGGCGGGTGATGGCGAGTTTCTCGCCCTGCACGTCGAGTACGCTGTCCATCGCCTCGTAGAGCGCCGGAATCTTGGGGTCGCCCTTGGCTTTCAGCTTTTCCCAGGTGGTCAGCACTTCATGCCAGAGCAGCGTGGCGAACAGGAAACCGGGGGAAACCCCTTTGTTCTGGCGGATACGGTCATCGGTGTTGGCCAGCGACAGCATGACGAATTTCTCGCCCATCGGCTGTTCGAGGATCACGTCGAGCAGCGGCAAGAGGCCATGGTGCAGGCCTTCGTCGCGCAACTGGGTGATGCATTTGACGGAATGGCCCGAGGTCAGCAGCTTGAGCATTTCGTCGAAAAGACGGGCAGCCGGCACGTTTTCGAGCAGGCTGGCCATTTCGCGGATCGGCTTGCGCGCTTCCGGGTCGATGATCAGGCCGAGCTTGGCGGCGAGGCGGACGGCGCGCAGCATGCGCACCGGGTCTTCGCGATAGCGGGCGCGCGGCTCGCCGATCATGCGCAGGGTTTTCTGCTTGAGATCGCCGACGCCGTGGTGATAATCGATGACGGCTTCGGTCGCCGGGTCGTAATAGAGCGCGTTGGCCGTGAAATCGCGGCGGGCGGCATCCTCGGCATGGCTGCCGAAGACGTTGTCGTGCAGCACGCGGCCGTGCTCGTCGGTTTTCGTCTTTTCGTCCAGGGTGCCGCGGAAGGTGGTCACTTCCAGGGTTTCCGAGCCCATCATCACATGCACGATCTGGAAGCGGCGGCCGATGATGCGCGAGCGGCGGAAAGCGCGGCGCACTTCTTCCGGCGTCGCATCGGTGGCGATGTCGAAATCCTTGGGTTCGGCGCCTATCAGCAGGTCGCGCACGGCGCCGCCGACGACATAGGCCTTGTGGCCATGGCCCTGCAGCGTCTCGCAGACGCGCCGGCTGCCAATGCTGAGGCGGTCGCGGGTGATGCCGTGGGTGGAAACGGGAATGACGGCGGGTTCGTGGTGGTTGCCCGTGGGCTTCTTGCCACCGAAAACGCGGGAAATGAGTTTGCGGATCACGTATTACCGATCAATGGACGCCGGGGCGCCGCAGAAAAAGCAGAATTCTACCGCAAAGTGATGATTTATCATCGAATTGCCGAGTAGTTCCGCCTAATCCAGCCCGAAGAATTCGCGGATTTTCCGGCCGATGGCGGCGCTGCCGGGAATGTTCTGCGGTGCTTCGTTGCGTGCGTCGTGGTAGCCCTGTTCCAGTTCGGCAAAGCGCTGCAGGCGGCTTTGCAGGATGCCGGACAGGCTGTCGGCCAGTTCCGGGCGCTGGCGGATGATTTCCTGGAAACCTTCCTTGTCCAGGCGGTAGGCTTCGATATCGGTCGTCGCAATCACCGTCGCCCGGCGCGGCGCACCGGTCATCAGGCCGATTTCCCCGAAAACGCTGCCGGCGCCGCGTTTTTCCAGCAGGCGGCGCGGCCCTTCCGGCGGCTGCCACCAGGCTTCGGCTTCGCCGCTGACGATGATGTACAGCCAGTGGGCGATGGCGCCCTGGCGGGTGAGGATATCGCCGCGCGCGAAGGGCGCGTTGATCAGGTGGCTGGCGAGGTGGCTCTTTTCGTCGGCGGAGAGGCGGGCGAAAAGTTCGATGGCATCGATCGCCTGCAGCCGGCGTTTCAGTTCGCGCCGCTCGACGACCTCCTGGTGCGCCGAGCCTTCCTCGACCAGATGGATGGTGTGGTCGTCGGTGGCCAGGCGGATGCCGTTGCGCTGCAAGGTGGCCAGGATGTGGGTGCGGACCTCGGAATCGGTCGGGTCGTCGAGTTTCGGATTGAGCAGCCAGTAGCGCAGCACGTAGTGGGCATAGCCCGGCCCGAAATTCATCAGCACACAGCTGGGCGAAGGGGCTGGCGCGACATTGGGGATGGTGGCGCCGGCGATGTCCGATTCGACGAGCTGGATCAGGCGGCCGGGCGGCACCGCGAGATCGACGTTGAAATCGATGCTGCGCCGCCAGGCGGGGTTTTCGGCGTTCTTGTCGCAGAGGATGTAGTAGCGGCCCTTCATCAGCTGGCTGTTGGGCACCACCACTTTTTCGCCGTTGCGGGTCAGGATCGCGGTGTAGCGCCACTGGATGTCGGTGACCCGGCCGGAGAGGTCGTCGATCCTGATCCAGTCGCCGATTTCCAGCGAATTGTCCATCTGCAGCGCCAGGCCGCCGAGCAGGTTGCCCAGCGTGTCCTGCATGGAAATGGCGAGCACGGCGGTGATGATCGCCGAGGTGGTGAACAGATGGGCCAGCTCGACGCCGGACTGGTTGAGCCGGAAAAAGCCCCAGCCAATGTAGCCGACGATGACCAGGATGTCGGCCAGGATGCCGGCGATGTCGATATGGATGCGGGGCAGCGCGACATTGAACAGGGCCAGGCCGGCGAAGCGGATGACGGCCAGGCCTTCGCCGAAGATGCTCATTTGGCGCAGCCAGCTGGCCGCCCCGGTCATGCTGTGTTCGGCGAGCAGCAGGCTGGAGAGCAGGTCGCCGATCAGGCAGGCGGCGTAGAAGACGCTGGTGTTGATCAGCGAACGGCGCAGTGCCCGCAGCGGCTTGAGGATGAAGAGCAGCGCCAGGACCAGCGCGATGAAGGTGTAGGGCGCTTCGTGGCTGAGGTAGGGAATGTTGAGCATCGTCTTCAGCGCAGGCTGAGCGTCTTCCAGCCGCGGGCCAGGCTGGTCTCGCGCAGTTTGTCGTCGGCGTCGACGGCGACCGGCGTCTTCACCATGCCCATCAGCGGCAGGTCGTTGTGCGAGTCGCTGTAGAAATAGCTGTCGGCGAAACTGCCCCACCACAGGCCGAGCGATTCCAGCCAGGCTTCGACGCGGGCGATCTTGCCTTCGCGGAAGGAGGGGGTGCCGGCCGGGGCGCCGGTGAATCTGCCGCTCGCCACATCGACCGCCGGAATCGTGCCGATCAGGTGCGGGATGCCGAATTCGCGGGCAATCGGGCCGGTGACGAAACTGTTGGTGGCGGTGACGATGGCGCACAGGTCGCCGTTCTCAAGATGCCGCCGAACCAGGGCGCGGGCCGCGTCGCCGATCAGCGGGCGGATGTGACGTTGCATGTATTCGTCGTGCCAGGCATCGAGTTCGGCGCGGTCGTGGCGGGCCAGCGGCGCCAGCTGGAAGGCGAGGAATTCATGGATGTCGAGGGTGCCGGCCTTGTACTGCTCGTAGAACTGGATGTTCTTCGCCTCCTGCACTTCGCGGTCGACGACGCCCTTGCTGATCAGGAACTGAGCCCACTCAAAATCCGAATCGCCGGTCAGGAGGGTGTTGTCGAGGTCGAAGAGCGCAAGGTTCATTTGGATTCTGTCCCGGTGTTGTGGCTACGGCCGCACTGCGTGCTTAACCTGCTGACGCAGGTTAGCCTGCGCCGCAACGTGCCGCTGCGCGGCGCGTTGTCGAGGTCGGAGAGAGCGAGGTTCATTGTGGTTTCGTCCGGTTGTTTCAGTTGCGGTTCCGGCTCGACCGGCAGTGCCGGCCGGTCTTTAACGCAACCAGCCGCTCTGCGGCGGGTGGTCAAGGTTGAGCAGCTCGCGCAGCAGCGGCAGGGTGACCGGGCGCTTCTGTTCGAGGGTGTATTGGTCGAGCGCCACGACCAGCATGGACAGCGTGCGCATGTCGCGCGGCGCGTGGCGCAGCAGGTAGTTGATGGCTTCCGGCGACAGCTTGAGGGCGCGTTCCCGGGCCTGGGCGGCGACGGCCTCGGCCCTTTCGCCATCGGACAGCGCCTGCAGCCGGTAGATCAGGCCGGAACCCAGACGGGTCCGCAGATCCTCGCGCAGCGCCAGATGCCGGGGCGGTTGCGGCGCGGCGGTAAGGAGCATGCCGCCGGCCATTTTCAGGCGGTTGAAATGGTTGAAGAGAGCAATCTGCCCGGTTTCGTCGAGAGCGTCGACGTTATCCACCGCCAGCTGTTCCGCCGCCGGGGCGCGGGCCAGCGCCGGGTCGAGGGCCGCATCGACATAGGCGAAATTGCTGGCCAGCAGCAGGTGCGAACGACCGCAGCCGGATTCGCCGTACAGGCAGAACGACGTGTCGCTCACCCCGCCGGCCAGCCATCGGGTCAGCGCCGCAACCGTTTCCGCATTGCCGCCGGCGACGAAGTTGTCCAGCGTGGGCGGGCTTACTGGCAGCAAATCGAGAATCAGCTGGCGCATCGGGAGCGTGGATGGAAGCAGGGGCGGCGATTTTATCACTGCCGTCGCCGCCCATCGGCGTTTTGCGGTTGCTGCGGGCATGACCATAGAATCTTCCCTTGCGGCCGAGCGTGGCGTTCTGCTGGAAAGCGGGAGGCGGGGCGTCGAGTCGACCTGGCAAAATAATCTGTCGCGCATCAAATTGCCCTGTTGGCATAAACAACATTGTCATCTATGGCGCCAAATCCCTTTGTGATAGGCTCGCTGTCTGCTCAGGCGGTATAGCCGCCAGCAGATAATAATCAGTCAATCAAGGGGGAATTCATGAGTATGTCAATGTCTTTATTTCGCCGCGGAAATTCGTTGGCAGCCATGCTGCTGGCTGTCACCCTGCTGTCCGGGTGTGCGACGCATTATGTCGATACGGCGACCACCGATGTCCCAGTTTCGGCCTACAAGAAAATTGAGCAGCCCAAACCCGTGCAACTGGTTTTCGAATTCCAGACCAAAGGCGTCGCCAATGCCCGCGCCACCGAGTTCCTGAAGGGACAGGTCGTCGAGCAAGTCAAGGCGAGCGGGCTGTTTTCGTCGGTTGAAGACAAGCCGGTTCCCGGCAACGCCATGCTGGGCGTGACGCTGAACAACGTTCCGCTGACCGACAACGTCTTCGGCAAGGGGTTTGTTACCGGCCTGACCTTCGGCCTGGCCGGCAAGCAGGTGACGGATGGTTATATCTGTACCGTCGATTACTCCAGCGACACCCAGAAACCGGCCGTTAACAAGACGGCGCGGCACGCGATACATACCGTGCTCGGCGCCAAGGGCGCTCCCGAGAATGCCCAACCGGCCAAGAACATCGAGGAAGCGGTCAAGACCATGACGCGCCAGATCGTAGCCACGGCGATCCGGGATGTGTCCCTGGATCCGGCCTTCAGGTAAACGTCGCATGGGCAGAAATATCCTGCGCCTGGCAGGCTCGTTGCTGCTCGCCGGCATGCTCGGCGCCTGCGGAACGGTGCAGATGGGCGCGCCGCAAGCCAGCATCGATAACATCAAGCTGGCTCGGTCGTCAGGAATGGCGGCCGTGGCGGTCGGCAGCTTCGTTCCGGCACCGGGGAAGGAGGCGTCGCTTGAGGGCACGGTGACGCTGCGTGCCGTTTCCCTGGCCGCCCCGCACGGCTCGTTTGCCGACTACCTGAAGGAAACGCTGGCGGCCGAACTGCGGGGGGCTGGACTGCTCGATCCGGCGGCCAAGCTGAAAATCGATGGTGTGTTGATCGAACGGCGGGTTGATGCCGGCATCGGGCAGGGGACTGGCGCGCTGTCGGCGCGCTTCATCGTCCGGCGTGACGGTGTTCTGCGTTATGACCGCGAACTTGCGGTGAATGCGGAATGGGAATCCCCTTTCCTCGGCGCGGTGGCGATTCCCGCCGCGATCAACGGTTTCACGCAGTTGTTCCGGAGTCTGGTCGCCCGGCTGCTGGCCGATCCCGAGTTCATTGCCGCGGTGAAACCGGAGTGATGGAGGGCGGCGCCAGCTCGCCGCTCTCCACGATCCTCGGCGCGTCGATGTTGTGATGCCCGGGCGAGTGTTTGTTCCCGGTGGCCGGCCGGTTAGGGGCGGCCGCCGGTTTCGGGTAAAATCGCCGTTTTTTCCAGCAGCGTTTGCTGCCTCTTGGCGCCTAATTGACCATGACCCAGACTACTTCCCTCTCCTACCGTGATGCCGGCGTCGATATCGATGCCGGCGATGCCCTGGTCGAGCGCATCAAGCCGCTTGCCAAAAAGACCCTGCGCGAAGGCGTGCTGGGTGGGATCGGCGGCTTCGGCGCGCTGTTCGAAGTGCCCAAGCGCTACCAGGAACCGGTGCTGGTTTCCGGGACCGACGGCGTCGGCACCAAGCTGCGCCTGGCTTTCGACCTCAACCGCCACGATACCGTCGGCCAGGATCTGGTCGCCATGAGCGTCAATGACATCCTGGTGCTCGGCGCCGAGTCGCTGTTCTTTCTCGACTACTTCGCCTGCGGCAAACTCGATGTCGATACCGCCGCGGCGGTCGTCGGCGGCATCGCCAAGGGCTGCGAACTGGCCGGCTGCGCGCTGATCGGCGGCGAAACCGCCGAAATGCCGGGCATGTACCCGGCCGGCGAATACGACCTGGCCGGTTTCGCGGTCGGCGTCGTCGAAAAGTCCAAGGCCATCGACGGCAAGGACATCGCCCCGGGCGACGTCGTGCTCGGCCTGGCTTCCTCCGGTGCCCACTCCAACGGCTATTCGCTGGTCCGCAAGATCATCGAGCGCTCCAACCCGGACATGAACGCCAAGTTCGACGGCGAGCGCACCCTGGCCGACGTCGTGATGGCGCCGACCCGCATCTACGTCAAGCAGGTGCTGGCGACCATGCAGAAGGTAACCATCAAGGGCATGGCCCACATCACCGGCGGCGGTCTGCTCGAGAACGTGCCGCGCGTCCTGCCGGAAAACGTCGTCGCCGAACTGACCAAGGCTGCCTGGCCGCGTCCCAAGCTGTTCGACTGGATGCAGGCCGAAGGCAATGTCGCCGAAAACGAGATGCACCGCGTCTTCAACTGCGGCATCGGCCTGGTCGTCGTCGTCGCGGCAGCCGATGCCGAAGCCGCCATCGCCGAACTCAAGGCGCAGGGCGAAGCCGTCTATAACATCGGCACGATCAGGGCGCGTCAGGGTGACGAAGCGCAGACCCTCGTGGTCTGATGGCTTGCGGCAGGCCGCCGCCATCCTCTGCGGCCTGCTGTTGCTGAATGTGCCGTCGGCCTGGGCGGCCGGCGCCAAGGCGTCATCCGCCGAGGCCCGCAAACCGGCCAGCAGGGCGTCGTCCTCGCACCCTCATGCCAAGGCCGGGCAAAAGCTGTCGCGGACCGGCGTTCGGGGCGTCCGGACAATGGGCCGCAACAACCTCAAGCACCGCAAGAATGACTCGCGGACGCCGGAAGTGCTGACCGCGGAACTCAAGGACGACGAAGCGACCGGCCTGCATGGCGCCGCCAGTTTTTACGCCTACGGTTTTCACGGGCGGCGGACAGCGACCGGAGAGACCTTCAAGGCCAGGGAATTCACCGCCGCCAGCAATCATTTTCCGCTCGGCACGATGGTGGCGGTGCGCCGACTGGACAACAACCTGTGCGCCATCGTCAAGGTCAATGACCGCATGCATGCCGGCCATCGGCGGCGCATCATCGACGTCTCGCGCGGCGTCGCCGAATATCTCGACATGATCCGGTCCGGCGTCGTGCTGGTCGGCGTCGCGGCCTTGAAGCACGGTACGCGGTCGCAGGACTTGCATGCCTGTCAAACGGCTTTCGAAGCGGAAACGCCGCCTTGCGAGGATTGCGCGGCGACGCCGCCGCATCTGCCGGAAATCGGTGGCGAGATTCGACCTTAGTCGAGAAAGCCGCCGACGCGGGCGGCGACCTGCTCGCTCAGGGCGGGTTCCAGGCAATCGAAATTTTCCGCTTCGAACGAGTTGGTCAGCCAGGTGATCTGCCGCTTGGCCAGTTGCCGGGTGGCGAAAATACCGCGATCGCGCAGTTCGCCGCGCGGCATCGTTCCATCCTGGGCTTCCCAGACCTGCCGGTAGCCGACGCAGCGCATCGACGGCAGATTGAGATGCAGCCGATATTTGCGGCGCAGCATCCGTACTTCCTCATCCAGGCCGTCGGCCAGCATGGCATCGAAGCGTTGCGCGATGCGTTCGTGGAGCACGGCGCGGGTCGAAGGCAGCAGGCCGATCTGCAGCAGTTCGTAGGGCGGCTTCTGCTTTTCGCTTTCGGCCAGCAGTTCCGACATCGGCCGGCCGCTCAGGCGGCAGATTTCCAGGGCGCGTTGCAGGCGCTGGCTGTCGGTCGGGTGGAGGCGGGCGGCAGTCGCCGGGTCAAGCGCCGCCAGTTTGGCGTGCATCGCCGGCCAGCCGGCGGCGGCAGCTTCGGCGTCGATCTCGGCGCGCAGCGCGGCATCGGCCTGCGGCAAATCGGCCAGGCCGTGCAGCAGGGCGCGGAAATACATCATGGTGCCGCCGACCAGCAGCGGCACCTTGCCGGCGGCGGTGATTTCGCCCATCGCGGCCAGCGCATCGGCGCGGAAACGGGCGGCGGAATAACTTTCCTCCGGCGAAATCAGGTCGATCAGCCGGTGCGGGTAGCGGGCCAGCGTCGCCCGGTCCGGCTTGGCGGTGCCGATATCCATGTCGCGAAAGACCTGCGCCGAATCGACGCTGATCAGCTCGACCGGAAAGCGGTCGGCCAGCGCCATGGCAACGGCGGTCTTGCCCGAGGCGGTCGGGCCCATGATCAGGATGGCGGGGGGCAGGCGGGGCGGATTCATGGCGGCGAATGCTAACACGTCGGGCGCCGAGCCTTGCGCCCTGGCGGTCAGCCAGATCGATCTCGTCGTTCAAGGAATTCTCCTTCTCTGAGCTTCGGGTTGGTTTGTGGCTAGGCATTTGGCATGATAGCGCGGTGGCTGGTGGGGCGATCGGAAAATGCCCGGTGCGCCAATCGGTGCTTGAGCTTTCGGCCGCCCGGCCTCATATTGACGCGATCTGTATCCATCCTGGGAGATTCCCGCCATGACGCTACTACGCCTGCCCACTCTTTTTCTGCTCTTCGTGGTTTCACTGCTCTCCGGTTGCGGCTACAACCAGGTCCAGACCAACGACGAGGCGGTCAATGCCGCCTGGTCGGAAGTGCTCAACCAGTACAAGCGGCGGGCCGATCTGGTGCCCAACCTGGTCTCCATCGTCCAGGGCTACGCCGCCCACGAGAAGGAAGTGCTGACCCAGGTCACCGAGGCGCGAGCCAGCGTCGGCAACATCAAGGCGACGCCGGAACTGGTCAATGACGAAGCCGCCTTCGCCAAGTTCCAGAAGGCGCAGGCCGAGCTCTCCAGCGCGCTGGGGCGCCTGCTGGTGGTTTCCGAGAATTACCCGCAACTGAAGGCCGACGCCAATTTCCGCGACCTGCAGGCGCAGGTCGAAGGTACCGAAAACCGCATCGCCGTCGCCCGCAACCGCTATATCAAGGCGGTGCAGGACTACAACATCTCGGTGCGCACTTTCCCCAACAACCTGACCGCGCTGGCCATGGGCTGGAAGCCGAAGGCCAATTTCACGGTGGAAGACGAGAAGGCGATCAGCAGCGCGCCGAAAATCGATTTCAGCGCGCCCAAGCCGGCCGCCCGTTAATTTGCCATGAACTGGCTGGCCGTCCGTCTGGCCGGGCTGCTGCTCTGCCTGGGCTGCCTGGTCGCCGGGAGCGCCTCGGCGGCCGATACCGGGCTGGTCGCCATCCCGCCGCTGACGGCGCGGGTGACCGACCTCACCGGGACGCTGAACGCCGGCCAGAAGGCGGCGCTCGAACAACAACTGGCGGCTTTCGAGGCGCGCAAGGGAGCGCAGGTGGCGGTGCTGATACTGCCGAGCACCCAGCCCGAAAGCATCGAGCAATTCGGCATCCGCCTGTTCGATACCTGGAAGGTGGGCCGCAAGGGTGTGGATGACGGCGCCCTGCTGATTGTCGCCAAGGAAGATCGCAAGCTGCGCATCGAAGTCGGCTACGGTCTGGAAGGGGCACTCAATGACGCGACCGCCAAGCGCATCATTGCCGAGGTCATCACGCCGTATTTTAAGGCCGGCGATTTCCCGGGTGGCATCGCGGCGGGGGTCGAGGCCATCCTCAAAGTCGTCGACGGCGAAGCGCTGCCGGCGCTGAAGGCGGCGGCCGGCGGCGCCGGACAAAGCTTCGGCGATATTCCGGAACTGCTCTTTTTCGCCCTCCTGTTCGGTATCGTGGTCGGCGGTTCGATACTCCGCCGCCTGCTGGGCAACCTGCTCGGCTGTACCGTGGTCGGCGGCATCACCGGCGGCCTCGGCTGGCTGCTGGTCGGTAGCCTGTCCGGGATCCTCGTTGGCGCGCTGGCCGGCGTTTTTCTCGCCATTTTCGGTCTCGACATCGTCGCCAGCGGTCTGCTGCGCGGCGGGCGGGGCGGCGGCTTCGGGGGCGGCGGGGGCGGTTTCAGCGGCGGCGGAGGTTCGGGCGGGGGCGGCGGTGCCTCGGGGAGCTGGTAAATGAATATCGCACGCTGTTTCAAACATCTGTTGACGCCGCCCTGGCTGGCCGCCCGCCGCTTCGGCCCGGCGCTTGTCGCCGAGATCGGCGCTGCCGTCGAAGTCGCTGAAGCCGGCCAGCGCGGCGAAATCCGTTTCGTCGTCGAAGGGCCGTTGCCGTTCGCCGACCTCCGCCACGACCGCACTGCCCGCCAGCGTGCCGCCGACCTGTTCGGCCGTCTCGGCATCTGGGATACCGAAGGCAACAGCGGCGTGCTGATTTACGTGCAACTGGTCGATCGACAAGTCGAAATCCTGGCCGACCGCGGCATTGCCGCCAAGGTGCCGCAGGCCGAGTGGGAGGCGATCTGTCGCGCCATGGAGGCGGCTTTCCGGGCCGGCGATTATCGCACCGGCGCCCTGGCCGCCATCCGTCGGGCGGGCGACCTGCTGGCCGAGCATTTCCCGGTCGCTGACGGGAATCCCAACGAATTGCCGGATCAGCCGCTGGTTATGTGAGCCGGACCGGCTTCCCGATGCCGCCGTCGTGGCGAGCCAAAAGCCGCGCCTGACCAAGGCTGGACAGATTCTGCGAAGCCGGGATAATTGAAGCGGTCGCCCGTCGGCGACTTTGTTTACCCCGAGGAGCGGGCACCAGATGACCACCGACAAGCTTTTTCGTAGTGCCCATTCCTGCGCCGGCGATGCGCGTCAGGCGGCCCGCGAATTCCACGCCGGGGTCAGCCAGCCCGACATGTCGCTGGTGCTCTTTTTCTGTTCGAGCACCTACGATCTCGACGCCCTGGCCGATGAACTGAATACCTTGTTCGGCGATGTGCCGCTGGTTGGCTGCACGACGGCCGGCGAAATCGGCGTTGCCGGTTATCGCAGCCACAGCCTGTCCGGCGTAAGTTTTTCGACGCCGGCCGGGCTTGGCGTCGCCGGTTGTCTCGGCCCGCTGCAGGATTTTGAAATTGCGCAGGGGCGGGCCTTTGCCCAGGGTTTGCTGCAACGCCTGGAAAGCCTGGCGCCGGCATCCTCCTCGGCCAACACTTTCGCCCTGCTGCTGATCGACGGCCTGTCGGTGCGCGAAGAGCCGGTCGTCCGTGCCTTGCAGACGGCCCTGGGAAATATCCGGCTGTGCGGCGGCTCGGCCGGCGATGACCTCAAGTTCAGGGAAACCCTGGTTTTCCACGACGGCGCTTTCCGCAGCAACAGCGCCGTTCTGCTGCTGTTCAGCACGCCGCTGCCTTTCCGCATTTTCAAGACGCAGCATTTCGTCAGCCAGAACGAACGCCTGGTGGTGACCGAAGCCGATGCGGCGCATCGCATCGTCAAGGAAATCAATGGCCTGCCGGCGGCCGAGGAATATGCTCGGGTCCTCGGCGTCAACGTCGAGGATCTCGATCCCGACCATTTCGCCGCGACACCGGTCGTCGTCGTCATCGACGGTACCGATTATGTGCGCTCCATCCAGAAAGCCAACCCGGACGGCACGCTGACCTTCTTCTGTGCCATCGAGGAAGGGCTGGTGCTGCGCGTCGCCCGCGCCGAGGATTTGCTCGCCAACCTGACGCAATCCTTCGCGCACATCCAGGAGGAAATCGGGCCGCTGCAGCTGACCCTGGGCTGCGACTGCATCCTGCGCAACCTGGAAATCACCCAGAAGCAGCTCAAGCCGCAGGTCGGCGACGTGCTGTGCCGCAACCGCACGGTCGGTTTCAGCACCTATGGCGAGCAATTCGGCGGCGTCCATGTCAACCAGACCTTCACCGGCATCGCCATCGGTACGCCGCTCGAGGACGGCGATGGCTGAGCCGCTTGAATCCCTGCCGTCGCCCGCCGAGGTTGCGCTGCGGGCCGAAGTCGTCCGCCTCAACAAGATGGTGACGGCCCTGATGAACCGGGCTGAGCGTGACATGAGCGCCAAGGTCTCGGATTTCGGCAATTTCCAGAATGCCGTTGCGCTGGAAAGCCAGGTGCGCGAACGGACCCGCGAACTCGAAGCGGCAGTGCACGAAAACGAACGCATCAATCGCGCCCTGCAGCGCGAGAAGGCCGAGCAGCGCGCCCTGATCGCCAAGCTCGAAGAAGCCCACAGCCAGTTGCTGCAGTCGGAAAAGCTGGCGTCCATCGGCCAGCTGGCGGCCGGGGTGGCCCATGAAATCAACAATCCCATCGGCTTCGTCAATTCCAACCTGGGTTCCCTCAAGAACTACGTGAACCAGCTGCTCGGCTTGATCGACAACATGTCGGCCAGCCTCGAACCGCTGCTCGCCGATCAGCCGGCGGTTCGGGCCAGCCTGGAAGAATTGTGCCGCGTCGCCGATCTCGAATTCCTGCGCGAGGACATCTGCAGCCTGATTACCGAATCGATCGACGGCACCGCCCGCGTCCGGCGCATCGTCCAGGACCTGCGCGATTTCTCGCGTACCGGCGATATCAGCCTGGAATGGGTCGATCTGCATGCCGGCCTGGAAAGCACCCTCAATGTGGTGGCCAACGAAATCAAGTACAAGGCCGAGGTCGTCCGCGAATACGGCGACTTGCCCGACGTCGAGTGCCGGCCGTCGCAGATCAACCAGGTTTTCATGAATCTGCTGGTCAATGCCGCCCAGGCCATCCCCGAGCGCGGCCGGATCACGCTGCGAAGCGGCTGTGCCGGCGAAGCGGTGTGGGTCGCGGTGAGCGATACCGGGAGCGGCATTGCCCCCGACATCCTGGCCCGCATCTTCGATCCCTTCTTCACCACCAAGCCGGTGGGCAAGGGCACCGGCCTCGGCCTGTCGGTATCCTACGGGATCATCGAAAAACATGGCGGCCGCATCGAAGTTGCCAGCCAGCCCGGGCAGGGCACCACCTTTACCATCTGGCTGCCGGTCCGCCAGCCCGAAGCAACCTGAACGTCAGGCGCCGGCCGGCGTTCAGCGGCTCAAGACCAGAAATAGCGCGGTAGCGGCGAGCAGGCCGCTGGCGGTCAATCCGGCCAGCATCCAGCGCAGGCGACGCTGGATGATTTCGCTGCGGGCGATGAGTCCGGCATTCTGCTCGGCCAGCGCCTTGATCAGTTCGGACGAAGCCAGCATCTGTTCGTGGAGATCGGCGAGGGCCGCCTGCTGTTCGGCCAATTTGCCCTGCAGGGCGGCCAGCGGGCGGTCTTCCGGCGCCAGCGCCGCATCGTCGGGCGGCACTGGCGCCGGGGTGGCGGACTTGCGGCCGATCGTGTTCCACAGCTTCTTTGCGCCGTCGGCAACCTTGGGGGCATTGCTGAGGACATCGGACCAGGGAACGTTCTGTAATACGGTGAGCCAGGGTATGGACATGGGCAAGCCTTTGCGGAGGGTGGGGCGGGGCCGAAGCAGGGAGCGGCCGGCGGGCGGTACCGGCGAAGTTTAGCCTGCGCCGGTTTTGAAGTGGCGGGCTTGGCGGCGATTTTGCCGGCCGCTGGCATGGCCGGGCGTGGACCCTATTTGCGACGTTTCTGGCGGTCGGCCTTGGCCCAGTACTGGAAGGCCTCGGCATAGACCTCGCTATCGACTTCCATGACTCTTGCCTGCAGGCGGTCCTGTACGTCGCTGACCGCCTGGTTATAGACCAGCGGGGCGATCTCTTCGAGGAAGAAGCCGAGCAGGCCCTGGGCCGTCAGGTTGCCGATTTCTTCTTCCATGTGGGTCTTGAAATAGCGCTGGATGGATGCAATGGCTTGCGGCAGGGATTCTTTCGGGATGTCGATGGTCATTTTTTTCGGATGGCGATCCGCTCGGTCCGGGGTTGAAAAGTTGGGAGGTGGTGACTGAAACGGTGACGCCGGGTGGCTGTCGCTCGCGTCGCCAGTTCGCCGCTGGACCGCTGGGGCGGGCCGCTCGGGCGCCTACTGGCCGCGCAGAAACAGTTTGTCCAGTTCGGTCAGCGGCAGTTCCGTCCAGGTCGGCCGGCCGTGGTTGCACTGGCCGGCGCGTTCGGTGTCTTCCATTTGTCGCAGCAGGGCGTTCATTTCCGGCACGGTAAGCTGGCGGCGGGCGCGGACGGCGCCGTGGCAGGCCATGGTGGCGAGCAGTTCGTTGCGGCGGGCGGTGGCCAGTTGCGTGATGCCGTGTTCGCGCAATTCGGCGATCAGCGAGCGGGCGAGCGCCGCCGGATCGCCTGACTGGAGCAGGGCCGGCACGCTGCGCACGCCCAACTGGTTGGGGCCGAGCGGCGCAATCGCGAAACCGAGGTCGGCCAGCGCTTCGGCATGCTCCTCGACGGCGGCGATGTCGAGCGCCTCGGCCGAGAAGATCGCCGGGATGAGCAGCGCCTGGGTGGCGATCTGGCGGCTGTCGAAGGCGGTTTTGAGCTTTTCGTAAAGGATGCGTTCGTGCGCCGCGTGCATGTCGATCAGCACCAGGCCGCGCGCGTTCTGGGCCAGGATGTAGATGCCGTGCAGCTGGGCCAGCGCGTAGCCGAGCGGCGGGCCGTCGTTGCCGAGGGCCGCGGCCGGCGCGGCGCCCGTTTCGCCCGGGGTGAAGCGCGGCGCTGTCGCCGGGTTGGCCGGGGAGTAGTTTGCGTTGCCGATATCCTGGGTCGCGTTGGCGAAAGCCAGGTAAGCCGCAACCGCCGGTTCGGCGACGCCGAGCGAGCCCTGGTGGCGCAGCGGCAGCGGGTAGTTCGGGATATAGGCGGCGGCGTCGGGCCGCAGGCCGGTTCCGGTCGCCGTCGTCGCCTGTTCGTCGGCAGGCGCGGCGAGTTCCCGGTTTTCGCCCTGGACCGGCGCCGCCAGCGTGCGCTGGATGGCGTGGAAGACGAACTGGTGCATGGCCCGCGAGTCGCGGAAGCGGACTTCGGTCTTCGCAGGATGGACGTTCACATCGACTAGCGCCGGGTCGATATTGACGAACAGGCAGACAGCCGGCTGGCGGCTGCCGTGCAGCACGTCACGGTAGGCTTCGCGCAGCGCGTGGCCGATGATCTTGTCGCGCACGTAACGGCCATTGACGAAGACGTACTGGCTGTCCTTGGCATCGGAGGCGCGCGTCGGGTCGATCGCGAAACCGGCGATGGCCAGCGGTCCGGCGGCCGCCTCAAGCCGGCGGGCCGCACCGAGGAAATCGTCGCCGAGTATGTCGGCGATGCGCCGGGCGCTGTCGGCCGGCGCCAGCTGAAAGAGGTTACGGCCGTTGTGGGTCAGGCTGAAGGCGACATCCGGCCGGGTCAGCGCCAGGCGCTTGACGGCATCGGCGCAATGGGCGAACTCGGTGCCTTCGGCCTTCAGGAATTTGCGGCGGGCCGGCGTGTTGTAATAAAGGTCGCGCATTTCGACCACGGTGCCGGCCATCAGCGCCGTCGGTTCCGGCTCGGCGCCGGGTTCGCCGCGCAGTTTCCAGGCATGGCCGGCGCCGCGTTCGCGGCTGGAAATGGCGAGACGGGCAACGGAAGCCACCGAGGCCAGTGCCTCGCCGCGAAAACCCAGGGTGTTGACCCGTTCCAAATCGTCGAGTGAAACGATTTTCGACGTCGCATGCCGGGTCAGGGCCAGCGCGAGTTGGTCTTTCGCAATGCCGCAGCCATCGTCGGTGATACGGATCAGCTTGACGCCACCTTCCTCGAGATGCACCTGGATCGCCTTGCTGCCGGCGTCGAGGCTGTTTTCGAGCAATTCCTTCAAAACGGAGGCGGGTCTTTCGACCACTTCACCTGCGGCAATCTGGCTGATAAGCAGGTCGGGGAGGCGGGCTATTGTCGGCATCCCGCGATTATCCCAGATTGCCCGTTAACCGATGGCGGATAAGCAAAATATCCCCCGTGAAGATGTCGAAATCCCGAGGGGATACCCGCGAACTCGGCCAATGAACCGTCATCTAACGTAGGTTCTTAAAGCACATCTAGGAGACAGCGATGACCAATCAACAGGCAGCTCCTGAGACGAAAGGCGTAGCGGTAAAATTGCTTGCAACGATCGATCTTGGCCCCGAGATCGAGGGCATGGCCGGTCGTGTCCTTCGAATGCGCATGGTGACCATCGAGCCGGGAGGTGTCTTCGGCCCGCTTCACGACCATAAAGACCGGCCGGGCACCGTCTATGTGCTGGAAGGAACCATAACCGATCATCGCAATGGAGTCGCAACGGACTATGGGCCAGGGATCGGCTGGCCCGAAGACCGGAACACGATGCACTGGCTTGAAAACAGGGGAAAGATTCCGGCCGTGGAGATTTCGGTCGATATCGTCAGGCAAGGCTAATCCGAGGCTCGACATCCGGTGGCTGTCGGGCACGATAGGCATCCCAGTCTCGGGGCGGCCCGTTTTGGGCCGTTTAGTCCCAGCCTGTCTCTCGGCAGGGGCGCAGTTCAAATGCCAACGGCTTCTTCCGGGCTTTTTCAGTGATAGAAAGCGTAGGCGATGAGCACGGCGCCGACCAGGCCGACGGCATCGGCGATCAGGCCGCAGGCCAGCGCGTAGCGGGTCTTGCTGATATTGACGCTGCCGAAATAGACGGCCAGCACGTAGAAGGTGGTTTCGGTTGAGCCCTGGATGATCGCCGCCAGCTTGCCGGGGAAGGAATCGACGCCGTAATTGGTCATCACGTCCACCATCAGGCCGCGCGCGCCGCTGCCGGACAGCGTCTTCATCAGGCCGACCGGCAGCGCCGGCACGAAATCGTCGTTGAGGCCGAGCGCCAGCACCAGGCTGCGGATGCCGCCGATCAGGTAATCCATGCAACCGGTGGTGCGAAACACCGAAATCGCCACCAGCATGGCAATCAGGTAGGGAATGATCTGTACGGCGACGCCGAAACCTTCCTTGGCACCGTCCACGAAACTTTCGTAGGCATCGATGCCGCGCCAGGCGGCGACGGCGACGAAGAGCACGATGATGGCGACGATGACGCCGCTGCCAAGCAGGCCGATCATCTGCGCCATCTGTTCCGGTGGCATGCCGCCCAGCCACCAGTACAGGCCGCCGAGCAGTGCCGCGAAGGCGACGAAGAAGGCAAGCACCGGCCGGCAGAACAGGTTGAGGCGCTGCCACAGCGCGACGGCGATCAGTCCGGCGCAGAAAGACACGAAAGTGGCGAGCAGGGTCGGCAGGAAGATGTCGGCGGCGTTGAAGCCGACCAGTCCTTGCTTGAGGGCGATGCTCTGGCGGATGGCGATCACCGAAGTCGGGATCAGCGTGATGCCGGCCGTGTTGAGCACCAGGAACATGATCATCGGGTTGCTGGCGGTATCTTTCTGCGGATTGAGTTCCTGCAGTTCGGCCATCGCCTTGAGGCCGAGCGGGGTTGCCGCGTTATCGAGGCCGAGGATGTTGGCGGAAATGTTCATGACGATGCTGCCGCTCGCCGGATGGCCGGGCGGAATGTCGGGGAAAACGCGCCGGAACAGCGGATCGATCAGCCGGCCGAACAACTGGATCAGGCCGCCGCGCTCGCCGATTTTCATGATCCCCAGCCACAGGCTCATCACGCCGACCAGGCCGAGCGAAATCTCGAAACCGGTGCGTGCCGTGTCGAACAGACCATTCAGGAGGCGCCCGAAGACTTCCAGATCGCCCTGCAGCAACTGGATTAGCGCGGCGACGAAGCCGACGAGGATGAACGAAATCCAGACGCGATTTAGCAAGGTGGGAGCGCTGCGATGAAATTGGCAAGTGCGCCAGTCTAGCGGCCTCGCCGCCGGCTGTCACCGCAGGGCTGGCGTCAAGGGAGTGCCCAGGACTCGCGGAATCGCCGGTATTCGGCCTGCGGCAACTGCACCAGCAGCGGCGATGCGGCGCCATCCAGCCAGCCGCAGATCTCTGAAATGTCGGCCAGTGCTCCTGCCGTACAGCCAGCGGTCGGCATGCCCGATGCCTGCCAGACGTGCAGGAAAATGCAGGAACCGGCGCCCGGCACCGGCGGCGCGGCGTTGTGGGCGATGACCGCACCGACCGCGTAGCGTTGGTCGCCGCGCAACATGTCTTCATGCGAGACCCAGTCCGGCGCGGCGATGTCGCGCTGGTCGACGATGCGGTTGTAACAGGCTGAGGCCGGATCGTCGATGGCCAGCAGATCGGGCGTCGCATGGCGGTAGGGCAGCCGCGCGGCGCGGGCGAAGTCGCTGTCCGGGGCGGCGTTGCCGAACAGTTCATTGATCGCGAAAATCCCGGCCGGCGCGCAGCCGTCGCCTTCCCGCTTACATCTTCCCGACGCTGCGCCGGCCGGATGCCGGCCGCTTCCCCAGGCCAGGCCGGAGCGACCGAGGCTGACCGGGATGGTGTCGCCCACCGGCTGCCAGCCGGAATCGGCACTTTTCCGCACGAAACGCTGCAGTTTGGCCACGCTGCTTTCCCAGGCCGCAGCCCTGACGACGAGCAGTTGCCGGGATGCCGCCAGGGCGGAAGTCGCCCATGTCGCGGGCGTTGACGGAAGAGTTGGGTGCATCGGAGCGTGGGCGGCCGGATCAGGGTGTCGTGAACTTGCGATTCTAACCGAGCGATGTTTGCGGCCGGATCGAGCGGTGTTTCCTGATCGGCAAACGGGTTCCCGTGGACGACGCGCCCGGGAGGCCGAGACAAAATCGAGTCGGCATGTAACACTATCGGCTTATATGCTTGCTTGATTTTCAGGTCGGCCTGAGACAAATCGACTTCGGGGATAGACGACAGCCTGCATGCCGCTCCCCGCTTTAGTCCGCTGCTTGGAGATAAAAATGTCACGTCTTTCCCTTAAATCCAGTCTCTGGCTGGTCGGAATCTTCTGCGCGCTCGGCATGCTTTTTCTTGCCGGCTCCGCCATCTATTTTTCAAGCGCCTCGGAAAAGGCCCTGGCTTCATTTGTCAGCCAGCCAATCGCCCTCAGGCATTCGGCGACATTGCTCTACGCCCATGGCTTGCAGCAAGGCCAGGCGCTGCGCAATATCCTGCTCAGCCCGGACAATAAAAAGGGTTATGAGAATTTCTCGAAAGCCCAGAATGATTTCAATGAGGAATTGGCACGAATTGGCCCGCTGCTCGACGCCTCGCCGGAGATGGCCGCGATCGGCCAGAAAATCAGTGCCTTGGCCGAGCAATGGAAGCCGCTCCAGGCGCAAGTCGTCGAGTCGGTCAAGGCAGGGCGGCGTGATGAAGCGCAGGATGTCCTGATCAACAAGGAAACGCCGCACTGGCGAACCTTGCGTAACCAGTTGATTGATGCCACGACAAAGTTTTCCGAGACCGCAACTTCGGAACAGAGCCAGCTGATGGAGGAAATGCACACGGCCAAAGTTACGGCAATCGTCATCAGCCTGGTCAGTCTGCTGGTCGTCGCCGTGGCAATCGCCTATGTCGGGCGGACGATCTATCGACAGGTCGGGGGCGAGCCGGCATACGCTGCCGAAATGCTCAACCGGTTTTCGGCGGGCGACCTGTCGCAGGAACCGCGGGTTGCCGCGGGTGACAAGGGCAGCATCATCGCGGCGATGCGCGTCATGCAGGGACAGATGCGCCGCTTGATCGCCGAGACTTCGGCAACGGCCGGTTCCGTGGTCCACGAAAGCGACGGCATGCGGCAGGACGCTTCGCAGCTTGCCGCGACGGCAGAGGAGCAAAGCTCGGCGACCAGTGCGATTGCCGCCGCCGTTGAACAGTTTACGGTGAGCATCGGCGTGATGTCGGAAAATGCCGATGAAGCGGGCAACCTGGCAGCGCAGTCGGAAGAGCAGGCACAGCAGACGCTGACCGCCGTTTCGGTCGCCACCGCCACCATCGGTCAGGTTTCGGAAGATATGGCGATTGCTGCTGTCAAAATGGAAGAGTTGGCGAGGAAGGTTTCCGATATCACCGGCATCGTCGACAAGATTCGCGATATCGCCGATCAGACCAATCTGCTGGCCCTCAATGCCGCGATCGAGGCGGCACGAGCCGGCGAACAGGGACGGGGATTTGCGGTGGTGGCCGACGAGGTGCGCAAGCTGGCGGAGCTGACGACCAAGTCCACCCAGGAAATTTCCGGCATTGTCGGCAGTGTCCGGACAACCACGGAAGCTGCCGCATCGACGATGAAACAAGCCAATGGCCAGGCACAGGAAGGTGCGGCGCGAACCGCCGAAGTTCGTGAGGCGGTGATTGCCCAGGACCGCTCGTCGAAACTGGTGGGCGAGGCGTTGGGAAACATTGTCGGTTCGTTGCGCGAACAGACCGCTGCCAGCACCGACATTGCCCGGCGCATCGAACTGATCGCCCAGGGCGTCGAAAAAACGCATATCGTTTCCAACGACAGCAACGTGCGTTCCGGAAACCTGGTCGGTCTGTCGCAACAACTCAAGAGCAGCCTGCAGCAATTCACGGTCTGAGCGCTCAGGGGCGGGCGGGCAGGGCTGCCCCGCAAGAGATTGACGGCCAGGCAGCCGATTTGGGTGTGGGCGCGGCCGCTCCGTCACTCCTTGGCATCGCGCACGGTGCGGCCTGGCCCTTGGGGTAAAATGTGGTCTTTCCCAAAGACCGGCCGACGCATGGAATTCCTGACGCAGTTCATCGACATCGTTCTTCATCTCGACGTGCATCTGGCGGTGTTGGTGCAGCAATACGGGCTGTGGATCTACGGCATCCTGTTCTTCATTATTTTCGCCGAGACCGGTTTCGTCGTTTTTCCTTTCCTGCCCGGCGATTCGCTCCTTTTCGTCGGCGGCGCGTTGGCTGCGATCGGCGAAGGCGGCATGGACATCGCGACGCTGCTCGGCGTGCTGACCATCGCCGCGGCGCTCGGCAACATGGTCAATTACCAGATCGGGCGTTATCTCGGGCCGAGAGTCTTCCACTGGGAAAACTCGCGCTTCTTCAATCGGACGGCGCTTGAGAAGACGCACGCTTTCTATGACCGGCACGGCGGCAAGACGCTGGTGCTGTCGCGCTTCCTGCCGCTGTTCCGCAGTTTTGCGCCGTTCGTGGCCGGGATCGGCGCCATGCCCTACGCCCGCTTCACGGTCTTCAACCTGATCGGCGCCGCCGGCTGGGTGCTCTCGCTGTGCCTGGCCGGCTACTGGTTCGGCAACATGCCCTGGATCAAGCAGAACCTGTCGGTGGTCATCGTCGGCATCATCGCCATCTCGCTGGTGCCGGTTTTCGTCGGCTACCTCAAGCACCGGGCGCCGGCCTGATGCGGACCCTGGCCATCTTCCTCGCCCTGGTGATGATGGCCTGCTCGACCAGGCTGGGCAAGGACGGACGCTCGGAAACGACGATGGACGTCAAGTACCTGGCCAAGACCGAGATCGACCGGGTGGCCGATACCAGCCGCGCCGAGGTGATGGCCGGCCTGATGCTCATCGCCGACAAGCTCTACCGGCGCAATCCGAAGGAATGGAAAAAAGCCGGCGTGGCCAGCCGCGAGGCGGCGCTGGAGCGGCTCAACATGCGCCATTACCGCAGCCTGCCGGAATTGAGCGGGGCGCGCGAAGGCCAGGCGGCGTCGCTGGCCTTCAGCGAGTCGTATGGCGGCGACCGGGTCGCCGCGCTGATGTTCGGCCTGCTGACCATGGTCGACGCGGCCTACGAGCACAAGGAGGAGTTCTATATCCTCGACGGCCTTAACGAAGCCAAGCTCTACAATTCGGCGCGCAACATGGATGTCGCGATCTGGAAGCTCGGCCACGACCGGATGGCTTCCGGCGAGCCTTTCCTGCTTTCCAACGAGCTCGACCCGAACAACCGCAACATCTCCTTCGAACGCGAATTCGGCCGCGTCATGGGGCTGCTCGATTTCACGGCCAAGCTGGTCGCCGACCGCAATGGCCGCAATTTTTCCCGGCTGACCCAGACCGTGGTCGGCACCATCTTCTTACCGGTGAGTTTTTTGAAATGAAGAATATCGTCATCCTGATTTCCGGCCGCGGCAGCAACATGGAAGCGCTGATCGCCGCCCGCGACGCCGGCCGGCTGCCGGTCAATATCGCTGCCGTGATCAGCAACCGCGCCGATGCCAAGGGCCTGGAAACCGCCGCCCGGGCCGGCATCGCGACACAGACTGTCGACCACAAGGCGTTTGCCGGGCGCGAGGCTTTCGATGCGGCGCTCGCCGAGTGCATTGACGCCTACGCGCCGGACCTGGTGGTGCTCGCCGGTTTCATGCGCATCCTCAGCGAAGGCTTCGTCCGCCATTACGAAGGCCGGCTGATCAACATCCATCCCTCGCTGCTGCCGTCCTTCCCCGGGCTGCATACCCACCAGCGGGCGCTTGAAGAAGGCGTGCGCATCCACGGCTGCACCGTGCATTTCGTCACCCCGGCGCTCGATCACGGGCCGGTCATCATCCAGGCCGCCGTGCCGGTGCTCGACGGCGACGACGAAGCGGCGCTCGCCGGGCGCGTCCTCGGCCAGGAGCACAAGGTTTATCCGCAAGCCGTGCGCTGGTTCGCCGAAGGCCGGCTGCGCCTGGAAGACGGGCGGGTGCGGCTGAACGCCGAACTGCAGGGCGAGGCGGTGCTGATTTCGCCCGAGTTGCGCTGAACGGCGATGCCGCTGCTGCTCGTTTTCGCTTTCGCCGGTTCGGTGGCGCTGCATGCCGCCGCGCTGTTCGGGACCGATATCGAGTTGCTGGGCAGCGATCCGGAGCCGGTGCCGCTGCAGGCGGAACTTCGCCCGCCGCCACCGGCGGCGCCCGCCCCGAAGCCGGTGGTCCGCAAGCCGGAAAAAGCCGTTAAAACAACCCGGCCCCACCACGCGGCGCGGCCCGCGACGCCGGTGTCCGAGCTGCCGCCGGCAGCCGTTGAGCCGCAGCCAGCGGCGCCCGACCAGGCTCCGGTCGCCCAACCGGAAAAGCCCGAGCCGCCCGCCGCGCCGCCAGTTGCGCCGCTCTTGCCGGCCAGCGGGGCGATCCGCTTCGTCATTTACCATGAAGCGCTCGGCATGCCGATTGGCCGCGCCGAGCATCGCTGGGAATTCACCGACGACGGCCATTACCGCCTGAGCAACGTGACCGAGACCAGCGGCCTGATCGCCATGTTCAAGCCGATCCGCATGCAGGTCGAAAGCCGGGGACGGCTGGTGGCCGGCGGCCTGCAGCCGGAGCACTACCAGACCTGGAAAAACGGCCAGGACAACAACGAGAGCGCCGATTTCGACTGGACTCGTAGCGAAGTCCACCTGGCGCGCGACGGCAGCGTCCGCCCGGTCGAGCCGGGAGCGCAGGACCTGCTGTCGCTGACCTACCAGTTGGGTTACCTGCCGCATCCCGAGCAGGGCGGCAGTCTCGGCGTGGTTACCGCCAAGCGCTACCAGCATTACAAGCTGGATGCGCTGGGCGAGGAGGACCTCGATCTGCCGGCTGGCCATTTCCACACCCTGCACCTGCGGGCGACCACCGAAACCACCACGGAAATCTGGATTGCGCTCGATCTTCACCGCTTGCCGGTTAAAATTCGCTTTACGGACAAAAAAGGCGACAGCTTCCTGCAGATCGCCACGGAAATCGGCATGCCGGTCCAGCCGGCGTCGCCGTGACGGGCGATGTTGCAGCATCGCCGCCGAACCCAGAATTTAGGAAAATAATGAAAGCTCGCTTCACGCCCTCCCTGTTTGCCCACGCCGAAGCCGTCCTCGGCCAATTGCTGCGTTTCGAGTTTCCGGCTGATGCCGTCGTCTCGCGCTATTTCCGCGAGCACCGCGAGTTGGGCCATGCTGACCGCGCTTTCGTCGCCGAGACCGTGTTCGCCGTGCTGCGCCGCGGGCGCAGCCTGGAGGCGCGCTGCGGCACGCAGTTGTCCGATCGCCACCTGCTGCTGGTGGCGCTGGCCATTACCCGCGGCTGGAACCAGCGCGAGCTGACGCCGGTGTTGAAGGCCAGCGAGGAAGAATGGCTGGCCGCCGCCAAGTCGATGCCGGAAGCGGATTTTCCGCCGGCGGTGCGCTGCGATATGCCGGACTGGCTGTACGCATCGCTGGAAACGCAATTCGGTGCCGAGGAAACCCTGAAGCTGGCACAGGCCCTGAATCAGCCGGCGCCGCTCGATCTTCGCGTCAATACCCTGAAAAGCAGCCGCGACGCCGTGCTGGCCGGCCTGGCCGCCGACGGCATCGCCGCCGAGCCGGCGCCGCTGTCGCCGACCGCGATCCGCCTGCGCGACAAGCCGGCCCTGGCCAAGCACCCGCTGTTCCTGGAAGGCGCTTTCGAAGTCCAGGACGAAGGCAGCCAGTTGCTCGGCTACCTGCTCGAACCGCGGCGCGGCGAACTGGTCATCGACCTCTGTGCCGGGGCCGGCGGCAAGACGCTGCTGCTCGGCGCCCTGATGAAAAATACCGGCCGCCTCTACGCCTACGACGTGTCCGACAAACGCCTGGCCAAGCTGAAGCCGCGGCTGGCGCGTTCGGGGCTGTCCAACGTGCACCCGGCGCGCATTGAAAACGAACGCGACCAGAAGCTCAAGCGCCTTTCCGGCAAGGCCGACCGCGTGCTGGTCGATGCGCCGTGTTCCGGCCTTGGGACCTTGCGCCGCAATCCCGACCTGAAATGGCGGCAGAGCGCCGATTCGGTGGCCGAACTGGCGATCAAGCAGGCATCCATCCTCGATGCCGCCGCCAAGCTGGTGCGTCCCGGCGGCCGCCTGGTCTATGCCACCTGTAGCCTGCTCGCCGCCGAAAACGACGCCATCGTCGAGGCGTTCCTGGCTCGCCATCCGGAATTCAGACTGACGCCGTCATCCGCCGTGCTGGCCCGCCACGATATCGCCGTCGAGGGCGACGTGCTGCGCCTGCTGCCGCACCTGCACCACACCGACGGCTTCTTCGCCGCCGTGCTGGACAAGCAGGGATGAGCCAGAAAAACCCGGCGCTGCAACTGCTCAACGACCTGTGGGCGGATGTCAGCGATGTCAATTTCGTCTGGCAGGTCGGCGCGCTGATCGGCGGCCTGGGGCTGGCCCTGCTGCTGGCCCGCGTCTGGCGCGCCCGCCATCCGGAAGGCGCCGGGCGCCTGGGCGAAGCCGGTTCGCGGCTGATTTTCCCCTTGTCCGGCATGCTGCTGGTCGGGGTCGCCTACCTGCTGCTCAAGGCGTTCATCCACGTCAATCTGCTCAAGCTGGCCTTGCCGCTGCTCGGCTCCATGGCGCTGGTACGCAGCGTCGTCTTCGTGCTGCGCCAGGCTTTCCCGCGAGCCGCCTGGCTGACCACCTGGGAACGCATTATCGGGGCACTGGTCTGGAGCTGCCTGGCGCTCTACATCACCGATCTGGCGCCCTACGTGATCGACGGGCTGGAGCAGGTCGATTTCAATGTCGGCAAGCAGAGCGTCAATCTGTGGATGATTCTGCACGGCCTGGTCACGGTTTTCTTCACGGTGCTGCTGGCGCTCTGGGTCGCCGGCCTGATCGAGGCGCGCTTGTTAAAGATCGAGACGCTCGATTCCAGCCTGCGCATCGTCGGTGTCCGCGTCGCCAAGGCCTTGCTGACGGTGGTGGCGATCGTCGCCAGCCTGTCGCTGGTCGGCATCGACATGACGGCACTGTCGGTATTTACCGGCGCCCTTGGCGTCGGGCTCGGTTTCGGTCTGCAGAAGATCGCCAGCAACTACGTGTCCGGTTTCATCATCCTGCTCGACCGCTCCATCCGCCTCGGCAACATGGTCCAGATCGGCAGCGACGCCGGCCAGGTGACGCAGATCACGACGCGCTACACCGTTCTGAAGCACCCGGGCGGTACCGAATACATCGTGCCGAACGAAACGCTGATCGGCAGCGTCGTCCAGAACCTGACCTTTTCCGATACCCGTTTGCGCCTGGTGACGACGGTCGGCGTCGCCTATGACAGCGATCTCGAATTGGCCATGCGCCTGATGATCGAGGCGGCAAGCGCCCAGGAGCGCGTGCTGGACGAGCCGGCACCGGCCGTCCAGCTCACCCAGTTCGGCGACAGCAGCATCAATCTGGAACTGGGTTTCTGGATCAGCGATCCGGCCGGTGGCAAGGGCAATGTCGTCTCCGACATCAATCTCGCCATCTGGAAAGCCTTTCGCCAGCACGGCATCGAAATTCCCTTCCCGCAGCGCGAAGTGCGCCTGCTCGGCGAGCAGAAGGCCGGTTAGGCTTTTTCCCTGTGTCCGGCGAGCCGCGCCCGAACAAAAAAATCCCGCCACGAGGGCGGGATAACAGGGAGTTTTCGAATCATGGATTCGAGAGGGGTAAATCGGTTCAGTTCTTGCGCCGGGCCTTCAACCAGTGGCGCGCCGCAACGATCAGGATACCGGCCGCCACCGCGGCGGCAATCGCCTTGATCGGTTCGGCCTGGCCTTCGGTGAGCCAGTCGAAGCCGGCGACACCCACAAATACGCCCAGCGTTTCGCTGACCGGCAGGTTGTGGGCGATGGCCATCTCAGTGCAGGGTCCGGGCAACCGAGATGGTGTGCGGGGCTTCCGGTGGCAGCAGGCCGAGCAGGTGCTGGCGGGCGGCGGCGATGAATTCTTTGATGTTGCTGTCGAGCATTTTGCTGTTGTCCTTTTTCGGGTCGGCTGGCTGATCCATGGGCCGCATTCTAGGGAAACGGCGGCCAGGCGTCTGTTGCGCAAGCGTGCTCAGGACGTAACGCGTCATGGCGGTTTCATGACGCTTTGTAACCCGATTGGATAAGGGCTTACTGGTGGGCTTTCCAGGACAGCGTGAAGCGGGCACCACCGAGCGGGGCGGCGCCGGCGGTGGCGGTGCCGCCATGCAGTTCGAGGACGCGGCGCGCGATCGCCAGGCCGAGGCCGTAACCGCCGGTGGCGCGGTCGCGAGAACGGTCGAGGCGGGTGAAGGCGGAGAAGATGTGTTCGCGTTCTTCCGGCGGAATGCCGATGCCGTCGTCGTCAACGTGGATCAGGATGCGCTCGCCGTCGAGTTCGCTGCTGACCACGATTTTCCGGCTGGCATACTTGAAGGCGTTGCGCAGCAGGTTGCGCATGGCGTAAGGCATGGCCTTGCGGTCGAGGTCGACTTTCAGGCCGTCCGGCAGTTTCCCGGTATCGATGTCAATTTCCAGTTCGCGACCGAGCAGGCGGACGCTATCGACTTCATCGCTCAGCCATTCGGCGAAATCGACGCGGGAATAATGCGGCTCCGGCGCCTCGCGTTCGAAGCGGGCGTAGGTCAGACTGGTGTCGATGAGGTGGTCGAGTTCTTCGAGATCGGCCTCCATCATGGTCCACAGCCGTTCCCGCTCGTCCTGCACGTCGGTTTCGGTGAGCATTTCCAGCGCGAAACGCATGCGGGCGATCGGCGTGCGCAATTCGTGGGAAATGCCGCTCGATAGTTCGCGATGGGTGGCGAGCAGTTGCTGGACACGCTCGGCCATGCTGTTCATGGTGTCGGAAAGCGGCGCGATGAGCTGGCTGATCGCCGGCGGCGAACGGGCGTCGAAATCGCCATCGCCAAGGTCGCGGGCGGTCTGGCGCAGCGATTCGAGGTCGCGCCAGATGGGGCGGACCCAGAACCACAGCGCAATGCCGAAAATGACGCCGATCAGGCTCCAGGTCAGCAGGCGCAGGCGCAGTTCGAGCGGCAGGCGCTCGGCCAGTTCGGGGTTTCGGCTGGAGGCGAGGGGGCCGACCACCAGCACCTGGCTGCTGTTGCCCAGGCGGTGATACATGATGTCGCCATCGTGGTCGATGGCGATGTCGCCGGCATCGAGCTTGCTGACCTGGACCGGCGTCAGGCTGTGGTCGAGCGACATGCGCTCGACGATGTCCAGGCGGTACGAGAACTTTTCGTCGAGATTCTTGATGTTGCGCGGCCACGTGCTGCGCGGGTGGCGGAACAGTTCATCCTCGATCAGCGTGATCGTGCCGCGCATGAAGCGCCGGGCGTAGTCGTCGGTGATGCCGCGCTGGGCGGTGGAGATGATGAAGTCGGCGGTAAAGGCGATGGCGACGAAGGAACCCATCGCCAGCAGGTAGAAATTGAAGAACAGCTTGGACAGGCTGTAGCGGCCGCCGCGCCAGCGCGGCAGGGAAACCCGGAACAGCGAGCGGGCGAGGCCCTGGTTGCCGGCGCTGTCGTTTTTCTCCGGCGCCGGTTCAGTTCCAGTCATGCTTGCTGAACAGGTAGCCTTTGCCGCGCACGGTCTTGATCCGCGTCGGATTTTCCGGGTCGTCGTTGAGCTTCTTGCGCAGTCGCGAAATGCGGGCGTCGATCGAGCGATCGAGGCCGTCGAAGCCGATGCCGCGCAGCTCCTGCAGCAGGTCGTCGCGTGACAGCACGTTGCCGGCGTGCGTGGCGAGCAGCCAGAGCAGGTCGAATTCGGCGGTGGTCAGGTCGATGGTGGTGCCGGCCAGCGTCGCGGTGCGGGTTGCCTGGCTGATCCGGAACTGGCCGAAAACCATGGTTTCGCTTTCCCCGTCATTGCTCTCGCCGGCGCTCGGCAGGCGGCGCAACAGGGCCTTGATGCGGGCGAGCAGGACGCGCGGCTGGACCGGCTTGGCGATGTAGTCGTCGGCGCCCATTTCGAGGCCGAGGATCTGGTCGAAGTCTTCGTCGCGGGCGGTCAGCATCAGGATGACGCCGCGGTATTGCGGGCGGACGGCGCGGCAGACTTCGAAACCATCCTTGCCGGGTAGCATCACGTCGAGAATGACGAGGTCCGGCTGTTCGGCCAGGATGCGTGCCTCGGCGGTGTCGCCGCGGCTTTCGATGGAAACCAGGAGGTCGTTCTTGGTCAGGTATTCGGCGGTCAGTTCGGCCAGCCGTTCGTCGTCTTCGACAAGGAGGATGCGTGTGTTCATGCCGCAATCTTAACGGCGCGCCGGCCAGCGGTCCACTTCCCTACGGCTGCCGATGGGCGACCGGTGGTTGTGCCGCTCGTCCCAGCTTGGCTTAGAATCCCGGCCTGACCTGAATTTCTTCTCGGAAGCATCGCCATGTATTTTTCAAAAGTGCCCCTGCGGGCCTGGTTCGCCACCTTGTCGCTGGGCTGTTTCGGGCTGGTGACGGCCGGCCTGCTGTTGCAGGCCCAGTTGCATCTGTCGCCCTGTCCGCTGTGCATCTTCCAACGCATCCTCTATCTGCTGGTCGGCACGCTGGCTTTGGCCGGCTTTCTGCTGCCGGCGGCCCGCCAGCTGTGGGCGGCGCTGATTGCCGCCATCGCCCTGATGGGGATCGGCGTTGCCGGTTACCAAAGCTGGATGCAGGCCTACCCTGAGCTGGCCAATGAATGCGGTTACGCCGATCCCAACCTGATCGAGCGCCTGGTGGACTGGCTGGGCATGCAATATCCGCCGCTTTTCATGGCCACCGGTTTCTGTACCAGCAAGGAATGGATCTTCCTCGACCTGTCGATGGCCAACTGGTCGGTGCTGGTTTTTGCCGGCATCCTTGGCTATGCCGCGCTGCTCTTCAAGCGCCGGGCCTGAAAATGGGTTGCCGAAAAAACAAAACCCGCCGGAAGGCGGGTTTGTCGAAAGCTGGAGGGAGCTGAATTACTTCAGCTTCACTTCCTTGTAAGCAACGTGCTTACGGGCCTTCGGGTCGTACTTGTTGAACTCCAATTTTTCAGGCGTCGTGCGCTTGTTCTTGGAGGTGGTGTAGAAGTGTCCGGTACCAGCTGTAGATTCCAGCTTGATTTTTTCGCGACCGCCTTTAGCCATTTTATCTATCCTTCCTTAATCAGACTTCGCCGCGGGCACGCAGGTCGGCGAGGACGGTATCGATACCGTTCTTGTCGATCAGGCGCAGGCCGGCGTTGGAAACGCGCAGGCGGATGAAGCGGTTTTCGCTTTCAACCCAGAAGCGGCGGTACTGCAGATTCGGCAGGAAGCGACGCTTCGTTCTATTGTTGGCATGGGAAACTTTGTTCCCAACCATCGGGGCTTTACCCGTTACTTGGCAGACTCGCGCCATGATTGGTGCTCCAGAATTCGCTAGAAGAAAGCCCGCGATTTTACGAATAATGCGGCCATCGATCAAGCATTTTTTGCGTTTTCTATAAAAGTCCGCGTTCGGCAAAGGACAGCGGCGGGCTGTTGCCGGCCACGATGAAATGGTCGAGTAGCTTGATATCGACCATGGCCAGAGCGTCCTTCAGCGAACGGGTGAGCATTTCGTCGGCGCGCGAGGGTTCGGCGAGGCCTGATGGGTGGTTGTGGGCCAGGATGACCGCCGCCGCATTGCGGGCGAGACCGCTCTTCACCACTTCGCGGGGATAGACGGATGTTTGGGTCAGTGTGCCGGCAAATAATTCGTCGGCTATTAGTAGACGGTTTTGTGCATCCAGCCACAGGGCCATGAACACCTCGTGCGGGCGGCCGGCCAGTTTCAGGCGCAGCCAGTCGCGGACGGCGCCCGGTGCCGAGAAAGTGTCGCGGTCGACCAGTTCTTGCGCCAAGGCGCGGCGGGCCAGCTCGAAACTGGCTTTCAACTGGGCGGCTTTGGCCTGGCCGATGCCGGAAACGCTGGCCAGTTCCTTCAGTGTCGCTTCCGCCAGGACATCGAGGCGGCCGTCGAAGCGCAGCAGCAGGTCGCGGGCCAGATCGACGGCGCTCTTGCCGCGCACGCCGACCCGCAGATAGATCGCCAGCAGTTCGGCATCCGACAGGGCTTGCGGGCCATGCGCCAGCAAACGTTCGCGCGGGCGTTCGCCGGCCGGCCAATCGCTGATCGCCATGTTTATTCCAGTATAAAATGGTCGAACTCATATTCTAGTGGCAAGACGATGGAATTAAATGCCAAAAGCATCATTCTCGGCGTGACCGGCGGCATCGCTGCCTACAAGGCGGCCGAACTGGTCAGGCTGCTTGGCAAGCAGGGCGCCGATGTCCAGGTGGCGATGACCGAAGGGGCGACCCATTTCGTGGCGTCGACGACTTTCCAGGCATTGTCCGGCAAGCCGGTATTTACCGACCAGTGGGACCAGCGCATGCCGAATGCGATGGCGCACATCGATCTGTCGCGCTCGGCCGACCTGATCCTGATCGCGCCGGCTTCGGCCGATTTCCTGGCCCGCATCGCCCATGGTTTCGCCAATGATCTGCTGGCGACCATGGTGCTGGCCCGCGACTGCCCGCTGCTGGTGGCGCCGGCGATGAACCGCCAGATGTGGGAAAACCCGGCGACGCAGCGCAACGTGGCGCAACTGGCGGCCGATGGTATACAAATACTCGGTCCGGCCAGCGGCGAGCAGGCCTGCGGCGAAATCGGCGCCGGCCGCATGCTGGAACCGGAAGAAATCGTCGAAGAAGTGATTAGCTTCCTTACCCCGAAATTGCTGGCCGGCAAGAAGGTATTGCTGACTGCCGGGCCGACTTTCGAAGCGATCGATCCGGTGCGTGGCATCACCAACCTGTCGTCCGGACGGATGGGCTACGCGCTGGCCCGGGCCGCGCGCCAGGCCGGTGCCCAGGTGACGCTGGTCTCCGGACCGGTGGCGCTGCCGGTGCCGGCCGGTGTCGAGCGGGTCGATGTCAAAAGCGCCCTCGACATGCACGCCGCGGTAATGGCGCGGGCCGCTGCAGTGGATATCTTCATCGGCGTCGCGGCGGTGGCCGACTATCGCATCGCCCGTTCGGCCGAGCACAAATTGAAGAAGGATGCCGGCGGCGTGCCGCCCATCGAACTGGTCGAGAATCCGGACATCCTGGCCGAAGTCGCCGCTCTCAAGGACGGGCCGTTCTGCGTCGGTTTCGCGGCCGAAAGCCGCAACCTGGAGGAATATGCCCAGGCCAAGCGGCAGAAGAAGAATATCCCGCTGATCGCCGGCAACCTGATCCAGGAAGGGTTCGGCGGCGACGACAACCGGCTGGTGCTGTTCGACGACAACGGCGTCCATCCGCTGACGCCGGCGCCGAAATCGGTCCTCGCCCGTCAGCTTGTTGAACACATTGCCTATTTGACAGGAAACAACGATGCACACGATTGATGTAAAGATCCTCGACAACCGCCTGCGCGACTCGCCACCGCACTATGCGACGCCCGGTTCGGCCGGACTCGACCTGCGCGCCTGCCTCGAAGCGCCGCTCCAGGTGGCACCCGGCCAGACGACGCTGGTGCCGACCGGCATGGCGATCCACCTCGGCGATCCCGGTCTGGCGGCGATGATCCTGCCGCGCTCCGGGCTCGGTCACAAACACGGTATCGTGCTTGGCAACCTAGTCGGCCTGATCGACAGCGATTATCAGGGTGAACTGATGGTTTCGGTGTGGAACCGCGGCCAGACCGCTTTTACACTGAATCCGCTGGACCGCATTGCGCAGCTGATCGTGGTCCCCGTCCTGCAGGTCGGTTTCAATATCGTCGACGACTTCGATGCCAGTCATCGCGGTGAGGGCGGTTTCGGCAGTACCGGCCACGCCTGAAACGGGGCGAAAACCGGCAACGCAGAGGGACACAGCGCATCAGTCGGCACTCGGGTGACGGCCCGAGCCAAGCCAGACTCCGGTTTTCCCTCTGCGCCTCGTCGTTTCGATTGATGCCAGGCCCATCGCCGGGGCTGGAGCGGGGCGGAATTCCCACCCCTGCTACCCTGGAAAAAAGCCCCCGGCCGGGCGCTGCCGCTCGCCCGGTGCCGGCGACTGGCGTTGACTGAAACGGGGCTGGCAAAGGATACTCGCCATCTTGCCGTAATTATGGCGTAAGGGGGGCGGCGCAGACTCGTCCCTGTAAATCAAACCTAACAGTGGGAGTTAGCATGGCAGACGGAAAGTCAAAGATCATTTATACGCTTACGGACGAGGCGCCGCTGCTGGCGACTTGTGCCTTTCTGCCCATCGTCCGGACTTTCACCGCGCCGGCCGGCATCGAGATCGAGAAGGCCGACATTTCGGTGTCCTCGCGCGTTCTCGCCGAATTCCCGGAATTCCTGACCGAGGAACAGCGGGTTCCCAATACGCTGGGCGAACTGGGCAAGAAGTGCCTGCTGCCCGATACCAACATCATCAAGCTGCCCAACATCAGCGCTTCCGTGGCGCAGCTGGTGGCTTGCGTCAAGGAACTGCAGTCCAAGGGCTACAAGGTTCCCGACTACCCGGAAAACCCGAGCACCGATGAAGAAAAGGCGCTCAAGACCCGCTACGGCAAGTGTCTCGGTTCCGCCGTCAATCCGGTGCTGCGCGAAGGCAACTCCGACCGCCGCGCGCCGGGCGCCGTCAAGAATTTTGCCAAGAAGCACCCGCACTCGATGGGTGAATGGAAGCAGTGGTCGCAAACCCACGTTTCCCACATGGAACACGGCGATTTCTACCACGGCGAAAAGTCGCTGACCCTCGACAAGGCGCGCGACGTGCGCATGGAACTGGTCGCCAAGGGCGGCAAGACCACCGTGCTGAAGCCGAAGCTCTCCCTGCTCGCCGGCGAGATCATCGACTCCATGTTCATGAGCAAGAAGGCGCTCTGTGACTTCTACGAAGCGCAACTGGAAGACTGCCGCCAGTCCGGCATTCTCTTCTCGCTGCACGTCAAGGCGACGATGATGAAGGTTTCGCACCCGATCGTCTTCGGCCATTGCGTCAAGATCTACTACAAGGAAGCTTTCGAGAAACACGGCAAGTTGTTCGACGAGCTGGGCATCAACGTCAATAACGGCATGGCCACGCTGTACGAAAAGATCAAGGCGCTGCCGGAATCGAAGCGTGACGAGATCATCCGCGACCTGCACGCCTGCCAGGAACACCGGCCGCGTCTGGCCATGGTCGACTCGGCCAAGGGCATCACCAACTTCCACTCTCCGAACGACATCATCGTCGACGCCTCCATGCCGGCGATGATTCGCCAGGGCGGCAAGATGTGGGGCGCCGACGGCAAGCAGTACGACAGCAAGTGCGTGATGCCGGAATCGACCTTCGCCCGCATCTACCAGGAGATGATCAACTTCTGCAAATGGCACGGCAACTTCGATCCGCGCACCATGGGCACCGTCCCCAACGTCGGCCTGATGGCCCAGCAGGCCGAGGAATACGGCTCGCACGACAAGACTTTCGAAATCGCCGAAGACGGCATCGCCAATGTGGTCGATATCAACACCGGCGAAGTGCTGCTGACGCAGAACGTCGAAGCAGGCGACATCTGGCGCATGTGCCAGGTCAAGGATGCGCCGATCCGCGACTGGGTCAAGCTCGCCGTCACCCGCGCCCGCCAGTCCGGCATGCCGGCCATCTTCTGGCTGGACGCCTACCGTCCGCATGAAAACGAGCTGATCAAGAAGGTCCAGACCTACCTCAAGGATCACGACACCAGCGGTCTCGACATCCAGATCATGTCGCAGGTCCGCGCCATGCGCTTCACGCTGGAACGCGTCGCCCGCGGCCTGGATACCATCTCGGTGACCGGCAACATCCTGCGCGACTACCTGACCGACCTGTTCCCGATCATGGAACTGGGTACCTCGGCCAAGATGCTGTCCATCGTCCCGCTGATGAACGGCGGCGGCATGTACGAAACCGGTGCCGGCGGCTCGGCCCCCAAGCATGTGCAGCAACTGACGCAGGAAAATCACCTGCGCTGGGATTCGCTGGGCGAGTTCCTGGCTCTGGCCGTGTCGCTCGAAGAACTGGGCATCAAGGAAGGCAATGCGCGCGCCAAGCTGTTGGCCAAGACCCTGGATGCCGCCACCGGCAAGCTGCTCGACAACAACAAGTCGCCGTCGCCGAAGACCGGCGAGCTGGACAACCGCGGCTCGCAGTTCTACCTCGCCATGTACTGGGCGCAGGAACTGGCTGCGCAGATCGAGGACAAGGAACTGGCCGCCCATTTCGCCACGCTGGCCAAGACCCTGACCGACAACGAAGCCCAGATCGTCGCCGAAATGAAGACCGTGCAAGGCAAGCCGGCCGACATCGGCGGCTACTACTTGGCCGATGCCGAGAAGACCAAGGCCATCATGCGTCCGAGCCCGACCTTCAACGCTGCACTGAAGGCCATTCGCGGCTGATCGTACGACAAGCGGGTCAGGCCTTTCCAGGCCTGACCGGGCCGGCCGCAAGGCCGGAAAAACGGGCCGGGATGGCGACATCCCGGCCCGTTTTGCTTGATGATTTTCGGCATGTGCTTGGCCCGTGCATTTTGCGCAGCGCCTGTCGCCAGCTCCGCTTTTTCCGGGCCGTGATCAGCGGCACTACCTCGGCGGGAAGTACAATTCGGGGATGACAGAAAACGCCTGCAACGCGGCCGTCGAGGCCGATACACCCGCCACCGTCAATGAAGCGCGCCTGTGGTGCAGTAACGGCTGGACTGCCCGCGTCATCAAAAATGAAGACGACGAAGGCTGGGCCGTCGAAATGCTCAAGGACGGCGAATCCGAACCGGCGCTGGTCGGCCCGTGGACCATGGGCCGCGACAAGAAAAACCCGAAGCCGCTCGATGCTGCTGCGTTCCAGACCCTGGTCAAGACCGCCTCGGAAGTCCTCCGTCGCCACGAGCACCAGTTGCACGCGCTGCTCCACAAGAAAGTCTCGGTCAGCGGGCCGGACGGGCCGATCAGCGTCACCCTCGATATCGTGCCCGACGAAGACGACCCCTACGCCATCTTGGCCGCCCGCGACGCCGGCGGCGACCTTCTGGCCGAAGTGCGCGTGGCGCCCGATTTCAAACTGAGCATGGGCAGTGCCGAGGCGTGGGTAGAGAACGATTTTCGGCGGCTGGGGTGATGGCGCGGTGAGATTAGTGAATGAATCAGAGCTTGCTGCAGAAATACTTTTGGTATTTCAACAAGTTCATGGCGACATGCCCTTCATCCTTCGGTTCGCTGATGAAATCGCGAATTTGCCCAACTGCTCAATTCATGGCGAGTGCGACTTCAGCAGTTCGCCACCGACGATTTCGATTCGCACCGGTCTAGGCGAAACAGATTTCATCGACACCTTCTGCCATGAGCTCGCGCATTTGGCTTGCGGTCTGAAATCGGGCCATGACGAAACATGGGCGCAAGCACGGGATGAGTTATCCACTAGCTTTTGGGCGCGCTACATTCATGAATGCGATTGCTAATCAGCCGCCCGGGGCAGTGTTAGCGTTCCTGAATGCAGCTTCTCAAAGCTTACGACATTCGCTCAGGGTCGAGAGTCTGCCAACAAAAAAATCGCCAATATGATTCACCTCCGGAAGCCCCTGTGACCCCCCATCCCATCGCCGTCTTCGATTCCGGCCTCGGCGGCCTGACGGTTCTGCGTGTCCTGCGCGCCCGGCTGCCGCAGGAGGATTTTTTCTATTTTGCCGATACCCGCTTCCTGCCCTACGGCGAGCGGCCGGAGAGCTTTCTGCGGGAGCGCGGCGTGTTGATCGCCGAGGCGCTGGAGCGGCATGGCGCCAAGGCCCTGGTGATTGCCTGCAATACGGCGACGGCGGCGGCGGCGGAGGCGATTCGGGCGGCGATCGAGATTCCTGTTGTGGCGCTGGAGCCGGGCGTCAAGCCGGCAGTGGCGCTGAGCCGGAGCGGCGTGATCGGCGTGCTGGCGACGACGCGTACCCTGGCCAGCGAGCGTTTCCAGCGGCTGGTCGGCAATCATGCCAACCGGCACCGGGTGGTGGCGCAGCCCTGCCCGGGACTGGCCGATGCAATCGAGACGCTGGGGCCGGACAGCCCGCGGGTGGCGTCACTGCTCGACGCCTTCGTCGCGCCGCTGGCGGCGGCCGGGGCCGATGTCGTGGTGCTCGGCTGCACGCATTATCCCTGGGTGGCCGAGGCGATTGCCCGGCGCATGCCGGCCGGCGCCGCGCTGCTCGATACCGGCGAGCCGGTGGCGCGCCAGCTGGAACGGCTGCTGGCGGCAGGCAACCTGCTCGGCGGCGGCCAGGGGCGGCTGACCCTGGCGACCAGCGGGGCACCGGCGACGGTGATGGCGACGGTCGACCGTTTGTGGGGTGAGAAGATCCATGTCGAACACTGGGAACCCTGAGATGAGCGAAGCGCAAAAACCGCTGGCCGGCCTGAAGGTCGTCGAACTCGGAACGCTGATCGCCGGCCCGTTCTGCACGCGGATCATGGCCGAGTTCGGCGCCGAGGTAATCAAGGTCGAGGCGCCGGATGGCGGCGATCCGCTGCGCAAATGGCGCAAGCTCTACGAAGGCACCTCGCTGTGGTGGTACGTCCAGGCGCGCAACAAGAAATCGGTGACCGCCAACCTGAAGCACCCGGACGGCCGCGAATTCGTGCGCAAGCTGATCGCCGAAGCCGATATCCTGGTCGAGAATTTCCGCCCCGGCGTGCTGGAAAAACTGGGCCTGGGCTGGGAACAATTGCAGGCCGACAATCCCGGCCTGGTCATGGTCCGCCTTTCCGGCTTCGGGCAGACCGGGCCGTACAAGGACCAGCCGGGTTTCGGCGCGGTCGGCGAATCGATGGGCGGCCTGCGCTACATCACCGGCTTCCCGGACCGGCCCCCGGTGCGTACCGGCATTTCGATCGGCGATTCGATCGCCGCGCTGTGGGGCGCCTTTGGCGCGCTGATGGCCTTGCGCCATCGCGAAGTCAATGGCGGCGCCGGGCAGGTGGTCGATGTCGCGCTCTACGAGGCGGTATTCGCGATGATGGAGTCGCTGGTGCCGGAATTCGACGTCTTCGGTTTCGTCCGCGAGCGCACCGGCAACATCATGCCCGGCATCACGCCGTCCAATACGCACACCACCCGGGACGGCAAGCACGTCACCATCGGCGCCAACGGCGACGCCATTTTCAAACGTTTCATGAAGGCGATCGGCCGCCCCGACCTGGCCGCCGATTCGGGCCTGGCCGACAACGCCGGGCGCGATGCGCGGCGCGACGAAATCTACGCGCTGATCGACGCCTGGTGCGCCGGCCACGACGAGAGTGAAGTGCTGGCCATCCTGGCCGTCGCCGAAGTGCCGTCGTCGCGGGTCTATTCCGCCGTCGACATGTTCGCCGATCCACAATTCCTCGCCCGGCAGATGTTCGAAGCGGCGCGGCTGCCGGATGGCAAGGAATTCCGCATTCCGGGCATCGTCCCCAAACTGTCGGCGACGCCGGGCGCTACCGAGTGGCTGGGGCCGGAGCTCGGCGCGCATACCGGGGAAGTGCTGGCCGGCCTCGGCTACTCGCCACAGCAGATTGCCCAACTGAAAGCCGACGGGGCGGTCTGAGCCGCCCCGTCGTGGTTGATTGCTGCCGGCCGGTTTAGACCCGGAAGCGGCCGATCTGCTGTTTCAGGCTGTTGGCAATGTTTTCCAGCTGATGCGCGTTGGCGGCCGTGCCGCGGATGGTGTCGGTGGTTTCCTCGACCATGTTGGCGATCTGCTCGACGCGCTGGGCAATCGAGGTGCTGGCACTGCTTTGTTCCTGCGTCGCATCGGCCACTTCGCCGACCCGCTCGAGAGTGCGGCGGGCGCCGTTCTCGATGGCCTGCAGCGATTCCGACGCCGAGGCGGCGAGTTGCACGCCATCCCGCACTTCGGGCAGGGCGGCGTCCATCGCTTCGACGGCGCCGACGGTGTCGCTCTGGATGCCGATGATCATTTGCTCGATTTCGGTGGTGGCGGACGACGTGCGTTCGGCCAGTTTCCTGACCTCGTCGGCGACGACGGCGAAACCGCGCCCCTGTTCGCCGGCACGGGCGGCCTCGATGGCGGCATTCAGGGCGAGCAGGTTGGTCTGGCCAGCGATGTCCTTGATGACATTGGCGATCGACGAAATCTGGTTGGCGCGTTCTTCCAGGGCGCGAATGCGGCCGGATGCGTCGGAGACAGTTTCGGAAATTTTCTGGATGGCTCGCGTTGCCTGTTCGACACGAGCCGTGCCCTGGCCGGACAGGTCGACCGCCTCGGTCGAGTCGCGGGCGGTTTCGCGGGCGCTGTCCGAAATGTGGTTGGAACTCACCGTCAGTTCCTCGATCGCCGCCGCCATCGCCGAAGTGGCATCGGACTGCTGCTCGGCGGCACGGGCCACGTCGTCCGACGCGGTGGCAATCGCTTCGGCATTGGTGACCAGGCGGTTTGCGTCGTTGTTGATTTCGCGGACCAGTTCGCGCAGCGAGCCGACCATGCTGCCCAAGGCGAAAAGCAGGCTGCCGGCCGGCGCCCGGTCGAGCGTCGCCGTCAGGTCGCCATCGGCGACCCGCTGCATGATTGTGGCGGCAGCCTCCGGTTCGCCCCCCAGTTGGCGGACGACGCTGGCGCCGACCTGCCAGCCGATGACGCTGAGCAGGACGAGCAGCGCGGCGGAAATGCCGCCGAGCAGCAGGGCGCTTTTCCGGTATTCGCGGTCGATATCGTCGATGTAGATGCCGGTGCCGATGACCCAGTTCCAGGGCGTGAATAGCTGGGCATAGGAGAGCTTGGGCTCGGCCTGCTGCTGCCCCGATCTCGGGAACCAGTAATCGACGAAGCCGCCGCCGGCCTTGGCCGCGGCAACCAGTTCCTGGATCAGGAACTTGCCGTTGGCATCCTTCATGTCGCTCTTGTCCTGGCCTTCGAACTCCGGCTTGCCCGGGAAGAGGACGTATTTGTGGCTGGTGTCGACCACGAAGAAGTAATCGGTGCCACCGTAACGGATGTCGCGCAGGGTTTCGCGGGCCGCCTGCTTGGCGTCATCTTCCGAAATCTTGCCGGCAGCGGCCAGCTTCTGGTAGTGGCTCAGGATGCCGCTGCCGACCTCGACCAGGTTCTGCGTCTTCTGCTTGCGGTCGTCCAGCATGTTGTCTTTGAGGTGGAAGAGCGCCGAGAAACACAGCACCAGCAAACCGAGCAGGGTCAGACCGACCAGAACCTGCATGCGTGTCGAAACACGTAACGAACCGAAACCTGCCATGATGCTTCCCCTTCTATCTGGACGACGAGCGACTCGACCTGCGTTTTTGTAATATTTGCCAAATTATACGCTGAAATAAAAATGTAAAAAGCCAGCGGTGTATGCAGATTGAATTTATTTTAACCGAAAGCGGACGGGCAGCAGGGTTTCGCGCGGGGCGTCGGAAGGCACCGAATGCAGCGCGCGGACGGCCCGCAAGGCCGCTTCGTCGAGAATGCGCCAGCCGCTGCCTTGCTCGAGGCGGGCGGCCGCGACCTGGCCGTGCTCGTCGAGGATCAGCAATACCGTGGCTTCGCCTTCGAGTCCCTGGGCGATCGCTTCGGCAGGGTAGAAGAGGCCGGCCTCGCTTTGCTTCTTGAACTGCCGGCGAACTTCATCGACCCACGGCGCGGCGGCCCGGCTGCTAGTTGCCGTTTTTGCCGGCGGGCGGCTTTTCGCCGGGGAAGGCGACGCCGGTTCTGGTTTGGTCAGTTCCAGCGGCGCCTGCGGGGGCGGCGGCGGAGTGGGCCGCAATTCCGCTTGCAGCGGTGGCGACCGCACCGGTGGCGGTGGCGGCAAATGCAGCAGGTTGGCCAGCACCGGCAACAGATGGAGCAGCAGCGACAAGGCGAGGGCCGAAACCAGGTGGGCGTCGGGCCGGGTCATGAGAAAATGCAGCCTGAGCCGATGGATGGGTAGCGAGATGAAACAGACAATGCAGCGGGCAGTCGGAAATGGTCTGGCCGCAATGATAATCGGGATGGCCGCGATTTTGCCGGCGATGGCGCAGACGGCGCCGCCGCCGTCGCCGGTCACTTTCGCCAACGCCATGGAACTGGGCGATATCGGGCAGGCGGAGCGCTGGCTGGCGGCCGGCCTGTCGCCCGACTACATGGGCAGCCGGGTCGGCAGCGGCCTGATGATCGGCGCCTGGGAAGGCAATTTCAAGTTGATGCAATTCTTCCTCGACCACGGGGCGGACATCAATCGCGTGAACGACAACGGCGAATCGGCGCTGGTGCTGGCCGCCTGGCGGGGCAACCTGGACGCCGTCAAGTGGCTGCTCGAAAAGGGCGCGCGAATCAATGCGCCGCGCCGGCAATGGTCGGCGCTCCATTATGCGGTGTTCTCCGGCCATGCCGAGGTGGCCGATTACCTGATGGCGCAGGGAGCGGACATCAATGCACTCAGCACCAACGGTTCCAGCGTGCTGATGATGGCCATCTATGAAGGCCGTGAAGACCTGGCCAAGCAGTTGATCGAAAAAGGCGCGGACCGGACGCCGAAGAACGACTGGGGAGACGGCGCGCTGGACTGGGCGATGCGCTACAACCACCTGAATGTCGCGCGCCTGCTGACCAGTCCGCAGGAGTTCAATGCTGCGGTCAGTCAGCCCAAGGAAAAATGGGGTGAAGCGACCCGTTCGCTACGCTCCTCCAAGGAACTCGAAGCGCTGCTGGCGATGCGCGCCCAGCTAGTCGAACGCGGCTTTTCCACCGAAACCATCGACAAGCGGATTGCCGCCGAGCGGGTGCGCATCGTGCGCAGCGAACTGGATCGCCAGGCGCCCGCCGCCCGCGCCACCACGCTGGAAATCACCGCCGACCGCAAGCAGCCCCAGGCCCAGTCGGCACAGATCATCTACGACGACAAAGGCAAGGCCGTCGGCTTCAAGGCGCCGCCGACCAGCTATTTCGGCTCGCCGAAAATGCCGCCCAAAGGCAACGTCAAGAATTATTGAGAAAAGCTGGCCCATCGTTAAGCCGTTGTCTTAAACTTTGGTCCAATTGCAAAGCGGTCGGCGTCGAGGCAGACTGCGGGAACAGATTTCAGGGAGATTTGGGCATGCTTTACGTGGCAAGAGACAGCGCGGGCCGTATTCGCGAATTGCACCCGATGGCCATCGGCGATGCAACCGAGGAATTGACCGCCGACAATCCGGAGGTGCTGCAGTTCATCCACGATCGCTGGCGCGAAAGCCAGTTGAACGAACTCGACCGCGACTTCGTCCGCGTCATCGAGGACACCATCGAGCTGCTGATCGCCAAGGACGTCATCCTGTTCACCGACCTGCCGCCCAAGGTCCAGGAAAAACTGCTGCGCCGCAAGGAAGTGCGCGAGCTGACCAACTATTCCGGCAACATCGGTTCCGGCGGCGACGACCTGATTCCGCTCTAGTACCAGCCTCCGGTTTTCTATGGTGCCAGGCCGCTCCGGCCGGCCTACTTCAAGGTCATTACCGCCTGGACCAGTTCGGCCAGGGTGCGCACCGCCATTTTTTCCATGACCCGGGCGCGGTGCGCCTCGACGGTCTTCATGCTGATGTTCAGGGTGTCGGCGATCTGCTTGTTGAGCTTGCCGGCGACGACCAGCTGCATCACCTCGCTCTCCCGCTGAGTCAGTTGCTCCAGGCGATGGGCGATAGCGCCGTCGCGCTGGCGGCGGGCGGCGAGTTCGCTGTCGAGTTCCAGGGCGCGGCGGATACGCGACAGCAGGTCTTCGTTGTGGAAGGGCTTTTCGATGAAATCGCAGGCACCGCGCTGCAGGGCGCCGACCGCCATCGGCACGTCGCCATGGCCGGTAACGAAAATGATCGGCAGCCGGGCACCCAGCGCATCCAGTTTTTCATGCAGTTCGAGACCACTCATTTCCGGCATCCGGACGTCGAGCACGATGCAGCCGCGCATGTCGTCGCGGCGGGCCTTGAGAAAGCTGTCGCCGGAATCGAAGCAGGCGACGCGATAGCCTTCGCCTTCGAGCAGCCAGGTCATCGAGTCGCGCATGGCCTCGTCGTCATCGACTACGTAAATGATTTGCGCCTGCTCACTCATTTTCTTCCTCTATCGGTACGGTGAAAAGGAACACGCTGCCGCCCTCGCGCCGTGGCTCGACCCACAGCCGCCCCTGGTGAAATTCGATGATCGACCGGCAGATGGCCAGTCCGATCCCCATCCCTTCGGCCTTGGTCGTGTAGAAAGGCGTGAAGATCCGTTCGACGTCTTCCTCGGCCAGGCCGTGCCCGTGGTCGCTGACGGCGACTTCGAGCATCCTTTCGTCAACGAGCCGCGCCTGGATGGCCAGCCGCCGGCGTTCGACCGGCTGGTCGTGCATCGCCTCGATGGCATTTTTCACCAAATTGAGCAGCACTTGTTCGATCATGATGCGGTCGACGACGATGCGCGGCAAGTTTTCCGGAATATCGACGACGATCTGGGTACCGGTGCGCTGCGCTTCGATGTCGGCGAAAGCGCGCGCTTCGTCGACGATTTCCTCGAGGGCGATGGGCTGCCGGTTGGGATCGCTCTTTTTGACCATGTCGCGCATCCGGCGGATGATCTTGCCGGCCCGTTCTGCCTGGTCGGAAGCTTTCTGCATCGCGGCCAGCAGGTCCTCGACCCGGTAATTGCCGGCCTGCATGCGCTTGACGCAGCCAGCGCAGTAATTGGCGATGGCCGACAGCGGCTGGTTCAGTTCATGGGCCAGCGACGAAGCCATTTCGCCCATGGTGATCAGGCGTGACGTCTGTTCCAGGCGTTTTTGCTGCTGCAGACTGACTTCCTCGATGTGCTTGCGGTCGGTGATGTCGGCGGCGATCTGGACGCGCACGGTGCGGCCGTCCACCCAGCGGATGGCGCGTTCGTGCAGGTGGTACCAGTGACCGGACAGGGTGTGCTGGATTTCGCCGTCGAAGATTTCGCAGGGCAGGTCGTCGGCCGACAGTTGTGCCGGATCGGCGCTCAGCGCCTCGGCGGGCGGCCGGCAGGCGGCGGTGACGAGCGCCGAATCCTGGCCGACGGTATCGAAGCCGAAAATATTCTGGAAAGCGCGGTTGGCGAAGAGGATCTCGCCGCTGTCGACGGCGGCGACATGGACGGCGGTGTCGAGGCCGTCGATCACCGTGACGAAGCGTTCATGCGCCCGCTCCAGTTCCATGCGGATCCGTTTCGGTTCGGTGATGTCGTTCATCGACGCCATCCAGCCGATCTGCCGGCCGTCGGTGTCGATCAGCGGCGAAAAGTAGAGACGGACGTCGAAACGCTCGCCGTTCTTGCGCATGATGCGCATCTCGAAGCCGCTGGCCGGCGCCCGGCCGGCCAGCGCGGTGTCGATGTTGTGCTGCAGCCGCGCAAACTCTTCCGGTGGCCAGTACGGGTAGGGCGGCGCGATGCCGACCAGTTCGTCCTCGTCGAAACCGGTCATCCGGCAGAAGGCGGCATTGACGAAGGTGATGCGGCCGGTCAGGTCGATGGCGCGCAGGCCGGTGATCATCGATTGCGACATCGCCTGGCGGAAGGCGTAGGCGTCGCGCAGCTTCTCCTCGGTTTCGGCCCGGTGCAGCGCATGGCGGCGCAACTGGACCAGCGTCCCGGTGGCGATCAGGGTCAGGATGACGATCAGCGCCGCCGGTACGAAAGGCAGCCAGGCGCCGCCGCCGCGATAGGCGACGATGTTGAGGCCGAGCGGATTGTTGGGCAGGTCGAGGCTGATGGTGCCGGAAATCTGCCGATCGGTCGGCTTCACCGATGAATTGCTGTAAACCTCGCGCTGCCTGGCGTCGACCACGGTCAGGCTGTAGCGGGCGGTGAAGACGGCGGGCAAGGTGGCGCGGAGCAGGGTTTCCAGGGACTGCAGCGCGATGAAGGCGCCGATGTCACTGCTGCCGCGCTGCACCGGCAGGATCAGGTCGTGGGCGCGGCGCTGGAAGGCGTCGGCATAATCGGGGGAAAACAGCGGCCGGCGGATGCGCAGCGCTTCCTGCAGGGCGGCCAGGCGGACGTCGCTCAGCTGTTCGCCGACGAAAGTGGCGTTCGATTCGTTGGGCGCCACCCAGTCCACCTTGCCATCGGTGTCGACCCAGATGATGGCCTCGATCTCGGGGTTTTCCTGGACATAGCGGGAGGCCTTGACCTGGAAGCTTTCATAGGTGAGTTGCCGGAATTCCTGCTCGCGGCCGAGTTCGGCCAGGAAATCCTGGTGGGCATGCAGGCGGTTCTCGATGGTGCGCTCGGCCCAGTGCATGTCGCCTTCGAGCGCCGAGCGCGCGGTATCCTTCTCGCGCCACTGGAGCAGGGCGGTGACGATGAGCATGGCCAGCGCGAAAAAGCCGATGGCGACATAGGGGGCGAGCCAGAGCCAGGGCTGCCGGGGCTGGCTAGGGGGCGGACGGATGAACATGCCCCGATTCTTAGCTGCCCAGGCCGGGCCGACCATAGGTACTTACCCTAAGCGGCGCCCGTCGCTCGGGGCGGCGAAGCCGGCTCATGCCAAGCTCAGCCAGTGGGCGATGGCCGGCAGCAGCAGGGCGGTCAGTGCGCCGTTCAGGCCCATGGCCAGCGCCGCGAAGGCGCCGCTCTGTTCATTGACCTGGAAGGCCCGCGCCGTGCCGATGCCGTGCGAGGCAATGCCGATGGCGAAGCCGCGGATCGCCGGGTCGCGCAGTTTCATGGCGTCGAAGACATAGCGGGCGCCGACGGCGCCGAGGATGCCGGTGACGATGACGAGCACGGCAGTCAGCGAGGGAATGCCGCCGATGCGTTCGGCGATGCCCATGGCGATCGGCGTCGTCACCGATTTCGGCGCCAGCGACAATTGGGTCGGCAGGCTGGCGCCGAGCAGGCGGGCGACGGCGACGGCCGACAGGATGGCGGTCAGGCTGCCGGCGAGCAGGCCGGCGACAACCGGCAGCAGCATCGCCTTGACGCGGCGGGCCTGCTGGTAAAGCGGAATGGCCAGGGCGACGGTGGCCGGCCCGAGCAGGAAATGCACGAACTGGGCGCCGGCGAAATAGGTCTGGTAGCTGGTGCCGGTCAAGGTCAGCAGCAGCACCAGGGCGCTCACTGCGATGAGGACGGGATTGGCCAGCGGATGGCTGCCGGAACGCCGGTAGAGGGCGAAAGCGCCCTGGTAGGCGAGCAGCGTGACGGTCAGGCCGAGCAGCGGCGACGCCGCGAGATAGACCCAGATTTCATTGAGGCGCGGCGTCATGACGCTTCTCCCGATGCCTTGCCGTGGCCCAGAAATAATTTCATCACCAGCGCCGTGACGACCAGCGTCGCTGCCGTGCTGACCAGCAGCGAGGCGAGCAGCGCCGGCCATTCGTCGGCGATGCGATGCATATGCACCATGATGCCGGTGCCGGCCGGCACGAAGAGCAGCGACAGGTGCTGCAGCAGGTTCTGGCTGGTCGCCTGCAGTTCGTGCCCCGGCCCGCCGCGCAGCGCGAGGGCGAGGAAGAGCAGCAGCATGCCGAGCACCGGGCCGGGCACCGGCAGATCCAGGCCGCGGGCGAGGACTTCGCCGAGGAGCTGGAAAATGAGTAACTGGGTGAGAGCGGCGAGCATCGGATGATCCTGGCGGAAACGAGGCTCGCAGTTTATTTGTTCTGCGCGGTATCCAATAGAGGGTTATTGGTTCAAGGATTGTTTACCGTAGGTATCGGGCAGTCCTGCTGTCAGTATTCCTTGGTGTCCGACCACATGTCCGCCTTGAAACGGACGATCCGGTTGCGCCCCTGATCCTTGGCCAGGTAGAGCGCGACGTCGGCGAACTTGACGGCCTGCCAGAAAGTCTCGCTATCGGTCGGGAAGTCGGAAATGCCGATCGAGATGGTTTTCTGGATCACCACGCCGGCCACCTGGACCTTCAGCGCTTCGACGGCGAGGCGGATGTTTTCGGCGACCTTTTCGGCGGCCGAACCTTCGCTGTCGACCAGGATGATTAGGAACTCCTCGCCGCCGTAACGGATCACCAGGTCGGAGGCGCGTACCGACTGCTTCAGAACATTGGACAGCGCTTTGAGCACCGCATCGCCGGCATCGTGGCCGTAGGTGTCGTTGACCATCTTGAAATAGTCGAGGTCGAGCATCAGGATGGCGACGTGGGTGCGTTTGCGCTGGACGCTGGCAACCAGGGTTTCGACATATTCCTCAAGGAAGCGGCGGTTGTTCAGGCCGGTCATCGGGTCGCGCAACGTCGAGTCGCGCAGGCTTTCCATCAGGCGCTTGGTTTCCAGCACCGGTGCGGTTTCCCGCAGATAGACATTGATGAAGGGGACGCGGCTTTCCAGGCGGTCGGTTTCCGCCGGGGCGGCCAGCAACTGGACGACACTGCCGACGGCGCCGGACTGGATGATCGGGAAACAGACATGGCGGCGCTCGCCGACATCGGCCGGCGGCCGGAAGGAATAGCAGATTTCCGGATTGGTCAGGCCATCGACGACATGGCCGGTGCGCCGCACCCGGCAGGCTTCCGGGCGGATCATGATCTGCGGGTCGCACCAGCGGCAGGTATCGTCCATTTCGCCATCGACCATGATGGTCCTGATCTGCTTCTTGTTGGTGCTGATTTCGTAGAGCGAGAATTCCTTCAGTTCGAACTCCTGCTGCAGTGTGGCAGACAGGCGCTGGTAAATCTCGATCTTGGCTTCGTCTTCCTCGATCGCCTGCTTGAAATGCGCCGCCTTGGTCAGGCTTTCCACCATGTCGATGGTCGCCGTCAGCAGGTTTTCGCCGGGTGCAGGCGTGCGCTCGGTGAGGCGGGCGACATTGCTGCCGATGCGGTTGAGGCCGTCGTCGAGGAAAGAGAGGAGGCGATTCATATCGGTGGCGATCTGGCCGATCTCGTCGTTGGTCTTCTTTTCGACATGCGTCTTGAAATCGCCGCGCAGGGCGCACTGGACGGCTTCCTCGACGGCGTTGGCGGTTTCCGAAATCGGCCGCAATACCCGACGCAACAGGAAGATCATCAGGATCGCGAAGAAGGTCACGGCGCCGACGATGCCGGCCACGGTGAGCAGCGCTTTTTCGCGCAGCGTCTCGATCGACATGGTCATGGTGACGGCGCCGAGCACGGCGCCTTCGCTGACCTGGTGGCATTGCAGGCAGTTGGGCGTGCCGTTGGAGGAAGCAATGTAGGGAATGGTGCCGCGAAATACCGTTTCATCGCCCTGGCCGATGACTTCGAAATGCGGTTTGCCTTCCTTGAGGACCTTGTTTTCGATGCCGTCGGCACCGGATTCCACCGACAGGCCTTTGCCGAACTGCTTGACCACTTCCTGGGAGCGGACGACGCGGGCCGATTTCAGTCCCTGGACTTCGAGCATTCGGGTCAGGAAGCGCTCGCGCTTGTCGATGACGCCGTTGATCATCGATTCGGTCAGATGTACCCGGACGATTTCCGCCGCGGTCCGGATATGCTCGGTGGCCGAAGCGATGGAAAAGCTCCGGAAGGCATAGAGGCTGATGGCGACCAGCACGGCGAGCAGCGCGGCGGCAATGCTGATGAAGAAGAGGGTGACCTTGGCGTTCAGGTTCAATTGGCGCGTTCCCACACACGTTTCGGAAGTGCGCCATTATGTCCGAAGCAATTTATTCAAATCAATTCAATAAAACATAACTCGTGAATATTTGATCAGGATCAAATTACGGCCGTGTTTTCCATCACTTATGCCTGGTTGGCACGGGGTTACGGCCCGTGCCGACCCTCGTTACTTCAGGCATCGACGGTGGCGGTGGTTTTTTCTTCGGCCGGATCGGTACGCCCGTCAGCGGGGGCGTGCTTGGGCGCGCGAGGCAACGGGAAATCGCGGCCTGTGCGGGCATGGAAAATCAGCGGGGCGCAGCGTTGCTCGTCGTGGTAGATGCCGACGCAGTCCTGACACTGGAAGCAGCGATCGTAGAGAATCCGGCCGTCGCGGGCAATGGCGTCGTATTCGCAGCGCGAGCGGCAGGTCTGGCAAGGCTGGCCGCATTCCTTGCGACGCGGTAGCCAGTCCCAGCGGCGCAGTCTGCCGCCAAGGGTGATGGCGGCACCGAGCGGGCAGATGTAGCGGCAGAAGAACTTGTAATAGACGGCGCTGAGCAGCAACAGGCCGGCCGCCCAGGCGACGAAGGGCCAGTTGCGGTCGAAGCCCAGCGTAATCGAGGTTTTGAACGGTTCGATCTCGACCATCGATTCGGCGACCTGCGGGGCGATGGCGGCGGCCAGCAGCAGCCCCGCGAGCAGGGCATAGCGGCCGCGTTCCAGTGTTTTTGCCAGGCCGATGGGCAGATGTTTGCCCTTGATGTGCAGGCGGCGGGCCACGAGCGCCAGGAATTCCTGCAGGGCGCCGAAGGGGCACAGCCAGCCGCAGAAAGTACCGCGCCCCCAGATAAAGAAGCTGACCAGCGTGAAGGCGATGAGCAGCAGCGACACCGGGTCGTAGAGGAAACTGCCCAGGCCCTGGCCGGCAGCCAGGGCCTTGACGGCACCGGTCAGCTGGACGATGGACAGTTGGCCCTGGGCGTACCAGCCGATGAACACCAGCGTAAAGGCGAGATAGCCGAGGCGAAAGCGCCGCAGGCGCCGGGCGTCGATCGATATCCAGCGCGGCCGGGCGAGCACGCCGGTGAGCAGCAGGAGAGCGGCGCCGATGACCGCCAGTTCCGGCCAGTGGGCACCCCAGGCGACCAGCCACTCGGGCAGCGGCGTCGGCGGGTAGGAGAAATAGCGGGCGGGCGGCGTGTAGGCCAGCGTCAGGGTCTGGCGGATGCGGGTCGAATAGACGACGCCCTTTTCCCGGACCACGTCGAGGCCGATGCTGATCGGCCGGGCCGGATCGAGGCCGGAAAGGTCCGGCGTCTTGAGGATCAGCAGGCTGGCGAAGGCCGGCGCCCCGGGCGGTGGCTGCGGATCGAGGTCGGCATCGCGTGTTTCGAGTGGCGTTCCGTCCTGGCTGAGGGAAAGACGGGACGGCACGCTGCCGCGCACGAAATCGCCGTCGACCAGCGGCTGACGGCCGGTCGTCGCCAGCCAGTAGGCTGACTGGCCGGGTTGCAGGTGAGCCAGCAACTTGCTGTAACCGGCCTCGCCGAGCAGCGCCCGGCCGATGGTCGGGGCGTTGAGATAGGCGACGTAGAGGTCGACGAACTCGGCGTCCGGATCGCTCAGTGCCTGCGGGTCGAGGCCGCTGCCGTCGCCGCCGGCGAACAGGGCTTCGATGTCGCCATTGCGCCACTTTTTATGCACGATGTCGCCGTCGCGCAGCAGGGCCGCGAAATCCTTGGTCTCGAACACTTCCGGGCGAACCGTGGCGGCGACGTGCGAGCCCGGCGTCGCCAGGCCCAGACGCACCCGTGCCACGGCCAGCGCCGAAGCAAGCACCGTCTGATTGACGACGTGAATCGAGGCGGTGGCCTTGGTCACGCCATCGAGCACCACCGGTCCGCTGTCGCTTTTGGCGCGATTGCGTTCGCCATAGGCGTTGGAAATGCTGATCCGCTGCTTGATGTTCTTGCCGGCATACTGGGCGACGAAATCCTGCAACGGTGCGATGCCGAGCCCGGAAAGGAAGACCGGTTCATGCTGGCGCAGCACTTCCACCGACATGAAATTGCCCTTGCTGTCGATGGCGATCAGCAGGTTGAACGGGCTGCCTTCAAAGCCGGGAATGGGGGCGAGATCGATGGATTCGAAGACATAGCCGACCGGTCCGCTGTCCGGTTTGAGTTCGCTGGTCAAAGGCCAGGCAGGCACTTCGGCGAGTTTGGCCGCCACCCGTAGGGGCGGCGGGAAACGGCTGGCAATCTCGGCCTGCCCCAGCTCGCCAGCCTGCGCACCGGCCGCCAGACTCAGTGCGGCCAGGACCCATAGTCGCCAATTCAGCCAACGCCCTTGCTGCATCATCTTCCCCCAAGAAAACAGACAGTCCACTGCGCAAAAATGACACAGGTGTAGCGGGGTGAATCAGGTTCTACCCCGAAAATTCCCCGCAACCGCCGTCAATTCCGAATCGTCATGGAGAACAGCAATGGCTGTGCCAACCTGGAAATTTTCGCTATTAATCCTTTTCCAACAATCGGTCGGCAAGCGGGTCCAGGAAATTGAATCGCCGGAATGCAGCGCTGCGGAGAACCCCGGGCACCCCGGATGTTCGGCGAAAACGCTGCATCTCCGCGCCTGCCCGGTAGCCTGTCAGGTTCTGGCGATGGTCTGATGGGAACGAAGTAAACAAGAAAAACGCCCCGGTTTCCCGGGGCGTTCTGGTTCTCTGTCGGAGTCGGGCGTCTATGCGCCTATTTCCGGGGCCTGCTTAAGCCATCGCCTCGTACAGCGGCAGGGTCAGGAATTCCGGATATTCCGGAGTCAGCGACATCTTGTCGAAGATCACGGCAGCCTGATCGTAGGAGGCGGTGTCTTCGCCCTGGGCGCTGACAGTGGCTTTCACCTTGGCCAGTTCCTCGGCAATCATCGGGCGCACCATCTCTTCGGTGACCTTGCGGCCGTCGTCGAGAATGCCTTTCGGCGACACCACCCACTGCCATACCTGCGAACGCGAGATTTCGGCGGTCGCGGCGTCTTCCATCAGGTTATGGATGGGCACGCAGCCATTGCCGGCCAGCCAGGAACCGAGGTAATGGATGCCGACGTTGATGTTGTTGCGCAGGCCGGCTTCGGTGATCGGCTGTTCGGGCTGGAAGTTCAGCCAGTCCTTCGGGCCGAAGCTGCCGGATACCTGCTTTTCCCACTGGTTCGGCTTGTCGCCCAGCACCTTGACGAATTCCTCGTGGGCGATGGCCACCAGGCCCGGGTGGGCCACCCAGCCGCCGTCGAAGCCGTCGTTGGCGTCGCGGGTCTTGTCGTGGCGGATGCCGGCCAGCGCCTTTTCATTGGCCACCGGGTCGTTCTTGATCGGGATCAGGGCCGACATGCCGCCCATCGCCGGGGCGCCGCGCTTGTGGCAAGCCTGCACCAGAGCCAGGGCGTAGGAACGCATGAACGGCACTTCCATGGTGATGGCGCCGCGCTGGGCCAGGCAGAAGTCCTTGTTCTTCTTGAACTTCTTGATGCACGAGAAGATGTAGTCCCAGCGCCCGGCGTTGAGGCCGGACGAGTGGTTGCGCAGTTCGTAGAGGATTTCTTCCATCTCGAAGGTGGCGAGAATGGTTTCGATCAGCACGGTGGCCTTGATGGTGCCCTGGGGCAGGCCGATGTGGTCCTGGGCCATGACGAAGATGTCGTTCCACAGGCGGGCTTCGAGGTGGCTTTCCATCTTGGGCAGGTAGTAGAAGGGGCCGGCGCCGCGGGCGATCTGTTCCTTGGCGTTGTGGAAGAAGACCACGGCGAAGTCGAAGATACCGCCGCCGACGCGCTGGCCATCGACCGTCACGTGCTTTTCGTCGAGGTGCCAGCCGCGCGGCCGGATCTGCAGGGTGGCGATGTTGTCGTTGAGCTTGTACTGCTTGCCGTTGTCACCGGTGAAGCTCAGTTCGCGGCGGATGGCCTGGTACAGGTTGACCTGGCCCTGGATCTGGTTGTCCCAGCTCGGCGAGTTGGAATCCTCGAAGTCGGTCATGTAGGAGTCGGCGCCCGAGTTGAAGGCGTTGATGATCATCTTGGCTTCGACCGGGCCGGTGATTTCGGTGCGGCGGCGTTCCAGGGCCTTGGGCAGCGGCGCGATCTTCCAGTCGCCGGCGCGGATGTGGGCGGTTTCCGGCAGGAAGTCGGGCAGTTCGCCGGCGTCGATGCGTGCCTGGCGTTCGATGCGAGCCTTGAGCAGTTCCTGGCGGCGGCCTTCGAAGGCGCGGTGCAGCTTGGCGACCAGTTCGAGGGCTTCGAAAGTCAGGATGGATTCGTAACCCGGCTTGATCGGGCCGGTGATTTGCACGCCTTGCGGCAGATTGAGGCTCATGGGAACTCCTATGGACGATTGAATTGATGCGCTGCGGCAAATTCTATTGTTATTTCGAATCAATTAAAACCCGGCTAAAATCTTTTCATCTTTTACATTAAGTATCGAATGGACAAGCTCAAACAGATCGAAGCCTTCGTCTCCGCCGCCACGCGCGGCAGCCTGTCGGCGGCGGCCCGCATCGAGGGCGTGACGCCGGCCATCATCGGACGGCGCCTGGATGCGTTGGAGGCCCGGCTGGGCGTAAAGTTGCTGTTGCGCACGACGCGCAAGCTGACCATCACCTTCGAGGGCCAGGCCTTTCTCGAGGACTGCCAGAAACTCCTCAACGACATGGCCAATGCCGAGGCGGCGGTGTCGTTGGGCGGGGTCAGGGCAAGCGGCCAGCTGCGCCTCTCCGCCCCGTCCGGCTTCGGGCGCCGGCATGTGGCGCCGCTGGTCGCCGATTTCATGCGGGGCAATCCGGAAGTCACGGTGAATCTCGATCTCAGCGATCGCCTGGTCGACCTGCTCAACGAAAACATCGATTGCGCCATCCGCATCGGCGAACTGACCGATTCCAGCCTGGTCAGCGTCCGTCTCGGCGAAATGCGCCGCATGGTGGTCGCCAGCCCGGCCTACCTGGTAGCGCACGGCGTGCCGCGGACGCCGGCCGACTTGGCCGGCCATCACTGCCTGTCGCTCGGCCAGCAGCGCGGCTGGGTGTTCCGCGATGCGCAGAGCGGCGCCGTCGATACCCTGAAAGTCAGCGGTCCTTTCGAATGCAACGATGGCGCGGTGTTGCATGAATGGGCGCTGCAGGGGCGCGGCCTGGCCTGGCGTTCGCTGTGGGAAGTCGGTCAGGACCTGCAGGAAGGGCGTCTCAGTTCGGTGCTCGACGCCTGGCAGGCGCCGCCAATGGGCATCTATGCGGTATTTCCCCAGCGCCGGCATTTGCCTTTGCGGGTCCGCTTGTTCATCGATCTGCTGAAAGACACCTACGGCCAGCCGAGTTACTGGGAATTGCGCTGAACCGGGCGGCCTGACCGGCGGCGGACGGCCAGGCGGGATGGGTTGGCCGCTTCCGGGCCGTCACACCTTGAAGTTGGAAATTTCCGCCTGCATTCGCTCGGCCATCGTTTCCAGCGCCTGGGCGGCCTGCGCCACCTGGCCCATGGCGGCGGTATTTTCCTGGGCTTGCCGGGAAATTTCCTCGACATGGCCGGAGATGCTGTTGCTGGCCTGGTGCTGCTCGTTGGCGGCGAGGGCGATGTCGGCGATCACCTGATTGACTTCGCCGACGCTGTCGTCGATGCGCGACACCGCCGAACCGGCCTGGCCGGCCAGATCGACGCCATGCAGGGCGCGGCCGGAAACATCGCGAATGCCGGAGACCGCCTCGACAGTCTGGCTCTGGATGGTGACGATCATTTCGGAAATCTTCCCGGTCGATTGGGAGGTGCGTTCGGCCAGTTTCCGGACTTCATCGGCGACCACGGCGAAGCCGCGCCCCGATTCGCCGGCCCGGGCCGCCTCGATGGCGGCATTGAGCGCCAGCAGGTTGGTCTGGTCGGCAATGTCGCGGATGACGGCGACGATGTCGGAAATTCCTTGCGATGCGATACCGAGTTGATCGACGGCCTGTGCCGAACTGGAAATCGAGTCGGCGATCCGCGACATTTCGCCGGCCGCCTGATCGACGACGCCGCGTCCTTCGCTGGTCCGGTTGCGCGACTGCTCGGCGATTGCCGAGAGTTGCTGCAAGCCGAGCGTGGTATTGCCGATGCTCTGCGAAATCTGCTCGACGGTGGCGGCGGTGGAGGCCGCCGCGTCGCTTTGCCGGGCGGTGCTTTGCTCGATGCGCCGGATGCTGGCGGTGAGTTGCTCCGAGGACTGGAATACCTGCCGCGAACCGTCGCTGACCTGACGGATGATATGGCCGACGCGGCGGACCAGGGTGTTGAAGGCGTTGGCAATTTCGCCGATTTCCCCGCCGCTGGCGACCTGGATCGGTTGGCGCAGATCGCCGCTTTCGGCGATTTCGTTCATGCGCCGGCTGAGTTCGGAGAGCGGCGCGCTGATCCCGACGGCGATCCACCACGACAGCGCCACCAGCAGCAGCATGCCGAGCGCGATGCCGCCGGCGATGATCGCCGCCTGCTTGTGGAACTCGCTGTCGACGTCATCGATATAGATGCCCGACTGGACGACCAGTCCCCATGGGGCATAGAGGCGGGCGGTGGCGAGTTTCGGCACAGGTGCCTTGTCGGCGCCGCGCGGCCACAGGTATTCGACGAATTCTCCCTTGTCGCGCTTGGCAGCTTCGACCAGTTCGTAGACGATGCGTTTGCCGGTGCTGTCCTTTAGGTCGGAAAGGTCCTTGCCGTTCAGTTCGGCTTTGAAAGGGTGACGAACCATGTGGTAGCCGGTGTCGTACTGGCTGAAGTAGTTGTCGCCTTCGTAACGCAGCGCGGCGATCGCCGTCTGCGCCAGTTCCTTGGCCGCTTCCGGCGACAGTTTGCCGCTCTCGGCCTGCTTGCCGTAGTACTCGGCCATGCTGTACGCCAGATTGACGATTTCCCGCGTTTCGCTCCGCCGGTTTTCCAGGATGGAGTCGCGCAGCACGAGCAGGCCATAGGTGGCGGTGGCAATCATCAGGATCAGGGCGCCGATGACCAGCAAGGCGAGGCGGTGACGGATTCTGAGCTGAGACAGCATGTAGGTATTCCTCGATGGCGAAAGAAGTCCGTGCATTCTCTCAGCATTGTTGCGATGCAGCAACAAGCCATCCGGTCAGTCTTTCGCCGGGAATCCGTCGTCCGGAACAGGCGGCGCGCCGGGCTGTCCGGCGGCCGTCTAGATCAACGCTTCCCGGCGATTGCCGGGCATTACCACGCAATCGCGGCCCTGGTTCTTGGCCAGGTACATGCGCTGGTCGGCGAGGGTGACCAGGGCCGGCCAGTCGTTGACCTGGTCGGCCAGATTTTCGGCGACGCCGATCGAGGCGGTGAGCGGGGTGCCGTCCGGGCGTTGGCCTAAACCTTCGCGGCGCAAGCGTTGCAGCAGCACCATGACGCTGTCGGCGGGTGTCTCCGGCAGGACGGCGACGAATTCCTCGCCGCCCCAGCGGATCAGGATGTCGCTACGCCGCAGGCAGCGGCGCACGCTGTTGCTCAGGGCGAGCAACGCGAGGTCGCCGGCATCGTGACCGTAGCGGTCGTTGACCGACTTGAAATGGTCGATGTCGAGGAAGATCACGGTCAGCGGCTTGTTGCCCATGGCCGCCAGGCGAAACATCAGGTCGAGCGCCTCAACGCCGGATTGCCGGGTGTAGGCGCCGGTCAGCGGGTCATGCAGCGCCTTGATGACCAGGGTGGCCATGTAGTGACATTGGCTCATGCCGGAGAAGACGGCGACGCCGATCATCATCACCATGAACCAGAGGGCGGCGCCGTGCTGTTCCAGGCTGAAATGCGCGGTGCCCTGCAACATCCCGGCGATGGCGGTGAGCAGCACGGGCAGCGCGAAAAGCAGGGTTTCCAGAGCGGTCAGCGGAAAAATGGCGAGGCCGCCGAGGACGACGGTCGGCATCAGGGTGTAGAGCTGGGCGACCAGCCGTTGTGTATTGTCGAGGTGCTGCAGATCGATGATCTGCAGCGACAGCAGGTAAAAGACCGGCGGCACCATCAGCATCAGCAGCAACATCGTTGCGGCCTGCCGATAAGGGGCCGTGGCGGAGAATTCGCGCGGCCAGGCAAGGGCGACGAAGACGGCGGATGAGGCGAGGCGCAGCATGAACATGCTGCCCGCCGTGGCGGCCGGGAAAACCAGCAGGTCGACCAGGCTCCACAGCGGAACCAGCACGGCGAAGAGCAAGGAAATCAGCTGGACGCGGGCAACGATCACCGAGCCGGCATGGCGGCGCAGGTGGATGGAGCGGCCAAAGGGGTGAAGCAGGGCCATCAGCTGCAGCCCGTTCAGGCGGGTCGGCGCGACGATGCGCTGGCTGATCGTGTTCCAGAACTGGTTCACCGGATACCTGCAGGATGGACGAAAGACGCATTTTACCCCGGCCGCTCCGGACCCTTCGCGGAAATACAGGCCAGGCAAAGTATTCAGGTGCGTCAAAAGGCTGCTGCCTGGCGCTGCCGGAGAGAGGGGCTTGCTCCCCCAGGATTCCGGCGGCGCATATTTTGGCGCGGGGATTCCTGGGGAGCTTCGTGGCAACGCGGTCGTGCGAAGCCAGGAGCGGGCGGGTAATGCGCTCGACGACTTATTCGGGTTGCCGCACCTTGAACCAGGCGGCGTAAAGAGCCGGGACGAAACCGAGGGTGAGAAGGGTGGCGACGATCAGCCCGCCCATGATCGAGATCGCCATCGGACCCCAGAAGACGCTCTCGGTCAGGGGCAGCATGGCGAGGACAGCGGCGGCCGCCGTCAGCAGGACCGGGCGGGTCCGCCGCACCGTGGCGTCCACAATGGCCTGCCAGGGTTGAATGCCGGCGCCGATATCCTGTTCGATCTGGTCGACGAGGATCACCGAGTTGCGCATGATCATGCCGCTCAAAGCGATCACACCGAGCAGCGCCACGAAGCCGAAGGGCGCATTGCAGACGAGCAGGGCCGGCACCACGCCGATCAGCGCCAGGGGGGCGGTCATGAAGACCATCAGCATCCTCGAAAAACTCTGCAGTTGCAGCATCAGGAAGGCCAGCATGACGACCAGCATGGCCGGGAAAATCGCCAGCAGCGCGAGATTCGACTTGTCGGCCTCCTCGATGGCGCCGCCTTTCTCGATCCGGTATCCGGTCGGCAGGCTGTCCAGCACCGGCTTCAGCGACGGCCAGATTTTGTCGGTGGCATAGGGCCCCTGGACACCATCCGCCAGGTCGCTGCGCACGGTAATCGCCATGTTGCGGTTCCAGCGCCACAGCACGGGTTCCTCGAAGTCCGGTTCGATGCGGGCGATCTGCGACAGCGGAACGACGGCGCCGGAGCGCGCGAACAGGTTGATGTCGCCCAGGCTTTCCAGCGCTTTCCGTTCGCCGGCTTCGGCGCGCACCACGACATCGACCAGGTCCTCGCCGCGGCGGATTTGCGTCACCGGCGCACCGGCGAGGACGGTCTGCAGCGTCCCTGCGACGTCGGCCGAAGCCAGGCCGAGCAGCCGGGCCTTGTCCTGATCGACGCGAACCCGCAGCGTGCGGACCCGCTCGTTCCAGTTGAGCTGGGTGTCGCGCACCAGCGGGCTGTCCCGCACGATGTCGCGGACCCGGTAAGCGATGCCCCGCACGGTATCGGGGTCCGGGCCGATGACCCGGAACTGGACGGGAAAGCCGACCGGCGGGCCGAATTCCAGCCGCAATACCCGGCCGCGCACCAGTGGCTGGGCCTCGTCCTTGGCGAAATAGTCGAGCAGGCGGCTGCGCAGCGCCTCCCGGGCCGCCGTGCCGGCGGTCATGATGACGAATTGCGCGTAGCCGGGATTGGGCAGTTCCGGTTCCAGGGACAGGTAGAAACGCGGCGCCCCGGCTCCGATGTAGACGGTGAAGTGCTTGGCGTCCGGGTCCTGCGCCAGCACCTGCTCAAAGATCCTGACCTGTTCCTGCGTCGCGGCGAAGGAAGCGCCCTCGGTCATGCGCAGTTCGACCATCAGTTCGGGACGCGAGGCGGTCGGGAAAAACTGTTGCTGGACCAGCGTCATGCTAGCGCCGGCCAGCAGGAAGAGGGCACCGGTGGCGATCAGGACCGGCCAGCGGTGCCCGACGCACCAGTCAATCCAGGCGCGCAGGCGGCGATAGGCCGGTTTCGCGTAGGGATCGGCGTGCGAACTGCGCGCCATGGCGGCTGGCAGCAGCATCACGCCGAGATAGGGGGTGAAGATGACGGCGACGAACCAGGAGGCGACCAGGGCCACGCCGACTACCCAGAATATCCCTCCGGCGTACTCGCCGGAAATCGACTTGGCGAAACCCACGGGCATGAAGCCGGCCACCGTGACCATGGTGCCGGTCAGCATCGGGAAGGCGGTCGAGCTGTAGGCAAAAGTCGCGGCCTTGGTGCGATCCCAGCCTTCTTCCATCTTCACGACCATCATTTCCACGGCGATGATCGCATCGTCGACCAGCAGGCCGAGCGCGATGATCAGGGAACCGAGCGAAATCCGGTCGAGGTTCCAGCCGGCCAGATACATGACGACCAGCACGATGCCCAGCACCAGCGGCACCGAGGCGGCGACCACCACGCCCGCCCGGCGTCCCAGCGACAGGAAGGAAACGGCCAGTACGATGGCTAGCGCCTCGAGAAACGACTTCTCAAATTCCCAGACCGATTCCTCGACCACTTTCGGCTGGTCGGCATACTTTTCCAGCGTAATGCCCGCTGGCAGGCCCGCCTGGATCTCGGCCATCCGCTCGTCCACCGCCTGGCCGACCTTGAGGATGTTGGCATTGGCCGTCATCGTGGTGCCGATCACCAGCACCGGATGACCGTTGTGCCGGATTGCGTAGGTCGGCGGATCCTCGTAACCGGCGCGGACGGTTGCCAGGTCGGACAGGCGCAGCAGCCGGCCGCCGGCTTCGATACTGACCTGCGCCACATCCGCGGCGCTGTGCAGGGCGCCGTCGACGCGAGCGAACACCCGGTCGGATCGGGTGTCGAGCGCCCCTGCCGGGCTCATCAGGTTCTGCCGCGCGAGGGCGTCGATCACTTCCTGCGGGGTCATGCCCAAGGCGGCCAGCCGCTTGCTGGATAGTTCGACGAAGACCTTTTCCGGCTGCTTGCCGAGGATATCGACCTTGCTCAGGGTCGCTACGCCCTGCAGGTCGACCTTGATCTTCTCTGCGTATTCAAGGAGTTCCGCCATCGTCAGCCCATCGCCTTGCAGCGCGTAGAGCGACATGTAGACATCGTTGAACTCGTCGTTGAAGTAGGGGCCGCGCACGCCGTCGGGAAACTCCTGCCGGGTGTCGCCGATCTTCTTGCGGGCCTGGTACCAGGCGTCGGCCAGTTCCTGGCGCGACAGGCCGCCCTTCATGCGCAGGGAAAGGGCGCCATAGCCCTGCCGGGAAAAAGTCTTCACATAGTCGAAACCGTTCAACTCGCGCAAGCGGCGCTCCATGCGGTTCATCACCTGCTCCTGGACCTCTTGCGCCGTGGCGCCGGGCCAGATGACGACGGTGGTCATGAAGGGAACGTTGAAGTTCGGGTCTTCCGAGCGCCCGAGCCGCGTATACGAGAAGACGCCGGCAACGAGGATCGCCAGGATCATGAAGAGCACCATGGCGCGGTGCGCGACGGCCCAGGCCGACAGATTGAATCCCTTCACCGTGGGCTCCCCTGGGTTGGTTGAAGAGGCGGCAGGCTGAGGTTCATGCCGCTGGTGCTGCGCTCGACAGCGACGACGTCGAGCCCCGGGGCGAGCTTCTGGAGGCCGGCCGAGACCACTTTCGCGCCCTCCGGCACGCCGCGCACCAACACTGCCTCGTCGGTATAACGGAGGACGTCCACCGGCTGCGCGACGAGTTTGCGCCCGGCATTGTCCACCACCCAGACCATCGCCTGGCGATCGGTCTTCCACAGGGCGGTGGCCGGCAGCGTGGCGGCCAGCTCGCCGTCCTTGGTCGCCAGATGCAGCTTGGTCGTCATCCCGAGATGCAGTGCCTGGCGGGTGGCCGGGGACTTGTCGAGGATGCTGAAGCGGGCCCGGAAGCTGCGGGTCTGCGCCGCAGCCGCCGGCGACAGTTCTCTCAGCTTGAGCGGAATGGCCGGCGCCGCCGTTTCCCAGAAAGTTGCGGAGGCCGAATAAGAGCGGGCGTTGCCCGCCATTTCCTCCGGCAGATCGGCCACCACTTCCAATTCGGAAGGCTCGGCAATGCTGACGATGGGCTGGCCCTCGGCGACGACCTGGCCCGCTTCGAAGCGTACTGCAGTAATTACCCCGGCGAACTCGGCGACGAGGGTCGCGTACTTCGAGCGGTTGCGCGCCAGTTCGAGCTGGCGCGAGGCCTGCGCCTGGCGCGCCGCCGCCGCGTCAGCCCGGGCTTTCTGCCGTTCATGGTCGGCCACGGCAACCGAATGGTCGGCGAGCAGTCGCTTGAAGCGTGCCTCGTCGGACGCCGCCTGCTCGGCATCGACCCGTGCCGCCTGCAATTGGTCTTCGGCGGCCTGCAACGCCAGCTGGTAATCGGCGGCATCGAGCCGGGCGAGCGGCTGTCCGGCGACGACGCGCTGGCCGACTTCGACCATCCGGGCGGCGACCTTGCCGCCGGTGCGGAATCCCTGCTCGGATTCAAAGCGCGCCCGCACGCTGCCGGTGAAGGTGCGCTCATGGCCGCTGTCAGCGTTGTGAGCCGTGACCACCAGGACGGGATGCGGTTTCGCTGCGGGCGGCGCCGGCTCGCCGCAACCGGCAAGCCCGGTCGTCAGGGCGAGGCTGACCGCCAGCCGCAGCGCGGCGCAGGCCGGTTCCGATTTCAATATCATTGCTCGACTCCTGAAAATGAATTTGCCGCGATCGGTGTATTGGCTGGCCTGGGCAGGGCCGCCCAGCCGCCGCCCAGCGCCTTGTAGAGCTGGACGTAGTCGACGGCGTGTTGCGCCTCGCTTTCGGCCAGCGCCAGTTGGCTCGCCAGCTGCGCCCGCGTTGCATCGAGCAGTTGCAGGAGATCAATCTGCCCCTCCCGGAACAGGGCGCTGGCATGCGCGAAGGCCTGTTCCCGTTGCGCGGCGGCCGCCTTCAGCGCATCCCGTCGTTGCCGTTCGCCGGCTAAGGCGGCCAGGCTGTTCTCGACATCCTCGATCGCGCCGAGGATGGCCTGCTCGTAGGCGAGCAGGGATTCGCGCTGGCGGGCGGACTGGGTGTCGATGCCGGCCTGAATGCGCCCGGCGTTGAAGACCGGCAGCACGAAAGCTGCCGCGACATTGGAGTAGCGCGACGCCGGCAAGCTCAGCGCATCGTTGAGCGTCAGCTTCTGCTGGCCGAACAGCGCGTTCAGGAAGATTTTTGGAAAACGGTTGGCTTTCGCCTCGCTCAGACGCGACGACTCGGCGGCCAGGCGCTGCTCGGCGGCGAGCAGATCCGGCCGGCGCCGCAGCAGGTCGGCGGGCTGGCCGGTGAAGGGCATGGTCGGGGAGGTCCAGCGAAAGCCGTCGGCGGCATGCAACTCGGGGACCGGCAGCGAGGCGTCGGCGCCGCTCAGCACGGCGATGCGACTCTCGGTGCCGGCCATCAAGGTCTGCAGTTGCGGCAGCGAGGCGGCGATGCTTGATGTTTCGCCGGCCGCTCTGGCGACATCGAAATCGCTCGCCATGCCTTCCCGGTGACGGCTGCGCGTCAGACGTTCGGTGTCGCGCTCGGTTTGCAGCAGGGCTTGGAGAATTTCCAGCTGTTGCCGGGCACCGTGCCAAATGAAGTATTGCCGCGCCACCTCGGCGGTGGCGATTAACTGGGCGCCGGAAACGCCAAGCGCCGCCGCCGCCGCATCTTTTTCCGCGGCGCTTGCTGCCGCCCGGGCCGCGCCGAACAAGTCGATTTCCCACGCGACATCGACGCCGGCGCGCATCGCCCGGGTATCCGGCATCGACTGCTTGACCGCCGGCGGCAGGCCGGTCCGGCTATCCGAGCCGGATGCCGCCAGGTCGAGGCTGGGGAACAACCGGGATTCCGCCGCCTGCGTCCCGGCCCGGGCCTGGCTGGCCCGTTCGACGGCCATTCGGATGTCGTGGTTGGCTACCGCCGAGCGTTCGACCAGGCGTGCCAACGGCTCGTCGCCGAATTGCCGCCACCACTGGCGATCGCCCGCGGCGATGCCGGGCGGCAGGTCGGCCGCATGGTGATAGGCCGGGCTGGGAGAAATTGACGATGACGGCCGATCTGGATTGCCGCTGCAGCCGGCCAGGGCAAGGCCGAGAGTAAGCAGCATGGCGCGGGCTGGATAAGCCGCTGCAGTTGTCCGGAGAGCGTTTTCCATGAGTCTCAAAGTTGATATACTGAACGGTATAGTAAATGTTATTCTAAGCGTATTTACTGAACGGTCAAGTAAACAATGGAAGCTACTATCCCCAAACGCGGACGGCCGCGCGACCCCGAACGGGTAAAGCGGGTTTTGCAAGCGGCGCAGGAACAATTTATCGAGCACGGCTTCGCGCGTGCCAGTATCGATGCGATCGCGAAAGCTTCCGGCGTCTCCAAGGTGACCGTCTACAGCTACTTTCCGACCAAGGAGGCTTTGTTCGAGGCAGCCGTCGGCAATTGCACCGACGTGGTCTTCGCCTCGCTGCCCCCCGGCGCGCTCGACCCCGGCAATCCCGAGGCGGCCCTGAGTTTGATCGGCGAGTCATTCCTGAAGTTGAACCGCTCGGACGAGGTGGTCGGGGCCTTTCGCCTAATGTTCGCCGCCGCCGGCGAATACCCGGACGCCTGCGAGGCTTTCTATCGGCAAGGGCCCGCCAAACTTCGTCACCAGGTTGCCGAATATCTGCGCGCTGCCGATGCCGCCGGCAAACTGGCCGTCGAGTTTCCCGACGAGGCGGCCGACCAGTTCCTGTCCTTGTTCCTGGGCGGCGCCCATATTCGGACGATGCTCGGCCTGGGCAAGCCCGAGGCCGGCGAGGATATCCGTCTGCTGCGGGCCAACGTCGGGCTGTTTATTCGCGCCTTCCGGCGCCCGGTCTGAACGGCCATTCCCGCGCCGGCCCGCGACAACGGAAATTCTTGGCGGTCGGGCGCCGCTGACTGGCGGGCCAGCTTTGACAGTGGGGTGGTCCTGAAAACCGGTGGTACGTAAACGGCAAGAGGCCGGCCCCTTGTGGGAGCCGGCCTCTATGCCGCCCGGTGGGGCGGCAATTCAAGCTGGGAAAGTTCTTAGTGGAACTGTTCTTCTTCGGTCGAGCCGGTCAGCGCGGTGACGCTGGACTTGCCGCCCTGAATCACGGTGGTGACATCGTCGAAGTAGCCGGTGCCGACTTCCTGCTGGTGCGACACGAAGGTGTAGCCACGGTCGCGGGCAGCGAATTCCGGCTCCTGGACCTTCTCGACGTAGGCCGACATGCCGCGCTTGGCGTAGTCCTGGGCCAGATCGAACATGTTGTACCACATGGAGTGGATGCCAGCCAGGGTGATGAACTGGTACTTGTAGCCCATGGCGCCCAGTTCCTTCTGGAACTTGGCAATGGTGGCGTCGTCCAGGTTCTTCTTCCAGTTGAAGGAAGGCGAGCAGTTGTAGGCCAGCATCTTGCCCGGGTGAACCTTATGCACGGCTTCGGCGAACTTGCGGGCGTATTCCAGATCCGGCGTGCCGGTTTCGCACCACACCAGGTCGGCGTACTCGGCGTAGGCGATGGCGCGGGAGATAGCCTGGTCCAGGCCCTTGCGGGTCTTGTAGAAGCCTTCGGCGGTGCGCTCGCCGGTCAGGAACGGCTTGTCGTTTTCGTCGTAGTCGGAGGTCAGCAGGTCAGCGGCTTCGGCATCGGTACGGGCGATGACCAGGGTCGGCACGCCGTAGACGTCGGCCGCCATACGGGCAGCGATCAGCTTCTGCACGGCTTCGGTGGTCGGAACCAGCACCTTGCCGCCCATGTGGCCGCACTTCTTGACGGAAGCCAGTTGGTCTTCCCAATGCACGCCAGCAGCACCAGCGCGGATCATCGCCTTCATCAGTTCGTAGGCATTGAGAACGCCGCCGAAACCGGCTTCAGCGTCGGCCACGATCGGCAGGTGGTATTCAACGTGACCAGCATCGCCGGCGTTGATGTTCTTGGACCACTGGATTTCGTCGGCACGGTTGAAGGCGTTGTTGATGCGCTCGACAACCTTCGGCACGGAGTCAACCGGGTACAGCGACTGGTCCGGGTACATGGCGGCGTATTCGTTGTTGTCGGCAGCAACTTGCCAGCCGGACAGGTAGATGGCCTTGATGCCAGCCTTGGCTTGTTGAACGGCTTGACCGCCGGTCAGGGCGCCCAGGCAGTTGACGTACGGTTCGTTGTTGACCAGATCCCACAGCTTTTCGGCACCGCGACGGGCGAGGGTGTGTTCCACCTGGAAGGAGCCGCGCAGGCGGACGACGTCAGCAGCGGAGTAGCCGCGCTTGATGCCCTTCCAGCGGGGGTTGGTTGCCCAGTCTTTTTCCAGTTCGGCGATTTGCTGTTCGCGTGTGCTCATGTCTGTTCCTCGAAAGTTGGCAGTTGTTGGGTTGCTCGACGTCGCCTCGGCTGATAAGCCGTTGGCGCCGTTCGATGGTTCAAAGTATAGACCGTTTCCCGGTCTGCTCGCAATAGTCTTATATAAGACATAAGACAATTTGTTTTCATGGTAAAACAATGGCTTGACGTTCATGTTTCACGATACGAAACGTCATTTGTTTTTGTGAAATATCGGCTGCCTGCACTGCCGGATTTTTCCTTGGGCTTTGGGCAAAGGGTGGCGAAGCCCGCACTGGAAATTTCTCTTGACGAAGCGGGCGTCCCCCCTTTGAATGTGCGCTTTGTTGCGCGGGCGGGGAAAACGGGATGAATCTTTTCTGGAAGCTTTATGACTGGAACGAACGCACGTTCTGGAACAGTCTGACCAAGAAACTGTTCAGCTTTCTCTTGCTGTTCTTCGTCGATCTTTCCTACCTGGCCATCTATTTCGGCGAGAAAAACAGTATCAATGCCGAATTGACCCGGGCCGGCGTCGCGGCCGAGGTAATCGGCACGGTGACCACTTCACTCGACCGCGGCCTGTACCTGATGATCGGCCTGACCGTTTTTGCCTTGCTGTGGAATGTCGGGCAGATCGCCTATATCCGTTTCCTGATCGTCCGCCCGGTGCGGGCGATCACCGTCATCTTCGACGAAATCGGCCGCGGCGAAGGCGACTTTTCCCGCGATCTGCCGGTGCTGACCCATGACGAATTGCGCCAGCTGGCCGAAAGTTATAACCGCTTTGCCGACAAGATGCGGCAGATCATCAGTGAGGTTCGCAAGGCCAGCGTCAATATTGCCCGCGAAGCCGTGCTGGTCAAAAAGAATGTTGCCGCCACCGCCGGCCGGGCGCGGCAGCAAGGCGAAATCGCCGATGCCGTCTATGACGCCAGTTCGCAGGCGACCCTCGCCATCCAGGATGTTTCCGGCGCCGCCGAAGTGATTTCCCATTCGACGGAAACCAATCTCGACATGGCCCGTTCATCCTGTGCCGAAATGCTCGACATTGCCGGCAAGGTCGAGGGCGTCAGCAGCAAGCTGGTGCTCTTCAACGATACGGTGGGCAACCTGGCCCAGCGTTCCGACAGCATTCGCCAGATTGCCGGCCTGATCAAGGATATCGCCAACCAGACCAACCTGCTGGCGCTCAACGCCGCCATCGAGGCGGCGCGGGCCGGCGAGTCGGGGCGCGGCTTTGCCGTCGTCGCCGACGAGGTGCGCAAGCTGGCGGAGCGGGTCAATGCGGCGACCCAGGAAATCACCGACAATATCGGCGGCATGATCGCCCTGGTCCATGAAACCCAGGTCGAGAACGAGGTGATCAACAGCGATATCCGTCAGACACGGCTGGTGGTCGAGCACTCGTCCGGTGAATTCAGCAAGATGGTAGGCGAATTCGAGCATACCAGCCTGCAACTCGGGCAGATCGCCAGCGCCATGGAAGAGCTGACGGCGACCAACGGCCAGGTCCATGAAAGCGTCGCCCAGGTGCACGGACTGTCGGCCGAAGTCAGCGGCAGCATGCAACAGACCGAAGACGCGACGGCCAATCTGTCAAAAGCCGCGGAAAGCGTGCAGGAACTGGTGTCGCGCTTCAAGATCGGGCGCGGCGCTTTCGACTTCAATGTCGATCAGACGCATCGTTTCCGCGATGCCGTACAGCTCAAGCTGGAGCAGCTGGTGCGCCGTGGCGTCAATATCTGGGACCAGGAGTACCGCCGCATTCCCGGTACCAATCCGCAGAAATACGATGTCAGCTATCTGCAGACTTTCGAGCAGGAAGTCCAGCCGCTGCTCGAAGATGCCCTGAAAGCCCTGAAGGGCGGCGCCTACGCGCTGATCATCGATACCGGCGCCTACACCGCGATCCACAATCTCAAGGTGTCGAAGCCGCTGACCGGCGATTACCAGGCGGATCTGGTCGGCAATCGCACGCGGCGCATCTGGGACGATGCGACCGGCCAGCGCGCCGCGAAGAATGCCGATGTGCTGCTGGTCCAGACCTATGCCCGCGATACCGGTGAAGTGCTGTCGGAAATCAACATGCCGATCCGCGTCGACGGGCGGCTGTGGGGCAATGTCCGGGTTGGCTGCGACAGCAATGTCCTGCTCGAAAGCTGAACTGGCAGGACGGCGCCTGGCGGGCGCCCTCCTGCCGCAGTTGGCTTAGAGCAGGGGCTGGCTGCTGACCAGCACGCCGTCTTCGTCGGTGTAGAGAAATTCGCCGGGCTGGAAGGTGACGCCGCCGAAAGTGACGGCGATGTTCCGGTCGCCGACGCCTTTCTTGATGCTTTTCTGGGGATGGGTGTTCAGCGCACGGACGCCGATATCGATGCCGTTGATATCCACCGAATCGCGGATACAGCCGTAGACGACGATGCCTTCCCAGCCGTTGCTCTGGGCCAGGATGGCCAACTGGTCACCGACCAGTGCGCAACGCAGCGAACCGCCACCGTCGATGACCAGGACCTTGCCCTGGCCCTTTTCACCCACTGCCTCGCGGACCAGAGAATTGTCCTCGAAAATCTTCAGCGTGACGATTTCGCCGGAAAACGAATTGCGGCCGCCGTAACGCTGGAACATCGGGGCGACGACGCGCAAGGACTTGCCGAGTTCTACTTCGAACTGATCGCAAAGGTCGGGGGTTTTGAATTTCATTAAGGGCTCCCTGGCAGAAAAAAAGCCATGCAATGCATGGCTTGTTGGAATGTGGATGGAAGTTTATACGACGGCTTCGGAATTTTCTTCCTCGAAATTGAGCTTGATCTTGCCGTCCTTGTCCAGATCGACCAGAACATGACCACCGCTGGCCAGCTTGCCGAACAACAGTTCGTCGGCCAGGGCAGAGCGGATGGTGTCCTGGATCAGGCGAGCCATCGGACGGGCGCCCATCTGCGGATCGAAACCCTTGTCGGCCAGCATTTCCTTGACCGCATCGCTGAAGTGAGCTTCCACTTTCTTTTCGTGCAGTTGTTCTTCCAGTTGCATCAGGAACTTGTCGACCACGCGCAGGATCACTTCCCGGTCGAGCGCGGTGAAGGAAATCGTCGCGTCAAGCCGGTTGCGGAATTCCGGCGTGAACAAGCGCTTGATCTCGGCCATTTCGTCGCCCGCCTGCTTGGAGGAGGTAAAGCCCATGCTCGATTTCTGCAGGTCGGCGGCGCCGGCATTGGTCGTCATGATGATGACCACGTTGCGGAAATCGGCCTTGCGACCGTTGTTGTCGGTCAGCGTGCCATGGTCCATCACCTGCAACAGGATGTTGTAGATATCCGGATGTGCCTTCTCGATCTCGTCCAGCAATAGCACGCAATAGGGTTTCTTGGTCACCGCTTCGGTGAGCAGGCCGCCCTGGTCGAAACCGACATAACCCGGTGGTGCGCCGATCAGCCGCGAGACGGCATGGCGTTCCATGTATTCCGACATGTCGAAGCGGGTCAACTCGATCCCCAGGCAATACGCCAATTGCTTGGCGACTTCCGTCTTGCCGACGCCAGTCGGGCCGCTGAACAGGAAGGAGCCAATCGGCTTGCCCGGATTGCCGAGGCCGGAGCGGGCCATCTTGATGGCCTTGGCCAGCGCATCGATTGCCTTGTCCTGGCCAAAGACCACGGCTTTCAGGTCGCGGTCCAAGTTCTTCAGGGCGCCACGGTCGTCGAGCGTGACGTGTTGCGACGGAATCCGGGCGATCTTGGCAATGATTTCCTCGATGTCCGTCTTGTTGATGACTTTCTTCTGCTTCGACTTGGGCAGGATGCGTTGCGCCGCACCGGCTTCGTCGATGACGTCGATGGCCTTGTCCGGCAGGTGCCGGTCGGTAATGTAGCGGGCAGCCAATTCGACGGCCGAGGACAACGCGGTAGCCGAGTACTTGATCCCGTGATGGGCTTCGAAACGGGCTTTCAGGCCTTTCAGGATTTCCACGGTTTCGGCGACCGACGGCTCATTGACGTCGATCTTCTGGAAACGACGGGAAAGGGCGCCGTCCTTCTCGAAGATGCCGCGAAATTCGGTGTAGGTCGTTGCCCCGATGCATTTCAATTGCCCGGAAGACAGCGCCGGCTTGAGGAGGTTGGAGGCGTCAAGCGTCCCGCCTGAAGCGGCCCCGGCGCCGATCAGGGTATGGATTTCGTCGATGAACAGGATGGCGTTGGGGTTTTCCTGCAGCGCCTTGAGCACGCCCTTCAGGCGTTGCTCGAAATCGCCGCGATACTTGGTGCCGGCGAGCAGCGAACCCATGTCCAGCGAATAGACATTGGCCTTGGCGAGGATTTCCGGGACATCGCCTTCGACGATGTTGCGCGCCAGTCCTTCGGCGATCGCCGTCTTGCCGACGCCCGCTTCGCCGACCAGCAGCGGATTGTTTTTTCGGCGGCGGCACAAAGTCTGGATGACGCGCTCCAGTTCCTTGTCGCGGCCGATCAGCGGGTCGATCTTGCCTTGCAGTGCCAGCGCGTTCAGGTTGATGGTGTATTGCTCGAGCGGGCCGGCTTGCTGCGTTTCGCCTTCGTGCTCCGTTTCGCCTTCGACCGGTGCCTTCTGCTGCGGCACCTTGCTGATGCCATGCGAAATGTAATTCACCACATCGAGCCGGGTGATGCCCTGCTTCTGCAGGAAATAGACGGCGTGCGAATCCTTTTCGCCGTAAATCGCGACCAGCACGTTGGCGCCGTTGACTTCCTTCTTGCCCGACGACTGGACATGCAGGATGGCGCGCTGGATGACGCGCTGGAAACCGAGGGTGGGCTGGGTGTCGATATCGTCCTCGCCGGATACGGTGGGCGTGTGCTCGCCGATGAAATTGGACAAATCCTTGCGCAGTGCGTCCGGCTTGGCGCCACAGGAACGCAGTGCGTCGGCCGCCGACGGGTTGTCGATCAGCGCCAGCAACAGGTGCTCGACGGTGATGAACTCGTGGCGCTTTTGACGCGCCTCGACAAAGGCCATGTGCAGGCTGACTTCGAGTTCCTGGGCAATCATCAATTTTCCTCCATGACGCAAGCTAGCGGGTGCTGGTGCTGACGGGCAAATGCACTGACTTGCTCCACCTTGGTGGCCGCAACGTCTCGCGTAAACACTCCGCAGATCCCGCGCCCCTCATTGTGAACTTTGAGCATGATTCGCGTCGCTTGTTCATTATCGAGAGAAAAAAAACGTTGCAGCACGATGATGACGAAATCCATCGGCGTGAAATCATCGTTCAGCAACATCACCTTGTACATTTTTGGCGGTTGCAGCTTGGCGCGTTGCGCCTCGAGCTGTTCGCCTTCCTGAAACTTCGTAGCCATGCGTTCGATTCTAAACAGTTCGGTCCAATGTGCAACAGGGAAAAGATCACCGGGCTTACCCGCGTCGGCTGATCAGTCGGAGCAATTTTCCTGCCTGCTATTTGCTGCGCTGCCGCATCAATACTTGTTGACGGCATAATTCAACTGGCGTAGAAAGCAATCGTGTTTGGCTTCAAGCTGTATCAAGGTTGCAGCGATGCACCGGGTCACTGAGTTCAAACAGGGAGTCGGGGAGACCCGGAAATTCGTTCGTTTTTTGTAAGAAAGTTGCAAACATGGCAATCGGTACTGTCAAGTGGTTCAATGATTCCAAGGGTTTTGGCTTTATCACTCCTGACGATGGCAGTGAAGACCTCTTCGCTCACTTCTCCGCCATCAACATGAATGGTTTCAAGACGCTGAAAGAAGGCCAAAAGGTTTCCTTCGATGTCGTGCAAGGCCCCAAGGGCAAGCAGGCTTCGAATATCCAGAGCACCTGAACGCCGGATAGCAGCAATGCAAAAGCCCGTCTGGTTCCAGACGGGCTTTTTTCATTTCTGCTTCGTTTCTAAGGTGCCGGCATCGCGATGACGCGCCGGGACTCGTCTCACGATGCCGATATCGCGGCGCGGCCGCTTCCCAAGTGCCGGCTTGCCGGCAGGCTATTTCGCCAGCCCGTGCTTTCGACTGGATAACCACGTCGCCGGACACGAGCTTGCCAGCTTGTGCCTTGCTTAGGGAAAGATGCCATCGTTGCTCCTGAGTGGGCTAAATGAGGGCTAAAAAGCGTTTTCCGAGGTTGGGGCTGTCGGTGGCAAGGCGAGCCTCGTCAGAGGCTCGATGCCCGTTCAGCCGTTCAGAATTTTGATGAACCGCGGTAAATCAGAGACTTGTCAGTCGGCTTGCCAGTGCCCCGATTTGCCGCCGGCTTTTTCCAGCAACCGGATATTCTCGATGCGCATGCCACGGTCCACGGCCTTGCACATGTCGTAGATGGTCAGCAGGCCGACGGAAGCGGCGGTCAGGGCTTCCATTTCAACGCCGGTCTTGCCGAAACATTCGGCGAGCACTTCGCAATGGACGGCATTCTCCGCCTCGTCGATGACGAAATCGGCAGTAACCCGGGTCAGGGCGATCGGGTGGCACAGCGGAATCAACTCGCCAGTCCGCTTCGCGGCCTGGATGGCAGCGATCCGCGCAATGCCCAGGACGTCCCCCTTCTTGGCCGAGCCGGAGCGGATCAGGGCCAGGGTCGCCGCTTCCATGAAAATGCTGCCGCTGGCGCGGGCCAGGCGAGCGGTTTCGGTCTTGCGGCCGACATCGACCATGTGAGCCTGTCCGGCGCTGTCGAAATGGGTAAGGGTTGCTTTGGTCACTGGGGGCTTACGTCTGGTTACGTTCTGTCCGGAACTTGTCAGGAAGGCTGCGCTATCATAACACCATGCTTTTTTCCCGACGCCTCGCGGCCGGCCTGCTGGCCTTCTCGCTGACACTTCAACCTTTGCGTGCCGACGATTTGCCCGAACTGGGTGATGTTGCCAGCAACGATCTTTCCCTGGCCACCGAAAAGAAAATCGGCCAGCAGATCATGCATGAAATCCGCTGGCACGAGGCTTCCTATCTCGACGATTCAGATGTCGAAGCCTATCTGAACCAGCTGGGCGGCCGCTTGGCGGCAGTCAGCAGCGATCCCGGCCTCGGCTTCTATTTTTTCCCGATCAACGATCCGAGTATCAACGCCTTTGCCATGCCCGGCGGTTTCATCGGCGTCCATAGCGGCCTGCTGCTGACGGCGCAAAGTGAATCCGAACTGGCCGGCGTCATGGCGCATGAAATCTCGCATGTGACGCAGCGCCATATCGCCCGCCAGGTATTCCAGTCCAACAAGCTGGGCATGGCGTCGATGGTGGCCATTGCGCTGGCGCTGCTGGCGGCGCGCTCCAACAGCCAGGTTGCCGGGGCGACGATGGCGACGTCGCAGGCCGGGGCGATTTCCGCCCAGCTGGCCTTCTCCCGCGATTTCGAGCGCGAGGCGGATCGCCAGGGTTTTGAAATCATGCGTCGTTCGGGCTACGAAGTGCGCGGCATGTCGGCATTCTTTGAGCGCCTGCAGAAGGCGACGCGTCTTTACGAAAGCAATGCCTCGGCCTATCTGCGCACCCACCCGCTGACCGGCGAGCGGCTGACCGACATGCAGAACCGCGAACAGGCGGTGCCCTACCGGCAGGTCAAGGACAGCGACGATTTCCAGTTGGTGCGCGCCAAGTTGCGCGCCATGCTGGGGATTCCCGGGGAAGCCATCAAGGATTTCGAGGGTTTGCTGCGCGACAAAAAGTACGCTTCTGAAGCCGCCACCCGCTACGGTCTGGCCTACGCCTTGTACCGTGCCCGCGACTGGACGGGCGCGGAACGCGAAGTGCGAGCGGCGCGCCGGATGAACGTTTCGGCCGCCATGCTGGAACGATTGCTGGCCGACATCCGCATCGCTCAGGGCGACGTGGCCGGCGGCCTGACCATTTACCGGGATGCCATGGTGCGCTTCCCGCTTAACCAGGGCCTGCTCTACGGCTATGGCGGGGCCTTGATCGGCGCCCGGCGTTTCGATGACGCCAGGCGCTTCAGCGAACAGCAGTTGCAGAACTATCCGCAGGATGTCCGCCTCTACAAGATGCGGGCGGAAAGCTATGCCGGCCTTGGTCGGCGCGCCCAGCAGCACCAGGCCCTGGCCGAAGCCTTTGCCCTGCAGGGCCAGACGGCGGCCGCGGTGGAGCAGTTGCAACTGGCGCAGAAAGCGGGCGATGCCAATTTCTACGAAATGTCGGCGATCGATGCTCGCTTGCGCGAAATGAAGCAGCGCCAGGTTGAGGAACTCAAGGAAAAGCGCAATTAAGGGTAAAATCGGGCCTCTTATCAGACAGCACATCACCATGGAATTTGATCGCGACCTTGACGTCAAGGGCCTGAATTGTCCTTTGCCCATCCTGCGTACCAAGAAGGCGCTGGCCGAGATGGAAAGCGGCCAGATCCTGCGCGTGCAGGCGACCGATCCCGGTTCGTTGAAGGATTTCCCGGCCTTTGCCCGGCAGACGGGCAACGAGTTGCTGGAGCAGCGCGAAGCCGACCGCGTTTTCGAATTTTTCCTGAAACGCAAATAACTCCGTCTTACGCTTTTCTTGAGGACAGGCGGGCGCCTCCGGGCGAACCCGCCGCTTGGCTTTTCAGCGAGCCGATCGACTGTCTGGTCGCCCACGATGCGGCCAGCCTGACCGCCGCCTTGAGCCGGCTGGCCAGCGAACCGGGCTGGGCGGTGGTGGCGCTCGATTACGAGCTGGGCTACCTGTTCGAGCCGACGGCGATGCCGGCCGATTGGCAGCCTTCCGCCGAGCGTCCGCTGGCCAGATTCTGGCGCTTTGCCGATTGCCGCCGCTTGGATTCCACAGCCGCCGAAGCCTGGCTGGCAGCGCAGTTGGACGATGGCGTCGGCGGCGTCGGCGATTTGCGGGAAGCGATTTCCGAGGCGCAGTACACGGTGGCGGTCGAGCGGATCAAGCGCTTGATCGGCGAAGGCGACTGCTACCAGGTCAATTACACCTTTCCGCTGAATTTTTCCTGGTTCGGTTCGCCGCTCGCCCTCTACGCCCGCCTGCGTCAGCGCCAGTCGGTGCGCTACGGCGGTTTCATTGGCGATGGGTGCGGGGGGCTGCTCAGCTTGTCGCCCGAGCTTTTCCTCGAACGCCGGGGCGACCGCCTGCTAACCCGGCCGATGAAAGGCACCGCGCCCCGCAGCGTGGCGGCCGAGGTGCTGCGCGCCTCGGCCAAGGACCGGGCGGAAAACCTGATGATCGTCGATCTGCTGCGCAACGATCTCGGGCGGGTCGCCGACAACGGCAGCGTCTGCGTCGAGCAACTGTTCGAGATCGAGGACTATCCGACGGTCTGGCAGATGGTATCGACCATCTCGGCGCAGGTCGGCGGGCGCAGCTTCGGCGATATCCTGCAGGCGCTGTTTCCCTGCGGCTCGATCACCGGCGCTCCCAAGGTTCGCGCCATGCAGATCGCCGCCGAACTGGAAGCCGGGCGGCGCGGTCCCTATACCGGCGCGCTCGGCTGGCTGGCGCCGGAGGGCGATTTCCGTCTCAACGTCGCGATCCGCAGCCTCGAACTGGCGGCCGATGGCAGCGGCAAGATGGGTATCGGCAGTGGTATCGTCGCTGATTCGGAAGCGGGTGCCGAATGGCGTGAATGCCTGCTCAAGGCCAGCTTCCTGCGCGACTGCGATCCCGGGCTCAAGCTGATCGAAACGCTGCGCCGGGATAACGGCATCTACCCGATGTGGTCGGGGCATCTGGCACGGCTGCGGCATTCGGCGCAATTCTTCGGTTTTCCGCTCGACGAACAGAGGCTCTGCCGGCAACTCGGCGAACAACCATCCAGCGGCCTGTGGCGGGTCCGCCTGACGCTGGACAAGACTGGCCAGATCGAGGTTCAGTCCTTTCCGCTGACGACCTCGGCGGGTCCGTGGCTGGCCCGGCTGGCGGTCGAAGCCATCGATTCGGGCGATTTCCTGCGCCGCCACAAGACGACGGCGCGCCGGCTTTACGACGCCGCCTTGCGCGACCTGCCGGCCGATTCGCCGGTCTTCGATGTGATCTTCCTCAACGAACGCGGCGAAGTGGCGGAAGGCGCACGCAGCAATGTTTTTGTCGAGCGCGATGGCCTGCTGCTGACGCCGCCGCTGGACAGCGGCGCCCTGCCCGGCGTGTTGCGAGCGCAATTGCTGGCCAGCGGGCGGGCGCGGGAAGAGGTGCTTTATCCGGCCGACCTGCTGGACGGATTTCAACTGGGCAATGCGTTGCGCGGGCTGCTGGCGGTAAAACTGGCCTGAGGGCGCGACTCCGCCGGAGCGCGCCCGCCGCTGGCGGCTACTTGCGGAATTTGCGCAGGTAGAGGCCGATCAGCGAGAACAGGCCGGCGGCGATGCCGTAATAGAACGCCTTGGCGCTGACGTCCTGGTACTCGACGAGGACCGGGGTATCGCCTTCCAGCTTGTAGCGGATGGTGGTCTGGAAGTACCAGGACGACGCCTTCGCCTCGATCAGGCCATTGACCTTCTTCCATTGCAGCCAGCCGTCCTTTTCCATCACGTCGCCGGCGTCGCCGTCCAGGTTCAGGGTCTTGTACAGGCCCTTGGCCTTGGCCTCGGCCAGCTGGCCGTAGGCGAAGCCGCAAGGCTCGTCCTGGTCGCAAACGGCGGCTACCCGGAATTCCGGCTTCCAGACGCTGGTCTTTTCCCAGGGCCAGGCGACGATGAAGGCGACCGTCCAGATCCAGACCAGGCCGCAGAAAATCATCAGCAGCAGGAAGGTCTTGGCGAAGAAGCCACGGTTTTCTTGGGACATCGGTTTCCTTTACTGCCCCAGTTTTGCCAGCTGGGGCTTGAGTTTTTCCAGCGTCGCCGAGAAGTCGGCGACCCGCTGCTTTTCCTGATCGATGACGGCGGCCGGCGCGCGGGCGACAAAACCCTCGTTGGCGAGCTTGCCCTGGGCAATCGAAATCTGCTTTTCCAGCTTTTCGATTTCCTTGGCCAGGCGGACCTTCTCCGCCGCGACGTCGATTTCCACCTTGAGCATCAGCCGGGTCTCGCCCACCACGGCCACCGGTGCCACGGCGTCAGCCGGCATGTCGTCCACCAGTTGTACCTCGGAGAGCTTACCCAGAGCTTGCAGGATGGGGGCGAAGTCGGCCATTTCGGCACCGCCCCCGGCGACCAGCAGCGGCATGCGCAGGGCGGGCGAAACGTTCATTTCGCCGCGCAGGTTGCGGCAGGCGTAGGCCAGCGCCTTCAGGCGTTCGACTTTGGCTTCGCTGGCGGCGTCGATCTTGTATTCCTCGGCGCGCGGGTAGGCGGCGAGCATGATCGAGTCGTGCGTCTTGCGACCGGCGATCGGCGCCACCGTCTGCCAGAGTTCCTCGGTGATGAAGGGGGTCAGCGGATGGGCCAGGCGCAGCACGGCTTCCAGGGTGCGGATCAGGGTCCGGCGGGCACCGCGCTGCTGGGCATCGTTGCCGGTCTGGATTTCGACCTTGGCGATTTCCAGGTACCAGTCGCAGAACTCGTCCCAGACGAATTTGTAGATGGCCTGGGCGATCAGGTCGAAACGGTAGTCGGTGAAGTGACGTTCGACTTCCTGCTCGACGCGCTGCAACTGGCTGACGATCCAGCGGTCGGCGAAGGAGAATTCGAGCGGCGCCGAACCACCGCAGGCGGGGCCGCCCTGCTGGTGTTCGAGGGCCAGGTCGTGGCCTTCGACATTCATCAGCACGAAGCGGGTGGCGTTCCACAGCTTGTTGCAGAAATTCCGGTAACCGTCGCAGCGGCCGAGGTCGAACTTGATGTCGCGGCCGGGCGAGGCGAGGCTGGCGAAGGTGAAGCGCAGGGCGTCGGTGCCGAAGGAGGCGATGCCTTCCGGGAATTCCTTCTTCGTCTTCTTGGCGATGCTTTCCGCCTGCTTCGGGTTCATCAGGCCGGTGGTACGCTTCTCGATCAGTTTTTCCAGGTCGATGCCATCGATCAGGTCGATCGGATCGAGCACGTTGCCCTTGGATTTCGACATCTTCTGGCCTTCGCCGTCGCGGATCAGGCCATGCACATAGACGTGCTTGAACGGGATCTGGCCGGTGATCTGCTTGGTCATCATCACCATGCGGGCGACCCAGAAGAAGATGATGTCGAAGCCGGTGACCAGCACCGAGGAGGGCAGGTATTGCTTGAGCAGCGGGTTGGCGGCGTCGATGGCGTCGTCGCCGGTCCAGTCCAGGGTCGAGAACGGCCACAGGGCAGAGGAGAACCAGGTATCGAGGACATCTTCGTCACGCTTCAGGGCGCCGGTGTAGCCCCGTTTGGCGGCTGCGGCTTGCGCTTCCTCGGCATTGTGGGCGACGAAGATCTCGCCGTTGTCGCCGTACCAGGCGGGAATCTGGTGGCCCCACCACAGCTGGCGGGAAATGCACCAGTCCTGGATGTTGTTCAGCCACTGGTTGTAGGTATTGACCCAGTTTTCCGGGTAGAACTTGATCTCGCCGGAATGGACGACCTCAAGGGCCTTTTCCGTGATCGACTTGCCGTCTTCGCCCGGCTTGCTCATGGCGACGAACCACTGGTCGGTGAGCATCGGTTCGATGACGACATTGGTCCGGTCGCCGCGCGGCACCTTGAGCTTGTGCTTGTCGATCTTTTCAAGGATCCCTGCGGCTTCGAGGTCTGCGACGACGGCCTTGCGGGCGTCGAAACGATCTAGGCCACGGTACTTTTCCGGTGCGTTCTCGTTGATCTTCGCATCGAGCGTCAGGATGGAGATCATCGGCAGGCCGTGGCGCTGGCCGACCGCGTAGTCGTTGAAATCGTGGGCCGGCGTCACCTTGACGCAACCGGTACCGAATTCGAGATCGACATAGGCATCGGCGATGATCGGGATTTCGCGCCCGGTCAGCGGCAGCTTCACCATCTTGCCGATCATGTGCTTGTAGCGCTCGTCTTCCGGATGCACCATCACGGCGGTGTCGCCGAGCATGGTTTCCGGGCGGGTGGTGGCGACAACCAGGCTATCCGAACCGTCGGCCAGCGGGTAACGGATATGCCACATGAAGCCGTCTTCTTCTTCCTGGACGACTTCGAGGTCGGAAACGGCGGTATTCAGCTTCGGGTCCCAGTTCACCAGGCGCTTGCCGCGGTAGATCAGGCCTTCGTTGAAGAGGCGGACGAAGGTTTCGTTGACTACCTTGTTGAGGCCGGCATCCATCGTGAAGCGTTCGCGCTTCCAGTCCGGGCTGGTGCCCATCCGGCGCATCTGGCGGGTAATCGTGCCGCCCGAGTATTCCTTCCATTCCCAGACCTTCTCCAGGAATTTCTCGCGGCCGAGGTCATGGCGCGAAATGCCCTGCGCATCCAGCTGGCGCTCGACGACGATCTGCGTCGCGATGCCGGCGTGGTCGGTGCCCGGCTGCCACAGCGTGTTGTGGCCACGCATCCGGTAGTAGCGGGTCAGCGCGTCCATGATCGTCTGGTTGAAGCCATGGCCCATGTGAAGCGTGCCGGTAACGTTGGGCGGCGGCAGCAGGATGCAGAAATTATCGGCCTTGCCGGCATCTACGCCGGCCGCGAAATAGTTCTGGGCTTCCCACTCGGGATACCAGCGGCGTTCGATGTCGGCGGGTTCAAAAGCTTTGGCGAGTTCCATGGGCGTGTCGGAATGGCGGAAAACCGGCAATTATACCGGAGCCCCGCAACGCTTCCCCGCCTATCTCGGCCGGTCGCTGCCTTTCCCTGGCGGCAGGGTAACAACGAGGGTCGCCCAGCTGGCATGGCGGTAGCCGCGGGGCTTCCACAGATGCTGCCAGGGCAGGTGGATGACGGTCGGCCGGATGCCAACGAAGGCGGTTGGCAACTGTTGCTGCAACTCGGGCGGCATCCGGGCATCATCGCCGCTGACCGCCCAGACGACCGCCAGCTGTTCGCCGGGGCGGAGGTCGCCAGGCGCTTGCTCGCCACCCGGCAGCGGCAGGTAGGCCTGGGGGAAGAAACGTCGGAGATTGCCACTCAGGCGTTCGTCGTTGCTGATCAGGATGCCGCTGTTGAAGCCCTTCTGGCGCAGTTCGCCGGCCAGGTCCTGGTAGGGAATGCCCCAGCGGCAGCGCGAACAGAACGGTTCCTGGACGAACAGGTTGCCGCAGCGCACGGCATAGGCGGTGATCGTGAAGGCTAGCAGGACCAGTATGAAAGCCCTGATCCGGCCGGCGCAGGGCTCGGTGGCGCAGGCACGGTCGGTCAGCCAGGCGATGGCGATGGCGAACATCGGCAGGATGCTGTGCACGGCGTAGCCGGAGCGCGAGAAGAGCAGGCCGGCGATGACCACGCCAAGCCATTCGATGAGTAGCAGATGGGTCAGCAACAGCCGGAAATCAAGCGGTACGGCTGGATCGGGGCGCAGCGGCGTCCGCCGGAAAACGGTTGGCAGCAGTTTCGGAAAGACCAGCGGCGCAATCAGGATATAGGGTGCCAGGACGAGCAACGGAAAGGTCAGCGCGTCACGCAGGCTGGACCACAGGCCGGCCGGCGAGTTGGCGGGACGGAACGGGTAGAAGTCGGAAATCAGGGCGGGAAGACGCTGCGGTTCGGCGAGCAGCCAGCCGACATAGGGCGAAACGATCAGCGCGGTCAGCGGCAGGACGGCCAGCATCGGCCAGGCAAACAGCCGGCGCCGCATGGCCGGCTGCAACGCCGCGGCGGCGAGCAGGGCGAGCAGGAAAAACGCGTAAGTGTGTTCGGTGAGCAGACCGAGGCCGGCCAGGCCGGCGAGGAGTAGGCGATGACGCCAGCGGTCCTCGTCGAGCAGGCCAAAGAGCGCCCAGACGGTGGCGATCGCCAGCGCCATGGCGCCGACCCGATGGGTGAAGCCTTCGTGGAAACGCCAGAAAATCTGATAGACGGTGGCCATCGATTCGACGGCGATGAAACCCCACAGCGGGCTGCCGGTGAGGCGGCGGGTGATCAGGAAAATGCCGCCGGCCATGACGATCAGCAGGCTGTATTTCAGCGCCAGGAAAGCCTGGATGCCGCTGCCGAGAACTTGCTGCAGCAACCAGAGCAGCAAGTCGTAAAGCGGGCCGGTGTGTTCGCTGTAGCCGGCGGACAGGTGCTGGATCAGCAGGTTGTCGAAGGTGTCGTCGTCACCCAGGTTGCCCGAGGCGAACAGTCGGGTCAGGGCATGGACCAGCGCGTAGCCGGCAACCACCAGCAGGACGCCGGCCAGCGTATGGATAAAGGGAGTACGCCCGGTGGTGCCAGGCAGCGTGGCTTCTTGGAGCTTCATCGGATTGTTGACGGTCGCCGGTCAGGCTGGCGGCAGCGTGGGGTCGGTAATGTCCTGTTCGGCCAGGACGTCGCGGACGGTGGCGGCGATGATCTGCGGCAGTTCGCTGATCAGGCGCTGTTCGACGCGGCAGGCCAGTTCACGGATCAGCCATTCGCGCTCGTCGCGGTCGATGCCAGCGGCCGGCAAGAGGTTGGCTGCCGGCAGGGTGTCGGCCACTGGCGCGGTGTCAGCTACCGGCAACGGGATCGCCGGGGAGAAATCGGCAACCGGCGACGCTTCCGGCTCGGCTTCGATGGCTGCGGCGAGTTGTGGCACCGGCGCTTCCACGTTGAGCAGCAGCGGAATGCCGTCGTCGCCGATCGCCTCGGTCAGCGTCGGGACGTCGTCGGACACGGCCTGGCCATGCAGACGGCGTTGCATCAGGGCGTCGGCGCGGGCAAGAATGGGGCTGGGCACTGAAAATCCTTCGTGGTGCGGTGGTTGTGACCGGGTTCGCGCACTCTAAGGCAAATATCCGCCCAAGGGAATTCGCGAGGGCGCGTTTTTTTGCGCCGCCCGGTGACATTCAGCGCAGGAAGCGGCTTTCCTCGGCAATCAGTTTCTTCAGCGACTCGGCGGGCGGCATCGGCCGTTTTTCCTTGAGGTCGCGCCAGGCGTAGCCGGAGCCGACCGCCAACTTCTCGGCAATGCTGCCGTCGACCCAGTAGGCCGCGGTCACATAGGAAGCGATGACCGTCCCGGCCTTGGCAGTACCCCGGAAGAGATTGCTGCCGGTCGAGTATTTCTCGCTCGGTCCCGGGCAGGCCAGGGCTTCCTCGACCAGCGTCGGTACGATGTCCTGATGGGTGCTCAGGGTGTCGCGCGTTTGTCCGGCTTTCTGGCCGGGCGCCTTGATCAGCAGCGGCGTCTGGGTCTGCCAGCGGCTGAAATTGCTGCCGTGCCCCCAATAGCCGAGGCCGTTCTCGTTGAATTCCTCGGCATGGTCGCCGAGCACGACGATCCAGGTCTTGTCCCACAGGCCGGCCTGGCGCAGCTTGGCGAAGATCTTGCCGAGCAGGTGATCCTCGTAATACAGACTGTTGTGATAGTCGTTGAGGATCGGGGTGGGATCGGTGTTCTTGTTGAGCAGGTTGGAGCCTTCGTGCTCCGGCACCGGCGTGAATTTCCTGAATTCGTCAGGATACTCGTAAGCGAAATGCGAGGAGGTCAGGAACATGAAATCGAAGTGGCGGCCGTCCTGGCGCGACTTGTCGCCCAGGCTGTCGACCAGTCGTTCGACGGTTGCCCGGTCGCTGTCGCGGAAATTGCCGCGGTCGTTGAACTGGTGGACATCGGCGGCGGCAATATTGGGGAAGAACAGGGCCTGCAGCGAGAAACGCGTCAGGTCGACGGAAGTGAATATCTGGCTCCGGTAGCCCAGCCGGTCGAGGGTCTGCGTGAAGGCGCTGGGATTGCTCCGCGGGTTGGCCCGGAAGGCGTCGTAGTAGCTGGCGTGCAGGCCGAACATCAGGCTGAACAGGCCGGGGACAGTGGCATTACCGCCGGAAATGTGCTGCCTGAAATCCCAGGCCATTTTGCGCAGCTCGGCCAGGTTGGGCATGATTTCCGGGGTCAGCGAGGCGGCCTGCCAACTCTCGAGCACGATGAACATGATGTTGGCGTCGCTACCGGGGGTGCAACCGGCGGGGGCGGCAAGCGGGTAATTGACATGCTGCCCGGCGGTGCCGCCGAGGGTGCCGCTGCCTTCCTCGGCCGGGAAGAGGCCGGGCAGCAGGCGGCTGACGCTTTCGCCGGCTTTGCGCGAGCCGATTGGGAAATAGAGCGGGAAGTAGGTGGTGTATTGGGTTATTTCCTGGCGTCGGTAGGTATCGGCCCAGGCATGGATGGCCTGGTTGATGACGAACAACACCAGCGTCGCGGCGACGGTCAGCGACGACAGTTTCTCCAGCCAGCCGATATTCCGGGCGGCGAGGCGTGACAGGAAGATGGCGAAAGCGATGATCAGCAGCACGGCGATCAGGCCACCGGCGATCAGTTCCTTGGGTAGTCCGAGCCCCTGGAAATCGACGAAGAGGAACTGCAGCAGGAAAAGGTTGATGTGGAACTTGTAGCCATTGAAGACGATGCTGTCGGCGACCAGAAAGACCAGCCACAGGCTGCCGAACAGGGGCAGCGGCCAGCCGCGCGGCGGCAGCAGGTGGAGCGGGGCGAGCAGGAAACAGCCGAGGAAGAGGAGCAGCGCGAAGTAGGCGGGCAGGCTGGCCTTGTAGAGTAGCGCCACACCGCCTTCGGCCGGCGGCGAGACGAGCAGGATCCAGATCAGGAAGGGCAGGCTCAGCGCAAAAAGCAGGAAGGCATAGCTTTTGGCCTGGGCAAAAATGGAGGAGCGTCCGAAACCGGTCATTGCTGTAATCGTGAAGGTCCGTCGAGGGCGGGGCGGCCGGGCTGGCCGGAGCGCGGCCGGTATTTTAGCGGTCGCTGAGATCGAAGTAGCGGACTTCGTAGCCGCGGTCCTTGTAGAAGGCGACGCGTTCGCGCGCCGCACTGCGGTCGGCTTCGTCCTGGCCGACGACTTCGATCAGACTCTGGAAACGCGAAAAGCCGGGCGGAATTTCCCGGCTCAGATTCATCAGGCGCTCATCTTGGGCCGGCGTGTCGAGATTGTCGGCGATCAGGATCGGCGTTTCGGCGGCCTGCGGGGCATTGTGGCGGCAGTGCGGTACGAAGCTCAGGGCCGGATGGGTCCACAGCGTGCGGTCGAGGCGTTCGGCGACGCCCGGGTCCGGTGCGAAAACCAGCATCGGTTTCTTCTTGGCATAGGCGCCGCCCAGCAGGGCGCAGGCGGCGGCGATGCGGTCCGCCGCGCCATGGTAGAAAAAGACCTGGGTCAATTGAGTTTGCCGGCGCGGGCAAGCAGGTAATGGGTGAGCATGGGCACCGGGCGCCCGGTGGCGCCCTTGTTGCTCCCCGATTTCCAGGCGGTGCCGGCGATATCGAGGTGCGCCCAGTCGAATTTTTTGGCGAAGCGTGACAGGAAGCAGGCGGCGGTCACCGAGCCGGCCAGCTTGCCGCCGATGTTGGCCATGTCGGCAAAGGGACTCTTCAACTGTTCCTGGTAATCGTCCCACAGCGGCATGTGCCAGGCCCGGTCGTGCGCTTCGTCGCCGGCGTCGAGCAGGTCGCGGGCGAGGCTCTCCTTGTTGGCGAAAAGGCCGGTCGCGACATCGCCGAGGGCGACGACGCAGGCGCCGGTCAGGGTGGCGACATCGATCACCGTGTCCGGCTCGAAGCGTTCGGCGTAGGTCAGTGCGTCGCAGAGAATCAGCCGGCCTTCGGCATCGGTATTGAGTATTTCGATGGTCTGGCCGGACAGCGAGGTAACGATATCGCCGGGCCGCGTCGCGCTGCCGCCGGGCATGTTTTCGGTGGCCGGCACGACCACCGTCAGATTGATCGGCAGGGCCATCCGGGCCACGGCCTGCATGGTGCCGAGGACGCTGGCAGCGCCGCACATGTCGTATTTCATTTCGTCCATTTCGGCCGACGGCTTCAGCGAAATGCCGCCGGTGTCGAAAGTGACGCCCTTGCCGACCAGCACGATCGGCTTTTCGCTGGCCTTGCCGCCGCGATGGGTAAGGACGATCAGTTTGGGCGGCTGGTGCGAACCCCGGGCGACGGCGAGCAGCGAATGCATGCCGAGCTTTTCCATGGCCTCGCGGTCGAGGATTTCGCAGCCCAGCTTGAATTCGGCGGCCATCGCCTGCGCCTGTTCGGCGAGGTAGGTCGGGTGGCAGATGTTGGGTGGCAGATTGCCCAGAGTCTTGGTCAGCGCCACGCCTTGCGCGATGGCCAGGCCCTGGGTCAGCGCTTCTTCGGCCTGGGCCAGTTCGTTGCGGCGCTCGACGCTGAGCGTCAGCTTGCGCAGCGGCCGGCGGACTTCGTCCTTCTTGCTCTTGAACTGGTCGAACTTGTAGGTCGCGTCGAAGGCGATGATCGCCGACTGGCGCACGCGCCAGGCAATGCTGCGCTTCTTGACGGCGAGTTCCGTGAGGAAGATGGTGGCGTCGAAGGCGCCCGTTTCATTGAGGGTTTTGACCGCGGTGCGGATGGCGCCGGAGAATTCCTTTTCGCGAAAGTCCTTTTCCTTGCCCAGGCCGACCAGCAGGATGCGATCGCTCAGCGTGCCGGGCACATTATGCAGGAGCAGGGTGCTGCCGGCCTTGCCTTCCATGTCGCCGCGCCGAATGATGTCGGAGATATAGCCGTTCGAGGCCTTGTCCAGCAGTTCGGCTGGCAGGGTAAGTTTCCGCGGTTCAAAGACGCCGACGACTACCGAGGCGCTGCGTTGCTTTTCCGGGCTGCCACTTTTTATGCTAAATTCCACCGGCTGCTCCTGTTCAGGGAAATATCAGTATTTGAGGGATTATCCTCGTATTTTTTTGGTTTCGTCAAAGCATGATATTCGAGCGCGCCGTCCGGCGTGAATTCGCTCAGGCAGCCGCCGGCATCAGTGTCGCACTGGTGGCGATCCTGGCCTCCATAATGTTGATCCGCTTGCTCAAGGAAGCGGTGGGCGGGCGCATTGCGCCAGAAGCGGTCGCCTCGCTGCTCGGCTTCTCGATTTTGAGTTTTATGCCGCTTCTGCTGACGCTGATGCTTTTCGTCGCCATTTTGCTCAGTTTGACGCGCGCCTACCGGGATTCGGAAATGGTCGTCTGGCTGTCCTGCGGCCTGCCGCTGACCGCTTGGATGCGCCCGGTGCTCAAGTTTTCGCTGCCCATCGTGCTGGCCATTGCACTGCTTTCCGGCTTCCTGTCGCCGTGGGCGAATTTCAGCACGGCCGATTACAAGCAGCGGCTGTCGGCGCGCAGCGATGTTTCCCAGGTCTCGCCGGGCACCTTTCGCGAGGCGAAACGCGGTAAACGGGTCTTTTTCGTCGAAGCGCTGGCCGATGATGCGAGCCGGGTCGGCAATGTCTTCGTCGCTTCCATGCAGGAAGGCAAGCTGGGTGTCGTGATGTCGAACACCGGCTACCAGGAAGTGGCCGAAAACGGCGACCGTTTCGTCGTTCTCGAACATGGCCGGCGCTACGAAGTCGAGCCGGGTTCGGCCGCCTTCAAGGTCATGGAATTCGAGCGCTACAAGGTACGCACCGAAGACAGCGAAGCCAAGCCGACAGAAAAAGTCCCCAACCGCATGCCGATTACCGAATTGCTGCAGGATGACAGCAACCAGGCGCGGGGCGACCTGCTGTGGCGGATCGGCGTTCCCGTTTCCGCGCTGATCCTGGCCTTGCTCGCCATTCCGCTTTCCTACGTCAATCCGCGCGCCGGACGTTCGGCCAACATGCTGATTGCCATCTTGATCTACGCCATTTACAGCAACCTGCTTTCAGTCAGCCAGGCCTGGGTGGCGCAGGGCAAGATTTCCTTCTGGATCGGGGTCTGGGCGGTGCATGCCATGATGTTGCTGCCGCTGGTGGCGCTCTTCTATCGGCGCATTGCGGTGCGTTTCCCCTGGCAACGAAAGTCTTCCTGATGTTTCACCTGCGGCTTTACCAGCGTTACCTGATGCGCGAGACCTTTGCGGCGATCTTTCTCGTGCTGGCCGCCTTTCTCGCGCTGTTTGCCTTCTTCGACCTGATCAACGAACTGCGCAGTGTCGGCAATAACGGCTACCAGCTGCAGCATGCCCTGATCTTCGTCGGCTTGAGCCTGCCCGGGCTGGTCTATGAGCTGATCCCCATCGCCGCCTTGATCGGTACGCTATACGCCCTGGCGACCCTGGCCCGTCATTCGGAAATCACCGTGCTGCGCGCCTCGGGGCTGGCGACCAAGGACCTGCTGCTGACGCTGTTCCGGGTGGCGGGTCTGCTCGCCTTGCTGACTTTTCTGATCGGCGAAGGATTGGTGCCGTTTTCCGAACGGATGGCCCAGGAAATCCGGGCCCGCGCCATGAGCAAGGTGATTGCCCAGCAGGGCTTCGAGACCGGTTTGTGGATCAAGGACGGGCGCAGTTTCATCAATATCCGGGAAGTCTCGCTCGACGCCCGGCTGCTCGGCGTGCGCATCTACAAGTTCAACGAGGCAAGCGCGCTGGAGTCGGTGACCGATGCCGAGGAGGCGAACTTCGCACCGCCCGGCCATTGGCTGCTGCGGCAAGTGCAGCGCACGGTGCTGGTCGGCGAGCGTTCCCACGTCGAACGCGAAGCGAGCCTCGAATGGGAATCGGCGGTCAATCCCGATCTGCTGTCGGTGTTGATGGTCGCCCCCGAGCGCATGTCGCTGGTCGGCCTGGTCAATTACACGCGGCATCTGCTGGACAACCATCAGAAGACCGAGCGCTACGAAGTCGCCATCTGGAAAAAACTGTTCTATCCGCTGGCGGCGCTGGTCATGGTTGCCCTGGCGCTGCCATTCGGCTATTCGCACAGTCGCGTGGGCAGCGGCAGCCTGAAAATGTTTGCCGGCGTGATGACGGGCATCCTGTTCTACGCCTTGAACGGGTTGTTTTCGAATCTCGGGGTGATCAATTCCTGGCCGCCGCTGGCCAGCGCCACGCTGCCGTCGGCGCTGTTCATGATGGCCGCCGCCGGCATGCTGTGGTGGGTGGAGCGCCGCTGATCAGCTGTCGGTTTTGACGACGAAAGAGCCGGCAATGCGGTCGTGCAGGAATTGCTTGTCCTTGTCGAACAGCGCCCAGACGATACCGATTCCGAACAGCCCGATACTCGGCCAGGCGGCCAGATAGCGCAGCACGGCCTGGAGCGGCCGCAAGCGGCTGCCGTCGGCATTGGTCAGGCGCATTTTCCAGGTCTTCATCGGCAGGGTCTGGCCGCCGTTCAGCCAGAACCAGACGAAATACGCCATCAGCAGCACGAAGACGTGCAGCCAGAGCAGTTTGGGCGCCATGACCAGGCCGAATCCGGAAAGCACGATTTGCGGCATCAGGAAGCCGATCAGCAGCACGGAAAAAACGACCAGGCTTTCATAAAGCAGGCAGGCCAGGCGCCGGCCCAGGCCGGGAGTTGGCGCCGGCATCAGCGCTTGATCGCTTCGCTGGTGCTGGCACCGGCATCCGGCGCTGCCGGAGGGGTGTTGCTTTCTGCTGCCGGCGCGACGGTCGGTGCTGGCGCAGCTTCGGGAGGCGGGGTCAGCAACTTCGAGGACTTGCCGCTGGCGCGGATGCGTTGTTTTTCCTCGCTCGGCAGATTGGAATAGGCTTCCCATTTCTGCTTCATCGTCTGTTTCTGCTCGGTCGGCAGCTGGTTGAATTCCTTGTAGCTGTTGCGCGCCTTGGTGCGCTGTTCCGGCGTTAAAGCGGCCCAGTCGCGCATGCGCACTTGAACCCGGCCCTGTTCGGCGGGCGTCATGCTTGGGTAACGCTCGGCAATGCCACGCCATTTCTTGCGACGGATGTTTTCCATTTCGTCCCAGTTTGCCGAGAGTGGGGCGAGAATGTTCTTCTCAGTGGTGTCGAGCTGGGCCCAGGTCGGTTGCGGCGGCGTGCCAATGACCACCGCGGTCGGCGTCTCGGCACGAAGCGGTGCAATCAGGGCGAGGCAGAGGATTACTCCTCCGGCGAGTCGTCTTTTAGCCATTCGAGAAAGTCATTATCCAAAAAAGCCTCAGGCGGCAAATCATCGGAGAGCAGGGCGCTGTCAACTTCCTCGAGATCGGTGGTGTACTGGACGCTTTGCCAGTAAAAGGACAGCCACATGCCGATCAGGAGTGCCGCGATGGCCAGAATCTGCTTGAAATAAGGGATATGGGTAGCGAATCCGAAGGATGATGAGCCATGACCGGCCACCGCCATTTGCGGGGCGCTCTGCTTCTGTTTCGACAAGGCGAGATGGCGTGCTGCCTCCAGGCGCCGCGAAGCGGCTGGCGAAATGTCCTTCAATCCATGGTTCAGCGCTTGCCGAACGCGGTAGGCGTAACGTTCTTCGTTCATAGCTTTATACCTTTTGCCGACAGGGCGGCTGCCAGTGCGTGGGTAGCGCGCGAGCAATGGGTTTTCACGCTGCCTTCCGAGCAGCCCATCGCAGCCGCGGTTTCGGCTACGTCCATGTCCTCCCAGTAACGCATCAGGAAGGCTTCGCGTTGACGTGCCGGCAATCTTTTTATTTCGTCGTCGATCGCGTTCAGCGTCTGGGCCTGCAGCAGCTTGCTTTCCGGAGTGCGTGGGCCGGCATCGTCTTCGTCGGCGGCCAGCGTTTCTAGCGGATCGTAGTCATCGTCATCATCGGAAGAAAAAGCGGAAAGTAGGGTGGTCCACATCGAGCGGACCTTGCTGCGCCGGTAGTAATCGCGGATGGTGTTCTGGGTGATGCGCTGGAAAAGCATCGGAAATTCTTCGCACGGCCGGTCGCCATATTTCTCGGCGAGTTTGAGCATGCTGTCCTGAACGATGTCGAGGGCGGCTTCTTCGTCGTGAACCGCGAACATGGCCTGCTTGAAGGCGCGACGTTCGATGGATTCGAGAAAGCTTGATAATTCGCGGGAGGATGCCAGGGTAGTCTCTTCCGGTTAAAGGCCTTGAGCATTATATGGTTATGCTGGCAAACCTTGACCGAACAGGGACGGTCGATTAAGGTTACGCCCTTTAGGCAACAGCTTTTTGGGCTCAAGAATGATGATCAGCGGTGCGGAAATTGTAATCAGGTGCCTGCAGGAAGAAAAGGTCGATTGTGTGTTCGGTTACCCCGGTGGGTCCGTTCTGCACATTTATGATGCCCTTTTCAAGCAGGATCAGGTCAAGCACATTCTGGTTCGCCATGAGCAGGCGGCGGTCCATGCGGCCGATGCCTACTCGCGTTCCTCGCAGCGGGTCGGCGTCGCGCTGGTGACTTCTGGTCCGGGTGTGACCAACACGGTGACCGGCATCGCCACGGCCTACATGGATTCCATCCCGATGGTCGTGCTCTGCGGCCAGGTGCCGACCCAGTACATCGGTCAGGATGCCTTCCAGGAGTGCGACACGGTCGGCATCACCCGGCCCTGCGTCAAGCACAATTTCCTGGTCAAGGACGTCAAGGATCTGGCGGTCACCATCAAGAAGGCCTTCCACATTGCCTCGACCGGCCGTCCCGGCCCGGTGGTGGTCGATATCCCGAAGGATATCACCGCCCAGCTCGCCGAATTCGACTACCCGAAGACCATCCAGATGCGCTCCTACAACCCGGTGGTCAAGGGGCATCTCGGACAGATCAAGAAGGCCGTTCAGCTGTTGCAGGAAGCCAAGCGGCCGATCATCTATACCGGCGGCGGCGTCATCCTCTCCGATGCGGCGCAGAAACTGACTGAACTGGCGCGCAAGCTGAATTTCCCGGTCACCAATACCCTGATGGGCCTGGGCGGTTATCCGGCGACGGACAAGCAGTTCGTCGGCATGCTCGGCATGCACGGCACCTTCGAAGCCAACAACGCGATGCACTACGCTGACGTGATCCTGGCCATCGGTGCACGTTTCGACGACCGCGTGATCGGCAATCCGGAACATTTCGGCGGAGAGAAACGCCGCGTCATCCATATCGACATCGATCCGTCGTCGATTTCCAAGCGCGTCAAGGTCGATGTGCCGATCGTCGGCAACGTGCCGGATGTCATTGACGAAATTCTCAAGCTGATGGACGGCAGTTTCAAGACCGATCCGGAACTGGCCCTCTGGTGGAAACAGATCGACGAGTGGCGTGGCCGCGACTCGCTGCGCTATCGCCAGAGCGAACACATCATGCCGCAGTTTGTCGTCGAGAAACTCTACGAAGTGACCGGCGGCGACGCCTTCATCACTTCCGACGTCGGCCAGCACCAGATGTTTGCTGCGCAATACTACAAGTTCGACAAGCCGCGCCGCTGGATCAACTCCGGTGGCCTCGGCACCATGGGCGTCGGCCTGCCGTACGGCATGGGCGTGCTGATGGCCAACCCGGAGGCGCAGGTCGCCTGCATCACCGGCGAAGGCTCGATCCAGATGTGCATTCAGGAAATGTCCACCTGCAAGCAGTACGGCCTGCCGGTCAAGATCATCAACCTGAATAACGGCATGCTGGGCATGGTTCGCCAGTGGCAGGAAATGTTCTACTCGAAGCGCTACTCGCAGTCCTACGTCACTTCGCTGCCTGATTTCGTCAAGCTGGCCGAGGCCTACGGCCACGTCGGCATGAAGATCGAGCGTCCGGAGGATGTCGAGCCCGCACTGCGCAAGGCCTTTACCGAGCACAAGGACGATCTGGTCTTCATGGACTTCATCATCGACCCGCGTGCCAATGTCTTCCCGATGGTGGCGGCCGGTAAGGGCCTGACCGAAATGATCCTCGCTGAAGATCTGTGAGCGGGGGAGGAAAAGAAAAAATGCGTCATATCATTTCCATCCTGATTGAAAACGAAGCGGGTGCCCTTTCCCGCGTCGCCGGCCTGTTCTCGGCCCGCGGCTACAATATCGAATCGCTGACCGTGGCACCGACGGAAGATCCCTCGCTGTCGCGGATGACCATCCTGACCTGGGGTTCCGACGAGGTACTCGAGCAGATCACCAAGCAGCTCAACAAGCTGGTTGATGTGGTCAAGGTGGTCGATCTCTCCGAAGCGGCTCACGTCGAGCGCGAACTGATGCTGATCAAGGTTCGCGCCACCGGCAAGGACCGCGAAGAGATGAAGCGGATGGCCGATATCTTCCGTGGCCGCATCATCGACGTCACGGAGTCGACCTATGTCATCGAGTTGACCGGGGCCAGCTCCAAGCTCGATTCCTTCATCGCCGCGCTCGATGCCGGCCTGATTCTCGAAACCGTCCGTACCGGTGTCTGTGGCATCGGTCGCGGCGATCGTATTCTTAAAGTCTAACTATTTATAAATAAAGAGGATTTCATGAAAGTTTATTACGACAAGGACGCCGATCTCTCCCTGATCAAGGGCAAGAAGGTCACCATCGTTGGTTACGGCTCGCAGGGTCATGCCCACGCCCAGAACCTCAAGGATTCCGGCGTCAAGGTCACGGTTGGCCTGCGCAAGGATGGCGCTTCCTGGAAGAAGGCCGAAGCGGCCGGTCTGAAGGTCGAAGAAATCGCCAAGGCCGTCAAGGGCGCCGACGTCGTCATGATCCTGTTGCCGGATGAGAACATTCCGCAGGTGTACAACGAAGAAGTCGCCCCGAACCTGAAGAAGGGCGCCGCCCTGGCTTTCGCCCACGGCTTCAATGTGCATTACAACCAGGTCGTGCCGCGTGCCGACGTGGACGTCATCATGGTCGCCCCGAAAGGCCCCGGCCACACGGTGCGTTCCGAGTACCTCAAGGGTGGCGGCGTGCCGTCGCTGATCGCCGTGTATCAGGACGTCACCAAGAAGGCCAAGGACATCGCCTTGTCCTACGCTGCTGCCAACGGCGGCACCAAGGGTGGTGTCATTGAGACCAACTTCCGCGAAGAAACCGAAACCGACCTCTTCGGCGAACAGGCCGTGCTCTGCGGCGGTGCCGTCGAACTGGTCAAGATGGGCTTCGAAACCCTGACCGAAGCCGGTTACGCTCCGGAAATGGCCTACTTCGAGTGCCTGCACGAACTCAAGTTGATCGTCGACCTGATGTACGAAGGCGGTATCGCCAACATGAACTACTCGATCTCGAACAATGCCGAATACGGCGAGTACGTGACCGGTACCGAAGTCATCAACGAGCAGTCCCGCGAAGCCATGCGCAATGCCCTGAAGCGCATTCAGACCGGTGAATACGCCAAGATGTTCATCCTCGAAGGCAAGACCAACTACCCGGCCATGACGGCTCGCCGTCGTCTGAACGCCGTGCATCCGATCGAAACGGTCGGTGGTCAGCTGCGCGACATGATGCCGTGGATTCGCAAGAACAAGCTGGTTGATCAGTCCAAGAACTAAGTTGCTTTCAGGTTCGACCGGGCGTCGCGGCAGGCCGGTGGTGCAAGCGCACTGCCGGCATCCAGGTGGCTAGCCCGGTTCCGGCTTTGGGCGGTGTAGATATCTGCACCGCCCTTTCCATTTGAGGATAATGACATCGCAAGATGTATCCTTGTGCCCTCCAGTTGGAATTCAAAATCGCGATGACCGAACTCAAGCCCCGCAAGACCCTGTTCAATCCTGAACTCAAGCGGCGCGGCATTTACGTGTTGCCCAACCTGTTCACCACGGCGGCGCTATTCGCCGGATTCTTCGCCATTGTTCAGGCGATGCAGGGAGATTTCGAACGGGCGGCGATGGCGATTTTCATCGCCATGGTGCTCGATGGCCTGGATGGCCGCGTGGCGCGCCTGACCCATACCCAGTCGGCTTTCGGTGCCGAATACGATTCGCTGTCCGACATGGTCAGTTTCGGCGCGGCGCCCGCCCTCGTGATGTACGAATGGGCGCTGCACGACATGGGGCGTCTCGGCTGGATTGCCGCTTTCATCTATTGTGCCGGCGCCGCCCTGCGCCTGGCCCGCTTCAACACGACGCTGGAAGTCATGGACAAGCGCTATTTCCAGGGTCTGCCGTCGCCGGCTGCGGCGGCGCTGGTTGCCGGCCTGGTCTGGGTGATGATCGTTGCCGGCATTCCGGGCAGCGACGTGCGCTGGCTGGCCTGCGTGCTGACCCTGCTTGCCGGCATCACCATGGTTTCCAATATTCGCTACTACAGCTTCAAGGACATCAACCTGCGCAAGAGCGTGCCCTTCTTCGTCATTGCGGCGATTGCACTGGGGTTCGCGCTGATTTCCTACAGCCCTGAAATATCCCTGTTCGGATTCTTTGTCCTCTACGGCCTGTCCGGCTACGTCCAGGCGGCGATCGGCCTGTTCAAGCGCAAAGCCCAGTAATACCCGGAGCAAGCATGAAACAACATCTGGTAATTTTTGACACCACCTTGCGCGATGGCGAGCAAAGCCCTGGCGCCTCGATGACCAAAGAAGAAAAAATCCGCGTCGCTCGCCAGTTGGAAAAGATGCGCGTCGACGTCATCGAGGCCGGTTTCGCCGCCGCCTCACCCGGCGATTTCGAGGCCATCCAGGCAATCGCCCAGGCAATCAAGGATTCCACCGTCTGCTCGCTGGCCCGCGCCAACGAAAACGACATCCGCCGGGCCGGCGAGGCGATCAAGCCCGCCAAGTCAGGGCGCATCCACACCTTTATCGCGACTTCGCCGATCCACATGGAAAAGAAGCTGCGCATGACGCCGGACCAGGTTGTAGACCAGGCGGTCAAGGCCATCGGCTGGGCGCGCGAATATACCGACGACGTCGAGTTTTCGGCCGAGGATGCCGGGCGTTCGGACCTCGATTTCCTGGTGCGTATCTGTGACGCGGTGATCAAGGCCGGCGCCACCACCATCAATGTGCCGGATACCGTCGGCTATAACATTCCCGAGCAGTACGCCGAAACCATCCGCCAGCTGATCGCTCGCGTGCCGAACGCCGACAAGGTGGTGTGGTCGGTGCACTGCCACAACGACCTCGGGCTGGGCGTCGCCAATTCGCTGGCCGCCGTGCTGGCCGGGGCGCGCCAGGTCGAATGCACGATCAATGGCCTCGGCGAACGGGCAGGAAATGCCTCGCTGGAAGAAGTGGTGATGGCGGTGCGTACCCGGGCTGACGTCTTTCCGGTCGAAACGCGGATCGATACGACGCAGATCGTACCGGCTTCAAAAATGGTGTCGCAAATCACCGGCTACCCGGTGCAGCCCAACAAGGCCGTGGTCGGTGCCAACGCCTTTGCCCACGAGTCTGGTATCCACCAGGACGGCGTGCTGAAGCATCGCGAAACCTACGAAATCATGCGCGCCGAGGATGTCGGCTGGTCACAGAACAAGCTGGTGCTCGGCAAGCATTCCGGGCGCAATGCCTTCAAGTCGCGGCTGCAGGAACTGGGCATCGAACTCGACAGCGACGAGGCGCTGAATGCCGCTTTTGCCCGCTTCAAGGAACTGGCCGACCGCAAGCACGAAATTTTCGACGAAGATCTGCACGCCCTGGTCTCCGACGAAGTGGTGGCGCCGGAACAGGAGCACTACAAGCTGGTTTACTCGCACGTCTGCTCGGAAACCGGCGAAATGCCCTTTGCCAAGGTCATCCTCAATGTCGGCGGCGTCGAACACAAGGGCGAGGCGGCGGGCGGCGGCCCGGTCGATGCGACTTTCAAGGCCATCGAGCGCATCGCCGGCAGCGGTGCGGAACTGCTGCTCTACTCGGTCAATGCCATCACCACCGGCACCGATGCGCAGGGCGAAGTGACGACGCGGCTGGCCAAGGGCGGGCGCATCGTCAATGGCAACGGGGCCGATACCGACATCGTCATCGCCTCGGCGCGTTCCTACCTGAATGCGCTGAACAAGCTGCAGTCGACGCTGGACAAGGTGCGGGCACAGGGCGACGTCTGATCGTCCCTGAGTCCAGCAACAAGGCCGCCTCAGCTCTGCTCGGCGGCCTTTTCTTCGGCCGGCGGACGGGTCGCCCGGATGTAGAGCACGACTGAAACGAACAGGATGGCGGCGAGCAAGGTTTCGCCGCCGGCCAGCCATTGCGACGCGCCGTGCTCGCTGGTGACGCGGACCAGGCCTTCCATCAGGTAGAACTGGACGAACAGCGACACCCATTTGTACGTGTAGCGTTTGCCGTGCAGGATGCCGAATAGCGCGACCAGCGGCAGGATGCCTTTGAGGATCAGCCAGGAGCCGCCGGGACGCAACGGCGCGAGCCAGCCTTCCCAGAGAAGGCAGAGGAAGATCAGGGCGACGAGGCTGGTGCTGGCGAGCAGTTGGGAGCGGGAAGCGGTCACGGGCGGCTTAGTTTCAGGACAAGTTGTGCCAGGCGCTTGCCTTGGGCAAAGGCGAGCCGGCTTTCGGTTTCGGATAATTGGGCGTCGCCGCCGGCACCGGCGATGTGACTGGCGCCGTACGGCGTGCCGCCGGTCGTCGTCCCGGCCAGGTCGGTCTCGGTAAAGGGCAGGCCGACCAGCAGCATGCCATGGTGCAGCAAGGGCAGCATCATGGAAAGCAGCGTGGCCTCGTTGCCGCCGTGCTGGCTGGCGCTGGAGGTGAAGACGCAGGCCGCCTTGCCGGCCAGGGTGCCGTTTTGCCAGGCGGCGAGAGTGTCGTCCCAGAAATATTTCATCGGCGCCGCCATGTTGCCGAAGCGCACCGGGCTGCCCAGCGCCAGGCCGGCGCATTCGTCCAGGTCACTCGGTTCGACGTAGGGCGCCCCGGTGTCCGGAATGCTTGCCGCACTGGCTTCGCAGACGGCCGAAACGCGCGGCACCGTGCGTAGCCGGGCCCGGGTGCCGGGGACGGATTCAATACCGCGCGCGATCCGTTCGGCGAGCGCGCGAACCGAGCCGCGGTGGCTGTAATAGAGGACAAGGATTTCTAACATGGTCGGCTATTATACGGCCCCATGCAATCGCACTCCCGCTATCGCCGCAATCGCCCGTCGTCGGCCGGGTATGTCTTCGGAATATTTCATCGCTTTCGCAGCGAGCATATGATGCAAACCAGTTCGGCGCTGGCCTTCACTACGCTGATGGCCCTCGTTCCCTTCGTGGCAGTGGTGCTCTCGGTGGCCAGTGCGCTGCCTTACCTGGATCTGCTGCTTGGCCGACTCGACCTGTTGATCCAGGGCTCGTTGCTGCCACACGGGGCGGCGGGGGCCATTGCCGGCAGTATCGGCAAGTTTTCGCACCGGGCGCAAGGGCTGACCCTGGCCGGTATTGCCATCCTCGGGGTGACGGCTTTCATGCTGATGAATACCATCGAACGCGCCCTCAATCATCTCTGGCAGGTGCAGCCGCGCCCCTGGCTGGCGCGCATTCGTCTCTATGCCTTCGCGATGGTGGTGTGGCCCTTCGCGCTCGGCGCCGTGGCGGCCGCCGTGTCGTTCGCGGTAAGCACCTCGCTGGGTCTGTTCGATGAGCCGGCCTGGTTTCGTCGCGGCTTGCTGAATGGTGTGTCCAGCGTCCTGCTCGGACTGTTTTTTTCCTTCATCTATTACGCCGTGCCCAATGTCGAGGTGCCGCGCCGCGCGGCATTGAGCGGCGGGCTTTTCGCCACCCTGGCTTTTTCCGCCATGCAGAAGGTGTTCGAGCTTTACCTGGCGTCGTCCGCCCTGCTGAAAAGCGTCTATGGCGCTTTTGCGGTTTTTCCGGTTTTTCTGGTCTGGCTGCACCTGTCCTGGGCGGTGGTGCTGTTCGGCGGACTGATCGCGGCTAAGCTGTCTCGTCCGGCAAAACGCTGAAAACCTCGACGCGGCTCGTTTGTTCATCGAGATGCGTGGCGCGGACTTCGCGAATTTCCAGGTTTTCCTTCTCGACCAGCACGATGATCTTGTGCTTGTCGTCGGCAATCGATCCGGTGGCGACGATCAGCGACTGGGCCGGCCGAAGCGGTGCCGCTTCCGGCAGGATCAGGGCGCGCGTCTTTTTCGCGTCGCGCGCATCCGGCTGGGCGATCTGGGCAGCGATTGCCTCGCGGGCGAGCATCTGCAGGCCGAGTTCAATATGTTCGGGGTTTTCAGATAGCGCCCAACGGACGATGCAGATGTGCCAGACCGGTGCAGCTGTGCCTTGATCGTTGGTCGGACGCAGGGCGGCGATGTCGCCGACGCGCAGACGGTGGGTCTGGCCGGCGACGTGCATCAGTGCATAGCCGTCCGGACTCTCGTTGATCACCATCCATTCGCTGGATTCGACGTCGGCGCCGGGCGACTTGAGCAGGCGCCAGATATTGTTGAAGCCGGCGCAGAGCTGGGTTCGGTACGACTGGCGGCGGCGCGGGAACTTGCGCTTGGCCGGATGTCCCCACAGGGCCAGCAGTCGCCGCAGCACGCCCTGGCCGGTGCGGGGATCGGCCAGGCCAGGCAGGCCGATGCTGTCGCCGCCGGCTCCCTGGTCGAGTCGGGCCAGGTCTGCACCAACCTTGCCGGCAATGGTGTCGCAGGAAAAATACAGCACTTGGGTGTCGGCCGACGGAATGCGCCGGGCCAGGGCATGGGCCGGGAAATCCTTGTCGAGGTCGATCCAGAAAATGCTGGTGCTGCCGGCCGGCGGTGTTTCGGTCAGCGCGAAAGTGATTCCGCTGCGCTCGATATAGTCGCTGATCAGTTCGAGTTCGTCGGCCGAGAACGAGGCGGGCTGGGCGATTGCCGCCAGCAGGATGGAGGTATAGATATGATGGACCGAGGGCTCGCCGCGCGGCCCCGGTGCCTCGGCGACGCCCAGGCGGCGTGCCGTCCCGAACGCGGCGTGCAATTGCTGCCACAGGCCGATGCTGCTCGGCGAGGCAACCAGGTAGTTGATCCGGATCTGCCAGGCGACGCAATGCATCACGCGGCGCAGCGTGCACTGCGGCGTTCTTGTCGCCGTGCCGCCGAGCGGGTCGAAGAGTTCGGAAAGGGTATTGAAATAATCCTGGGTCAGCGTCTCCAGCAACTGAAGGATCAGACGCACACGCTGGCGCACGCGGCGCGATACCGGTAGCGAGACTTCGCGCAGGCCGGGGCGTTCGGCTTCGATGGTGCGCTCGGCCTGGCGGTAAAGCAGATCGAGCAACTTGATGTGTTGGGCCGTCGGGAGCGGCGTCTCGCGCAGCAGCAGCAACTGGCGGTACAACTGAGCGGGGTCGGCCGGCACCTGGCGGCTGTGGGACAGCGCCAGCCAGTCAAGAATGCTCTTGATATTGGCTTCGGCCGATTGCGGCAGTTGGGTTTCCGGCGGGGCGATCATAGCGCCGCAGAATAACAAAAATTTACATTTTTGCCATGGCTGCCGGCGATCGGAGGTATATTTCGCCCTCCCAAAGGCGGCTGCGGCCGGCCAGGATATTTCCCGGTGCCTAAGTGGCTTGTTTTTCCTTGAAAAAGCGCTATACTCTCGCGTCTTTTTTCCAGCTTACGAAAGAATCACATGGTTGTTATTCGTCTTGCCCGTGGCGGCTCCAAGAAGCGTCCTTTCTACAACATGGTTGTGGCCGACTCCCGCAATCGCCGCGATGGCCGTTTTGTCGAACGCATCGGTTTCTACAACCCGGTTGCTTCGGGCAATGCTGAAGCCCTGCGCGTCGCTGTCGATCGTCTGACCTACTGGCAAGCCAATGGCGCCCAGCTGTCGCCGACCGTCGCCCGTCTGGTCAAGCAACACGCCGCCCAACAGGCTTCCTAAGCAGTTTCTGCTTTGACTGGCAACGATATCGTCGTTCTGGGGCGGCTCGCCGACCCTTACGGGATTCGGGGCTGGCTCAAGCTGCATGCCTTTGGTGACGACCCCCTGGATTGGGCAGAAATGCCTGTCTGGTGGATCGCCAAGGAGGGCGAGCCGTGGCGTGAATGCGGGCTGAAAGGCCTGAAAGTCCACGGCAACGGTCTGGTCGTGCTGCTCGATGGCGTCGATGACCGGAGCGCCGCCGAAGCCATGAAGGGCGTGCTGGTCGGGGCGCCGCGTTCCGCGTTGCCGAAGACCGAAGAAGGCGAGTTCTACTGGTCCGAGCTGATCGGCCTGGATGTCGTCAATACCGCCGGCGAGCGGCTCGGCAAAGTGGTTGGGCTGATCGAAACCGGCGCCAACGCCGTTTTGCGCGTCGTGGCCGATGATGAAACCGAGCGCCTTCTGCCGTTTGTTTCGGCGGTGGTACTCGATGTCGAGAAGGAAGCGGGACTGATTTGTGTGGAGTGGGGCAGCGACTGGTGATCCGGTTCGACTGCATTACCCTCTTCCCGGAGATGTTCGCGGCAGTAACGGAAAGTGGCATCACCCGGCGGGCGCTGGAAGAACAGCGCTGGCAATGGCAAGGCTGGAATCCCCGTGATTTCGCCGATAATGCCTGGCGTCGGGTCGATGACCGCCCTTTCGGTGGCGGGCCGGGCATGCTGATGCAGCCGGGGCCGCTGGAGAAGGCGATCAACGCCGCCAAGGCGCAGCAGCGCGAGGCGGGCCTGGCGAAGAGCCGGGTCATCTATCTCTCGCCGCAGGGAGCGCCGCTCACCCACGAACGGGTGATGCGACTGGCCAGCGGCGACGAAGGCCTGATCCTGCTCTGTGGCCGCTATGAAGGAATTGACGAGCGTTTGATCGAGCGCTGTGTCGATGAAGAAATTTCGATCGGGGATTTTGTCCTGTCCGGCGGCGAGTTGCCGGCGATGACATTGATTGATGCCGTCGTCCGCCAGTTGCCGGGCGTATTGGGCGATGCCGCTTCGGCGGTGGAAGATTCGTTTGTCGGTGGTTTGCTGGATTGTCCGCACTACACGCGGCCCGAAATTTACGCGGGCGTGGCGGTGCCGGAAGTGTTGTTGTCTGGTGACCACAAAAGAATTCGTCGCTGGCGGCTGAAACAGTCGCTGGCGCGGACCCGGAAGCGCCGGCCGGATTTGCTGGCGCACCGCGTGTTGAGCGCGGAAGAAACGCAACTACTCACGGAAATTTCCGGAGAGGAGCAATGCGGTGAGTAAGTGTTTATAAATTAAAGGATCTCACATGAACCTGATTGAACAACTGGAACAAGAAGAAATTGCCCGCCTGGGCAAGACCCTCCCCGATTTCGCTCCGGGCGACACCATCGTCGTCCAGGTCAAGGTCAAGGAAGGCAACCGCGAACGTCTGCAGGCTTACGAAGGTGTCGTCATTGCCAAGCGCAACCGCGGCCTGAACTCGGCTTTCACCGTCCGCAAGATTTCTTCCGGCGAAGGTGTCGAGCGTACTTTCCAGACCTATTCCCCGCTGGTCGCTTCCGTTGAAGTGAAGCGTCGCGGCGATGTTCGTCGCGCCAAGCTGTACTACCTGCGCGAGCGTTCGGGCAAGTCGGCTCGTATCAAGGAAAAGCTGGTCCGCAAGAACCCGGTTGCTGCTGCATAAACGGGGTTTTCGACCGAAGGAAAACGGGGTGCTGCGGCGTCCCGTTTTTTTTGGGGGCAACAAGAAAGGGCGCCGCAGCGCCCTTTCTTGTTGCCGGTTTCAACCCCAGGTCAGGGGTGGGCCGGGCCGCGTTTCTTGTCGTTCTCGATCAGCGCATAGGCGGAATGATTGTGGATCGACTCGAAATTCTCCGATTCGACGACATAGGCGTCGATACGGCCTTCGGCATTGAGGCGGGCGGCGACGTCGCGCACCATGTCCTCGACGAACTTGGGGTTGTCGTAGGCGCGTTCGGTGACGTATTTCTCGTCCGGGCGCTTCAACAGGCCATAAAGCTCGCAGGAGGCTTCCTCTTCGACGAGCTGGACAATTTCCTCGATCCACATGAAATCGTTGGTCCGCGCCGTGACGGTGACGTGCGAGCGTTGGTTGTGGGCGCCATATTCCGAAATTTTCTTGGAGCAGGGGCAGAGGCTGGTCACTGGGACGACGACCTTGACCGAGGTGGCGATTTCACCGTGGCAGATGTCGCCGATGAAAGTGACGTCGTAGTCCATCAGGCTCTGCACCCCGGAGACCGGCGCCGTCTTGTTGATGAAGTAGGGGAAATTCATCTCGATATGGCCGGTTTCGGCTTCCAGCTTGGCCACCATGTCGCGCAGCATGATCGGAAAGTTCTCGACCGAAATTTCGCGTTCGTGGCTGTTGAGAATTTCCACGAAACGCGACATGTGCGTTCCCTTGAAATTGTGAGGCAGACCGACATACATGTTGAACATGGCGATCGTGTGCTGGATACCGGCCGATTTGTCCTGGACCCGGATCGGGTGGCGGATCGACTTGATGCCGACCTTGTTGATGGCGATATGACGCGTGTCGGCGGAGTTCTGGACGTCGGGAATGTTGGGATTCGGGGTGCTCATGAGCTGTTCTATAAAATTTTATTGTAAGTCGGTCCCGGCAAGCGTTTGCCGTACGGTGCGTACGATGCCGTCCTTGTCGAGGCCCAGTTCGGCCAGCAACTGGCCCTGTTCGCCGTGATCGATGAAACGGTCGGGCAAGCCAAGCCTTAGTACCGTCACAGGCGATCCGCGTTCGGCGAGTACCCGTTCGATTTCCGAGCCGGCCCCTCCAATCACGGCATTCTCTTCGATACTGACCAACAGGGAATGGTTCCCGGCCAGCTCGAGAATCAGCTCGACGTCCAGCGGTTTGACGAAGCGCATGTTGACGACGGTGGCGTCGAGTTCCTCGCCGGCGGCGACTGCGGCGCCGACCAGGCTGCCGAAGGCGAGCAGGGCGACGGCCTTGCCCTGGCGCCGGATTTCGCCGCGGCCGACGGGCAGCGTCTCGAGATTGGCTTCCGGGGCCGTGCCGGTCCCGCCGCCGCGCGGGTAGCGCACCATGGAAGGGCAGTTCAGCCGGTAGGCGGTGGACAGCATTTTCCGGCATTCCGCTTCGTCGGCCGGGGCCATCACCACCATGTTGGGGATGCAGGTGACGAAAGACAGGTCGAAAGTGCCGTGATGGGTCGGGCCATCGGCGCCGACCAGGCCGCCGCGGTCGACCGCAAAGAGAACCGGCAGGTTCTGCAGGGCGACATCATGGATCAACTGGTCGTAGGCGCGTTGCAGGAATGTCGAGTAGATGGCGACGACGGGTTTCAGCCCTTCGCAGGCGAGCCCGGCGGCGAAAGTCACGGCATGCTGCTCGGCGATGCCGACGTCGTAGTAACGATCGGCGTGTTCATTGGCGAAGCGGACCATGCCTGAGCCTTCGCGCATGGCCGGCGTGATGCCGATCAGGCGGGAGTCGGCTTTCGCCATGTCGCACAGCCAGTCGCCGAAAACCTGGGTGTAGGTCAGTTTGCCGGGGCTTTTGCCCGACTTGATGCCTTCGCCCGGTTCGAACCTGGCGACGCCGTGGTAGAGGATGGGGTCGGCTTCGGCCAGCTTGTAGCCCTGGCCCTTCTTGGTGATGACGTGGAGGAATTTCGGACCTTTCAGGTCGCGCAGGTTTTCCAGCGTCGGGATCAGGGCGTCGAGGTCGTGGCCGTCGATCGGCCCGTAATAATGGAAGCCGAATTCCTCGAACAGAGTTCCCGGGGCAATCATGCCCTTGACGTGTTCTTCGGCGCGCCGGGCAAGTTCGAGGAGTGGCGGCGCGAAGCCGAGCATGTGGCGGCCGGCCGAGCGGGCGACGTTGAAAGTCTTGCCCGACATCAGGCGGGTCAGGATGTTGTTCAGCGCCCCGACCGGCGGCGAGATCGACATCTCGTTGTCGTTGAGGATGACCAGCATGTCGGCATCGGCGACGCCGGCATTGTTCAGTGCCTCGAAAGCCATGCCGGCCGACATCGCGCCGTCGCCGATGATGGCGATGGCCTTGCGTTGTTCGCCCTTCTGCTTGGCGGCCAGCGCCATGCCCAGTGCCGCCGAGATCGAGGTCGAGGAATGGCCGACGCCGAAGGTGTCGTACGGGCTTTCGGCCCGCTTCGGAAAGCCGGAAACGCCGCCGTGCATGCGCAGCCGGCTCATGCCGTCACGGCGGCCGGTGAGGACCTTGTGGGCGTAGCACTGGTGGCCGACGTCCCAGACAAGCCGGTCTTCGGGCGTGTTGAAGACGGCGTGCAGGGCGATGGTCAGCTCGATGGTGCCGAGATTGGACGACAGGTGGCCGCCGGTTTGTGAGACCGATTCGATCAGGAAATCGCGCAGTTCGCTGGCCAGTTGCGGCAACTGCTTGCGTTCCAGACGGCGCAGGTCGGCCGGGCTGTCGATGCGGTCGAGCAGGGAAAAGGCGGAGGCGGAAGCGGTCATCAGAATTGCCGGTGGCAGATGTAATCGGCCAGTTGGGTCAGGCGGGCGGCGCGTTGGCCGAAGATGCTCAAGGCGGCCAGGGCGTCGCTGCGCAATTCGTCGGCGTAGCGACGGGCCTCGTCGAGCCCGAGCAGGCTGACATAGGTCGGCTTGTCGGCGGCTACGTCCTTGCCGGCGGTCTTGCCGAGCGTGGCGGTGCTCGCCGTGCAGTCGAGGATGTCGTCGACGACCTGGAAGAGCAGGCCGGCGCGTTTGGCGAAACGGTCGAGATTGCTCCGTTCGTCGACCGTTAGCGGCTGGCCGGAAAGGGCGCCGAGCAGCACGGCGACGCGGATCAGGGCGCCCGTCTTCAGCGCGTGCATCAGTTCCAGTTCTGGCTGGTCGAGCGCCTTGCCGACCGAGGCGAGATCAATGGCCTGGCCGCCTGCCATGCCGCGCGAGCCGCTGGCATGGGCGAGGAGGGCGAGCATTTCCAGCTGGCGGGCCGGTTCGCCGCCGGGCTGGCTGGCGAGAATTTCGAAGGCGAGGGTCTGCAGGCTGTCGCCGACGAGCAGCGCAGTCGCTTCGTCGAATTCGACATGGCAGGTCGGCCGGCCGCGGCGCAGCACGTCGTTGTCCATGCACGGCAGGTCGTCATGGACCAGCGAATAGGCGTGGATCAGTTCGACGGCGCAGGCGGCGTTATCCAGTTGTTCCGGCGCGGCGCCGGTCAGTTCGCCGGCGGCGAAGGCGAGCAGCGGCCGGACGCGCTTGCCGCCGCCCAGCGTGGCATAACGCATGGCTTCGTGCAGGCGGGCGGGAATGCAATCAGGGCCGGGCAGGTGCCGGGCGAGGGCGGTTTCGACGCGGGCCTGGGTGGCGGCCATCCATTCGGCAAACGGGGTCTGGCTCACTCGGCCTCCAGTGTGTTTCGATCAACATCCCTGAACTGGCCGTTTTCGAGAATACGAATCTGGTCTTCGGCCGCCGTGAGTTGAGCCTGGCAGTGCCGCATTAGTTCCATGCCGCGGCGGTAGGCGGCGATCGAGGCTTCGAGTTCGAGCTTGCCGCTTTCCATGCTGGAGACGATGTTTTCGAGTTCGGCGAGGGCCGCCTCGAATTTCAGGTCGGCGATGGGCGATTGGTCCATGTCAACGGGCTTCGGGGAAACACGCGAAAATACTCTATCAGGGGGCTTCAGGTCAAATCGCGGGGAGGGTAAAATCCTCTTTTTTAACCCGCTGGAGGCCTGGAATGTCCGACGTGGCGATGCTGTCCCGCTTGGCCCCCGCAGTTTCCCAACTGCCGGTGCACTGGTATTTCGATGAAAAGATTCATGAGCTGGAGAAGAAGCTCATCTTCGATGCCGGTCCCGGTTATGTCGGTCACCAGCTGATGGTGCCGGGAGCGGGTGATTACCGTTCCCTGGAATGGAAGGACCACGGGCAGTTGCTGCTCAACGGTGGCGACGCCGGCCCGAATGCCGGCATCTGGCAGATGTCCAATGTCTGCCGGCATCGCCAGGCCATCATGCTGCAGGGGTCCGGCCAGTTGACCGGCAATATCGTCTGCCCGATCCACCGCTGGACCTACGATACGGCCGGCGAGCTGATCGGGGCGCCGCATTTTCCGCAAAATCCCTGCCTCAATCTGAACAAGAGCAAGCTGGAAAACTGGAACGGCCTGCTCTTCAAGGGGCCGCGCTCCGCCAATGCCGACCTGGGCGGCATGAACGTCGCCGGCGAATTCGATTTTTCCGGCTACAAGCTCGACCACGTCGAGATGCACGAATGCAACTACAACTGGAAGACCTTCATCGAGGTCTATCTGGAGGACTACCATGTCGTCCCATTCCATCCGGGACTCGGCAATTTCGTCACCTGCGACGACCTGACCTGGCAATTCGGCGAGTGGTATTCGGTGCAGAAAGTCGGCATCACTTCGCTGATGAAGGACGGTTCGGCGGTCTACGGCCGGTGGCAGAAGGCGGTTCGCGAGTATTACGGCGACCGCGGCCAGACGCCGCCGCAAGGCGCGGTGTGGCTCACTTATTATCCCAACGTGATGGTCGAGTGGTATCCGCACGTGCTGGTCGTATCGACGGTACTGCCGATGGGTGTGCACAAGACGATGAATGTCGTCGAGTTCTACTACCCCGAGGAAATCGTCGATTTCGAGCGCGAATTCATCGAAGCCGAGCGCGCCGCCTACATGGAAACCGCCATCGAGGACGACGACATCGGCGAACGCATGGATCGCGGCCGCCTGGCCCTGCTGCGCGAAGGACGCAACGAAGTTGGTCCCTACCAGAGCCCGACCGAGGATGGCATGCAGCATTTCCACGAGTTTTATCGGCGGATCATGCAGAAGGATATCGAGGCGCGCTGAGCCTTGCTTGCTGCAATGCGCCAGGCGCCGGGGTAAAATCCGGCGCCTTTTTGCTTCCATCGCCGCATCGCGGCGCCATGTCGGCCGTCCGGCATGAATCCACTTCTTAACCCGCATTTTTCCTTCCGAGACGCCGCATGCAATCCCTCTGGATGGTCGTCGCCAGCCTGCTGTTCGCCTGCATGGGCGTCTGCGTCAAATTCGCGGCGCAGACCCACTCGGCGGTTGAAATCACTTTCTACCGCTGCTTCATTTCCCTGATCCTGATGTTCGGACTGGTCCGCTTGCGCCGTGTACCGCTGGCGACGCCGCACTGGCGCTGGCAGGTCAATCGCGCGGTTTTCGGTTTCGTCGCGCTGTTCGCCTATTTCTACGCCATCACCTTGTTGCCGCTGGCGACGGCGGTCACGCTGAACTACACCTCGGCCATCTTCCTCGCCATTTATCTGGCGCTGGCCGGTATGCGCCTGGGGGGCGGCATCCTCGGCGCGCTGCTGCTCGGGCTGGTCGGCGTCGCGCTCCTGCTGCGCCCGACCCTGCATGCCGACCAGTTGTTCGGCGGTCTGGTCGGCCTGGGTTCCGGCGTACTGGCCGGCATGGCCTATTTCAGTGTGCGCGAACTGGGCGCCCGCGGCGAACCGGAAATGCGCACAGTCTTCTATTTCTCGCTGGTTTCCTCAGTCTGTGCTGGTGGCTGGCTGCTGTTCAGCGAACTGCATGCCATCGATCTGCGCAGCGGTCTGCTCCTCCTCGGCGTCGCCAGCTTTGCGACGGTGGCGCAACTGGCCATGACCCGCGCCTACACTCGCGGCAAGACGCTGATGTCGGCGGCGCTGGCCTACAGCACGGTGATTTTTTCCAGCCTGTTCGGCGCCCTGTTCTGGGGCGAGGTGCTCGACCTCTCGGCCTGGCTGGCGATCGGTCTGATCGTCCTCTCCGGCATCGCGGCGACGCATTTTTCCCGGGCTAGCCCGGTGGAACAGGATTAAACGGCGTTAAACTGAAAACAAACTACAACGGAGTCAGATCATGATCGTCATCGACCATCAACCCAGCCGTGTCAGCGTGTCCGTCTTCGGCGAATTCACTCTCGCCGACTACAAGGAATTCGAGGAAGTCGTCAATTACAAGGTCCGGTTCGAAGGGCCGGTCGACCTCTATTTCGACCTCGCCCAGATGGCCGACCTGACCATCGATGTCGCCTGGGAGGAACTCAAGTTCTCGCGGGCTCATGCCAATGATTTCAAGCGCATCGCCGTTGTTACCGACAGCCAGTGGGTGACCTGGAGTGCCTGGCTGTCGCAGACCTTCGTCAACGCCGATGTCGAGGTTTTCGCGGACGCTGGCGAAGCGAAGGCCTGGCTCGCAACGGCATGAGCTTCACGACCCTGGTGGATGCCGCGACGCTGGCGGCTCATCTCGATGATCCTCACTGGCTGGTCGTCGATGTTCGCCATCAACTGGCGGACACCGCCTATGGCGAACGCGTCTATGGCGAGGGCCATATTCCGGGAGCCGTGTTCCTGCATTGCGATCGCGACCTGTCGGGGCCGATGAACGGCCGCAACGGGCGCCACCCGTTGCCATTGCCGGAAAAGCTCGCCCAGCGTCTCGGCGAAATTGGCGTCGGGCCGCATACCCAGGTCGTCGTCTATGACGATGCGCAGGGCATGATCGCCGGGCGCCTGTGGTGGCTGCTGCGTTGGCTGGGGCACGACAGCGTGGCCTTGCTCGATGGCGGCCTTCAGGCCTGGACCGCCGCCGGCGGCCAGTTCACCGAGATCCGGCCGACCCTGCGACCCTGCCGTTTCGTGGCGCGGCCGGGCGACCTGACGGTGGATGCCGAGGCGGTCCTGGCGCATAGCGAAACCCCGCAGATGCACCTGGTGGACGCCCGGGCGCCGGATCGCTTCCGCGGCGAGAACGAAACCCTCGATCGCATCGGTGGCCATATTCCGGGCGCCGTCAATCGCTTCTTCCGGGAAAATTTGCAGACGGACGGCCGTTTCAAGCCGGCCGCCGAGTTGCGCGCCGAATGGCTCGCCGTGCTGGCCGGCGCCGAACCGGATGAAGTCGTCCATCAATGCGGCTCGGGCGTCTCCGCCTGCCACAACATCCTGGCCATGGAAATCGCCGATTTGCCGGGTTCCCGGCTCTATCCCGGCTCATGGAGCGAATGGTGCTCGGATACCGGGCGGCCGGTGGCGCGAGGCTGATCCGCTTTAGCTTCCCGCCTCGGGCGACTTTCGGCAACCTCGTCTCCCAGGTTCGGCGACCGGCCTTTCAGGCGGCGCCTGCTGCTCCTGCTGTTACAGCTGAACGCCGTCCGGTTCGTTTTTTGCAGCCGGCGCCAGCAGGCGCTGCAAGGCCCAGGCAATATGTTCCTGCAGCATCGCCGAGTCGTCCCCGGTGCGGCTGCGCAGCGCCGCAACAATTTCCGGCGTCGCCGCGGCATTGCCCAGGGCGACTGCGATATTGCGCAGCCAGCGCTGATGCCCGATGCGGCGGATCGGATTGCCAGCCAGCCGGTCATTGAATTCCCGCTCGGTCCAGCCAAACAGTTCGACCAGGCTGGCCGCATCCAGGCCGTGGCGCGGTGCGAACTCGCGGTCGCCGAGCTGGGCGAAACGGTTCCACGGGCAGCACAACTGGCAGTCGTCGCAGCCGTAGATGCGGTTCCCGAGCAGCGGCCGGAATTCTTCGGGAATGGCGCCGTCCAGTTCGATGGTCAGGTAGGAAATGCAGCGCCGCGCATCGACCTGGTAGGGCGCGATGATGGCGCCGGTCGGGCAGGCCGAGAGGCAGGCGGTGCAACTGCCGCAATGGTCGGCGATCGGCGCATCGGGCGGCAGCGGCAGGTCGCTGTAGATTTCGCCGAGAAAGCGCCAGGAGCCCTGCTTCGAGAGCAGCAGGGTGTGCTTGCCGCGCCAGCCGAGCCCGGCCTGGCGGGCGAATTCGACTTCCATCACCGGTGCCGAGTCGGAAAAGACCCGGTAGCCGAAGGAGCCGATCAGGTCCGTGATCGCGTCGGCCAGTTTTTGCAGGCGGCTACGGATCAGCTTGTGGTAGTCGCGGCCCTGGGCATAGCGCGAAATCGCCGCCTGGCCGGGGCCGCCGGATGTCTTCCGGTGCGGCAGGTAATCGATGGCCGCCGAGATCACGGTGATGGTTCCGGGATGCAGCAATGCCGGCTGGGCACGCAATTCAGCGTGGCGGGCCATATAATCCATCTCGCCATGGCAGCCGGCGGCTAGCCATTCGCGCAGATTCCGGCCGCCATCGCCGACCTCGGCGCGGGCTACGCCGATGGCCGCAAAACCGAGTTCATGTCCGGCCTGACGGATTTTTTCCTTCAGTGCCGCGTAATCCACAGTGGAGTCCTGATCGTGCATAGCCCCGATGTTACCGCCGTTTTCCAGTTGTCCGACGAAGGGGCAACGCAGCGCCTTGGAGAATGTCTGGCGCCGCTGCTCGCCGGCGGCAGCGTGGTTTTCCTCGAAGGCGACCTCGGGGCGGGCAAAACGACGCTGGCCCGGGCCCTGATCCGGGCGCTCGGCCATCGCGGTCCGGTGAAGAGTCCGACCTATTCTCTGGTTGAAGTTTACGTAATTTCGAGCTTATACTTATATCACTTTGATTTTTATCGTTTCGAGTCACCGGAGGAGTTCCTCGATGCGGGCTTTTCTGAATACTTTAACGAAAATGCGATCTGCCTGGTCGAATGGCCGGAGCGCGCTGCAGGCTGCGTGCCGTCGCCAGACCTGCGGCTGCGCCTTCATCATGCGGGTGTCGGGCGTGTCCTCGAAGCCGTGGCAGATACACCGCAAGGGACGCAATGTCTAAGCGGGCTGAACTCAGCCTGGCACGCCGGCGGCTGCTCCGTTACGCCGGCGCCGCGCTGATCCTGCCGCTTTCGCCGCTGGTTGCCGCGGCTGGCAAGGCACCGTCGGTGCTTGCCGTGCGCATCTGGCCGGCGGTCGATTACACCCGTGTCACGCTGGAATGCGACGCGCCGCTCAAATATTCGCAATTCACCGTTGAAAATCCGGATCGCCTGGTCGTTGATATCGAAGGCGTCGAATTCAACAGCGTGCTCGACAGTCTCGCCCGCAAGGTGGAGACCGACGATCCCTACATCAAGCTGCTGCGTGCCGGTCGTTTCAAACCGGGCGTGGTGCGCCTGGTTATGGAACTGAAGACCAAGGTCAATCCCCAGGTTTTCGAACTGAAGCCGGCCGGCGAATACGGCCATCGGCTGGTTCTCGATGTCTACCCGGTCAATCCGCCGGACCCGATGATGGCGCTGCTCGAAGGCCGCAAGGATGCGGTCCAGCCGCCAAGCCAGGAGCAGGATTTCCGGATTGCCGACAAGAAGCCGGACGAGGCGGCGCTGAAGAAGGCCGAAAAACTGCCGGAAGCGCCTGAAGTGCATACCAGCAAGAAGTCGGGGAAGCCGGTGGTCGATCGCCTGGTCACCGTGATGCTCGATCCTGGGCATGGCGGTGAAGATCCCGGGGCGGTGGGGCAGGGCGGCTCCTACGAAAAGAATGTCACGCTGCAGGTAGCGAAGCGCCTGAAAGCGCGGATCGACGCCGAACCCAACATGCGGGCCGTACTGACCCGCGATTCCGATTTCTTCGTTCCACTGGGGATGCGCGTCCAGAAGGCGCGCCGCGTCCAGTCCGACCTTTTCCTGTCGATCCATGCCGACGCCTGGATCAAGCCGGACGCCCGCGGTTCGTCCGTCTTTGTGCTTTCCGAGCGCGGCGCCTCGAGTACGCAGGCCCGCCTGCTGGCGCAGCGCGAAAACGAGGCCGACCTGGTCGGCGGCGTCAATCTCGGTGCCAAGGACCTGTTCCTGGCCCGCACGCTGCTCGACCTGTCGCAGACGGCGACGATCAATGACAGCCTGAAGCTGGGTAAATACCTGCTCGGCGAACTCGGTTCGGTGAATACGCTGCACAAGAACAACGTCGAACAGGCCAGCTTTGCCGTGTTGAAGGCGCCGGATATTCCGTCGGCCCTGATCGAGACGGCCTTCATTTCGAATCCGGAAGAAGAGCGCCGGCTGAACGACGACGCCTACCAGGACAAACTGGCCGATGCCATCGTGCGCGGCGTGCGCCAGTATTTCAGCAAGAATCCGCCGGGGCCGAAATCCCGGCTGGCAACGCTGGGCTAGAAAAGCTCCACTTCGCCCTTGGCGACTTCCTTGAAGGTCAATTCGCCGTTTTCGACCAGCGTCTCGTAGCATTCGACACGGTTGCGGCCGTGCTGCTTGGCGTAATAGAGCGCTTCGTCGGCCCGGTCGATGACATCGGTCGGCGTATCGTTGGCCTCCAGGCGGCTGAAACCGATGCTGACCGTGACATGGCCGACGCGGCTGAAGACCTGTTTCTCGATATCGCTACGGAAGCGCTCCAGCGTGGCGGCGGCCGACAACTGGTCCGTCGGCTGCAGCAGGGTGATGAATTCCTCGCCGCCGAAGCGGAACAACTGGTCGTCGAAGCGGAACGAGTGGCGCATCACCTGGGCGACCATGATCAGCACTTCGTCGCCGATCAGATGGCCGAAATTGTCATTGACCCGCTTGAAGTGATCGATGTCACACACTGCCAGCCAATGGCTGCTGGCGTCGGATTCGCCGCGCCGGCGCCGCGGCGCCTGGCCGAGCACGGGGCGCTGCTGATCGGCGGCCGACTTGCCAAGCAGTTCGAAGAGATGCTTGTCGAAAGTCTTGCGGCTGGCCAGACCGGTCAGCGTGTCGGCTTCGCCGTAATCGAGCAGGGCGATATGGTTGCCGAAATATTCGATCAGGCCCATCAATGAAACGCGCTGGTCGGCCGAAAATTCCTCCGCCAGCGAAAGGTCGATCATGTAGGCCGGTTGCCCGAGTCGAACAACCGGGAAAACGATGCGGTGCGAACCGTCGTCCAGCGGCTGGAAAACGGCCGACGTTTCCTTGCGGCAGCGGTTGAGCAGCGGATCGCGCTCGATCGGGAAGCAATAGCGGTGATCCGGCAGATAGGCGTTATGGACGAAACGTCCATCGCGCCCGACACCGGCGCAGGAGAAAACCGTGGTTTTGCGCTTGCCGGTGTAGCAGCGGTAAATGACCACGTTCTGCGGGTGAAAGAGTTCGGCCAGCGCATCGACCATGGCGGCGTTGATCTCGGTGCGGTCGCGGCACGAAGAGAGTCGGACGACATGACTGATCAGGCTAAGCATGAAACACGGGTAAATTGGCCTTGGTTGCGCATCACGAATTATAGTCCGAAGTCTCAAGGCGCCCGGCTTGCCAAATTGTTAAGGTTTGGTAAATCGCCTTCGATGGCCGCAGGCGAGGTTGGCCCGTTATAATCCAACGTTTTCGTTTCGCCCAAAGCCCATGCGCGTCTTTCGCGGCCACTCGCGGTCCGTTCCTTCCCCGGTAGTTCTCGCCATCGGCAACTTCGATGGCGTACACCTCGGCCATGCCGCGCTCATCGCGCAGCTGGCGGCGGCTGCCGCGCGCCTGCAACTGGCGCCCACCGTGCTGACCTTCGAGCCGCATCCGCGCGAATTCTTTGCGCCGGCCTCGGCGCCGGCCCGTTTGACGCTGCTTCGCGAAAAACTCGAACTGCTTGCCGACTGCGGGGCGCAGCAGGCGATGATCTGCCCGTTCAATGCCGCATTCGCCGCGCTGTCGGCCGAGGACTTCATCGAGCAGGTGCTGGTCCGCGGGCTCAAGGTCAAACATTTGATCATCGGCGACGATTTCCGCTTCGGCAGCGGCCGGACCGGCGATTTCGCGCTGCTCCAGGCGGCCGGCCAGCGTTTCGGCTTCACCGTCGAAGCCATGCAGAGCGTCACCATCGACGGCGAACGGGTGTCGAGTTCCGGCGTCCGTCGGGCGCTGGCCGCTGGCGACATGGAACATGCGGCGCGCCTGCTCGGCCGGCCCTACATCATCGATGGCCGGGTCCGGCATGGCGACAAGATTGGCCGCCAGCTCGGCTTCGCCACCGCCAATATCCGTATCCGCCATAATCCGCTGCCGATGACCGGCGTCTTTGCCGTCGAGGTCAGTGGCCTCGGCGAACAACCGATGCCCGGGGTAGCCAATCTCGGCATCCGGCCGACGATGGGCGGGACCCGGCCGCTGCTCGAAGTCCATCTCTTCGATTTTGACCGGGACATCTACGGCGCCCACCTTTCCGTTCGTTTCGTGCATAAATTGCGTAACGAACAACGTTTTCCCAATTTTGACGCCCTCAAGGCGCAGATCGCGGCCGATGCCGCGGCTGCCCGGGCTTTCTTCTCGCTGTGAGCACGCACAATGGCTGATTACAAAGACACCCTGAACCTGCCCGATACCGCGTTTCCGATGCGCGGCGATCTGCCCAAACGCGAACCGCAATGGGTCGGCCAGTGGCAGCAGAAAAAGCTCTATCAGCGGATCCGTGAGATCTGCGCCGGCCGCCCGCGCTTCGTGCTGCACGACGGCCCGCCCTATGCCAACGGCGATATCCATATCGGCCACGCGGTGAACAAGATCCTCAAGGACATCATCGTCCGTGCCAAGACGCTGTCCGGTTTCGACGCGCCCTACGTGCCGGGCTGGGACTGTCACGGCCTGCCGATCGAGCACCAGATCGAAAAGCTGCACGGCAAGAATATCCCTGCCGACCAGGTGCGCGAACTGTCTCGCGCCTACGCCGCTGAACAGGTCGAACGCCAGAAGAAGGATTTCATCCGCCTCGGCGTGCTGGGCGAATGGGAGAATCCCTACCTGACGATGAATTTCCGGGCCGAAGCCGAAGAAATGCGGGCGCTCGGCAAGATTCTCGAGCAGGGCTATCTTTACCAGGGCCTGAAGCCGGTCAACTGGTGTCTCGATTGCGGTTCGGCGCTGGCCGAAGCGGAAGTCGAGTACGAGGACAAGACCTCGCCGGCGATCGACGTCGCCTTCGAAGTGCATGAAAACCACGCCGCCAGGCTGGCTGCGGCTTTCGGCCTGGCGCAGCTGAACGGCCCGGCCTTCGCGGTGATCTGGACGACGACGCCGTGGACCCTGCCGGCCAACGAAGCGGTCAGCGTGCATCCGGAACTGACCTACGACCTGATCGAAACCGAGAAGGGCGCGCTGATCCTGGTCCGCGAACTGGCCGAGTCGGCGCTGAAGCGCTACGGCCTCGAAGGAACGGTACTCGCCTCGACCACCGGGGATAAGCTCGACCAGATGCTGTTGAAGCACCCCTTCCAGAATCGCGATGTCGCCATCATCTGCGGCACCCACGTCACCACCGAAGCAGGCACCGGCCTGGTGCACACGGCGCCGGCCCACGGCGTGGACGACTACAACATCGGCAAGAAATACGGCCTGCCGGTCAATAACCCGGTCGGCAACGACGGCAAGTTCCTCGCCAATACGCCGGCGCTCGCCGTCGGCGAACTGGCCGGGCTCTCCGTCTGGCAAGCCAATCCACTGGTCCTGCAGGAGCTGGAAGCCAAGGGCCGCCTGCTCAAGCAGGAAAATATCCGCCACAGCTATCCGCATTGCTGGCGCCACAAGACGCCGATCATCTTCCGGGCGACGACGCAGTGGTTCATCGGCATGGAAAACCGCAAGGACGAAAGCGCCCCCAGCCTGCGCTGGATCGCCGAGCGCGCCGTCGATGAGACGCAGTTCTTCCCGGCCTGGGGCCGCGCCCGCCTCGAAGGCATGATGAAGACCCGACCCGACTGGTGCGTGTCGCGCCAGCGCAACTGGGGCGTGCCGATTCCCTTCTTCCTGCACAAGGAAACCGCCTTGCCGCACCCGCGCACCGCCGAGCTGATCGAACAGGTGGCGCAGCGCGTCGAGAAATCCGGCATCGAAGCCTGGTTCAGCCTCGATGCCGCCGAACTGCTTGGCGCCGAAGCCGATCAGTACGTCAAGATGAAGGACACGCTGGATGTCTGGTTCGATTCCGGCACCACGCACTGGCACGTGCTGCGCGGCTCGCACGCCGCGCAGTCGGCGTATCCGGCCGATCTTTATCTCGAAGGTTCGGACCAGCACCGCGGCTGGTTCCAGAGTTCACTGCTCTCTGGCTGCGCCATCGACGGCCGGGCGCCCTACAAGGCGCTGCTGACGCACGGTTTCGTGGTCGACGGCAAGGGCCACAAGATGTCGAAGTCCAAGGGCAACGTCATCGCGCCGCAGCAGGTGTCCGACAAGATGGGCGCCGAAATCCTGCGCCTGTGGACGGCGTCGACCGACTACTCTGGCGAACTGACCATTTCCGACGAAATCCTGAAACGCGTCGTCGAAGGCTACCGCCGCATCCGCAACACGCTGCGCTTCGTGTTGGCCAATACCGCCGATTTCGATGCCGGCCAGGACATGCTGCCGGTCGAAGAATGGCTCGAAATCGACCGCTACGCGCTGGCCCTGACCCGCGAACTGCAGGCTGGTTGCTTGGCCGATTACGACAAGTACGAGTTCCACCGCGTCGTTCAGGCGCTGCAGACCTTCTGCTCGGAGGATCTCGGCGGTTTCTACCTCGATATCCTGAAAGACCGGCTGTACACCACGGCGCCGAAGTCGGCTGCCCGGCGTTCGGCGCAGTCGGCGCTCTGGCACATCCTGCAAGCCTTCACCAAGCTGATGGCACCGATCCTTTCCTTCACCGCCGAGGAAGTCTGGCAACTGCTGAGTGGCGATGCCGAGCAGTCGGTGATGTTCCACACCTGGCACGAACTGCCGCAGCCGGTCGGCGAAGCCGAATTGCTCGCCAAGTGGGCGCTGGTGCGCGGCGTGCGTGCCGACGTCACCAAGGCGCTGGAAGAGCTGCGCGAAGCCGGCCAGATCGGCTCCTCGCTGCAGGCCGAAGTCGAGCTGCACTGTGCCGGCGAGAAATACGATCTGCTCGCCTCGCTGGGCGACGACCTGAAATTCGTGCTGATCTGCTCCAAGGCCACGGTCGTCAAGGCCGATGCCGACAAGCTGGTCGCGCTGTCGTCGACGCACGGCAAGTGCGAGCGCTGCTGGCACGTCCGCGAGGATGTCGGTGCCGCTGCCGAACATTCGACGTTGTGCGGCCGTTGCGTCAGCAACCTGTACGGCGCCGGCGAGGCGCGTCGCCATGCCTAAGGCGGTGCATTGGTATACACTGGCCGGGCTGGTCATCGTTCTCGACCAGCTGAGCAAATGGCTGGTGCTGGCCACTATCGGATACGGCGAAACGATTTACGTCGCGCCCTTCTGGAACTGGGTGCTGGCTTTCAACCAGGGCGCCGCCTTCAGTTTCCTGGCCGACCAGCCGGGCTGGCAGCGCTGGCTTTTTTCGGGGCTGGCGCTGGCGGTCGCCGGCTGGATCGCCATGCTGCTGCGCCAGCATCCGCAGCAGAAACTGCTGTCCCTGGCCCTGACCCTGGTGATGGGCGGGGCGCTGGGCAACGTCATCGATCGCGTGCGTTTCGGCGCCGTCGTCGATTTCATCCAGTGGCACGTCGCCGGCTTTTACTGGCCGGCTTTCAACGTGGCCGATTCGGCCATCACCCTCGGTGCCGTGCTGCTGGTCATCGAGCAGCTGACCGCCACCGACAAGAAATCCCGGGAAAATACCCCATGAATACCGTTCGTTCCGACAGCTACCTGACCCTGCATTACCGGATTTCCACCGCCGATGGCGAAGAATTCCTGTCCACCTTCGACATGAGCCCGGCGACCCTGCAGATGGGCAGCGGCCAGCTTGCCGAGAATCTCGAAAACGTCCTGATCGGCCTGCCGGCCCAGGAGACTTTCGTTTTCGAACTGGAGCCGGAACAGGCCTTCGGCCAGCACAACCCGCGCCTGGTCGAGCGCATCGCGCGCAATGGCCTGCCGGCCGGCATGGAACTGAAGGAGAATTCGGTCGTCGAATTCACCGCGCCCAACGGCGGCACCTTCGCCGGCTTCTTGCGCGAGCTGGATGCGACGCACGGCCTTTTCGACTTCAATCACCCGATGGCCGGCAAGACGATCCGCTTCGAAGTGAAAATCATCGGAATCATGTAAATGCAGGTCATCCTCGCCAATCCCCGCGGCTTCTGCGCCGGCGTCGAACGCGCCATCGCCATCGTCGAACGCGCCCTGGAAAAATTCGGGGCACCGATCTACGTGCGCCACGAAGTGGTGCACAACAAGTTTGTCTGCGACGACCTGCGGGCCAAGGGCGCGGTGTTCATCGAGGAACTGGCCGAAGTGCCGGCCGGTAGCACGGTGATCTTCAGCGCCCACGGCGTTTCCAGGGCGGTGCGGGCGGAAGCGGAAGAACGCGGCCTCAAGGTATTCGACGCGACCTGCCCGCTGGTCACCAAGGTCCATGTCGAAGTCGGCAAGATGCGCCAGCAGGCCCGCGAAGTGGTGATGATCGGCCACAAGGGACACCCGGAAGTCGAAGGGACGATGGGGCAGAGCAGCGGCGGCATGTATCTCGTCGAAACCGCCGAAGACGTCGCCAGCTTGCAGGTTGCATCTCCGGAAAACCTTTCCTTCGTGACTCAGACCACGCTCTCGGTCAACGACGCTTCGCTGGTCATTGCCGCGCTGCAAAAGCGTTTCCCGGAAATCCAGGGGCCTAAGAAGGACGATATCTGCTATGCCACGCAGAATCGCCAGGATGCGGTGAAATCGCTGGCTGAACAGTGCGACCTGGTCATCGTCGTCGGCAGTCCCAATAGCTCCAACTCGCGCCGGCTGAAGGAAGTGGCGCTGGGTCGGGGCGTCGAGGCGCATCTGATCGACGGGCCGGAGGAAATCAACCCGGCCTGGCTGTCGGGCAAATACCGCATCGGCGTGACGGCCGGAGCGTCGGCGCCGGAAGTCCTGGTCCAGGGCGTGGTGGCCAGGATTAGTCAGGCGACGTCCGCCGCCGTGCAGCAGTTGCCGGGTGTCGAAGAAGGGGTGTCGTTTCCCCTGCCCAGGGAATTGCTCTGATTCGAGTATCGCCCGCCTGCCACGGTCGAGAGAGCCGGGCGCCTGACCGCTGATCCCTTGCTTGAAGCCGCTAGTCGGCTTGCGACGCTGGCCAGGCAAATTGCCTTCAGAATACGATTAACTTCATGTCTGAAGAATGCCGACTCAAATGCGAAACAAAGGCTTTACGCTGGTTGAATTGATGGTGGTCATCGCCATCGTCGGCATTCTGGCGCTGGTGGCGATGCCCAGTTTCACCAGCCTGATCAGTTCGACGCGCGTCTCGTCGCAGGCCAACGATCTGGTAGCGGCGCTCGGCATCACGCGCTCCGAGGCGGTCAAGCGCAATGCCCAGGTTCAGCTGTGTCCGAGTTCGGACGGCGCGACATGCAGCGCCGGCACCGACTGGTCGTCGGGGTGGCTGGTGCGTGTCGTTTCCGACGGAAGCATCCTGCGTGTCTATCCCGCCCTGACCAGCGGCAATACGCTGACGGCAGGCAGCACCGCCTTCGTGACCTATCTGTCGAACGGCCAGACGTTACAGGCGGAGACCTTCAATTTGTGCGGCAGCGGTGGTACGCAAAGCAGGAGCATCTCGATTTCGGTTTCCGGACGCGTCAAGTCCAGTAATCCTGGAACATGCTGAAATGAAAAAAAATCGCGGTTTTTCCCTCCTCGAAGTCATGGTTACTTTGGTAATCGTCAGTCTTGGCCTGCTCGGGGTCGCCGGGTTGATCGCCAACAGCCTCAAATACAACCAGAGTGCCTACGCCAGAACCCAGGCCACCTGGTTCGCCAACGAAATCATCGACCAGATGCGCGCCAACCGTACCACCGCGACGGGGGCGGCGCATCCCTACGACATCGCCAAGGGCGCCGCAGCGCCGACGGGCACATCCATTCCGGAAACCGATGTCCGGAACTGGCTGGCGGAGATCCAGGCCAGTCTGCCTTCCGGCAAGGCCAGTATCGAATCGAACAAGCCCTCGGCGGGCATGGTGACCGTGACCATCGACTGGGACGATTCCTCCCGCCTGGCCACGGGGGCGGTCGTGACGGGGAGCGGAACTTTGGCGATCGAGACGCGGCTATGAAAAACGACAGCAAACGTCCCTCTGCAGCCCGCGGGTTCGGGTTGATCGAACTGATGGTCGCCATGACCATCGGCCTGATCATGCTGCTCGCGGTCTCCTATTTTTTCCTGGGAAGCCAGCAGAGCAGCAAGTCGCATGACGATTCCTCCCGCATGCAGGAGAACGCCCGCAATGCGCTGGATGCGATGGGGCGGGCGATTCGGCAGGCGGGATATCGTTCCTTTGCCGATATTGGAATCACTTTGCCCTGGACGCCCATCACAGGAACTGCCAGTACGATCACCGTCAATTTTGAAGCGCAGGATGGCGGCGAGACCGATTGCACGGGAGCAGCCGTGGCCGATGGCGTCAAATTGCAATACAGTTTCTCGGTCGTGAATGGGGAACTGGTCTGCAGCAACGGTACCACGACGGCCGTGATTGCCGAGAATGTCGAAAGCCTGGCGTTGACTTACGGCGTCGATGCCAATCGCGATGGTGTGATCGAGTCGTACGCGACCCCGGCCGACTTCACCCAGGTTGCCGTGGTCAAGGTGGTCCTGACCATGAAGGGGTCGAACGCCAATGCTGCCACGACAGGTAGCGGCAGCGCGGACGGCTATCTGCGCCAGACCTATAGCGCCAGCTATACGCTCAGAAACCAGGCGGGTTGATCATGAAAAAGAACAACGGTTTTGTGCTGGTGACGGGCATGGTCTTCCTGCTGGTGATCACCATCCTCGTCGTCTATTTGATGCGGACATCGATCCTCGAAGAAAAGATGGCGGCGAACTCGATCGACCGCCAGCGGGCGCTGCAGGCCGCCGACGCCGTCCTGCGCGAAGCCGAGGCGGTCATCGCGGCCGGGGGGCCCCCATTTGATCCATTCAACATTGATGGTTTCTCGGCGACCTGCGCTTCTGGACTATGCAAACACCTGGGTAAGGCAAGCCCGTGGACCGCGATCAGTTGGTCGACGACCGCCAACCTGAAATTGTCTTCGATGGCCTTTACTACCAGCAAGGTCGTCACCCCGTACTACGTGATCGAAATGCAAACACCTTCCTACAATAAACCTGCCGTAGGTTGCACAGAAGCGATCTATCGAATCATTGCCAGAGGCGTCGGAAAAATTGGTGCCGAATCGGTAGTTCAGAGCAATTTTAAAATTGCCCCGGACAAATGCCCCTAAATTTGCAGGGAGAACGGAATGAAAAATCTTAAGCGCCCTCTTCTGGCTTCGATAGCGATAATTTCGGCAGTTTTGGTCACGTATGGAATATCGTACGCACTCTTGGCCTTCGACCCGGATAACTCACCGGTCGGTTATGTCGGGATGCCAGCCGTCTCGGCTCACGACCTGACCAAGAACTCTGTAGTCATGTACTCCATCGATTACAGTACTCTGGACTGGAGCGGCAATGTCCATGCCTACGCGATCACTTCGGCAGGGGCGATTTCGACGACCGACTTGTGGACCGGTGGCGCGTCAGCACAGATCAGTGCGCAAAACTGGGATACCGGCCGCAAGATTGTCACCCTGAATGGCAGCAACAAGATTGCCTTCCGCTGGGCGAATCTGTCGGGAACGCAGCAATCCGCGCTGGCCAACGATTCAAATATCCTCAATTACGTGCGCGGCGATCGCTCCAACGAAGATCCCAATGGCTCGGCGTTCAGGAAGCGGAATACCGTACTTGGCGATATCATCCATTCGACCCCGATCTACTGGGAGGATCCGGCAACCTACAGTTCGTCGGGAACTGCGACGCAATCGACCCAATGCAGCGGGCTGCCCTGCAAGACCCTGTTCGTCGGTGCCAATGACGGCATGCTGCATGTGCTCGACGCGACCAGCGGCCAGGAACGTTTCGCTTTCATTCCCTCGCAACTGATCCCGAAACTGTCGTCGCTGTCCGATACCAGCTATGCCCACACCCTGTTCGTCGATGGGCAGATGGACATCAAGCTCTACGGAACGCAAGTGGTCTTGGCCGGGGCCTTGGGCGGCGGCGGGATGGGTCTGTATGGCCTCGATGTCAGCAACCCGAATCCGGCCAGCGAAGCGGCGGCAGCAAGCAAGATACTGTGGGAAATTTCCAACGCGACGACGGGCTTTGCCGATTTGGGCAATGTTTATGGCACTCCTGTATTGACCAAGGCGCAGGATGGCACGGCCATGGTTCTGGTGGGCAACGGCTACAACAATACCGGTTCGGGCTATGCCATTCTTTACAAGATCAATGCACTGACCGGCGCCAAGGTTGGCGAAATCTCCACCAATTCGGGTAGTACGGCGAGTCCCAATGGCCTGTCCACGCCCACCCTGGTCGATACCGATCTCGATGGCAAGGCGGACTTCGCTTATGCCGGCGATATCGACGGCAACTTGTGGAAGTTCGACCTGACCGCCAACACGGCGACCAAGCTACTGACTACCAGCGCCAATCAGGCGATCACCATGGCCCCGGCGGTGATGCCGCACCCGAAGGGTGGCTACATGGTCGTTTTCGTGACCGGCAAGTTGTTCACCGCGGCCGATCAGACGGACACCTCGACGCATTATGCTTACGGCGTTTGGGACGGAGCGCCGGCAAGCAATAGCGTAACGGTAAGCCAGACCCTGACCGAGCAGACTTACACTTCCGGTACCTCCGCAATCCGCGTGCGGACGGCAACCAGCACGGCGCCGGACTGGACGACCGCCAAGGGCTGGAAAACGGCTTTGCCGATCGGCGGCGAGCGCCTGCTGGGTGGGGATAATGCCATCATTTCGCAGGGCGTTTTCCGCTTCCTGTCCAGCAATCCGACCGTGAATCCGACATCGACCATCCCCGGCGAAAACTGGTGGGTCGAACTCGATCCGCTGACGGGCGGCTCCTCGGGCATCAACCGTTTCGACCTGAATGGGGATGCTGCTATCAATTCATCGGATCTGCTCGCCAACAACGTCCCGGCGGTCGGGGTCTACATGGGCGGCGGTATCCGCTCCCAGTTGATCACCCTATTTACCAGCAGCTACTCCATTTACCACGCCAATTACGATCGCAACGGTGCGCCTCCGTCGCCGGCGGTGAAGGGCGTGGCCGGAGGACACTTCGACGTCGAGTTCTACAAGGCGCCGGCCACGGTCTGTACGGGGGAAACGGCGGGCAGTTCGGCGACGAAGGGGGCTGGCAGCGTCAAGTTCAATTTCGGCTCAAACAAATTGGCGACCTACATCACCATCAAGGTAGGAACTGAAACCGTCTACTCGGGAAGCGTTTCTCCGTCCAAATCGCAGTCAAATCTGGACGATTTTCTGGATGGTAAGGGATCGGCCAACTATACGCTCCAAGCCAACTACAACGGCAGTTCCACGACATTGGGGATACTCGCCACGAGTACCGGCGCGGCCTACAACGGCACGGTCACCGTCTCGATCACCTCGAATGGCTCATCCCCGGGGTACTCGAGCATTGTCAACGTGACGGGTGGGACAGATGCGACCAACCCGGTCACCGATTCGACGACGCAGTGCTCTTATACCCAGCACAAGCATGAATACGACGACATCTACGACAAGACCGGGATCAATGTCCTGAATCCGAGCGTGACGAGCTACAAGTTGTCGAATGCGGTGACGAGCACCCAGCAGTTCAAGGTGCTGATGATGAACCAGTACCTGAACCCGTCGGTCATGCTGAATATCGGACACTCCGACTACGACCCGGCATCGGCCAACGGCTATATCTACATCAAGGATTACCAGACCGCTTCGTCGCTCGATGTCACGACCTTGCCGACCTATACGCTGAGTACCGTGGGCAGCCTGGCCCTCAACATGCCGGTGGATGCCTTCGATATCCGCGACTGGTGGGGAAATGGTGATGCGCGCAATGGCTTGCTTCCTTCCAGTCCGCAGTGTATTTATTACGGCACTATCGATTCCAGCGGCAATCTGACCAACAGCAGTCTGGCCGACATGTATACACCGGTCGTTCCCCCGGCCAACGGCACGCAAGGGCCGGCGACCCGGGCAACCACCTCGACAGCCGCGAACGCTGCCCGACACGGCGGCGGACTGACCCTGCAGATCATCAAGGATACGACGCCGCAGAGCGCCATCGAGCAGAATGTCTCGGGGCGACCGGAATACGGCTATCGGGTCAAGCAGGCCTATGTCTATCTCTATGTGCTGGCCGAATACACTATTTTCTGGCACCACCCGCGGCGGGTTTGCTATGACGATTCGACGACGACCTGGTACAACGGTTCGTCGGGCGGTAACGGCTTCCCGACGGCGGCCAGCGGCGCCTGGAACACGGCCGCCAAGATGACCGGTACGGGCTGGACCAAGAATGCGCCGGAAGATACGACGTCAGCCGCCGCCTCGCAGACGCCGGCCACCGGCTCTACCGATCCCAAACTCGGTTCGTTCGCCTCCATTGCCGGTGTCATAGGTAGTTCGGGCAGCAGTGGCTCGGGTGGCACCGGCAGTGGCGGTTCCTCCGGGGATCTTTATGGTGTCGTGACCGGGGGCGCGGTTTCCTCGGGGACCGGGGGTACGGGCGCGGGTAGTCTGTACCAGCCACCCGCCGGTACACCTGGCTGCACTGGGGAGGGATGTTTCGATCTTTCCGGTGGAAAGGGGAATAAACTCCCACCTGGACGAATCAACTGGCGGGAGGTGTTCCGGTGAAAACCATTTCCAGATGTTGCACAACGAGTTCTTCGCAGAAGGGCTTCACGTTGGTCGAACTGATGATCGTGGTGGCGATCATCGGGATATTGTCGGCCATCGCCTACCCGAATTACATGGAGTACGTAAGAAGCTCGGCGCGGGCAGATGCCAAGGCGGCTCTGATGGAAAACGCCCAGTATCTTGAGCGTTACCAGACCACCAGCAATAAGTACGACGTTGCAGCGGGGGTCATTTCGAGCGTTTCTCCCAAGGGGGCAAGCGGCAGTGCCGTGCGCTACAACATTACGCTTGCCGTGCCGGGTGCCACGACCTACACCTTGACGGCGACCCCGACCGGCGCCCAGGCAGTGGATCGTTGCGGCACCCTGACGCTGACGGCGAACGGGACACGGTCGCCGACAACCTCGGGATGCTGGTAGCCCCTTTGATTTTTCCGGGAAGTCCGTTATAATCTTTCTTTTAACTTAGTCCGAGCATTTCAATGGCCAATAGCGCACAAGCCCGCAAGCGCGCCCGTCAAGCTGACAAGCAGCGCTCCCACAACGCCAGCCTGCGTTCGACCCTGCGTACCGCGATCAAGCGTGTGCGTCAGGCGATCGAAGCTGGTGACAAAGCAGCCGCTCAGGGCGTCTTCCAGCAATCCGTGGCGGTCCTCGACCGTATTGCTGACAAGAAAATCATCCACAAGAACAAGGCTTCTCGTACCAAGAGCCGCCTGTCTGCCCAGATCAAGGCAATCGCTGTTGCTGCCTGATCGAGCCGGATGATCAAAAAAGGCACCTTCGGGTGCCTTTTTTATTGCCTTGAAATCTGCATTCTTTGTGAAAGGCTTGCTTAGCGCTTGTCTTCCAGCGAGCAGACGCCGTCGATGATCTGCAGGTCGTTGTCCTGGGCGAAATTGAGCATGAAGCGGTAGGCCATCGGCTCGACTTCGCCGAGGCGGCCGTCCACGAAAACGGCCTTTTCGCCGTTGTAGTCGCCGGGGCCGACGTAGGGGGAATACTTCATCTTGCGTTCGGCGCCGAAGGCCGACATCACGCCACAGAGGCGCTCGGCCCAATCGCTGGGGCGGAACTTGCGACCTTCCCTCGTCAAGCCAACAATGATGAAGGTGGTCGATTCTGATGTTGTCATTGTTTTACTCTGCTTTTGTCGGGCGCTACGACCTTTGGTGGGCGCATTCTAGCAGAAGCACCGGTCCTGTGGCGCGTTTGCCTCGGTGGTGACACAAAACTCGTTTCCCCAGAACGAGATGCGTTGTGTTCGCAGAACTGGCTGCATATACTGAAGCTACTCCATTGATGCGCTGAGGTTTTTATGTCGCCGCGTACAGTACAAAAATATGGATTTCGCATCCGTACCCGGAGTGGCGTCGTTGTCGACAATCTGATGATCCAAGGGCGGGATGAAGCCGAGGCCAGGCACAAGTTGTGTCAGATTTACAACGACTGTGAAATCCTGGAGACGCGCTGCCTGGCGGTGGTCGTCGGTGGCCGCCATGTCGCCTACAACTACGAAGATGTTGTCGACATGATTGTCGCCGGCTGATCTTCGGCCGTTAGAGGTCGCCGCGCTGGCGCAGTTCCTCGAGCAGCGCCTTGTAATCATGGGCGCCGTTGCTGCCAGCGTTGTGACGGAATACATCCCGGTTCAGCGACGGGCTTTCGGCGACTGCGACATTTTCGGAAATCACCGTGTCGCACACTTCGTCGCCGTAACGCTCGCGCAGCTTGGTGCGGACATCGTCGCTCATCCGGCGCCGGCGATCGAAGCGGGTCAGCAGGTAGCGGCGCTCGACCCGGCGTTTGAGTACGGGTTCCAGGACCTGCAGGGTGCGGGTGATGTGATCGGCGGCTTGCAGCGACAGGTAGTCGGTGGATACCGGGATGAGCAGCCGGTCGCAGGCGAAGATGGCATTGAGCGCCAGGACGCCAATGTAGGGGCAGCAGTCGATCAGCGTCGTTCGCGCCATGTTTTCGGCTTCGAGGGTTTCCAGGCCGCTGCGCAACTTGTTGAGGATGGCCGGGCCCTTGCCGAAAATGGAATCGACCTTGATCAGTTGCTGGTGGGCCGGGATCAGCAGGCCGATGTTTTCCCAGTCGACTTCGAGTTCGGCGAGGGCGCGCGTATCCTGGTAGAAGGCAAAAAGGCTGCGGCTGGCTTCGACCGGCGCCTGGCCGTGGATGCTGGACAGATGCCCCTGCGGGTCGAGATCAATCAGCAAAGGAGGCGTCCCGGCGCGGTTCAGGGCGGCGCCGAGATTGAGCGTGGTCGTCGTTTTGCCGACGCCGCCTTTCTGGTTGAAGATGGCTATATGCATGGGTTTGTCGTTCTATACAATGCGCTATTTTTCACTTAACATCTAGGTTTCTGCAACTCTTTCGGGTTCTTTCGCCTGTCTGGGGAGTGGTCGTTTCGGCGGCAATGGCCGCCGTTTTCGTTTTATGGGGTTGCCTGATGTCGCATGTCATGAATACCTATGCCCGGTTGCCAGTGGCGTTCAGCCATGGTCAGGGTAGCCGGATTACCGATACCGAGGGTAAGGAATATCTCGACGCCCTGTCGGGGATCGCCGTATCCACGCTCGGCCACGCCCATCCCAAGCTGGTGGCAGCGATCGCCGGCCAGGCCGGCCGTTTGCTCCACACCTCGAATCTCTATCGCATCCGCGAGCAGGAACAACTGGCCGACAAGCTGGCCGGGCTGTCCGGCATGCAGGAAGTGTTCTTCGGCAATTCCGGTGCCGAAGCCAACGAGGCGGCGATCAAGCTCGCCCGTTTCTACGGCCACAAGCAAGGCATCGAGACGCCGACCGTGATCGTGATGGAAAAATCCTTCCACGGCCGGACCATGGCGACCCTGTCGGCGACCGGCAACTACAAGGTGCAGGCCGGCTTCGAGCCGCTGGTCTCCGGCTTCGTGCGCGTGCCCTACGGCGACATCGAGGCGATCAAGGCGGTCGCCGATCATAACCACAACATTGTCGCCGTGATGCTAGAAATCATTCAGGGCGAGGGCGGCATCTACCTGGCCGATCCGGCTTACTACCGCGCCGTACGCGACATCTGCGACGCCAACGCGTGGCTGATGATCTGCGACGAAGTGCAATGCGGCATGGGCCGGACCGGGAAATGGTTCGGCTACCAGCAGGCCGGCATCCAGCCTGATGTCGCGACGCTGGCCAAGGGCCTCGGCTCGGGCGTGCCGATTGGCGCCTGCCTCGCTGGCGGTAAGGCGGCGGGCCTGTTCGGGCCGGGCAACCATGGTTCGACTTTCGGCGGCAACCCGCTGGCCTGTGTGGCGGCGCTGACGACCATCGAGGTCATGGAGCAGGACGGCCTGCTCGCCAATGCCGCGACCGTTGGCGCGCTGATCCGCAAGCTGTTCGGCGAAGCGCTGGCCGGCGTCAAGGGTCTGGTCGATATTCGCGGCCATGGCCTGATGATCGGCATCGAGCTCGATCGCCCGTGCGGCGAACTGGTCGGCAAGGCGCTGGCCGCCGGCCTGTTGATCAACGTCACCGGCGAGCGGATCATCCGCCTGTTGCCGCCGCTGATCTTCAGCGAGAGCGATGCGCGCGAGCTGGTCGAACGGACCGCGCCGCTGATCAAGGAATTTCTGGGAGCCTGATCATGGCCATCAAGCATTTTCTGCAGTTCAAGGATTTCACGCGCGGCGAGTTCGAGTATGTCTTTGAGCGCACGCGCTGGATCAAGAACCAGTTCAAGTCCTACCAGAAGTATTGGCCGCTCAGCGATCGCACCCTGGTGATGATCTTCGAGAAGGCCAGCACGCGCACCCGCCTGTCCTTCGAGGCCGGCGTGCAACAACTGGGCGGTTCGGCGATCTACCTCAATACGCGCGATTCGCAGCTCGGTCGCGGTGAACCGGTCGAGGACGCGGCGCAGGTGATTTCCCGGATGAGCGACATCGTGATGATCCGCACTTTCGAGCAGGACATCATTGAGCGTTTTGCCGCCAATTCCCGCGTGCCGGTGATCAACGGCCTGACCAACGAATACCACCCCTGCCAGATTCTGGCCGACATCTACACCTATATCGAGCATCGCGGCGACATCCAGGGCAAGACGGTGGCCTGGGTGGGCGACGCCAACAACATGTGCAATACCTGGCTGCAGGCGGCCGAAGTGCTGGATTTCAAGGTCCATGTGTCCACGCCGCCCGGTTACGAGATCGATCCGGAATTGGTCGGCAAGATCGACAGCGCCCGGGTCAAGGTCTTTGCCGATCCAATGGAAGCCTGTCGCGGTGCCGATCTGGTGACCACCGACGTGTGGACTTCGATGGGGTTCGAAGCCGAGAACGAGGAACGGATCAAGGCGTTCGCCGACTGGTGCGTCGATGGCGACATGATGCGCGTCGCCAACGATGGCGCGCTCTTCATGCACTGCCTGCCGGCCCATCGCGGCGAGGAAGTGACGGCCGAAGTGATTGATGGGCCGCAATCGGTAGTCTGGGATGAAGCCGAGAACCGGCTGCATGTCCAGAAGGCGCTGATGGAATATTTGCTGCTGGGTCGGATCAGCGGCTGAGTTGAAACGAAACAAGGAAACGAAAATGAGCGACATCAAGAAAGTTGTGCTGGCCTATTCGGGCGGTCTGGATACCTCGGTCATCCTCAAATGGCTGCAGGACGTCTACCAGTGTGAAGTCGTCACCTTCACCGCCGACCTCGGCCAGGGCGAAGAGCTCGAACCGGCCCGTGCCAAGGCGTTGAAGGCCGGCATCAAGCCTGAGAACATCTACATCGACGACGTCCGCGAAGAGTTCGTCCGCGATTTCGTCTTCCCGATGTTCCGCGCCAACACCGTCTATGAAGGCGAGTATCTGCTCGGCACCTCGATTGCCCGGCCGCTGATCGCCAAGCGCCTGATCGAGATCGTCAATGAAACCGGCGCCGACGCCATCTGCCACGGCGCGACCGGCAAGGGCAACGACCAGGTCCGCTTCGAACTCGGCGCCTACGCGCTGAAGCCGGGCATCAAGGTCATCGCCCCGTGGCGCGAATGGGACCTGCTGTCCCGCGAGAAGCTGATGGCCTATGCCGAGAAGCACGGCATCGAGATCGAAATGAAGCACAAGATGGGCGGCTCGCCGTATTCGATGGACGCCAACCTGCTGCACATTTCCTACGAAGGCCGCCATCTGGAAGACCCGGCCGCCGAAGCCGAGGAATCCATGTGGCGCTGGACGGTGTCGCCGGAAAAGGCGCCGGATCAGGCCGAATACCTCGATCTCGAGTTCGTCGCCGGCGACGTGGTGGCGATCGACGGCAAGAAGATGCCGGCCCACGAGATTCTCGGCACGCTGAACAAGATCGGCGGCGCCCACGGCATCGGCCGTCTCGACCTGGTCGAGAACCGCTACGTCGGCATGAAGTCGCGCGGCTGCTATGAAACCCCGGGCGGCACCATCCTGCTGCGCGCCCACCGCGCCATCGAATCGGTGACCCTGGACCGCGAAGTTGCCCACCTCAAGGACGACCTGATGCCGCGCTACGCCAGCCTGGTGTACAACGGCTACTGGTGGAGCCCGGAGCGCAAGGCGCTGCAGGTGCTGATCGACCACACGCAACAGACGGTCAATGGCACGGTTCGCCTGAAACTGTACAAGGGCAATGTCATCGTTGTCGGTCGCGATTCGAAGACCGATTCGCTGTTCGATTCGACCATCGCCACCTTCGAGGACGATGCCGGCGCCTACGACCAGCGCGACGCGGGCGGCTTCATCAAGCTCAACGCCCTGCGCATGCGCATTGCCGCCAACCTGGCCGCCAAAAAGGGTAAGGCATAAGCAATGGAGGGCGGCACGCTTTTCGGTTTCAATGAAGAACAGATCGCGGAATTTTTCTCGACCTGGGGTGTGGCCGCCTTCATCATCTTCATGCTCTTCATCATCGGCGAGATCGCCTGGAAGTCGAAGGCCGGCAAGACGGGCACGTTCGTGCTCTTTTTCGTGCTCGCCTTCGGCATGGTCGGATTCATCGCCAAGTCCATCATTCAGAAACTCTGGGGTATTTAAATGTCGCAATACGACAACGTTTCCGTGGTCAAGCAGGCCAATGTTTATTTCGACGGCAAGTGCGTCAGCCACACCGTGGTGCTGGCCGACGGCACCAAGAAGACGGTCGGCGTGATCCTGCCGTCCAGCCTGACCTTCAATACCGGCGCGCCGGAAATCATGGAAGGCGTCGGCGGCTCCTGCCGCGTCAAGCTGAAGGGCGAAAACGAATGGAAGACCTACGGCAATGGCCAGTCCTTTAACGTGCCGGGCAACTCTTCCTTTGAAATCGCCTGCGACGAGCCGTATCACTACGTCTGCCATTTCGGGTAAGCATCATGCCGAGCTTTGACTTCACCTCCGAAGCGGACATGGTCGGCCTGAAGAACGCCATCGACGTCACTTCGCGCCAGATCGACAACCGCTACGACTTCAAGGGCACCAGTGCCAAGGTCGAACTGAACGAGAAGGACAAGGTCATCACCCTGTGGGGCGATTCGGACTTCCAGCTCGACCAGATCAAGGACCTGCTTTTCCCGGCCATGGAAAAGAAGGAGAAAGAAAGCGTCAAGCGTCTGGATCACCAGAAAGTGGTCAGCGTCTCAGGCAACAAGGTGAAGCAGGAGATGAAGATCAAGGACGGTATCGACAGCGACCTGGCGAAGAAAATCGTCAAGCTGGTCAAGGACGGCAAGCTCAAGGTGCAGGCCTCGATCCAGGGCGACACCGTGCGCGTCCAGGGTGCCAAGCGCGACGATCTGCAAGGCTGCATTGCGCTGATCACCAAGTCGATCACCGACTTTCCGATCAAGTACGGCAATTTCCGCGACTAGGCGATCCACCGCTAGCAACGACCGGTAGCACAGCAAAACGGGCAGTCGAACTGCCCGTTTCGTTTTTCAGCAGGCCGCGTTCAGCGTTGCATTCCGGTGATCCACACCGAGTAGAGCTGTTCCGATAGCTGGCGCATGGCCGGCAGATGGACCGCAATTTCTGCTTGCATGACTTCCGGCGTCTGGACGCTCGCCTGGTCGGCGACGGCAGTTGCTTCATCGGCCCATTGTCCGCACCAGGTGGCGATCATTTCCGGTGTCATTTCGACATGGCATTGCATGGCGAGGTGCGGGCCGAAGGCGAACATCTGGTTGGCGCAGTGCCGGTTGGTCAGCAAGCGGGTGGCGCCCGGCGGGATGCTGAAAGTCTCGCCGTGCCACTGGAAGACGGTGGCCGGCTGGCCAGCGTGCTTGCCGAGCCAGCGCCGGGCAACCGCGCTGTCTTCGCCGCCCACCTCGCTCCAGCCGATTTCCTTGACCGGGTTGCGCGTCACCTCGCCACCCAGCGCCTTGCTGATCAACTGGCCGCCTAGGCAGTGGCCGATGACCGGTATGCCTTTCGCCACGGCGTCCCGGATCAGGCCGCAGACTGGCTCGATCCACGGTAGCGGGTCATTGACGCTCATCGGGCCGCCCATGAAGCACAAGCCGGCAAAGCCATCGGCGGTCGCCGGTACGGCAGCGCCTTCGTCGATGGCGAGCAGTTGCCAGGGAATCCCTTGCTCTTCGAGGAATATGGCAAAATAGCCCGGACCTTCAGTAGGAGAGTGGCGAACGATGGCAACAGGTAGCATCTCTGGGCAAGTATCCGGAAAACGGTGGCCACATTTTACGCTGCCCTTCATGCTGCTGGGCCTTTTCCCGGTGCTGGCCGTGGCTCAGGACGTCGGTCTGGCCGGCGTCATGGGCAGCAAGGCGATGCTCATGGTCAATGGCGGCGAACCGCAGGCCGTGGCCATCGGGCAGAGCATGGATGGCGTCAAGCTGATCTCCATTCAGGGTGATCAGGCAATCATTGAAGTCGGCGGCAAGAAACGCCCGTTACGAGTCGGCCAGCACGCCATCGGCGTCAGCAGTGGCGACGGTTCGGGCAGCATCACCATGACGGCCGATGTGCGTGGGCATTTCTTTACGACCGGCACGGTTAACGGTTCCTCCATCCGCTTTTTGGTGGATACTGGGGCATCGTCGATTGCGCTCGGTGCCAGCGATGCCCGCCGCCTGGGCCTTGATTTCAACAAGGGCCAGAAAGGAATGTCGGAAACTGCCAACGGTCGGGCGGTGGTCAGCAGACTGGCGCTCGATACGGTGCGGATCGGCGATATCACCCTGCACAATGTCGAGGCGGTGATTCTGCAGACCGAGATGTCCGAAGCGTTACTCGGCATGAGTTTCCTCAACCGGATGGAAATGCAGCGCGACGGCAGTACCATGACCCTTAAAAAACGATACTAGGAGACACACCATGCCCCAACGCGACAATGAAATCACCATGTTGCGCCGCGAGCTCGAGATGCTGATGAACGAGCGGCAGTCGATATTGCGCGTCGTCGGTGCCTCGGCCGCGCTGATTGCCTGCCTGGACAGCCGGCGACTGCCGGTCGGCGCCGTTGAGGCGGCCGACGTCGTGGCCACGTCGATCAACTGCCTTTCGGAAGAAACCCTGCAGGACGCCCTCAATGCGGTGCATGCCGAAATCGAGGACAGCGTTACGGCGGAATGAGTTTCGACCTGGAGAGAATTAGAGCCTGCCTGTTGCCGGCGCCAGCGCCGGCGCATTTTGTCCAGGAGGAGGGCGGCGAGGGCCTGCCGCTGACCCCGGCGGCCGTGCTTTTCCCGATAGTCCTCCGCGATGGCGGCCAGACTGTCCTGCTGACGCAGCGCACGGCCCATCTGCGCGATCACGCCGGGCAGATCAGTTTCCCCGGCGGCCGGGTCGAAGCCGACGATGCTTCGCCGATTCACACCGCCTTGCGCGAAACCGAAGAAGAAATCGGCCTGGCACGCGAGCGCATCGAGATTCTCGGCTTTCTGCCGGAATACCGTACCGGGACCGGCTTTCGGGTGACGCCGGTGGTCGGCCTGGTGACGCCGCCCTTCGATCTGGCGCTAGATCCCTTCGAAGTGGCGGAGGCTTTTGAAGTGCCGCTTGATTTCCTGCTCGATCCGGACAATCACAAGGAGCATGCACTGCATTATCGCGGCGCCTTGCGCCATTTTTTTGCCATGCCCTACGGCGACCATTTTATCTGGGGGGCGACGGCCGGAATGATCCGTTCATTGACCGCGCGTCTGGGTCTCCATCCGGCCTGAGCTTGTGGTATGGTGACGTTTTAGTACAAGAAAATAAGCCGGATACGGCAGATTCGCCCGCCCCATGAGTCTTTTATCGCTCATTGCAGTTTTCCTGATCGAACAACTGCAACCCCTTTCCTACCGCCGCGTGGTGGTCAATCCCCTTGTCGCCTGGGCGGATTTCATCGAGGCGCGCTGCAATGCCGGTGAATACCGGCACGGCGTCATTGCCTGGTGTCTGGCTGTACTGTTGCCGGTCGGACTGGTGGCGGCGTTCTATGCCACGCTCCATGCCCTGAATCCGCTGCTCGCCTGGGCGCTCAATGTCGGCGTCCTCTATCTGACCATGGGCTTTCGCCAGTTCAGCCACCATTACACGGAAATCCAGCTCGCCCTGCGGCTTGGCGATTTGCCGCGGGCTCGCGTGCTGCTCGCCGAATGGCAGGGACGGTCGACGACGGAACTGGGTTCCGAGGATATTGCCCGCCTGGCCATCGAACAGGCGCTGGCCGCCTCGCACCGTCATGTCTTTGCCGTGCTGCTCTGGTTTGTCCTGCTGCCCGGCCCCTGCGGTGCGGTGCTTTACCGCCTGTCGGCCGTGGTCGGCGAGCGCTGGCGCGAACGCAACCGGGTCGAGCCCGCCGACTTTTTCACATTCTCGCGCCAGGTTTTCGCTATGATTGACTGGTTGCCCTTGCGCGCCACGGCCTCGGCTTTCGCCATCGTCGGTGATTTCGAGGACGCCGTTTATTGCTGGCGGACGCAAGCCGGCCTTTGGCCGGATCGCGATCTGGGTATCGTACTGGCCAGCGGCGCCGGCGCCCTGGGCGTTCAGCTCGGCATGCCGGTGCTTGATGGCAGCGAACTGACCGACCGCGCCGCGTTGGGCATGGGCGACCCGGCCGACGCCGATTTCATGCAGAGCGCCGTCGGCCTCGTCTGGCGCGCCACTTTGTTGTGGATGTTGTTGCTGTTCTTGTTGGGGCTTGCCAGTCTGGCAGGCTGATTGATTCTTATAAGGAGATGTATATGAGCAGAGAAGTCGTCGTTCTGAGCGCAGTTCGTTCCGCCATCGGTACCTTTGGTGGTGCCCTGGCCGATTTCGAAGCCAGCGAGCTGGCCGGTATCGTGATGAAGGAATCGGTGGTTCGCTCCGGCGTTGATCCCCAGCAGATCAACTACGTCACCGTCGGCAACACCATGCCGACGGATTCCCGTTACGCCTATGTTTCCCGCGTCGCTTCGATCCAGGCCGGTCTGCCGATGGAATCGGTCGCCATGCAGGTTTCCCGCCTGTGTTCTTCGGGCTTGCAAGCCATCGTCACCACCGCCCAGAACATCATGCTCAACGATGCCGATTACGGTATCGGCGGCGGCGTCGAAGTGATGTCCAAGGCGGCTTACCTGCTGCCGGCGCTGCGCAATGGCGCCCGCATGGGCGACACCAAGGCCATCGACTCGATGGTCGCCATCCTGACCGACCCGTTCGGCGTCGGCCACATGGGCATCACCGCTGAAAACCTGGCTGCGAAGCATGGCTTCAGCCGCGAAGCGCAGGACGAGTTCGCGCTGGAATCGCAGCGTCGCGCCACCGTGGCCATCGCCGAAGGTCGCTTCAAGTCGCAGATCGTGCCGATCGTCAAGCAAACCCGCAAGGGCGAAGTGGTGTTCGATACCGACGAGCACGTCAAGTCCAACACGACGATGGAAAGCCTGGCCAAGATGAAGCCGGCTTTCAAGAAGGACGGTACTGTCACTGCCGGTAACGCTTCCGGCATCAACGACGGCGCTGCCTTCTTCGTGCTCGCCGCCGCTGACGTTGCCGCCAAGGCAGGTCAGAAGGCGCTGGCTCGTATCGTTTCCTACGCCGTGGCCGGTGTGCCGAACGAGATCATGGGCGAAGGTCCGATCCCGGCCACCAAGCTGGCGCTGAAGAAGGCTGGTCTCAGTCTCGACCAGATGGACGTTATCGAATCCAACGAAGCCTTTGCCGCCCAGGCGCTGACGGTTTCCAAGGTGCTCGGTCTCGATCCTGCCAAGACCAACCCGAACGGCGGCGCCATCGCCCTCGGCCACCCGGTCGGCTGTTCCGGTGCCTTCATCGCCACCAAGGCGCTCTACGAACTGGAACGCGTCGGCGGCAAGTACGCGCTGGTCACCATGTGTATCGGTGGCGGCCAAGGCATTGCCGTGATTTTCGAACGCGCCTGATCGCCAGCGTCCTCGTCGTCTGCAAAACCCGCCGGAGCGATCCGGCGGGTTTTTTTTATGCGCACCAGTTTGACAAAGGCACGCACTGTGATGGGGCATTGTCTAAGTTTCGCGATTCCTAATGCACTGATTATTCTGGATTACTGACAGTGGCATGGAATCTGCTGATTTCACCTGGAGAGCATCCTCAGCGACGAGTCCACCATGAACTTCTATAACGAAATGACCCACGCCGACGGCGGCGTCCGCGCTCATTACCAGGGTTACGATCAATGGCTCAGGGCGACCCCGCCGGAGCGCATCGCGCGCAAACGGGCGGAGGCCGATCTGGCTTTTCACCGGGTCGGCATCACCTTCGCGGTGTATGGCGAAGAAGCGGGCAAGGAGCGCCTGATTCCTTTCGACATCATTCCGCGGATCATTCCCTCGGCCGAGTGGAAAAGCCTGCAGAGCGGGCTGCGCCAGCGCGTCACGGCGCTCAATATGTTCCTGCACGATATCTATCACGACCAGGAAATCCTCAAGGCCGGCAGGATTCCCGCCGAACAGATCCTCAATAACGCCCAGTACCGCCCGATCATGCGCGGCGTCGATGTGCCGGGCGGCATCTATGCCCACATCGCCGGCGTCGATATCGTGCGCGCCGGGGCGGGGGAGTTCTACGTGCTGGAGGACAACCTGCGCGTGCCGTCCGGGGTCTCCTACATGCTCGAAGACCGCAAGATGATGATGCGGCTTTTCCCGGAACTCTTCGCCCGGCACAAGGTGGCACCGGTCCAGCACTATCCCGACATGCTGCTCGAGAAGCTGCGTGCCGTTGCGCCGCAGGGCGTCGGCAATCCGACCGTCGTCGTGCTGACGCCGGGTGCCTACAACAGCGCCTATTTCGAACACACTTTCCTCGCCCAGCAGATGGGCGTCGAACTGGTCGAGGGCCGCGATCTTTTCGTCAAGGACGAAGTCGTCTACATGCGGACGACGCAAGGACCGCAGCGCGTCGACGTCATCTACCGGCGGATCGACGATGACTTCATCGATCCGCTGGTCTTCCGGGCCGATTCGGCACTCGGCGTGCCGGGTATCCTCAGGGCCTACCAGGCCGGCAACGTGACCCTCGCCAATGCCGTCGGCACCGGCGTCGCCGACGACAAGTCGATCTATCCCTACGTGCCGGACATGATCCGTTTCTACCTCGGCGAAGAGCCGAAACTGAACAACGTGCCGACCTACATGTGCCGCAAGCCGGACGAGCTGGCTTACGTGCTGGCGCATCTGCCGGAACTCGTCGTCAAGGAAGTGCACGGCGCCGGCGGCTACGGCATGCTGGTCGGGCCGGCCTCGACCAAGGAGCAGATCGAGCATTTCCGCCAGTTGTTGCTCGCCAAACCGGACGGCTACATCGCCCAGCCGACCCTGGCCCTTTCCAACTGCCCGACTTTTGTCGAGGAAGGCATCGCACCGCGCCACCTCGATCTGCGCCCCTTCGTGCTGTCCTCGGGCAAGTGCGTGAACATGGTGCCGGGCGGCCTGACCCGCGTCGCCCTGACCGCTGGCTCGCTGGTCGTCAATTCGTCGCAGGGCGGCGGTACCAAAGACACTTGGGTTCTGGAGGATTAAGCCATGTTGAGCCGCACAGCCGATCACCTTTTCTGGATGTCCCGCTATATCGAGCGGGCCGAAAACCTTGCCCGCCTGCTCGACGTCACCTGGCAGATGTCCCTGGTCCCGCAATCGCTCGATGCCGCCAACGAGAACTGGAAGGCGATCATCGCCCTGAACAGCCTGGAAGACATCTACGCCAGGAAATATTCGGAAATCACCGCTGAAAATGTGCTGCGATTCATGGTCAGCGACGCCGACAATTTCGCTTCCATCCACAGCTGTCTGCGGCTGGCGCGGGAAAATGCCCACGCCGTGCGCGGTACGATCACCACGGAAATGTGGGAGACGCTGAATTCCACCTGGCTGGAAGCGCGCGAGAAGAGCTTCGAGCAACTGCTCAATGCCGGGATCAGCGAATTCTTCGAGTGGGTCAAGATGCGCTCCTCGCTGTCGCGGGGCACGACGCTGGGCACGCTACTGCAGGACGAGGCCTACCACTTCATCCGTCTCGGTACCTTGCTGGAGCGGGCCGACAATACGGCGCGCATCCTCGATGTCAAATATCACGTGCTGCGCCCGCATGGCGACGAGGGGGCCACCGACTTCTACCAGTGGGGGGCGCTGCTGCGTTCGGTGTCGGCCTTCGAGGTGTACCGCAAGGTCTATCGCGACGCGATGACGCCCGAACGCGTTGCCGAATTGCTGATCCTGCGCAGCGACATGCCGCGCTCGCTGCATTTCTGCATGAACGGCGTGATCAAGAACCTCGACCTGATCGCCAACAGTCATTCCGGCGAAACCCAGCGCCAGGCGGGCCTGCTGCATGCGAAGCTGCATTACGCCCGGGTCGGGGACATTCTCGAGCAGGGGTTGCATGAGTGGCTGACCGATTTCATGGATCACATCTACATACTGGGGGACGGGATTAGTCAGGACTTTTTGGTGCCGATGGCGGAGGTGGCGTAAGTTTTTTTGTTGTGTACTTAGGGGGTGGGGGTTGTCGTGGGTAATTGAGTTGGTGGTTGTTTGGCGCTTGGGTTCCGCCCTCAAGGCGGAACCCCAAGGTTAAGCAAGCCCGACCCGCGCCGCCAGCGCGGAACCTCGCCATTAAACAAATCAAACTTTGATTGTCGACACGCGGAATAAGCCATCCAGCCCCCAACCCTTGGTTCCCTCCGTCATAGGCGTTATCCTCTCAAATCAACAAAAACGATTTCCGGAGCCAAGCCATGTCCCGTCTGTTGCCCGCCGTCGACCCCGACGGCCTGCTCGAATATTCTGTGGTCTATACCGATCGTGCCCTGAACCACATGTCGCAGAGTTTCCAGGGGGTTATGCGCGACATTTCGCGCGTCCTGAAGACGGTCTATCACGCCCATTCAGCCATTGTCGTGCCGGGCGGCGGCACTTTCGGCATGGAGGCGGTGGCACGGCAATTTGCGACGGACCGGAAATGCCTGGTCATCCGCAACGGCTGGTTCAGTTTCCGCTGGACGCAGATACTTGACATGGGGCGGATTCCCTCGGAAAGCATCGTGCTCAAGGCGCGCCGGCAGGGCGATGGCGCCCAGTCGCCGTTTGCGCCGCCGCCGCTCGCCGAGGTCATCGCCGCCATCCACCGCGAGAAGCCGGGCGTGGTCTTCGTGCCGCATGTCGAAACCGCCTCCGGCATCATGCTGCCGGCCGACTACCTGCGGGCGCTGGGCGAGGCGGTGCATGCCGTCGGCGGACTGTTCGTGCTCGATTGCATTGCCTCGGGAGCCATCTGGGTCGATATGGCGGCGACCGGTGTCGATGTGCTGATCAGCGCGCCGCAAAAGGGCTGGAGCGCCTCGCCGTGCTGTGCCCTGGTCATGCTCGGCGAACGGGCGCGCCAACTGATCGAGACGACGACCAGCACCAGCTTTGCCGCCGACCTGAAAAAATGGCTGCAGATCATGGAAAGCTACGAAGGCGGCGGTCACGCCTATCACGCCACCATGCCGACCGATGGCCTGGCTCGCCTGCGGACGGTGATGCTGGAAATGGAAAGCTATGGCTTCGACAAGATCCAGGCCGAACAGCAGGCGCTCGGCGACCAGGTGCGGGCGCTGCTCGCCGGCCAGGGCTATCCCAGTGTCGCCGCCAAAGGCTTCGAGGCGCCCGGCGTCGTGGTCAGCTATACGACCGATCCGGATATCCAGTCGGGCAAGAAATTCCTCGGCCTCGGCTTGCAGACGGCGGCCGGCGTGCCGCTGCAATGCGATGAGCCGGCCGATTACCGGACTTTCCGGATTGGCCTGTTCGGGCTGGACAAGCTGCACCATATCGAACGCACGGTCCGTCATCTCGCCGAAGCGCTGGCCCAGGTGAATTGAGGAGGGCGCCCCGGGGCACCCGAACGGTGCGCGGGCTGGTGAACTGAGCCTTGGCGTGGTGCCGTCATATTTTGACGGCATCGAAAATCAATGGCTTACAGGGTGGTTCATGTCTTGCTTTTAAGCTTTCAGTCCAATCGCCCGGAGTTCGCCCGTGTCCATTCACGTCGCACTAAACCATGTCACGCACTACTCCTATGACCGCCTGATTAATCTCGGGCCGCAGGTCATCCGGCTGCGGCCCTGTCCGCATTCGCGGACGCGCATCCTGTCCTATTCCTTGAAGATCGGACCGGAAAAGCATTTCATCAACTGGCAGCAGGATCCCCAGGGCAATTATCTGGCCCGTCTGGTGTTTCCGGAAAAGACCCGTGAATTCCACGTTGAGGTCGATCTGGTGGCCGAGATGTCGGTGATCAATCCCTTCGACTTCTTCCTCGAGCCGCACGCCGAGAAAATTCCCTTCGCCTACGAGGCCGGCGAACGCCACGAGCTGGCGCCCTATCTCTACAAGGTCGCCTACGGGCCGCTGTTCGACAAGTACCTGGCCGGCATTTCGCGTCAGGCAACGCCCAGCGTCGATTTTCTGGTCGCCATCAACGCCCGGTTGCAGCGCGACATCAGTTACACCATACGCATGGAAGCCGGCGTCCAGACGCCGGAGGAAACGCTGACCAAGCGTTCCGGCTCGTGCCGCGACTCGGCCTGGCTGCTCGTCCAGGTGCTGCGCCATCTCGGCCTGGCGGCGCGCTTCGTTTCCGGTTACCTGATCCAGCTCACCGCCGACGTCAAGTCGCTGGACGGCCCATCCGGCCCGGAACAGGATTTCACCGACCTGCATGCGTGGACCGAAGTCTATTTGCCGGGCGCCGGCTGGATCGGCCTCGATCCGACTTCCGGCCTCTTTGCCGGCGAAGGTCACATTCCGCTTGCCTGCACGCCGGAACCGTCTTCGGCGGCACCGGTCAGCGGCGGCATCGACGAATGCGAGACGGAATTCTTCCATGCCATGGAAGTGTCGCGCATCTGGGAGGCGCCGCGCGTCACCAAGCCCTATGGCGACGAACAGTGGCTGGCCATCGAAAGCCTCGGCCGGCAGGTCGACGACACGCTGCAGAAGCTCGACGTGCGCCTGACCCAGGGCGGGGAACCGACCTTTGTCGCAGTCGACGATCCCGAGGGGGCCGAATGGAATACTGCCGCCCTCGGCCCCAGCAAGCGGCTGTTGTCGGCTGAACTCTTCCATCGTCTGCGCGAGAAATACGCGCCGCAGGGCCTGGTGCATTTCGGTCAGGGCAAGTGGTATCCCGGCGAACAATTGCCGCGCTGGAGTCTGAACTGTTTCTGGCGCCGGGATGGCGAGCCGATCTGGCAGGAACCGGCCCTCTACGCCGACGAGAAGCGCGATTACGGTGCCGGCAGCGAACATTCCGCCCGCTTCATGCAACGCGTCGCCGAGAAACTGGCGCTCGATGCGCGGCATGTCTTCCCGGCCTTCGAAGACGCCTTCTACTACCTGTGGCGCGAGCGCCGCCTGCCGGTCAATGTCGATCCCTTCGATGCGCGACTCGACGACGAACTGGAGCGCGCCCGCCTGATGAAGGTGTTCACGCAAGGCCTCGACCATACCGTCGGCCACATCCTGCCGGTCAGGAAGAACGAAGCCGGCCGCTGGCAGAGCGGGTCGTGGTTCCTGCGCGCCGAGCGCTGCTACCTGTTGCCCGGCGATTCGGCGATGGGTTACCGCCTGCCCATCGATTCGCAGCCCTGGGCGGCGCCGGGCGATTACCCCTATGTCTATCCGCCCGACCCGGCGCAGCCGCTGGCGCCCTTGCATCCCTCTGCCGAAATCCGCCGGCAGTTTGCCGGGCCGGCCCGTCCTGCATCGCCGGCGACCGCCAGCGGCGCTGACTCGCGCCGCGGCAGCGCCCCGGGCCAAGTCACCGCGGCCGATACCGAACCCGTCGCCAAGCAGTCGGCCGGCTGGATCACGCGCCTGGCGATGTGCGCCGAGGCCCGCGCCGGCAAGCTCTACATCTTCATGCCGCCGACCGAGAGGCTGGAGGATTACCTGGAGCTGGTCGCCATCGTCGAGTCGATTGCCGGCGAAATGCAGTTGCCGGTCGTCATCGAAGGCTACGAGCCGCCGTCCGATCCGCGCTTGATCAATTTCCGGGTGACCCCCGATCCCGGCGTCATCGAAGTCAATATCCAGCCGTCCACCAGTTGGACGCAGCTGGTCGAGCAGACCACCCATCTCTACGAGGCGGCGCACCAGACCCGGCTGACCAGCGAGAAGTTCATGGTCGACGGGCGCCACACCGGCACCGGCGGCGGCAACCACTTCGTGCTCGGCGGCGCGACGTCCAACGACTCACCCTTCCTCCGTCGCCCGGACCTCCTGAAAAGCCTGATCGCCTACTGGCACAACCACCCCAGCCTTTCCTACCTGTTCTCGGGACTGTTCATCGGCCCGACCAGCCAGGCGCCGCGCATCGACGAGGCGAGGAACGACAGCCTCTACGAACTGGAAATCGCCTTCCGGCAGATTCCGCCCGCCGGCAGCGCGGCTCCACCCTGGCTGATTGACCGCGTGCTGCGTCATCTGCTGACCGACGTTGCCGGCAACACCCACCGCTCCGAGTTCTGCATCGACAAGCTGTTCTCGCCCGATGGCCCGAGCGGCCGGCTCGGCCTGCTCGAACTGCGCGCCTTCGAAATGCCGCCGCACGCCCGCATGTCGCTGACCCAGCAACTGCTGCTGCGGGCGCTGATCGCCCGCTTCTGGCAACAGCCTTACGAACCGGCCCGGCTGGTGCGCTGGGGTAGCGAACTGCACGACCGCTTCATGCTGCCTTTCTACGTCCGTCAGGATTTCGCCGACGTCATGGAAGAAATGCAGGTGGCCGGTTTCCCGCTGCAGGCCGGGTGGTTCGCCCCGCACTTCGAGTTCCGTTTCCCGAAATACGGCGACTTCGCGGTCAAGGGCATGGAATTCGAATTGCGCCACGCCCTCGAACCCTGGCATGTGCTGGGCGAGGAGGGCTCGGCCGGCGGTGCCGTGCGTTACGTCGATTCCTCCGTCGAACGCGTCCAGGTCAGGCTCCGCGGCATGGCGCCGGACCGCTACGTACTGACCTGCAACGGCGTCCCGGTGCCCTTGCAGAATACCGGCACCCATGGCGAATTCGTCGCCGGTGTCCGCTACCGCGCCTGGCAGCCGCCTTCCTGCCTGCATCCGACCATCGGCGTGCAGGCGCCGCTGGTTTTCGACCTGGTCGATACCTGGATGCAGCGTTCGCTGGGCGGTTGCCAGTACCATGTGACGCATCCCGGCGGACGCAGTTTCGACAGCTTCCCGGTCAATGCCTTCGAAGCGGAAAGCCGCCGTCTGGCCCGTTTCTTCCGCTTCGGTCACACGCCGGGCAAACTCTCGGTCGGGGCGCCGCAAATCAGCGCGGAACACCCGTTTACGCTAGACTTGCGCCGTTCCTGAACCCTTCCAGATGCGGGGGGCGGCCGCCGAGCCGTAAAAATGGGCCGTCCGCGGCCCGCCCGCATTGCCCGACTGGCTGAATGGCCCGCACACTCCTCGCGATCTATCCCCGCACTGCCCGCCGCTACGACGAAATGCTCGACGCGGAGGGCAACGTGCGGCCGCACTGGCGGCAGTTTTTCATCCATCTCGACGCGGTGGCGCCGGACGAGATGCATCGTCGGCTCGATTTCGTCGACCGGCGAATCCAGGAAAACGGCGTCACCTACAACGTCTACGCCGACCCCAACGGCGCCGACCGGCCGTGGGCGCTCGACCCGCTGCCGCTGATCATCTCGCCGGAAGAGTGGGCCGAGGTCTCCGCCGCCGTCGCCCAGCGGGCGGCCGTGCTCAACGCCATGCTGGCCGACCTCTACGGCGAGCAGAAACTGCTCGCCGAAGGGCTGCTGCCACCGGCCCTGGTGTACGGCCAGCACGGCTTCCTGTGGCCTTGCCGGGGCGTCAGGCCGGCCGGCGGCACCTGGCTGCACCAGTATGCGGTGGATCTCGCGCGCTCGCCGGACGGCAAGTGGTGGGTGATCGCCGACCGCACGCAAGCGCCGTCCGGGGCCGGTTACGCGCTGGAGAACCGGCTGGTCGTCTCGCGCGTCTTTCCGGAAATGTTCCGCGACCTGCACGTCCAGCATCTGGCCGATTTCTTCCGCGACCAGCAGGACGGCCTGGCGGCGCTGGCTCCCGTCGATGGCGACGAACAGCCGCATATCGTGCTGCTGACGCCGGGACCGTACAACGAAACCTATTTCGAACACGCCTACCTCGCCCGCTACCTCGGTTTCCCGCTGGTCGAGGGCCAGGACCTGGCGGTGCGTGGCGATACCGTCTACCTGAAGACCCTGCGCGGCCTGAAGCGCATCCACGTCATCCTCCGCCGGCAGGACGACGACTATTGCGATCCTCTGGAATTACGCGGCGATTCGGCGCTCGGCGTGCCCGGCTTGTTGAACGTGGCACGGGCCGGCCGGGTGGTGATCGCCAATGCGCTGGGCAGCGGACTGCTCTCCTCGGGCGCCCTGATGGGTTTCCTGCCGGCGATTTGCCGCAAGCTGCTCGGCGAGGAACTGGCGATGCCTTCGGTGGGCACCTGGTGGTGTGGCGAAAAGCCGGCCCTCGACTACGTGCGGGAAAATTTCGACGACCTGGTGATCAAGCCGGCCTACCCTACGCAGCGCATGGAGCCGGTGTTCGGCTACGAACTGAAAGCCGAGGCGCGAGCCGAAATGCTGCGCCGCATCGAGGCCCGACCGCATGCCTACGTCGCCCAGGAAATGGTCGACCTGTCGCAGGGGCCGACCTGGAGCCGTTCGCACGAACGCCGCCTGCTCGCCCGGCCGGTCGGCCTGCGCGCCTATGCGGCGGTAACGGCGGACGGCGATTATTCGGTGATGCCCGGCGGTCTGGCCCGGGTGGCGACCGGCGCCAGCGACCGCATCATTTCGATGCAACGCGGCGGCTCGTCCAAGGATACCTGGGTGCTGACCAACGGCCCAGTCAGCGAATTCACGCTGTTGAAGCCTTCGGTCGGCGTCCGCGACCTGGTGCGGGGCGGGGCCAACCTGACATCACGGGTGGTCGAGAACCTGTTCTGGCTCGGTCGCTATTCCGAACGTTTCGACGACAGCGCCCGCATGCTGCGCGTCGCGCTCAGCCGCCTGGCCGAATCCGGCGGCGAAATGACGCCGGCACTGGCTTCGGCGATGGAACTGGCGCTGCGCCTGCGCATCCTGCCGGCGCCCGACGAAGAGGGCGAGATCAGGGCGGGCAGCGAGCACGCGCTGCTCGAAGCGATCTACGACCCGGATCAAGCGGGGAGTTTGGCCGGCAATATCCGCAACCTGATGTGGTCGGCGACGCACGTCCGCGAGCGGCTGTCGCTCGATCACTGGCATTCGCTGAACCGCCTGCAGCGCGAACAGCAGGCGGCGCTTAAAATCCACCCGACGCTGCCCGAGGCGATCGCCTTCCTCGATCGCGTGCTCGGCGTTTCCTCGTCGCTGACTGGTTTTGCCATGGACAACATGACGCGCGACGACGGCTGGCGTTTCCTGATCATCGGTCGCCGCCTCGAACGCCTCTCTTTCCTGGCGCAGAGCGTCGCCCATTTCCTGACCATGCCGTCCTCGCGCGGGCCGGGCAGCCTGGAATGGCTGCTCGAACTGTCCGACTCGATCATCACCTATCGTTCGCGTTATTCCCGCCTGCCCGAATTGCTGCCGGTGCTCGACCTGCTCGTCTTCGACGACAGCAATCCGCACGGGGTCATTTTCCAGGCTGGCGTCATCGCCCGCTACCTCGACCGTATGGCGCGCGAACTGGGCGAGGAAAGCGGCAGCCCGCTGCCCGAAGTGCTCGACCGGCTGCGCGCCTTCGATCTGGAACCTTTCGAACAGCCGCCAACCGGCCGCTTGCGGGGCGCCTCACCTTTCGAAGAACTGGCCGGCTTGCTCTGGGAACTTGACGCGGCCGCCGTCCAGCTGTCCGACTGGCTGGGCATGCGCTATTTCACCCATGTCGGCGATGTCAGCCGGCAAACCATGGCGCTGTGAGCATGGCGAAGACGCCCATCCGCTACCACGTGCTGCACGAAACGACCTACGACTACGGCAGCCCGGTGTCGCTGTCGCAGCAACAGTTGCACCTGTCGCCGCGTGTTCTCGCCTGCCAGCAGATCGAGGAACAGCACATCGAAGTCCGGCCGCAGCCCAACTGGCGCCGCGATGGCCAGGACGCTTTCGGCAACCCGGTGACCTGGATCGCCTTCCATGCGCCGCACGACAAGCTGTTCATCCGTTCGGCGATGACCATCGCCGTGCTGCCGCACCCGGCCGACAAGCTGGAGCGCTCGCCAGCCTGGGAAGACGTGCGCGATCGGCTGGCCTACGATGCGACCGCCCCGTCGCCGGAAGACCTCGACGCGACGCGCTACCTTTTCGAAAGCGCCCATGTCCGCGTCAAGCACGAACTGGCCGACTATGCCGCCAACTGTTTCCCGCGCGGCCGGCCGGTGCTGCTCGGCGCCCAGGCCCTGATGGCGAAGATTTTCCGGGAATTCAAGTTCGATCCGGAAGCGACCACGGTATCGACGCCGGTCATGGAAGTGCTGGAAAAGAAGCGCGGCGTCTGCCAGGATTTCGCCCACCTGATGATCGCCTGCCTGCGCGCCCTTGGCCTGGCGGCCCGCTATGTCAGCGGCTATCTGCTGACCCGCCCGCCACCGGGCAAGCCGCGCCTGATCGGCGCCGACGCCTCGCACGCCTGGGTCTCGGTATATGCCCCGGGATACGCCGAAGGCTGGGTCGATTTCGACCCGACCAACAACCTGTTGCCGGACACCGAACACATCACCGTCGCCTTCGGTCGCGATTTCGGCGACATCTCGCCGCTGCGCGGCATCATCCTGGGCGGTGGCGGCGCCGAGCCGGAAGTCGCCGTCACGGTGACGCCGCTCGACGAAGAAGCCGTGCCGACAGCCGCCGCCGGCGACGTGGCGCCATGCCTGCCGGCCGGTGTCGCGGACGGCGAGGTGGGCAAATGAGGGCGCGCCTGGCGGTCATCGGCGGCGGTCCGGCCGGTCTGATGGCGGCCGAAGTGCTGGCCGGCGCCGGAATCGGGGAGGTCGCCGTGTTCGACGCCATGCCCTCGGTCGGCCGCAAGTTCCTGATGGCCGGCAAGGGTGGCATGAACATCACCAATGCCGAGCCGCTGGCCGACTTCGTTGGCCGCTACGGTGACCGCCAGGCAGAGATCGCGCCCCTGCTCGACGGCTTCGGGCCGCAGGCTTTGCGCGACTGGATTCACGGCCTGGGCATCGCCACTTTCGTCGGGACCTCCGGGCGCGTCTTCCCCGTCGAGATGAAGGCGGCGCCGCTGTTGCGCGCCTGGCTGCACCGGCTGCGCCAGCAAGGGGTGCATTTCCATGTCCGGCACCGCTGGCTGGGCTGGACGGCGGCCGGCGCCCTGCGTTTCGCGACGCCGGCCGGGGAAACGGAATTTGCCGCCGACGCGGTGATCCTGGCGCTGGGCGGCGGCAGTTGGGCCAAACTCGGTTCGGACGGCGCCTGGGTGCCGCTGCTGGCGGCGAGGGGCATCGATGTCGCACCGCTGAAACCGGCCAATTGCGGCTTCGATGTCGCCTGGAGCGCCTGGTTCAGCGAGCGTTTCGCCGGCCAGCCGGTGAAGCCGGTGATCGCCGCAGTCGGCGAACGACGGCAGCAGGGCGAATTCAATATCACCGCCGGAGGCATCGAAGGCGGCCTGATCTACGCGCTGTCGGCGCCTTTGCGCGATGCGCTCGACAGCACCGGCCACGCGGTACTGACGCTGGACCTGGTGCCCGGACGTTCGCTCGAACGCCTGACGGCCGAACTGGCGCAGCCGCGCGGCCGCGATTCGCTGGCCAATCATTTGCGCCGGCGGGCCGGCATCGAAGGCGTCAAGGCCGCATTGCTGCGCGAGTTATCTCCGCCCGAGGTGTTGAACAGCGCCAGCGCCCTGGCTGTGGCGCTGAAAGCCCTGCCTGTGCCGGTGCTGGCGACGCGGCCGCTGGACGAGGCAATCAGCAGCGCCGGCGGCGTCCGCTTCGAAGCCGTCGACGGGCAATTGATGGCGAAGCGCCGGCCCGGGGTCTTCGTCGCCGGCGAAATGCTCGACTGGGAAGCGCCGACCGGCGGCTACCTGCTCACCGCCTGCCTGGCGAGCGGCCGGGCGGCCGCGCAGGGGGCGATCGACTGGCTGCGGGCGGCGACCTGAATCTGCACCTTCGTACATGGCTCGGGCGCGCCAAATAGGCTAATCTGACGAGCATCAGTTGCCAGTGTCGTTCGGCAACCAACTCTTGCGGAGAACTGTCTTGGCGCAGACCTGTATTCTGGTGGTCGACGATGAGCCGATCGGTCGCGAAATGCTGGCCGAAAACCTGATCGATGAAGGTTATGCCGTGGTCGAGGCCGACTCGGGTGAAGCGGCGTGGCGGGAAATCGATACTGCGCCGGAGCGTTTTGATGCCATCCTGCTCGACCGCATGATGCCTGACATGGACGGCATCGAAATCCTGCATCGCGTCAAGCTGCGCCCGGACATGATGCATGTGCCGGTGATCATGCAGACCGGCATGACGGCCGACAGCGATGTGCTGGAAGGCCTCCAGGCCGGCGCCTACTATTACCTGACCAAGCCGTTTTCGGCGGAAACGCTGCTCGCCATCGTCGCCGCTGCCAGCCGCGACTATCGCGGCCACAAGGAGCTGGCCGACGAGGTGAAGCGCCAGGGCCGGACGCTGGGCAACCTAGTGCAGGCCCGTTTCGTTTTCCGCACCCCCGAGGAAGCGCGCAACCTGGCGGCGCTGGCGGCGAATGCAGCACCCGACCCGGGGCGCGTCGTGCTCGGCCTTTCCGAACTGATGCTCAATGCCGTCGAGCACGGCAACCTGGGGATCGGCTACCAGCAGAAATCGGCATTGATCGAGCAGGGCCGGCTGGCGGACGAGATCGAACGTCTGCTGGCGTCACCGCAATGTGGCGCCCGGCAGGCCGAACTCGACATTGAACGGCGCGAGGGCGAACTGAGTTTCATCATTCGCGACCAGGGCAGCGGTTTCGACTGGCCGGGCTATCTGGAAATGAGTCCGGAACGCGCTTTCGATACCCATGGCCGGGGCATCGCCATGTCGCGGCTGATCAGTTTCGACAGCCTCGAATACTGCGGTTGCGGCAACGAGGTCAGGGCCGTCGTACACCTCTGAGCTTCTTCATTCAGGCCGGTTCCTGTTCGGCCAGCACCTTTTCCAGCAGCAGTCGTGCCTGCGGGAAATCGTAACTTCCCAGATACTGGCAGAAAGCCGGGTAATCGGCGCCGAGGCTGGCCCCGAGCAGCAGGCTGGCATCTTCCGCCAGGCGCACGCTGGCGATGTCGTCGTCACTGAGCAAGGCGTGCAATCGGGCCAGCAGCTGGCGTGCCGGAGGGAGTTTGCCGGCCGGTACGGCCGGCGTGGCCGATCCGAGGAGCTGGCCGAGGGCAGCGCTCAGCTGACCATGGGCGGCCGCCAGTTCGTCGAGCAGGTCTGCCTGGCGGCCGGCTGGCTCGTCGTCGCGGATGGCATTCTCCAGCGCGGCCGCGGCAGCCCGGATGGATTCGAAGCCGAGTGTGGCGGCGAGGCCTTTTTGGGTGTGCGCCAAGCGCCGGGCAGTGGCGGTGTCGTCGCCGGCCAGCGCCTGGCGAATGTCCTCGACGACGCTGCCATGATGCTCGAGGTATTTGCGCAGCAGGCCGAGATAACGTTCCGCCTTGCCATTGAGCGCCGCCAGGCCGGCCTTGACGTCGATTCCGGGAAGGGCGGCGAGTTGAGCGAGGGTGGCGGCGGAGGCGGGCCGCAGAATCGGCTCGACTGGCGCCGCCGGCAGGCGGTCTTGGCCGGCGGCTGGCGGGGCGGCCGGCAACCAGCGCAGCAGCAGCGCATAGAGGTTTTCCGGAGCGACCGGCTTGCCGATGTGGTCGACCATGCCGGCCGCCAGGCAGAGGTCGCGATCCTCGCTGAAGGCATTGGCCGTCATCGCGATGATCGGCGGCACGGTACCGGGCCGCGCCCGGATCTGCGCGGTGGCGTCTAGACCGTCGAGGACCGGCATCTGCATGTCCATCAGGATCAGGTCGTAGGCGGTACGCCCGCTCATGTCGACGGCTTCCTGCCCGTTGTTGGCGATTTCGGCGTCGAGTCCGGCGTGGCGGAGCAGGTCGAGGGTGACTTCCTGGTTCAACGGATCGTCCTCGACGAGCAGGATGCGGGCCGCCTGCCGGGTGCGCCGGATTTCGTCCTCGAAATCGACTTTGGCGACGGCGACCGGTTCGCTGTCGACCGGCAGTTCGGCGATCGCCAGCCGGGCCGTCATCCAGAAAATGCTGCCCTGACCCGGCCGGCTGCTCATGCCGGTGTCGCCGCCCATCAGGCGGGCGAGCTGACGGCTGATGGCGAGGCCGAGACCGGTGCCGCCGAAGCGGCGCGTTGTCGTGTCGTCGGCCTGCTCGAAAGGTTGGAACAGCCGGGCCTGGATCAGCGGCTCGACGCCGATGCCGGTATCCTCGACGGCGATACGGAGCAGCACCTTTTCGGCCGTTCGCTCGGCGATGTCGACGCGGACCAGGACATGGCCGCGCTCGGTGAATTTGATGGCATTGGAAAGATAGTTGAGCAGGATCTGCTGCAGGCGCTTGGGATCGCCATGGAGGCCGGCGGGCAGGTCGGCGGCGATGTCGGGGAGCAGGCTCAAGCCCTTGTCGCGCGCCCGGTAGTCGATCATTTCCAGGGTATCGGCAATCAGCCGGGCGGGCGAAAAGTCGCTTTCCTCGAGTTGCAGTTTTTCGGCCTCGATTTTTGAAATGTCGAGGATGTCGTTGATGATGCCGAGCAGGTGCTGGGCCGAGTCGGAAATCCGGCCCAGGCGCTCCATTTCGCGGCTATCGCTGGCATCGCGGCGGATCAGGTGGGTCAGTCCGATGACGGCATTGAGCGGCGTGCGGATTTCATGGCTCATGTTGGCGAGGAAGGCGCTCTTGGCGCGGCTGGCCCGTTCGGCATGTTCCTTGGCGACGGCCAACTCGTAGGTGCGCTCGCTGACCATGTTTTCCAGGTGGCGGCGATATTCGCTCAGTTCGCTGTCGAGGCGCCGACGTTCGGTGACGTCGGAGGCGAAGGCGAGAATATGCGAAACGCCGTCGATATCGATCAGGGCAGCCGATATTTCGATGTTGCACGGGGTCGCCGCGCGGTTGTACCAGATGGTCTCGTAATTGAGGACCGTGCCGTGTTCGAGCAAGGCGGCGACAAAGGCGGCGCGAGCCGCTTCGTCCGTCCACAGGCCGATCTCCAGTGAGGTCTTGCCGAGTATTTCGTGGCGCTGCCAGCCGAAATAACGCCGGTAATTGTCATTGGCGTCGACTATCCGGCCATCTTCGGTTCGCGCGATCGAGGCGGCCAGCGGACTGGCGTTGAAGGCTATGCGAAAACGCTCCTGCTCGGCGCGGGTGGCGCTTTCGGCGGCAAACAAATGACGGTAGCGGCGCAGGCCGCGGGTCTGATAGACGACGCCGAAAATGCTGGCGGTCGTCACCAGCAGTCCGGCGATCAGGCCGATGATCAGGCGTGAGGCGGTAATCCACGGGCTCAGGGCTTCGTCGCGGGCAATCTTGGTGATGATATGCCAGGGCGAGTCGGGAACCGCCTGAGCGGCGGCGATGACCGGTGTGCCGGCATAATCGGTGCCTTCGATGATGCCGTTGCGCTTGTCGAATACGGCCTGAATGGACGGCGTGGTGGTGTGGCTGGCGGGCAGCCGGAACTTGAGCGGCGCATCCGGCTGATGGCGCAGTTCGCTGAGATAGACGGCATCGTCCCCGTCGCGCCGGACGAGCATGGTTTCGGCGGTGCGGCTGGGGAAGGGCTGCAACTGCAGGGCGGGAAAAAGGAAAGTCCGCGGATCGATTTGCAGCACAATGAATGCGATCCGGCGCGCTCCATCCTTGTCCAGGCGCTGCAAGGGGGCGATCACGTCGGCATGGAGCTGGCCGTTTTGCGGATCGTCATGGAAATCGGTCATGCCGGCCAGTCGCGAGCGGAAGGCGACTTCTACCGCGAGGAAAAGCGGATCCTGCGTTTCGCCCTGGCGACCGCTCAGGCTCAGGCGAATCCGGCCGTCGGCATCGAGCAGCAGGATGTCGTGATAGCGATAATTCATGGCCAGCGACTGCAGGCGGCGGCGCAACTGCTCGTCGGCCGTGGCATCCGGCCTGGTCAGCCAGTGTTCGACCAGGTCGACCAGCCGCGAGTCGTCGCTCAGGACCTGACCATCGCCGATCCGTTCATGGCGCCAGTCGGTAATCTGGCGGGATTTCAGTTCGGCCACGGCGCGCATTTGCGCGCCGGCCTGGTTCAGCAGGTGCTGGCGCTCGCTGCGGTAGAACTCGACACCGCCCAGGACGAGCAACAGCAGAATCAGGGTCAGCGCCGGAATGAACCAGCGCGGCAGGGGCAGCGTCGGGCGCGCGTCAGTCGGCATGCGTTGCGGTGGCCGATTGGTCGACGGCATCCAGCTCGGCCAGGGCGCTTTCGAAATCGAAGCTGCTGATGGCGCTGGCGAAGCGGCCATGGCGCGGGCCGAGGATTTTTTGCAGCGCCGCGGCTTGTTCGGCGACCAGCGCCTGGGCGTTGAAGTCGCCAAGGCGCAGCTGGTTGCGCAGCCGGGTCAGCAAGCGGACGACATCCGCCTGATCGTTGCGGTTCTCCGCGGCGGCGGGCGGCGAGCTGGCGCTTTCCGGGGCGGGCAGCAGGGCGCCGAGGGCGGCACTGAGCGCGCCATAGGCGCCGGCGCAGTCATCGATCAGGCGCTCGATCCGGGCGTTGTCGGCCAGTTCGCGGATGGCCGCTTCGAGCGCGGCGGCGGCACGCTGGACGCCGGTAGCGCCCAGCGTGCCGGCCGCGCCTTTCAGCGAATGGGCCAGCCGGCGCGCCTCGGTGGCATTGCCGGCGGCCAGTTCGTGACGGATAGACGCGAAGTCGTCGCCGTGGCTGCCGATGAATTTGCCGAGCAGGCGGCAGTAGCTGGGTAGGCGACCGCGCACCGCCTGCAATCCGAAATTGAAGTCGAGATCGGGCACCCCGGCCAGGCTGGCGAGCAATTGCCCGTCGCCGTTGGTCGGCGCGGCGATGGCCGGCGTATCGGTCGCCAGCGACGGCGCTTCGCTCAGTGGCAGCCAGTGGCTCAGCGCGGCGAAGAGGATGGCGGGATCGACCGGTTTGGCAATGTGATCGTTCATGCCGGCGGCCAGGCAGATTTCGCGATCTTCGTCGAAAGCGTTGGCCGTCATGGCGAGGATGGGAACCCTGGCGTAGCCGGGCAGGGCACGAATCTGGCGGGTGGCTTCGAGGCCGTCCATGACCGGCATCTGCATGTCCATCAGGATCAGGCGGTAAGGCCGGCGGCGCGCCATGACCACGGCTTCGCTGCCATTGCGCGCAATATCGACGAGCAGGCCGGCGCCGAGCAGCAGGTCGGTGGCGACCTCTTCGTTGATCTCATTGTCCTCGGCGAGCAGGATGTGGGCGCCGGTATGGTGCTGGCCGATTTCGTCCTCGCAGCGGCTGGCGCAAACCTGATCGGGCGCCGGACGCGGCTCGGGACGGGGCAATTCGAGGCGGGCGGTAAACCAGAAAGTGCTGCCCTGGCCGGGCTTGCTGTCCACGCCGATGGCGCCGTTCATTGCTTCGGCCAGGCGGTAGCTGATGGCGAGGCCGAGTCCGGTACCCCCGAAACGCCGCGTCGTCGAACTGTCGGCCTGCTCGAAGGGGTGGAAGAGCCGGGACTGGACTTCGGGCGTGATGCCGATGCCGGTGTCGCGCACTTCGCAGCGGACCAGCAGGCCTTCGGCATTGGTGTGCAGCAGCCGGGCGGCAATGACGATCCGCCCCTGCTCGGTAAATTTCACGGCATTGGACAGGAAATTGAGCAGGATCTGCTGCAGGCGCAGGGGGTCGCCGTGCAGGGCCGGCGGCAGGTCGGGATCGATTTCGCAGGTGATGGGCAGCTGTTTGGCGGCTGCCCGCTCGCCGATCAGGCTGCAGACGGTCTTGAAAATATGGGCCAGCGAGAAATCGGTTTTTTCCAGGGTCAGCTTGCCGGCCTCGATCTTCGACAGGTCGAGCACATCGTTGATGATCGACAGCAGGTGTTGCGCCGCCTCGGCCACCTTGGTCAGGCGGTCGTGCTGGACGGGGTCGGTGGTATCGCGCCGGGTCAGGTGGGTGAGGCCCATGATGGCATTCATCGGGGTGCGGATTTCATGGCTGATATTGGCCAGGAAGGCGCTCTTGGCGCGGCTCGCCTTCTCCGCGTCGTCGCGTGCCTTGGTCAGTTCGGCGGTGCGTTGATCGACCAGGCTTTCCAGATGGTGGCGATGGCTTTCCAGTTCCGCCGCGATCCGCTTCTTCTCGGTGATGTCTTCCTTGATCGCCAGGTAATGCGTAATCTGCCCGTCCGGCTGGCGGACCGGCGAGATGATGGCGAATTCCTCGTAAACGGAGCCGTCCCGGCGGCGGTTGATGAATTCGCCCCGCCAGATTTCGCCGCGCCCCAGCGTATCCCACAATTCCCGGTAGGTCGCCACCGGCGTCTGGCCCGAATGCAACAGGCGCGGGTTGGTGCCGACGATCTCCTGGCGACTGTAGCCAGTGTTATGGACAAAGGCATCGTTGACATATTCGACGTCGCCTTTCAGATCGGTGATGACGACGCTGTGCGGGCTTTGTTCGATGGCCAGCGAATGCTTGCGCAATTCGTCCTCGGCGACCCGGCGCTCGGTGATGTCTTGCACGGTGCCGACGGCAAACACGGCCTGGCCGGCGGCGTTGAAATGGATATGGGCGCGCTCGCGGACCCAGCGGGTCGCCCCATTGACCACGATGCGATGCTCGGTGTCGTAGGCGCGGCCCTGCAGGGCGCCCTGCCAGTCGGCGGCGACCCGCGGGCGGTCGTCCGGGTGCACACGGGCGAGGAACGACTCGAGGGTCTGCGGGCCATCCCGCTGCGCGCCGAAAATCCGGAAGGTTTCGTCGCTCCACTGCAGATGGTTGCCCAGCATGTCCAGCGTCCAGCTGCCCAGGTTGGCGATCGACTGGGCTTCGCGCAGGGCGTCCTGGTTTTCCTGCAGGCGCTGGTTGAGGATATAGGACTCGGTGATGTCCTGGATGGTGCCGAACAGCCGCGTCATCCGGCCTATGCCGTCAAGTTCCACTTCGCCGACGCCATGCACCTGGCGAACCTGCCCGTCGCGGTGCCGGACAATCCGGTATTCGACATCGAAATGGAGATTCTGGGCGAGGATCTGGCCGCGCTGATAGGCGATCAGGCTTTCCCGGTCGTCGGGGTGGACGATCTCGATCCAGCTTTTTTTCGAGCGTACGAAGGCGCTGTCGATACCGAAAATTTCATCGAGCATCGGCGACGAGGTCCAGATGTCGAGTTGCGGGTCGAACTGGAAATGGCCGAGGCGGGCCAGGCGCTCGGCCTGCCGCAGATTGGCCTCGCGCTGGGTGAGCGCGGCTCGCGAACGCTGCATGGCGAGGCCGACCCCGATTTCGCCGGCGAGGTCGCAGAGCAGCGGCATTTCGTCGTCGTCGAAAGCGTCCGTTTCCCGGGCGTAGAGATTGAGCGTACCGATGACGCGGCCGTCGATCCGCAAGGGCAGGGCGGCGGAGGAGCGGAATCCCGACTGCGCTGCGAATTCCCGCCACGGCGCGTAAGTCGGCGCCTCCTGCACATCATGGACGATCACCGGCTGGCCGCTGCGGATGGCGCGCCCGGTCGGCCCCTGACCGGCAGGCACGTCGTCGGCCCAGCTGATGGTCAGCGAGGCGAGGTGCCCTTCGGGAAAACCGGATTCAGCCAGGGGAATGATCCGTTTCTCGCGATCGTCCGTGGCCTGGGCGATCCAGGCGTGGCAATAGCCGCCGATTTCGATGGCGATATTGCAGATGTCGTTCAGCATCCGGCGTTCGTCATCGTGCCGGATCAGCGCCTGCGCCACGCCGCTCATCAGGCGCAGGGCGCGGTTCTGGCGATTGAGGGCGCCGCTGGCCTGGTGGCGTTCGCTGATGTCGGTGAGGATGCCGGTGGTCAGCCGGGGCAAACCGTTGCTGCGGCGTTCGATGACGCAGCCGCGGTCTTCGAGCCAGGTCCACGTGCCGTCGCCGCGGCGCATCCGGTATTCGGCCCGATAGACGGCTTCCTGGCCGCTCTCCAGCGCGTCGAAGCCGGCTTTCAGGGCATTGCGCTCGGCCGGATGAACGCGGCTCAGCCAGTCGTCGAGGCTGGTCGGCGCGGTACCGGCAGTGCAGCCGATCAGGCGCAGGGCACCTTCGCTGAAGACATGGCGAGCACGGTCGTGGTCATATTCCCAGCTGCCCGCTCCGGCGGCGTCGAGCGCCATCTGCATGTGCGCTTCCAGGCGCAGTCGGTCGCGTTCCTGATGGAGCTTTTCGAGCGCCTCGTCGAGCTGGCGGCCGGCCAGGTGCTCGAACAGGCGGTGCTGGCTGACGACGCCGACGATCAGCTCGTCGGCGTCGAAGACCACCATGTGGCGCAGATGGTATTCGCTCATCCGCTCAAACGCTTCGCTGATCGGCTGCTCGATGCGCAGGCCGAGCAGCGGGCTGCTCATCACCCGGCTCAGCGGGAGGGCGCCGAAATCGGCAAAATCATTGACCAGACGCGGAATGTCGCGCTCGGTGAGGATGCCGAGCGGACGTCCGGCTTCGGCGACGATGATGTAGTCCGACGCGCTGCGCGTCATGCAGTCGATCGCTTCGCTCAGCTTGGCTTCCGGCCCGAGGTGCGGGATTTCACGCTGCATCAGGCTCTCGAGCGTGCGCAGGTGGCGGAAAATGTCGGTCCCGATGTGGATGCGGAAATCGGTGTCGCTGACCAGGCCCAGGGTGTGTCCCCGCGGCGACACCACGACCAGGTGCCGTGCCTTGTGCTGCATGGCGAACTGGCGGGCGGCAAAGAGATCCATGTCGAGGGCCGTGGTCAGCAGCGGGCTGGACATCACCGTCTCGACCGGGGTGTCGAGGGAGATTTTTTCGTACAGGGCGCGGACGAGATCGGATTCGGTAATGATGCCGGCCGGCTGCTCGTCGACTTCGACCAGCATGCTCGAAATGCGCGCCTCGGCCATCAGGCGGGCGACATCGCGCAATGTGTGGTGCGGGCCGATGGTGCGGACGACGCGGGTCATCACGTCGGCCAGGGTGGCGAAGGGCTTGAGCTTCATGTGCTCGTCGGCGAGGCCGCGGTCGGCCGCTGGAGAATGCTGTCGATGACGGGAATCAGGCGCTCATGCTCGCTGGCCAGCAGGCCGAGCAGGCGGTTGATTTCATCGGCCGGCGAGGCATTGCGCAAGCCGGCCTCGAGGGCGGCGGCGGCCGTCTGGATACTGGTGATGCCCAGCGTGCCGGCGGCGCCTTTCAGCGAATGGGCGGCGCGCAGTGCTTCGCCCGGCTGGCCGGCGGCGAGCAGGCGGCCGATGCGCGCCGGGTCATCGGCATGGCTGCGCACGAAGGTGCCGAGCAGCCGGGTATAGCTGCTCGCCCGGCCGCGCACCGAGTTGAGTCCGATGCTGGTATCGAGACCGGAAACGGCGGCCAGCGCAGCGCCCAGGTCGATAGCCGGCGGCGTTCCTGCAGCGTCCTGGGCTGGTCTGCCGTCGAGCGCTGCAGGCCTCCGCGGCAGCCATTTGATCAGCGTCGCGTAAAGATCCTGCGGATCGACCGGCTTGGCGACGTGATCGTTCATGCCCGCTTCGAGGCAGCGCCGACGGTCTTCGCTGAAGGCGTTGGCGGTCATCGCCAGGACCGGCACCGGGCGCCGTCCCGCGCTCGCTTCGGCCTGGCGGATGCTGCGGGTCGCCGCCAGACCATCCATGATCGGCATCTGGACATCCATCAGGATCAGGTCGTAATTCCGGGCGGCAGCCATTTCGACCGCCTTCTTGCCGTTGACCGCAACGTCGGTCTGCAGGCCGACGGCGTGCAGCAGGTCGAGCGCGACTTCCTGATTGATCAGGTTGTCTTCGGCGAGCAGGACGCAATTGCCGGCATGCCAGGCGCTGAGCAGGCTTTCGGCGTCGTCGGTGAGAGGCATGGTTTCGAGATTGCCTGGGGCGCCGGTGGCCGGCTGCAGGCAGGCGGTAAACCAGAAGGTACTGCCGGCTCCGGCCGTGCTCTCGAGGCCGGTTTCGCCGCCCATCAGCTGGGCGAGGCGGCGGGCGATGGCGAGGCCGAGGCCGGTGCCGCCGAAGCGGCGGGTGGTCGAACTGTCGGCCTGCTCGAACACGTCGAAGATGCGCCCCTGCTGTTCCTCCGGAATGCCGATACCAGTGTCGCTGACGGCGAAGCGAACGATCAGCCCGGCTGCCGTTTCGTCCTGTCGGGTGACGTCGATGTTGATGGCGCCCTGCTCGGTGAACTTGGTGGCGTTGGACAGGAAATTAAGCAGGATCTGCCCGATGCGCAGCGCATCGCCATGCAGCGCCGACGGCAGGGCGGGGTCGATGGTGCAGCGGAATTGCAGGCCGCGCGAGCGGATGCGATCGATGAGCAGGGCGCTGGTATTGTCGAGCAGCCGGGCTAGCGAAAAGTCGGTGGCCAGCAGTTCAAGCTTGCCGGCCTCGATTTTCGAGATATCGAGAATCTGGTTGATGATGGCCAGCAGGTGGCGGGCGGCGTTGCTGACCTTGGTCAGGCGATCGAGTTGGCTGGGGTCGTGCGTATTGCGCTCGACGAGATGGGTGAGGCCGATGATGGCATTCATCGGGGTGCGGATCTCATGGCTCATGTTGGCCAGGAAAGTGCTCTTGGCGCGGCTCGATTCCTCGGCCGCTTCCTTGGCCGCGGCCAGTTCGAGCGTGCGCGCCGCCACCAGTTCTTCGAGGTGATGGCGATGTTTTTCCAGTTCGGCCGTCGCCTGGCGCTGCTCGGTGATGTCGTCAATGAACACGACAAGGTGCGGCGCGCCGTCCATCTGCACCATTTCGGCCGACATGCTGATCAGCCGTCGCCGCCCGTCCCGGCCGATGCCGATACTTTCAAAATCTTTGAGCCGGCCGTCGCGCCGGATGATCTCCAGCATCGCGGCACGGTCGGCGGCGTCGCCCCAGAGGCCGGCTTCGACCGTCGTCCGGCCGATCAGATCTTCGCGGGTCCAGTCGTATTCCTGCAGCAGGCGATCGTTGGCGTCGACCAGCTTGCCGTCGTCCAGGCGGGTGATGCAGGCGGCGACCGGGGTGGCGCGGAAAGCCGTGGCCAGGCGCTCCTGCAATTGCGATATTTCGTCGCGGGCGCGCTCTTGCTCGGAGACGTCGATGATGAAGGAGAGGATATAAGGCTGTTCGCCCAGCGTGATGATGTCAGCCGACAGGCTGACGCGCAGCGGCTGGCCGTCACGGGTCAGCCAGTCCGCCTGGTAATCGCGCAGACGGCCTCCGCCTTCGAGCTGGCGCCGCCAGCATTCGCGGTTTTCCCGGCTGGGCCAGAGTCCGATGTCGAGTGCCGAACGGCCTCGCAGTTCGCTGGACTGCCAGCCGAGCAGATCGGTGAAGCGGGGATTGACATCGAGGATGCGGGCCTCCTCGACCGTGGTCAGCGCGATGGCGACCGGGCTGGCGTTGAAGGCGGCCTGGAAGCGTTCCTGCAGTTCGTGCAGTTGCGTGATATCGCGGCCGATGCCGAGGACGCCCACCAGCCGGCCGCCGGTGTCGCGCATCGGCGCCTTGATGGTGTTGAGCAATTCGCGGTGGCCGTCACTGGCGAAAGTGACCCATTCCTCGTTGCTGCGTGGTGCATCGGCGGCCAGGGCGGCCTGGTCGTTGGCGCGGAAGAAGGCGGCGAGGTCCGCGTCGACGAAATCGAAATCGGTCTTGCCGCGGATTTCCGCCTCTTTGGCCCCGAAAAAAAGTTCGAAGCGCTTGTTGCAGCTCAGATAGACGCCCGCCGTGTCCTTCAGCCAGATGAGGTCGGGCAGGGTGTCGATCAGGGTGCGCAGCTGGGCGTGGTTCTCGGCGCTTTGCCGGGCGACCTCAAGGGCGGCGGCCTGGCTTCGCAGTTCGGCTTCCTGCTGTTGCTCGATGTGGCCGATCAGCCGGCGCAGCAGCAAGGCGAGCAGGGTGGCGGTGACGGCGACGAAAATCCAGCCCTTCAAGGTATTGGCCAGCAGGTTTTCAGTCGGCCCCGGGAACAGGGCACCGACCAACTGATCGGATACCAGTATCCAGAGCACGGCAAAAAGCGCATAAGGCACGACGACCTGGGCGGCGCTACCCCGCCAGCCCCTGGTTACCGTTGCCTGCTCCTTGCTCATGCGCTCTCCCTGTCTCACGGCATGTCCGGCCGGGTCAATCGGCGTAGGCGTCGGCAATGGCCTTGAAGGTCGGAAAATGTTCGTTGAAGGCCTGCACGATATCGGGGTCGAAATGGCTGCCGCTGCCTTCACTGATCATCTGACGCGCCTGTTCGAGCGGGAAGGCCGGCTTGTAGACGCGGCGGCAGATCAGGGCGTCGAAAACGTCGGCCAGCGCCATCAGGCGGGCGGCGATGGGGATGTCGTTGCCGCGCAGGCCGGCCGGGTAGCCGGTGCCGTCCCAGCGTTCGTGGTGGAAATGGGCGATCAGCTTGGCGATGGCGAGGAATTCGACCGGCTTCTCGGCGTCACGCTCGGCCAGTTCGATGGCGTCGCTGCCCAGCTTGGCATGGGTCTTCATGATTTCCCACTCTTCCGGCGTCAGCTTGCCGGGCTTGAGCAGTACATGATCGGGAATGCCGACCTTGCCGATGTCGTGCAGCGGTGCCGACTGGGCCAAAGCATCGATGGTGCGGGCATCGAGATAGGACGCGAAGCGCGGATGGTCGGCCAGGGCCAGGGCCAACGTCCGGACATACTCCTGGGTACGCCGCAGGTGATTGCCGGTTTCCGGGTCGCGGGTTTCGGCCAGGCGCGCCAGGGCATGGATGCTCACTTGCTGGATCAGCTGATTTTCGCCCATCCGGCGGGCGACTTCGGCTTCCAGGTAACTGTTCTGGTCGCTCAGGAAATCGCGCGCCCGCTTGATTTCGAGCTGGGTGCGGACGCGGGCGAGAACGATGGCCGGGCGCAGCGGCTTGGTGATGTAGTCCACGGCGCCGCAGTCGAGGCCGTGTTCCTCGTCTTCGGTGGCGTCCATGGCGGTGACGAAGATCACCGGAATCCTGGCGGTGGCCGGCGTGGCGCGCAATTCGGCGAGCACGGCATAACCGTCCATGTCGGGCATCATGACGTCGAGCAGGATGAGGTCGGGCGCCGGATGGCTGCGCGCAATCTGCAGGGCGCGGCGGCCCGAGTTGGCAGCCCGCACGCGATAGGTGGGCTGTAGCAGTTCGCCGAGTATGCTCAGGTTCTCGGGCGTGTCATCGACGATCAGAACGGTCGGTTGGCCGTTGGTCATGCTGTTTCCCCCCGCAGACTCTGGCGGATGTTCTAGGGGTGAATTATGGGCTGCCGCCGGGAATATTGCTACTGTACCAAAGTGCCGCTGGCCGTCGTTCTGCGCCCTGCTCAGGCCTCGGCCGGCCGGGTGCCGACGATGCGGTGGTAGATGGCAAAACGCCGTTCATCGATTTTGCCGGCGCGGACGGCGGCGTTCAAGGCACAGTCCGGTTCGCGGTGGTGCTGGCAGTCGCGGAAGCGGCACTGGCCGAGATAAGGCCGGAATTCTGGAAAGGCCTGTTCAATATCCTGGCGGTCGAGATGGCCGAGGCCGAATTCCTGCAGGCCCGGCGAATCGATCAGTTGGCTGTGGGCATCGAGATCGTAAAGCGTGGCGTGCGTCGTCGTGTGCTTGCCGGAATCGAGAGCCGACGAAATTTCGCGGGTCGCCGCGCCGGCGGCCGGAATCAGCGCATTGACCAGCGTCGATTTGCCCATCCCGGACTGACCGACCAGCACGCTGGTCTTGCCCTGCAGTGCCGGACGCAGGTCTTCGGCATGCTCGCGGGCCGACAGTTCGAGGACGCGGTAGCCGAGGCCGGCGAAGATGGCGAGCCGCTGGCGGGCGGCCGGCAGTTTGTCGGTCAGGTCACATTTGTTGAGGATGATCAGCGGCTCGATTTCCTCGCTCTCGGCGGCGAGCAGGGCGCGGCTGATCAGTTCGTCGGAGAAGCCGGGCTCGGTGGCGACGACGATCAGCAACTGGTCGACATTGGCGGCGATCAGCTTCTGCTTGATTTCGTTGGAACGGTAAAGCAGGCTGGTCCGCGGCTGGATGGTTTCGATGACGCCCTGGTCGTTCGAGGTGCGGACGAAATTGACGCGGTCGCCGCAGGCGATCTCGCTTTTCTTGCCGCGCGGAAAGCAGGGGAGCAGCGTGCCATCGGCCAGCTGGACGACGTATTGGCGGCCATGGGCGGCGACGACGCGACCTTCCGTCATCGCTGGCCGGCCTGTAGCCGCGCAATGCGCTGGGCGGCTGGCGGATGCGAATCGTAGAACAGCGAGTGCAGCGGGTCGGGGGTCAGGGTCGAGGCATTGTCGGCATAGAGCTTGACCAGAGCGTGCACCAGGTCGCTCGCCGCGGCGTGTTCGGCGGCGTAGGCGTCGGCCTCGAACTCGTTGCGGCGCGACAGGTAGCTGCCGAGCGGGCTGAGCGGAAAGGTGAAGACGGGAACGACGAGGAAGAAGAGGGTCAGCGCCAGCGCGGTATTTTGCGCCGGCACGCCGAGGCCGGCATAGAACCACGGTGCCTCGATCAGTTGGCCGAGCAGCCAGAGAAAGCCGAGCGAAATGGCGAACATCAGGACCATGCGCTGGACCACGTGGTGGCGGCGGAAGTGGCCGAGCTCATGGGCGAGCACGGCTTCGATCTCGGGTGGCGACAGGCGGGCGAGCAGGGTGTCGAAAAAGACGATGCGCTTGTTGTTGCCGAAGCCGGTGAAATAGGCGTTGCCGTGGCTGGAGCGCTTCGAGCCGTCCATCACAAAGAGGCCGCTGGAACGAAAACCGCAGCGGACGAGCAGGGCTTCGATGCGGGTCTTCATTTCGCCTTCTTCGAGCGGCGAGAACTTGTTGAAGAGCGGCGCGATCCAGGTCGGATAAATGAACAGGATGAGCAGGTTGAAACCGCACCAGAACAGCCAGACATACAGCCACCAGTAGCTGCCCATGGCGCCCATCAGCCAGAGCACGGCGAGGATCACCGGGGCGCCGATGACGAGGCCGACCAGGCTGTGCTTGAGGAGATCGGCAAAGAACAGGCCGAGGGTCATGCGGTTGAAGCCGAAACGGGCTTCGATGACGAACTGACGGTAGAGCGAAAAAGGCAGATCGATAATGCCGGAGATCAGCAGCAGGCTGAAAATCAGCGCCAGGCCATAAGGCAGGCCATCGAGCCGGCTGGCCCAGAAATCATGCAGCCAGGCAAGGCCGCCGCCCAGGGTCAGGGTGAGCAGTAGCGCCGCGTCGACCACCGCCGTCTGCAGGCCCAGCCGACTGCGCGCCACGGTGTAGTCGGCGGCTTTCTGGTGGGCGGCAAGGGTGATGCGTTCGGCGAAATCGACGGGGACGGCGGCGCGGTGCGCGCCGACGAAGCGGATGTGGCGCAGCGTCAACCACAGGCGCGCCCACAGGGTCAGTGCGAAGGCGGCAAGAAAAAGGGCGGTGAAAGTCGAGGTCACTGAGTGGGCACGAAGCTGTGAGAAAATCGGGGTTTTCAGGAATTGGGCAATTATATGACAGGCACTGCAAACAACCTCGTCTGGCTGGACATGGAAATGACCGGCCTCAATCCGGACGGCGACCGGATCATCGAAATGGCCATGGTGGTGACCAATTCCGAACTCGAATTGGTCGCCGAATCACCGTCCTGGGCCGTACACCAGTCCGACGCAACGCTTGCCGGCATGGACGATTGGAACCAGAAAACGCACGGCCGTTCCGGCCTGATCGAACGGGTCAAGGCCTCGACCATGGACGAAGCGGCGGTGGCCGCGGCGGCGCTGGAATTCCTCAAGAAATACTCATTGGCCGGCCATTCGCCGATGTGCGGCAATTCCATCGGCCAGGATCGCCGCTTCATGGCGCGCTACATGCCGGAACTGGAGACTTTTTTCCATTACCGCAATCTCGACGTCAGCACTCTGAAGGAACTGTGCAAGCGCTGGCAGCCGGAAATTTACAAGGGTTTCAAGAAGAAGGGCCGGCACACCGCGCTGGCCGACATCCATGAATCCATCGACGAACTGAAGTATTACCGCGAGCACTTCCTGAAGGGCTGAAGCCCTAAAGCAATCCGCCTCAGCGGCTGAAGAGGCGGAATTTTTCCTTGCGGTTGCCGGGTCGGCCGCCTTCCCAGACCTTGTGCCATTTGCCGTCGGGGGCGGCCTGGTCCTGCCGGGTGTCGCCGCCGACCAGCACCCAGTCGCATTTCCGGCCTTCGCGGCTATCGGCGGCGAGCGGTTCGATGCCGACGAAATAGGCCAGGGAGGCCCGTTGCGTGTCGTTCAGGTCGCGTTCGGCCAGGCAGCCATGGTCGCGCGGCAGGGCGTCGGCCACCGCCTCGGCCACCGGGCGGTAACTGAGGCCGTAGTCGAACCAGGGCAGGATCAGCGTCGTGGCGAGCAGCCACAGGCTGGTGCAGCCCATGGTCCAGTGGGTCAGGCTGCGATAGGGCGAGCGCGGTGCGGTGACGATCAGCCATCCCCACCACAGCGTCGCGGCCAGACCGACTGCCAGCGCCAGCCAGTCGAGATGCCCTATAAAGCCCGGACGCAGCGCTACTGCCCGGCCGGCCAGCTTGGTGGGCCAACCCAGCGCCATCGCCGACCAGCACACCCAGACCACGGCGACAAAGAAGCTGAAGGTGGTCATTGCGAACCAGTCGAAGGCATTGGCGGCGCCTCGGCGCAGGCTGAGCGCGCCGGGCGTGGCGAGCAGGGCGAGCGGCGGCAGCATCAGCAGGGCGGGAATCTGGCGCGGTCGGAAAGCCAGCGCCAGCATCAGGAAAGTGAGCAGCAGGAAAGTCAGCGGTAGCAGCTGCGGCGCGGCGCGAAATTCATGGCGTCGGGTCCATAGGGTCCAGGCCGCCAGCGGCAGGGCCGGGAAGGCGAACCACGGCAGCATGACGAGGAAACGACCGGCCCCGCTGAACGAGAACGGTGTTTTCAGTGGCGCCAGTTCGGTGTGCAGCCAGCCATGGAAACGGGCGGGCTCAAAGTGAAGCAGCAGCAGCGGCCAGGGCAAGGCGAACAGCGCCGCGATGGCCAGGCCGATGAACAAGGTCTGGCGGGCTTGGCGGCGGTCGGCCGCCAGCCACCAGGCCACGGGCAAGATGAAGAGCAGCGGCAGGGTCGGAGCAATGCCGGTGCCGAGCAAGCAGCCAGCCACCGAGATACCGTAGAACAGCCCGCTCAGGCGAGGCCGGCGATTGATTGCAGCCAGTGCCCCTAGGCCGCCGGCGTAGGCGGCGAGCGCGATCAGCATGGGCTGTGCGTCGTGGGCGTGGAAGAGCAGGCCGGCACAGCCGGCGAGCAGCAGCGGGCTGGCGGCGGCGCTGTCCTGTCCGTACAGTTCACGCCCGGCGTAATAAAGACCGACCAGCGCCAGGGTGACCCAGACGCCGCTGGCTAGGCGCATCGCTTCGTGCATCGGCAGCAGGCCGCCGAAAAGCGAGCCGGTCAGTGCGGCGCTCCAGTAATAGAGCGGCGGCTCGTGGAATGGGCGGCCGGCGAGGTCGGGCGACAGCCAGTCGCTGTAATGCAGCATGTGCCAGGCGGTGCCGATATGGATGGCATCCTCGCCCTTCCACGGATCGCGGCCGAAGAGGCCGGCCAGCACGTAAAAGGCCAGCATGGCGGCGAGAATCCAGCCGGCCGGAGGCAGGCGGATGCCGCGACGGATCAGGACGAGAAAATCAGGCATGGATTCGGACGCATGGCGCGGAAATGAAAAAGGCAGCCTGCCGGCTGCCTTTTATACCGTAATTCAGACGAATCAGGCAGCGGACTTGCCGCGCATGGCGCCGAACTTCTGGTTGAACTTTTCAACGCGACCGGCGGTATCGACAATCTTCTGCTTGCCGGTGTAGAACGGGTGGCACAGGGAGCAGACTTCGACGTGAAGGGGCTTCTTCATGGTCGAGCGGGTCGTGAAGGTGCTGCCGCAGGAGCAGGTGACCTGAATCTCGTTGTATTCGGGATGGATGTTGGCTTGCATTTCTGTGTCCTTTCGTTATGCGACCGGCGGATGTGGCCGATCTGGAAAACGCGCGATTATCCGCGAATAACCGCGCCTTGGCAATAGCTTTGTCGCTTAGCCGCGCCGCATGGCGTCAAAAAATTCGGCGTTGCCCTTGGTCGATTTGACCTTGTCGAGCAGGAATTCCATGGCGGCGAGGTCGTCCATCGGGTAGCAAAGCTTGCGCAGGACCCACATCTTGGAGAGCACATCCGGCTTGAGCAGCAGTTCTTCACGGCGCGTGCCGGAGCGGTTGACGTTGATCGCCGGGTACATCCGCTTCTCGGCCATGCGGCGGTCGAGGTGGATTTCGGAATTGCCGGTGCCCTTGAATTCTTCGTAGATCACTTCGTCCATCCGCGAACCGGTGTCGATCAGCGCCGTGGCGAGGATGGTCAGCGAGCCGCCTTCCTCGATGTTGCGGGCGGCACCGAAGAAGCGCTTCGGCTTCTGCAGGGCATTGGCATCGACGCCGCCGGTCAGCACCTTGCCGGAGGCCGGCTGCACGGTGTTGTAGGCGCGGGCCAGGCGGGTGATCGAGTCGAGAAGAATGACGACATCCTTCTTGTGCTCGACCAGGCGCTTGGCCTTCTCGATGACCATTTCGGCGACGGCGACGTGGCGCGAGGCCGGTTCGTCGAAGGTCGAGGCGACGACTTCGCCCTTGACGGTGCGGGTCATTTCGGTGACTTCTTCCGGGCGCTCGTCGATCAGCAGCACGATCAGGACGACATCCGGATGGTTGGCGGTGATGGCGTGGGCGATGTTCTGCAGCATCACCGTTTTGCCGGATTTCGGCGGCGATACGATCAGGCCGCGCTGGCCGGCGCCGACCGGGGCGATCATGTCGATGACCCGGCTGGTGATGTTCTCGTCGGCCTTGATGTCGCGTTCGAGTTTGAGGTGACGCGTCGGGTGCAGCGGCGTCAGGTTCTCGAACATGATCTTGTTCTTGTTCGCTTCCGGCGGGAAACCGTTGATCGATTCCAGCTTGGTCAGCGCGACGTAGCGTTCGCCGTCCTTCGGCGTGCGGATCTCGCCTTCGATGGTGTCGCCGGTGCGCAGGTTGAAGCGGCGGACCTGCGAGGGCGAGACGTAGATGTCGTCGGTGTTGGCGAGGTAGGAGGTATCCGAGGAGCGGAGGAAACCGAAGCCGTCCTGCAGCACTTCGAGGGTGCCGTCGCCGTAGATGGTCGTGCCGTTTTTGGCGATGGCCTTCAGGATGGCGTAGATCAGCTCCTGCTTGCGCATGCGGTTGGCGTTCTCGATGGCCAGTTCGGTGGCCATGTCGAGAAGCTTGCTGACGTGAAGTGTCTTGAGTTCGGAAAGTTGCATGTGTGGGTATACGTGGCGCCGGAATTGGTGGGCGGGTTTGAACCCGGGACCGGGAGCGCGAAATTTGACTTCTTGCGGAGGGGAGGACGTCAGGCAGGGATGCTGCTGCGTCGGCCTGAAGACGCAGAACGCATCTTCAGGCGAAGAGACTAAGGGTATTACAGATTGCTGTCAATGAATGCCGCCAGTTGGCCCTTGGAGAGGGCGCCAACCTTGGTGGCTTCGACATTGCCGTTCTTGAAGATCATCAGGGTCGGGATGCCGCGGATGCCGAACTTGGCCGGCGTTGCCTGGTTGTCGTCGATATTGACCTTGGCGACCTTCAGCTTGCCGGCGTATTCGCTGGCGATTTCGTCGAGGATGGGAGCGATCATCTTGCAGGGGCCGCACCATTCGGCCCAGTAGTCGACCAGAACCGGATGCTGCGCCTGCAGCACTTCGGCTTCAAAGGTGTCGTCGGTGACGTGATGAATATGCTCGCTCATGAAATGCCTCGTGGGATGGAGTGAACCGGAATGGCCAGAAATGATCGCCCGCGGGCGATGTCAGTTGCGCAAGATGCTAGCGAAAAACCCGGCCTTAGGGAAGGGTCAGCGGCGCGGTTTCAACAAATTGGCCAATTCGACGGCTGTTTTGACCTGCATCTTGTCGAAGAGGTTCGCCCGGTGCACCTCGACGGTACGCATGCTGATATTCAGTTCGTCGGCGATTACCTTGTTGAACTTGCCGGCCAGTACCAGTTCCATGATCTGTCTTTCGCGGCCGGTCAGCGCGGCCAGCCGGGCATTCAGCGAGTCGGCGCTGGCGTTGGCGGCGCGCTGGCGGGCATCTTGCGCCATCGCTTCGCCGATCCGCGCCACCAGGTCGTTGTCGCTGAAGGGTTTCTCGAAGAAATCGAAAGCGCCTTTCTTGAGTGTGGCGACAGCCAGCGGCACGTCGCCATGGCCGGTCAGGAAAATCACCGGCAGCGTCGAGTTCTGCTCGACCAGGCGGTCGAAACAGTCCAGGCCGCTCATTCCGGACATCCGCATGTCGAGCACCAGGCAACCGGCCAGGGCTGGCGTCCAGGCGGCGAGAAAGGCTTCGGCGCTGGCGTAGGCGATGCAGGGCATGCCCTGCGATTTGAGCAGCCAGCCCAGAGCGTCGCGGATGGCTTCGTCGTCATCGACGAGGTGGACTTGCGGCGTGCTCATAGCGCTTCCCGGGGCAGAGTGAAGGTAAATATCGTACCGCTTCCGGTCGGGGAGTGGCGGTTGTCGTCGGCCCACAGCCGGCCGCGGTGAAACTCGATGATCGAGCGGCAGATGGAGAGGCCGACGCCCATGCCTTCCGGCTTGGTGGTGAAGAAGGCGGTAAACAGCTTTTCGCGGATTTCGGGCGCGATGCCGCAGCCCTGGTCGGCGACGCTGACCGTCAGTTCGGCGGCATCCATCGCTATCCTGATCTGCAGGCTGCGTTCCGCTTCCGGCGTTGTCGCCATCGCTTCCATGCCGTTGCGGATCAGGTTCAGCAGCACCTGTTCCAGCATCAGGCGGTCGGCCGGAATGGGCGGTAGCTCGGGAATTTCGCAATCGATCCGGACGTGGCGCTTGCGGGCATCGGACTCGACGAAGCCCAGGCAGTCGTCGATGACATCGGCCAGTTGGCAGGGCGCCCGCTTCGGTTCGCTCTTGCGCACGAAATCATGGACCCGGCGGATGATGCGGCCGGCGCGCTGGGCCTGGACCCCGATCTTTTCGAGCGCCGGGCGGATGTCCGCCACCGGGCAGTCCGGCCTTTCCAGCAGATTGAGGCAGCCGCTGTTGTAACTGGCGATGGCGGCCAGCGGCTGGTTCAGTTCGTGCGCCAGAGTCGAGGCCATTTCGCCCATGGTCACCAGGCGCGAAGTGAATTGCAATTGTTCCTGCTGCTGGCGGGCCAGTTCTTCCGCCCGCTTGCGCTCGGTGACATCGAGCACCGAGGCCATCCAGCCGGTATGCTGGCCGTTGCCGTCGATCAGTGGCGCTTCGTAGACGAGCGCGTTGAAGCGCTCGCCATTCTTGCGCATGAAGGTGATTTCAAAGCCGTCGAGCGGCGCTTCGCCGGCCATCACCGACTGGTGGATGGCAAAAGTCTCGTCGATCTGTTCGGGAATCCAGTAGGGCATGGGTGGCGTCTTGCCGACCAGTTCGTCGCTGGCGAAACCGGTGATCTTGCAGAAGGCGGGATTGACATAGATGACCTTGCCCTTCAGGTCGCGGGCGCGCATGCCGACGGTCAGCGAATTTTCCATGGCGGTCCGGAAGGCGTGCTCGGCACGCAGCGCTTCCTCTGCCTGCAGCCGTTTCCGCATCAGGTCGCGGACCAGCCACAGGCTCCAGAATACCCCGGCGGCGAGGGCGACGATGGCGATGGTGAGCAGGCGCTGCAGCGGATGGCCGGTGTTCTGGTAGGTGGTGACGCGCAGTCTCAGGCCGTAGCCCGGCGGATCGAAGGCAATTTCATAGCTCTGGTCGCCGACGCTGTCGACGTGGGTCTTGGTGGCGTACTGGCGGTCGTTGTCGTCGGTAATGACGACCTTGTATTTTTCGGTGAACCACCAGGGAACGAGGTCGCTGAGCAGGGCATCGAGCGGATAGACGCCAACCAGCATGCCGGAGAATTCCTTGCCCTGATAAACCGGGACCAGCACTTCGACAAAGGCCCGGTTGTTTTCCAGGAAGAACGGTTCGCTATAAACCAGCTTGCCCAGCCGGCGGGCAATGTCGAAAGTCCGGGCGGTCACCGGCGGCCCGTAGACTTCCATTTCCTGTTCGGGCGGCGTGCGGCTCGGTAAGGCATCGACGACATGGTGGCGGGCGTCGAGCCACAACAACTGGGAAATCTCCGGGCTGTTTTTCAGCAGGTGGCTGGCGCGCAGCCGGAAAATGCGGTGCGGCTCGGCGAGCAGAGCCATGTCGACGGCCAGTTGCTGCAATTGTTCTTCATTGCCGTTGAGGTGAAAGTGCAGGTTCTGCTCCAGCCAGAGCACGTCCTTGATCAGCCCGGAACGTTCCTCGTCGATTTCGTTCAAATGTAACAGCCAGAGCAAGGAGAGCAGGGCGGCGAGGAGCAGGACGATGCCCAATTTGGGCAGCGCCAGCAGCCAGCGCAGATGGCCGGTGCCGGAAGCGAGGATTTTGGCGGGCTGCTTCATGGGCGCAAATGGTACAACACAGTTCCCGTTCGGCCTGCCATTGTGGCTATCCACAATTCGGATATCCACAATGGCGAGCGCTCCGGTCTTTGGCAATACTCCGCAAAATTTCCAAAAATCATCACCAAAGGAGTCTGCGGCCATGGCCAAAAGAGGGATTTTCAAAAGCCTGTATTTTCAGGTGCTGGTTGCCATTGTCTTGGGCGTGACGCTCGGTCATTTCTATCCCGAAACCGGCGCCAACATGAAGCCGCTGGGCGACGGTTTCATCAAGCTGATCAAGATGATCATCGCGCCGATCATCTTCTGCACCATCGTCGTCGGCATCGCCGGCATGGAAGACATGAAGAAGGTCGGCAAGACCGGCGGCCTGGCGGTGCTCTATTTCGAAGTGGTCAGTTCTATCGCGCTGCTCATCGGCCTGGTCGTCGTCAATGTCTGGGCGCCCGGTGTCGGCATGAACGTCGATCCGGCAACGCTGGATACCAAAGGATTGGCCAAGTTCGCCGACCCGACCAAGATGCAATCGACGGTCGAATTCCTGATGAACATCATCCCGACCAGCGTCGTCGATGCCTTCGCCAAGGGCGACATGCTGCAGGTGCTGTTCTTCTCGGTGCTCTTCGGCTACGCCATGCACGCTTTCGGCGAGCGCGGCAAGCCGGTGTTCGAGCTGATCGAGAAACTGTCGCACGTGCTGTTCGGCATCGTCGGCGTGATCATGAAAGTCGCTCCGATCGGCGCTTTCGGCGCCATGGCCTACACCATCGGCAAGCACGGCGTCGGCAGCCTGGCCCAGCTGGCCAGCCTGATGGGCGCCTTCTACCTGACCTGCCTGATTTTCATTTTCGGGGTGCTCGGCAGCATTGCGGCTTTCCACGGTTTTTCCATCGTCAAGCTGATCAAGTACATCAAGGAAGAGTTGTTCCTGGTGCTGGGCACATCCTCCTCCGAGTCGGCGCTGCCGCGCCTGATGGCCAAGATGGAAAACGCTGGCGCCCAGAAATCGGTGGTTGGCCTGGTCGTGCCTACTGGTTATTCCTTCAACCTTGATGGCACCTCGATCTACCTGACCATGGCCGCCGTCTTCATTGCCCAGGCCACCAACACGCCGCTCGATCTGCAGCATCAGGTCACCCTGCTGGTCATCCTGCTGCTCACCTCGAAGGGCGCCGCCGGCGTCACCGGTAGTGGCTTCATCGTGCTGGCGGCCACGCTGTCGGCGGTCGGCACCGTGCCGGTGGCCGGTCTCGCGCTGATTCTCGGCATCGACCGCTTCATGTCGGAAGCCCGGGCGCTGACCAATTTCATCGGCAACAGCGTCGCCACGCTGGTCGTCGCCAAATGGTGCAAGGCGCTCGATGAGAAAAAGCTGGGCGCCGTGCTCAACGGCGAAACGGCCGATGAAGCCGATTTTCCCGAGCAGGTGCTGGATGACAGCCTGGAATCGCCGATTCCCCACAGCCCGCGACCCATGGTCGAACATCACTGAGCGGGTGGGAATTCGCAAAAACCGCCAGCGGGTCTGGCGGTTTTTTTTGTCCGAAATGTGGATAACCACAATACGCGGCGGTTATATATTTCGTAATAATTTTCCCATGATGTAATTGAAACGCTTTACGGAGGAGACAAACATGAAAGCTTCAAAGCTCCTGGTCGGCCTGCTGGCCGGCTTGCTGTCCATGCTGGCCTGTGCCCAGCAACCGATCGTCATCAAGTTCAGCCATGTCGTCGCCGCCGATACGCCGAAGGGCAAGGCGGCCGACATGTTTGCCAAGAAGGCCGCCGAGCTGACCAAGGGTCGGGTCAAGGTCGAGGTCTATGCCAACTCGACGCTCTACAAGGACAAGGAAGAGATGGAGGCCTTGCAGCTGGGCGCCGTCCAGATGCTGGCCCCGTCGCTGGCCAAGTTCGGTCCGCTCGGCATCAAGGAATTCGAGGTTTTCGACCTGCCTTTCATCTTCAGTGACTACGACGCCCTGCGCAAGGTCACCAACGGGCCGGTCGGCAAGCAGTTGCTGAGCAAGCTCGAACCCAAGGGTTTGCGTGGCCTGGCTTACTGGGACAACGGTTTCAAATCCTTTTCGCTGAATTCGCCGATCAGGACGCCGGCCGACCTGAAGGGCAAGAAAATGCGTATCCAGTCTTCCAAGGTGCTTGAGGAAGAAATCCGGGCGCTCGGCGGCCTGCCGCAGGTGATGGCTTTCTCAGAGGTCTACCAGGCGCTGCAGACCGGCGTCGTCGATGGCACGGAAAACCCGATCTCCAACTTGTACACCCAGAAAATGCACGAAGTGCAGAAATACCTGACCCTGACCGACCACGGTTATCTCGGTTATGCGGTGATCGTGAACAAGAAGTTCTGGGACGGCCTGCCGGCCGATATCCGCAAGGAGCTGGAAGATGCCATGGAACAGGCGACCCGCTACGCCAACCAGATCGCCAAGGTCGAGAACGACGCGGCGCTCGAGGCGGTGAAGAAGAGCGGCAAGACCACCGTCTATGTGCCGAGCAAGGAAGAGCGCCTGGCTTTCAAGCGGGCGCTGGTGCCGGTGCATCAGAAGATGGAAGGCCGCGTTGGCAAGGACGTCATCCAGAGCGTCTACAAGGAAACCGGCTTCAAGCCGGATAGCCTGTAGTCGCCGCGCCAACCAGGAGCCGGGGCTGCGGCCCCGCTTCGCACGCCGGGGGAGTTTTCTCATGATCAACAAGGCGCTCAATCACCTCGAAGAGCTGCTGGTGACCTTCCTGATGGGAGCGGCCACGCTGATTATCTTCGTTTCCGTCCTGCACCGTTACCTGGCCGGCGTCGCCATTCCCGTCCTCCAGGACTGGTTGCTGACCCTCAATTTCGGCTGGACGCAGGAACTCTGCATCATCATGTTCGTCTGGATGGCCAAGTTCGGTGCTGCCTACGGGGTGCGCACCGGCATCCACGTCGGCGTCGATGTGCTGATCAACCGGCTCGGCGACCGCATGCGCAGCAAATTCATTCTTTTCGGACTGCTCGCCGGTGCCACGTTTACCGGCATTGTCGGGGCGCTGGGCGCCAACTTCGTCTGGGAAAACGGCGCCCATTACGCGTTTTTCCATGTCCTGGGGCTGCCCCTGGGCGATCTCTACGAAGGTCCGACGACGCCCGATCTCGAGTGGCCGACCTGGATGGTCTATAGCGCCATTCCGCTCGGTTCTTCGCTGATGTCCTTCCGCTTCCTCCAGGTCGCCTGGGCTTTCCTGAAGACCGGCGAGCTGCCGCACCATGACCATGGCCACGTCGAAGGCCTTGACGAGCCGACCCCGCCGGTCGATGTCAATCTTTACGGCATGGACGACAACCTGCATATGCACGACTTGAAACATCCGATGCTCGGCGAGCGGCGGGGAGGTGCGGAGCGCCGCAATCCGGCCGGCGATGCCCCGTCCGGCGACGAACGCCGGAACGGCGAACGGCGCGCCAGGGACGACCAAGGGGGTGTGCAATGAACGCCCTGGTGATTTTCTGCCTGCTCGCGGCGCTGATGCTGACCGGCATGCCGATCTCGATTTCGCTCGGCCTGACGGTGCTGACCTTCCTCTTCACGCTGACCCAGGTACCGCTCGAGTCGGTGGCGCTGAAGCTATTTACCGGCATCGAGAAATTCGAAATCATGGCCATCCCGTTCTTCATCCTGGCCGGCAATTTCCTGACTCACGGCGGGGTGGCGAAGCGGATGATCCATTTCGCCACGACGATGGTCGGTCATTGGTACGGCGGTCTCGGTCTGGCCGGGGTGCTGGCCTGCGCGCTGTTCGCCGCGGTCTCCGGGTCGAGTCCGGCGACGGTGGTGGCGATCGGTTCCATCCTGCTGCCGGCGATGGTCAAGGCCGGATTTCCGAACAAGTTCGGGGCCGGCGTTATCGCCACCTCGGGGGCGCTCGGCATCCTGATCCCGCCGTCCATTGTCATGGTGATGTATTCGGTGGCGACCAATACCTCGGTCGGTGCGCTGTTCATGGCCGGCGTGATTCCCGGCATCGTGCTCGCCTGCACCCTGGGTGGCGTCACCTGGTACCGGGCGAAAAAGTACGACTATCCGCGCCAGCCAAAGGCGACCTGGGGCGAGCGCTGGCAGGCCTTCCGGGCCTCGGTCTGGGGCTTGTTGCTGATCGTCGTGGTGATGGGGGGTATCTATACCGGCATCTTCACGCCGACCGAAGCGGCGGCGATGTCAGCGGTCTATGCCTTCATTTGCGCCGTGTTCATCTACCGCGATCTCGGTTTCCGGGATGTGCCGAAGGTGCTGCTCAATTCGGCCAACATGTCGGCGATGCTGCTCTACATCATCACCAACGCCGTGCTCTTCTCCTTCATTATGACCAACGAAAACATCCCGCAGGCGCTGGCCGACTGGATGCTCGGGCATGGCCTGGGGATGATCGCCTTCCTGCTGGCGGTCAATGTCATCCTGCTGCTCGCCGGCAATTTCATGGAGCCGTCGTCGATCGTGCTGATTTTCGCACCCATCCTCTTCCCGGTGGCGATGGCGCTGGGCATCCATCCGGTGCATTTCGGCATCCTGATGGTGGTCAATATGGAAGTCGGCATGTGTCATCCGCCGGTCGGTCTCAATCTCTATGTCGCATCCGGCATCACTAAGATGGGCATCACCGAACTGACGGTGGCGGTCTGGCCTTGGCTGCTCTCCATGCTCGGCTTCCTGATGGTGGTCACTTACTGGCCCGAGCTGTCGCTCTGGTTGCCGCGCACGCTGGGCATGCTCTAGCTGTTGCTCCGACCGGGCCGCGTCCCGCTTCGCCGGGCGCGGCTTTGTCGTTCCTGGCGGCGTCTGTGGCACAATCGGCTCCCTTTTAGTGCTCACCGGTTGCCCCATGAAATTTGCCTTGTCGCTGCTTGCTCTCGTTCTCGTGCTGGTGATCGTGCCCTTTTTCCTGCCCGGGATCGGCAAGACGGACGGCGTGGACCCGAACAGCAACCTGCCCTGGCAGATCGAAACCGACGATCGCGGCGGCAGCAGCGTCTTCGGCCTGAAGCCGGGCAGCAGCAGCCTGGCCGAGGTTCGCCAGAAACTCTGTCCCGAGATCGAAGTGGCGATCATCGCCGAGCCGAACGAGGCCGGTGCGCTGGAAGGTTATTGCGCCCAGGTGCCGCTCGGCTTCGTGCTGGCCCGCGTCATCGTCACCGTCGATGCGTCGCCGGTGCAGGTCGCGGCGATGCGCGAACGGGCGCTCAAGTCGAAGAACATGGAAAGCGCGACGCGCAAGATCACCCTGCACCCGGACGACCTGGCCGCCGCCGAATTGCTGCCGGTGAAGGCGATCAGCGTCATTCCGGCGGTCAATCTGGACGAGGCGACGGTGATCCAGCGCTTCGGCCAGCCGGTCGAGCGCCTGGCCCAGGGCGAGCAGCGCGTGCACCTGCTCTATCCGCAACAGGGCCTCGATATCCTGGTCGATGGCGAGGGCAAGGAACTGCTGCAATATGTTGCGCCGCGCGATTTTGCCAGCCTGCGCGAACCCCTGCGGGCGGCAGAAAGCGCCAAGCCCGCCGCGCAGTGAAGCGGGCGCTTGCCGGGCGAATCTGCTAAAATCGCCCGTTTTTCAACTGTCTAGCTTTTGCGGAGCAATTACATGGCTATCGAACTCGCCCTCTCCATCATCAAACCCGACGCTGTTGCCAAGAACGTCATCGGCAAGATTTACTCCCGTTTTGAAACCAACGGTCTGAAGATCGTTGCCTCCAAGATGGTCTGGTTGTCCGAACAGGAAGCCGGCCAGTTCTACGCCGTGCACAAGGCTCGTCCCTTCTTCAAGGATCTGGTTTCCTTCATGACTTCCGGTCCGGTCATGGTGCAAGTCCTCGAAGGCGAAAACGCCATCGCCAAGAACCGCGAACTGATGGGCGCCACCAATCCGAAGGAAGCCGCACCGGGCACCATTCGCGCCGATTTCGCCGAGTCGATCGATGCCAATGCCGTGCATGGCTCCGACGCCCCGGAAACCGCCGCCGTGGAAGTTGCCTTCTTCTTCCCGGGCCTGAACGTTTACGCTGGCCGCTAAGCAGCACCGAATGACCGTCAATCTGCTGGATTTCGATGGCGAAAGCCTGACCGCCTGGTTTGCCGAACAGGGCGAAAAGCCCTTCCGCGCCAAGCAGGTCTTGCGCTGGATCCACCGTGCCGGCGTGGCGGACTTCGATGCCATGACCGACATCGCCAAGAGTCTTCGCGAGAAGCTCAAGGCGAAGGCGGTCGTGGCGCCGCCGGCCGTCGTCTCCGACAAGCTGTCGGACGACGGTACGCGCAAGTTCCTGATCGACGTCGGCAACGGCAATGCCGTCGAAACGGTGTTCATTCCCGAAGACGAGCGCGGCACGCTGTGTGTCTCGACGCAAGCCGGCTGTGCGCTTGATTGCGCTTTCTGCTCGACCGGCAAGCAGGGTTTCAACCGCAACCTGACGGTGGCCGAAATCATCGGTCAGGTCTGGCAGGCCAACAATGCGCTGGGCGCCGTGCATGGCGACGAGCGCGTCATCTCCAATGTCGTGCTGATGGGCATGGGTGAGCCGCTGGCCAATTTCGAGAATTCCGTTGCCGCCTTGAAGCTGATGCTCGACGACAACGCCTACGGCCTGTCGCGGCGCCGCGTCACGGTGTCGACCTCCGGCCTGGTGCCGGTGATGGACCGCCTGCGCGACGAATGCCCGGTGGCGCTGGCCGTCTCGCTGCATGCGCCGAACGATGCGCTGCGCGACCAGCTGGTGCCGATCAACCAGAAATATCCCCTGAAAGAGCTGATGGCCGCCTGCCGGCGTTACCTGGAAAAGGCGCCGCGCGATTTCATCACTTTCGAATACGTCATGCTCGACGGCATCAATGACAGCGATGCCCACGCCCGCGAACTGCTGGCCCTGGTCCGGACGGTGCCCTGCAAGTTCAACCTGATTCCCTTCAATCCTTTCCCCGGCTCGCCGTTCCGGCGTTCCCCGGCCGAGCGGGTGCGGCGTTTCGCCGACATCCTGATGGGGGCGGGCATCATCACCACGACGCGCAAGACGCGCGGCGACGATATCGACGCCGCCTGCGGCCAGTTGGCCGGCCAGGTCCAGGATAAGACCAAGCGCACGGCCGGGCGCGTGATCCCTATCAAGGAGGCAGGCCAATGAACAATTTTTCGCCAAGAAAGCTGATCGTCGGTTGCTGCCTGGGGGTGTTGTGCGCCTCGGCCGTGCTCGCCCAGAGTCTCGATCCTTCCGACGCCAATCGCAGCCAGACCTCGGGCGACCCGAAGAACCGGGCGCGCATTCACACCGAACTGGGTGCCATGTATTTCCAGAACGGTCACATGTCGGCCGCCCTCGACGAATTCCGCAAGGCCTTGAATGCCGATTCGGACTATGTCCAGGCTTACAGCATCCGCGGCCTGGTCTACGGCCAGCTCAAGGAATATGACCGGGCGGAAAGCGATTTCCGGCGGGCCCTGAGCATTTCGCCCAATGATCCCGAAGTCAATAACAACTACGGCTGGTATCTCTGCGATACCGGCAAGGAACGCCAGTCGATCCCGTATTTCCTGCAGGCCCTGAAGAATCCGCTCTACGAGACGCCCGACCGGGCTTATACCAATGCCGGCACCTGTGCGCTGAAGGCCGGCGACCTCGAAGGCGCCCAGAATTACCTGCTCAATGCCATCCGCCTGTCGCGCGACGGCGGCGCGGCGGCCCGGCTGCAACTGGCCCAGGTATTTTATCGGCGCGGCATCAACGAAGAAGCCCGCATCTATCTGAACGAGGCGCTGAAGCAGATCGAACCGGCGACCCCCGAGGCGCTCTGGCTGGGGCTGCGTATCGAACGCAAGCTCGGCAATCGCGCCGGCGAGAACGCCTACGCCAGCCAACTGCGCAGTCGCTACCCGACGTCACAAGAATATCAGGAATTCCTGAAAGGCAACTTTCAATGAGTGAAGAGATGGATGCCGGCTTTGGTCCGGCAATCGAAGGTATTGCCGCCGTGCCCGCGGTCGGCAGCCAGTTGCGGACGGCGCGCGAGGCGCTTGGCATGCCGCTGCAGGACGTCGCCAGCACACTGAAGCTCGGGGTCCGGCAAGTCGAAGCACTGGAAAATGGCGACTGGCAGGTCTTGCCTGGGGCGACCTTCGTCCGCGGCTTTGTCCGCAACTATGCCCGCTTGCTGCAACTGGACCCGGCGCCGCTGATGGCCCAGCTCGACTCGACGCTGGAGCGGCCGGTGATGAGCCTCGGCGAAACCGACGGGCCGCAGGCCCGGATGCCGCAGGGCGGTTCCGGCGTCTCCCGGCGTGACCGCTTTGTCGTGCTGGCCGGCGGTGCCGTCGTCGCCCTCGCCGTGCTGATCTATTTCCTGCTCCCCAACGATCTTTCCGCTCTGCGCAGCAGCGCCCAGGGGCTGCTGGACTCCTTCTCGCGCAAGGAAGCGCCGGCCAGCGCCGAAACCGCTCCCGAGCCAATTTTCCCGCCGGGAACGACGCCCCAGCAGGTGATGAATCCGCAAGCCGAAGTACCACCCGCCGCGGCGGCGCCCGCCGAAGCAGTGACTCCGGCAGCTCCGGCACCAGCCCCGGCCAATCCGGCGGCGGAAAAAAGCCAGCAGGTTTCCGGCGCGCCGATCATGCGTTTCGTTTTCGACAAGGAGTCCTGGGTCGAAGTGCGTGATCGCGACAACAAGGTGATCTTTTCCCAGCGTACGGCAGCCGGCGGCGAGCAGAGCGTGGCTTCCGGCCAGGGGCCGTTCTCGCTGGTCGTCGGTTATGCGCCGGGCGTCAAATTGTTCTGGCACGGCCAGGCGATCGATCTGGCGCCCTACACCCATGGCGACGTCGCCCGCCTGGTCCTGGAGTAAGCCGTGACTGCCGTAGCAAAACGCCTGACGCGCAGCTGTCGTATCGGTCATGTCGAGATCGGCGGCCAGGCGCCGGTGGTCGTCCAGTCGATGACCAATACCGATACTGCCGACTACCTGGCAACCGCTTTGCAGACCGCCGAACTGGCCCGCGCCGGTTCCGAGCTGGTGCGCATCACCGTCAATTCGCCGGAAGCCGCCGCCGCCGTGCCGAAAATCCGCGAGCATCTCGAGCGGATGAACTGCAATGTGCCGCTGATCGGCGATTTCCACTACAACGGCCATCGCCTGCTTACCGAGCATCCCGCCTGCGCCGAAGCGCTGGCCAAGTATCGGATCAACCCGGGCAATGTCGGTTTCGGCAAGAAGAAGGACGAACAGTTTGCGCAGATGGTCGAGCTGGCCTGTCGCTACGACAAGCCGGTGCGCATCGGCGTCAATTGGGGCAGTCTCGACCAGGAACTGCTGGCCCGCATCATGGACGAGAACAGCAAGCTGGCCGAGCCGCGCGATGCCACCGCAATGATGCGTCATGCGATGGTCACCTCGGCGCTGGAATCGGCGGCCAAGGCTGAGGAAGTCGGCCTGGCCGGCGACAAGATCATCCTCTCCTGCAAGGTGTCGAGCGTCCAGGACCTGATCGCCATTTACCGCGAACTGTCGAAGCGCGCCGATTACGCGCTGCACCTCGGCCTGACCGAGGCGGGCATGGGCTCCAAGGGCATCGTTGCCTCGACGGCGGCCTTGTCGGTGTTGCTCCAGGAAGGCATCGGCGACACCATCCGCGTCTCGCTCACGCCGGAGCCAGGCGGCTCGCGCAGCCAGGAAGTCATCGTCGCCCAGGAAATCCTGCAGACCATGGGCCTGCGCGCCTTCACGCCGATGGTCGCGGCCTGCCCGGGCTGCGGCCGAACGACGTCCACGCTGTTCCAGGAACTGGCCGGCGAGGTGCAGGATTTCGTGCGCGCCAAGATGCCGGAATGGAAGCTCCACTACGACGGCGCCGAGAACATGACGCTGGCCGTCATGGGCTGCATCGTCAATGGCCCGGGCGAATCGAAGCACGCCAATATCGGCATTTCGCTGCCCGGTACCGGCGAGGCGCCATCGGCGCCGGTCTACGAGGATGGCCAGAAAACGGTCACCCTCAAGGGCGACAACATCGCCGAAGAATTCAAGCAAATCATCGAGCGCTACGTGGCGCGCACCTATACCAAGAAACTGAAGTCATGAGTCAAACTTTGCAAGCCGTCCGCGGGATGAACGACATCCTGCCCGAAGAAGCGGCCTTCTGGGAACTGTTCGAGGACACCATCCGGGCCTGGCTGAAAGGCTACGGCTACCAGCCGATCCGCATGCCCATCGTCGAGCCGACGCCGCTGTTCAAGCGCGCCATCGGCGAAGTCACCGACATTGTCGAGAAGGAAATGTATTCCTTCGTCGACGGCCTGAACGGCGAAGCGCTGACCCTGCGCCCGGAAGGCACGGCCGGCTGCGTGCGCGCCGTCATCGAGCACAACCTGGCTGCCCGCCAGACGCAGCGCCTTTATTACATCGGCCAGATGTTCCGCCATGAACGCCCGCAGAAGGGGCGCTACCGCCAGTTCCACCAGGTCGGGGTCGAGGCTTTCGGGATGGCCGGTCCGGACATCGATGCCGAAATGATCCTGATGGGCGCCCGGCTGTGGGCCGACCTCGGGCTGGAAGGCATCGCCCTGCAGCTGAACAGTCTCGGCCAGCCGGCCGAGCGGGCGCTGCATCGCGCCGCGCTGATCACCTATTTCGAGGAAAATGCCGAGTTGCTGGACGAGGATGCCAAGCGCCGCCTGCACACCAATCCGCTGCGCATTCTCGATACCAAGAATCCGGCGATGCAGGAACTGTGCGCCGCGGCCCCGAAGCTGATCGATTATCTCGGCGCCGAGTCGCTGGCTCATTTCGAAGGCGTGCAGCGCGTTTTGCGCGATGCCGGCGTGCCCTTCACGATCAACCCGCGCCTGGTGCGTGGCCTCGATTACTACAACCTGACCGTTTTCGAATGGGTCACCGACAAGCTCGGCGCCCAGGGCACGGTCTGTGCCGGCGGCCGTTATGACGGGCTGGTCGAGCAACTCGGCGGCAAGCCGGTGGCGGCCTGCGGTTTCGCCATGGGCATCGAACGCCTGATCGCGCTGATCAGGGATTCCGGCGGCGAGCCGGCCGCCCCAGCGCCCGATGTCTATCTCGTGCATCAGGGCGAAGCGGCCAGCCGCCTGGCTTTCCGCGTCGCCGAAGGGCTGCGCGACCACGGCATCAACGTGCTGCTGCATTGTGGCGGCGGCAGCTTCAAGTCGCAGATGAAAAAAGCCGACGGCAGCGGCGCGACTTTCGCCGTGGTCATCGGCGACGACGAAGCGGCTTACGGCGAAGCCCAGCTCAAGCCGCTGCGCGAAGAAGGCGCGGCGCAACTGAAACTGAAGGTCGATGATCTGGCAGACGCCATCATCGGCCAATTGATCGATTCGGACGAAGAGGAATAAGCAGCATGGCGCATTACGACCTCGAAGAGCAGGAACAGATTGCTTCCCTGAAAACCTGGTGGAAGATGTACGGCAACCTCGTCAGTGGCGTGGTGGTCGCGGCTTCCGTCGCCGTCATCGGCTGGCAGGGCTGGAACTGGTACCAGCGCAGCCAGACGGCGCAGGCTTCCGCCATCTACGGCGTGCTCGAGCAGGCTGTGGCCGCGCGCGATGCGCAGAAAATCAAGGCGGCGGCCGGCGAGCTTGCCGAAAAGTTCGGCGGCACCAGCTATGCCGCGCTGGGCGCGATGCTTGCCGCCAAACAGTCTTTCGAAGCCGGCGACCTGAAGACGGCCCGCACCCAGCTGACCTGGGCGGCCGAGCATGGCAAGGACGAATTGAAGGATCTGGCCCGTCTGCGCCTGGCTGCCGTGCAGCTTGATGAGCAGGCTTACGACGAGGCGCTGAAACAGCTGGAAGCCGCGCATGCCGAGGCTTTCGACGGCCGTTTCCTGGAAATGAAGGGTGACGTGCTGGTCGCCCAGGGCAAGAAGGCTGACGCCCGTGCCGCTTACAAGGCGGCGCTCGACAAGAGCGAGGGCAAGGCCGGTTCGGCTCGCGAACTGCTGCAACTGAAGCTGGACAGCCTCGGGGAGGCCGCCTGATGTCGCCGCGCCTGATTAGCCTTTGCGCCGCCAGCTGCCTGCTGCTGGCCGGTTGTTCCACCATTTCCGACGGGCTCGATGCGATCAACCCGTTTACCAGCGTCGGACCGAAGATGGCACCGCTGGCGCCGGTCAAGAATACGGTTGATGTCCGTGTGCTGTGGACGGCCAGTGTCGGCAAGGCCGGCAGCTACAGCTTCACGCCCGCCGTGGTCGATAAGGCGGTCTATGTCGCCGATCAGGAAGGCAGCATCGTCAAGCTCGAAGACGGCAAAACTGTCTGGAAAATCAAGGCCGGGCAAGCGCTGTCGGCCGGCGTCGGCGCCAATTCCCGCCTGGTCCTGGTCGGCACCCCGAAAGGCGACGTGCTTGCCTTCTCGGCCGCCGATGGCAAGCCGCTGTGGCAGGCCAAGGTGTCGAGCGAAGTGCTGGCCGCGCCGACCGTCGGCGACGACGGCGTCGCGGTGCGCAGCGGCGACAATCGCGTCTTCCTGCTCGATGCCGGCGATGGCGGCCGCAAGTGGGTTTACCAGCGTTCGACGCCGGCGCTGTCGGTGCGCAGTGCCGGCGCTCCGGTCTTTTCCGATCGCTACGTTTTCGTCGGCTTCCCCGGTGGCAAGCTGGTCGCCCTGAGCCTGCAGAACGGTGCGCCGGTCTGGGAAGGCACCGTCGCGTTGCCCAAGGGCGCGACCGAACTCGATCGCGTCGCCGATATCGTTGCCGCCCCGGTGGTCGATGGCACGCAAATCTGCGCCGTCGCCTTCCAGGGCCGCGTTGCGTGTTTCGACCTCGGGCAGAGCGGTGCCATGATCTGGTCGCGCGAAATTTCCTCGGCGGTCGGCCTGGCGCTCGATGGCCGTTACCTGTTCGTGACCGACGAAAAAGGCGCCGTGCACGCGCTCGATCGCCTTTCCGGCAGCAGCCTGTGGAAGCAGGACAAACTATTGAATCGCCGCGTCTCCGGACCGGCCGTGCGCCGTGGCAATGTCGCCGTGGCCGATGCCGAAGGCATCGTGCACTTTCTTTCACGTGAAGATGGCAGTTTTGTCGGCCGTCAGAAAACCGACGGGACGCCTGTCCGCACGCCGGTGCAACTGCTCGGTTCCGGCTTCCTGGTGCAAACCAGCGGCGGCAACGTGAGTGCAATCGAGACCCAATGAAACCTACGCTTGTCCTGGTCGGCCGCCCCAATGTCGGCAAATCCACCCTTTTCAACCGCCTGACCAAGTCGCGCGACGCCATCGTCGCCGACATGCCCGGCCTCACCCGCGACCGTCACTACGGTCACGGCAAACTTGGCCGCAAGCCTTACCTGGTGGTCGATACCGGCGGTTTCGAGCCGCTGGTCAAGGATGGCATCCTGCATGAAATGGCGCGCCAGACCGAACAGGCGATTGTCGAAGCCGATGCCGTCATTTTCGTGGTCGACGGGCGCACCGGCCTGACGCCGCACGACAAGGAAATCGCCAACATGCTGCGCCGCCTGGCGCGGCCGGTGTTTGTCGCGGTCAATAAGTCGGAGGGCATGCAGTCGGGGATCGTCGAAGCCGATTTCCACGCCCTCGGCCTGGGCGAGCCGAACGCCATTTCCGCCGCCCATGGCGAAGGCGTGCGCGGCCTGGTCGACCTGGCGCTGGAAGCCTTCCCCGAACCCGAGGAAGAGGAAGAGAAGTCGGACGCCATTCGCGTCGCCATCGTCGGCCGGCCGAATGTCGGCAAATCGACGATGATCAACACCCTGCTCGGCGAAGAACGCGTCATCGCCTTCGATGCGCCGGGCACGACGCGCGATTCGATCGAGATCGATTTCCAGCGCGGCGGCCGAAAATACGTGCTGGTCGATACGGCCGGCATGCGCAAGCGCGGCAAGGTGTTCGAATCGATCGAGAAATTCTCGGTGGTCAAGACGCTGAAAGCCATCGAGGACGCCAATGTCGTCATCCTGATGGTCGATGCCCAGGCCGATGTCTCCGAGCAGGACGCCCATATCGCCGACTTCATCGTGCAGTCGGGCCGGGCGCTGGTCGTCGCGGTCAATAAATGGGACGGCCTGGATGCCTACACCCGCGAACAGACGCGGCTCATCCTGCAACGCAAACTGAAGTTCCTCGATTTCGCCAAGTTCCATTTCGTCTCGGCCCGGGAAAATATCGGTCTGGAATCGGTTTTCCGCTCGGTCGATGCGGCTTATGCTGCCGCCATGTCGAAAATGTCGACACCGCGCCTGGCGCGCGTGCTGGCCGACGCGGTGGCCAAGCAGGCGCCGGCCAAGCATGGCGTTTTCCGGCCGAAGCCGCGCTACGCACACCAGGGGGGCTCCAATCCGCCTATCATCGTGGTGCACGGCAATGCGGTCGATCACATTACTGACAGCTATCGTCGCTACCTGGAACACACGTTCCGGGAAGCCTTCAAGTTGTACGGCACCCCGTTGCGCATCCAGTTTGTGACCGCGAAAAACCCGTTTGCCGACAAAGATAAGAAGTAATCCGCAAATTCTTTGGCGTCAGCAGGTAATTTTGGGTACATTAGGCACCTCATAACAACACACATGGAGTCCACACCATGAGCAACAAAGGGCAACTGTTACAAGACCCCTTTCTGAACGCTCTTCGTCGCGAGCACGTTCCCGTTTCGATTTACCTGGTCAACGGGATCAAATTGCAGGGCCAGGTTGAATCCTTCGATCAGTACGTCGTACTGCTCAAGAACACCGTTACCCAGATGGTGTACAAGCATGCAATCTCCACGGTGGTCCCGGCGCGCCCGGTCAACCTCCAGCAAGAACAGGCGGCGGAATAATTTCCACGCTGCCCGCGGCCCGCTGCTTTGGCGGGCCTCTTCTTCTTATTTCCGGAAACGCCCATGAATGAACGACCCGCCGCCGGTGAGCGGGCGGTCATCGTTCAGCTCGACTTCGGCCAGTCCGATTTGCAGGATCAACTGGAAGAAGTCCGTCTGCTCGCCGAATCGGCCGGCGGCGTGGTGGTGGCGGAAGTCTTCGGGCCGCGCCACAGTCCCGATCCGAAAACCTTCGCCGGCAAAGGCAAGGTGCAGGAAATCGCAGCGATGCTGGCGGCGGGCGACGCCGACCTGGTAATCTTCAACCACGAATTGTCGCCGGCCCAGGAACGCAACCTCGAGCGCGAACTCAAATGTCGGGTGATTGATCGGACCAGCCTGATCCTCGACATCTTTGCGCTACGCGCCTCAAGCGCCGAGGGCAAGTTGCAGGTCGAACTGGCGCAACTGGAACACTTGTCCACCCGCCTCGTTCGCGGCTGGACCCACCTGGAGCGGCAGCGCGGCGGTATCGGCATGCGCGGTCCGGGCGAAAAGCAGCTGGAAACCGACCGCCGTCTGCTCGGCAACCGCGTCAAGTTGTTGAAGGCGCGGCTGGAAAAGCTGACCCGGCAGCGGGGCGTGCAACGAAAAGCCCGCTTGCGCGGCGATGTGCTCAATGTTTCGTTGGTTGGTTACACCAACGCCGGCAAGTCGACGCTGTTCAATGCGTTGACTCACGCCGGCGTGTATGCCGCCGACCAGTTGTTCGCGACGCTGGACACCACCTCGCGCAAGCTGTGGATCGAGGGCGCGGGCAATATTGTCATTTCCGATACGGTCGGCTTTATCCGGGAATTACCCCATTCGCTGGTCGATGCCTTTCATGCGACACTCGAGGCGGCAACCGATGCCGACCTTCTGCTGCAGGTGGTGGATAGCGCCAGCCACGCCCGCGACGAGCAGATGATCGAAGTCAACAAGGTTCTTGAGGAAATCGGCGCCGGGCAGTTACGGCAGGTCATCGTCTGGAACAAGATCGACCTGACCGAAGCGTCGCCGGGAGTCGAGCGGGACGAGTATGGTAATATCGCGCGCGTTCGCGTCAGTGCGCGGTCAGGAGACGGCTTGGATTTGCTGCGTGCATCCCTCGCCGAATTTGCCCGGGCAAAGGCCGAAAGCCGTCAGCGAGAACTGGCAGCGGCCGAACGCGAAGCCCAACAAAACTACATGAACTGATTCCCGACATCCATGATTCCGACCCTAGGTATATTTATGTCGCTCAATGACCCGCAGTGGGGAAACCGTGGTGGCAACGACGGTGACAAGTCCGACGGTGGCGGCCCGCGTCGCCCCAATGACGGCCCCCCCGATCTCGAGGAATTGTGGCGCGACTTCAACCGCAAGCTTTCCGGCATCCTCGGCAAGAAGGGTGGCGGCGGCAATGGCGGCGACGGTCCGCGCCTGCCGCAGTTCAACTTTAATCAGCGTTTCCTGGGCGGTGGCGTCGGCCTGCTCGCGGCATTGGTGCTCGTCCTCTGGCTGGCTTCCGGCTTTTATATCGTCGATGCCTCGCAGCGCGGCATCGTGCTCCAGTTCGGCAGCTACAAGGAAGCGACCGAGCCCGGCCTGCGTTGGCGTTTCCCGTATCCGATCCAGTCGCATGAACTGGTCAATCTGAACGGCGTGCGCACCATCGAAATCGGCTATCGTGGCAGCGAACGTAACAAGGTGCTGAAGGAAGCCCTGATGCTGACCGATGACGAAAACATCGTGAACATCCAGTTCGCCGTCCAGTACATCCTCAAGGATCCGGTCGAATACCTGTTCAACAGCCGTTCGCCGGACGACGCCGTGATGGGCGCCGCCGAGACGGCGGTGCGCGAAATCGTCGGCAAGAGCAAGATGGACTTCGTGCTTTACGAAGGCCGCGAGCAGATCGCCACCCAGGCTTCGAAGCTGATGCAGGACATTCTCGACCGCTACAAGAGCGGCATCCTGATTTCCAAGGTCACCATGCAGAACGCCCAGCCGCCGGAACAGGTGCAGGCGGCCTTCGACGATGCCGTGAAGGCCGGTCAGGACCGCGAGCGGCAGAAAAATGAAGGTCAGGCTTACGCCAACGACGTCGTCCCGAAAGCCAAGGGGACCGCCGCCCGCCTGATGGAAGAGGCGAACGGCCACAAGCAGCGCGTCATTTCGACGGCTGAAGGCGATGCGTCGCGTTTCAAGCAGGTTCAGGCCGAATACGCCAAGGCGCCGGAAGTCACCCGCCAGCGCATGTATCTGGAAACCATGCAGCAGGTTTATGCCAATACCAGCAAGGTGCTGGTCGATACCAAGGGGCAGGGCAACCTGCTTTATTTGCCGCTCGACAAGCTGATGCAGGCGACGGCGGGGACGGTCGGTCAGTCGGCGGCTGAAACGCCGACTTCGATCCAGTCGGGCAAGTCATCGCCACCGCTGTCCTCGGAAGCGCCGCCACAAGTCGAGCACGCACCGGCCGTCGGCGGTGGGTCATATTCTGCAAGTTCGCGCGAAGGTTCGCTGCGTTCGCGTGATCGGGAGGGACGTTGATGAGTCCGCGTATCAATCTGGCCGGCGCGCTGTTTGCCACCATTCTTGTGGTGCTGGCGATGTCGGTGTTTACCGTCGATCAGCGGCAGTTTGCGGTCGTTTTCCAGCTGGGTGAGGTCAAGCAGGTGATCACCGAGCCGGGGATGAATTTCAAGGTGCCGTTGATCCAGAACGTGCGTTTCTTCGAGAAGCGCATCATGACGCTGGACAACGCCGAACCGGAGCGTTTCATCACCTCCGAGAAGAAGAACGTGCTGGTCGACTCCTACATCAAGTGGCGCATCGTCGATCCCAAGCTCTACTACATTTCGGTCAGCGGCGACGAATCGCGCGCCAAGACCCGTTTGAACCAGACGGTCAATGCCGGCCTGCGCGAGGAATTCGGCAAGCGTACCGTGCATGACGTGGTCTCCGGCGAGCGCGACAAGATCATGGAGCAGATGCGCGAGAAGGCCGATGCCGATGCCCGCAAGATCGGCGTCCAGATCGTCGATGTCCGCGTCAAGCGCGTCGAGTTGCCGACCGAAGTCAGCGATGCGGTCTATCGCCGGATGGAGGCCGAGCGCAAGCGGGTCGCCAACGAATTGCGTTCCGAAGGTTCGGCCGAAGCGGAAAAGATCCGTGCCGACGCCGACCGCCAGCGTGAAATCATCATCGCCGACGCCTACCGCGATGCGCAGAAGATCAAGGGCGAGGGCGACGCCAAGGCGACCGGCATTTATGCCCAGGCCTTTGCGCAGAACCCCGAGTTCTATGCCTTCTATCGCAGTCTGGAAGCATATCGTGGCAGCTTCAAGAACAAGGGTGACGTGATGGTGGTTGAGCCCAACTCCGACTTCTTCAAGTACATGAAGAGTGTCGGGCGCGGGAACGACAAAGGTAAATGACCTCGACGTTGTTGCTGGCCTTCGCACTGATGCTGGTGATCGAAGGCCTGATGCCATTTATTGCCCCGGCGGCATGGCGTGAAACCTTTCGCCGCCTCATTCAATTTTCGGATGGACAGATCCGTTTCGTCGGCCTGACGTCGATGATCGTCGGTCTCGTCCTGCTCATGGTATTTGCATGAACTGGCTGTTACCTGAATACATTGCTGACGCCTTGCCGGCCGAAGCCGCTCGCATCGAGCAATTGCGCCGTACGGTGCTGGATCATTTCCAGGCCCGTGGTTTCGAATTCGTCATGCCGCCGCTGCTCGAATATCTCGAATCGCTGCTCACCGGCGCCGGACAGGATCTCAATCTGCGCACCTTCAAGCTGGTCGACCAGCTTTCCGGGCGGACCATGGGCGTACGCGCCGACATCACGCCGCAGGCGGCGCGGATCGATGCTCATCTGCTCAATCATCAGGGCGTGACCCGCCTCAGCTACTGCGGCAGTGTGCTGCATACGTTGCCGGCCAGCGTTTCCGCCGGCCGCGAGCCGTTGCAGATCGGCGCCGAACTGTACGGCTATGCCGGCATCGAGGCCGATCTCGACATCATTCGCCTGATGGCCGGTGCATTTGCCAGGATCAAACTGCCGATCAGCCGCATCGACCTCGGTCATGTCGCCATTTTTCGCGCTCTCGCCAAAGCTGCCGAACTGCCGCCGGAAGCCGAGCAGAATGTGCTCAACCTGCTGCAGACCAAGGATGTGCCGGGTCTGGTCGAAGCCTGCGCCGAAGTGGCTTCGCCGTACCGTGAAGCCCTGCAGGCACTGCCGCTGCTCTATGGCGGTGGCGAAGTACTAACCCGCGCCCGTCGCGAATTGCCGGCCTTGCCGGCCATCGCCGCCGCACTGGACGGTCTGCAGCATCTGCTCGAAGCGGCGCCCGAATTGCCCTTCTCGATCGATCTCTCGGATCTGCGCGGCTATCACTATCACAACGGCGTCGTTTTCGCTGCCTACTGCCCGGACTATCCCGCCGCGATCGCCCAGGGCGGCCGCTACGACGGTGCCGGCCAGACTTTCGGCCGGGCTCGCCCGGCCACCGGTTTTTCGATGGACTTGCGCGAAGTGGTGCGTCTGGTGGCGCCGGGCCAGCCGCGGGGGGCGATCCTGGCCGCCTGGGCCGGCCACGACCGTGAGCTGGCGGCGCAGATCGCTGAATGGCGCGAACGGGGAGAAACCGTCGTCGAACTGCTGCCCGGCGAAACCGCCTGCGAAGGTCCGTGCTGCGACCGCAAGCTGGTGCAGGTCGGCGGACAATGGATTATTGAAGCAATACAAGAGGATTAAAAGATGGCCAAGAATGTCATTGTGGTGGGGACCCAGTGGGGTGATGAGGGCAAGGGGAAGATCGTCGACTGGCTGACCGATCATGCCCAGGGCGTCGTGCGTTTTCAGGGTGGCCATAATGCCGGCCATACGCTGGTCGTCGGCGAGCAGGTCTACAAGCTCAACCTGGTGCCCTCCGGCATCGTGCGCGATGGCGTGATGTGCTACATCGGCAATGGGGTTGTGCTCGATACGCATCACCTGCTGTCGGAAATCGCCGAACTCGAAAAGGGCGGCATCGACGTTCGCTCGCGCCTCAAGATCAGCCCGGGCTGCCCGCTGATCCTGCCTTATCACTCGGCCATCGACCAGGCGCGGGAAAGCGCCAAGTGCGAAGACAAGAAGATCGGCACCACCGGCAAGGGTATCGGCCCGACCTACGAAGACAAGGTTTCCCGGCGCGGCCTGCGCGTCTATGACCTGTTCTGTCCGGAGCGTTTCGCCGAGAAGCTCAAGGAAGTGCTGGAGTACCATAATTTCGTGCTGACCCAGTATTTCAAGGCGCCGGCTGTCGATTTCCAGATGGTCTATGACCGCGCTATGGCCGATGCCGAGCAGATCAAACCGCTGGTCGCCGACGTTTCCGCCGCGCTCTATGCCGCCAACCAGGCCGGCCAGAACCTGCTGTTCGAAGGCGCCCAGGGCACGCTGCTCGATATCGACCACGGCACCTACCCGTTCGTCACCTCGTCCAACTGTGTGGCTGGCCAGGCCTCGGCCGGTGCCGGTGTCGGCCCGGGGATGCTGCATTACGTGCTAGGCATCACCAAGGCTTATTGCACCCGCGTCGGCGGCGGTCCTTTCCCGAGCGAACTGGATATCGAAACGGAAGGCGTCCCCGGCTACCAGATGTCGCAGGTGGGTCGCGAATTCGGTACGGTGACCGGCCGCAAGCGTCGCTGCGGCTGGTTCGATGCCGCAGCGCTGCGTCGTTCCGGGCGGATCAACGGTCTGACCGGCCTGTGCATCACCAAGCTCGATGTGCTCGATGGCCTGAAAGAGTTGAATATCTGCACCGGCTACAAGCTCGACGGCAAGATCATTGACTTGTTGCCGATTGGTGCTGATGAAGTCGCCCGCTGCGAGCCGATTTACGAAAGCATGCCGGGCTGGAGCGAAACGACTTTTGGCGTCAAGCGCTGGGAAGATCTGCCGCAGAATGCCCGCAACTATCTGGATCGCCTTGAGCAACTCTGCCAAGTGCCGATCGCCATCGTGTCGACCGGCCCGGAACGCGACGAAACGATCCTCAAGCAGCATCCGTTCAATTGATCGTATTGACGGTACTTCGGCAAAACGGGCCCGCGGGCCCGTTTTCATTTTCAGCGCTGCGGTATTACCGGCTGCCAGCCTTCGGGGCAGTACTGAACGTAGGGGTAGTACTGGCCCGCCGAGTTGCAGTAATACCAGCTTTCCTGGGCCGGCCGCACGACCACCGGCGGAGGCGGAGCAACGTAGACCGGTGCCGGTTGAGGCTGGTACTGGCTGTAGGCCGCCGCACCGAGGGCGAGGCCGGTAATCGCCAGCACGGCCGCCGGGCCGACCCAACCGCCGCGGTGTCCATAATCGCGCCGATATTCGTGACGCCAGCTGTCATGGTCCCGCCAGCCATCGTGACGGCCCCAGTCGGCCTGGGCGGTTCCGGCAGTGCCGAGGGCCAGGCTGAGGGCGAGGCAGAGGGCGGTTGTCTTTTTCATGGTGAGGCTCGTCTTGTCGTGGTGATGAGCCAAATAACGCGCGGCGGGGCTTGCCGATTACCCGTGCCGTGTACGCAGATGTTAGGAATTGTTACCAGAGGACGGCAGGCGCCTGCTGTGAGACAATGCCGTCAGTTGCAGCCGCTCATGCTTAGGCATGACGGTGACAACATCCAGGCAGAAATGAAAAAAGGCCTTGTTTTAACAAGGCCTTCTATCAAAATCGCTGGTGCCCAGGAAGGGACTCGAACCCCCACGGAGTTACCCGCTAGTACCTGAAACTAGTGCGTCTACCAATTCCGCCACCTGGGCACAGGTGCGAAGAGCCGTCATTATAGAGAAAGAAAAAGAGATGTCAAGAATAAAATTATCAAAAATCCGCAAGGCCGATCCCTTCTTTGAACGCGAATGTGCCCGCTATGAACTGCCGCTGCCGTCGCGCGAGTACGTTTCGCAGGTACTGGCCGACGAAGGCCGGCCCTTGAGCTTCATCGAACTGACAGAGTTACTGGACATTGCCGGCGGCGAACGCGACATGTTCCAGCGCCGCCTCGGCGCCATGGAGCGCGAAGGTCAGTTGATGCGCAACCGCAAAGGCAGCTACATCCTGCCGGAGCGGGCCAGCCTGACGCCGGGCCGCATTCAGGGGCATCAGGACGGTTACGGCTTCCTGGTTCCCGATGACGGCAGTGCCGACATTTTTCTCGACCAGCACCAGATGGGCAAGGTGCTGCACGGCGACCGCGCCCTGGTCCGCGTCATGGGCATCGACCGCAAGGGGCGGCCGGAAGGCAGCATCGTCGAGGTCACTGAGCGCGTCAATACCAAGGTGGTCGGGCGCGTCTTCATCGAACACGGCGTCGTTTTCGTGGTGCCGGAAAACAAGCGCATCGCCCAGGATATTCTGGTGCCACCGGAGAAAAAGCCGAAGTTCAGGCCGGAGTCGGGGCAGGTGGTGGTGGTCGAGATCATCGAACAGCCCAGCAAGTTCTCGCAGCCGATTGGCCGCATCATCGAAATGCTCGGCAATTACGCCGATCCCGGTATGGAAATCGAGATCGCGCTGCGCAAGCACGATCTCCCTTTCGAGTTTTCCAAGGCAGCGCTGGAAGAAAACAAGGCTCTGCCGGACAAGGTCAAGAAATCCGACCTCGTCGGTCGTGAGGATTTGCGCGAACTGCCGCTGGTCACCATCGACGGCGAAACGGCGCGCGATTTCGACGATGCCGTTTTTTGCGAAAAGAAAGGCCGCGGCTGGCGGCTGGTGGTAGCGATTGCCGACGTTTCCCATTATGTCCGGCCGGGCATGGCGCTCGACAAGGAAGCCATGGAACGCGGCAATTCCGTCTATTTCCCGCGCCGGGTGATTCCCATGTTGCCGGAAAAGTTGTCGAACGGTATCTGTTCGCTGAATCCCGATGTCGAACGGCTGGCCATGGTTTGCGACATGGAAATCAGCGCCAGCGGCAAGATCGGCAAATACCGTTTCTACCCCGCCGTCTTCCGTTCGCATGCCCGGTTGACCTACAACCAGGTCTGGTCGTGGCTGTCCGGTGAAGCAAAGCCGGCCACCGACATCCACCGCAAACTGCAGCCCCAGGTCGCCGACCTCTACAAGCTCTTCCATGTGCTGCACAAGGCACGTGGCCAGCGCGGCGCCATCGATTTCGAAACCACCGAAACGCAGATGCTGTTCAACGAGCAGGGCAAGATCGAGAACATCGTGCCGGTGGTGCGCAATGACGCCCATCGCATCATCGAGGAATGCATGCTGGCGGCCAATGTCTGCGCTTCCGACTTCCTCGCCGAGCACAAGCAGACCTGCCTCTACCGCATCCACGAAGGGCCGTCCGAGGAGAAGCTGAAAAACCTGCGCACCTTCATCGGCGAATTCGGCCTTGCGCTGGGTGGCGGCGACGACCCGCGCGCCAAGGACTACGCCATGCTGCTCGAGAAGGTCAAGCCGCGCCCGGATTTCCAGCTCTTGCAGACGGTGATGCTGCGTTCCCTGCGCCAGGCGATGTACAGCCCGGACAATGTCGGCCATTTCGGCCTGGCCTACGAGCATTACACCCATTTCACCTCGCCGATCCGCCGCTATCCCGACCTGCTGGTGCATCGCGCCATCAAGGCGGTGCTCGCCGGAGAAAAGTATGTGCCGGTCAGCAGTTGGGACGACATCGGCCTGCAATGTTCGGCCACCGAGCGGCGGGCCGACGAGGCGACCCGTGATGTCGAGAACTGGCTGAAATGCTTCTTCATGAAGGAACGGATCGGCGAGGAATTCGACGGCACCATTTCCGCGGTCACTGCCTTCGGCATTTTCGTGGCCCTCGACACCATCTACATCGAAGGCCTGGTCCATGTTTCCGAATTGGGCGAGGATTATTTCCAGTTCGACAACATCAAGCACCAGATGCTGGGCGAACGGACCGGCCAGCGTTTCCGCCTCGGCGACCGGGTTCGCGTCCGACTGGTGCGGGCCGACCTGGAAAGCAACAAGATCGATTTCGTGCTGGTGCGCGAGGGCAAGAGCAGTCCGCCGCGCCAGGGTGCAAAGGCGGGCAAGACGCTCCAGGCAAGAAGCAAGGCGGTGGCCGGAAGATCGGCAGCCAAGTCGGCGGAAGCACCGGTCGACAAGCCGCTTGCAAGAGCTGAACCCAAGGCGGGCCGCAAAGCCGCCGCGAAGACGTCAGCCAAGGGTGATGTGAAAAAACCGGCGAAGGCGCCGGCCAAGGCAACGCCCAAGCGCAGTGCGAAGTCTCCCGCCAAGGCGGCCGTCAAGACCGCTGCCAAGCCGGCGACCAAGACGACGACCAAGACGACGACCAAGCCGGCAGGCAAGAAAGCCGCGGCCAAGCGTTAGTCGCCGGGCCTCCCTCAGGGCAGGGTCGGTTGCAGCAGATCGGCCGCCTTGAGGGCGATTGCGGCGGCGCATTCGGGCTCGATGCCGGGCAACTGTTCGGCCAGCCATTCCAGCGAGGCGCCGGGAATGATGTACTTGGCCTCGGCCACGTCGGTCGGCAACGCCGGGTCGTTCGCGCCGCCGGCCGTCAGGTGGCGAGCGGTGTCGATGCACAGGCGGGAAAGATTGGCCCGCGTGTTGTCGATGCCGCGGATCAGTTGCGGCAACAGCGAAGGCAGGTGCCAGATGGTGGCACATTTCAACGTTAGGTCCTTGAAGCGGAAGCCGCAAGTGTCCATCTGGGCCTGGATGGAGCGCTGGGCGCGGCCGCTGTGCAGGGCTTCCAGCGCGGCCAGCGGCAATTCCGGGGCAAAGGACCAGAGCAGCAGTTCGCCGATTTCCGACAGTAGCGCCGCCATGGCGATTTCATCGGGAGAGACGTCGGCCCGCGCCGTTCCCCAGCGCAAGGCCAGCCGGCTCGCCAGGTGGCTGCGCGCTTCGCATTCGGCGAGGCCGCTGTTGGCCTCGTTGGTTTCGGGGCAGTCGCGCAGCAGTTGGTGAAAAGTGTCGGTGCCGATTTGCATGGCGGCGGCCAGCGGCGTCGTCGTTTCGTGGCCGAGGCGCTGGACGCGCTGGTTTTCCGCAGCGCGGAGCAGGCGCAGGCAGAGGAAAGGATCGGCGCCGGCGATGTCGGCGAGGTCGCGGGCCGACAACTGCTCGCCCAGGCTGGTCTCGAGTTCGAGCAGCTGTGCCTTGGAGCGCGGCATGCAGGGCAGGTTGTGGCCACTGAGGAAAGCCGCCCATTGGTCGACGCCCCAGCGCCGCTGATGTTCGGTCAGCACATGTCGTCCTTTCGCCGTTGCTGCAGGGTCATGGCTGATTATCGGCCAATTGCCGGTCAACTCAAGGGTAGGGCGAAAATTATGTCTTTGGTCATAGGTTCCACCGCTCGGTGGGTGTGGGGGGGCGGTTGGCAAAATCCCGGCTGGCACGTCGGTAATTGCATGCCGGCTGCGGCAGCGCGGCGCCGGCGCGGTAAAATCACGTCCTAAATTTATCGAAAGCAGCCATGTCCTCCCGCCTGATTTACGGCTTCCACGCCGTGACCGCCAAGCTTCGCCACGATCCGGAAGCCGTCAAGGAAATCCACATCGATGCCACGCGGCAGGACGCCCGGGCGCGCGACCTGCTCGGCCATGCCGAACTGCAGGGCGTCAAGATCCTGGCCAGCGACGGCAAACGGCTGGACGGCATGGCGCCCGGTGCCAAGCATCAGGGCGTGATCGCGGTGATTACCGGCGGCCGCAAGATGGCCCATCTCGATGACGTGCTCGATACGCTGGAAGAGCCGGCTTTCCTGCTCGTCCTCGACGGCATTACCGATCCGCGCAATCTCGGCGCCTGCCTGCGCGTCGCCGACGCGGCCGGCGTCCATGCGGTGATCGCGCCCAAGGACCGGGCGGTCGGCCTCACTGACGTGGCTGCCAAGACCGCCTGCGGTGCCGCCGAGACGGTGCCTTACGTGATGGTCACCAATCTCGCTCGCACTCTGCGCGAATTGCAGGAGCGCGAAATTTGGGTGATCGGCACCGCCGGCGAAGCGGAAAGTGATTTGTACGCCGCCGAATGGCCGCAGGCGACGGCCTGGGTGCTGGGCGCCGAAGGCGAGGGCATGCGTCGCCTGACGCGCGAAAACTGCGACCAGTTGGTCCGCATCCCGATGCACGGCAGCGTCGATAGCCTGAATGTTTCAGTCGCCGCCGGCGTCTGCCTGTTCGAGGCGCGTCGCCGGCGCTGAACGCCTTCAGGCGGTTTCCTCGGCGACCACCCGGTTGCGCCCGCTGCGCTTGGCCCGGTACAGCGCCGCATCGGCGTCGGCAACCAGTGTCCCGGGGCTGCCGTGGGCGCTCGGCACGCATGCCGCAACCCCGAGGCTCAGCGTGACGTGGCGGGCGACGTCGGAAGCGGCATGCGGTATGGCGCGTTCGCGGACGGCGGCGCAAATCCGCTCGGCGACGGCGCGGGCGCCGGCCAGATCGGTGTTGGGCATGATGATGGCGAATTCCTCGCCGCCGTAACGGGCCGCCAGGTCGGCCGGCCGGAAAACGGTGCCGCTGATGGCGCCGGCGATGGTGCGCAGGCAATCGTCGCCTTGCTGGTGGCCATAGGTGTCGTTATAGCGCTTGAAGTAGTCGACATCGCCCAGAATGAAGGCCAAGGGCGTTCCCATGCGCTGGCCGCATTTCCATTCGAGCAGCAGTTTCTCGTCCAGCGAGCGGCGATTCGCCATGCCGGTCAGCGCATCCCGAGTGGCCAGCGTTTGCAAGGCCATTTCGGCAAGCTTCTGGTCGGTCATGTCGCGCAGCGTCTGGACTACGGCGATCAGCTGGCCCTGGTCGTCGTAGATCGGGCCGGCGTCGACCGCCAGGTAACGACGCTCGCCGAGCGCCGGCATGACGCACCAGTTTTCGGCGCGCAGGCCGAAGCCGAACTCTCCCGGCGAGGTGTGCGCGGCATAGAGCTGGGCCAGCAGGTCGTACTGGTCGAGGGCGACCAGATCGGCCAGGCAGTGGCGGCGCACGTCGTAGAAACCGCGCCAGTGATCACGGGTGCCGATGACTTCCGCAGCCGGGATGCCGGTCAGGCGTTCGCAGGCATGATTCCAGATGGTGACGCGGCGATCCGCGTCGAGCACGAAGGTGGCGACGACAAGATGCTGCATCAGGCGCACAGCCAGGTTGTGCACGACGCTGCTGGCGACCGCTGGCGGGCCGGAAACGATGTCCAAGAAGTGGCTCCTCGGTGGTGGTGGATGTGCTTCAGTCTTGATGTCTGCGCCGGTTTTGACCGGTCTGCCGGGGTGCCAACATACGCTATGGAAATTTGCTTGTCAAAACGGCCGCCGCCGCGCTCCGGCTGGCCGACGGCGGCGCGGTGGCTGCCGGTGCTGAGCCGTCACGCCGCCCGGTTCAGTCGGCTTCGCGCAGCACATGCAGCGCGGCGGAAGCGTAATCGCGGCGGTAGAGCACGATCAGGATGCAGACGGCGAGGGCGCCGAGCACGGCCGGATTGATCAGCCAGCCGGAAGCGGCGAGGCCGAAATAGTAGGCGCGGATGCCGCGGTTGAAATCGTCGCCGGCCAGGCTGTTGGCGCCGGCCAGTCGGCGGGCGCAGGCATCGAGGCCGGGATCGCCGGGCTTGCACTGTGGCGCGGCGCCGACCAGGATGCAGAGCAGGTTGAACTGGCGCAGCGACCAGGTGAATTTGAAATAGGCGAAGACGAAGGAGGCCAGTACCAGCATCAGCTTCAGCTCGAGCAACTCGCGGTTGCCGACGCCGCCGAAGGGCAGGTCAGCAGTGAAGCTGAGCAGTTTGTCGGAAGCGCCGAGCGCGGCCAGCAGGCCGGCGATGATGTAGATGGTGGTGTTGGCGTAGAAGGAAACGCTGGTTACCAGGTTGCCGATCAGGGTCGAGTCGGCGACACGGATTTCGCGCTCCAGCATGCGCCTTGCCCATTCCAGCCGGAACGTCTGGCTGGTGCGGACCAGCCCGCCGTCGCCCCAGCGGCTATGCTCGGAAAACCAGCCGTAGCCCGCCCAGCAGGCAAAGAAGACGGTCAGGGAAAGCCAGTCGAGGGCGGAAAGATGGGGAAGTGCGTTCATGACGCCGAGTTTGCCATAAGCGCCCGCACAGCGGGAGTGCCGACCCGAAATCGAGGCCCCGGCCGTTCACACTTTGAAGTTCTCGACGGTCGTCCGCATGTCGCGGGTCAGTTGGCGAATATGGCTGGCCTCGCTGGCCGTGGTGCCGGCATTGTTGCTGCTCTGTTCGGACGCCTGGGCGACATATTCGACGCGCTGGGCGATATCCTGGCTGACCGAACCCTGTTCGCGGACGGCATTGTCGATATCGGTGAATACCCGGCAGACCTCCTTATTGGCCTGCTGGATGGCGGCAATCGCCGTTCCCGCCTGGCTGGCCAGCTGGGAGCCGCTTTCCAGCCGGTCGACGGTATTCTCCATGGCGGCCACCGCTGTCTTGGCCCGTTGCTGGATATTGCCGATCATCTCGGCAATTTCTCCCGTCGCCTTGCTGGTCCGTTCCGCCAGTTTGCGCACTTCGTCGGCGACGACCGCAAAGCCGCGACCCTGTTCGCCGGCCCGGGCGGCCTCGATGGCGGCGTTCAGGGCGAGCAGGTTGGTCTGGTCGGCAACTTCCTTGATGACCTGAACGACGGAAGAAATCTGCTCGGAATGCTGGCCAAGCTCATGGATGGTGTTGCCGACCGAGTGTACCTGGGCAACGATATCGCCCATTGCCGACACGGCAGTGCCGATCACCGTGCCGCCGGTTTCCGAATAATCGCCGGCGGTGCGGGCGATGGCCAGCGCGTCGCGGGCATGGTCGGAGACGGAGGTGATGCTGACCGACATTTCTTCGACCGAGGCGGCCATCGCCGACGCCGATTCGCTGGTCTGCGCCGATGCCTCCGCGGTCTGGCCGGAGGCGCCGGAGAGCTTGGTGGTCGCTTCGTCAATCTGGATGATGTCGCCGCGCAATTCGCTCAGGCTTTGGCGCAGGGCCTTGAGCAATTCGTTGAAATCCGTGGCGGTACTGCCCACTTCGTCGTCGGAGCGGGTGTCGAGATGGCCGGTGAAATCGCGCTCGCGGGCGGCGCGTTTCATCAGCGCCTGCATTTCGCCGAGTGGGCCGACAATCGAGCGGATGGTCCAGACCGCGACCCCCGTGCCGATGATCAACGCCAGGAGCAGGGTGGCGACGACCACCCATTTCAGGTGCTTGTTGTCGACGGTGCTCGTTTCATAACTGGTCTTGACGGCATTTTCCTGGGCTTCCGCCATTTTCTTTAGCATCGGGTTCATCACCCGCTCGAAATCGCCGTTGGCCTTGATGAAGGTACCCACCGTCGAACTGGAGAAATCGTTGGCGCGAATGGCGGCCATCGCCGGGCGGACGACTTCGCCAATGTATTTGATATATAGCGGTTCGAATTCCTTGAGAATCTTTGCTTCTTCGCTGCCGGGAAGCAGACCTTCGTGCATCGAAACAAAGGTCTCATCCATCCACTTGATGTTCTTTTCGATGACATCGAGGTGGGCGGAAATCGGGTGGTCATGCAGCCTGGCGTATTCAAACGCGGGGTTGTGCTGAACGGCGCGGAAAATCTGTCCGCTGTTTTCCACCACCAGGCGTCGGATACGGGCGAGTTCGCGCGCCGGCTGGGTCTGGTGCTCGAAAATGGTAAAGAGGGTGGTTTCCGTACGGGTGGCGATGTGGAAGGCAATGCCGCCGAGCGCCAGCAAGGCAATCAGGAGCAAGGAGACCAGGGCGGTCAGGCGTCCTCGTATCGTTGTCGCAAACATTTTCGGCCCCTGTTGTTTGCCCGGGATTCTTGTTGAGCTGACATGCGGCCTAATGGATGTGGGATCAATCCGGGCTCGTCAATCCCGTAATCAATATATGCCATTCGTAATAGAGTGGCTAGGCTTTTTATTGATTTGCCGGCCATTGCCAGCAGCTGGGAGCGGTGCCCGGCCTGCGAATGAAAGGTGGCTCCGGCTTCTGCCGTGAACGGCTTATTTTGCAGCCCGCCGTTTATTGTCGGACATCGGCCTATACTGAAACTGCATCGACATCTGCCGCTGCAAAACAAGGAGCGCGATCATGAGCAAAATACCCAAGAGCAACAAGGAAGCGAAGAAGCAGTCGCTGTTGTCCGCCAAGGAAAAGAAGACCGCCAAGCAGGCCAAGAAGCATGCGTCCGATGTGACGCCGCTGCTGCATCGTTGAACCGGTCTTACTGCTGGTTTTGGCCGGCCATGCTGAGTGCCAGTTGTTCGGCGACCTTGATGCCATCGACCGCCGCTGAAAGGATGCCGCCGGCGTAACCGGCGCCTTCGCCGGCCGGGAAGAGGCCGCGCGTGTTCAGGCTCTGGCATTCGGCATTGCGTGTAATGCGGATCGGTGACGAGGTGCGGGTTTCGACGCCGGTGAGTATTGCATCGGCCATCGCGAAGCCGCGAATCTGCTTGTCGAAGGCGGGAATCGCCTCGCGCAGGGCGTCGATGACGTAGGGCGGCACACAGCTCGACAAATCGGTCATGTGCACGCCGGGCTGGTAGGAAGGATCGACTTCGCCCAGCGCAGTCGACGGCCGGCCGGCGAGAAAATCGCCGACCCGCTGGGCCGGAGCACGGTAATCGCCGCCGCCGGCAACGAAGGCTGCCGATTCCCAGTGGCGCTGGAAATCGATGCCGGCCAGCGGATTGGTCCGGTAGTCGCCGGGAAAATCCTCGGGATTGACATTGACCACCAGCGCCGCGTTGGCGTTGCGCTCGGCGCGCGAATACTGGCTCATGCCGTTGGTGACGACGCGGCCTTCTTCCGAGGTGGCGGCGACCACCTGGCCGCCCGGGCACATGCAGAAACTGTAGGCGCTGCGGCCGTTGGCGCAGTGATGCACCAGCTTGTAGTCGGCGGCGCCGAGCAATTCGTTGCCGGCATTGGGGCCGAAGCGGGCGCGGTCGATCAGGGTCTGCGGGTGCTCGATGCGGAAGCCGATCGAGAAGGGCTTGGCCTCAATGTATACGCCCTGGTCGTGCAGCATCTGGAAAGTATCGCGAGCGCTGTGACCGATGGCCAGCACGACGTGATCGGCGGCGATCCGTTCGCCGCCGGCCAGTTCGACGCCGCACACCTGGCCGTTGTCGATGTCGATTTTCTCGACCTTGCTGCCGAAGCGGATTTCGCCACCCAGTTCGGTGATCGTCGCCCGCATGTTCTCGACCATCTTGACCAGCCGGAAAGTGCCGATATGCGGCTTGCTGACGTAGATGATTTCTTCCGGTGCGCCGGCCTTGACGAATTCTTCCAGCACCTTGCGGCCATGGTGCTGCGGATCCTTGATCTGGCTGTACAGTTTGCCGTCCGAGAAAGTGCCGGCGCCGCCTTCGCCGAACTGCACATTCGATTCCGGATTCAGTTTGTTGTTGCGCCACAGGCCCCAGGTGTCCTTGGTACGCTCGCGCACCGCCTTGCCACGTTCGAGGATGATCGGCCGGAAGCCCATCTGGGCCAGCACCAATCCGGCGAGCAGGCCGCAGGGGCCGGTGCCGATGATCACCGGTCGCTTGGCAAGGCCAGCCGGCGCTCGCGTCACGAACTTGTAGCTGGTGTCCGGCGTCGGGGTGATGTGGGCGTCGTTGTTGGCCGCCTTGAGGCGGCTGAGAACAGCAGCTTCGTCCCGCAATTCGACATCGAGGGTGAATACGAAAATGATCGCCGATTTTTTGCGGGCATCGTGGCCGCGGCGGAAAACCGTGAAACCGACGAGTTCGGCCGGGGCGATGGCCAGGCGTTGGACGATCGCGGCGCGCAGGTCGTCGTCGGTATATTTCTTGAGCGGGAGCTTGATCTCGGTCAGGCGCAGCATGGTGTCTATCCGTGGGGGCGCTTAAAGGGTGCGTATTCTAGCGCGGGCGGGCTGCCCTGGGCACATCCGGCTGTGGCTGTGATCCTCTCCGGCAAGCGAAATGGAGGCCATCAGGTGTTGCGCGTTAGTCGATTTGAATGCACGTCGGGTATAAATATTTACCGCCGGGCACATTGGGCGGAACCTTGATGGCATAATTCCTGGCATGACTCCGGCCTGACGGCCGGCTGCACGGCATCCACTTTCACCGGCCATGGCATGAAAGAACGGCGCGACCATTACCGCTATTCCGCCCGCTGGCGTGTCGCAGTGATCTGCGACGGCGCGGGGCAGCACGACACCAGTCTCCTGCATGGGGTGACGGGTGACGTCTCCCTGGGCGGCGCCAATATCCTGACGGGTCAGGACTGTGGCGCCCACCAGGAAGTCATCATCCTGCTCGACGTCCCGCCGGTCGAGGCCGGGGCGCAAACACTGCGCCTGCAGATCGGCGCCTGGGCGACCTACTCGGTGCTCGACCCCGGCATGAACCTGTTCCGCAGCGGTCTGCGTTTCGACCAGATGGCGGTCCTCGATCACCAATTGCTGGCCCGGCATCTGGCATCGCACTTCGCGGTCCTGCCGATCGGCAATCCGCCGTCGAACTGAGCCGCAAGGCAGGGTTCAGGTCAGCCAGAGTTTTTTCCACCCTGCCTGGCCGAGGCGCTCCATGGTCTCGATATTGCGCTCGAAAATCTTGGCCGCATCCGGAAAAGCGGCCACAGCGCGATCGATGCTGCTCTCGCGCAGCAGATGCAGGGTCGGGTAGGGCGAACGGTTGGTGAAATTGGCAATGTCGTCCGGCGCGCTGCCGGCGAACTCATAGTCCGGATGTAGGCTGGCGATCTGGAAGATGCCGTCGAAACCGAGATTGCGGTTCAAGGCATCGACTTCGGCGAGAAAGAAGTGGTAATCGAGAAAGTTGCCCATCGCCAGCGGATGAATGAGCAGCGTGGTGTCGAGGCTCGCCGCGTCGGTATCGGCCAGGCGGGCCAACTCGCTCGCCACTTCGGCAAGCAGTTCGTCTGCTGTGCTGGCCGCGGTCAGGGCATAACGCACCTGCTTCTTCACGAAGACGCTCTTCGCGAATGGGCAGAGGTTGAGTCCGATGACAGCGCGTTCCAGCCAGCGCTGGGTCTCGGCGATAATCTGCTCGGCGGCAGGGTGATCGGCGTAAGGGGTCAGAACCTGGGGCATGCTTTAGCTTGGGGAAAGTTGATTGCGCCGCAGATTAACCTCAAACCCCGACAACACGAAGATAAAACGTGCTGCCGCCATTGTGCCTTTGCTTACCCGATTCCTCCGCTCGTCGAGCAGGCGGAGCAATATGACGACGCCGACAATCAGCGGCCGGATACGAACGAAGCCGACCGAAGCCGTCCAGGCGAACCCGTACAACAGCCAGCGTGCCCGCCAGACGACGGCGGCATGCAGCCCGGTTCGCCGCTATTTGCCGGGCTGGCGCGACATGGGCCGCTGCTTGACAAGCCAGTTCAGCATGAAGCCGGCCGCGACGGCGATGCCCAGGGTGGCCAGCGGCTTGTCGTTGAGACGGGCGCGACAGCGATCGGCGACCTGCAATTGCATGTCGCGCAACTGCCTCCCTTTCGCATCAAGGGCTTCGGCGGCCCGGACAGTGGCATCAGCCAGCTTGCTGGCCGCCTCGTCGACTGCACGCGGCATGTTGCCACGGGATTCGTTTGTTTCCATGATCATCTCCTTCACACTTTGATCGCCGCCCCGGTTGTTGGAAGCTACATTAGTGGCCGGCCGCCGTCTGTGGCCCGGCGCACATTGGGCCGCCCGAAAGCGCTTCTACAAGCGTCGCCGCCCGCTGATGAACTGGACCAGGGCGACGACGATGGCGATAACCAGCAGAAGATGAATGAAGCCGCCGATGGTGGTCGAGGTGACCAGCCCGATCAGCCATAGAATCAGCAAGACAACAGCGATGGTATAGAGCATTGCAGTCTCCGTTTTGGTGGGTGGGCTCAGATGTCCTGGCGCCGCCTGGCGCAGGCCGGAAGCGTCAGGGTCAAGAATCACGCACTGGCCGACGCAAGTCCGTACGGCAAACCACAAATCGACATTTTTTCGGGACAAAGTCTTGACTTATGCACAAAGAGGATTTTGCCCAATTGAAATTCCGCGACATTTCGGGCGCTAATCAATTGTCAATGCATTTTGGTAAAATCGTTTTTTTTCAATGACTTGAAACTGTGCGTAGAGTTTTGGCAGCGCAAGGCAAAGCCTTTATCCATGCGACCTTGAGGGGCATGCTGACAGTTTGTGCACAGACTTATCCACAGATTTTGTGGACAAACGGCTTTAGTCCTTTTCCGACAATAACTTAGCGTATTTTTCCGACAGCAGCGTCGGCCCGTGCCAGCGAACCCTGTCAGCCATCCGGCGATTTGTTAAGCTCACCCCCATGTCCCATCTTCCACTTTCCCGACTGCTCGCCCAGCGTCAATTCCTGCGCTTCTGGTCGGCCCGCCTGGCCGGCATGCTGGCCAACCAGATGCTGATGGTCGCCGTCGCTTGGCAGATGTATGACATTACCGGCAGCGCCTGGGATCTCGGCCTGGTCGGCCTGTTCCAGTTTGTCCCGGCCCTGCTGCTGACCTTGCCGGCCGGGCATGTCGTCGATCGCGTGCGGCGCAGCCGCGTCTTCGCGATGTGCATGCTGCTGCAGGCGAGCATTTCGCTACTGCTGGTCGCCGCCACGGACGGCGGATTCGCGACGCGCGAACTGATCCTCGGCATTTCGGTGGCGCTCGGCGTCGCCCGGGCTTTCCAGATGCCGGCGCAGCAGGCGTTGATCCCGCTGCAGGTGCCGCGCGAATTGCTCGAGCGGGCGGTGACCCTCGGTTCCCTCGGCATGCAGGCGGCGGTGATCGGTGGACCGGCACTGGGCGGACTGATTTACGCCGCTGCCCCGGTCGATGTCTATGGCTGTTGTGCCGTGCTACTGCTCGTCGCCTGGGGGCTGGTACTGACCATCGGGGAGCGGCATCAGCCGTCGACGGCGTCGGCGACCTGGCAATCGGTGCTGGCCGGCGTCGCTTTCGTCTGGCAGAACAAGCTGCTGCTCGGCGCCACCACGCTCGACCTGTTTGCCGTGCTGCTGGGCGGCGCGACGGCACTGCTGCCGATCTATGCCCGCGATATCCTGCACACCGGGCCACAGGGCCTGGGCCTGCTGCGTGCCGCGCCGGCAGCTGGCGCCTTGCTGATGTCGCTGGCCATGCTGCGCTGGCCGGTCCACCGGCGGGTCGGTCACTGGCTGCTCATTGCCGTCGCCGTTTTCGGGCTGGCGACGGTGGTCTTCGGTCTGTCCGAGCATTTCGTGCTATCGCTGCTGGCGCTGGCGATCACTGGTGCCGTCGACAATGTCAGCGTCGTCATCCGGATGACCCTGACCCAGCTCGAAACGCCCAATGAGATCCGCGGCCGGGTTTCGGCCGTCAATTCCATTTTCATCGGTGCTTCCAATCAGCTGGGCGAATTCGAATCGGGCGCCACCGCCGCGCTGTTCGGGCCGGTCGGCTCGGTGGTCATGGGCGGGGTCGGCACGCTGCTGATTGCCGCCGCCTGGTGGCGGCTGTTTCCGGCGCTGGCCCGGCGCGACCGGCTGAGCGGCGGTTGACCCTCAGCGTTCCCGACCGCCCATCACGCCCCACAGCGCCCTGAATTTGTCGCGCAGGCTCAGCCGTTCGTTGGACAGGGCTTCGAGGAAGTCCGACAGGCGCTTCGAGCGGGCCACGGCAAAGAGCACCAGGGCGACGAAGACGACGGTGGCGACCAGGCCGTGCAGCGCCCGTTCGAAGATGCTGCCTTCGCCGAAGGGAATGATGTTCATGCCGAAATAGCCGGTGGTGACGGTGGCGATCAGGCCGAGAATGGTGATCACGGTCAGCCGGACGACGGTATTCGATTGCCGGCGCTGCGAATCGCTGTCGAGGTAATGGCTCATTTCGCGGATTTCGTCGCGCACCTCGTCGTGCAGTTCATCATTGCGCAAATGCCGGGAACACAGCCGGTACATCGCCTGCACATGCTGCCGTTCGGACAGTTCGTGGAACCAGTAGCGGTGCGTGAAGCGCAGGAAAGTCTCGAAATTGGCGCGGATGCGGCGCTTGAAGCGGCGCACCGAGAGGTCGTGGCGGATGTCCAGGTCGTTGACGGCATCGACCAGCTCTTCGGAAAAGAGCAGCAGCGAGGCGCGGTGCAGGTGGGCGATCAGGAAGGCGAGGAAATACTGGTGGCGGAACTGGGCCAGCACGCCGCGCTCACCATCGACGAAAAAGGGGAGGGCGGCGTCGCCGACCACGGTGAAAGCATTGCCGGTGCACATGAAACGGGTATTCGGCCCGGCTTCGCTGTCGGTCCAGAAACGGTCCTGGCAGAAGCGCTGTTCGAATTCGATGACCATCGGTTCGTTGATCGGCAGCGCTTCGTCCGGATGCAGCATGGTAGCCAGGCCGAGGCGCACCCATTCCTCGCGGCTCAGGGCGCGCGGCCGGTCGATGGCGAGAAAGGCCATCACCGGCATGCGCTGGTATTCAATCAGCCGGTAGCGCAGATCGCCCGGCTCGTCGGAATGGGCCAGCACCAGCGGCCGTAGCAGGCTGGCCCAGTGTTCGGAAATGCATGGGCTGCGATGCTGGCAGACGTAACGCAGATACTTGTCCCGGCGATTGGTGTCGGATTTCGCCATCACCCGGCCCTCGGCATCGAGCCATTCGGCGAGGTGGACGTTGTGCAGGCCTTCGCCGCCTTCCTCCCAGCCGGACGGGTAGGCGCGCCCGAAACGGAAGAGAATTTCGCGCACGCTATCGAGCATCAGGTCGTGGCCGCGCACTTCCAGATTGAGCTGGATCAGGTTCAGGTCTTCGAAGAAATAGAGGTCGAGGTGGACGACCTGTAGTTCGATGGGAAGCTCACCCGGGCGCAGCGTCAGGCGCAGGCCGGCGATGTCGCGGCGGCGGAAGACATGCAGCGGCGAATTGCCCGGCGGGTCGTCCAGCCGCTCCTGGCGGGAACGCCCTTCGCCGTAGAGAAAACGCTGCACATAGGGCAGAAAGGAAACGAATTCGCGGTAATGACGTTCCTTGAACAGCTCCGGGTCGTCGGTGAATTCATCGTCGATGCGCCGCCAGGGATGGCTGTCCCGGCGGGCATCGAGCACTTCCCAGTGGTGCCCGGCACTGCCGTCCGCGGCCAGTTGTTCCATTTGCAGGGGCCAGACCAGGCTGGCGTGGAACAGGCGAACGCGAGCCTGTTCGTCGGTTGCGGAGCTTGCGGACACGATTTTCTCGGGTGTAGTGGCGCCAGCCCAGATTCTAGTGCTTCTTCCCGACGGCATGTCGCTAAGCCGGCAAGGCAAAACGCCTTTTCCGGCAGCTTGACGGCGCGCCGGCTATTTCGCTGGCACCTCGATGCCATGCTGGGCCAGCCATTCGCGGTCCAGTTCCCAGCGCACCTCCTTGATGCCGGGCTGGCCGAGGACGATCAGGCGCGCTTCCGACTGCACCCGACCGAGCATTTGCTCGGCGGCGAGGAAGGCGGGGTCGTTGTTGTCCCGGGTGTTGAGTCCGGGATAGAGCACGGCGAGCATGCGGAAAGCCGGTACCTCGAAATTGCGCGGCGTGCTCAGGTACGCCGTCTCGCCGACCACCTTATAGACGTGAAACTGGTAGGGATAGCTTTTCAGCTCGCTGCCACCCTGGCTGGCGATGGCGCTGGTCAACTGGCGCGAACGGCCGTCCGGCGCCCGGATGTACCAGTCGAGACCGACCAGGAAAAGCAATATCAGGATGGCCCAGTAGCGTTTTTTCATATCCGTTCTCCCGTTTTAGCGACGCATTTCGGTTGGCGCCAGCCTTCGTCGAAATCATGATGACGATGCCCCTCCATGAACTTGCTCCGCTTAATGATCCCACTTCTCTGTGCATTCTGATATGCCTTGCGGGACATCATCACTTGATACCGGGTTTCATTTGTTTGTCATTTTATTTGTTAATGCGCGAGGCTCTAGACGAAGAAACTTTATTTTTCCTGAAAACGGTAATTTTCTTTTCCTCGGTGTTTTTCTTAGGTGATTTCACATGCTCTATTCCAGGCGCCTGTTCATAGGTTGTTATGACTTTCGGCTTATTTACCGACCAGCTGGCTTATTGGAAAATAAATATCCAATTAAATTAAGGGGGGAATCCAATGTTGAAAAAATCAATCTTTATTGTCGGCATGTCGATGGTTCTGGGAGGTTGCGCCACGATCATGGGGTCGCCGACGCAGACAGTTCCGATCTCCAGTACGCCGAGTGAGGCAAAGATCATGGTCAAGGACGAGGCGGGGGTGGAAGTGTTTTCCGGCCAAACCCCGACATCGGTGACCCTGAACAAGAGCACGGGGCGATATTTTGGCGGAAAGACCTTTACCGTGACGATCTCCAAGCCAGGATTCAAAACCCAGTCTATTCCCGTCGTCGCTTCGCCCAATGGTTGGTACATCGGGGGCAATATTATTTTTGGCGGCTTGATCGGTTGGCTGATTGTCGATCCGCTCAATGGCAATATGTATTCCTTATCGCCCGAAGCCATTGCCTCGTCTATGCCGGGGTCCGATACTGCGCACAACAATCGGGCGACCGATGGCACAATTGCCGTCATGCTGATGCAGGATGTGCCGCAGCAATTGCGCGAGAAACTGGTTCAACTACATTAATCCAGACTACCGGTTCTGGCAAAAAGGGGCGCCTGGCGCCCCTTTTTTCACGCTATCGATCCCTCGCGGTTTTCATCCTCATTAGTTCCCGGTTTTTGCCGCCAGCCAGTCCTCCAGAAAACGCACGCCCCAGGCGACGCCGAAGCCGGTCTGTTCGCTGGCGATGGCGCCCAGGCCGTCGTCGCAACTGGCGGCCGAGAGATCGACGTGCAGCCAGGGTAAGTCGTTGGTGAAACGGCGGAGAAAGCGTGCCGCGTGGATATGGTCGGGGGCATCGTCGTCGAGGCTGCACTGGCAGATGTCGGCCACCGTGCTGTCCAGTGCTTCCTCGTAATCGGCATCCATCGGGAAGCTGCTGACCCGTTCGCCGCTGCTTTTTCCGGCGTCCACCGCCAGCCTGCCGAGGGTCTCGCTGCTGGCGAAGACGCCGGAGTAGCGGTAGCCCAACGCCTGGATCATGGTGTAGGTCAACGTGCCGAAATCGATCATCAGCTCGGGTTCGTCGCGCCCGGCCAGAGCCAGGGCGTCGGCCAGCACGAGACGGCCTTCGGCATCGGTATGGACAATCTCGATGGTGGTCCCGTCCAGCGCGGTGACGACGTCGCCCTGGCGGCTGGCGCGCGGCGAAATGTCGTTGCTGGCCAGCGCCAGCCAGGCGTCGATGCGCAGCGGCAGGCCGAGCCGGGTGGCGGCGAGCAGGATGCCGAGCACGGCGGCCGAGCCGGCCATGTCCTCGTGCATGCCGATCATCGAATCGGCGGCCTTGAGGTTGTGGCCGCCGGTATCGAAACAGATGCCCTTGCCGACCAGCGCCACCCGCGCCTGCGCCCGAGGCGGAACCAGCGAGACGCGGACGATGGCTGCATCGTCGGTTTCGCTGCCCTGGGCTACGGCGACGAAGGCGCCGGCCCCCATGGCGCGCAGCCTGGGGAGGTCGAACTCTTCCACTTCCCAGCCCTGTTTTGCCGCCAGTTCGGCGATGCGCTGGCGATAGGCGGCCGGTGTCAGTTCGTTGGGCGGCAGGACAGTCAGCATGCGGGCCAGCAGGTTGCCTTCGGCGAGGCCCGCGGCTGCTGCCGGGGCGGCCGCGATGCCCCACAAGTTGAGGGTGGTCAGTGGCTGCGGGGCATCCTTGGCCTTGCGGTTGGGCAGCGGGGCGCCGTTGGCGAGGCCGACATAGGCGGCCAGGGCGGCGGTGTCGGCGGCTTCGGCGGTCGCCGGAAGCAGCACGTCGACGGTGGCCGGCTCCTCGTCGAGCAGAATCGCCAGGCCCTCGCGCAACAGGGTCTGCCGCTCGAAGATGGATGTCTGCGGGTCGAGCATCAGCCACACCCGCAAGGCGCCCCCGGCGCTATTGGCGAGCACCGGGTCGTCGGCCAGATCATTGGCGTCAAGGCGGCGACGGGCGAGCGTCGCCAGCAACAGGGCGCGTTCCGGGCAGTCGTCGGGAATCGCCTCGGCGGCCGGCAGGATGACCAGCACGTGGTTCATGCGGGCGAGCGCCGGGGGGGCGGGCAGTTCGGGGAAGGCGTTGAGGGTGGCAAGCATGGGCGAAGGGGAGCGCTGGAAAATGGTCATTATAGGGATGGCGGGCGGCTGTTCCGGGGAAAGCTGGTCCGCCCCGGAGGTACTATAGGCGTCCTGGCCAATCTGGTGCGCCAGGCCATGGCCTCGACAAGGAGAATTCGTGTTTTACATCGTTGAAAGCGACAAGTCGTTCTACGAAGCGACTTTCGATCTGGAGCCCATCGTCCAGCGGCTCGGCTTCGTGGTCCTGCACGCCCACGACCTGGGCGACCTGCTGCGCGGCGAGGACAGCGAACCGGATGACGACTGCAAGGTGTTTGAAATCGGCAATTACCGGCAGACGGAAAGAATGCTCGCCCTCGACATGCGCCTGAGCCTGCTGCTGCCCTGGCGGATCTCGGTGTTTACCGAGAATGGCGCCACCAAGATCGGTCTCCTCCGGCCAACGTCGATGCTTTCGGCGCTTGGAGAGAATTCCGAAGCGGCCCGCCTGGCCCGGGAAATCGAGGAAAAGGTGATCCAGATCGTCGACGAGGCGCGCTGAGGTGGACGCGGTGGCGGTTGGGCGATGTCGCGTTGGCGGCATGCGGGTTGTCCGCCCCGGCAATCGACAGCGCGGTCCAGCCCGGCTATCCTCCGCGCTTTGACGAACAAGGCGGAAATCCGATGGGACAGGCAAAACAACGCGGCACTCAGGCCGAGCGCATGGCGCAGGCGCGCGCCAAGATCGAAGCGACGCGGCCGGAGAAGCTGGTCTGCAACGGCTGCAAGGCGGACGTGACGACCATACATCCGGTCGATACGCGCGGTCTGCGCGGCATCGAGGCCATCTGGGTCGGACAGTGCGAATGCGGGCAGACGACCTTTGCCGCTTCCGGCGACCCGAAAGCCGTCGAAGCCTTCTTTTTTGCGCTCAGCGAAAATACCGAACTGACCCTGGGCAGCCAGAGCAAGGACGGCGAAAAGCACGAAACGGCGTAAGCCGTTGGCCCGTCCGCCGGCGGCGGTTCAGTGCGGCGGGCAGTTATTGGCGCCGGGCAGACAGTTCAGCGCCATGCCGGGAGCCGCCGGGGCGGCAGGCGGTTTCGGCTGCGGTTGCTGAATATATTGCGGCTGCGGTGGGGCGACGTCGCTTGCCGCGCACTGATTGAGCCGGCGGTTGCGTTCGGCTGCCGGCAGGTTCAGGCGTTCGACGCTGTCGCGGCAGCTGTCACCCGGGCTCTCGTGACGGCCGCCATGGGCGGGTACTGCCACCGGAACCGGAACTGGAACATACCCCGCCTGACTGGGCTCCATGCTGCGGCAAGCCGATTCGAGCTGCGCCCGCTGGATGGCGGGCAAGGCCTGCTGTTCGAGTTCGCGCAGGCAGTCCTCGACGCGGCGTCCCGGCGCCGCGCCGCCGTTGGCGACAGGGGGCGGGCCGGCCTGGCGTTCGACATTCTGTTCGGCCCGCTGGGCCGCCTCGCGCTTGCCGACATACTCGCGCATCCGTTCCACCTCGCGTTCGGCCTGTAGCCGGTTGGCTTCTGACACCTTTTCATCGGGCACCGTTTTCAGCGTGCTGGCCCCGCTCGGGCACGGCTTGTTGGCAAACTCCAGCCGGCCGTCGGCCGTTCGGCATTTGTAGACCTCGGCACCGGCCGGCGTCGATAGGGCGAGCGCGGAAAACGCGAGCAGCGAAACCCAGTACTTCATGATTCAGGCCTTTCCGGAGCGAGGAGGCGATTCGGGACAGGTGGACTGTAGATGTTTCTGGCCGCTCTAGGCAATGGCCGGGGCCGACGTTTCGCCCCGTATTTGTGAGTCGCCTCCCGTGCCATGCATCGATCTGGTGCGCCGCCGCTCCGGCCGGATGGTCAGGTTGACTGGTTTTGCTATCCGCTCCACAGCGGTGCCTATATCACCTTGATTTTTCGAGGCTAATTTTTGCGCTCTCCCCACAGCGGTGCATCGGTACGGATTTTGCAGTGCACCATGCATTAACAGTTGGGAGTACGCATCATGTTGAAAAGCGAAAGAATGGCTCTGTCCCCGTCCGAACGCCGCTGGCTGCCCTGGCTGGGCAAGACCGGCAAACTGGCCATGCGCTGGGCGACCGCCCGCAATGCCGGGCGTTATCCCGCCATCGAGCAGACTTTCGAGTCCTTCGCCCGGACCCGGGTGCGCATCCTGATGAACTGGAGCGAGCAGCAATGGGGCTACCTGGACAGCCTGGCCCGCGAACTGGCGGACAGCTGGCCGCAACCCCGGCGCGAAATGCTGGCCCACTGCCGCCAGCGCGCCGAGGATTTTTCCGAATTGTTCGTCCTCGACGTCGATGGCCGGGTCCTGCTTTCCTCGCACCCGGGGCGCGAAGGCGCCATGGCCGCATCGCCGCAGGCGGTTGCCGCCGCCCTCCAGGCGCCTTTCCTGCACGGGCCGTACCGCGATCCGGTGACGCTCGGCTTGCCGCCCTCGACCTCGCGCTTCCACGACGCGGTGACGCTGATGTTCCACCAGCCGATCCGGCTCGACGGCAAGGTGGTCGGCATCCTCTGCGGCCGGGTGCCGAACGACGTGCTGGGTGACCTGATCCAGCGCGAGGCCGGGCACATTTTCCACGAGTCGGGCGACAACTACCTGTTCATGGTCAATTCCGCCTTCGACCCGACGATCCGCCAGGGTACGGCGCTGTCCCGCTCGCGTTTCGAGGACAACACCTTCAGCCACGGCGACAACCTGAAGGACGGCGTGCGCACCGATTTCGGCGTCGTGCGCGTCAAGGAACACACCGAGCTGGAACTGGTCTTCAACGATCCGGCGACCGGCCAGCTGCATCCCGGCGTGCGCGAAACCATCCGTCAGGGCGAGAACCTGTTCGTGACCTATCCCGGCTATGCCGATTACCGCCACATTCCGGTGATCGGCAAGGGGGTCACTTTCCGGCTGCCCGGTTCGCCCGACACCTGGGGCATGATGTGCGAGGCCGACCTGGAAGAAGTCTATCGTTACCGCAGCATCGCCTACCGCCTGCAGCGCCTCTACCTGCTGAGCACGCTCGGCGCCTGGGGCGCGGCGATCGCGCTGGCAACATTGGCCGGCGTCGACGCCGGCCTGGCCATGGGCATCGGCTGCCTGCTGCAACTGGGCGGCGCCGTGCTCTTCCAGCACCTGGGCTGCAAGCCGATCAGCGAGCGTCTGCGCGAGGCGACGCGCATCCTGCGCAGCACGGCGGAAGGCGGCGGCAACCTGTCGCAGCGCCTGCCCCGGGCAAGCGACAAGATCGATGAGGCGAGCGTGCTGGCGCAATGGACCAACAGTTTCATCGACAACCTCGAGCAGATGATCCACCTGGTGGTCAAGACTTCGGGCGAAATCAGCGAAACCAGCGGCACGCTGCAGCAGAAGAATGTCCATGCCGGCCGGGTGTCGGTCGACATGCAGGGCGCGGTCGCCGATATCCTCGGTGCGATCCGGCTGCAGATGAACGAGATCGATGCGGCGACCGGCAATGCGCAGGCCATGCGCGATGTCGTGCATCGCGTCAGCGAGCAGGCCAAGGCACAGTTCGCGCTGATCGGCGAGCGCAGCCGGAGCATCCGCGAATCGGTCAATCTGTCGGCCGATACCATCCGCCAGCTCGAACAGCGGACGCTGGACATCGGCGGCATCGTCACCCTGATCAAGGAGATCGCCGACCAGACCAACCTGCTCGCGCTGAATGCCGCCATCGAGGCGGCGCGGGCCGGCGAGGCGGGGCGCGGCTTTGCGGTGGTCGCCGACGAGGTGCGCAAGCTGGCCGAGCGGACGCGCAAGGCGACGGCCGACATCGGCGGCATGATCGACGGCGTGCAGAACCAGGCCGAGCAGGCGGTGCATACCATGGAAAGCGGCATGGCCGAGATGGAGGACGGCCTGCGCCTGGCGACCGAGGCGGCGTCCGACAAGCGGGAGATTGAGGAAGTCGTCGAACGCCTGTTCGTCACGATCAGCCAGATTGCCGCCTCCACTCACGCCTACGGCGACCGGGTCGAGGCGATTTCCGGGGCGGTGGAAGCGATGCGCGAGGCGACGCTGGAATCGGCGCGCAGCGCCGAGCTGACCGGGTTTGCCGGCGGCAAGCTGGAACAGACCATGGCCCAGTTCCGCACCGCCCGCGCCTGATCCGTTCAGTCCGGCAGCGTCCCCGGATCGACGGGGGCGTTGCCGGCGGGTAGCCGGGTGACCAACAACTGGTCGATCTTGTGGTTGTCGACGTCCATCACCTCGAAGCGGAAGCCGGCATGCTCGACGCTGTCGGTCGGACGCGGCAGCTTGCGCAGCGCGTACATCATGAAACCGGCGATGGTCTCGAACTGGTCGTCATCGGGGAAGGGCGCGATGGCGAGGACGTTTTCCAGGTCGCCGACCGGCGTCATGCCGTCGACCAGCCAGGAATCGGCATCGCGCTGGATGATCTGCTCGTCGGCCGGCGCCAGCGTGCTGCTGCCCATCAGCGTGCTGGTCACGTCGTTCAGCGTGATCAGGCCGACGATCAGCGCGTATTCGTTGATGATCAGCGCGAAATCCTCGCGCTGCGCCTTGAACTGCTCGATGATCTCGGCCAGGGTCAGGGTTTCGGGCAGGATCAGCACATTGCGCAGCAGGCCGTCGGCGCGCAGCGACAAGGCCTTGCCGTCGAGCAGGCGGCTCAGGATGTCCTTGGAATCGACATAGCCGATTACCTGGTCGATGCCGCCGGTGCACACCGGGAATTTGGCGTGCGGCTGGGCGCTGATCACGGCGCGGATGCTTTCCGGGCTGTCGTCCTGCTCCAGCCAGACGATGCTTTCGCGCGCCGTCATGGTCGACGGGGCGGTGCGCAGTTCGAGTTCGAAGACATTCTCGATCATCTGCCGCTCTTGGCGGGCGACGACGCCGGCTTCGGCGCCGGCATTGGCGAGCGCGACGATGTCTTCCGGGGTGACGTCCTCCGGTCGGGTGGCCGGCAGGCCGAGCATGATCATCACCCGGCTGGCGATGCCGTTGAAGGCCCAGATCAGCGGCGTCAGCAGCTTCAGGCAGAGCGTCATCGGCGCTGCGATGCGCAGGGCGATGGCTTCCGGGGCGACGATGGCGATGCGCTTGGGCAGCAGGTCGGCGATCAGCACGAAAGCGCAGGTGACGAGCAGGAAGGAAGTGAGCGAACCCAGGGTTGCGGCGGTGTCGATACTGGTGAACCCGGCGAAGAAACGGGAGAAAGACGGCGCGTAGGCGCCTTCCCCAAGGATGCCGCCGAGAATGGCGACGGCGTTGAGGCCGATCTGCACGGCAGTGAAGAAGTGCCCCGGCTGATCCTGCAAGGCGAGCACGCGGCCGGCCCGCAGGTCGCCATCGTCGCGCAATTGCTCCAGTTTCAGACGACGCGCCGCCGCCAGCGCAATTTCGGAAACCGCGAAGAAGGCGCTGGTGGTGATCAGCAGCAGGATGATCAGGGTGTTTTCCAGGAGGCTCATGAGTTCGAACCGTTGCTCCGGTGCCCGGGGATATGCCAACTGTAGCGGCGGCCGCTCCCCAGCGCAATGTGCGGAAGAGGGCGGCGAGCTGCCGGGTCGCAGCGCTGGTTTGCTATGATGGGCGCTTCCCAAAATATATCGGCTATTAGGCATGCGGCCGGAATCAGATCGGCCAGCCAGATCCGTGAGCACAACCTTCGAGGACCGCCTACAGCAATTCCGCCAGCAGCGTCGCGTGCAGGCGGGATCGCTGATCATTACCGTTTTTGGCGATGCCATCTTGCCGCGTGGCGGGCGAATCTGGCTGGGCAGCCTGATCCGGCTGCTCGAACCGCTCGGACTCAACGAACGCCTGATCCGGACTTCGGTCTTCCGGCTGGCTCGCGACGAATGGCTGCGTACCGTGAGTTGCGGCCGGCGCGCCGATTACCTTCTGACCGACGCCGGTCGGCGCCGCTTCGAGGAAGCTTCCCGGCACATCTACGCGTCGCAGGCGCCGCGCTGGGATCGCCGCTGGCGACTGATCCTGGTGGTCGGCGACATCGACGCCCGGACGCGCGAGCAGGTCAGGCGGGCGCTGTTCTGGCAGGGCTTCGGCGCCCTGGGCACCGATTGCTTCGTGCATCCCGGCGCCGACCTGCCGGCCGCGTTCGACGCCCTGAGCGCCGAAGGCCTCTCCGTGCCGCTCGGGGCATTGCTGCCGCTGGTCGCCGACGACGCTTGCTCGACGCTCGCCGCCAGCGATGCCGACCTGGTGCGCCGGGCCTGGAACCTGGGCGCCCTGGCCCAGGCTTATAGCCAGTTTGTCGCCGCCTACCAGCCGATCGTGGCCGAGCTGCACGGCGAGTTGTCGGGCGGAATCAGCGAAGAGGACGCTTTCCTGCTGCGTATCCTGCTCATCCACGATTACCGGCGCCTGCTCTTGCGCGATCCGGAACTGCCGGCCGTCCTGCTGCCCGCCGACTGGCCCGGCCAGCAGGCACGGGGGCTGTGCCGGGAACTGTACAAACGGCTGGAGCCATTGTCCGGCCGGCATCTCGACCGGCTGCTCTGCCTCGCCGACGGCAGCATTCCCGGCGAAGACCCGACACTGGCCGAGCGTTTTCCGCAAGACGAGGTGCTCCGGCCATAAGAGCGACGGACCCGGCGGTTTCGCCGGGAAAATCGTCGGCAAAGGCCCCGGCGGCGCATTGGCCGGCTCGGCGATTTCAATCGGCCGCCGGCACGTTCGCGGCGCCGCCGCTCGATGCAAAGGCCGGTAAAATTGCGCCTTCGCTCCATCCTGCCGCCCCGCCATGCTCCCCAAACCCTTTCCGAAATACCTCGCCGGCTACCCGGCGGCGCTGGTGGCGCAGGTTCAGGGACTGATCGAAAGCGGGCGGCTGGCCGGCATCCTGCTCGAGAAATACCCACAGGCGCACAGCGTGCGCACCGACCGGGCGCTTTACGACTATGTGCAGGAAATCAAGGGCGAATATCTGCGACATGCGGGGCTGGTCAGCAAGGTGGCTTTCGACAGCCGGCTGCATGTGATTCGCAACGCGCTCGGCACGCATACCAGCATTTCACGGGTGCAGGGCGGCAAGCTCAAGGCCAAGCGGGAGATCCATGTCGCCGCCCTGTTCCGGGAAGCGCCGCCGGAATTCCTGCGCATGATTGTCGTCCATGAACTCGCGCACACCAAGGAGCGCGACCACGACAAGGCCTTCTATCAGCTTTGCCGACACATGGAGCCCGATTATTTCCAGCTCGAATTCGACCTGCGGGCCTATCTCTGCCTGATCGAGGCCGGCGGCAAAGCGCTGTGGTTGCCGGCCGAGGTCTGACCCGCCGGCGAAAAGCCGGGCAATTTCCCGGGACCTGCGGCAATATCGCGGGCCTCGGCGACCGGCGAAGAAGTTCCGCGCCGGAAATTTCGCCCGCAGGACGTATCAGAGCCGCCGATTTATCGTGGCGGCAAGGGCCATCCTGGCTGCCGGACATTGAACGGCTTCGGAAATAAAGCACTCTAACTATTCGGCAAATCCGTCATCAAAATCCGTGATCACCGTCTATTCGATTTACTGGAGACTGGCCCATGCATCACCTTGACGTGGCTGCGCAGAGCGTACTTTCGGCAAGTTCCCTGTTCGCGGCGCTGGATTCGCAAAGCTTGCAGGCCTTGGCCGACGCCAGCGTGTCCGTCGCCGTCCGCAAGGATGGAACCATCTATCGGGTGGGCGATGCGCCATCCTTCGTGTATCTGGTCCTGTCTGGCCAGGTGAAACGCTCGGTGACGTCGTATGACGGTGCCGAGAAAGTCCTCGGGGTGATCGGGCCGGGCGGCATATTCGGCGATGCCGAATTGTTCGGCCATTACCCGTATACCTCGTTCGCGGTGGCTGTCGAGCCTGTCCAGTTGTTGCGGATCAGGGGAGAAGCCGTCCGCCAGGCGGTGGGCTTCGATAGCAATCTGGCCTGGCGGGTCATCGAAGCGCTGGCCCAGCGGCAAAGCGAACTGGAGCGCCATATCGTCGATCGCCGCTTTCGCAGCGGCAGCCAGAGTGTTCTGGATTATTTCCTCGGCCTGGCGGGCGTTCCGGCCATCGAGCAAGCGGAAACCGAGCTTTCGCTGCCCTTGAGCAAGCGGCTCATCGCCGCCCACATCGGCATTACCCCAGAAACCCTTTCCCGCTGCCTGCGGGACTTGTCCGACGCCGGGCTGATCGTGGTCAAGGGACGGCGTATCGCGCTGCAAAATGCCCGTATTGCCGAGAATCGCGGCCGCCAGTCGCCGCCTTCGGTGGCCGGTGCCGGCCCGCAACCGGGGCGCCGCCGATCGGATGCCTTCGATGGTTTCCTGCGCCAGGTGGCTGGCCGGTCCAGCCTTTTGCAGCAGCGTCGTTCACAGGCCCGGGCCGCCCCATCCGTCGTTAACCGCGCCGGGCGGCAGCGCATGCTTTCCCAGCGCATGGCCAGATCCTGGCTGATGCTCGGCTGCGGCATCCTGCCGGATGAGGCGCGGAGCAGTCTCGAACAGGCCATCCTTGAATTTGAGGAACAGATGCTGTTTCTGGCCCAGACTACGGCGGGCGAGGCGGTCAGCCAGGCGCTGGAGGCCTTGCAGGATAGCTGGTTGCCGTACAAGGCGCTGCTCGGTTGCGCGCCGGGCAGAAGCTGCGCCGTCCTGGTCTTTGAACAGAGCGAAAAAGTACTGTCCGCCGCCCAGGACCTGACGCTCGCCGTGGAGTATCAAGCGGCCAGTCAAACTGGCCGCCTGATCAACGTCGCCGGACGCCAGCGCATGCTGGCGCAGCGCATATCGAAACTGATCCTGTTGCGCCATTGGAGCGGACCGACTGCCGCGGCCGATGCCATCGTGCGGACATCGGGGCGCGAATTTGAGACGGCCTGCGCTGAACTGGCCCGGGCGCCGCAGGGTACCTTGCGCATCAGGGCCGAGCTGGTCAACGTCTCACGGCACTGGACGCAGCTGCGCTCGGCACTCGCCTCGGCTGGCGAAGCGGACGCACACGATGTCGGGATCGCGGTAGTCGATGCCAGCGAGCGCATCCTGGAAGAAATGGACGCCGTGGTCAGCCTGTTCGAAGAACTGGAAAAAACCCCGAAAAATAAGCTGGACATTCCTGCCTGAAGGCGTATTCTGAAATTGAGTTCCGGGCAGTAAGCAGTTGTATCGGAACGGTGGTTTTACCAGGTGACAGGAGGCTTCATGGTTGATAGTCCGCCGCAGTTAGTCGAGAAAACCGCGTAGTACCTGAACGGCGAAAAGCCGACCGCCGGGGCCGCGAGTCCTGGTTAAGCATTTAAGAAGCCCATGTCCGAAAACATGGGCTTCCTGCTTTTCTGGTGGCCGGATTTAGAGGCCTTACAGCGCCTTGACCTTGACCGTCCTGCCCTTGACCTTGCCGGCTGACAGCTTGCGTACGGCATCGCGGGCAATGTCGCGGCGAACGGCGACATAGGTCGTCTGGTCGGTAACGGTGATCTTGCCGACCTGTTCGCGGGTGAAGCCAGCCTCGCCGGTCAGCGCCCCGAGAACGTCGCCGGGGCGGATTTTTTCCTTGCGCCCGCCGAGGATCAGCAGCGTGGACATCGGCGGCACCAGCGGCGAGTCGTCTTCGTCCTCAAGTTTGCTCAGGTCTTCCCATTCCACCGAGCAATTCATCATCTGGGCGATGTTGGCCACCCGGCGCCGGTCGCCGTGGCTGCACAGGCTGAAGGCCCAGCCTTCCCGGTCGGCACGGCCGGTGCGGCCGATGCGGTGGATGTGGATTTCCGGATCGGGCGTGACGTCGACATTGATCACCGCCTCGAGATTCTCGATATCGAGGCCGCGCGCCGCGACGTCGGTGGCGACCAGCACCGAGACGCTGCGGTTGGCGAACTGGATCAAGACCTGATCGCGCTCGCGCTGTTCCAGGTCGCCGTTCAGGGTCAGGGCCTGGATGCCTTCATGGCGCAGCACGTTCAACAGGTCGCGGCATTGCTGCTTGGTATTGCAGAACGCCAGCGTGCTGACCGGGCGGTAATGCTTGAGCAGGGCGGCGACGGCCGGCAGGCGCTGGTCGTTGCCGACTTCGTAGAAACGCTGGCGAATCTTGTTTTCGGCGTGCTGTTCGAGCAGCTTCACTTCTTTCGGCTGGCGCAGGAACTGCTTCGCCAACTGGGCGATACCTTCCGGGTAGGTCGCCGAAAAAAGCAGGGTCTGGCGCTGCGGCGGGCAACGCTTGGCGACGTAGGCGATGTCGTCGTGAAAACCCATGTCGAGCATGCGGTCGGCTTCGTCGAGGACCAGCGTGGTCAGTTCGTCGAGCTTCAGCGTGCCGCGTTCCATGTGGTCCATGATGCGGCCGGGCGTGCCGACGACGATATGGACGCCATTGGCGAGGCTGGTCGCCTGGTTGCGCAGCGCCGAACCGCCACACAGCGGCAGAACCTTGATGTTTTCCTCGAAGCGGGCGAGACGGCGGATTTCCTGCGTCACCTGGTCGGCCAGTTCGCGGGTCGGGCAGAGCACCATGGCCTGCACGGCAAAGCGCTTCACGTTCAGTTTGTTGAGCATGGGCAGCGCGAAAGCGGCAGTTTTGCCGCTGCCCGTCTTGGCCTGGGCGATCAGGTCGTGGCCGGCCAGGGCCAGCGGCAGGCTGGCCGCCTGGATCGGCGTCATGGTCAGGTATTCGAGGAAATTCAGGGTGACCAGCAGGGCCGGAGCCAGCGGCAATTCGCCGAAAGACTGGCCGGCCGGCGGCGCGGCTTGCGTAAGGATGTCAGTCATCGGGCCGTTCAATCCTTGCGGCGTTTGGCGGCGAGCGGCTTGCGCTGACGTTGGCCGGGACGGGCTTTCTCGACTTCCGGCTTCGGCTTGGGCACCAGCAGGTTCTTGGCCGGGCTCGCCGCGGCGGCGCGGTGCGCCGTGATGGCGGCAGTGACGTCGGCTTCAGCGACGGTGACCACCGGATGTTCGCCCTTCGGGCTGTATTCCGACAGCCGGTCCTTGATCAGGAACAGGCGTTCGGCGGTTTCGGCCTTCTTGGGCAGCCGGGTGACGAGGGCCTGGGCGTCGGGCGTCAGCGCGTAGCCGCCGTCGGCCGCGACCAGCAGGCCGTAGCCGGCGAGCCGGGAAAAGCTTTCACAGAGTTTCGGCGCGGCCGGGACATTGCCCTGGGCGAGATCGATGGCGGCGACGATTTCCAGCAGTTCAGCGGGCTTTCGTTTGGCGGCCAGCAGAGTGGCCAGTAACAGGAGAACGTCGACATCGTGGATGGTTTGCATCGGATAACCTTTGAATAGCTGCGGAATGAGTGCCCAACGCCCGGCGCTGCGCAGATCGACAGGCCGGTCGGAAAGCGCTTGGCTTCCGGCGAAGGCGAGAGTGTACAGGTTTGTGCTGCAAAACAGCCATTTCGTCGCGCTGGAAGCACCGTTTTCTGCAGAAATTTAGCCGCCTGCCGCGATGTCGGCAAGCGTCGTGCCAGGCCATGCGAGGACGCGATATTCATCGATCTGGAGCGTTCTGATTCTCTCAACGATCCGCCTGTCCGAGCTTTCGACGCGAAGCGATCGAGCCGAGTCGCGATCGAGGTGACACTCGTTGCCCGTTGTTGTCTCGGTAATTTATGCGATTGAACTTGTTTTTCAGGCGCCTGGGGCAGAATGAATGCTATTGTCCGAGCGTGGCACTCAACGATTAGACTGTCCATTTCAGAATGTCGCCTTCGGGTGGCACAAGCCGAAAGGAGGCCGGATGAAAACCCGACTTGGTGCCGCGCTGCTCCTGCCTTTCGTTGCCTGCGCGGTGCAATGGCTGCTGTGGGACACTTTCAAGCCTTACGTCTGGTTCCTCTTTTTTCCGGCGGCTTTTTTCAGCGCCTGGCTGGGCGGTCTGGCCGGGGGCATGGCGGCAACCGTGATCAGCGCCTTGCTGGTCTGGTATGTTTTCATGCCGCCGGCTTTCTCCCTGGTCCTCGACAACCCGGCCTCGGCTTTTTCCATCGTCGTCTTCGTGCTGATGGGCGCCCTTTTTGCCTATGTCTTCGAACGCCTGCAGCAAGCCATGCTGCGCATCGAAGAAGCGCGCTGTGCGGCGGAAGAGGCCAATGAACGGATCACCGGACTCTATCGAAAAACCCTCGAACTCGACGAACTGAAGAGCCAGTTCTTCGCCAATGTCAGCCATGAGCTGCGTACCCCGCTGACCCTGATCATGAGCCCGCTCGGCCGGCGCCTGGCGGAAGGACGCCAGGACGATGCAGTGCGGCGCGAAGACGAAATGATGTTGCGCAACGCCCGTCTCCTCTATCGGCATGTCAGCGATCTGCTCGACGCCGCCAAGCTGGAGTCCGGCCGCATGGCGATCGATTACGCCTCTCTCGACCTCGGCGAACTGGTCCGTTCGACCGCCGCGCAATTCACGTCGCTGGCCAAGGAAAAAGGCATCGCCTACCGCATCGAGACGGCAACGCCGCTGATGGCGGATGTCGATGGCGAAAAGGTCCAGCGCATCCTCCTCAATCTACTGTCGAATGCCTTCAAATTCACGCCGGACGGCGGTCGTATCGAGGTGCGCGTCGCCGAGGCCGGCAGCGAGATCTGCCTCGAAGTGGGCGACAGCGGGCCGGGCGTGCCGGATAACATGCGCGAAGCGGTATTCGAGCGTTTTCGCCAGGTCGAGGGTGGTGCGCAGCGGCGTTTCGGCGGTACCGGTCTCGGTCTGGCCATTGTCAAGGAGTTCGCAGAACTACATGGCGGCCGGGTCGCTGTGCTCGACGCAGCGGACGGCGGAGCGCGTTTTGTCGCCCATTTGCCGCGCCAGGCGCCGGTCGGCGTTACGCTGCAGGCAGCGGCCAGCCAGCTCGATCCGGTGCTTGCCGGCGAGGTTTTGGATGAGTTGCATGTCGTACCGGCGGCTCCGGCTCCCCGCCCGGCGCCGCCGGCCAATGCGCCGCTGGTGCTGGTCGTCGAAGACAACGCCGACATGAATGCCTTCATTGTCGACATCCTGCGTCCCCACTATCGGGTGCTCTCTGCCTTCAACGGGCAGCAGGGCCTCGATAAGGCGCTGGCCGTGCGGCCCGACCTGATTCTCTCCGATCTGATGATGCCGGTGATGAGCGGCGATCAAATGGTCGTCGCGTTGCGGCAACAGCCGGCGATGGCCGATGTGCCCGTGGTCATGCTGACTGCCAAGGTCGATGACGAGCAGCGGCTGCACCTTTTCCAGCATGGCGTCCAGGATTACCTCAACAAGCCCTTTGCCGTCGATGAGTTGCTGGTCCGGGTCAAGGGGCTGGTCACCGCCCGCCAGCGCACAATCGAGGAACTGACCCGCAGCGAGGCGGCGCTGCAAGAGGCGCAGCAACTGGCCGGCATCGGCAGTTGGGAATGGGACGTGGCGGCGGGGCGGCACACCTGGTCGGCGCAAATCTACCGGATTTATGGTCGCGACCCGTCCTTGCCGCCGGCAAGCTATCCGGAAGTGGCGCAATATTTCACGCCGGAAAGCTGGGCCGGGCTCGCCGCGACCGTTGAAAAAGCCCTGGCGGCGGGGAATGACTACGAATGCGATGCCGAGGTCGTGCGTCCGGACGGCGAGCCGCGCTGGATTACCGCACGGGGCATGGCAACGCGCGATGCATCCGGCCAGGTCATCAAGCTGCATGGCACGGTGCAGGACATTACCGGCCGCAAACAGGCCGAGAATGAAATCCGCCGCCTCAACCAGGATCTCGAACGGCGGGTTGCCGAACGGACGGCGGAATTGCTGGCCGCCAACCGTGAACTGGACAGCTTCGCCTACGCCGTCTCCCATGACCTGCGTGCTCCCTTGCGTGCGATGAGCGGCTTTTCGCAAGCCCTGGTCGAGGATTGCGGCGATCAGTTGAGTGACGAGGCTAGAACCTATCTCGAGCAGATCGGCCTGGCCAGCCACAAGATGGGCGAGCTGATCGACGGCATCCTGGCCTTGTCGCGCAGTACCCGCGGTGAATTGCACCATGACCGGCTCGATATCTCGGCACTGGCCAGCGGCCTGCTTGATGAACTGGCCCGTAGCGAGCCCGAACGAAAAGTCGCCTGGCAGGTCGAACCGGCGTTGCAGGTGACGGGCGACGCCCGCATGATCGAAGCCGTGCTCGGCAATCTGCTCGGGAACGCCTGGAAATACACCGGCCGGACGGCAGCTCCGTTCATTCGTGTCAGCGCCGCCGAACTGGATGGCCGGCCGGCCATCTGCGTTGCCGACAACGGCGCCGGCTTCGACATGGCGCATGCCGGGCAGTTGTTCGAACCCTTCCGTCGTTTGCATCGCCAGGACGAATTTCCCGGGATCGGCATCGGCCTGGCTACGGTACTCCGCATCATCCGCCGCCACGGGGGCGAAATTCGCGCCGAAGGCAGTCCCGGGGCCGGGGCCACTTTCTGCTTCACGCTAACTGCCAGCATTCCGGGAGCGACGACATGAAAGTCAAATCGATCTTACTGGTCGAAGACAATCCGCAGGACGAAATGCTGATCCTGCGGGCGTTGCGCAAGATCAACCTGGCCAATGCCGTCGATGTCGCCCGCGATGGCCAGCAGGCGGTCGATTACCTTTTTGGCGAAGGGGAATACGCCGACCGGGGGGCTGATTTGCCGGCCGTCGTGCTGCTTGATATCGGCTTGCCGCGCCTCTCCGGGCTGGAAGTGCTGGCCAGGTTGCGCGCTGATGAGCGTACCGGCCTGTTGCCGGTAGTCATCCTGACCTCGTCCGACGAGGAACAGGACCGTCTGGGAAGCTACCAGCGCGGCGCCAACAGCTTCGTCCGCAAACCCCTCGATTTCACCGAGTTTGCCGAAACGGTGGCCCGGCTGGGCGTTTATTGGCTGGCCACCAACGAGCCGCCGCCGGAGCGTTGAGTGGCATGGCAAAGGCCCTGAAAATACTGGTCATCGAAGACGTCGCGGCCGATTTCATGCTGCTCCGGCGCCACCTCGAACGCCATGGCCTCGAGGCGGAGTATTCGTGCATTGCCAGCTGTGCCGCGCTGGAGGCGGCCCTGCTGACCACGTGGGATCTGGTGCTCTCCGATTTCAATGTGCCGGGCATGGATTTCCGGACGACCCTGCAATGCCTGCAGGCGGAACAACCCGATTTGCCGGTGATCCTGGTGTCGGGCAGCGTCGGCGAGGAAATGGCCGTCGAGTTGCTGCACCTGGGGGTCACCGACTTCGTCCTCAAGGACAACCTGACCCGCCTGCCCGCGGCCATCCGGCGCGCCCTCGACGAGGCGGCAGGGCGCCGGGCTCACCAGGCGGCCGTTCTCGCCCTGGCGCAAAGCGAGGAGCGCTTCCGCCGGTTGTTCGACGAGGCTCCGCTGGCCATGGGCATCGTCGGCACCGATGGCATCACCCGGAATCTCAACGGGTATTTCGTGAAACTGTTCGGCTACACCAAAGAGGACGTGCCGACGCTCGACGACTGGTGGCGGCGAGCCTACCCCGATCCGGCGTACCGGGCCTGGGTGATGAGCGTCTGGAATGCGGCGCTCGAGCGGGCGGCGACTTCCGGCAGCGATACCGCGGGCGGCGAATATCGTGTCACCTGCAAGAACGGTGAGATACGCACCATCGCCATTTCCGGCATCGCTATCGGCGATGAAATATTCGGCACCTTCTACGACATGACCGAGCGGCGGCAGGCGGAGGCGGTCAGTTATCTGCTCAGCGAAGCCCTGCGCCAGTCGGCACTGCCGCTGTTGCTGGCCGATGCGGCCAGCAATGTCACTTATCTCAACCCGGCATTCAGTACCCTGTTCGGTTACCAGATGGCCGATCTGCTGGGCAAGTCGATTTTCTGTCTGATTCCGGACCGGGGTTCGCCCGGCCCGTCCGCCGGTGAAATCATGCACCAGGTCCAATTGAACGGCGTCTGGTCGGCGGAAGTCGATCGGCTGGCCAGCAATGGCGAATTGATTCCGGTCATGGTCACCGTCGGTCGCATCCAGGATGAGGCCGGCGAACTGCTCGGCCTGGCGGCCAGTTATCTTGATCTGCGGGCCATGCGCGAAAAGGAAAGCATGCTGCGCAAGCTTTCGCTGGCCGTGGAACAGAGCCCGGAAAGCATCATCATCACCGACCTGCAGGGATCCATCGAGTACGTCAATCAGGCCTTCACCCGGCGAACCGGTTACTGCCGCGAGGAAGTTGCCGGCCGGAATCCCGGCCTCCTGCATTCCGGCCGGACGCCGCCGGCGACCTACGCCAGTCTGTGGGGCGCGCTGAGTCGGGGAGAAACCTGGAAGGGGGAATTCATCAATCGCGCCAAGGACGGCAGCGAAACCATCGAGCAGGCGATCATTTCGCCGATCCGCCAGTTGAATGGACAAATTACGCATTACCTTGCGGTGCAGCAGGACGTCACCGAGCGCAAGCGGGCCGAACGAGCCATTCGGGAAATGAACGATCGCTTTTCGTCGGTCTTCCATACCAGCCCGCTCGGCATTGCCATCGGCCTGCTGGCCGATGGCAGCTTCGTTGATCTCAACCCGGCATTCGAGCGGCTGCTCGGCTACAGCCGCCAGGAGGTGCTCGGCGAAACCGGCGCCGAGATTCCGATATGGGTCAATGCCGCGGCCCGGGATTCGGTCTTCGACACCCTGCGCAGCGATGGGGTGATCCAGAATATCGAAGCGCGTTTCCGGAAGAAATCCGGTGAAATCATCGATGTTTCGTTCGCCGGCCGCCGGGTGGAAATTTCCGGCGAGCCGCACTTCATCGGCATGCTGGCCGACATTACCCCGCAGAAGGAAGCGCATCGGGCGCTTGAGCGGCACAAGGAAGAACTGGAATTGATGGTTGCCGCGCGGACCAGCGAACTTGCCGCCGCCCGCGACGTGGCGGAAGCGGCCACCCATGCCAAGAGCGCCTTCCTGGCCAACATGAGCCACGAAATCCGCTCGCCGATGAACGGCATCCTGGGCATGGCGCATTTGCTGCGCCGCAGCGGCATCACGCCGCAACAGGCCGAACAACTGGACAAGATCGATGCCTCGGCCAAGCACCTGCTCGGCATCATCAACGACATCCTCGATCTTTCCAAGATCGAAGCCGGCAAGCTGCTGCTCGAAGAAAGCGACTTCGCACTGGCCGACGTGGTCGAGTCGGCGGTCGCCGTCGTCGGCGACGCCATTGCCGCCAAAGGCCTTACTCTGTTGCTCGATGTTGCCGGCCTGCCACCCGCCATGCGCGGCGACCCGACGCGCCTGTTGCAGGTTCTGGTCAATTACCTGGGCAATGCCCTCAAGTTCACCGAGAGCGGCAGCATCACGCTGGCCGGGCGAGTGCTCGAGGAAGACTCGGCCGGTTACCTGCTACGCTTCGACGTCGCCGATACCGGCATCGGCATCACGGACGAACAACGGAGCCGTCTGTTTGCCGCCTTCGAACAGGCTGACAAATCGACCACCCGCAAATATGGCGGGACCGGGCTCGGATTGGCCATCAACCAGCGCCTGGCCCGCCTGATGGGCGGCGAGGTCGGCGTCGACAGCACGCCGGGGCAGGGGAGCCGCTTCTGGCTGACGGCACGGCTGGCCCGGGCCGGGGAATTCGATCGGCGGGTCGCCCGTGTCGGGCAGGAAACCGCTGAAGATATCCTGCGCCGCGCGCACCGTGGCAAACGGGTTCTGCTCGCCGAAGACGAGCCGGTCAATCAGGATGTTACCTGCGAACTGCTGCGCGATGTCGGCCTGTGGGTCGAGCTTGCCGAGGACGGCATGCAGGCAGTGCAGTTGGCGGGCCGCAACGACTACGCCGTTATCCTGATGGACATGCAGATGCCCGAAATGGACGGCTTGGAAGCGACCCGCGCCATTCGCCGGCGGACCGACCGGCAGGCCGTGCCGATCCTGGCAATGACCGCCAACGCCTTTGCCGAAGACCGGGAGAAATGCCTGGCCGCCGGCATGAACGGCTTTGTCGCCAAACCCTACGAACCGGAATTGCTCTTTGCGACGCTGCTGGAATGGCTGGAAAAAGAGCGTTCCTGACTGACGGTGATGGGGTGCCGAGGGTCGGGCGATGCGTTTTTGGGGATTCGTGGGCTTGAGCCGGTAATAATTACTTCGCGTCGGAAATCCGGAATCGGCCGGTGGTCGTTGAAAGCAAAAACGCCTCGCTGATCGGGCGAGGCGTTTTGGTCGGCATCCGGAATCCGTTTACAGAATCATCCCCGCTCCAACCGTATTGTTGTTGCTCTCGTCGATGATGATGAAGGCGCCGGTGCCGCGATTTTCCAGGTAGGGATCGGCGAACAGCGGTTGGGCCAGCTTGAAGGTGACTTGCGCGATGTCGTTCATCGCCAGCTTTTCCGCCGGGACCTTTTCCAGCGTGTTCACATCCAGGCGATGGTCGATGGCCGCCAGCTTGGCTTTCGAATCGCGCGTCGTGTGGCGGATCAGGTAGGTGCGGGCGCGGTCCATCGGCGCTTCGGCCATCCAGCAGACGGTGGCTTCGATCTGCTTCACCGCCGCCGGCACTTCGCTGGACTTGACGATCATGTCGCCGCGCGAGGTATCGATTTCGTCGTTGAGCAGGATGGTGACGGATTGCTCGGTGACCGCTTGCGGGATATCGACGCCGCCGATCTGGATCGCCTTGACGGTCGATGTCAGGCCGCTCGGCAGCACGGTGACGGCATCGCCGACTTTCAGCGAACCGGCTTCGACGCGGCCCATGAAGCCGCGGTAGTCGTGCAGTTCGGGGTTGGCGGAATCCTGCGGCCGGCAAACGTACTGCACCGGGAAGCGGAATTTCTCGGTATGTTCGGTGTGGGCGGCCGGAGCGGCTTCGAGCATCTCGAGCAGGGTCGGGCCTTCGTACCAGTTCAGCTGGTCGCCGCGGTCGACGATCATGTCGCCGTTGAGCGCCGAGAGCGGGATGAAGCGGATGTCTTCGATGCCGACCTTGGCCGCGAATTCGAGGTATTCGCCCTTGATGCGCTCGTAGGTTTCCTGCGAGTAATCGGCGAGGTCCATCTTGTTGATGGCGACGATCAGGTGCGGAATGCCGACCAGCGCGGCCAGCTTGGAGTGGCGGCGGGTCTGGGTCAGCACGCCCTTGCGCGCATCGATCAGGATGATGGCGAGGTTGGCGGTCGAGGCGGCGGTGACCATGTTGCGGGTGTACTGCTCGTGGCCGGGCGCGTCGGCGATGATGTACTTGCGGGTGCCGGTCGAGAAATAGCGATAGGCGACGTCGATGGTGATGCCCTGTTCGCGCTCGGCCTGCAGGCCGTCGGTGAGCAGGGAGAGGTCGACGGCGCCCAGGCCGCGCTTTTCGGACGTGCGGGCGATGGCCGACAGGGTGTCGGCGAGGATGGTCTTGGTGTCGAACAAGAGGCGCCCGATCAGGGTGCTCTTGCCGTCATCGACGCTGCCGCAGGTCAGGAAGCGGAGCAGGCCGTGGTCTTCAACTTGGTGGGCGGACATCAGAAGTAACCCTCTTTCTTGCGTTGTTCCATGGAGGCTTCGCTGGTCTGGTCGTCCAGACGCGTGGCGCCGCGCTCGGTGATGGTGGTGGTGGCGGTTTCGAGCACGATCTTGCTGACATTGTCGGCATCCGACTCGACCGGCGCCGTGCACGAAATGTCGCCGACGGTGCGGAAACGGACCTGCAACTCGACAATCTCTTCGCCCGGCTTGGCGACGTTGGTGAGTTCGCCGGAGACCAGTGGCACATTGACCGGCACGATGGCGCCCTGGCGCATGACGACCGGGCGGGTGTGGGCGAAATAAATGCTCGGCAGTTCCAGGCCTTCGCGCTCGATGTATTGCCAGACGTCCATTTCCGTCCAGTTGGAGATCGGGAAGGCGCGGATGTTCTCGCCCTTGTGGCTGCGGGCGTTGTACAGGCTCCACAGTTCCGGGCGCTGGTTCTTCGGGTCCCACTGGCCGAATTCGTCGCGGAAGCTGAAAATGCGTTCCTTGGCGCGGGCCTTTTCCTCGTCGCGGCGGGCGCCGCCGATGCAGGCGTCGAAGCCGAATTCCTCGATCGCTTCGAGCAGGGTCACCGACTGGTGCTTGTTGCGCGATTCGCTTTCATGCTTCAGGACGACGGTGCCGCGCGCCATCGAGTCTTCGACCGAACGGACGATCAGCCTCTCGCCCAGTTCGGCGGCGCGCTGGTCGCGGAAGGCAATGACTTCCGTGTAATTGTGGCCGGTGTCGATGTGCAGCAGCGGGAAGGGAAACTTGCCCGGGCGGAAAGCCTTTTCGGCCAGGCGCAGCAGGCACAGCGAATCCTTGCCGCCGGAAAAGAGCAGCACCGGGTTGGAACACTGGCCGGCCACTTCGCGCATGATGTGGATGGCTTCGGCTTCCAGCCAGTCAAGATGGGAAAGCGTGGCGCCCTGAGTTGTTTGAGTCATCGCTGGAAAATCCGCTGAGGATGTTGAATGGCGCCATTGTAGCAAGGGCTTAATGCTCAATTAAGAACAAGTAGGCATCTTGTTATTCTTCATGGTTATATGAGTGGCGACGGCAATCGGCGAGAACGGCGAAGCAATCACTGATTTCTTCTCGGTGCCACCGGGTCCAGGTTCGCCGCTTAATGGCGGGTGCTGCCAGCTGGTCCGATCGACTAGCTGCCCGGATGGATCATTGCGGCCGGAACCACCCAGGCGTCGTATTGCTCGGCCGTGAGATAAGCAAGGTCCAGTGCCGCCTGCTTTAGCGTCGTCCCCTGGCGATCGGCCTGCCGGGCGATTTCCGCCGCCTTGTCGTAGCCGAGATGAGGGACCAGGGCGGTAACCAGCATCAGCGAACGTTCCATCAGCTCGGCAATGCGTTCGGGGCGGGCGTCGATGCCCCGCACGCAATAACGATCGAATGCGTCCATGCCGTCGCTGAGCAGGCGCAGGCTTTGCAGGAAATTATGGGCGATCAGCGGCTTGAAGACATTCAACTCGAAATTGCCGGAAGCGCCGCCCAAGCCGATCGTCACGTCATTGCCGATGACCTGGCAGCAGAGCATGGTGAGCGCTTCGCACTGGGTCGGGTTGACCTTGCCGGGCATTATCGAACTGCCCGGCTCGTTGGCCGGCAGGCCGATTTCGCCGAGCCCGGAGCGCGGACCGGAAGCCAGCCAGCGGATATCGTTGGCGATCTTGATCAAGGCCACGGCCAGCGTCTTCAGGGCACCGTGGGCGGCGACCAGACCGTCGTGCGCGGCGAGCGCGGCAAACTTGTTGTCGGCGCTGACAAAAGGCAGGCCGCTATGGTCGGCCAGTTTGGCGGCGACCCGCTCGCCGAATTCGGGATGGGCATTGAGTCCGGTGCCGACCGCGGTACCGCCGACGGCGAGCGGGTAAAGCGAGGCCAGGCCGCCCTGGATCACCTTTTCGGCATGTTGCAGTTGGGCGACATAGCCGGAGAACTCCTGGCCCAGCGACAGCGGCGTCGCATCCTGCAAATGGGTGCGGCCGATTTTGATGAGGCTGGCGAAAGCTGTGGATTTCTCCTGCAGGCTGGCGGTCAGCTGGCGCAGCGCCGGCAGCAGGCGGCGGCTGATGCCCAGCCCGGCCGCCAGATGCATGGCGGTCGGGAAAATGTCATTCGACGACTGTCCGAGGTTGACTTCATCGTTGGCATGCACCAGACGGCCGCTACCGCGTTCGCCGCCGAGCAGTTCGGAGGCTCGGTTGGCCAGCACCTCGTTGAGATTCATGTTGGTCTGTGTGCCGGAGCCGGTCTGCCAGACCGAGAGCGGAAACTGCCCGGCATGGCCGCCGCGCACCACCTCGTCGGCCGCCGCCATGATCGCGGTCGCCTTGTTCACCGGCAACAGGCCGAGCTCAAGATTGACCCGGGCGCAGGCCGCCTTGATCACCGCCAGGGCATGGATCAGTTCGTCCGCCATCTTTTCGCTCGAAATGGCAAAGTGTTGCAGCGACCGCTGGGTCTGCGCCCCCCACAGACAGTCGGCCGCCACTTCGATGGTGCCGAAGGAATCCTTTTCCTGACGGTTCATGCCGAGCCGGCCTGGTGGAGCTTGACGTTGAGCGTGTCGACGGCTTCCGCCCAGTCGGCATCGTCGACGATCGCCTCGCGCAGGAAAGCCGCCTGGGCCGGTGTCCAGAACGCCGCTTCGTGCAGCTGGATACCGCCGCCCAGCGGTCGCCAGCGATCGATGAACGATTCAATGTCCTGCTCGTCGCAAGGCTGGCCGAGTTGGGCGAACAGGTTGCTCAAGTCGTGTACGGGACGTTCCATGGTCGCTGCTCCTCGTTACTGCCTGCCCGGCTGGTTGCGCCGTTGTCATTTTGAGTGGGCCGGTGAGGAAAAGTTCTGGATCAAAAAGCCCCTGGAAATATCAACGTGCCTTCATATAATTAATAAAAATCTGCATATCGAACGATGCTTGTTCCGCATCGACAGTCGGGCATCCCCAGCTCTGTCAGCGCCAAGGGAGTCAACAATGTCTTGCATCATGGTCAGCCGCGAATGCCTCCCGCAAGTCCTGGTCGTCGATGGCGACCCGTTGAGCCGCCTGTTGCTGGCAAGCCTGCTGCGACGACGTGGTTGCGCGGTGACGGAAGACGGCGATGGCGACAATGCGCTGGGGCGCCTGCATGAAATATCATTCGATCTGGTTATTCTCGGTATGATGGTCAGCGGAATGTCCGGCATCAAGTTGTGCCACAGGGTTCGCGACGAACTGGGCCTGGTCGAGTTGCCGGTCGTTGCCTATACCGCGCACGATGATCTTGCCCGAATCGCCCAGATGCGCCTGGCCGGTTTCAACAGCTTTCTTTTCAAACCGGTCGACGGTTTCATGCTGGACGGTATCCTGGAAAAGGTCATGATTCGCCAACCAGAGCGGACATAGGCCGGTTGAGACAGTAAGGATGGTTCTCGCGGAGGAGGAATCATGAACGAAGACGGATGGCGCTTTTTGCCGGATGCCTTGCACATCGGCATCGCCGACATCGACGCCCAGCATGAAGGGCTGTTCCGCCAGCTGGTTGCACTCAAGGGCCTGTGCCTGGGCCACAATCTACTGCCGGCCAACGAAGCTGCCGGCCTGCTGGTTGCGCTGGAGGAACACTACGCGACGGAAGCGCAATGGGCGGCCGAATTTTCCGTCGATTTCACGGCGCATGGGCGCAGCCACGAGAAAATGCTCGGCATGGTCAGCAAGGCCTTGAACGAGGCCGTGGAGGGCCGGGCCGACGTCTTTAGCACGCTGCGCTATATCGAATACTGGTTCGAGCGCCATATTGCCCACGAGGACAGCAAGCTGGGCGAGGCATTGTCCTGGCAGCCGGGCCATCGTCCGGCTGCGCCCGTCCGGTTGCCTGTTGATCAGTTGCGGGCGGCCGGCCTGGCCTGAATTCGACCTCCGGCGGCGCTTGCCGTGCCGCCGGAAAACCCCTTTCTTCAGCCTTGCAGGGCCATGGCGTGCGCCTTTTCGTATTCGGCGAGCAGGCGTTGGTGGAGGTCGCAGCCCTCGAGATCGAGGCCCGGCGACTTGAGGCCGAAGAAGCGGATTTCGCCGTCGATCAGGTCAGTCGCCAGGTCCAGTGTTTCATCGCCATAGAGACCGACCAGTGCAGCTTCGTGGGCGTCCGGGTCGGCCATTTCGAGCAGGGTGGCGATGCACTGGTAGGTGCGCCGGCGCTGGGCGTCGAGTTGTTCGAACTGGCGCACCCATTCGCAACCTTCGCGGACGGCGTCCATGTCGCCGGCAGCCAGCGCCAGCATGGTCTTCAGTTCGCCGACGCGGAGGTCGGCCCACAGCGAACCGGCATCCGGGGCGAGACCGATCAGCGCGGCGACCGGGCGTTCGTCGGCGATGTTGAGATCGTTCAGGGTGTCCAGCAACTCGCCGCACTGGTCGTCGTCGAGGTCGGCGAGGCGCAGGATGGCCGGGCGGACGGCGGCGCCGTTACTGTTGTTTTCCCATTCCAGGTCGTCGATCGGATAGATTTCCGACATGCCGGGAACCAGGATGCGGCAGGCGTAGACGCCGAGATGGTCGAAATCGGCGACGTAGATGTCGTGCCCGTCATCCTCGATGCGCCGGCAGAGCCAGGTGTAGTCGTCGCCGGTACTGCCGTTTTCAAGGTCGTTGAAGTTCCAGTCGACGAAGTCGAAATCGGCCGTTTCATTGAAGAAGTTCCAATGCACGATGCCGCTCGAATCAACGAAATGGATTTCGATATTCGGGGCGCTGGCCACTTCGTCGAGATCGAAGCCGGGGGGCGGGAAGCCGTCGAGCGCTTCCAGGGCGCGGCCCTGCAGCAATTCGGTGAGCGCCCGTTCGAGGGCGATCTCGAAACGCGGATGCGCCCCGAAGCTGGCGAAAACGCCCTGATCGTGGGGATTCAGCATGGTCACGCACATCACCGGGTACTGACCACCGAGCGAGGCATCCTTGACCAGGATGCCGAAGCCGGCGTTGCGCAGGCCGGCAATGCCGGCGGCGATACCCGGGTAGCGGGCGATGACCTCTTCCGGCACATCCGGCAGACAGAGGCCTTCGGAAATCACCTTGAACTTGACATGGCGTTCGAGGATTTCGGAGAGCGCCTGGGCGCGTGCTTCGGCCGGCGTGTTGCCGGCCGACATGCCATTGCTGACATAAAGGTTGCTGATGACATTGACCGGGAAGAAGACTTCGGCGCCGTCGCGCTGGCGGATGTAGGGAAGGGCGCAGATGCCGCGCTCGTGGTTGCCGGAATTCATGTCGATCAGCGCCTCGGCCGGGATGCTGCCCTCGGGGTTGTAGAAGGCCTGCAGTTCCGGTGTCAGCAGCCCGGCCGGCCAGTTTTCGCCGACCAGCGGAAACCAGCGCTCGCGCGGGTAGTGGGTGAATTCGCGGTGGGCGATGCGTTCGCCCAGGTAATAGTGATTCCAGAAGTAATTGCAGGACAGGCGCTCGAAAAACTCGCCCAGGGCGCTGGCCCGGGCCGCCAACTGGCTGGCGCCCTTGCCGTTGGTGAACATCAGCGGGCAGGCCCGGTTGCGCACATGCACCGACCACACGCTGTCGACCGGGTTGAGCCAGGAGCATTCCTCGACATCGAAGCCCAGCGCTGCCAGCTTGGCCTGCATCGAGTTGATGGTGTGTTCGAGGGAGGCATCTTTGCCCGGTATGTAGTGTTCGTTTTGCATCGGGCGTCCTGCCAAATAGTTGAGGCGCGCAGTGTACGCCATGGCGGCCGAAAAAGCGGGGCTGATGAAAACGCGCCGCGTTCCCGCCGCAAACTTATGCCATTCAGGGTAGAAATGGGCTTAGCCTGGCGGCAGGCAAGGGGTACACTGGCAGGGTCATTTCAGCAACGGTCCTTGCCCCGCTGGCAGGACGTCTTGCCCGGTAACATCGATGAACGCACATACCAATCTGAAACTCTACGATATCGCCAGTCGCGCGGTGCTGACCGTAACGCCGGAAACACCGCTGGAAGAGGCGATCGCGCGTTTCGCGACGGAGCATATCTCATCCCTGGTCGTCGTCGACAACGACCAGCCGGTCGGCATCGTTACCGAGCGCGACCTGGTTCGCCTGATGTGCATCGGTTCGGCCGACCGGCGGCCGGTGCGCGCCGTGATGAGCGCGCCACTGATGACGGTGCCCTACGATCTCGATTTTTCCACCGCCCAGGTGATGATGGCCAATTGCGGCATCCGGCATCTGGTCCTGGTCGACGAGGCGGGCCGGATGCGGGGTGTGGCCAGCGAAACGGATTTCCGCCGCCATTTCGGCACCGACCTGCTGGCCCTGATCCAGAGCCTGAAAACCGTGGTCGACCAGGGGGGCAAGCTGATTGCGCCGGAGCGTTCGCTGTCCTACGCGCTCGAGACGATGGCTTCCTACAAGCTGGACCATGTCATCGTCGGCCGTGACGGCCGGGCCGAAGGCATCCTCACCGAGCGCGACGTGCCGGCGCTGCTCGCCCGCCATGTCGATCCGCAGGCGGTGACCCTGGGCGCCGTGATGACCACGCCCCTGACGACCATAGCCATCGACGCCTCGATCGACGAGGCAGCACGCTGCATGGAAGCGGGCGGCCTGCGCCATCTCGTCGTGCTCAATGCCGAAGGACTCTTCCTCGGCGTCCTCAGCCAGCACAGCATGTTGGAAAAGTTGGGCGTGGCGCTGATGGGGCAAAGCCGCGCCCAGTTGGAAAGCCGCATGAGCATGGTGCTGGAAGCGACCGGCGTCGGCACCTGGGAATTCGATAACGTCCATGGCAACCTGGTGCGCAGCGCCGCGCTCAACGGCATGATGGAAAGCCCGCCCGGGCTGGGCAAGGAAAGCCTGGAAGACTTGCTGGTGCGGATCGATCCGGCGGATCGCCAACATCTGCTCGCCTGTTTCGATGAAGTGGTTCGCGGCAATGCCGAACGCTTCGCCGTCGATTGCCGCGTCCTCGGCGCCAACGGCAAGACGCGCTGGATCTCGTCGCGTGGCAAGGTGGTCGAGCGCGATCCCGAAGGCAAGCCCCTGTGGTCGGCCGGCGTGGTCATCGACATTTCGGCGCAGAAAGCCTCCGAGGAACAACTGCGGCGCAGCGAGGCACGCTTTCGCGGCCTGATGGAGAAGATTCCGCTGGCTATTGGCCACGTCAATGCCGAGGAAGAAATCGTCTTCATCAACAGCCAGTTCGAGCAGCTGTTCGGCTACACGCCGGCCGATGTGCCCAACCTTGCCGCCTGGTGGCAACTCGCCTATCCCGACGCCGACTATCGCGCCTCGGCTCGTCAATCCTGGAACGAGGCGGTACGGCTGGCCATCGCCGCAGGCGGCACGCTGAATCCGCTCGAATATCGGGTGATGTGCAAGGACGGCAAATCGCGCCTCATCGAAATTTCGGGCATCGCCATGGGCGAGGACTTCCTCGCCATCTTTATCGATGTCACCGAGCGGCGCCAGCAGCAGGCACTGCTCGAATTCAGCAATGCCATTCTGCAGCGTATTTCCATCGAAACGCGCCTCGCCGTCATTCTCGATTTCATCGTCCGGCAGATCCAGTCCCGCGAACCCGACATCCTGTGCTCGGTGCTGCTGCTCGATGAAAGCGGCCAACACCTGAAGACCGGCGCGGCGCCGGATCTTCCAAAGGAATATTCGCAAGCCGTCGACGGCGTCGTCGTCGGACCGTTGGCCGGTTCCTGCGGCACGGCAGTCTTCCGGCGCGCCCCCGTCTTCGCGGCCGACATCGCAACGGACCCGTGCTGGACGGATTACCGGGAACTTGCCCGGGTCAATGGCCTGGCTGCCTGCTGGTCGTCACCCATTTTTTCGATGGCCGGCCAGGTGCTGGGCACCTTTGCCGTCTATTGGAAGACGCCGCGTCCGGAAGTCAGCCCGATCGCTCGTCGCTATGTCGAGGCGGCCACCACCCTGGTCGCCATCGCCATCGAAACCTCCCGGCGTGACGCCGAACTGCGCAGCCGGATCGATGAACTGCGCCGCTGGCAGCAGGCCACGCTGGGGCGCGAGGGCCGGGTCGTGGAACTCAAACGCGAAGTCAATGCGCTGCTCGCCAGGCTGGGCGAAGAACCGCGCTATGCCAGCGTGGCGAACCACGTGGGTGCGTTATGAGGTGGCGCCCGGAAGCCGGCAAACTGCTGCTCGCCGCTCTCGGCGGCATGCTGCTCGGCCTCGTCCTGGCGGCAAGCCTGGCCGGCCTGTCGGCGGCTTACCGGCCCAGTCTGGCTCACGGCGGATTCGTCGTCGCCGTACTGCTCTTGCTGCTGCTCGCCTGGAACCTGCTGGTGCGCCGGGAAGTACGACGGAAAACCATGCAACTGCGAGCCGAGCGCGAATCGCTGGCCGCCATCCTCGATGGCGTCGGCGGCTATATTTTCACCAAGGACCGGAATTACCGTTACCAGTTCGCCAACCGGGCGACCTGCGAGCTGTTCGGTCGCCCGCTCGAGGAAATCGTCGGTTGTCAGGATGACCAGTTCTTTGCCGCCGACTCTGCCGCCGAATTGCGGGAAAACGACCGTCTGGTGATCGAAGGCGGCGAGAGCCTGCGCCGTGTCGAAAAACGCCTCCGGCAGATCGACGGCGAGACGCGCAGTTATCTGGCGATCAAGGTCCCGATGCGCGACGCCGCCGGCAAAGTCATCGGCCTGCTCGGCTTGTCTACCGATATTACCGACCAGCAGCGGGCCGAGAATAAGGCGCGCGACCTCGGCGACGAACTGGCGGCGACGCTGAACGCCATTCCCGACCTGCTCTTTGAAATCGACGAAGAGGGCCGTTACTGCAATGTCTGGAGCCAGGCCCGCGAAGGCGAACTGGCGGCCAACCGGGAGCGCTTGATCGGCCATACCGTGGCCGAAATGCTGCCGGCGGAAGCGGCGCAAACGGTGATGGCGGCCATCGCCGAAGCGGCCATCCAGGGCAGCAGTCGCGGCCAGCAGATTCACCTGTCGCTGCCCGATGGCGGCCACTGGTTCGAACTGTCGACTGCCCGCAAGGCGGGCGATGCCCGGCCGCGCCGTTTCATGGTCCTGTCGCGCAATATCAGCGATCGCCTGGCCGCCCACGATGCCATGCTTGCCGCGCAGGGCGAGGCCGGACGACTGCTCGAACAGGCCGATCTGACCCGCCTGGCGCTACTCAGCATGCTGGAGGACCAGAAGCAGATCGAAGGCCAGTTGCGCAAGCTTTCCCAGGCGGTGGAACAGAGTCCGGAAGCGATCGTCATCGCCGATCTCAACGCCAATATCGAGTACGCCAATCAGGCCTTTACCGATTCCAGCGGCTACAGCCTCGAGGAAGTCCTCGGCCGCAACCTGCGCTTCCTGCAATCGGGCATGACGCCGCGCGAGACCTACACGGAGTTATGGGGCCACCTGGTGACGGGCAGGGTGTGGTCCGGGGAACTGGTCAACCGGCGCAAGACCGGGGAAATCTATTACGAACATGCGATCATTGCGCCGATTCGTCAGCCTGATGGCAGCATTACCCACTACCTGGCGGTCAAGCAGGAGATTACCGAGAAGAAGCGGATCAACGAGGAACTGGACCGCCACCGTCACCATCTGGAGGAGCTGGTCGAGCAGCGGACGCGGGAACTGGCCGCCGCCAAGGATGCGGCCGAAGTGGCGAATCGCGCCAAGAGCGCTTTCCTGGCCAACATGAGCCACGAGATCCGGACGCCGATGAACGCCATCACCGGCCTGACGCACCTGCTGCAGCGCGCTACCCGCGATGCCGAACAGCTGGACAAGCTGGGGCGCATCGGACAGGCGGCGGATCACCTGATGGAGGTGATCAACGACATCCTCGATATTTCCAAGATCGAAGCCGGCAAGCTGGAACTCGAACTGAGCGATTTCGCCCTCGACGACTTGTTGCAACGGGCGCTGGCACTGGTTCGCGACAAGGCGCAGGCCAAGGGGCTGCAACTGGAGATCGGTGCGCCACCGGAGATCGGCGGGCGCCTGCGCGGCGACCTGACCCGGCTGACCCAGGCGCTGGTCAATTACCTGGGTAATGCCATCAAATTCACCGGGCAGGGCTCCATCGCCCTGCGCTGCCTGCTGCTCGAGCCGGGCAGTCGCGACGTGCTGCTGCGTTTCGAGGTCAGCGATACCGGCATCGGCATCGAAGCGGATGCCGTCGACCGTTTGTTCGCCCCATTCGAGCAGGCCGACAACTCGACGACCCGCCTTTATGGCGGGACCGGGCTCGGCCTGGCGATCACCCGCCACCTTGCCCAGTTGATGGGCGGCGAGGCCGGGGTGGAAAGTGTTCCGGGCGGCGGCAGTACCTTCTGGTTCGTCGTCCGCCTCGAACGCAGCACCTCGGCGGTGATCCGGGAAGTCGTCACACCGGTTCCGCCCGAATCGCCGGAAGTGTTGTTGCGCCGGGGCTTTTCCAACAACCGCGTGCTGTTGTGCGAGGATAATCCGGTCAATCGCGAGGTCGCCCTCGAACTACTGCAGTATGTCGGCCTCACCGTCGACCTCGCCGAAAACGGCGCCCAAGCCTTGCAGAAGGTCGAGGAAGAAGCCTACGACCTGTTGTTGATGGACATGCAGATGCCGGTGATGGATGGTGTCGAAGCGACGCAGCGGATCCGGCTATTGCCCGGCAAGCGGGATCTGCCCATTCTGGCGATGACCGCCAATGTCTTCGCCGAAAACCGGCAGACCTGCCTGGCGGCCGGCATGAACGATTTCGTCGCCAAGCCGGTCAGCCCCCAGGCCCTCTACACGGCGCTGATCAAATGGCTGCCGGCCCGGAGCGCTCCGGCGGTACCGGCCGCGACCCCGACGGAAGCCGTTGCCGGTCCGTCGTCCGGTGAACTTCCCGGTGTCGATCTGGCGGTGGCGCTGGCCATCACCCGTGGCAATCGCGAGCGCCTGGCCCGGTTGCTGCGGATGTTTGCCGCCAATCACGGCGGGGATGTCGGGCTGATCCGCCAGGCGATGACCGCCGCTGACCGCGATGCGGCCGGGCGTCTCGTGCATTCGTTGAAAGGGGCTTCCGGCGCCCTGGGCATCAACCAGGTCTACGCGCTGGCCACCGAACTTAACGCGCTGTTCCGGGCCAATGCGGAAAGCGCCGCCATCGAAGCACTGATCGTGCCGCTGGACGATGAGCTGACCAAGGTCTGTCGCGGCATCGAGGCGCTGGCGGCGGCCTGAATGAGGCCAGGCGGCGAAGACCGGTCAAGGGCGGGGTGAGCGTCACGATCACCCCGCATTTGCTTAATGCCGGTTCTGGATTTCCTCGATATAACCGAGCATGCCGGTGTGAAGATTGCCGGCGTTGCCTTCGTCGGTGTCGATATGCATGGCCAGGCGGAAAGCCGGATTGACGCGCACCACGACGTCGCCGAAGATCAGTTCGCGATCGCCTTCGACGCGGACGCGGACGACATAGTTGTCGCGCACCCGGAAGCGCATGGCGTCTTCCGGCGACATGTGGATGTGGCGCTGGGCGCAGATCACGCCGCGTTCGATGGTCGTGCTGCCGTACGGGCCTTCGAGCGTGATGCCGGGCGTTCCGGCAAGATCGCCGGACTGGCGGATCGGCGGCTGGATGCCGAGCTTGAACTGCTCGGTCATCGCGATTTCGACCTGGGTTTCCTTGCGCGTCGGGCCGAGGACGCGGACCTTGGCAATGCGGCCCTTGGGGCCGACCAGGTGGACCTGTTCCTCGCAGGCGAACTGGCCCGGTTGCGACAGCTCGTGCATCGGCGTCAGCTGATGGCCGGGGCCGAACAGTGCCTCGACATCGGCCTGCGCCAGATGCACATGATGGGCCGAAATTTCGACCGGAATGGCCGGCGTATCCTCGGTCCGGGCTTCCAGCAGCAACTGGTTGCGCTCGATGGCGCGCAAGGCCTCCCAGGCGACCAGGCGTTCGTCGTCATTGGTGACGACAAGGATGGTGACCGGTGAATCCGCCGCCGAAATGATGGCGTGCGAGTCGAAAATTCCGAGATTGCGGTTCTTCTCCTCGTCGAGCTTGATGCCCATGTAGCCGAGGCCCTGGCAGGCCAGGCTGCGGACAGTGGCGCTGGTTTCGCCGATGTCGCCGGTGAAGGCGAGAACGTCGATGCCGCCCATCGCCGCGACATAGGCGCCGATATTCTTGCGTACCTGGTAGCAGAAAGCCTTGTGGGCAAGCAGCGCACGGTGGTGGCCATCTTCGGCCGCCGCCTCGATGTCGTGGATGTCGCTGGAAATGCCGGAAATGCCCTTCAGGCCGCTTTCGGTGTTGATCAGCGTCGATAGCTGCTCGGGCGACATCTGATGTTTTTCCATCAGGTGAATCATCACCGCCGGATCAATGCTGCCCGAACGACTGGGCATGATCAGGCCGTCGGTCGGCGTCATGCCCATCGTCGTGTCGACCGAACGGCCGTGATCGATGGCGCACAGCGAAGCGCCGATACCGAGATGGCAGGAGACGATTTCCAGTTCCCCGAGCGGCCGTTGCAGCACTTCCGCGGATTTCAGCGAAACATAGCGGTGCGAGGTGCCGTGGAAACCATAGCGGCGGATGCCGTGTTGCTTGTAGAGATCGTAGGGCAGGCCGTAGAGGTAGGCGTAGGGCGCCAGCGTCTGGTGAAAGGCGGTGTCGAAGACGGCAACCTGCGGCAGGGTCGGGAAATGCTTGAGTGCGATGCGGATGCCGGCCACGTTGACCGGATTGTGCAGGGGCGCGAAAACCGACAATTCCTCGATTTCGGCAATCACCGCCGGGGTGATCACCACCGAACTTGAAAACCTGCTGCCGCCATGCACGACGCGATGGCCAATGGCAGTGACGTCTTCCGGATGGAAGAGGAAGGCGTCGCCGAGCAGGCGGGTCGCTTCCTGCATCACCGAAAACAGGTCGGCCAGCTTGAACGACGGATGTTCCAGGGTTTTCTGCTGGGGACCGACGCGGACGGTAATGTGGGCGAAATCCTGGTCGGCATTGTCGATGATGCCGTGAATGTCGGCGCCGCTCTCGTGCGTGTCGTAGATGCCGAAATGAATCTGGCTGATGCCGACATTGAGCGCGACGACCTTGCCCGGTGTGTTGGTGTGCAGCGACAGGGCATAGGGGTCGCTGGATTTGGCGAGGGCGCGGGCCTGGGCAGTGGCGAGATCGACCGACATGGCGCGGGAGCGGTCGGCCAGTTGCCGGGAAAGATAGCCGACTGCCTTGGGATTGGTCAGGATATGGCTGTTGAAGACGGCCTGCGGAATCATCAGCACGAAGCAGCGATTGCCGGCGATGACGTCGGCGACGATGGGATCACCGGTGAGCAACGACATGACGCCGAATACATCGCCGGCTTCGAGCTGGCTGATCACGGCGCGGGTGCCCGTATTGTCGGTCATCGAAATCTCGGCGTGGCCGCTGATCATGATGCCGATGAACTTGCCTTCGTCGCCGGTTTCCAGGATGGCTTCGTTGCCTTCATAAGTCGCCAGCCGCGACCGGATAACGATTTCCTCGACCTGGTCGGCCGGGAAACTCTCGAACAGGCGTACCTGTTCCAGGAAAAAGCGCTTCAGATCGATTTCACTCATGCTGTTCTCGCCTGCTCGGTATATTTATAGCCGACAGACTATCACTTTGCTGCGGTGCAGCAAAGCAGCAGAGTTGGATGTTTTTGTTTCAGGCCTTGACGTGCAGGCCGCATTCCTTCAATTCGGGGGATTCCCACCACCAGCGGCCGGAACGGACATCTTCGCCGAGCGAAATCGCCCGGGTGCAAGGGGCGCAGCCGATACTCGGGTAGAACTTGTCGTGCAGCGCGTTGTAGGGCACGGCGTGCTGCTTGATGTAGGTCCAGATTTCCTTCTCGCTCCAGTCGGCCAGCGGGTTGAATTTCTCCAGACGGTTGCCTTCATCGTACTCACGCGTCGGCAGGCCGATCCGGGTCGCTGCCTGTTCGGCGCGCAGGCCGGTGATCCAGGCTTTCTTGCCGGCCAGGGCGCGCTTCAGCGGCTCGACCTTGCGCATGTAGCAGCAGCCTTTGCGCAGTTCGATGGATTCGTAGAAAGCGTTGATGCCGTTGCTGCGGACGTAGGTTTCGACGGCTTCGGCCTGCGGAAAATAGATTTTCAGCTTGAGGCCGTAGTGCTGTTGCACGGCGGCCATCAGGTCGTAGGTTTCGAGCGGCAGACGGCCGGTGTCGAGGCTGAAGATTTCGATCGGCAGGCCGGCCTTGACGATCAGGTCGGTCAGCACCATGTCTTCGGCGCCCAGACTGTTGGCGAAAGTGGCGGGCGACCAGTTGCCGGCAATGTCGGCGAGCAGGGCCTGCGCGGCGGCGGTCTTGGTGGCGACGCTGGCGGCCAGGTCGGGAGTGATCTTGAGCAGGCTGGGGGTCATCGTGAAGTCTCAGGCGCGGCGGCGGAAGTAGGGTTGCGGCTGGCTGGTCGATGCCTGGTAGGCGTCGCCGAAAGTGGAAAAGGCCCTGGCCAGGGCGCCAGCGGCATCCTTGCCGTCCTTCAGTGCAAAGGCGTCGAAACCGACGCGCTGCATGAAGAACAGCTGGTCGTGCAGCACGTCGCCGACGGCGCGCAATTCACCCGCGTAGCCGTAACGCTGGCGCAGCAGGCTGGCCAGAGAGTAGCCGCGGCCATCGACGAATTTCGGGAAATCGACGGCGATGACGGCGAAGTGGGCCAGGTCGCCGGCCACGTCTTCGACCCGGTCACCACCCTGCAGTAGCAGACCGGACGGCTTGCCGCGGGCGATGATTTCAGCTTTTCGGGCTTGCCAGACGGCGAGCGGGAAAATAGTGTCGGCGGCGGGCAGGGCGACGGTTTCCGGCGTTTCGCCTTCGGCCAATGCCAGGGTCTGCCAGGTGTCGGCGGTCAGCGCGCCGTGCTTGATCAGTTGAGCCATTATGCGGCCTCCGTTTCTGCGGCCTTGGCTTTGCCATGGGCGCGGCCGGCGTATACGCGGTTCTTGAAGGGATCGACGCCGATGCGGTCGAAGGTGTCGAGGAAGCGTTCGTCGGGATGGCGGTTCTCGATATAGACCTGAATGATCTTTTCCACCGCGTCCGGCATTTCGGCCGCCGAGAAGGAGGGGCCGATCACCTTGCCGAGCTTCGCGTCGTTGCCCTGGCGGCCGCCCAGCGTCACCTGGTAGAACTCGGAATCGTTCTTGTCGACGCCGAGGACGCCGATGTGGCCAACGTGGTGGTGGCCGCAGGCGTTCATGCAGCCGGAAATGTTGAGGTCGATGTCGCCGATGTCGAACAGGTAGTCGAGATCGTCGAAGCGGGCCTGGATGGCGCTGGCGATGGGAATCGACTTGGCATTGGCCAGATCGCAGAAGTCGCCGCCCGGGCAGCAGATGATGCCGGTCAAGAGGCCGACGTTCGGGGTGGCCAGGCCGGCTTGGCGGGCGATCTGCCAGAGGGCGTGCAATTCGTTTTTCGGTACGTCGGCCAGGATGATGTTCTGTTCGTGGCTGATGCGCAGCTCGCCGAAGCTGTAGCGGTCGGCGAGGTCGGCGACGAGGTCCATCTGCTCGGCGGTGATGTCGCCGGGCGGCACGCCATGCTTCTTCAGCGACAGCGTGACGGCAGCGTAGCCGTTTACCTTGTGGGGATGGGTGTTGCGCTCGATCCAGCGGGCGAAAGCCTTGTCGGTGGCAATTTGCGCGGCCAGCGCGCCATCGTCGCCGACAGCGGCGTAGGCCGGCGCGGTGAAATGCCCGGCGATGCGGTCGTATTCGGCCTGGGTCAGGGTCGCCGGGCCGTCCTTCAGGTGCGCCCATTCGGCTTCGACCTGGCGGGCGAACTCTTCGGCGCCGAGCGATTGCACGAGGATCTTGATCCGTGCCTTGTAGGGATTGTCGCGCCGGCCGTCGCGGTTATAGACGCGGAGGATGGCTTCGCAATAGGTCAGCAGGTGTTGCCAGGGCAGGAATTCGCGGATGATCTGGCCGCGGATCGGGGTACGCCCGAGGCCGCCGCCGACGATGACGCGGAAACCGGTCTCGCCGTCCTGCTGCTGCAGGTGCAGGCCGATGTCGTGGAACCAGGTAACAGCGCGGTCTTCCGCGGTGCCGGAAATGGCGATCTTGAACTTGCGCGGCAGGAAAGCGAATTCCGGATGGAAGGTGGTCCACTGGCGCAGGATTTCGGCGAGCGGGCGCGGGTCGATCACTTCGTCGGCGGCAACGCCGGCGAACTGGTCGGTGGTGATGTTGCGCAGGCAGTTGCCGGAGGTCTGGATGGCGTGCATGTCGACTTCGGCCAGGTGGCCGAGAATATCCGGGCAATCCTCGACTTTCGGCCAGTTGAACTGGCAGTTGTGGCGCGTCGTGAAATGGCCGTAGCCACGGTCGTAGGTGCGGGCGACGAAAGCCAGCTTGCGCAGCTGGGCGCTGTTCATCATGCCGTAGGGCACGGCGATGCGCAGCATCGGCGCATGGCGCTGGATGTAGAGGCCGTTCTGCAGGCGCAGCGGGCGGAATTCGTCGCTGGTCAGTTCGCCGGATTGCCAGCGGCTGACCTGGTCACGGAATTGTTCGACGCGCTGGCTGACCAGCTGGCGATCGATGGCATCGTATTTGTACATGGAATGTCCTTAAGCAACGATCAGCTTGCCGCCGATGATGATGAGCATTGAAGCCAGCAGGCGGCGCAGGATATGCTCCGGCACCTTGGTGGAAACATGGGTGCCGAGCCAGATGCCGGGCAACGAGCCGAGCAGCAGGCTGCCGAGCAACTCCCAATTGACCCCGCCCATGGTCCAGTGGCCGAGGCCGGCGACCAGGGTCAGCGGCACGGCGTGGGCGACATCCGATCCGACAATCTTGATCGGCGAAAGTTTGGGGTAGAGAAAATACAGTGCGGCGACGCCCAGCGCGCCGGCGCCGACCGATGAAATGGTGACCAGCACGCCGAGGATGGCGCCGACGGCGATGGTCAGCTTGTTCAGGCAGCATTGGCGGAGCGCCGTATCCTCATGGCGGCTGGCGTAATCGCGCAGCTTGCGGCCGAACAGGATGGCGACGGCGGTCAGCACCAGCGCAAAGCCCAGGCCGTTGGAAATGATGTTGCCCAGCGTGTTGCTGCCCTTGGGCAACTGGGAGAGCACGAAAATGGTCAGGGTGGCGGCCGGGATGCTGCCCGTCGCCAGGCGGCGGGTAATCGTCCAGTCGATATGGCCCTTTCTGGCGTGCGCCACGGTGCCGCCCGATTTGGTGATCGCCGCGTAGAGCAGGTCGGTGCCGACGGCGGTGGCCGGATGGATGCCGAACAGCAGCACGAGCAGCGGTGTCATCAGCGAGCCGCCGCCAACGCCGGTGAGGCCGACGATGGCACCGACGGCAAAGCCGGATAGGGTATAGAGGATGTCCATGACCGGCATCCTAGCAGCGGCAATTTGAAACAAAAAGAATATTGAGTTAGATTGTTATATCGTTTGGTTATTATCTGCCGCCATGAAACTCCAGCAATTGCGTTATATCGTCGAAATCCAGCGCCAGGGCCTCAATGTGTCGGAGGCCGCCGAGACGCTGTATACCTCGCAACCGGGTATTTCCAAACAGGTCAAATTGCTTGAGGAAGAGTTGGGAATCGCTATATTCGAGCGCAGTGGCAAGCGTTTTACCGGCGTTACCGAACCCGGCAAGACGGTGCTGGCGATTGCCGAACGCATCCTGCGCGAAGCCGAAAATCTGAAGCGGGCGAGCGCCGAATTCGCCACCGGCGACAGCGGCCGCTTGATCCTGGCCGCCACCCACACCCAGGCGCGTTACGCACTGCCGCTGGTGGTGCGCGATTTCGTCGCCCAACATCCGAGCGTCAAGCTCGAAATGCACCAGGGCAGCCCGACCCAGATCGCCGAGTGGGTGGTCAATGGCGAGGCCGATATCGGCATCGCCACCGAGTCGCTCGACCAGTACCAGCAACTGGTCAGCCTGCCGGTGCGCCAGTGGAGCCACTGCGTCATCGTGCCCGATGGTCACCCTATCCTGCAGACGCTGCCGCTGTCGCTGAATGAACTGGTGCGCTGGCCGCTGGTCACCTATGACACGGCCTTTGCCGGCCGTTCGCGGATCAACCGGGCTTTCGAGCGGGTTGGCACGCCGAACATCGTGCTGACCGCACTCGACGCCGACGTGATCAAGACCTATGTCAGCCTCGGCCTCGGGCTGGGCATCATTTCCGGGCTGGCTTTCGATGCCCAGCGCGATATCGGCCTGGTCGCCATCGACGCAGCGCATCTCTTCGAATCGAATACCACGCGCCTGGCGCTGCGCCGCGGCACCTACCTGCGCCGCTATGACTATGACCTGATCAGGCTGTTCGCGCCGCATCTGTCGCAGCGTGTCGTGGAAATGGCGATGCAGGGCGGCGGCGTCGAATACCAGTTGTAAGCGGCCGCCGGCGCCTCAGCCGGTGTCCGGGACGCGCATGGCGGATTTTTCGATCACTGCGCTGAAGGCGTTCATCAGGTCGGGGTCGTGCTTGCTGCCGGCTTCGCTCTCCAGGATGTCCAAGATGGCATGGTGCCGCCGTGGCTGGTGATAAGGGCGGGGCGTCGCGATGGCGTCGTAGCTGTCGGTCAACGAAATGATCCGGGAAATGATCGGGATATCGGTGCCGCGTAGGCCCTCGGGATAGCCCGAGCCGTCGAAATGCTCATGGTGATGGCGGACCAGCCGGGCCACCGCGCCCGAAACCGGATTGCCGATGGCCGCGATGATGCGTTCGCCGATCAGCGGATGCTGCTTCATGCATTCCCAGTCGTCGTCCTCGAAGCGGGTCGATTTGTACAGCACGCGGTCGGGAATGCCGATCTTGCCGATGTCGTGGAACTGGGCGACCAAGGCCAGCACATCGAGTTCCTGCTGCTCCAGGCCGAGGCGGACTGCCAGTTCGGCCGAAAGGCCGACGACGCGCTCGGAATGCGCCCGGGTGTTGAAATCCCGCTCTCCCAAGGCCACCGTCAGCGACTGCGCCATGTGGTGCAGGGGAATGAAATCGGCATGCATGCTGGACACTGTTCACCCCCGCTTTCATTGATTTGTTCTGCGGAGTTTGACCAGTAAATACTGCAGGCGTTCAGCCCCGGTTTCAGGTAGCGAAAGCGGTCGACATGGCGGCGATCATGTAGCCGTGGTCGAGAACGCCGGCACTTTCGCGGATGCTGTGCATGGCCCACATCGGCGAACCGATATCGACGCTGGCGATGCCGAGGCGGGAGGCGACGATCGGCCCGATGGTGCTGCCGCAGCCGAGATCGGTGCGATGCGCGTATTGCTGGCAAGGCACGCCGGCCGCTTCGCAGATGGCCATGAAGCGGGCCGCCGTGTCGGCGCCGGTGGAATAGCGCTGGTTGGCGTTGCTCTTGATCACCGGGCCGCCATTGACCAGCACGCGGTGCCCGGGTTCGTAGGCGGCTGGAAAATTGGGATTCCAGGCGTGCGCCATGTCGGCGCTGATGAAGAAGCTCCGGGCCAGCAGTCGCCGCTGGTCTTCGCCATCCAGTCCGAGGCCGCCGGCGAGGCGGGCGACGACATCGGCGATGAAGCTGCCGCCGGCGCCGGTGGCGCTTTCGCTGCCCACTTCCTCATGGTCGAAGAAGGCGCACAGGCAGGTTGCCGCCGGGTTGCGCACGGCGAGCAGGGCGTTGAGCGCGGCGTGGCAGGAAGCCAGGTTGTCGAGCTGGCTGTCGGCGATGAATTCGCGGTCGGCACCCCAGAAGCTGCCTTTCTGCGTGTCGTAGGCGTTCAGTTCCCAGGTCAGCAGGTCGGCCGGCAGGACGCCGAGCTGCTCGGCAATCGGTTGCCGAAAGCGCGCGTCGGCCGTCGCGTGGTCGTCGGCAACGCCGAGCAGCAGCGGCAGTTCGCTCTGTTTGTTGAATTTCAGGCCGGCCTCATTGACCTCGCGGTTCATGTGGATGGCGAGATTGGGCAGACGCAGCAGGGGCTCGTCGAAACGTACCAGGTGGCTGGTGAAGCCGCCCGGGCGGCGGACATTGACGCGGCCGGCCAAGGCCAGGTCGCGGTCGGCGAAAGTGGCGAGGATCGGCCCGCCATAGACTTCGACGCCAAGGCGGACCATCCCCGAAGCATCTTCGGCCGGCTTGGGCTTGAGGCGCAGGCCGGGCGAGTCGGTATGGGCGCCGATCAGGCGCAGGCCGCTGTCGGCGGCCGGTTTTTCGCCAACGATGAAGGCGATGATCGAGGAGCCGCCGCGCACCACGTAATGGCGGCCGCCGGCCTTGAGTTGCCAGCGCTCGGTTTCCGCGAGCGCCGAGAAACCGGCGGCCTGCAGTCTGGCTTCACAGGTGTGTACGGCATGCCACGGGCTGGGGCTGGCGTCGATGAAATCGAGCAGGTCTTGCGCCGGGGCGCGTTGGGCGGGAGTGATGGTCATAGTGTTCTTCCTTGATCACAGCAGGCGTCGAGCACGAGGTCGGCGATATCCCTGCGGCAAAGCATGGCGAGATGGCCGACCGGCGGCAGTTCCACATCGCGGGCGCCGGGCAGGCGCTGGTTGTCCTGCGGCATGGCGTAATTGTCCCAGGGATTGCGCAGGCTGATCGCCGGTACGTTGAGCGTTTCGCCGGCCATGTCGCGCAACCACAGAGAAGCGGGTTCCATTTCGCGGGCATTGCGGCCGAAGCCGATGCGGGCGAGTTCTGTGCCGGCATGCGGCGTCGCCAGGGTCACCAGCTTGCCGACCCGCTCGCCGCCGTGGCGGGCCAGGTAGGAACGGCAGACCAGACCGCCCATGCTGTGGGCGAGCAGGGTCACCTGCCGGGCACCGGTGGCGGCGCAGACTTCCTCGATGCGCTGGCCGAGTAGCGGCTCCAGCTTACCGATGCTGGTGTAGGGCGGCACCAGGCTGAGACTGGCGACGGTGTGGCCGGCCGCTTCGAGGCGGCGGCGCAGCAGCCACCAGATGCCGCGGCTGACGCCGTAGCCATGTACCAGCAGGATCGGCCGGCGACAGGGGAGCAGGCGGTCGGCCGGCATCCACAGACGCTCTAAAGGCAGCACCAGCAGGAAATTGCCGAGGAAGGCGAGATATTCTTCAGCGACGATGCGCAGTCGCCGGCCGAAACCCAGCTGCGGCGCCGGCGTGGCGTAGCGGATGGCGAAAGTCCAGGTCACGGCGTTGATCCACAGGCGCAGGCCGAGCACGCCAAGCGCGGCACCAACCATCGCCTGCGGCCAGTCGAGATGCAGCAACCGGCGGCCGATGGCGAGATAGCCGGCAATTTCGATGGCTATCCAGAACAGCAGCGAAACCGGAACCATGCCGCTCAGGCCGCCGTTTCTTCGGCCTTGGCCAGCCACAGGCAGGCGCCTTTCGACTCCTTGTCGATGGCGGCCAGCACGCGTTCGTGGTCGGCGATTTCTTCCGGCGCGGCGCGGCGCACGACGAGCGGCTTCCTTTGCCGGACCAGGCCGTCGGCGCCCAGTTGCGGGCGGACTTCGGCATCGGGTTCGATCATCAGGCTGTTCTGGCCGCGCGTCATGGCCAGGAAAACGTCGGCCAGCAACTCGGTATCGAGCAAGGCGCCGTGCAGGGTGCGGCTGGAATTGTCGATGTCGTAGCGTTCGCACAGCGCATCCAGGCTGTTGCGCTTGCCCGGGTGCAGGTCCTTGGCCATGCGCAGCGTGTCGGTGACGCCGCTGCAGATGGTTTCGACCGGCACGCGGTCGAGGCGGCGCAGTTCGGCGTTGAGGAAGCCCAAGTCGAACGGGGCGTTGTGGATGATCAGTTCGGCGCCACTGATGAATTCGAGGAACTCGTCGGCGATGTCGGCAAATTTCGGCTTGTCGGCAAGGAATTCCAGCGAAATCCCGTGCACCGCTTGGGCACCTTCGTCGATTTCGCGCTCCGGATTGGTGTAGCGGTGCAGATGGCGGCCGGTCAGCCGGCGGTTGACCATCTCGATGCAGGCCACTTCGATGATACGGTGGCCCGAACGCGGGTCGAGGCCGGTGGTTTCGGTATCGAGGACAACCTGTCTCATGCTGCTTCCTTCAATTCGTCAATGCCGCGATTGGCCAGGGCGTCGGCCCGCTCGTTTTCAGGGTGGCCGGCATGGCCCTTGACCCAGATCCATTCCAGCTTGTGTTGCCTGACCCGGGCGTCGAGTTGTTGCCACAAGTCGGCATTCTTGACCGGCTTCTTGTCCGAGGTTTTCCAGCCATTGCGCTTCCAGCCGTGTATCCACTCGTTGATGCCTTTCAGCACATATTGCGAGTCGGTATGGATGCGGGCGGCGACCGGGCGCCTCAAAGCCTCGAGGGCGCGGATGGCGGCGGTCAGTTCCATGCGGTTGTTGGTGGTTTCCTTCTCGCCGCCCCACAGTTCCTTCTCGTGTGCTCCCTGGCGGAGGATGGCGCCCCAGCCGCCGGGGCCGGGGTTGCCGCGGCAGGCGCCGTCGGTGAAGATTTCAACGGTTTCTTCGGTGCTCATTGACTTTCCTTGTTGCAGCCCTTTTGGGCTATCGGGCGCAGCCCCTTGGCGCGCAGCATTTTTTTCTGCCAGTTGGGGGTGATCAGGCGCATGCCGTGGATGCGCTTGATGGCACGTAGTTGATAGACGCCGCCCGAGAATCCCCACCAACGCCGGCCGGCGCTTTCCATGAAATGCCAGCGGCGCAGCCATTGTGCGTGATCGAAGGGGGGCGCGTAGCAACCGAAGCTGCCGCGGTCGACTTCGAAATCGAGCAGCTTCAGCCAGTCCTTGAGGCGGGTCGCCGTCAGGTAATTGCCATTCCAGGGGAAGGCGCCACGGCGATCGAGGTAGTTGCGGACGCCCCACAGGGACAACGGATTGAAGCCGGTGATGATGACCTGGCCCTCGGGAATCAGCACGCGTTCGATTTCGCGCAGGATCTGGTGCGGGTCGCTGCTGAACTCGAGAACATGCGGCAGCACCACGAGATCGATGCTCTGCCCGGCAAAGGGCAGGGCGGTGAAGTCGCAGCGGACATCGACGGGACCGGTCGGGCCGGCTTTCTGGCGCAGCGGAATGCGGTTGGTGCGCAGGAAATCGAATTGCGGCAGGCCTATCTGCAGCGCGTTGAAACCGAACACGTCGGCCACCGCCTGGTCGAACATCGCCTGTTCCCAGTCCAGCACATAATGGCCTTGTGCCGATTCCAGCCAGCGCAGCAGGCCGGGATTTGACATCCGGTCTGGCTGGCTCGATAGTTCCGGCATGTTGAACATTTCTCTCATTCCCGCGTTCAAGGACAATTACATCTGGTTGCTGACCGCCGGGCAACGTGCCGCCGTCGTCGATCCCGGTGCTGCCGCGCCGGTGCTGGCGCGGCTGGAAGCCGACGGCCTGAGCCTGGAAAGCATCCTGATCACCCATCACCACGCCGACCACCAGGGCGGTGTCGCCGAACTGGCCGAGCGCTGGCGGCCCGCCGTGCTGGCGCCTGGCGGCGAGTCTATCACAGGCTGTACGCAGCCCCTGCGGGGTGGCGAACGGATCGAAATCCTCGGTCAGGCGTTCGAGGTCATCGCCGTGCCCGGCCATACGCTGGGGCATCTCGCCTATTACGCGCCGGGCCGGCTGTTCTGCGGCGACACCTTGTTCGGCGCCGGCTGCGGTCGGCTGTTCGAAGGCACGCCGGCCCAGATGGCGGGCTCGCTCGCCAGGATCGCGGCGCTGCCCGACGATACGCGGGTCTACTGCGCCCACGAATACACCGAAGCCAACCTGCGTTTTGCGGCGGCCGTCGAACCCGACAATCCGGACATCAAGGACCGTATCACCCGCGTGGCACAACTGCGCGCCCACAGTCAGTCCAGTGTGCCGTCGACCCTGGGCGAAGAGAAGGCGACCAATCCTTTCCTGCGTTGCACTCTGCCGGCGGTGATCGCGGCCGGGCTGCGGCACGGTGCGAGCGATGCTTCGCCGACGGCGATCTTCGCCGCCATCCGCGGCTGGCGCAACGACTTCTAGCCGGGTTTCTGGCGCCGGCGGGCGGCGACTTTTTCCAGGGTGTCGAGGACGCGGGCAGCGTTGAAGGGCTTGACGATGAAACCGCTCGCCCCGTTCATGATCGCTTGCTGAACGGTGCCGGGATCGGCATTGCCGGTAATCATCACGACTTCGGTTTCGGGCCGCGCCGTCTTGATTTCGCAAAGCGCTTCCAGGCCATCCTTTTCCGGCATCATGACGTCGAGACAGACGATGTCCGGCTTCAGGCGCTCGGCCATCTCGACGGCAATGTTGCCGTTGCGGGCCTCGCCGATCACTTCGTAATGCTCGCCGCGCAGCATGGCGCGCAGGACGCTGCGCATCATGTCATTGTCGTCCACGATGATGATGGAAGTCCGATGGGCCATGTCAGTGGCCGTCCACGGCATCGGTGTGGCAGACGCGGTCGCGGCCGGCATGCTTGGCGCGGTAGAGTGCGCGGTCGGCGGCGTGGACCAGTTCGTCGTGCGCCGTATCGGCACCCGGCACCATGGCGGCCAGGCCGATGCTCAGCGTGATCTGGCCGTGCGGCGAGGCGCTGTGGGCGATCTGCAAGTCGTTGATCGCCTGGCGAATCTTCTCGGCCATGAACAGGGCGCCGTTGCCGTCGGTTTCCGGCAGCACGACGGCAAATTCCTCGCCGCCGTAGCGGGCGACGATGTCCGAGGCGCGTTCCATCACCGTCTGCAGGGCTGCCGCCACCCGGCGCAGGCAGTCGTCGCCGGCCTGGTGGCCGTAGCTGTCGTTGTAGGCCTTGAAGTGATCGACGTCGCACATCAGCAGGGCGATGCTGCTGGCGCCGCGGCGGGCCCGCCGCCATTCCCGGGAAATGTATTCGTCGAACAGGCGGCGATTGGGAATGCCGGTCAGGCCGTCGCTGGCCGAGAGGCGTTTCAGTTCCTGGTTGGCGGCATCGAGCTTGCGGGCGAGCACGACCAGCGACGTGCGCATCTGGATAATGCGCTGCATGGCGCGAATCTTGGCGCCAAGCACCACTTCGCTGATCGGCTTGGCCAGATAGTCGTCGCCGCCGGCGGCGATACCTTTCTCGATATCTTCATCCTTGGTCAGCGATGACAGAAAGATGATCGGCGTCCAGCCGCCGTTTTCTTCCAGGCCGCGCAGGCGCTGGGCCACCGTGTAGCCGTCCATGTCGGGCAGGATGATGTCGAGCAGCACCATGTCCGGCCGTTCGGCCTGGAAAACCTCGATCGCCCGCGTGCCGCTGTCCGCCGCCAGTGCCGTGGCGCCGAAACGCTGGACGAACTGGGTGATGATCAGCAGGCTGGTGCGCGTGTCTTCGACAATGAGGATCTTCATGGAGGCGGGAAGCGGCCGGTAAGTAATACGGCGAGCCGTAGCGGACGGGCAGTCTAGCGGCAATAACTGCTGAAGAACAGCAGGGCGGCGACCGGTATGCCAACGGCAACGGCTCCCCAGGAGAGGCCGGAGATCAGCGCCTGGCGTGCCTCGTAGTGGGCGCCGCGCGCCCGGCTGGTGAAATAGCGTTGCAATTCGCCGAAAGTGAGAACGGCGGCGAGCAGGAAGAAGATCATGCCGCAGAAGAGGAAGATGATCGGCCCGTTGGTCAGTTCGCGGCAACTGCCGACGGTGAGGTTGAGCGAGCGCAGCATGGAGTCGGTGCGAAAGGCGAATTTGCCGACGGCATAGGTGAGCAATCCAAAACCGGCAATCAGGCCGAGCACCAGCCAGGTTTCCCCGCGCTTGAGCTGCGTCAGTACAGTTTTGAGTTCGGTCCCGATGTCGTGCAGTAGTTCAGTCAGCCATTTCATGAGTTATTGCCGCGATTCCAAAAGGTCATTGTGCTAAATTCAGCGTGAATTCTGTTCTGACGGTAGATTACCATGGCCATGCGACCCGATATCAAATTGACGACAGCCCGCGCCCGGGCGGCGCTCGATACCCCGCGCGTCCGGAAAACCGGCAAGTGGTTCGCCATTTTTCTGGTGGTTTTCGGGCTGTTTGGCTTTTTTGCCGCACCGCCGCTCTTTAAATCGATTTTGCTGTCGCAACTATCGAAGGAATTGCACCGCGAAGTCAGCATCGAGCACATCGCCATCAATCCCTTTGCGCTGTCGGCCCGGGTCAATGGCCTGTCGGTCCGGACGGCAGGGGGCAAGGAAGTGGTCGGCTTCGATGAACTGTTCGTCAATCTGTCGACCGCGTCACTGTTCAAGCTCGCCGTCGTTGCCGATGAAATACGCCTGCAGGGGGCACGGGTCGCCGTGGCGCGGCTGGACGGCAATCGCTACGACATTTCCGATCTGCTCGATCAATGGATGAAGCCGAAGGACGAGCCGGATAGCGGGACGCCGCGTTTTTCGCTGAACAATATCCAGTTGCTCGGCGCCAAGGTGGTTTTTGACGACCAGCCCAAGAGCCGGGTCCATACCGTCAGCGACATCAACCTGACGCTGCCGTTCATTTCCAGCCTGCCCTATCAGGCCGAGGTGCTGGTCCAGCCCAGCTTTTCGGCCAATATCGACGGTTCGGCGCTGGTCCTCAAGGGGCGCAGCAAACCGTTTGCCGGAACCCACGAAAGCGAACTCGATCTCGATGTCGAGCATTTCGACCTCGCCGGCCTCCAGCCCTATCTGCCGGACAGCCTGCCTTTGCGCCTGAGGGCCGGGGCGCTGGATTCCGAACTGAAAGTGGTATTCAAGGAACTGGCCGACCAGGTCTTTTCACTGAGCGTCGTCGGCAGCGCCCATATTTCCGGTCTGGGCGTCGCCGACGCCGGCGGCCAGCCCTTGCTCGGCTGGAAGCGGCTTGATGTCGATGTGGACAATGCCGATCTGATCAACCGCAAGTTCGCCATCCGCCGGGTGGCGCTCGACGGCCTGGATGCGGGCCTGGCGGTCAATCGCCAGGGCGAGTTCAATGTCCTGGCCGTGCTCCAGAAGATCAGCCAGCCGGCGGCCGCCGAAGCGCCCGCCAAGCCGTCCGGCCCGGCGCCGGAATGGTCGCTCGGCGAATTCGCGCTGAGCCACGGCGTCGTTCGCTGGAACGACGACTCCAACTCGACGCCGGTGGCCGGCGAAGTACGCAACCTGCAGGCGACGGTGGGCAAGATGGATAGCAAGCTGGTGGCGCCGATCGAAATCGGCGAGGTCAGCTATCAGGTCGATCTCGGCGAACGCCTGCGCGTCGACAAGATGGCGGCCAAGGGAATCCGCATCGATCTGCCCGGACATCGCCTCGATATCGCCGAAGTCAGCACCAGCCAGCCCCGCGCCCGCATGCTGCGCAACAAGGCCGGCCAGATCGAATGGATCGGCGCGCCGGCACTGAAGACGGCTCCGGCGAGCCAAGCCAGGAGCAAGGACGAACGGCCCTGGGTCGGCAACGTCGCCCGGCTCAATATCGACGACCTGGCTTTCCGCTTCGAGGACCAGTCGACCAGCCCGGCCGCGATGCAGCAACTGGAAGGCTTCAGCCTGCATGCTGAAAATATCGGCAACGCGCCGAACACCAAGGGCAGCCTGGCGCTGCAGGGCAGGATCAACCAGAAGGGGAGCCTGAAAGTCGATGGCAGCCTGCAGCTCCTGCCGCTCAATGCGGTGCTGAAAGTCGAAACCCAGGCCATTCCGGTGATGCCGCTGGAGCCGTATTTCGGCCAGTTCCTGAACATCGCCCTGGCGCGCGGCCAGGTTTCGAACCAGGGCGAGGCGACGGTGCTGCTCGACAAGGACGGGCTCAAGGCCGGCTACAAGGGCAATGTCACGCTGGGCGACTTCGTCGCGGTGGACAAGGCCAATAGCGCCGATTTCCTGAAGTGGAAGTCGCTCTACCTCGGCGCCATCGATTTCCGCTTGCAGCCGATGACCATCAATGTCGGCGAAATTGCGCTGGCCGATTTCTACTCCCGGCTGATCCTCAGCCCGGCCGGTCGTCTCAATGTCCAGGATATCGTCAAGCAGACGGCGGTCGAAACACCGGTGACCGCAACGCCGCCCGCCTCGGGGCCGACGTCCGCCAGGAAGAAGGCCGAGGTCAAACCGAGCGAACCGGCCAAGCCGCCGATGCCGATCCGGATTGCCAAGATCACACTGCAGAACGGCACGGTCAATTTCTCGGACTTTTTCGTCAAGCCCAACTACAGCGTCAACGTCACCCGCCTGGGTGGCCGCGTCACCGGGCTTTCGTCGGCGGCGGGCAGCGTTGCCGACCTCGACCTGCGCGGCAGCTATGCCGCGTCGGCACCGGTGCATATCGCCGGCAAACTGAACCCGCTGGCCGCCAAGTCCTTCCTCGACATCAAGGCCGACGTCACCGGCGTCGACCTGGTCGGCTTCTCGCCGTACGCCGGCAAATACGCCGGCTACAACATCGAGAAGGGCAAGCTGTCGCTGAACCTGGCCTACAAGCTGGAAGACAACCAGCTGACCGCCGACAACAAGCTGTTCATCGACCAGTTCACCTTCGGCGAGCGGGTGGAAAGCGCCGATGCCACCAAGCTGCCGGTCAATCTGGCGATTGCGCTGTTGAAGAACAACCGTGGCGAAATCGACCTCAACCTGCCGATTTCCGGCTCGCTGGACGATCCGCAGTTCTCGGTTGGCGGCCTGATCGTCAAGGTCATCGTCAACCTCTTCGTCAAGGCTGTAAGTTCGCCGTTTGCGCTGCTTGGCTCGATGTTCGGCAGCGGCGAGGAATTGTCCAATGTCGAATTCGCGCCGGGCCGGGCGTCGCTCGGCGATGCCGCCGGCAAGAAACTGGAGACCCTGGCCAAGGCGCTGACCGAACGCGATGCGTTGAAGCTCGAAATCACCGGCCGGGCGGATCCGGCCGTCGATCGCGAAGGCATCAAGCGGGTCGCCATCGAACGGGCGATGAAAGTCGAAAAGCTGAAGGAAACCAAGAAGAAGAGCGGCGAAGGCAACTCCCTGGACAGCATCGAAATTGCTCCGGAAGAATACAAGACCTATCTGACCCGCGCCTACAAGGAAGCCAAGTTCCCCAAGCCGCGCAATATCGTCGGTTTGCAGAAGGACCTGCCGGTCGAGGAAATGGAAAAGCTGATGCTCGCCCATCTGCCGGTCACCGAAGACGATATCAAGGCGCTCGCCGCCCGTCGCGCCGAAGCGGTGCAGGGCTGGCTGGTCGACTCGGGCAAGGTGCCGGTCGAGCGGATATTCCTGTTGCCGGTCAATACGACGCCCGATGACAAGGCCAGCGGCAACCGTGTCGATTTCTCGCTGAGGTAAGCCGGCGATGAGCGAATTGCTGGGCCTGGCCATCCTGGTCGGCATCGTCGTGGTCATCCTGCTGCAAGCGGCCGTGCTGCTGCGCGGCAACCGGCGGCCGGATGACGAACTGCGTTTTCGTGCCCTGCAGGAGACCCAGGAAAAGGGCCTGGCGCGGCTCGAGCGCGAATTGCGCGAGGAACTGGCGCGCGGCCGCCGCGAGGACGCCGAAGACGCGTTCCGCGACCGCGAGGAACGCGCCCAGTCGGCGATCCTGCTCGGCCAGACGGTGACCACCCAGGTCGGCCAGTTCGGCACGCTGCAGGCCGAGCGCCTGGAAGCTTTCGCCCGCGAACTGAACCGCTTTTCGCTGGGCCTCGACGAACGTTTCGAGCGGCTCAAACAAACGGTCGAAGGGCGCCTGGCCGCGATCCAGGCCGACAATGCCGGCAAGCTCGAGGAAATGCGCCGCACCGTGGACGAGAAACTGCATGCGACCCTGGAGCAACGCCTCGGCGAATCCTTCAAGCTGGTCAGCGAGCGGCTGGAACAGGTGCATCGCGGCCTCGGCGAAATGCAGACCCTGGCGGCCGGGGTCGGCGATCTGAAGCGCGTCCTGACCAATGTCAAGAGTCGCGGTACCTGGGGCGAGGTCCAGCTCGGCGCGCTGCTCGAACAGGTGCTGACCGCCGAACAGTTCGCGGCCAACGTGGTCACCCGGCCGGGCAGCAACGAGCGGGTCGATTTCGCCATCCGCCTGCCCGGGCGCGGCGATGGCGCCGAGGTCTGGCTGCCGATCGATGCCAAATATCCGATCGAGGACTACCAGCGCCTGCAGGACGCTCAGGAACGCGGCGAGCCGGCGGCGGTCGAGGAAGCGGCACGGGCCGTCGAAATGCGCCTGAAAGCCGAAGCCCGCAGCATTCACGAAAAATACGTGGCACCGCCCCATACCACCGACTTTGCGCTACTCTACCTGCCGCTCGAAGGACTCTACGCCGAAGCGCTGCGCCGGCCCGGTCTCGCCGAAACACTGCAGCGCGACTGGCGGGTCAGCCTGGCCGGACCGACGACGCTGGCGGCGATGCTGAACAGCCTGCAGATGGGTTTCCGGACCCTGGCCATCGAGCAGCGTTCGGCCGAAGTCTGGGCCGTGCTCGGGGCGGTGAAGACCGAATTCGGCAAGTTCGGCGAAGCGCTGGCGCATACGAAAAAGAAGCTCGACGAAGCGAGCAACAGCATCAGCAAGGCAGAAACCCGGACCCGGCAACTGTCGCGCAAGCTGAAGGAAGTTGAGGCGCTGCCGGCGGCGGCCTCGGAACAATTGATAGGGATAGTGGAACTTGATGGCGAAGATGACTGAACTGGAAGCGCTGTATCGCGCCACCACCTACCGGGTATTCCTGCCGGGCGGGCTTTGCGACCTGCGTCTCGACCAGCCCAGCGCGGCCCTGCGCGCCTGGCTGGAAACCGCCGGCTGTGGCGAATTTGCCATCATCACGGCGGCCAATCCGGGCTCGCAGCCGCGATCTGCCGCGGACAATGCCGAACAGCAGGCGCGGCTGGAATGCGAACTGATCGAAGGCAATTACGAACCCTACGCCGGCGAGAATGTCGCCGATGACGGCAGTTGGCCGCTCGAGGAAAGCTGCTTCATACCCGACATCGCGCTGGAAGATGCCTGCGCCCTGGGCGAGGAGTTCGGCCAGAAGGCGATCGTCCATGGCGGCGCCGATGGCGTGCCGAAGCTGGTCTGGATAGCGCAACAATGACCCGGAAAATCGGCCGCTTCGAGTTGCGCGGCGAACTGGGGCGCGGCGCGCAGAGCACGGTCTATCTCGGTTTCGACTCGCAGTTGCAGCGTGAGGTGGCGATCAAGACCCTGCATTTCGGCCGTTCCGACCGTGCCCAGAACAAGCGCTTGCTCGACGAAGCCCGCGTCGTTGGCAAGCTGCGCCACGCCAACATCGTTCCCATCTTCGAGGCGGGCGAGGAGGCCGGCGACCTCTACTTGGTGTTCGAATACGTGCCGGGCAAGAACCTGGCGGAATTCCTGCATGGCAGCGGCGTGCTGTCGCCGGTCAAGGCGGTCAGCATCCTGCGCCCGATCCTCGACGCCGTGGCCCATGCCCACGCCCAGGGTATCATCCACCGCGACCTGAAGCCGTCCAATATCCTGCTTGACGAAAACGGCATGCCGCGCGTCATGGACTTCGGCATCGCGGCCCCGGTCGATGCCTCGGACGACAATCGCCAGGAACTGAGCGGTACGCCGGCCTACATGGCACCGGAATACATCGAAAGGCGGGAGGTCAGCGAGCGTACCGACGTCTTCGCCGCCGGCCTGATCCTCTTCGAAATGCTTTCCGGCCAGCGGGCGGTGGTCGGCAACACCCTGGGTCAGGTGATGCAGCGCATCGTCCGGGAAGACGTCAAGCTGCCGGCCGATGCCGCCGTCGACGAACGCCTGGCCGCGGTCCTCTACAAGGCGCTGGCGCGCGACCCGCTATTGCGCTACCAGACGGCGACGCAGTTCGGCGATGCGCTGGACGACTACCTCGATCCGGAAGAGGAGGCGATGCCGGCCGCTGACGGCAAGCAGTCGACCCTCGATTTCCTGCTCCGCCGGATGCGCCACAAGAGCGATTTCCCGGCCCTCTCGGAGTCGGTCAGCGCCATCAACAAGATCGCCAACAGCGAAACGGAGAGCATCAACAAGCTGTCTAATTCTATCCTCAAGGATTTCGCGCTGACCAACAAGCTGCTGCGCCTGGTCAATTCCGCCTATTTCCGGCCGGCCGGCGGCGGCAGCATCAGCACCGTGTCGCGGGCGGTGATCGTGCTCGGCTTCGAGGCGGTGCGCAATATCGCCATTACCGTGCTGCTCTTCGAGCACATGCAGAACAAGGCCAATGCCAACCAGTTGAAGGAGGATTTCCTGCGCGCCAACCTGGCCGGCATCCTCGCCAAGGATCTCAGCGCCACCGCCCAGATGCGCGACCTGGAACAGACTTTCATCTGTGCCTTGTTCCACAGCCTGGGGCGGCTTCTGGCGCAGTTCTATTTCCCGGAGGAATCCGATGAGATCCGCCGCGTCATCGCCCAGAAGAGCTGCAGCGAAGACAACGCCAGCCTGCAGGTACTTGGTATTTCCTTCGAGGAAATGGGCATCGCCATTGCCCGGCAGTGGGGCTTCCCGCCGCTGATCGTCAGTACCCTGCGCAAGCTGCCGGCCGGGGCCGTCAAGAAGCCGGCCAGCGTGGAAGATCGCCTGCGCGTCGTCTCCGGCTTTGCCAACGAGTTGTGCGACGTCATCGCGCGGGCCACACCCGAGGCTCGTGAGCGCGAAATCAAGAAAGCCATGGCCCGCTTTGCCGACGCCGTGCCGCTCAGTCAGCAGGACGTCCAGCAGACGGTGCAACGCGCCGTCGAGGAAGTTGCGGATTTTGCCCGCATCATCCACCTCAACCTGCAGCAGACCACTTTCGGCAAGCAGATGCAGCAGTTTGCCCGTGGCGGAATTGCCGAGGGCGTGGCCGCCGATCGGGCGACGGCTAGCGATGGCATGGGCGATACCGTCCTCCATCAAGGCGGTCCCTTCGAAGCCGGTGATGTCGACCGCGACGAGGTCGGCGCGCCGCGGGTCGATGCCCAGGATATCCTGACTGCTGGCATCCAGGACATCAGCAATACCCTGGTCGACGGCTACAAGCTCAACGACATCCTGCGCATCATCCTCGAAACCATGTACCGGGCGATGGGCTTCAAGCGCGTCGTGCTGTGCATCCGCGATGCCAAGTCGGGCTGCATGCAGGGTCGTTTCGGCTTCGGCCCGGAGGCCAACGAAGTGGCCAGGGCTTTCCGTTTCCCGTTGACCTTTTCGCCGGACATCTTTCATGCGGCGACGTCGAAAGGAGTCGATCTGCTGATCAGCGACATCAACGATCCGAAAATTGCCGAGCGCATTCCCGACTGGTACCGCAAGGCGGTGCCGGCGCATTCCTTCGTGCTCTTTCCGCTCAATATCAAGGGCAACCCGGTGGCGCTGATCTACGCCGACCGTGACGATCCGGGCGGCATTTCCATTCCGGAAAAGGAGTTGTCGCTGCTGCGTACCCTGCGCAACCAGGCCATCCTGGCCATCAAGCAAGGCGGCTGATCGCGCAGGTACAGAGGCGGGCGCCAGACAAAAAAACGGGGAAGCAAGCTTCCCCGTTTGTTCATTCCTTCCAGTTGGCGCTTACCAGAGTTTCCACCAGGCCGTCTTGCGCTCCAGGCCATCCTTGTAGAAGCGGCTGTCCGGGAAGCTCTTGTGCATGACCCGGTCGGCGTCGTCGCGCAGATCGTTCATGCCCAGTTTGTCGTAGGCGGTGACCAGGATGAACAGGGCTTCTTCGATGGCCGGCGCCTGGGGATAGGTCTTGACGGCAAACTGGGCGCGGTTGGCGGCGGCAATGTAGGCGCCACGCTTGATGTAATAGCGGGCGACGTGCACTTCCTGCGAAGCCATGGCATTGACCAGGTAGTTGAGGCGCTTGGTGGCGTCGGGCGTGTACTTGCTGTCCGGGAAGCGGGTCACCAGTTCACGCAGGGCGTCGAAAGCTTCGCGGGCCGCCTTCGGGTCGCGCTCGGTCGGGTCCTGGGTGCTGATGTAGCCGACCAAGCCCAGATCTTCGTTGAAATTGATCAGGCCCTTCAGGTAATAGACGTAATCGACGGCCGGATGGTTGGGGTGCAGCTTGATGAAGCGATCGCAGGCAGCCAGTGCCGAACCGGCTTCGCCGGCCTTCCAGTAGACATAGCCGAGTTCAAGCTGGGCCTGCTGGGCAAAGCGGCCATAGGGAAAGCGCGATTCGAGTTTTTCCAGCATCTTGGCAGCCTTGTCCCAGGCGCCATCGACCTGGGCGTCCTTGGCCTCCCCGTAGAGCTTGTTGGCCGACCAGCCAGCAGTTTCGTCCGGGCCATCGCCCAGGGAACTGCAACCGACGACGGAAACGGCAACGAAAAGCGCCATCAGCAGTCGGAAGAAGGCGGGGAATGGCAAGAATCCGGCTAAACTTCGCATCATGAACGATCCTATGGAAAACTCCGGCGATTATAGCCGAACTGAGCCGCTCCGCCTGACGGTTCCTGACGCCAGCTACGGCCGCCGTCTCGACCAGGTGCTGGCCGAACTCCTGCCGCAACATTCCCGCAATCGCCTGCAAGGCTGGGTGCGCGACGGTTGCGTGCAGGTCGATGGAAAACCCGAAAGCGAACCGAAGCGCAAGCTGCTGGGCGGCGAAGTGCTGCTCATCGCCGAACCGACCGACGCCCACAGCCTGTCCGAACAACCGGAAGACATTCCGCTCGATATCGTCTATGAGGACGAGACCCTGCTCGTCATCAACAAGCCGGCCGGCCTGGTCGTCCACCCGGGTAGCGGCAACTGGAGCGGCACGCTGATGAATGCGCTGCTCCATCATGTCCCTGGCATCGAGCAGATTCCGCGGGCCGGCATCGTGCACCGCCTGGACAAGGAAACCAGCGGCCTGCTGGTCGTCGCCAAGACGCTGGAAGCGCAGACCGATCTCGTCCGCCAGTTGCAGGCGCGCACTGTCCATCGTCACTACCAGGCGGTGGCGGCCGGCGTGATGAAAAAGGACGGCGGCGTCGATTCCCCGATCGGCCGGCATCCGGTACAGCGCATCAAGATGGCGATCGTGCCGGAAAACCGCGGTGGCAAGCCGGCCGTGACCTGGTACCGGATCATGGAAAACTTTGCCTATTGCACCTTCATCGAATGTTCGCTGGAAACCGGACGCACCCACCAGATCCGGGTGCACATGGCGTCGATCAATCATCCGCTGGTCGGCGACCAGGTCTATGGCAAGAACAATCCCTTGCTGCCGCCTTTCCACCGCCAGGCGCTGCATGCCACCCGGCTCGGTCTGGTCCATCCCCTGACCGGGTTGAAAGTGCACTGGGAAGTGCCGATGCCAGAAGACATGCGCCAGCTGCTCGACACGCTGCGCTATGGTTGACCTGCTGTTCCCCGACTGGCCGGCGCCGGCCCATGTCCGGGCCGTCCAGACGCTGCGTACCGGCGGTTGCAGCGCGGCGCCCTGGGACAGTTTCAATCTCGGCGATCATGTCGGCGATGCGGCGGCGCAGGTCGCGAGCAACCGCGCCGTGCTGCGCCGGCAACTGCCCGGTGAGCCGCTGTGGCTGGAGCAGGTGCATGGTACCGCCGTGGCCGATGCCGATTCCTCGGCCGGCCGGCCGCAAGCCGATGCCGCCATCGCTCGTCAAGCCGGCAAGGTTTGCGCGGTGATGACGGCCGATTGTCTGCCGGTGCTGTTCTGCGACCGGGCCGGCACGGTGGTCGCGGCGGCCCATGCCGGCTGGCGCGGTTTGCTGGCCGGCGTGCTGGAGACGAGCCTGGCCAAAATGGCCGTGCCGCCCGGCGAAATTCTGGCCTGGCTGGGCCCGGCCATCGGCCCGGCCAGTTTCGAAGTCGGCGACGAGGTGCGCGCCGCTTTCGTCGCCCATGACCCGGCGGCCACTGCGGCGTTCCGGGCGCATCGTTCCGGCAAATGGCTGGCCGATATCTATACTCTGGCCCGCCAGCGCCTCGATGACGCCGGCGTCACTTCGATCAGCGGTGGCGGACTATGCACCGTCAGCGATGCGAGGCGGTTCTTTTCCTACCGCCGCGACGGCGTCACCGGGCGCATGGCGACGCTGATCTGGCTGGAAGCCTAGTCCGGTCTCCTTTGCCGTGGGTTGCCGGGACGCCGGCGACGGCGGATACTAGGCCAAGGGAATACCCGGAAAATTATGCCAAGGATGGGACTGCCTGACCGGTGGCGGCAAGCAGACAGAAATCCGCGAGGGTGGGGGACTTATGTTCACGCTATTGAATCGACTTAGTGTCCGCAACCGGATCTGGGGCATCGTCGCCATTTTCATCGGCAGCATCGTGGTCGGCGGCGTGCTTGACGTCAAGTTGCTGCGCCAGTCGCTGCAGCAGGAGAAGGAAGCGGCGATCCGCCAGGTCGTCGAAAGCGGTTACGGCGTGCTGGCCCATTACTCAGCGCTCGAAGACAACGGCAGCTTGAGTCGGGAGGCCGCCCAGGCGGCCGCCATGGCGACGATCAAGGCCCTGCGTTACAACGAAAGGGACTATTTCTGGATCAACGATGACCATCTGCCTTCACGCATGGTCATGCATCCCATCCAGCCCGAACTGGATGGCCAGCCGCTGCTCGGTGAAAAATACAACTGTGCCACGAGCCTGCGGGCCGGCCTGGACGGCCCCTTCGTCGCCACCGACGGCAAGAAGAACCTGACCGAAGCTTTCGTCGAAGTCGTGGCACACAGCGGCCAGGGCTATGTCACCTACCCGTGGCCGAAAACCCGGGCGGGCGGTGGCAGCACCGCTAACAGCTTCCCCAAGCTTTCCTATGTCAAGAAATTCGCGCCCTGGGGGTGGATCATCGGCTCCGGGATCTATATCGACGATATCGATGCCGCCGTGCGCCGGCAGGCGACGGAGAACCTGCTCCAACTGCTCGGCATCAGCGCCGTGCTTTTGCTGCTGTCGACGCTGATTGCGCGCAGCATCACCGCGCCGTTGCGGGCTGCGATGCGGACCATGCACGCCATTGCCAAGGGCGAAGCAGGCCTCGACCAGCGGGTCGCGGTCGATGGGAACAGTGAAATTGCCGAACTGGCCGGCAATTTCAACGACATGCTCGACCACATCGAAGCTCGCGACCAGGCGCTGCTCCGCCACCAGGACAAGCTGGAGGAAGAGGTGGCCATCCGCACGGCCAGCCTGCGCGAAAGCAACCTGCAACTCGATGCCGAATTGACCGAACGCCGGCGTATCGAGAAAGTGGTCAAGGAAGGGCGCACCCGGATGCACGCCATGCTCGACGCGACCGACGAGTCGGTGATGCTGCTCACCCCGGCCGGGCTGATACTGGAAATCAATGCCTTTGCCGCCCGACGTTTCGGTCAGACGCCGCAACAGATGGTGGGCCGCAATTTCTACGATTTCATGCCGCCCGCCCTGGCCGAATCGCGCAGTGCCATGGTCCGCGTCGTTGCCGAGAATGGGGAAATCCTGCATTTTCAGGATCAGCGTGGCGCCGCCTATTTCGACAACAGCCTTTATCCGGTCGTCGACGACAATGGCACGGTGGAGAGCATTGCCGTCTATGCCAAGGATATTACCGAGCAGCATCGCATCAAGCTCGACGAGGAACTCTTCCTGCATCTCGGTACCGTGCTGATGCGCTGGGGAATCGATTCGGCGGCCGTGGCCCAGATTTTCTGCGACGGCGTGATGCCTATCTTCAATCTGTGCGGAGCGGCGATCGTCGTCGCCGGTCCGGCCGGTCGGCTGGTCATGCTGGCCGGCTCGGAAGGCATGGCGGCCGATGCGATGGCGCATATGTCGCCGAGTGCCGAAGACGGAACGAACTGCCTGCCGGTGGCGGCGGTGATGGCCAGCGGCCAGCGCCAGGTGCTCAGTCTCGACGGCCTCGCCTGCCCCGCCTGCGCAGCCATGGCCCGAACGCTCGACGCCCGTGAAGCGGCCCTGTTGCCCTTGGTGATCCATGGCGAATGCTGGGGCGTTCTCGTCCTCTACGGGCAGGAAACCGGCCAGTTCGGCGACGGCCTGCTGCAGCAGCGACTGCTTGCCAGCGCCAACCGGCTGGTCATCACCCTGGAGTCGGCCCTGCGCCAGGAGCGGCTGGCGCTGCTCGATCTGGCCCTGGCCGAAGTCGGCAATGCCGTGATGATCACCGACGCCAACGGCGTTGTCGTCTGGGTCAATCGCTCCTTTTGCCAGCTTTCCGGCTATGCCCTCGACGAGGTGCTCGGCAAGCCCCCGGGGCTGCTGAAGTCGGGGGTGCAGGATGCGGCGTTCTACCGGGCGTTCTGGGCAACCATCCGGGCCGGGGAAACCTGGCGCGGCGACATCGTCAACCGGCGCAAGGACGGCGCCCTCTATACCGCCAACGAAATGGTGACGCCGCTGTTCAATGCGGAGGGCGAACTCAGTCACTATGTCGCCATTCTCGAGGACATCAGCGAGCGCAAGCGCCATGAGAAGGAATTGCAGCAAAACTTCGAGCATGTCCAGGCCCTGAACCAGCGGCTGGAAAGCGCCCAGAACCAGTTGCTGCAGTCGGAGAAGATGGCTTCAATCGGCCAGTTGGCGGCCGGCGTCGCCCATGAAATCAATAACCCGATCGGCTTCGTCAATTCCAACCTCGGTACCCTGAAGCTCTACGTGGACGAACTGCTGGGCATCATCCAGGCCTACGGCAAGGCCGACGCCCTGCTGGTCGGCCAGCCGGAAATCACGCAGGCCATCGAAACCCTGAAGGAGCGGGCCGACCTCGGCTTCCTGAACGAAGACATCCAGGTCCTGCTCCGCGAGTCGCGCGAAGGGATCGGCCGCGTCAGCAAGATTGTCCAGGATCTCAAGGACTTTTCACGGATCGACAGCATGGACTGGGCGGCGGCCGACCTGGAGCAGGGGCTGGACAGCACGCTCAACATCGTCTGCAACGAAATCAAGTACAAGGCCGATATCGTCAAGGAGTACGCCGGCATTCCGCGCGCCGAATGTCTCGGCTCGCAGATGAACCAGGTTTTCATGAACCTGCTGGTCAATGCCGCCCAGGCGATCGAGACGCGCGGCACGATCACCCTGCGGACCGGGTGCCGTGACGACCATGTCTGGGTGGAGATCGCCGATACCGGCAAGGGCATGCCGCCGGAAATCCGCAAGCGGATCTTCGAACCTTTCTTCACCACCAAGCCGGTCGGCAAAGGCACCGGGCTGGGCCTTTCACTGGCCTACAGCATCGTCCAGAAACACCACGGCAAGCTCGAGGTGGAAAGCGAACTCGGCCGGGGCAGCACTTTCCGCATCGAGATTCCGCTGCGCCAGACCGGGAGCTGAGCACTTCCGGCCGGTAGGCAGGGCTGCGGCCTGGCCGCAGCCCTGAACAACGCTACTTCTTCCAGGCGTCGGCCTGGACCAGCGAATCTTCGCGCCAGGCCTCGCGGGCGGCCTGGTTGGCGACCCAGTTGGGCAGGAAGGTGAACGCTTCGTCGAGCAGGTGCGGCGTGTGGCGGCCCGGCGAGTAGCGCTGGGCGCGCTCGTAGTATTCACGCAATGCCGGCTTGAAGTTGGGATGGGCGCATTTGTCGATGACCACCTTGGCGCGCTGCTTCGGCGACAGGCCGCGCAGGTCGGCCAGGCCCTGCTCGGTGACGATGACCTGGACGTCGTGCTCGGTGTGGTCGACGTGCGAGACCATCGGCACGATGCAGGAAATGGCACCGCTCTTGGCGCTGGACGGCGTCATGAAAATGGAGATGAAGGCATTGCGCGCGAAATCGCCCGAGCCGCCGATGCCGTTCATGATCGACGTGCCCATGATGTGCGTCGAATTGACGTTGCCGTAGATGTCGGCTTCGATCAGGCCGTTCATCGCGATGACGCCGAGGCGACGGATCACTTCCGGGTGATTCGAGATTTCCTGCGGGCGCAGGATGATGCTGTCCTTGAAGCGTGGCAGGTCGGCATTGAGTTCGACCAGCGCATTCGGGGAGAGCGAGAAGGAGGTCGCCGAGGCGCAGGTCAGCTTGCCGGACTTGATCAGTTCGAGCATGCCGTCCTGCAGCACTTCGGTGTAGGCGGTGAGGTTCTCGAACGGACCGTCCTGCAGGCCGGCCATCACGGCATTCGCCACATTGCCGACGCCGGATTGCAGCGGTAGCAGGTTGGCCGGCAGACGGCCTTTTTTGACTTCGTGCTGGAGGAAGTCGAGGATGTGGCCGGCGATCAGTTGCGAGTTGGTGTCCGGCGGCGAGAAGGCGGAATTGCGGTCGGCCTTGTTGGTCTCGACGACGGCGATGATCTTGTTCGGATCGATGTTGTAGTACGGCTCGCCGATGCGATCGTCGGTCTTGCAGATGGGGATCGGCTTCCGGTTCGGGGGCAGGGCGGTGCCGTAATAAATGTCGTGCATGCCCTCGAGCGCCGGGTTCTGCCAGGAATTGACTTCCAGGATCACCTTGTCGGCCTGGTCGAGCCAGGTCTTGTTGTTGCCGACCGAGGACGACGGAATCATCCGGCCGTCCTCGAGGATGCCTGCGACTTCCACGACGGCGACATCGAGCTTGCCGAGGAAGCCGCCCCAGACGAACTGGGCGACGTGCGACAGGTGGATGTCGATGTATTCCATTTCGCCGGCGTTGATGCGCTTGCGGCAAGTCGGATCGGACTGGTAGGGCAGGCGCATCTCAATGCCGTCGACCATGGCCAGCGCACCGTCGAGTTCGGGGGCGGTCGACGCGCCGGTCCACACGCCGATCTTGAATTTCTGGCCGTGCAGGTTGGCGTCCATGATGCGCTTGGCCAGCGCCGTGGGTACCAGTTTGGGGTAGCCGGCACCGGTAAAGCCGCTCATGCCGACATTCATGCCGGACTGGATGAGGGCTGCGGCCTCTTCGGCCGACATGACCTTGCTACGCAGGGCCGCATTGAGGATGCGTGAAGCTCCAGACATATTCGTGATGCTCCTGATAAGAGTTCGGTTGCTGCCCCCCGATGACCCAGCCGAAAAAAAGCCCGCACGGGGCGGGCTCAAATCCAGATCCAAAGCGCATTAAGGTCTGGAGGAGACGGTGCGCAAATTTACCAAAAGCGGCAAAACCCAACGAACGAGATATTTTTACGTGACGGGTAAGAAAATCTTAATCGTTGGGCTGCCGCTATCGGTTTGCAGAAAATCAGTTGGCGGGCTTGCTGTCGGCCACCGGCTTTTGTTCCGGCATGGCGTTCAGCGTGGCGCCTTCGGCCGGTTTTTGTTCCGGCGTGGCATCGGCGGCCGGCAGGGCGGGGGCGACTGCCGGGGCGGGCAGGGCGGCGATGGCTTCATCTTTCTTGCTGCAGGCGGAGAGGGCGACGGCGAACAGGGCGGCAACAAGCAGGGAGCGGTTCATTCTGGTATTTCCTTTCAAGGGCGGACGAAACGGCCGGATCAACGGCCGGGAGTGCACGATAGAGATCGGCTTGCCCTGCGACAAACGACAAATTATGATTGAACAGTTTAGAAAAACTTAATTGTCAATGACCTATCGCCTGCCTCCGCTTCCTGCCCTGCGTGCCTTCGAGGCGGCCAGCCGTCACTTGAGCTTCAAGAAGGCAGCCGAGGAGCTGCACGTGACGCCGGCCGCCATCAGCCAGCAGATCAAGGGGCTGGAGGATTATCTCGGCATCCTGCTGTTCCGCCGCCTGACCCGCGCCCTGGAAATCACGCCGCAAGGCCAGGCCATGCTGCCCAAGATCCGGGAAGGCTTTGAATGCCTGGCGGCGGCCATCGACAGCACGCGCCAGCCGGGCGAGGGCGTGCTCACCGTGACGGCGCCGCCGTCTTTCGCGTCGCGCTGGCTGGTGCCGCGCCTGCCGCGTTTTGCCGCGCTGCATCCCGAGGTCAAGCTGCGGCTGTCGAGTAGCAGCGATGCCGTCGACCGGCGCGGCGAAACCCGTTTCGTCGCCGACGAGCCGGCCGATCTGCGCGCCGCGACCAGTACATTGGCCATCCGCTACGGCACCGGCAACTATCCCGGTTTTCACGTCGAGCAAATCCTGGCGCCCGCGAGCGTGCCGGTCTGCAGTCCGCAATTGCCGACCGCCGAACGGCCATTGGCGACACCGGCCGACCTCTGCCGGCATGTCCTGATTCATGACGAAACGATCGATGACGAAGAACATCAGCCGAGCTGGCGGGAGTGGCTCGCCCATGCCGGCGTGGGTGGGATCGACGCCGAGCGGGGGCCGCGTTTTTCCAACGCCGTGCTCGCCGTCGAGGCTGCGCTCGACGGCCAGGGCGTCGCGCTGGCGTTGAAGCCGCTGGTCGAGGCCGATGTTGCGGCGGGACGCCTGGTGGTGCCTTTCGATCTTTCCGTGCCGTCCCCCTATGCTTATTTCATTGTCATGCGCAAGGTCGTGGCCGACCGCGATTCAGCTGCCGCCTTCCGCAACTGGCTGCTCGACGAAGTGCGTCGACCCGGCCTGGCCGAGAGCAAGAAGAATGGGTAAAACAGACTGCTCGGGCGACGCCGGGGCGTATAATTCGCGGCTTTTCCCAAGCTTCAGGGCGTCGTGAGCACTCTTTCCTGGATCATTTTCGTTTCCCTGGCCGGTGGCGCCTTGAGCGTCGTCGCCGCGGCTGCCTTGAGCGTGGCGCTCGGCACGCAGCGTATCGGCATGCTGATTTCCTATGCCATCGGCGCCCTGCTCGGTGCCGCCTTCCTGGAAATCCTGCCGCATGCGCTGGAGCAGGGCGAGCCGCACCGCATCGCCGGCACTATCCTGTTCGGCATTCTGGTCTTCTTCGTGCTCGAAAAGCTGGTTCTCTGGCGACATTGCCATCACGACCACTGCGAAGCCCATGAAGCACATGCGCCGGCTCACGATCACGGGCGTTCCGGCCTGCTCATCCTGGTGGGCGATACTTTTCACAATTTCGTCGACGGCATCCTGATCGCGGCGGCTTTTGTCGATAGTACCCAGCTGGGCATCGTCGTCGCCCTGGCCATCATCGCCCACGAGATTCCGCAGGAAGTCGGCGATTACCTGATCCTGCTGCATTCCGGCTACAGCCGGCTGCGCGCCCTGGTCTTCAACCTGCTCTCCAGCCTGGCGACGCTGATCGGCGCCATGCTCGCCTATTTCGCGCTGTCGGAATTGAACGGCTGGATTCCTTCGCTGCTGGCGCTGGCCTTCGCAAGCATGATCTATGTCGCAGTGGCCGACCTGATTCCCAGCCTGCACAAGCGGACCGAGCTGAAGGCCACGCTGCAGCAGGTGCTATTGATCGGCCTGGGTATTGCCTCGATCGGCATCGTTCAGCGCCTGGTTGGCGAGTAGTTCCCGGTAGCGCTGCCGTTCGCGACGCACCCGGCTGCCGCTCAGCCAGAGTAGCAGGCTGCAGGGCAGCAGCCCATAGAAGGAAAACGAGATGATGCCGGCGACAACGCTGGCCTCGTTGAAGGCAATCAGCAGCGTTACGTAGAGCCAGCCAATGGCGACGATGTACATGCCCCTTATTATGCATGCAAATACATTGACAGCGCTCGGGCGGGTATGCAGAATCGAATAGCTCCAGCCCCCCAATAACTCAAAGAGAAGCCCATGTCGCAACAGGGATCGAACAATAACGACGCATTTATCGGGTCTGCAATGCAGTTCATGCAGGCCGGACAAAATATGGCGCAGCAGTTCATGGACTTTCTCGGCAAGACCGGGAATCAGACGGTTGCACCGCCGCCGGCGGTCGATCCGCAGGCGCTGACCGCGCTGCAGAAGCAGCTCGCCGATCAGCAGATGTCGCTGTGGCAGTCCGTGCTGGCCAAGCAGCAGGGCAAGGAGGAGACTTTCAAGGTCGCTCCGGAACCGGGCGATCGCCGCTTTTCGGCGCCGGAATGGCGCGACAGCCCGATTTACGATTTCCTGCATCAGGCTTACCTGCTCAATACCAGATTCGTCAAGGAAGTTGCCGAACTGGTCCCGGCCGATGATGAAAAGGCCAAGAACCGCATGCGTTTCCTGGCTCGCCAGGTGGCCGACGCGCTGGCGCCGTCGAACTTTGCCGCGACCAACCCGGAATTCATCCAGCGCGCCCTGGAAACCAAGGGCCAAAGCATTACCGACGGCATCAACAACCTGATCCAGGATTTCGAAAAAGGCCGTATTTCGATGACTGACGAGTCGGTTTTCGAGGTCGGCAAGAATATTGCGACCAGCGAAGGCGCCGTCGTCTATGAAAACGAGCTGATGCAGCTGATCCAGTACGCGCCGCTGACGCCCAAGGTCGGTACCCGGCCGCTGCTGGTCGTGCCGCCCTGCATCAACAAGTTCTACATCATGGACCTGCAACCGGACAATTCGCTGATCCGTTTCATGGTCGAGCAGGGCAATACCGTGTTCCTGGTGTCCTGGCGCAATCCCAAGGAAGAGCAGGGACACCTGACCTGGGACGATTACCTGGAACACGGCCCGATCGCCGCGCTGCACGTGGTCCGCGAAATTACCCGGGTCAAGCAGGTCAATGCGCTCGGCTTCTGTGTCGGCGGCACCATCCTGACTTCGGCATTGGCGGTGCTCAAGGCGCGTGGCGAAGATTGCGTCGCCTCGCTGACCCTGCTGACCACCCTGCTGGATTTTTCCGATACCGGCGAAATCGGCCTCTTCATCGACGAGCAGGGCCTTGCCGCCCGCGAAGCGACCATCGGCCAGGGCGGCCTGCTGCCGGCGCGCGACCTGCAGACCACTTTCTCCTTCCTGCGCGCCAACGACCTGGTCTGGAACTACGTCGCCGGCAATTACCTGAAGGGGCAGAAGCCGCAAGCTTTCGACCTGCTCTACTGGAATTCCGATTCGACCAGCCTGCCCGGCCCGTTCGCCTGCTGGTACATGCGCAACCTGTACAACGACAACAGCCTGCGCGTCCCCGGCAAACTGGAAATGTGCGGCACCAAGGTTGATCTCGGCGCGCTCGACATGCCGGTCTACCTGCTCGCCGCCCGCGAAGATCATATCGTGCCGTGGCATTCGGCCTATCAAAGCACCCGGCTGCTGGGCGGCAAGTCGCGCTTCGTGCTGGGCGCTTCCGGCCATATCGCCGGCGTCATCAATCCGGCCAGCAAGAACAAGCGCAGCTACTGGGTCAACGAGGCCGGGGCGCCGGATCCCGAAGGCTGGCTGGCCGCCGCCGAAGAGAAGAAGGGCAGCTGGTGGAACGACTGGGCGGCCTGGCTCAAACCGTTGTCAGGAGAACAGCGGGCACCGCGCAAACCGGGAAGTGCCAAATACAAGCCGATCGAACCGGCGCCCGGTCGCTACGTCAAGGAGCGCGCGGTTTAAATCGGTTGTCAGGGAGGTAGGGAACAATGTCGCGAGTTGCACTGGTTACGGGCGGTATGGGCGGCCTCGGGGAGGCCGTCTGCATCAAGCTTGCCGCGCTTGGCTTCAAGGTGGTCACCACCTATTCGCCCGGCAATCCCAAGGTTCAGGACTGGCTGAAGGGGATGAACAACATGGGTTACGGCTTCAAGGCCTACCCCTGTGACGTCACCGATTTCGATTCCGCCCACGAATGCGTCGAGATGGTCACCCGCGAAGTCGGGCCGGTCGATGTGCTGGTCAACAACGCAGGCATCACGCGCGACATGACTTTCAAGAAAATGACCAAGGCCGACTGGGATGCAGTGATGCATACCAATCTCGATTCCGTGTTCAACATGACCAAGCAGGTCATGGATGGGATGCTGGAGCGCCGCTGGGGCCGCGTCATCAATGTTTCGTCGGTGAATGGCCAGAAGGGCGCTTTCGGACAGACCAACTATTCGGCGGCCAAGGCCGGCATGCACGGTTTCACCAAGGCGCTGGCGCTTGAGGTTGCCAAGCAGGGCGTTACGGTCAACACTATTTCTCCGGGCTACATCGGGACCAAGATGGTCACCGCCATCCCCCAGGAAATTCTGGAGTCGAAGATTTTGCCGCAGATCCCGGTCAACCGACTGGGCAAACCGGAGGAAATCGCCGGCCTGGTCGCTTACCTCGCCTCCGACGAGGCGGCGTTCGTCACCGGCGCCAATATTTCCATCAACGGTGGTCAGCACATGTACTGACCTTCGTATTTTTACCCCGCTCTAAAACCAACAAGGAAGGAATAACTATGACTCAACGTGTTGCTCTCGTTACTGGCGCCATGGGTGGTCTTGGCACCGCAATCTGTCAGGAACTGGCCAAGGCTGGCCACAAGGTGGTTGCCTCTTACCACCCGCAATTCGATAACAAGGACGAATGGCTGAAGGAAATGGCCGCTGCCGGCTTCAACGATTTCGTCTGCGTGGCAGGCGACGTTTCCTCGCTGGAAGACTGCCAGAAGATGGTTGCCGAAGCCGAAGCCGCTGCCGGCCCGGTCGACATCCTGGTCAATAATGCCGGTATCACCCGTGACCGCATGTTTGCCAAGATGGAAAAGGATGGCTGGGATGCGGTCATCGCCACCAACCTGACCTCCCTGTTCAACATGACCAAGCAAGTCTCCGCCAAGATGGCCGAGCGCGGCTGGGGGCGCATCATCAACATCTCTTCGGTCAACGGCGTCAAGGGTCAGGCTGGCCAGACTAACTACTCCGCTGCCAAGGCCGGCGTCATCGGCTTCACCAAGGCACTGGCTGCCGAGCTGGCCGCCAAGGGCGTCACCGTCAATGCCATCTGCCCGGGCTACGTTGCCACCAAGATGGTCATGGCGATCAAGCCGGAAGTGCTGCAATCCATCATCGACACCGTGCCGATGAAGCGCCTGGCCAAGCCGGAAGAAATCGGCGGTGCCTGCGCCTACCTGGCTTCCGACATCGCTGCCTTCATGACCGGCGCGACGATGAACATCAACGGCGGCCTGTACTACCAGTAATCGTAAAACCATGGTTTTCCATGCGTCGCAGTTAGGCGCATGAATCCTCGAAAAAGCCCTGTAAATCAGGGCTTTTGTTTTTCTGTACCCAGCGGTGCGATGGCTCTGGTCGTGGGGGTGACAGTGAACGATAGTGTCCTTATCTGCGATACGGCTCGTCCGGGAATGGGGGCGCCAATGTTGCAGAACACGTCATCAACTATTGCTGAATTTTTGCATCGCGGTGCAGTCGTGCGCCGGCGGGCGCCGGTCTTTTTGGCTATAATGCTGCACTGCACACAAAATCGTTCAAGGATGACTGAATGTCGGAACCGGTACGCCTGATCAAGAAATACCCCAACCGTCGTCTCTACGATACCAAGACGAGCGCCTACATCACACTGGGCGATGTCAAGGAACTGGTCCTCAAATTCGAAGTCTTCAAGGTTCTCGACGCCAAGACCGGCGAAGACCTGACGCGCAGCATCCTGCTCCAGATCATCCTCGAGGAAGAAACCGGCGGCATGCCGTTGTTCTCGAGCGAACTGCTCTCCGGCTTCATCCGTTTCTACGGCAGTGCCATGCAGGGCATGCTCGGCAAGTATCTGGAAAACAACATGAAGACTTTCGTCGATTTCCAGGGCAAGCTGCAGGAGCAGTCGCGCACCGCCCTCGGTCCGGGTGACAACAGCCATCTGCAGGCCGATTTCTGGGCGCAGTTCCTGAATTTCCAGCAACCGGCCATGCAGAGCATGATGTCGGCCTACATGGATCAGTCGAAAGTGATGTTCCAGCAAATGCAGGAACAGCTGCAAAACAAGACCCGCAACATGTTCACCGGCTTTCAGTACACGCCGGGCGAAGGCACCGAAAAGTAGCATGGGGAGCCCGCTCCGCAAGTGAAGCAGGCGCTGCCTGCGGCCCGCCGGATTGGCGAAGGGCGGGGCGCCATGGAGCACGCAGCCCTTTGGGCCGAAGCGGTGGTCTTGTCAGAATTATCCTATATGGATTTTCCGGCAGGCGTGGGAAAATGCGTCATGACTTGTTCCGAAGTGAAACGATAGTGAGAGAACGTCGTCGGTCCCGCCGCGCCTTCCTGAAAGGCAATGTCTACCTGAGCCTGGGAGGTCGGGATTATCAGTTCCCGCTGGCCGATATTTCGGTCACTGGCGTCGGGGTCATGCTCGATGTTGCCGTGTTGGGCGCCAAGCCGAGCGGGGCGGTCGGCATCTGCCGCATCGAGTCGGCCGAACTGGCTTGTCCGGTCGAGGCTTTTGTCAGCGTCATGCGAATCCGGCGGGTCGGGCAGCAATTCCTGGTCGGCCTGCGTTTCGAGTCGATCAGCGATGACCAACTGCATGTCCTGCAGGCGTACGAAAATCGCGGCTGGGCGGGGGCCGGTCAGGCGATCCTGCGGCAATAAGGCGTCGCCCCCGAAAAACAGGATCGACAATGAAAAACGCCCGGCGCGATCTGCCCCAGGCGCTTTTTTTCGCTGTCAATTTTCTGCCGGTCAGGCCGCTTTCTTGCGGGGCGATGCCTGGCCCTGCTGATTGGCCGCGCCGGCCGCCTGCGCCGCGGCGCTGAGGCTGGTGCCGGCGATGCCGGCCACTTGGCGGGCCGCCTTGCCGGTGTTCTGGAAGGCGGAACTGGCGGCGGCAAGCGCCGACTCCACCAAGGCGAAGGCCGTCTGCGAATTGCTGGCCGCGTCGGCGTACCAGTCGACGAGCGAAGTGATCGACTTGTTCAGTTCAGCGTGCTGGCGTTCGATCAGTTTGACCAATTCCTTCTGGGTTTCCGTCGAAATACCGTAAATGCCCTGCGAATAGGTGATCGCTTTCTCGATCCGGGGCCTGACCAGCGACGCCTGGTGGGCGATGACTTCGGGCAGGCCGCCGGCGCCGGGCAGGCTCCCGCTATCCTCGCGATGGACGGCCAGGGCATGGCGGGCTGATGAGAAATTGTGGGACGAAATTTTCTCGATACTGTTCAGCGAGGTCGTGAACAGGGCGAGGAAGCCGTCGATCGCGGCGTGGTTGGCGGCGACGAGGGCGGCATGGGATGAATGGATGGACATGGTGATCTCCGATCTGTTTTATGAAAATGGCGTCCAGGCAATGCCTTGCCGAAGGCGCCGCAACATGCCCATGGATTATGACTTATGAATTTTTAAAGTAAAGAGAGTTTTTCTTATATAAATACAATAAAAGCAATCAGTTACATATTGTTAAAATGATGAATGGGAATTTCGGGGTGGTGTTTAACCGATCAGGGATCGCTCAGCCGATATCCATGGCAGATTGAGCGCTTTGCCGACCGGCGGGCAGGTGATGTGTCCCCGGTGGATATTCAGGCCATTGCGCAGATGCGGGTCGTCGAGCAGGGCCTGGCGGTAGCCCCGGTTGGCCAGCGCCAGCGTGCAGGGCAGGGTGGCGTTGTTGAGGGCGAAGGTCGAGGTGCGGGCGACGGCACCCGGCATGTTGGCGACGCAGTAATGGACGATGCCATCGACGATGTAGGTCGGCTCGGCATGGGTCGTCGGCCGGCTGGTTTCGAAGCAGCCACCCTGGTCGATGGCGACATCGACCAGCACCGAGCCGGGGCGGATTTCCCGCAACTGTTGCCGGCTGACCAGGTGGGGTGCGGTGGCCCCGGGAATCAGCACCGCACCGACAATGAGGTCTGACTCGCGGACGCTGGCGTCGATGTTGTCGGCGGTCGAATAGAGGGTCCGGATGCGGTTGCCGAAATGTCCGTCCAGCCAGCGCAGGCGATCGAGCGAGCGGTCCACCACGGTAACCTCGGCACCCAGGCCGACGGCGATCAGCGCGGCGTTATAGCCGACCACGCCGCCGCCGAGGATGCAGACCTTGCCGGGCGCGACGCCGGGCACGCCGCCGAGCAGGACGCCCGAGCCGCCTCTCGACTTTTCCAGGCTGGCGGCGCCGGCCTGGATCGCCATCCGGCCGGCCACCTCGCTCATCGGTGCTAGCAGCGGCAGGCCGCCGGCGGCATTGGTCACCGTTTCATAGGCGATGGCGGTGACGCCGGCTTTCAGCAACAGCCGGGTCTGCTGCGCATCGGGGGCCAGATGCAGGTAGGTGAAAATCACCTGATCCGGGCGCAGGCGGCGGCATTCGTCGGGCTGCGGCTCCTTGACCTTGACGATCAGTTCGGCGCGGGCGAAGACTTCTTCGGCGCTATCGACCACCTCGCCGCCGGCGGCGCGATATTGCCCGTCGGTCAGACCGATGCCGGCGCCGGCCTGAGTCTCGACGACCACCCGATGGCCGTGGCCGACCAGTTCGCGGACGCTGCCCGGCGTCAGGCCGACGCGATATTCGTTATTCTTGATTTCCTTGGGAACGCCCAGCAGCATGATTTTCTCCTTGAAAAGCCATCCAGATCCATCTGCGGTCCGGCATCCGTCACAGAATGGCCGAACCATTCATGGCGCATGGTAATCCCGCCGGCTGGAATCGGCAGCAGCCACGCGATCCGTCTTGCCGACCGGCGATTCGCCAGACGGCCGATTGTTGCGCCGGCAGCAACGACGGATAGTCGTCTGCTTCTTCAACGACAGTTCCGGAAGGCAATTTTTCGCACCGCGAAAATCAAGTCCGGGTCGGGTCGTCGGCAAAATTCCCGGTCGGCGTGATGTAAATTGTGTAAATCAGTCGTCCGCAGGGTTTGCGATGCCAACCGCCTTATTTACCATTGCCCTATCATGGGCGGGATTGGCATGTGATTTGCTGATTCAGGCCGGCCCGGACCCCCTGGCAATTTTCCAAACCAGTTTCACCCTACTGTGACCATGCCCGATTCCTCTGCTTTCCCATCCACCGACACCCCGACTCCTGTTGCCGCGGGAACGACCATCCGACGGCGCCGCCGCTTGCTGGCGCTTGGCGTCCTGGCGCTGCTCGGGGCGGCCGGCGGTGGCTGGTATTTCTGGCAGCAACAGCCGGCCGAGCCGGCAGCGGGCACGCCCGGCGGTCCGCCGCGGCTGACGCCGATCGTCGTCGAAGCGGCCGGCACGGAAGACTTCCCGGTGCGGCTGTCGGCGATCGGCACGGTGATTCCGCGTACCGTCGTCACGGTTCGCTCACGGGTCGACGGCACGCTGAACCGGGTCAATTTCGAGGAAGGGCAGCGCGTACGGGCCGGCGACCTGCTGGCCGAAATCGATCCACGTCCCTATGAAGTGGCACTCACCCAGGTACAGGGGCAGATGGGCAAGGATGAAGCCCTGCTCGCCAATGCCCGGGCCGACCTCAGTCGCTACGAGGGGCTGGCCAAGCTGGACGCGATTCCCTCCCAGCAGCTCGATACCCAGCGCGCCCTGGTCCGCCAGTACGAGGCGGCGGTGAAAATGGACCAGGGGGCGCTCGATAATGCCCGCCTGCAGCTTTCCTATACCCGCATCACCGCCCCGGCCGACGGGCGGGCCGGCTTGCGGCAGGTCGATCCGGGCAATCTGGTGCGCGCGTCGGATGCCAACGGAATCGTCGTCATTACCCAGGTGCAGCCGGTGACGGTGGTCTTCCCGATTCCGGAAGCCGATCTCGGCAAGCTGCTCGCCCGTCTCGGCATGCAGACGCCACGCGAAGCCGGGCGCAGCCGCCAACATGCCGGTGCCGAAAACGGCGGGCGAACGCCGGGAACCCATGGCCAGCCGAGCGACGGCGGCGGGGTGGCGGGGCGCGTTCAACGGCCAAGCGGCGAGATGCCGGCGGAAAGTGGAAAGCCGCGTGTCGCCCAGGGCGAGCGCCCGACGGCTGGCGGGGCCGGCCAGCAGGATCATGTCGTGGCCGGCGCCGGGCGCGGCGAAGGCATCGGAACTTACCGTGGCGCCTCCGAACGGCGCATCGGGGCGGCCAGTGGCGGCATGCAAAACGGCGACCGTGGCGGCAGGCCGCGCAATGCCGCCGGCGGCCTGGCGGTCGAAGCCTGGGACCGCGACGGCAAGGTCCTGCTCGCCACCGGCGAGCTGCTGACGGTGGATAACCAGCTCGACGTGACCACCGGCACCGTCAAGGTCAAGGCCATTTTTCCCAACCAGGACGGCGCGCTGTTCCCCAACCAGTTCGTCAATGTCCGGCTGGTCGTCAATGAACTGAAGGATGCCGTGGTGATTCCGTCGGCTGCCGTGCAGCGCGGCGCCCGGGGCGCTTTCGTCTGGCTGCTCAAGGAGGACCGGACGGTGACGATGCGCCAGCTCGAAGTCGGCAGCGCCGACGGCGACCGGATTCCCGTCCTCGCCGGCCTGCAGTCCGGCGACCAAGTGGCGGTCGATGGTTTCGACCGCCTGCGGGAAGGCGGCAAGGTGGACGTGGTGAGCCGCGAGTCACGCGCCGTCAAGGAAGGACCGGGCAAGCGCGGCGGTCGGCGCAATGGTCCCGGGCGTGGTGAAGGCGCGCCGGCCGGTGCTTCCGGAGCACCGGCCACGCCGTCCAGCGCAGCGCCTGCGGCGCCTGGCGCCGCACCGGCTCAGGCTGGAGCCCGGCCGCAGCCATGAACCTGTCGCGCCCTTTCATCGAGCGGCCGGTCGCCACCTCGCTGCTGATGCTGGCGATCATGCTGGTCGGCCTGGTCGCCTACCGTTTCCTGCCGCAATCGGCGTTGCCGCAGATCGATTACCCGACCATCCAGGTGTCCACGCTGTATCCCGGCGCCAGCCCGGAAGTCATGATCTCCAGCGTCACGGCGCCGCTCGAGCGGCAGTTCGGCCAGATGCCCGGCCTCGACCAGATGTACTCGATCAATTCGGGCGGCGCCTCGGTGATCACCCTGCGCTTTTCCCTCGGTTTGCCGCTCGATGTCGCCGAACAGCAGGTGCAGGCGGCGATCAACGCGGCGGCCAGTCTGCTGCCCACCGACCTGCCGGCGCCGCCGGTCTATAACAAGGTCAATCCGGCTGATGCGCCCATCCTCACCCTGGCGCTGACCTCGACTTCGCTGCCGCTGATCCGGCTGCAGGACATGGCCGACACCCGGCTCGCCCAGAAGATTTCGCAGGTGCCCGGCGTCGGGCTGGTGACGCTGGCCGGTGGCCAACGTCCGGCCGTGCGCGTGCGCGTCAATCCGCGCGCCCTGGCCGAAGCGGGCCTCGGCCTGGAGGATATCCGCACTGCCGTCGGCGCCGCCAATGTCAGCACGCCCAAGGGCAGTTTCGACGGCCCGAGCCGGGCTTCGACCATCGATGCCAACGACCAGCTACGCAGCGCCGATGAATATCACCGCCTGGTCATCGCCTACCGGAATGGGGCGCCGATCCGCCTGAGCGATGTCGCCGAGGTCGTCGATGACGCCGAAAACAATCGCCTCGGCGCCTGGGCGGGCCGTCGCGACGATGCTGCGCCGCTCGCCGAAGGCGCTGCGGCACCGGCCGTGCTGCCCGGCATCATCATCAACATCCAGCGCCAGCCGGGCGCCAATGTCATCGAGACGGTGGACCGCATCCAGACCCTGCTGCCCAAACTGAAGGCCAGCCTGCCGGCGGCGGTCGATGTCGCGGTCCTCGCCGATCGCACGGTGACCATCCGCGCCTCCATCGATTCGGTGCGCGAAGACCTCTTCCTCGCCATCGGGCTGGTGGTCGCGGTGATTTTCGTCTTCCTGCGCAGCGGCACGGCGACGCTGATTCCCAGCTTGGCCGTGCCGCTGTCGCTGATCGGCACTTTCGCGGTGATGAAGCTGGCCGGCTTCTCGATCAACAACCTGACCCTGATGGCGCTGACCATCGCCACCGGCTTCGTCGTCGACGACGCCATCGTGATGATCGAGAATATCGCCCGTTACATCGAGGAAGGCATGGCACCGATGGATGCCGCCCGCGAAGGCGCCCGGCAGATCGGTTTCACCATCATTTCGCTGACCTTCTCGCTGATCGCCGTGCTGATCCCGCTGCTTTTCATGGGCGACATGGTGGGCCGGCTGTTCCGCGAATTCTCGATCACGCTGGCCGTCGCCATCCTGATTTCGGCGGTGGTTTCGCTGACCTTCACGCCGATGCTCTGTGGCCGCTTGTTGAAGCGGGTGCCGGATGTGCAGCATGGCGCCTTCTTTCGGATTACCGGGCGTTTCATCGACAACACCATCGCCGCCTACGACCGGCAGTTGCTGCTCGTGCTACGCCATCGGCGGACAACACTGCTGGTCGCTGTCGGAACGCTCGCCGTCACCGTGCTGCTCTATGTCGTCGTCCCCAAGGGTTTCTTCCCGCTGCAGGACACCGGCGTATTGCAAGGCATCACCGAAGGGCCGCAGACCGCATCCTTCGCCGAAATGGCCCGCCGCCAGCGGCAACTGGCCGAATTGCTGCTGACCGACCCGGCCGTCGACTCGGTGTCGGCCCTGGTCGGCGTCGATGGCAACAATGCGACGCTGAACTCGGGCCGGCTTCAGGTCGGCCTCAAGGGCAAGGCCGAACGGGGCGCGCTGACCCCGGTCATCGAGCGCCTGCAGGCGAAAGCCGATGCCTTGCCGGGCATCCGCCTGTGGCTGCAGCCAATGCAGGATCTGACCATCAATGACCGGGTGGCGCGTACCCAGTACCAGTTCACCGTCCAGTCGCCCAGCCAGGAGGATTTGTCGACCTGGGTGCCGAAGCTGGTCGAGCGTTTCGCCGCCTTGCCGCAACTGCAGCACGTGACCAGCGACCTGCAGGACCAGGGATTGGTCGCCGATGTCCGGATCGACCGCGATGCCGCCGCCCGCCTCGGGGTCAGCGTCGCCGCCATCGACAACGCGCTGTACAACGCCTTCGGCCAGCGTCTGATTTCCACCATTTTCACGCAGAGCAGCCAGTATCGCGTGGTGCTGGAAATGAAGCCGGAACTGGCCGGCGGCCTGTCCGCCTTCGACAGCCTGTGGGTGCCCGGCACCAATGGACAGCAGGTGCCGCTGAGTTCGGTGGCCCGGGTGGTCGAGCGCAACGGCCTGCTGTCGCTGGCGCATCTCGAACAATTCCCGGCGGTCACCATTTCCTTCGACCTCGCCAAGGGTGCTTCGCTGGGTGCGGCGACCGCCGCCATCGACGGCGTCGTCCGCGACCTCAAATTGCCGCTGTCGATGCAGACCGCCTACCAGGGCGCGGCACTGGCTTTTCGCGGGCAGGCGGCGAGTGAACTGTGGCTGATCCTGGCCGCCGTCGTCACCATGTACATCGTGCTCGGCATGCTTTACGAGAGCACCATCCACCCGGTGACCATCCTGTCCACGCTTCCTTCGGCCGGCATCGGCGCCTTGCTGGCGCTGCTCCTGACCGGCGGCGAACTGAACGTCATCTCGATCATCGGCATCATCCTGCTGATCGGCATCGTCAAGAAAAACGCCATCATGATGATCGACTTCGCGCTGGAGGCCGAACGCGAGCACGGCCTGCCGCCCGAGGAAGCGATCCGCCAGGCCTGCCTGCTGCGTTTCCGCCCCATCCTGATGACGACGCTGGCCGCCTTGCTCGGCGCCTTGCCGCTGATGCTGTCGTCGGGCATCGGCGCCGAACTGCGCAGCCCGCTCGGTGTCACCATGCTCGGCGGCCTGCTGGTCAGCCAGGTGCTGACGCTATTTACCACGCCGGTCATCTATCTCGCCTTCGACAGCCTCGGCCGCTTGGGCGGCAAGCGCAACGTCGGCCGGGCGATCGGTGGCGAAGCTGCCGAAAGTGCGGAGGCCGGCGGCGAATGAGCCTGCCCGGTTTCTTCATCCACCGCCCGGTGGCGACGACGCTGCTGACCATTGGCATCTTCCTCGCCGGGGCGCTGGCCATGCGCCTGCTGCCGGTGGCACCCTTGCCGCAGGTCGATTTTCCGACCATTTCGGTGAGCGCCAACCTGCCCGGGGCCAGCCCGGAAACCATGGCGGCCACCGTGGCGACGCCGCTCGAAAGGGCGTTGGGGCGGATCGCCGGCGTTTCCGAAATCACCTCGTCGAGTTCGCTGGGCAGCACCCGCGTCACGCTGCAGTTCGAACTGGAAAAGAACATCGACAGCGCGGCGCGTGAAGTGCAGGCGGCGATCAACGCTTCGCGCGCCATGTTGCCGACTTCCTTGCCGAGCAACCCGACCTATCGCAAGGTCAATCCGGCCGACACGCCGATCATGATCCTCAGCCTGACCTCGGAAACGCTGACCCCGGGCCAGATGTACGATGCGGCGGCAACCGTGCTGGCGCAGCGCCTGGCCCAGGTCGAAGGGGTCGGGCAGGTGACCATCGGCGGCGGCGCCCTGCCGGCCGTGCGCGTCGAACTGCAGTTGCCACAACTGGCGCAATTGGGCCTCGGTCTGGAAGATGTCCGGCAGGCCCTGGTCAATGCCAATCCCAACCGGCCCAAAGGCTATGTCGAAGACGGCGAGCGCCAGTGGCAGGTAGAAGCCAACGACCAGGCGAAGACGGCGGCCGACTACCGTTCGCTGATCGTCGGCTACAAGAATGCGGCGGCCATCCGCCTCGAACAGGTCGCCGAAGTGCTCGATTCGGTGCAGGACGTGCGCAACGCCGGTGCGGTCAATGGCAAGCCGGCCATCCTGCTGATCATCAATCGCCAGCCCGGCGCCAACATCCTGGAAGCGGTCGACCGGGTGCGCGATCTGCTGCCCTTGCTGCGCGCCTCCATTCCGGCCGCCATCGAACTCGACGTGATGATGGAACGCACGGCGATGATCCGCAATTCGCTGTTCGAGGTCGAGCGGGCGCTGGCTTTTTCAATTTGCCTGGTCGTCGCCGTCGTCTTCGTCTTCCTGCGCAGCGCCCGCGCCACGCTGATTCCCGCCGTTGCCGTGCCGGTCTCGCTGGCCGGCACGCTGGCCGTGATGTGGCTGTGCGGCTTTTCGCTGAACAACCTGTCGCTGATGGCGCTCACAGTGGCTACCGGTTTCGTCGTCGACGATGCGGTGGTGGTGCTGGAGAACATCGTCCGTCGCATCGAAGGCGGCCAAGCGCCTTTCGCGGCGGCGCTGGCCGGTAGCAAGGAAGTCGCGTTCACGGTGCTGTCGATGAGCCTGTCGCTGATCGCTGTCTTTATCCCGGTGCTGATGATGGGCGGCATCGTCGGCCGCCTGTTCCGCGAATTCGCGGTGACACTGAGCGCCGCCATCCTGGTCTCGCTGCTCGTCTCGCTGACCGTGACGCCGATGATGTGCGCCCGGCTGTTGCGCCGGCCGGCTCCGCCGCCGGCGCCTGCCGACAGGGCCGCCGGACGGCGCCTGCTTGGTCGCCTGGCCGGGGCCGCTGCCCGCCTGCAGCAGGCCAGCCATGCCGCCTATGGCCGCTCGCTGGGCTGGTCGCTGCGCCATCCGGCGATTATCCTCTGCCTGCTGGCCGCCACCATCGGCCTCAACGTCTGGCTGTACATGGTGATTCCCAAAGGCTTCCTGCCGCGCCAGGATGTCGGCCTGATCGTCGGCGGCATCCAGGGTGACCAGTCCGCCTCCTTCCAGGCCATGCGCGGCAAGATCACCGAACTGGTCAATATCATCAAGGCCGATCCGGCGGTCGACAACGTCAGCGCGGTGACCGGCGGCGGTCAGCGCAACCGCGCCCAGGTTTTCATCACCCTGAAGCCGCTGGCCGAGCGCCGGAAACTCGTCCAGCCCTCGTCGATCTCCGAGGTCATCAACCGCCTGCGGCCGCTGACCAGCCATGTGGCGGGGGCCAGCATCTACATGTTCCCGGCCCAGGATGTCCGGGTCGGCGGTCGCCAGTCCGATTCCGAATGGCAATTCACGCTGCTCGCCGACGATCTGGAAGACCTCCGCAAATGGGAACCCAAGGTCCGTTACGGTCTGCGCGACCTGCCGCAAATCGTCGATGTGAATACCGATCTCCAGGACAAGGGCCTGCAGACGACGGTCACCATCGACCGCGAGGCGGCGGCCAATCTCGGCGTCTCGGTACGGACCCTGACGGCGACGCTGAACGATGCTTTCGGCCAGCGCCAGGTGTCGACCATTTTCCAGCCGCTCAATCAGTACAAGGTGGTGATGGAAGGCGCGCCGGACTACTGGCAGCATCCGCAGAGCCTTGACCAGATCTGGGTGGTCGGCGCCAACGGCCAGCGCATTCCTTTCCCGGCCATCGCCAAATGGGCGCCCGGCAATGCGCCGCTCGGCGTCAGCCACCAGGCCGGCTTCGCGTCATCGACCATTTCCTTCGATCTGGCACCGGGCGTCTCGCTCGGCCAGGCGACCGAAGTCGTCGATGCCATGTTCGCCCGGATCGGTGTGCCGAATACGGTGCGCGGCAGTTTCGAAGGCACCGCCTCGGCTTTCAAGTCGGCGCTCAGTTCGCAGCCGATGCTGATCCTGGCGGCGATGGTGGCCATTTACTTGGTGCTCGGCATGCTCTATGAAAGCACGGTGCATCCGCTGACCATCCTGTCCACGCTGCCTTCGGCCGGGGTAGGGGCGCTGCTCGCCTTGCTCGCCTTCAAGACGGAATTCACCATCATCGCGCTGATCGGCGTCATCCTGCTGATCGGCATCGTCAAGAAAAATGCCATCATGATGGTCGATGTCGCGCTGGTCGCCGAGCGGGAGCAGGGGATGGATACCCGCGATGCCATCCACCACGCCTGCCTGCTGCGTTTCCGCCCGATCATGATGACCACCATCGCCGCGCTGTTCGGTGCCCTGCCGCTGGCGCTCGGTGCCGGCGACGGCGCCGAACTGCGCCAGCCGCTCGGCATTTCGGTGATGGGTGGCCTGATCGTCAGCCAGATCCTGACGCTGTACACAACGCCGGTGGTCTACCTGGTCCTCGACCGCGCCCGCCATGCCACCGTGCGGCGCTGGCGCAACTGGCGGCCGCAGGTCGTTTGATATTTTTTGCTGAGACTTTGATGCCCATTCATCGCTCCCTTCGTTCGTTGCCCTTGCTTTCCGGCCTCGGCCTGTTGCTCGGTGGCTGCTCCTTCATTCCGCCCTACCTGCTGCCCAAATTCGATACGCCGGCCGCCTATCGGGAAGCGGTGGCCCCGGCCCAGGCCGAGTTGCCGTGGAAAGTCGCCGCCAGCGACGCCGTGCCGGAAGCGCCCTGGCAGCTTTTCGATCTCCCCGAACTGCCTGAATTGCTGAGCCGGCTGGAGGCGGCCAATGCCAGCCTAGCCGTGGCCCAGGGACGTTACCAGCAGGCGGCGGCGCTGATCGACCAGGCGAGCGCCGGGCTGTTCCCGGCGGTGAACGGCAACGCCGCGACGAGCCGGGCGCACAATAGCGGCAGCGCGGCCGCCAGTACCACGACGACGACCAGTTTCGGGCTGGCCGCCAGTTGGGAAATCGACCTCTGGGGCCGGCTGCGCGCCACTGTCGAGGCCGACGAAGCTTCGGCCAGGGCCAGCGCCGCCGATCTCGCCGGCGTGCGGCTGGCGTTGCAGGCGCAACTGGTTCAGTCGCTGCTCGCGCTGCGCATCGTCGAAGTGCAGCGCGACCTGCTCGATGCCACGGTCGCCGATTACGAGCGCTACCTGCAGTTGACCGCCGACCGCATCCGTTTTGGCGTCGCCAGCCGGGCCGATCTGGCACAGGCCGAAAGCCAGTTGCGCAGCGCCCAGGCGCAGGCCGTCGAAACCGGCGTCCAGCGGGCCCTGCTCGAACATGCCATCGCCGTGCTGGTCGGCGAACTGCCCGCCAGTTTCCGCTTGCCGCTGCGGCCGGCCGACGATTCCGGCTTGCGCGCCCAATTGCGCGGTCTCGGCGACAAGGTGCCACCCGGTTCGGGAACCACCCATGCCAGCATTTTCGACCGTGTGCCGGCCGTGCCGACGGCACCGCTCAGCGCCCCGTCCACGCTGCTCGAACGACGTCCGGACATCGCCGCCGCCGAACGTCGCGCCGCGGCCGCCAATGCCGGGGTCGGCGTGGCCCGGGCGGCCTTCTTTCCAGTGCTGAGCCTGAGTGGCACGGCCGGTCAGCGGTCGACGGCCTTGAGCGATATCCTGACGGCGCCGGCCCGCTTCTGGTCGATCGGGCCATCCCTGGTCGCGCCGCTCTTCGATGCCGGCCTGCACAGCGCGCAGAAGGCGCAGGCGGTGGCGGTCTGGGACCAGGCGACGGCGACTTATCGGCAGACCGTGCTGAGCGCTTTCCAGGAGGTCGAGGACCAGCTGTCCACCCTGCGCATCCTGGCCGACGAGGCGCGGATTCAGGAGGCCGCGGTCAGGGCGGCGCGGGTCAGTGCCGAACTGACCCAGGCCCAGTACCGGGCCGGGGTGGCGAGCAGCCTGCAGGTCATCGTCGCCAACAGCGCCTTGCTGGCCGCCGAACGCAGCGCCCTCGATCTCCACAACCGGCGCCTGACGGCCGCCGTGGTGCTGATCCGGGCGATGGGCGGCGGCTGGTCCTGAAGAATGAAATGCGGATTTTCCTGTCTCAATGAGGCAAGGCGGCGCCTGGCGCCGCTTCCGTCCATCATTGAACAGGAGTTTGCAAATGCCCCGCCAGACAGCTGAAGACTTTGCGCCCGAGGTCCTCGGGCTTTTCGATCAATTCGTGCATGGCATCATTCACCGTCGGGACTTCCTCAAGTCGGCGGCCAAGTATGCGGTTGCCGGCGTGACGGCCGAAGGTTTGCTGGCAGCGCTCAGTCCGCGCTTTGCCGAGGCCCGCCAGGTGGCCGAAGACGACCCGCGGATCGTTGCCCGCCATATCGAGATTTCCTCACCCGGCGGCTATGGCAAGGTCCGCGCTTACCTGGTCAGGCCGGCCCAACCGGCGGGCAAGTTGCCCGGCATTCTGGTTGTCCATGAGAATCGCGGCCTAAATCCTCACATCGAGGATATCGCCCGCCGCCTGGCGCTGGAAGGCTTCATTGCCCTGGCGCCGGATGCGCTGTCGCCGCTGGGCGGCTATCCGGGGGACGAAGACCAGGCCCGCGAACTCTTCGCCAAGCTGGACCAGGCCAAGACCCGCGAGGATTTCGTCGCCGCCGCCAAAACCCTGGAAACCCTGCCCGAAGGCAACGGCAAGGTCGGCGTCGTCGGCTTCTGCTGGGGTGGCGGCGTCGCCAACTTCCTGGCCACCCGGCTCCCCGAACTGGCAGCAGTGGTGCCGTTCTACGGCAACCAGCCGGCCGCCGAGGCGGTGGCGCGCATCAAGTCGCCGCTGCTCATTCACTATGCCGGCGAGGATGAACGGATCAATGCCGGCTGGCCGGCCTACGAGGCGGCCCTGAAAGCCGCCGGCGTGCACTACGCGGCCTATATCTATCCCGGCGTCCAGCATGGCTTCAACAACGACACGACGCCGCGTTTTGACGAAGCCGCCGCCAAACTCGCCTGGCAACGTACCATCGGTTTCTTCAACCGGTATTTGCGCAGCTGAACGCGGCCGAAAGTCGGCGCTCAGGCCGGTGGCAAGACGCCACCCGCTGCTTCCACGGCCAACGCCAGGCGCTGACGCATCCGGCGCCAATGGCTGCCTTCCCAGAAGACGCCCTGGCAGACCGGGCAGGTGCTGAAGCGCTGCTGCCGTTCGGCGGCGCCAGGCGGCAGCCTGGCGACGACCTGGGCCTTGGCCACGGGCTGAAGCATCGCGTTGCATTCGAGGCAGCGCGTCAGCGGTTGTACCTGACCGGCCAGATCGAGCCGGCCGAGGATTTCAGCCAGTTGTTCATCGGGCGCCAGGGCATGCACATAGCAGCCGCAAGCAAGGCTGCGTCGCTTGAGCAGTTCGCGGTCGCGGCTTAACACGATGCGCTTGTCGCGGCAGGCCATGTGCTCGATTTCGGCGTCGTCGCGGCGATTGTCGTAAAGGGTGTCGAAGCCGGCCATCCGCAGCAGGCGAGCCAGACCGCCGAGATGGGCATCGGCAATAAAGCGGGCCACCGTCGGCGCGCACCGCTCCAGCACGCGCAAGGGGCCGAGTTCGAGACTGGCGAAATGCGGATAGACCGCGATCCGGTCGGCGTTGTGCAGGAGCTCGGCAAAGCCGACGGAAGCCCCGTTCACCAGGATCAGTTCGATTTCGGTATGTGGCACGCCGACGGCTTCGATCACGTGCTTGACCGTCGCTTCGGCCGCACAGCTCCATTCGAAGTCATGATGACGACGCTGCCGGGCGATGAAATCATTCAACCTGGCGTAGAAACGCAGACTCACCGTCACCGGCGGGCGACTCGCTGCGGCACGCGGCATCGAACAGGACATCGTTCTCCTTTCCCGGGCAGTCGCTGGCGGACGAATTGCATCTTTGTGCTGGCGCTGCGGTCTTAGGATCAGTATAGAAGCGGGAATGGCGATGACCATCATCAGCAGTGCCGAACTTGCCGCGCTGATCCGCGACATCGAAGTCGAGGATCCGATCGATTATGCCGATCTGCCCTATGCCGAAGACGAGTTGCGCCGCTTGGTCTGCACCCATATCCGGGAAATCGCCGAACAGGCGGCGCAACTCGGCGAGGCCGAATGCCAGGCGGTGTTGCTGGCGGTCGCCGCCAAGCTGGTGCTCGAGAATCTGGTGCTTAATCTGCGGCTGATGCGGGCGCAGGGTAAAACGCCCGATGCCGATTGCGCGGCATTGTTCAAGCGATGGCGCGGGGATGGTTGAAGTGGCTCGGCGGGGGGAATGCCGCTGGTCGGGGTGGCGTCCAAAAAAAACGGGATGGAGCCGGTGCTCGCATCCCGTTTGTTTCATGCCGGTGGGCGTCGCTTGCCGACGCGCTGGTTTAGCCGCGGATCGAGTCGGGCAGCTTGCTTTCGATCAGCTTGAGCAGCGGGGCGAAGACCTTGGGCGTGCCGGCGACCAGGTTGCCGGTTTCGAGATACTTGTTGTCGCCGCGCAGGTCGCTGACCAGGCCGCCGGCTTCCGAGATGAGCAGGGCGCCGGCCGCCATGTCCCAGGGCGACAGGCCGAATTCGAAGAAACCGTCGTAGCGGCCGCAGGCGACGTTGGCGAGATCGATGGAGGCAGCGCCGGGGCGGCGCATGCCGGCCGTCTTCTGGGCCAGTTCCCGGAAAATGTCGAGGTAGGTGTCGATCTTGTCGAATTCGCGGTAGGGGAAACCGGTGCCGAGCAGTGAACCGTTCAGCTTGAGGCGCTTCGAGACGCGGATGCGGCGGTCGTTGAGGAAGGCGCCGGCGCCTTTGGTGGCGGTGAACAGTTCATTGCGATTGACGTCGAAAACGACGGCCTGTTCGACGACGCCGGCCTTGGCCAGGGCAATCGAGACGGCGTATTGCGGCAGGCCGTGGATGAAGTTGGTGGTGCCGTCGAGCGGATCGATGATCCACTCGAACTCGCTCTCCGCCTCGCCCTTGCCGGCGGAGCTGCCGGACTCCTCTGCTAGAATGCCGTAACCGGGGTAGGCTTCCTGCAGGGTTTCGACGATCGCCGCTTCGGCGGCCTTGTCGACTTCGGTGACGTAGTCGTTGGTCTGCTTCGTCGTGACCTTCAGCAGTTCGATGTCGTTCGAGGCGCGATTGATGATCTGGCCGGCGCGACGCGCCGCCTTGATGGCGATATTCAGAGCTGGATGCATGGGCTTAAAGAGCTGCCGGGTCGCCGCAGCCACCCGATATATATTTTAAAGAACGAATTTTACACCATGAACCCTGAAGTCCTGCTTTCACGTATCAGAGTTGTCCTCTGCCGGCCGAGTCATCCCGGCAATATCGGCGCCGCGGCTCGCGCCATGAAGACCATGGGGCTGACGAATCTGTACCTGGTGAGCCCGAAACAGTTTCCCGATCCGGAAGCCGATACCCGGGCAACCGGTGCGGTCGACCTGCTGCAGGCTGCCACCATCACTGCCTCCCTGGCTGAAGCCCTGGCTGGAACCGTCTTTGCGGTGGCCCTGTCGGCCCGTCAGCGCGATCTGGGCCCGGCGGTCGGGGCGCCGCGTGAAACCGTCGCCAGGCTGCTCGCCGAGGCCGCCGGTGGCGAAGTGGCGCTGGTTTTCGGCAACGAGACGGTCGGCCTCTCCAATGAGGAGATTTTTCATTGCCAGGCGGCGGTCAGCATCCCGACCAACCCGGATTTCAGTTCGCTGAATCTGGGTTCCGCCGTCCAGGTGCTGAGCTATGAGTGCCGCATGGCCGCCTTTGGCGAAAAGCCGCCACTCGCCGCCCAGGGCGTCACGCCCTTTGTCTCGCCGCCCGCCACCATTGATGAAGTGGAGGGCCTGTACGGCCATCTCGAATCGGTGATGACGGCGACCGGTTTCTACAATCCGGAACAGCCCGGCCGCCTGATGCCCAAGCTGCGCCGCCTGTTCGGCCGGGTCCGCCTGGAAAAGGACGAAATCAATATCTTGCGCGGCGTGCTGGCCTCGACCCAGGTCAAGACCGGTCACGGCCGCCGGGACTGAGCGTGATCGACCTTCAGGCGAAACTGCGGCGCATGTCGGCCAGTTGCGCCTCGATTTCGGGCTGCAGCCCGGCGTAGGTGTCGGTCAAGGCGGCCTGGTCGGGCGCCGCCATCGGGTTGGCCTGCATGGTCCATTCGAAATGTCCGCCGGCCAGCATGTTGGCGACATAGACGATATCGGCCAAGGAACGCAGCGGCTCCGGATTCGGCCGCAGGTGGTCGTGATCTTCGGTGGCCTTGACGATTTCTTCCGGCAGGCCGAGGGCATTGAGCAGGGAAATGCCGATGCTTTCATGCCACTGGATGATCAGGTATTTGACGCTGTCCGGCCGCTGGCGCAGTTCGTCGTACTGCGTTGCCCGGTACAGCATGTAGAAGGCGCCCAGATCGTGGATCAGTCCGGCCAGCATGGCTTCTTCAGGATTGATCCGGGTCATCCGCCGGGCGATCACCCGGGCCGTGGCCGCAGTGCGTACCGAGTGTTCCCAGAGCGACTGCGTCAGATCGCTGAAGCCGGCCATGCCCTTGGCGCGCAAGAGCTGGGTCATGACGATGGACATCGCGGTGCTGCGCACGACGTTGAGGCCGAGCCGGGCGATCGCCGATTGCAGGTCGACTACCTCGTGACCGGCCGGGTTGAAGGCGACTGAATTGGCCAGGTGCAGCAGCTTGGCGCTGATCAGCGGCTCGACGGCGATGGCCGCGGTGATGCTGGCCAAGGGCAGGTCGGACTCGTGCAAGACCTTGCGCAGGCGCAGCACGGCATCGAAATGGGTGGGAAAGACGACTTCACCGGCCAGTTCGTCGGCAATGTCTTCGAGCATCCGGAAGCGCTGGGCCTTGAGCGCATTGCCTGTCTTGTCGTCGTCTTGCGAACTGTGCTCGGCGCTCATCGGTCGGTCTTCCTCAACAAAAACCCCGCTACGGGAGCGGGGTTCTAGTTTTCCTTTTCAGGAGTCCTGGTGGGTGCTGACGGGGTCGAACCGCCGACATTCGCCTTGTAAGGGCGACGCTCTACCAACTGAGCTAAGCACCCGGGCCAGTCATTAGTTGATAGCGTCTTTCAGGCCCTTGCCGGCGCGGAACTTCGGCGACTTGGCGGCCTTGATTTCCAGGGTCTTGCCGGTGCGCGGATTGCGGCCGGTACGCGCAGCGCGTTCGCCGACGTAGAAAGTGCCGAAGCCGATCAGGCTGACGGTGTCGCCGGCCTTCAGGGCATCCTTGACGGCAGCAACGGTGGCGTCCAGCGCGCGGGCAGCGGCCGCCTTGGAAATGTCAGCGGAAGTTGCGATCTGATCGATCAGTTCGGTTTTGTTCATCTTGAGTCCCCTAGATAGATGGATTTGAGTCACGAAATTTTTGCGAGGACGGATTTATATCTCTGCCGAAATCCTTGTGTCAAGCGGATTCTGCCGGCCTCGCCGGTGCCTTTGCAGGCGTCAAGGCAGGCCGGCGATACTCCGTCGGCATGCCTTTCCTTACAAATCAATGGGTAAGCAGGGTTGGCGCGGCACTGCTTTCAGCCGAGCCGGCAACCCCGGAATTCTCCTGGGATTGCTCGGCCAGCGGCTCCGGATTGCGCTCCAGGGCGCGTTCCAGCACCTGATCGATCCACTTGACCGGGACGATCTCGATCTTGTTCTTGATGTTGTCCGGAATCTCGGTGAGGTCCTTGACGTTTTCCTGCGGGATCAGCGCCGTCTTCAGGCCACCGCGCACCGCGGCCAGCAACTTCTCCTTCAGTCCGCCGATGGCCAGCACTTCGCCGCGCAGGGTGATCTCGCCGGTCATGCAGACGTCGCAGCGTACCGGGATGCCGGTGTACGACGACACCAGGGCCGTGGTCATCGCGATGCCCGCAGACGGGCCGTCCTTGGGCGTGGCGCCTTCCGGGACGTGGATATGGATGTCGGTCTTCTCGAAGGCTTCATCCTTGATGCCGAGGCGGCGCGAGCGGGCACGCACGACGGAGCGGGCGGCTTCGACAGATTCCTTCATCACGTCGCCCAGCGAGCCGGTACGGATGATGTTGCCCTTGCCCGGCATGTTGGCGCATTCGATGGTCAGCAGTTCGCCGCCGACTTCCGTCCAGGCCAAGCCGGTGACTTGGCCAACCTGGTTTTCCTTTTCCGCCATGCCGAAGCTGTAGCGCTGGACGCCGAGGAACTTGTCGAGGTTCTTGGCATTCACCAGGATCCGCGCGTCGCGCTTCTTCAGCGCCAGGGTGCGGACGACCTTGCGGCAAATCTTGGAAATCTCGCGTTCCAGGGCGCGGACGCCGGCTTCCCGGGTGTAGTAGCGGACAATGTCGCGAATGGCGCTGTCGGCCACCGAGATTTCGGTCTTCTTCAGGCCATTGTTCTTGATCTGCTTGGGCAGCAGATAGCGCATGGCGATATTGACCTTCTCGTCTTCCGTGTAGCCGGAGAGGCGGATCACTTCCATCCGGTCGAGCAGCGGGGCCGGGATGTTCAGGGTATTGGCGGTGGCCACGAACATCACGTCGGAAAGGTCGAAGTCGACTTCGACGTAATGGTCCTGGAAAGTATGGTTCTGTTCCGGATCGAGCACTTCGAGCAGGGCGGACGACGGGTCGCCGCGGAAATCCTGGCCGAGTTTATCCACTTCGTCGAGCAGGAACAGCGGATTGCGGACGCCGACCTTGGCCAGGCTCTGCAGGATCTTGCCCGGCATCGAGCCGATGTAGGTGCGGCGATGGCCACGGATTTCCGCTTCGTCACGCACGCCACCCAGGGCCATGCGCACGAACTTCCGATTGGTCGCCTTGGCGATCGACTGGCCGAGCGAAGTCTTGCCGACGCCGGGAGGGCCGACCAGACAGAGGATCGGCGCCTTCACCTTGTCCACGCGCTGTTGCACGGCAAGGTATTCGACGATGCGTTCCTTGACCTTTTCCAGGCCGTAGTGGTCAGCGTCGAGCACTTTCTCCGCTTCGCGCAGATCCTTGCTGATCCGTGTCTTCTTGCGCCAGGGCAGGCCGATCAGCGTTTCGATGAAATTGCGCACGACGGTGGCTTCAGCCGACATCGGTGACATCAGGCGCAGCTTCTTCAGTTCGCCCTGCGCCTTGGCCAGGCCTTCCTTGCTCATGCCGGCGGCCTTCATCTTCTTGTCGAGTTCCTCGAGGTCGGCACCTTCTTCGCCTTCGCCGAGTTCCTTCTGGATGGCCTTGACCTGCTCGTTCAGGTAGTACTCGCGCTGGCTCTTTTCCATCTGGCGCTTGACGCGGCCACGGATGCGCTTTTCGACCTGCAGGATGTCGATTTCGGATTCGAGCTGGGAGAGCAGGCGATCGATACGGTCGCGGATGCTTTCCATTTCCAGCACTTCCTGCTTCTGCTCGAGCTTGAGCGGCAGGTGGGCGGCGATGGTGTCGGCCAGGCGGCCGGCGTCCTCGATGCCGGCGATCGACGACAGCACTTCCGGCGGAATCTTCTTGTTCAGCTTGACGAACTGGTCGAACTGGGCGACCACGGCGCGGCGCATGGCCTCGATCTCGTGGTCCTCGATACCCGGCTGCGGCAGGGGCAGGGCGGTCGCCATGAAGACGGCGGATTGCACCTCGATCGCTTCGACGCGGGCGCGCTGCGTGCCCTCGACCAGCACCTTGACGGTGCCGTCGGGCAGTTTGAGCATTTGCAGAATATTGGCCAGGCAGCCGATGCGATAGAGGTCTTCCGGTTCCGGCTCATCCTTGGCGGCCGATTTCTGTGCCAGCAGCAGGATGTTCTTGTCGCCTTCCATGGCCATTTCCAGGGCCTTGATCGACTTCGGGCGGCCCACGAAAAGCGGGATGACCATGTGCGGAAAAACGACGACATCGCGCAGCGGCAGCAGCGGCAGTTCGACGGTTTCCGGGAGCGTGTTGGGGTTCGACATTACGAAGCCTTAAAAATAGGTATGTGCCCCCAAAGTGGGGGCGGGGAACCGCAATTCAAGGCCCGGGCTCAGTTGGCGCCGGATACCTTGGGCTGATCAGCGTAAATGAGCAGCGGCGGGGTGTCGCCGTTGATCATGTTTTCATCGATCACCACTTTTTCGACATTCTCCATGCCCGGGAGTTCATACATGGTATCGAGTAGGGCGTGTTCCATGATCGAGCGCAGGCCACGGGCGCCGGTCTTGCGTTCCAGCGCCTTCTTGGCGATGGCAGCGAGGGCGCCGGGGCGAATCTCGAGTTCGACTTCTTCCATATTGAACAGTTTCTGGTACTGCTTGACCAGCGCGTTCTTCGGTTCGGTCAGGATCTGCACCAGGGCGTCGGCTTCCAATTCCTGCAGCGTGGCGACCACCGGCAGGCGACCGATCAGTTCGGGAATCAGGCCGAACTTGATCAAATCTTCCGGTTCGGTCTCGAGCAGAATCTTGCCGACGGCCTTGCCGTCGTCCTTGCTCTTCACTTCGGCACCGAAACCGATGCCACCCTTTTCGGAGCGCTTCTGGATGACCTTTTCCAGGCCGGCAAAGGCACCGCCGCAGATGAAGAGGATGTTGGTGGTGTCGACCTGGACGAAATCCTGGTTCGGGTGCTTGCGGCCGCCCTGCGGTGGGATCGAGGCGGTGGTGCCTTCAATCAGCTTGAGAAGCGCCTGCTGCACGCCCTCACCGGAAACGTCGCGAGTGATCGACGGGTTGTCGGACTTGCGCGAAATCTTGTCGATTTCGTCGATGTAAACGATGCCCTGCTGCGCCTTCTCGATATCGTAGTCGCACTTCTGCAGCAGCTTCTGGATGATGTTCTCGACGTCCTCGCCGACATAGCCGGCTTCGGTCAGCGTGGTGGCATCGGCCATCACAAAAGGCACGTTGAGCATGCGGGCCAGCGTCTGGGCGAGCAGGGTCTTGCCCGAGCCGGTCGGCCCGATCAGCAGGATGTTGCTCTTCGCCAGTTCCACTTCGCCGGTGTTCTTGGCAGCGTGGCGCAGGCGTTTGTAATGGTTGTAGACGGCGACGGCGAGAATGCGCTTGGCAACTTCCTGGCCGATCACATACTGGTCGAGGATGGAGCTGATTTCGCGCGGCGTCGGCAGGTCGGAGCGGCCGGCCTTGGCCGCCTCTTCCGGCAGTTCGTCGCGGATGATGTCATTGCACAGCGCGATGCACTCGTCACAGATGAACACCGACGGGCCGGCGATGAGCTTTTTGACTTCGTGCTGGCTCTTGCCGCAGAAGGAGCAGTACAGCAGTTTTTCCTGGCCGCCTTTAGACATCTGCATTTCTCCGTTCAAGCCGCATCGCGGCGGGTAAGCACCTTGTCGATCAGGCCGTAGTCGGCCGCTTCCTGTGCAGACAGGAAATTATCACGATCGGTGTCCTTTTCAATGCGCTCCAGCGGCTGGCCGCTGTGTTCGGCCATGATCCGGTTCAGGCGGTCGCGAATCGACAGAATTTCCTTGGCGTGGATGGCGATATCCGAAGCCTGGCCCTGGAAGCCGCCCAGCGGCTGGTGAATCATCACGCGCGAATTGGGCAGCGCGAAACGCTTCCCCTTGGCGCCGGCGTTGAGCAGGAAAGCGCCCATCGAGGCGGCCTGACCGATGCACAGCGTGGACACATCGGGCTTGATGAACTGCATGGTGTCGTAGACCGACATGCCAGCCGTCACCGAGCCGCCCGGCGAGTTGATGTAGAAGTAGATGTCCTTGTCCGGATTTTCCGCTTCCAGGAACAGCAATTGGGCGACGACCAGGTTGGCCGTGTTGTCGTTGACCGGGCCGACAAGAAAGATCACCCGCTCTTTCAACAGGCGGGAGTAGATGTCGTAAGAGCGCTCGCCACGGCCGCTCTGTTCTACCACCATCGGGACGAGGCCGAGTGCCTGCGGGTCCCAGTTGCTTGCGTTGTCGATATTCATGTCAGCCCTTCTCTGTTGCGTTTCAGACGTTTGTCGTTTTTGTGACGATGGTCAGATTACTGCTTCTGGCCCATCAGTTCATCAAAAACGGCAGTCTTGTCGGTGACCTTGGCCTTGCCGAGCACCCAAGCCACTACATTACTCTCAATTGCGACGCCTTCAACTTCGTTCAGACGTTGCGGCTGGGCATAGTACCAGCGGACAACTTCTTCCGGATGCTCGTAGCTCTGGGCGGTTTCCTCGACCATGGCGCGAACCTGTTCCGGCGTCGCCTGCAGCTTTTCTGCCTTGACCACTTCAGCAAGAATCAGGCCCAGGGTAACGCGGCGCTTGGCCTGGTCGGCGAACCATTCCGGCTGGATCGGGAAATCCTTGGTCTTCATGCCGCGCTGTTCCATGTCCTGGCGGGCAGCCTGCATCAGGCGTTGGATTTCCATATCGACCAGGGAGTTCGGTACGGTGATCGGGTTGGCCTTGAGTAGGGCTTCCATGACCTGATCCTTGACCTTGCCTTCGATGCGCTTCTTCACTTCGCGCTTCAGGTTGGATTCGATCTCGGCCTTCATCTTGGCGACGTCACCGTCGGCGATGCCCATGCTGGTGGCGAATTCGGCGTCGAGTTCGGGGAGGACAGGTGCTTGCACCTGCTTGACGGTGATCTCGAACTGGACCGTCTGGCCGGCCAGGTCCTTGGCGTGGTAGTCAGCCGGGAATGCCAGGTCGAAAGTCTTCGATTCGCCGGCCTTGGCGCCTTCGACGGCGTTTTCGAAATCGGGCAGCATCTGGCCCTGGCCGAGCACGAAGGGGTAATCCTTGGCTTCGCCACCGGCGAACGGCACGCCTTCCTTCTTGCCGAGGAAATCGATAACCACGCGGTCTTCCTTGGCGGCGGCACGATCGGTGTCGGCGTAGGAAACACGTTGCTTGCGCAGGATGTCGAGGGTCTTGGTGACTTCGGCTTCGCCGACTTCGAGAACCGGGCGCTCGACTTCGGCGGCGCTCATGTCACCCGGCACGAATTCCGGATAGGTTTCGAAAATGGCGGAGAACTCGAGATGGGTGGTGCTTTCCGTGGTCTTCGGCTCGATGCGCGGGTAGCCGGCAACGCGCAGCTTCTGTTCGGTGACGGTTTCGCCGAAGACGCGATCGAGTTCTTCCGACAGCACTTCGTGGCGCGCCTGGTCGCCATACTGCTGCTTGACGATGCTGAAGGGAACCTTGCCCGGACGGAAGCCGGACATCTTGATGTTCTTGCCCATGCGCTTCAGGCGCTGGTCGATTTCCTTCTCGATATTGGCGATGGCGATGGAGAGATCGACGCGGCGTTCGAGTTCGTTAGCTTGTGCAGTGTTTGCTTCCATGAGAATTCCTTGTGACTACAGAGCCGAAAAATAAAGCTGTCGATTCTATCACGGCAGATGCGGGCAGGTTGAATGGCAGAGTAGCACAACATTTTGCGCAAAAGAGGCTAGACATGATCAATGGAACTTCGTACAATGCGCGCCTTCTTCAGCGGCGGCTGTAGCTCAGTTGGTAGAGTCCCGGATTGTGATTCCGGTTGTCGTGGGTTCGAGCCCCATCAGTCGCCCCAGAATTTAAACCCCCGCCCGCCGCAAGGTTGGCGGGGGTTTTCGCTTGGGAGTTGCCGGCATGTCTATATCCTCTCCATTTTCCGGCCTTGAGCCGGTTTCCGTTTGGACCCATTTTTCGACGCTCAGTGCCATACCGCGTGCCTCCAAGCATGAAAGCCGCCTGCGGCAAACCCTCCAGGACTGGGCGCAGCGGCGCGGCCTGGCGAACAGCGTCGACGCCGCCGGCAACCTGATCATCCGCAAGCCGGCCAGCCTCGGCCGCGAGCATTGTGCCGGCGTCGTCCTGCAGGCGCACCTGGACATGGTCTGCCAGAAGAACGCCGATTCCGACCACGATTTTTCCCGCGACCCGATCCGCCCGATATTGCGCGACGGCTGGCTGGTGGCCGAAGAAACGACCCTGGGCGCCGACAACGGCATCGGCGTGGCGCTGATTCTGGCCGTACTGGAAGATGCCGATCTGGCGCACGGCCCGCTGGAAGCGCTATTTACCGTGGACGAGGAAGCCGGCATGGGCGGGGCGCGCGGCCTGGCCGGCGATGTGCTGCACGGCAGCCTGATGCTCAATCTGGATACCGAGGAATGGGGCGAGTTCTATCTCGGCTGCGCCGGCGGCCTGGACGTCAATGTCGAGCGGCCGGGGGCCGCCGAGCCGCTGCCGGGCGATCTGCTGAGCTATCGCATCACCTTGCGCGGCCTGCGCGGTGGTCATTCCGGCGTCAATATCCACGAAGAGCGAGGCAACGCCATCAAGTTGCTGGTGCGAGTGCTGGTCGATCTGGCGGCGGAACTGCCGTTTCGCCTGGCCGGCCTGAGCGGCGGTTCGGCCCGCAATGCCTTGCCGCGCGAGGCTTCTGCCACGCTGGCCCTGGCGCCGACGGCATTGCCGCGCTTGATGGAGCGCCTGCAAAGCTGGCACAAGGTATTGCGCCAGGAACTGGCCGGTATCGATGACGGCCTGACGATCGAAGTGGCGCCGGCCGTCGCCACGGCGCTGCTCGCCCAGAGCGAGCAGGATATCTGGCTGGCTTCGCTGCACGCCGCGCCGCATGGCGTGCGCCGAATGAGCCGGCAGTTGCCCGGCGTTGTCGAAACCTCGAACAATCTCGGCATGGTCGATGTGCGGCCGGACGGTGGCTCGTGCAACTTCATGGTGCGTTCGCTGCAAGACAGCGGCAGCCTCGCGCTGGCCGACGAAATCGTCAGCCTCTTCGCGCTGTCCGGTACCCCGGCCGAAAAATCCGGCTATTACCCGGGCTGGGCACCGAATCCGGCATCGAAGCTGCTCGCCTTTTGCCAGGCGGTCTATCGCCGGGAATTCACCGGCGAATCGTCGGTGCAGGTGATCCATGCCGGTCTCGAATGCGGCATTATCGGGGCCAAGTATCCGGGGCTGGACATCGTCTCCTTCGGTCCGACCATCCGCGGCGCCCATGCGCCGGGCGAGTCGGTGGAGATCGCTGCGGTCGGGCGGTGCTGGACGTTGCTGAAGGCCATCCTGGCGGCTGTCCAGTGATATGACCCGTCATCCAGTGGTCAGCATGCGAATTCGGCTTTCCTGTCGCTGGCTCGTTTTGGCAGCCATTTGAGCAACATGGCATAGAGGACGTCAGGCGTCACCGGCTTGGACAGGAAATCGCTCATTCCCGCCTGCAGGCATCTGGTGCGGTCTTCGTTGAAGGCATTGGCGGTCATCGCCAAAATGGGCAGGGTTTCCCGGCCGGGCATGGCCCTGATCTGCCGGGTTGCCTCCAGCCCGTCCATCTTCGGCATCTGCATGTCCATCAAGACAAGATCGTAGTCGTTGTTTTTCGCCTTCTCTACCGCTTCCACGCCATTGTTCGCGGTGTCGATGGCGAGTCCCGTCTTGTTCAGCAATTCGACCGCGACGATCTGGTTGATTTCGTCATCCTCGACCAGCAGGACCTTTCGACCGGGAAACTCTTTTGCCAGGATGGCCTCCGCCGATTCGAGTTGTGTCGATCGCGGAGTGATTTCCGCCGCGACATCTCCTTTCCCGAACCAGGCCGTGAACCAGAAGATACTACCGACGCCCGGCGTGCTGTCGGCCCCCGCGTCGCCGTGCATCAATCTGGCGAGTCGCTGGGTGATGGCCAATCCCAAACCGGTGCCGCCGTATTCGCGGGTCGTCGAGTTGTCCACCTGCTCGAATGCCGCGAACAGTCGGGGCAACTGTTCCGGAGCGATGCCTATGCCGGTGTCTTCCACCGCGAAGCGCAGCAGAACGCGGCTGTCGGATTCTTCAAGCCGACGTGTCCGAATCGTAATCGTTCCATGCTGGGTGAACTTGACCGCATTGTTCGCATAGTTGAGCAGCGCCTGAGCCAGACGGGTCGGATCGCCGATCAGGTGACAAGGCAGGCGCTCCGTGTCCATCACCAGCTGAAGTCCCTTGGCATCGAGCTTGGGAGAGATGATGGACGCCACGTTGTCGAGAATGGCGGGAAGCGCCAGATGCGTTTCTTCAAGTGTCAGTTTGCCGGCTTCGATCTTGGACAAATCGAGAATGTCATTGATGACGCTCAGCAGGTGATCGGCCGCGATATCGATCTGATCGAGTCTCGCCTCCTGCTGGGGCGCCACGCCATCTCTGCGCAGCAGATACGACATCCCGAGTATGGCGTTCATCGGGGTGCGTATTTCGTGGCTCATATTGGCCAGGAAAACGCTCTTGGCCTGGGTCGCTGCCTCCGCCCGGTCCTTCAGATTGCGCGTGCGCAGCATTTGCATGCCGTAGGCGATGTTTGCCGCCAGTTCCTCCAGCAGGCCGATCTCTTCGCTATTGAAGGCGTGCGCTTCTGCGGCATAGACGGTCAGGGCGCCGAGTACTTGTTGCTTGTAGCCGAGCGGCAAGGCGATGCTTGAGTGGTAACCCCGCTTGAGGGCCGCTTCCCGCCACGGCAGCATCTTGGGATTTTCCAGAATGTTCTGGCTGACCTGCGTCGCGCCTGTACGAATGGCCGTGCCGGTCGGGCCATGGCCGATGGCCTGGGCCTCGTCCCAGGAAACCCGGATGCTCTCCAGGTAGCCGTCTTCATAACCGGATTGGGCGATCGGGCGAACCATCTTGCCGGCATCCTGTTCCGAAACACCAATCCACCCCATCAGGTAGCCGCCGGTTTCGACGACCATGCGGCAAATCTTGGTCAGCAGCGTCTGTTCGTCATCGGCCTGCGCCACGGCCAGATTGCAGTCGCTCAACAAGCGCAAGGCGCGATGCAGCCTGGCCTGCTCCTGTTCCGCCACCCGGCGCTCGGTCAGGTCATACATGGTGGAGCGGCTCAGCAGGTGGTTGCCCTGAGCATCCTGAATTGCCGTCGTACTGATCAGCGCCGGCAGGATGGAGCCATCCTTGCGGACATAGTCGACTTCCAGGTCATGGATATGGCCGCAGCCCATCAGTTCGGGGAGTCGTTCTCTGTAGGTTTGCCGGCCCGCCGGCGTCAACAGTTCTGTCGTCTTCCGGCGACCGACAATTTCATCACGGGCATAGCCGAGCCACCTGAGTTCGGTGTCATTGATCTGCAGGATAGTGTCGTCGGGCGCCAGCGTGTGGTAGCCGGTGGCTGCGTTGTTGTAGAGCTCCTCGCTTTCCTTGAGTGCCTGGCGCAGGGTGCCGGTCCGCTCCTCGACCAGGGTTTCGAGGTCGCGATTGTGCTGCTGCAAGGCCTGGTGCGAGCGCTGTAGTTGTTCCGCCATCTGGTCGAAAGAGGAGAGCACCAGCCCCAGTTCGTTGCTGCCGCCGGCCATGCCGACGCGCGCATTCAGATCGCCCTGACGAATCCGTTTGGCCGCTTCGGCAAGCGATGCCACCGGGCGCAACAACCAGCCTTGAATCGACCGCCAAACGAGGGCATAGGCGAGGATCAACAATGCCAGTGCGACGACTAGGGTTACCGTCAGGCGTTGGTCGAGAGCGGAGGTGATGACCGCCTTGTCCACTCCCAGCCAAAGGTAGATTGGCCCGGCGTCGGTTTCCGAAAAACGAACCAGCGCGAACATCCGGTTCACCCCATCAAAGCCCCGTGCTTCGGCCAGGCCTTCGCCGCCGTGCTCCATCAACGATTTGAAAAACGGGGTAGCGGCGGCGCTCCTGCCGACCCAGCCTTCCGGGTCGGGATGGCGCGCCATCACGTTGCCATGTTGGTCCATCAGGCCGACGCGGGAAAACGACTCATGCTGACCGGAGTTCTTCAGCTCCTCATTTAGCCACATGACATCGAGACTGACGATGGCTACGCCGGTCACCTGGCCGGTATCGTCTCTCAGGGAGCGGTAGAAGGGAATGATCGAGCGCCCCGCCATGCGGCCGACGAGCATTTCGCCAATCACCGGATTGGGGGTGGTCAGCGCCTTCTGGAAATAGGGCTGATCGGCAACGGAGACGGACTTCCCGACCGGCAGGGCGCTACAAACCACGTCGCCATTGGCCAGCGCGACCGAGATATTGGCGATGCGAGGCTGTTGCTGTTTGAGATAGCCCGCGAGTTCCTGTGAGCAAGCGCCCGGTGCCTTGGCAAAGACCTGCACTTCTGCGGTCGCCGCAAGGCTGGCCACCAGGCGCCTGGCGGCCTCGATATTCTCGCTCTGGCGGGCGGCAATCAGGGTGGCCACCCGTTCCAGGCGGATTTGCGTTTCGACGATCCTTTGCTCGCGCTCCTGGAACGAATAGAAAGTGGTAACGGCGAGCAATGCGGCAAACGGTACGCTCAAAACGAGGAAAACGCGTGCCTTGAACGTGGAAAACCATAGACGCATGAAGTCGCCCCCTCCCTTTTTGGCTTGACCTGTTCGGCTGAACCTATGCCTTCATGATATTACTGCCGGGATACAGCCGGTTGTAAGAAAAGTTTGAGTTGCGCGCCGCTTCGTTCGCGACCGAAACGAGAGGTCGGGTATGCAAGCCTGAGCCCGGGAAAGCATGCGCTATGCTGTCTTTGATTTTTGCGTATGTCATGATCGCGCCGGCGATCCGGGCAATCCTGTGAAACATGCGCGCGACCTCGGCGATTGATGCACAATGCACGGCAATTTTTTCAGCGAAAGCAGAACCGATGAAAACCTGGTTAACGGTCATTGGCGCGCTGACTCTCGCCGCCTGCGGCGTTGAGACGGCGGGTACGGCGGCCACCGTCGCGGCGCAGAAAAAGGCGGAAATCGAGGAGGCGCAGAAATCGCTGGCCGCTTTCCAGCAGAAGCTCGATCTCGCCCAACAGCAGATGCAGCAGCAGGCCGACCTGGCCAATCAGCAGATACAGGAGCTGCAGCGGCGGGCCGATCCGGCGGCCGCCGGAAAATAGCTAGCGGCTACGCAGAGCTTCGCGGCGGGCGAGGCCGAGTTTGGTCGAGCGTTCCATCTTCTGCACGAAAGCCGGGAAATCGAGGCCGAACTTGGCGCGCAGTTCCTTGGCGTAGTTGTGCAGCCAGCGCCAGCGCGGCTCGAAGTAGGTTTCCTTGAAGGCGTAGAGCACGTGGTTGCCGTCGTCGGGCACCGAGACGACGATCACCTGGTCGTCGAAAACGTGCATCGCCTCGCCGATCAGGCCGGCGTAGGTTTCCTTTTCGCCCGCCAGGTTGATGACCAGCACGCCGTTGCCGGCCAGCTTTGCGTAGGCGTTTTCGAAAAATTCGCGATTGGCCAGGCTGGGGGCGAAGCCGGTCTTGTCGAAGGCGTCCACCAGCAGCACGTCGATGCCCTTGGCGACCTGTTCGAGGTATTCGGCGCCATCGGCCTGCAACACCTGCAAACGCCCGTCGTCGGGCGGCAGCAGGAAAGTGTCGCGAAAGGCGATGACTTCCGGGTCGAGCTCGATGGCGGTCAGCTGTGTGCCGGGTAGCCGGTAATAGCAGAACTTGATCAGCGAGCCGCCGCCCAGGCCGATCAGCACGATGCGCTTGGGGCGCGGCTGGAAGAGCAGGAAGGCCATCATTTTCTGGGTGTAGCGGATGGCCAGGTCGTTCGGCGCCTTGAGCGACATTTCGCTCTGCATCAGGCGGACGTTGAAATAGAGGAAGCGCGACTTGCCGTCGTCGATGACGAAAGGCTTGGGGTAGCTTTCGTCGAGCAACTGGGCGCGCAATTCGCCTTCCCGGGCCCAGGACGGTTCGTGCATCAGGACCGTGCCCGTTTCGATGTCGAACGGGCTGGGCATCTCGAAAAGCTTGTCGCTCAATCCGGGAGATCTTCGGCGCGGAGCAGGAAGACGTATTCGTCGCCGGCCGCGGTGTCGAGCCAGATGAAAGGCAGTTCCGGCCAGGCCGCTTCAACGGCTTCGCGGTTGTGGCCGATTTCGACAACCAGGATGCCATCTTCGGTCAGGTGCTTTTTCGCTTCGGCCAGGATTATGCGGGTGAAGTCGAGACCGTCCTCGCCCGAGCCGAGCGCCAGTTCGGGTTCATGCAGGTATTCCGGCGGCAGTGCGTCGACCGATTCGGCATTGACGTAGGGCGGATTGGAAATGATCAGGTCGTAGCGCTTGCCGGCCAGTTGGGTGAAGGCGTCGGACTGGACGAGATTGATCCGCTCGCGCAGGTCGTAGTCGGCGACATTGCGCTGGGCGACGGCCAGGGCGTCATCGGACAGATCGACGGCATCGACTTCGGCTTCCGGGAAGGCCAGGGCGGTCAGGATGGCCAGGCAGCCGGAACCGGTGCACAGGTCGAGGGCCGAGTGGATGGCCCAGGGATCTTCGATCCACGGCGTCAGCTGTTCGAGCAGCAGTTCGGCAATGAAGGAGCGCGGCACGATGACCCGCTGGTCGACATAGAAACGGTGTTCGCCGAGCCAGGCTTCATTGGTCAGGTAGGCGGCCGGCAGGCGTTCTTCGCAGCGGCGACGATAGATATCGAGCAGCGCGTCGCGCTCGTGCGGCAGCAATTTGGCATCGAGGAAAGGTTCGAGGCGGTCGAGCGGCAGGGAGAGCGTATGCAGGGTCAGGTACACCGCCTCGTCCCAGGCATTGTCGCTGCCGTGACCAAAAAAAAGTTGCGCGGCGCTGAAGCGGCTGACAGCGTAGCGGAGGTAGTCGCGAATGGTGATGAGTTCGCTGCGGGCGGCGGGATCGGACATTTGATGGGTTGCCAGTGGTCAGGATCGAGCCAGGAGTTGCTCGAGAATCCGGGTGTAGATGGCCGACAGTTGCGGCAGGGAGGCGACATCGACGCATTCGTCGATCTTGTGGCTGGTCGCATTGACCGGGCCGATTTCCAGCAGCTGCCGGCAGATGTCGGCGATGAAGCGGCCGTCGGACGTGCCGCCGGTGGTCGATAGTTCCGCGTCGATGCCGCAGACTTCGCGGATCGCCGCACTCGCCGCATCGGCCAGCGGACCGCGACCGGTCAGGAAGGGGCGGGCGCCGAGCGTCCATTTGATCTCGTAATCCACCCCGTGTTTGTCGAGGATGGCGGTCAGGCGCTGCTGCAGGCCTTCCGGCGTGCTTGCCGTAGAGAAGCGGAAATTGAATTTCACTTCCAGGCTGCCCGGCACGACATTGGTGGCGCCGGTGCCGCCGTGGATGTTCGAAATCTGCCAGGTGGTCGGCGGGAAATATTCGTTGCCGCGGTCCCACTCGGTGGCGGCCAGTTCGGCCAGCGCCGGGGCGGCGTCGTGGATCGGGTTGCGGCCTTTTTCCGGGTAGGCGATGTGGCACTGGATGCCTTTCACCGTCAGCACGCCGGACAGCGAGCCACGCCGGCCGTTCTTGATCATGTCGCCCAACGTGTTGACCGAGGTCGGTTCTCCGATGATGCAGTAATCCAGCATCTCGCCGCGCGCCTTCAGGGCGTCGACGACGGCGACGGTGCCGTCGATGGCGTCGCCTTCTTCATCGGACGTGAGCAGGAAGGCGAGCGAGCCGGCATGCTCCGGATGCGCCGCGATAAAGGCTTCGACGGCGGTCACCGAGGCGGCGACCGAGGATTTCATGTCGGCGGCGCCGCGGCCGTAGAGCATGCCGTCGCGTACTTCGGGCGCGAAGGGCGGCGTCGTCCATTTTTCCAGCGGCCCGGTCGGCACGACATCGGTGTGGCCGGCGAAGACGAAGAGCGGTGCCGCCGTGCCGCGCCGCGCCCAGAGGTTGCTGACGCCGTTGCGGTTGATGTATTCGAGGGTGAAGCCGAGCGGCTGCAGGCGTTTGGCGATGATGTCCATGCAGCCGGCGTCGTCCGGCGTCACGGAAGGCCGGGCGATGATCTGCCGGGCGAGTTCGAAAGTGGGGTCGGTCATCAGGATGTTTCGTCGTCGGCCAGGCTGAGCGCAAATTCCTTGAAGGAAGTGCCCCCCGAATTGGTGCTGTCGAAATCGAGCGCCAGTTCGGCTTTCTTGTCTTCCTCGGAAGCGTTGCCGTCGATTTCCGAATTGTTGATCAGCCAGGACAGGTTGGTCGGCGAATCGGCATTGGCCAGGGCTTCGTCGAGGGTGATGATGCCATCGCGGTAGAGGCGGAAGAGATCCTGCTCGAAAGTCTGCGAGCCGGGGGTCAGGGTCTGCTCCATGGCATCCTTGATGGCCTGGACTTCGCCGCGTTCGATCAGTTCGCCGATATGGCGGGTGTTGAGCATCACTTCGCAGGTCGGAATCCGCTTGCCGTCCGGCTTCTTGACCAGGCGCTGGGAAACGATGGCGCGCAGGCTGACCGAGAGGTCGAGGAAGAGGGCGGGGCGGTTTTCCGGCGGAAAGAAGCTGATGATGCGGTTCAGCGCGTGGTAGCTGTTGTTGGCGTGCAGCGTGGCCAGGCAGAGATGGCCGGTCTGGGCGTAGGCAACGGCGGCCTGCATGGTTTCCTTGTCGCGGATTTCGCCGATCAGGATGCAGTCGGGCGCCTGGCGCATGGCGTTCTTCAGTGCCGTTTGCCAGTCGGCGGTATCCATGCCGATTTCACGCTGATTGACGATCGAGCGCTTGTGGCGGAAGAGGAATTCGATCGGATCCTCGATGGTCAGGATATGGCCATTGCGGTTGGTGTTGCGGTGATCGAGCATGGCGGCGATGGTCGTCGACTTGCCCGAGCCGGTAGCGCCAACGATCAGGATCAGGCCGCGCTTTTCCATGATCATCTCGGCCAGTACGGCAGGCACGCCCAGCGATTCCAGCGGCGGAATATTGCCGAGGATGAAGCGGACGACGATGCTGACCGAACCGCGCTGCTTGAAGATATTGACCCGGAAGTTGCCGACCTGCGGCACACCGAAGGAGAGGTTCATCTCCCAAGTGGCCTCGAAGGTCTTGATCTGCTCCGGCGACATCAGCTCGTAGGCGATCTTCTCGATCATCTCGGGCAGCATGATCTGCTGGTTGACCGGCAGGGTGTTGCCCTGGATCTTGATGTGGATCGGCGCGCCGGCGGATATGAAAATATCCGACGCCTGCTTTTCCGACATCAGCTGGAACAGTTTGTCGAGGATCATCGCAAGACCTCCGGGTCTTCAGGCTTCGTTTAGGCGCGCAGCAGTTCGTTGATGCTGGTCTTCGAGCGGGTCTGCGCATCGACTTTCTTGACGATGATCGCGGCGTAGAGGCTGTACTTGCCGCCGTCCTTGGGCAGCGAGCCGGAAATCACGACCGAGCCGGCCGGGATCTTGCCGTAGGTGATTTCGCCGGTTTCGCGGTCGTAGATCGGGGTGCTCTGGCCGATATAGACGCCCATGGAAATCACCGAGTTTTCGCCGACGACGACGCCTTCGACGACTTCCGAGCGGGCGCCGATGAAGCAGTTGTCTTCGATGATGACCGGGCCGGCCTGGATCGGTTCGAGCACGCCGCCGATGCCGACGCCGCCCGAGAGATGCACGTTCTTGCCGATCTGGGCGCAGGAACCGACGGTGGCCCAGGCATCGACCATGGTGCCTTCATCGACGTAGGCGCCGATATTGACGAAGGAGGGCATCAGCACGGCATTCTTGGCGATGAACGAACCCTTGCGCGCAAAGGCGCCGGGCACGACGCGGAAGCCGCCGGCCTTGAACTGTTCTTCGGTCCAGCCCTGGAACTTGGTGTCGACCTTGTCGTAGAAACGGACATCGCCGGCTTCCTGGACGCGGTTGTCGCGGGTGCGGAAGGAGAGCAGCACGGCTTTCTTGGCCCACTGGTTGACGACCCATTCGCCGTTGATTTTTTCGGCGATGCGCAGCTTACCGCTGTCCAGGTCGTTGATCACCGATTCGATGATGGCGATGGCTTCGGCAGACTGGGTGGTCAGCTCGGTGCGACGTTCCCAGAGGTCGTCGATGGTGGCTTGCAGCGGATGAGTCATGTTGGCGTTCTCTCTGTTTAAAGTTGTTGGGCGAATTGGCGGATGCGGCGGGCAGCTTCGAGACATTCGTCGAGCGAAGCGACAAGGGCGATACGGATGAAGTTGGCGCCCGGATTGACGCCGCCGACTTCGCGGGCCAGGAAGCTGCCGGGCAGGACCACGACATTATAGTGTTCGAGCAGACCGCGGGCGAAGTCGGTATCGGCGATCGGCGTCTTCGCCCACAGGTAGAAACTGGCGTCGGGCATGCCGGTGCCCAGCACTTCGGCAATCAGCGGCGTCACGGAGGCGAATTTCTCGCGGTACTGGTTGCGGTTGTCCAGCACGTGGGCCTCGTCGTTCCAGGCGGCCACGGAAGCCGTCTGTACCGGGGGCGCCATGGCGCAACCGTGGTAGGTGCGGTAGAGCAGGAATTTCTTGAGCAGTGCGGCATCGCCGGCGACGAAGCCGGAACGCATTCCCGGCACGTTGGAGCGCTTCGACAGGCTGGAGAACATGACCAGCCGTTCGTTCGAGCGGCCGAGCAGCTTGGCCGCCTGCAGGCCGCCGATCGGCGGATTGGCTTCGTCGAAATAGATTTCCGAATAGCATTCGTCGGAAGCGATGATGAAACCGTATTTGTCGGACAGCGCGAACAGCGTCTTCCAGTCTTTCAGCGACAGCACCTTGCCGGTCGGGTTGGCCGGCGAGCAGACGTAAAAGAGCTGGACGCGGGCCCAATCCTCTTCCGACAGCCCGCTGTAATCGAAGGCGAAGCCATTGTCGGGCAGGGTGTTCAGGAAGCGCGGTTCGGCGCCCGCCAGATAGGCGGCGCCTTCGTAGATCTGGTAGAACGGATTCGGGCTGACGACTAGCGGAACGTGACCCCGGCTCGGATCAATGACCGTCTGAGCGAAGGAGAACAGCGCTTCGCGCGAGCCATTGACCGGCAGGATCTCGGTTTCCGGATTCAGGGCCAGCCCGTAGCGGCGCTCGCACCAGGCGGCGATGGCATTGCGCAGGGCCGGGATGCCGGCGGTCGTCGGGTAATTGGCCAGGCCCTTGAGGCCGTGGGCCAGGGCGTCCATGATGAAGCCGGGAGTCGGATGCTGCGGTTCGCCGATCGACAGCTTGATCTCTTTATATTGCGGATTGGGCGTGATGCCGGCGAACAGGGCGCGCAGCTTTTCAAAGGGATAGGGCTGAAGTTGGGCGAGATGTGGATTCACGGCTGGCGTCGCAGGGGATCAAAGGCGCGATTATCCCTGAAAACGGTGCCGCTGCCTCGTCAACAACGCGGGGCATGGCATGGCGATATGCGCCGCAAATTCTTCCGACCGCGCCGGCCGGGGTTCAGGCAAAAGCCGGCAATGCTATGATACGACCCCCGTCGAGGCGCGGGACGGCGCCGCGGGCGACGATCGCGCCCGCCGGAAATCTGATATGCGACTGACCAAGCTCAAACTCGCCGGCTTCAAATCCTTCGTCGATCCGACTGCGGTGGCCCTGCCCGGGCAACTGGTCGGCGTCGTCGGCCCCAATGGCTGCGGCAAATCCAACATCATGGATGCCGTGCGCTGGGTGCTGGGCGAATCGAAGGCGTCCGAACTGCGCGGCGAGTCGATGATGGACGTCATCTTCAACGGCACGACGGGCCGCAAACCGGTGTCGCGCGCTTCCGTCGAACTGATTTTCGAGAACCTGCTCGGCCGGGCGCTCGGCCAGTGGTCGCAATATGCCGAACTGTCGGTCAAGCGCACGCTGACCCGGCAGGGGCAGTCGGACTATTTCATCAACAACCTCAAGGTCCGCCGCAAGGACATTACCGATCTTTTCCTGGGTACCGGGCTCGGGCCGCGCGCCTACGCCATCATTGGCCAGGGGATGATTTCGCGCATCATCGAGGCCAAGCCCGACGATCTGCGCGTTTTCCTCGAAGAAGCGGCCGGCGTCTCGCGCTACAAGGAGCGGCGCAAGGACACCAACGGCCGCCTCGAAGACACGCGCGAAAACCTGACCCGGGTCGAGGACATCCGCCTCGAACTGGGTAGCCAGATGGAAAGGCTGGAAGCGCAGGCCGAAGTGGCGCGTCGCTACCACGCGCTCAACGAACAGCTGGTGCAGCGCCAGCAACTGCTCTGGCTGCTGAAGAAACGCGAAGCCGAGAGTGAACGCCAGCGCCTGGCGCTCGATGTCGAGCGTGCTACCACCGATCTCGAAGCGCAAAGCGCCGCGCTGCGCGAAACCGAAGCCCGCGCCGAGGAAATGCGGGAAAGCCATTTCGCGGCCGGCGACGCGTTGCACCAGGCGCAGAGCGAGATGTACGCGGCCAATGCCGAAGTGGCGCGGCTCGAAGCGGAAATCCGTCATCGCCGCGAATCGCGCAGCCAGCTCGAAGCGCGTCTCGCCCAGCTGGAAGGCGAACTGGCGCAATGGAGCGCGACGGCGGAAAAACTGGCCGAGGACCGGCTGCGCTGGGAAGAGGCGCAGGAAATCACCGCGCTGCGCGTCGAGGAAGCCGCGCAGCGCCTGCACGAACAGATGAACATCGCGCCGCAGGTCGAGGCCGACCACGCCCAGGCGCAGGAAGAATTGCAGCGCCTCAAGGCGCGCACCGCCAACGCCGAGCAGCGCCTCGAGGTCGAACAGACCCACAAGTCGCACGCCCAGCGTGCGCTGCAGGCCATCGCCCAGCGCCGTGAGCGGCTGCGCGAGGAAAGCGGCGGCCGCGACGCGCCGGACGCCATGGATCTGGCCGAAAAAGAAGAAGAACTCGACCTGCTGCGCGAGGAACTGGCCGGTGACCAGGACCACCTGCAACAGTTGCAGCAGGAATTGCCCCAGCTTGAGGCTCGTCGCAAGCAGGTACAGGCCGAGTTGCAGCGCATCGAACGCGAACTGGCCGCCGGCCAGGCCCGCCGCGCGGCGCTGGAGCAGATGCAGGCGCGCGCCCGGCAAACCGGCAGCCTGCCGCAATGGCTGGCCCGGCACGGGCTGAGCGATGCCCGGCCGCTGTGGCAGCAGATCCACGTCGAAGCCGGTTGGGAAGCGGCGGTCGAGGCGGTGTTGCGCGAACGCCTGAACGCCATTGCCTGCGACGACCCGGCCAAGCTCGATGCCTGGCTGCACGACCGGCCGGATGCCAAGCTATCGGTGATGTTGCCGGCGACGTTGATCAATGGCGAAAGCGCCGGCCGACTGGTCGAGCGCGTGCGCAGTGAAAACCCGGCCATCGCCGCCGTGCTGGCCGACTGGCTGGGTCCGGTATTCGCCGCCGAATCGCTCGACGCCGCGCTGGCGCGGCGGGCGGACTTGCCGCCCGGTGCCGTGCTGGTCACCGCCGGCGGCGACCTGTTGAGCCGGACCAGCGTCACCTTCTTCGCGCCGGACCAGGGCGAGCATGGCCTGCTCGAACGCCAGCGCGAAATCGAAACCCTGGCCGAAGGCATCGCCGCCTACGAAGAGCAGGCCGAGGGCATCCGCGAACAGCTGGCGGTGCTCGACGAGCAGTTCGCCGACAAGCAGGAAGAGATCGGCGAAATCCGACAGTACGTTACCGATCGCCAGCAGCGCGTGCATGCCGTGCAACTCGAAGTCCTGAAAGTTTCCCAGGCGCTCGAACGCTACCGCGAGCAGAAGGAACGCCTGCAGGAGCAGCTGGCCGAACTGGCCGAGGAAGAGGAAGCCGAGCGCGAACGCGAAATGGCGGCCGATGACAAGATCGCCGAAGTGCGGGACGGCCTGGCCCGCATCCGTGTACTGGTCGCCGGTGCCCAGTCGCGGCTGGACGAATGCGAGCGGGCGGTGCGCGCCGAGCGCGAACGCAATTCCGATTTCGACCGGGCGCTGCGCGAAGCGCAATTTTCGCTGCGCGAGGCGCAGGGCAAATTGCAGGACGTCTTCGTCCAGCAGGCCACCGCCCAGCGCGAACTGAACCGCATCGAGAAGGATCGCGCCCAGTGCGCCGAGCAGGTCGAAGCGGCGCCGGCCGATGTCATGGAAGACAGCCTGCAGGCGGCGCTGGCCCTGCGCCAGGAAAAGGAAAAAGCCCTGGCCGAACGGCGCGACGCACTGGAAGCGGCGACCCACGCGCTGCGCGGCCTCGACGAGCAGCGCCTGAAAATCGAGCAGGGCCTGGAACCGCTGCGCGTCCGGATCGGCGACCTGAAGCTGAAGGAACAGGCCGCGGCCTTGAATGCCGAGCAGTTCGCGCAGCAACTGCTGGAAGCCGGGGCCGACGAGGAGGCCTTGTCGCCCGAGTTGGGCAACGCCCGCCCACCGGCGCTGCAGGGCGAAATCACCCGGCTCGGCAATGCCATCGCCGAACTCGGCGCCGTCAATCTGGCGGCGCTGCAGGAACTGGAAACGGCGACCGAGCGCAAGGGTTACCTCGACATGCAGGCGGCCGACCTGACCGAGGCCATGGAAACGCTGGAGAACGCCATTCGGCGCATCGACCGCGAAACACGCGATCTGCTGCAATCGACGTTCAATACGGTCAACGGCCATTTTGGGCAGCTCTTCCCCGAACTGTTCGGCGGCGGTCGGGCGGAACTGGTGATGACCGGCGAGGAAATCCTCGATGCTGGCGTCCAGGTCATCGCTCAGCCGCCCGGCAAGAAGAATTCAACCATCCACCTGCTGTCCGGCGGCGAGAAGGCGTTGACGGCGATTGCCCTGGTTTTCTCGATGTTCCAGTTGAATCCGGCGCCTTTCTGTCTGCTTGACGAAGTCGATGCGCCGCTCGACGACTCGAACACCGAGCGTTTCTGCGGCATGGTGAAGAAAATGTCGGCGAACACGCAATTTTTATTTATTTCCCATAATAAAATCGCCATGGAAATGGCCGAGCAGCTGGTCGGCGTCACCATGCAGGAATCCGGTGTTTCGCGCGTGGTGGAAGTGGATATCGAGGAAGCTTTGAAAATGAGGGACGCGGCGTAAATGACCGAACTCCAGATTGGACTGATAGGCCTGGGCGCGACGGCGGTGGTCGGCGTGTTTGCTTACAACAAGGTGCAGGAATACCGTCATCGCAAACTGGCGGAAGCCGTCTTCAAGCCGCAGCACGACGATGTGCTGCTCGGCGAGACAGCAAAGGTGGCCGGCGGGGCGGATGCGGTAGCGCACAGCGAGCCGGAAATCCGTATCGAACACGCCGCCCCGGCCGGCGAGCGGCGCGAACCGGTTTTCGCCGACGACTTTCCGGACGAGCCGGCCGATCAGCCGGAAACTGTCTTTGAGCCTGACGAAGCACCGGCTCCCGAAGTCGCCGTCGAGTTCGAATCCGAACCGCTGCCGCAAATAGCCGATGCCGGACCGGCCCTGGCCGAAGAGTCCGTACCGGAAATCGCCGCCGGCGCCGTGCCGGCCGAACTGCTCGACCCGCGCCTGGAATTCGTCGTCGCCATGGAACTGGTCGAGCCGGTTTCGGCCGCCGAAATCCTGCATTCCCAGCGCGAAGTGCTGCAACGCCTGAACAAGCCGGTGCACTGGATCGGCTTCAATGAACGCAGCCGCGAATGGGAGCGTCTGCAACCCGGCAGCGACCTGTATGTGCGCCATCTGCGTGTCGGCCTGCAACTGGTCAATCGCCTGGGGCCGGTCTCCGAGGGCGATCTCAGCCTGTTCACCCAGGCCATGCACGCCCTCGCCGACGAACTGATGGCGGTGGCCGACATGCCGCCGACCCGCGTCCTCGACCAGGCGGCGGAAATTGACCGTTTCTGCGCGGCCGTCGATCTCGAAATCGGCATCAACCTGGTCAGCCGCGGCAGCGCCTTCACCGGCACCAAGATCCGGGCGCTGGCCGAGGCGGCAGGCATGCAGCTCGGCATCGATGGTTTGTTCACCCGCTACGACGACGAAGGCCAGGCCCAGTTCAGCCTGCAGAATTACGAAAGCACGCAGTTCTCGGCCGAGACGGTGCGCACCCTGAGCACGCACGGCCTGACTTTCCTGCTCGACGTGCCACGCGTCGATCACGGCGAACGCGTCTTCCTGCAGATGGCCGAACTGGCCAAGCGTTTTGCCGACACCCTGCAAGGCGCCCTGGTCGATGACAATCGACAGCCGCTGTCCGACTCACAGCTCGACCACATCCGCCGGGAATTCATTGGCAAGCCGCAGGCGACGATGGCCAGCTTCGGCCTGCCGGCCGGTTCGCCCCAGGCGCAGCGGCTGTTTTCCTGATGGCGGTACCCGCGGCTGAGGCGCTGCGCGCAGCGGACCTGCGCGCCGAACTCGAGCGCCACAATCACGCCTATTACGTTCTCGACCAGCCGACTATTCCGGACGCCGAGTACGACCGGCTGTTTCGGGAACTGCAGGAGATCGAGCGGCAATATCCGGAACTGCTGACGGTCGATTCGCCGACCCAGCGGGTCGGCGCGGCACCGCAGAAGGAATTTCCGCCGCGCCGCCATGGCGTGCCGATGTTGTCGCTGAACAACGCCTTTTCGGCAGCCGAAGTCGAAGCTTTCGATCAGCGCGCGCGCGACAGCCTGCACACGATGGCGATCATCGAATATGCAGTGGAGCCGAAATTCGACGGCCTGGCGATCAGCCTGACTTATGAAAATGGCCTCTTCACCTGCGGCGCTACCCGCGGCGACGGCGTCACCGGCGAGGATGTCACGCCCAACCTGCGCACCCTCCGCAGTATTCCGCTGCGCCTGCAGGGCGAGGGCTGGCCGGCGCTGATCGAGGTCCGCGGTGAAGTCCTGATGTACAAGGCGGATTTTGCCGCCCTCAACGAACGCCAGCGCCAGCGCGGCGACAAGGAATTCGTCAATCCGCGCAATGCCGCGGCCGGCAGCTTGCGCCAGCTCGATTCGAAAATCACCGCCGGCCGGCCGTTGTCCTTTTTTGCCTACGGCGTCGGGGCCGGCGCCGAACAACTGGCCGTCGAAACGCACGGCGAACTGATGAACCGGCTGGCCAGCTGGGGCTTTCCGGTCGCCACCGAACTGGACGTGGTGCATGGTGCCGACGGCCTGCTCGGCTATTTCGCCAGGATCGGCGAACAACGCCCGAGCTTGCCCTACGACATCGACGGCGTCGTCTACAAGGTTAACAATCTCGCCGCGCAGGCGCAGTTGGGCTTCGTCTCGCGGGCGCCGCGTTTCGCCATCGCGCACAAATTCCCGGCCGAGGAAGCGCTCACCGAAGTGCTCGGCATCGACCTCCAGGTCGGGCGGACCGGCGCCATCACGCCGGTGGCGCGCTTGAAGCCGGTCTTTGTCGGTGGCGTCACGGTGACCAATGCGACCTTGCACAACGAGGACGAAGTACGGCGCAAGGATGTGCGGGTCGGCGATACGGTGATCGTTCGCCGGGCCGGCGACGTCATTCCGGAAGTGGTCAGCGTCGTTGCCAAGCCGCGAGCCGACGGTGTCGCGGCTTTTTCGATGCCCGATGCCTGCCCGGTGTGCGGCGCCCATGTGGTGCGGGAGCCGGGCGAAGCGGTGGCCCGCTGTTCCGGCGGCTTTTCGTGCCGCGCCCAGCGCATTCAGGCGATCCTGCATTTTGCCGGCCGCCGGATGATGGATATCGAAGGGCTGGGCGAGCGTTATGTCGAACGCCTGGTCGAGTTCGACTATGTTCACGGCATCGCCGATCTCTATCGTCTGACCCTGGTTGACCTGATCGAAATGAAGCGGCGGGCCGACGAGCGCGACCACGAGTCGAGCGTGAGCGAGACAGGCCTGCCTGGCGCCAACGGCGCAGCTGGCTCGTGGCGAGGAAGCCCCAAGCAGGAGCTTGGGGCGACTCACGGCATCGTGCCGGAAACCGTCAAGGCCGGCCTGGTCCCGACGCGCTGGGCCGAGAACCTGCTCGACGGCATCGCCGCCAGCCGCCGGCCGAGCCTGGCCCGCCTGTTGTTCGCACTGGGCATACGCCACGTCGGCGAATCGACCGCCAAGACGCTGGCCGACTGGCTGGGCAGTTTCGAGCGCGTGCGCCGGGCGCCGGCGCCGCTGCTTGCCGTGCTGCCGGATATCGGGGCGACGGTGGCGGCGGCGATTGCCGACTTTTTCGCCGAGGAGCGCAATGTGCGCGCGGTCGACGACCTGCTGTGCCCGGAAATCGGCGTCGCGCCGGCCGACGAGCACGCGCCGCGGCCGGGCCTTGCCGAGCGCCTGGCCTGGAGCGAGCTGTATGCCGTTCTCGGCGTCCCCCGGCTGACGCCTACTCGCGCCCGGCAACTGGGCGCCGTGATTGACGGGGCGACGCTGGCGACGCAGGGCATCAACGGCGCCGCCTTGTCGAGTGCCGGCATTCCCGGCGAAGTCATTGCGGCGCTGGGCGACTGGCTGCAGGCGCGCGGCAATCGCGGGCTGCTGGCCGCCGTGGCCACCCGTCGCGACGAACTGCTGGCGGCGCTGCCCGCGGTGACGGCGCAGGCCACCCCGGCTGCACCACTGGCCGGCAAGACCTTGGTGCTGACCGGCACGCTGCCGACCCTGACCCGCGATGCCGCCAAGGCGATGATCGAGGCAGCCGGCGGCAAGGTGGCGGGGTCGGTATCGAAAAAGACGAATTTTGTGGTGGCCGGCGAGGAAGCCGGCTCCAAGCTGGAAAAAGCACTGGAATTAGGGGTTTCGGTGATCGATGAAGCAGGTTTGATGAATTTGCTCGAACAAGGAGTCGAAGAATGAAAACAGTCAGAAAAGCAGTGTTTGGCTTCGGCCGCTACGCTGTCGCTGCGCTTGACGCCGGCTGCGCCGGGTTAGCCTGTACCGAAAACAGCTTTCAAGGAGAATTGAAATGAAAACAGTCAGGAAAGCTGTTTTTCCGGTGGCCGGCATGGGCACCCGTTTCCTGCCGGCGACCAAGGCCAGCCCGAAGGAAATGCTGCCGGTCGTGGACAAACCGCTGATCCAGTACGCGGTCGAAGAGGCGGTCGCCGCCGGCATCACCGACATGGTGTTCGTTACCGGGCGTTCGAAGCGGGCCATCGAGGACCATTTCGACAAGGCCTACGAACTGGAAAACGAGCTGGCCGCGCGCGGCAAGAACGAAATGCTCGATTTCGTGCGCAGCATGATTCCGAAGAACATCAACTGCATCTACATTCGCCAGGCCGAAGCGCTTGGCCTCGGTCATGCCGTGCTCTGCGCCAAGCCGGTGATTGGCGACGAACCGTTCGCCGTGCTGCTCGCCGACGATCTGCTCGATGCCGATGTGCCGGTGATGAAGCAGATGACCGACACCTACGATTACTACCGTTGCTCCGTGCTCGGCGTCCAGGATGTGCCGCGCGCCGACACCAAGAGCTACGGCATCGTCGATGCCCGCCGCGTCGCCGAACGCCTGGAGCAGGTCAATGGCATCGTCGAGAAGCCGAGCCCCGAGACGGCGCCGTCCACGCTGGCGGTGGTCGGTCGCTATATCCTGACGCCGCGCATCTTCCATCACCTGGAAAACGTCAAGCCCGGTTCCGGTGGCGAAATCCAGCTGACCGACGGCATCGCCTCGCTGCTCTCCGAGGAGCAGGTACTGGCCTACCGTTACGCCGGCACGCGTTATGATTGCGGCTCCAAGCTGGGTTACCTGCAGGCGACCGTCGTCTTCGGCCAGCGCCATCACGAGGTCGGCGCGGAATTCGACGCCTACCTGAAGAGCCTGGAGAGATAACTACATGGATGCACAAAAAGCCCGCACCCTGCTGGCCGAAGCTGAACTGATTCACTCCGAGGCCGCCATTCAGGCGGCGCTGGGCACGGTGGCGGAGGCCATCCGCGCCCGGCTGGCCGACAAGAATCCGCTGGTCCTCTGCGTGATGTCGGGCGGCGTGATCTTCTGCGGCCAACTGCTGCCCAGGCTCGATTTCCCGATCGATTTCGATTACCTGCACGCCACGCGCTACGGCCCGGAAACCCAGGGCGGCAAGATTTCCTGGCGGATCGCGCCGTGGACGTCGGTCAAGGGCCGCACCGTGCTGGTCATCGACGATATTCTCGACGAGGGCGTGACGCTGGCCGCCGTCAAGGACAGCCTGATCCACCTCGGGGCCGCCGAAGTGCTGCTCGCCGTCTTTGCCGACAAGGAAAACGGCAAGGCCAAGCCGATTGCCGCCGATTTCGTCGGTCTCAGCGTTCCCGACCGCTTCGTCTTCGGCTACGGCATGGACGTGGACGGCGCCTGGCGCAACCTCCCCGCCATTTACGCGATGAAGGAAAGTTGATGAGCGGAACGACGGTCGCCGATTTCATCGGCTACTGGGAAGCGGAAGCGGCGAGCTACGTCAGGCGCGGCGATTACGAATGGATGGCATCGCTGGTGCCAGGCCGCAAGGTGCTGGAAATCGGCTGTGGCATCGGCTACTCGACGCAGGCGCTGGCGGCGCGCGGGCTCAGCGTGCTGGCCATCGACTCCCTGGCCGAATGCCTGGCCGCCACCGAAGCCCGTGTCCACGGGCAGGATGTAAGCTTGATCCAGACCGAAGTGACGGCACTCGCTGCCGAACAGCGGGCACGGATCGAAGCTTTCGCGCCGGATACCGTGGTCTGCTGGTTGATGGGCGCCCCGGCCGAAATCACCGGCGCGACGCCGACCGATGCCGGCCAGGCGGTCGCCGCCTATCGCGAGAAGATTCACCGCGCCGTCGCCGAACTGGCCGCCGGCCTGCCCGGCGTGCAGGCCCTGCATTATGTCGATCGCACGGCAATTTCCTGGCAGGCCAAGGATATCGGCCGCGATACGCTGGTCAGCTACCACAGCGGCAAGACCCTGCGCGACCTGCCGTTCTCGGCCGAGCGCAACAATGCGCTATATCGCAAGCTCGACGACAACACCGTCGATATCGAAAAAATTCGCAAATCGCACCCCTCGATGAAGAGCGTGGTGCCGACGCTGGCTTCGCTGCTGGCCAAAAGGAAACCCTGACATGCTGGCAATCATTGGCGGCAGCGGTCTGACGACCCTGTCCAATCTCGACGTTTCGCATCGCGAAGTGGTCCGCACCCCCTACGGCGAGCCTTCGGGCGCTGTCGTCTTCGGCCAGATCTGCGGCCAGCCCGCGATGTTCCTGCCGCGCCATGGCTACGGCCACACCATTCCGCCGCACATGGTCAATTACCGCGCCAACCTGTGGGCGCTGCATCACCACAAGGCGACCGGCGTCATTTCGGTGGCTTCGGTCGGTGGCATCCGCGACGACCTGCAACCGGGTGACATCGTGCTGCCCAACCAGGTCATCGACTACACCTGGGGCCGCAAGTCGACCTATTTCGAGGGTAACGGTACGCCGGTCACCCACATCGACTTTACCGAACCCTACGACGCCGACCTGCGCCGCCGCATTCATGAAGCCGGTGTCGCACTCGGTATCGAGATGAAGCTGGGCGGCGTCTATGCCGCGACGCAGGGGCCGCGCCTCGAAACCGCGGCCGAAATCAATCGCCTGGAGCGCGACGGCGCCGACCTGGTCGGCATGACCGGGATGCCCGAAGCCGCGCTGGCCCGCGAACTGGGCCTGCCTTACGCGACCATCAATGTCGTCGCCAACCACGCGGCAGGTCGGGGCAGCAGCGCCAATGGCATCCATTTCGACAGCCTGGACGACGTCCTGCGCGGTGCGATGGGCCGTGTCCGGGCGGTAATCGAGCAACTCGTCGGTTGCCCGCAGGCCTGCCAGCTTCCCTGAGCGCTGGCCTCAGTTTTTCAGCAATAGCGGGGCGGCGGCATCGAGATCGGCTTTCCTGATCATGCCGAGCTTTTTGTCGACGACCCGGCCGTCGCGGTCGATGAACAGTGTGAACGGCAGGCCGCCGACGCTGTTGCCTAGCGCCTGCATCAGCGGAATGCCTTTTTCGCGGGCGACGAATACCGGGTAATCGATACCGTTGTTCCGGGCGAATTCCTTGACCGCCGGCGCGTTGTCCTCGATGCCGATGCCGAGGACTTCGATCCTGTCCGCATGCGCGGCGCGGAACCTGATCAGTTCGGGAATCTCCGCCCGGCACGGAGCGCACCAGCGGGCCCAGAAATTGACGATCAGCGCCTTCCCCTTGTAGCGCTCGAGGGCGACCGGCTGATCGTCGGCGTTGTTCAGGCTGGCGGCGAAAAGCGGCCCGGCGGCCGGCAGGCTGTCGGCGACGGCCAGGTGGCTGAAGGCGACCAGGGAAAAGACAAAAAGGTATTTTTTCATGGGGGTGACGATGCCAGCTGCTGGGTGATGCCGAATGTTAAACAAGATTCGGCCGGGCCGATCAGCGATTTTCCCGGTCTGCCCTGGTCTTGCGACAATTTGTCGCACCCCGGATTCCCTTCAAGATATGAAAGAATGGCGGTCTGTTGCTCCCTTCGGCAATTTTCTGCAGGAAGCGCCGCCTGCTTTTCCCGTGAGAGGCCGTCATTTCGGTGAACAAGAAAATCCTGGTCGATGTCATCGGCATCCTTCTGCTGGCGCTGGTCGTCGTCGTCGGCTACAAGCTTTCCCCCTTGCTGTTGCCCAAGGCCGACCTGACGGTGCAGCCGGCCGCCGGCTGCGACCTGAACCGCCAGGCTTGCGCCGCGGAGTTGCCCGATGGCGGCCGGGTCGAGCTGTCCAGCGATGTGCGGCCGATCCCGATGGTTCAGCCCTTTCACGTCGAGCTGACGGTCAGCGGCCTGCAGCCAACCCAGGTCGAGGTGGATTTCGCCGGCGTCGACATGAACATGGGCCTCAACCGGCCTCGCTTGCAGCCGGTGGGCGATGGCCGTTTTGTTGGCGAGGTCAGCCTGCCGGTCTGCGTCACCGGCCAGATGGACTGGCAGGTGACGGTGCTGGTCGAAACCGCCCGCCAGCGGCTGGCCATTCCCTATCGCCTGTCCGCGGCTGCCGCCCATGGTCTCTGATCGCCTATTGCTCGCCATTGCCGCCGTGCTTGGCAGCTTCGTGCTGGCCCTCGCCCTGCTCTGGCAGCCGGACCTTGCGCGGCCACTGCCGCCACCCGGCCCGGCGGCCGACGGGGATTTCACGTTGCAATCAGCCAGCGGGCCGCTGTCGTTGCACGATTTTCGCGGCAAGCTGGTGCTCGTCTATTTTGGCTATACCTATTGCCCGGACGTCTGCCCGACGTCGCTCGCCGCCACCGCCGAAGGCCTGAAGCAGCTTCGTCCCGAAGAGCTGGCCCGGGTCGCGGTGATCTTCGTTTCGGTCGATCCGCAGCGCGATACGCCGGCCCGGCTCAAGGACTATGTCGAGTTCTTCCATCCGGCCATGGTCGGCGTTACCGGGACGCCGGAAGAACTGGCCGAAATCGCCCGCCGCTACGGGGTCTTCTATGCCCGGCAGCCGGCCGACACGGCCGGCGGCTATGTCGTCGATCATTCGTCCGACACCTATGTCGTCGGCCCGAACGGCAAGCTGCGCGGCAGGATTCCCCATGCCACGCCGCCGGAAGGGGTCGCCCTGGCCATCCGTGATTATTTGAAGCAACCCTGAAGGAGTTTACGTCGATGAAACAACTCTCCCTGCTGGCGATCAGCCTGCTCTTTTCGGCCGGTGTGCTGGCTGCCGCCGCCGACCATGTCAGCGTCGACAATCCCTATGTCCGGCTCGCGCCGCCCGGGGCGCCGACGACCGGTGCCTTCATGGTAATCAGGAACCACGGCGACCAGGATATCAAGGTGCTCAAGGCCGACAACCCGGCTTCGCGGCTGACCGAACTGCACACCCATCTGAACGAAGGCGGGGTCATGAAAATGCGGCCGGTGCCGGCCATCGACATCAAGGCCGGGGGGGAGGCGGTGCTCCAGCCGGGCGGCCTGCACGTGATGCTGATCGATCTCAAGGCGCCCTTGAAGGAAGGCGACGTGCTTCCCATCACCCTCGGTTTCGACGACGGCAGCAGCAAGAAGGTCGAGGCCAAGGTGGTCCGCTCGATGCCCATGCCGATGCCGGCGATGGAACATATGCACCACTAGGTGGGGCGCGGCGCCAGCCGCGCCGCAGCTTCAGCCGGGCCGGTCGATGCCGGCCCTTTTCATTGGCGGACCGGGTGTTTGGCCAGTTTGCGCTGCAGTGTGCGGCGGTGCATTTTCAGGGCGCGGGCGGTAGCCGAGATGTTGCCGTCGTTTTCGTTGAGGACGCGCTGGATGTGTTCCCACTCCAGCCGATCAACGGAGAGCGGCGCATCGGGAGCCGGCAGATCGAGGTCGGGTTCCTCGTCCTGGTCGAAGGCGCCGAGAATGGCCTCGATCTCGACCGGCTTGGCGAGATACTGGATGGCGCCCAGCTTGATGGCGTCCACCGCGGTGGTGATGCTGGCATAGCCGGTCAGCACGACGATGCGGCAGGCTGGATTGATGGCCAGCAATTCGGGAATCAGTGCCAGGCCGGAGGAGCCGTTCAGGTTGAGATCGAGAACGATGCGCCCGGGCTGCCGGGCGCCGGCCATTTCGAGCGCTGCCGCCGGGTCGAGCGCCCCACAGGCGGGCCGGCCGCGCCTTTCCATGCTGCGCACCAGAATGGCATTGAAGGCGGGGTCGTCGTCGATGATCAGGGTCAGGTCGGGCATCGGGCAGGCAGGGGAAGTTCGATGCGGGCGAGGGCGCCGCCATCGTCGGGGTTGGAGAGGGAAAGGCGGCCGCCGAGCTGTTCGATGGCGCTCCTGGTCAGCATCAGGCCGATGCCGCTGCCTCGCGCGTGCGGCGGGAAACTCGCCTGGCCGCCCAGTTCGAGGACGGCCGGCGGAAAGCCGGGGCCACGGTCGCGAATCTCGATGCACAGTTCCCGCGTCGACCAGGCGAGGCGCAGTTCGAGCGGTGTCGGGCCGCTGGCGTTGGCGGCATTGTTCAACAGATTGAGCACGGCCTGTTCGAGACGGGGGTCGGCGGCAATTTCCGGGGCAGGACCATCGCTGGCGCGGACCAGCCGGCTGCCCGCCTGGGGCCGGACGGCGTGCCAGTGCAGACGGATTGCCTCCAGCCAGCGGTCGGCCCCTTCCAGCGGGGTGTTTTCCAGGCGTTCGGCGCCGGCTCGGCGCGACAGGCCGGTGATGATTTCCTTGCACAGGCCGATCTGCTGGCGAAGCAGCGCGATATCGGCGCGCGCCGTGTCGGGCAGGGCGGGATTGCCGGCGAAGTCGTGAGCCAGTTCGCCGGCGATCAGCGCCATGGTGCCGAGCGGCGTACCGAGTTCGTGCGCGGCGCCGGCTGCCAGCGTGCCCATTGCCATCACTCGCTCGTCGCGCAGGGCCTGTTCGCGGGCAGCGGCGAGTTCGGCGTCGCGCAGGCGGATCAGGCGCGTCATGCGGACGACGAACCAGGCAATCATCATCGCCGAAACGACAAAAGTCAGCCACATGCCGACCAGGTGCAGGTGCGTGGCTCGGCTGGGATCCGGCAGCGGCAGCGGCAGGTAGAAAAGCATCAGCGCCGAATAGGCGGCCACGGCATAGACCAGCGTGCCGAGCACGGCGCGCCAGGGCAGTGTCAGCGCCGCAATGGCGACCGGCGGCAGCAACAGCGAAACCAGCGGGTTGGTGGCGCCGCCGCTGAAGAAGAGGAGGGCGCTCAGGGTGGTGATATCGACCAGCAATTGACTCAACAGCTCGGCCGGGCTGACCGTTCGGGCTTGCCGCAGGCGCCACTGGGCGATGGCGTTGAATAGTGCGCTGACGCCGGTCACGGTCAGCAACAGGGGCCGGGGCAGCGGAATATCGAGCAGGCCGGGGATAATCAGCACCAGCCCGCCCACCGTCGCCAGGATTGCCCAGCGCACGGCGACCAGGCGGCGCAGATTGGCCAGATGGTCGCTTCCGTCGGCAGTGCTGGAGGTGAAAGGCATGGGCCGAATTATCCGCGATTTATGCCGTGTTGCCGTCGCCCGACAGCTGCGGCAATTCGTCGCAGCCGTGGATGTCGGGCTCCCCGAAAATGTGCTGTGCCATCACAACGGACAAAAAAATGCCCGCCTTCAGGCGGGCATCGGCGGAGCAAGGGGGAATCAGTTAACCTTGGCCTTGCTGCGCAGCTCCTTGACCAGGTTTTCGACCTGTTGCTGGCTGGCGCGTTGTTGCAGTTGCGGCTTGACCTGTTCGTAGGGCGGCGGGGTCAGCGGGCGCGAATCGTCGAGCTGGATGACGTGGTAGCCGAAGTCCGACTTGACCGGCACCTTGGTGTATTCGCCTTTTTTCAGCTTGCCGAGCGCGTCGGCGAAGGGCTTGACGTAGGAACTGGGAGCGCTCCAGCCGAGTTCGCCGCCCTTATCCTTGGAGCCGGGGTCCTTCGACTGCTTGGCGAGATCGGAGAATTTCTCGCCCTTGTCCAGCTTGGCGATGATTGCCTTGGCATCGTCTTCCTTGTCGACCAGGATGTGGCGAGCCTTGTACTCGGTGGTCCCGAGGTTGGCCTTGATCGCCTCGTATTCGGCCTTGAGCTGGGCTTCGCTGACCGGATTGGCGCGCACGTAGTCGGACAGGTAGGCACGGATCAGCACCGCCTGCTTGGCCAGTTCGATCTGACCCTGGACTTCGCTCTTCTTATCCTCGCCCTTCTTCTTGGCTTCCTGGGCCAGCACTTCGCGGCGGATCAGCTCTTCCTTGACAGCATTCTGCAGTTCGGGCGAATCCGGTGCGCCTTGCGCTTTTTGCTCGGCAACGAAAGCATCGTAGACCGACTGCGGAATCGCCTGGCCATTCACCGTGGCAAAAGGCTTGGCCTTGTCAGCAGCCAGAACCGGGGCGGAAACGATGGCGCCGGCAACAAGCAGGGCGGCCAGACGGGACATTTTCAGCATGTAGTCATCCTTGGGTGGGGTAATCGGAAAATTATACTTCGCCCGGCGCCCGTGCATAGATGGCTAAAGCATGTATTTTTCCGCGCATCAGGTCGCCGGCGGCGTCATAAACCAGGCGGTGCCGGGCGACAGTGCTTTTGCCGGCAAAGGCCGCGGCGACGATGTCTAGCCGGTAATGGCCACCATCTTTCGCGCCGGCGTGGCCGGCATGGCGATGCGAATGGTCTTCAATGGCGACCGATAGCGGCTGCAGGCTCGCCAGGCGCTGGCGCAGCAGTTCGATGACATCCTGGCTCAAACTGGCAACACTTTCTTGAAGGGCTTGACGCTGACTTTCTCGTAGACGCCGGCGGCGATGTAGGGATCGGCATCGGCCCAGGCCTGCGCTTCGGCCAGCGACGCGAATTCGGCCACGACCACGCTGCCCGTAAAACCGGCCGGGCCGGGGTCCGGCGCATCGATCGCCGGGCAGGGGCCGGCGAGGATCAGGCGGCCCGCGGCGTGCAGGGCCTGCAGGCGCTCGAGGTGGGCGGGGCGGGCAGCGAGACGCTGCTCGAGGGTGCCGGCGCGGTCTTCGGCATTAATGGCGTAAAGCATCATTTGTCTTCCTGAACATACTTCGACAGCACGATGCCTTGCCCGAACACGAAAACGAGCAACAGCCCCATGCCGCCGAATAATTTGAAATTGACCCAGGTTTCGGTCGGGAAATTGAAGGCGACATACAAATTGAGGCCGCCCATGAAGGTGAAGAAGGTGATCCACGACAGGTTGACCCGGCGCCAGATGGCATCCGGCAGGACCAGTTGCTCGCCGAGCATGGTCTTGATGGCATTTTTCTTCAGCACCAGGGCCGAGAAAGCCATGCTGCCGGCAAAAATCCAGTAAAGGATGGTCGGCTTCCACTTGATGAAGGCCTCGTTCTGGAAAACCAGGGTCATGCCGCCGAAGACGGTGACCAGACCGAGGCTGACCCACAGCATCTTGTCCACCTTGCCGTGGCGGACCCGGACCCAGACGATCTGCGCGACGGTGGCGGCGATGACGACCACGGTGGCGAGGAGGATGGGCGCCTGCTTGACATCGATCGTGGTCGAGCCGAGCAGGGTACCGACCCAGCCGGCCGCAAGCTCCGGGTTTTTCTCGGAGTACTTGAAGGCGATGAAGAAAAGGATGACGGGGAAGAGGTCGAAAAGGAGTTTCATGGCGGCGCATTATATACTTCGCAAAACAACCTACCAGTCTTGGCGAGCCCTTATGCATACCGTGCTGATCATTGACGACAGCGATATCAACCTGACCCTGATCAAGGCGTTGGTGCTCAAGCTCGGCGAATGCCAGCCGGTGCTTTTCGATAATCCGTTGAAGGCGCTCGACTGGTGTCGGGAAAACGTGCCCGACCTGGTCATCGTCGATTACATGATGCCGGACATGGACGGCCTGCGCTTCATCAGCGCTTTCCGCGGCCTGCACGGCCGCGATGAAGTGCCGATCCTGATGGTCACCGCCAACGACCAGAAGGATGTCCGCTACGAGGCGCTGCTCGGCGGCGCCAATGATTTCCTGACCAAGCCGATCGACCGTGTCGAATTCAGCGCCCGCGCCCGCAACATGCTGTCGCTGCGCACCGGCCAGAAATTCCTGGCCGACCGCGCCCAGCATCTCGCCGCGCTGGTCGATGAGCAGACCAAGGAAATTCGCGACCGGGAAAAGGAGCTGATTTTCCGCATTTCGCGCGCTGCCGAATTCCGTGATCCGGAAACCGGTGCCCATATCCAGCGCATGGCCTATTACTCCCAGGCCATCGCCTGCGGCCTGAGCCTGGATGAAAGTGCCCAGCGCCTGATCCTGGAAGCGGCGCCGATGCACGATGTCGGCAAGATCGGCATTCCCGATTACATCCTGCTCAAGCCGGGCAGGCTGACGCCGGAAGAATTCGAAGTGATGAAGGGGCACGCCCGCATGGGCTACGAACTGCTCAAGGACAGCGCTTCGGAAATCATGCGGGCCGGGGCGTTGATCGCCATCAGCCACCACGAAAAATATGACGGCACCGGATATCCCCGCGGCCTGAAAGGCAACGACATCCCGCTCTTCGGGCGTATCGTCGCCGTCGCCGATGTCTTCGATGCCCTGACCTCCGAACGGCCCTACAAGAAAGCCTGGCCGCTCGAAGAGGCTCGCCGCTTCCTCGAAGAAGGCCGCGGCAAGCACTTCGATCCGCTCTGCGTCGAAGCGCTGCTCGCCGAATGGGATCTCGTTCTCGACGTGCGCCAGCGTTTTGCCGACGTCGAAGCGCCGATGCTTTGAGACGGCCAATGCCGGGGGATACTGCCGCGGCTGGTGGAGAATAATCGGGTGAAGGCGGAGCCGGACTCGGCGAGGTACTGAATGGAGAAGAATATGGCGGGAGCTTTCGAACTCGACAACGCACTCATTCTCGAGCGCCTGGGCGGCGACGAGGAGATTTTTTCGATGATGATCGACATGTTCCTTCAGGATGTCGACAACAACTGCGCCACGCTGGCGGCGGCCTTGGCGAGCGGCGAAGCGCCGGCGCTGCAGCGCGAAGTTCACACCGTCAAGGGGCTGCTGGCGACTTTTTCGGACAATCAGGGGGCGGCGGCGGCCTATGCCATCGAGCAGAAGGCCAAGGCCGGCCAGGTGCAGGAACTGGCCGCCGGCATTGCCGAGTTGCAGGCCCGGCTGCGCGAAGTGGCGACCGTGCTAAGGGCGGCCCGGTAGTTCGAGAAATTGGGCGGCACCGGCCGCACCGCCGGTCGGCGCGTGCGGCACGACGCCGAGCAGCGGCGCCGGCAGCAGGGACTGCAGGGTCGCCAGGTTTTCGGTATAGCGCGACATCGCCGGATCGATGCGGTTCGCCACCCAGCCGGCCAGCGGCAGGCCGCGGGCGACGATGGCTTCGGCGCTCAGCAGGGCATGGCTGATGCAGCCCAGGCGCAGGCCGACGACGAGAATCACCGGCAGGCCGAGCGCTACCGCCAGGTCGGCGCTGTCGCCGTCCGTACCGAGCGGCACGCGAAAGCCGCCGACCCCTTCGACAATGACCAGTTCGGCTGATTGCCGGGCGCTGTTGCAAGCCGCGACGATGGTGGCGAAATCGATGTGGCGCCCTTCCTCGGCGGCGGCGATGTGGGGGGCCACCGCTGCCGTGAAGCAATACGGATTGATGATGTCGTTGGCCAATGCCAGGCCGCTGGCGGCGCGGATATGTTCGACATCCTCGTTGCGCCCGGCCTCGTCGGTGCCGGCGGCGATCGGCTTCAGGCCGGCGGCGCGCCGGCCGTCGGAGCGGGCGCGATGGAGCAGGGCGCAGGTGATGAAGGTCTTGCCGATTTCGGTGTCGGTGCCGGTCAGGAAGTAGGCTGGGCTCATGGGCGGGCGCGAAGGTAAATGACGTCGTAGGTCAGCGGCAGGCCGTTGCCGGTGCGCAGCGTTTCACAGGCCGCTTCGGCCTGCGCGAAAGCGCGACGGCTCATCAGGCCGGTCCGCCGGCCATCGCCGACCTGGTTGGCACCGATGGCCTTGACGGCGCGCAGCAAGCTGCGGAAATCGGCGTAATGGGCGATTTCGGTGCCGGTGCTTACCGACACCGCCGAAAAGCCGGCGGCGTTCGCCATCCGGTCGATTTCCGCGGGCGTATGGAAAGCCAGGGTATGGCGGAAGGCATCGACGCCGGCGAAAGCGTGACGAAGTTCGTGGAAAGTCTGCGGGCCCAGGCTGGCCAGGGCGAGTTGGCCGCCTGCACACAAGACCCGGCGGGCTTCGCGCAATACGGTCGTCAGTTCGCACCACTGCACGGCCAGGCTGGACCAGTAGAGATCGAGGCTGGCCGCGGCCAGCGGCAGGTGTTCCAGGTCGCCGGCCAGGCGGCAGCAGGGCGTGCCGATTCGCTGCAGCATGCCCGGCGAAAGGTCGAGGGCCAGTGCGTGGGCGCCCGGAAAACGCTGCTGCAGCAGGACCTGGGCATAGCCCGTGCCGCAGCCGGCATCGAGCAGGCGGGCCGGCTTGGTCGGCAGCAGTTGTTCGGCCAGGCGGCCGCAGATCCGGCGCTGGATGGCGGCGGCGCTGTCGTAGGTCACCGCGGCGCGCTCGAACGATTGCCGGACACGGCTTTTGGACGGTCGGGCGGCGACGCCGGGTTTGATCGGGTCAGTCATGCAGGAAGCGACGCAGGGTGGCGAGAAACTCGTCCGGCCGGGAAATGAAGGGGGCGTGGGCGCAGTCGGCGAAGATCTCCAGCCGGGCGCCGGGAATCAGCGCGGCCAGTGCTTCGGCAGCGGCGAGCGGCATCAGCGGATCGGCTGCGCCATGGATGAGCAGGGTCGGCACCCCGACTTGCGGCGCCAGGGAGCGCAGGTCGACGTCGCGCAGCCAGGCTAGGCCGGTGGCGAGCGTCCGGCTCTCCGGGCGTGGATCGGCCAGCTTGAGCAATTCCAGGGTGACCGCCTTGGCGCGGGCGTCGCCGCGGTTGAAGCCGCCGACGAAGCGCGGCAGCATGGCTTCGATATCGGCGGCCACGCCCGCCGTGAATTCGGCCAGCATGGCGGGCGGCATGGCGTTGGGCCAACCGTCGCGCTGGACGAAGGAGGTGGTGCCGGCGATCAGCACCAGCTTGCCGACTTTTTCCGGAAAACGGGCGGCGATGGCCAACGCCAACTGGGCACCGAGCGACCAGCCGCACAGGGCGCTGCCGGCCGGCAGGCGGCTGGCGAGGGCAGCGGCAGCGGCGTCGAAATCCTCGATCAAGGGGGTGGTGCCGTAACCCGGCAGGTCGATTATTTGGCCCGGCAGAGCGTCGGCGGCGGCCTGCAAGGGGCCGCGCCCCAGGCACCAGCCGGGCAGGAAATACAGCGGGGCGCTCATGCCAGTTCTCCGAGCGCGTCGATCAATTGCCCGATGTCGTCCGCGGTGTGTGCGGCGGATACCGAAATGCGCAGCCGTGCCGTGCCCTTGGGTACTGTCGGCGGGCGGATGGCCGGCACCCACAGGCCGCGTTCCCAGAGCGCGGCCGAGAGTTTCAGCGCGGCTTCGTTGTCGCCGACGATCAGCGGCTGGATGGACGTCAGCGAAGGCAGCAGCGTCCACGGCAAGCCGGCCAAGCCGTCGCGCAACTGGGCGATGCGGGCGAACAGGTTGGCGCGCAGGGCATCGCCGGCTTCGATGAGGGCCAGGCTGCGGCTCAGCGCGCAGGCGATGGCCGGCGGTGCGGCGGTGGTGAAAATGTAGCTGCGGGCGCGTTGCAGCAGGTATTCGACGGCGATGTCCGAACCGGCGACGAAAGCGCCGCCGACGCCGGCCGCCTTGCCGAGCGTGCCCATCAACAGGATGCGCGGTGAAGCAGTCAGGTTGAAATGGGCCAGGCTGCCCTGGCCGTGAGCGCCGAGAACGCCGAAGCCGTGGGCGTCGTCGATCACCAGCCAGGCGTCGTAGCGCTCGGCCAAGGCCAGGAGTTGCGGCAGCGGCGCCAAGTCGCCGTCCATGCTGAACACGGCGTCGCTGACGATGATCTTGTTGGGCGCCGAACTGGCGGCAAGCAGGCGCTCCAGCGCCGCCATGTCGTTGTGCGGGTAGCGCTGGCTGTCGGCGCCCTGGGCCTTGGCCAGTTGCACGGCATCGATCAGCGAGGCGTGGTTGAGCTTGTCGGCGAAAATGGCGTCGCCGCGCCCGGCCAGGGTCGGCACGATGGCCAGGTTGGCGAGGTAGCCGGTGGAGAAGGTGAGGGCGCGCGGAAAGCCGACGAAAGCGGCGATTTCGCTTTCCAGTTGCTCATGCGGCGCCAGGTGGCCGCTGACCAGATGCGAAGCGCCGCTGCCGGCGCCCCAGCGCACGGCGCCGTCGGCCATCGCCTGGGCGATTTCGGCATTGCCGGCCAGCCCGAGGTAATCGTTGCTGGCGAAATTGAGCATCTGGCGGCCATCGACCGTGGCCATCCGGCCGCAGGGCGATGCCAGTACGCGTCGACGGCGCGTCAGGCCGAGGCCGGCGATGTCGGCGAGTTCTGTTTTGAGGCGGTTTTCGATCATTGGGGTGGTTGGGCGTGCTCGAACTTTTGGAACCAATGGTTCGCCACAGCCCGCTGTCTTTGATTGCGCTGGCCGACATGATACAGAGGCTGGGACGTCATGCGTCAGAATCGAGTTGCCGGATGCCAAACGTCGGCGTCAACGGCGAGCTGATTCCGGCTCGCATTCAAGGCCTGGTAAACGGCGGCATCGGCCCGCAATATCGCCCATCCATGGACCCGGTCACGGGGCTTAATCCGGTTTTTGTCTGTGCCGTTCGATCGAGTCGCAAAGACGCTCCGCCATGGCGACGAATCTCGGAGCAGGTGCGCGCGGCAACAACGAGATGAGGCCGGAACCGCGAAAGGACGCGATCAGTCGCCCCGGCCCGCAAGAGGCGCGAATAATCCTCCCCCTCGCCGCCCGACCGCGCCGGCGGCATGGTCCGCGGTAACGCCCTCAGCTTCTCGCTCAGCCGCCGCTCAGTGCCTGGACGATGATCAGTTCGTCGGTTGCGCCGAGCGCCTCGCCCAGATCGCGGACTTGCGCGCCATTGACGAAAAAACGGATGTGCGGGCGTATCCGCTGCTGTTCGTCGATCATCCGGAAGCGGATGCCCGGGTACCGGCGGTCCAGGTTGCCGAGGACGTCGGCCAGGGTGGCGCCGTCGACCTCGGTCACCGCCTGCTCGGTGTAGGAGCGCAGCGCGCTGGGGATACGAACCTGCATGGCGGCTATGCCGGTTCGGCGGTTTCCACGGCGTAGATTTCCGGCAGGTGGCGGGCGATGCATTCCCATTGCCGGCCTTCGTCGCGGCCCATCCACAGTTCGCCGCTGGTGGTGCCGAAGTAAAGGCCGACCGCATCCTGGCGATCAGCAGTCATCGCCTGGCGTTTCACGGTCCACCAGGCCTGGCTGGCCGGCAGGCCCGCATCCTCGCGCTGCCAGGTGGCGCCGCCGTCGCGTGTCGCGTAGACGGCCGGCTTGCCGTCCGGGCTGGTGCGTGGCCAGACGCTGGTGCCATCCATCGGAAACACCCATGCTGTGTCGGCATCGCGCGGGTGCACCACAATGGGAAAACCGATGTCGCCGACCGCCGCCGGCATGTTTCGCCCGATGCGCTGCCAGCGCTTGCCTGGCCGATCGAGACGGTAGATGCCGCAATGGTTCTGCTGATAAAGGCGATCGGGCTGGCTCGGGCAAAGGCGGACGCAATGCGGGTCGTGGAACATGGCGTCGGTCCGGTCGAAGCCTTCGACGACGTCCATCCCCTCGATGAGCGGCACGAAAGTCCGACCGCCATCCTGCGATTCATGGATGCCGCCCCCCGACATGGCGAAATAGAGGTGGGCCGCATCGCGCGGATCGACGATGATCGAATGCAGCTTCGGCCCGTCCGGTGTGCCGTCCTGAACGGTGCCCATCCAGCGCCGGTATTGCGGCTCATCGTTGATGCCGGAGAACGGCGCCCAACTGATGCCGCCGTCCGCCGAACGGAACAGGCCTTGCGGCGAAGTGCCGGCGTACCAGACATCCGGCTCGTCCGCATGGCCCGGCGTCAGCCAGAAGGTGTGATCGACAGCCCGGCCGCTGCCATCGGTGGCCGTGGCGAAGGCCGGTGGCCGGGCGGCTTCCTGCCAGTTCCGGCCGAAATCGGTGGAGCGGAAAATGGTCGGCCCGAGATGGCCGGTCTTGGCCGCGGCGAGCAGGGTTCGTCCATCGCGCGGATCGAGGACCAGATGGTGAATGATGTGGCCGAGGAAATGCGGCCCGTCGCAGCGCCAGGTGCGGCGCTCCCGGTCGCCGTGGTAGAGCCAGGCGCCCTTGCGTGTCGCGACCAGGAGCAGGGTCGGTCCGACGTTACGAGCGGGTGCGGACTGCTGTTCGACGTTGGCTGCCATGAATCACTCCTTTTTCGTTGTCAGAGCGCGTTGCGCCTGGCATGGACCGCGCAGCACCGCCGGCCAATTCACTTTGCGTCAGCGGCCGGCGGCCTGCCCGCAGCGCCCCTGCCCACTATCAGACAATCCTGTTCGAAGTGCCGGCGTGTCCTGCTTCGATCACCGGATGGCGGGCAAGTTGCACGCCAGTTTCAGCCCGGGGCGGCCGGCATGGATAGCGGCGGGTTAAATGGCGTCGAGCGCGGCGCTCACCAGCGAAAAGGAGCGGGGCCACGTCAGGTAGCCGGACCCACTTTCCTGCCTTGGGCAGTTCTTTTGCGACTTTTCAGCGCGATCGAGCGCTGAGCCGAATTGTCACAAAGACTTTTTCATCGCCGCGTTGAAGCAGCAGCGCTACCGGGGCCGGCGCATTTGCCGAGATGGCATGCGCCTGTTCCACCGATGTCACGGCTTTGCCATTAATGGATAGCAGAACGTCACCCGGCAGGATTCCCGACTCTTTTGAGGCGGCGCTGACAGCCTCGATCAATAACCCTGACGGAGCCCCGATGGCAAGGCGCTCACCGGGTTGTAACGGTCTGAGTTCCAGTCCGAACAAGGTCTGGCTGGTTTTGTTCAGATCGGGAGTTTGCAGCATGACTGCTTTTCCGGCATCTCCCAGTTTCGCGATGACTTGCTTGATCCGTCCGTCGCGCCAGACGTCGATCGCCATCTTCTGACCCGGAACGGCCATTGTGACCAGCGTCGACACGTCGCCTGAAAAATTGATTGGAGTGCCATCCACTTTCAGAATGACATCGCTTTGCTGCATGCCGGCATTCGCCGCCGGGCTCCCCGGTTGCACCTCCAGAACGATTGCGCCCATCGGTTTCGGCAATCTGAAGGCATCGGCCAATGACTGGTCAACCTCCTGAACGGAGACGCCCAGCATGCCATGCGAGGCACGTCCCGTTTTGGTGATCTGCTGTTGTACTTTCAGTGCCAGATCGATCGGAATGGCGAAACTTAAGCCCTGAAAACCGCCGGTACGACTGTAAATCTGCGAGTTTATCCCGACGACTTCGCCGCGCAGATTGAACAGCGGCCCGCCCGAATTTCCCGGATTTACCGCCGCATCGGTCTGGATGAACGGTACGCCGCTGCCGTCCGGCAATGAGCGCCCCTTGGCACTGACCACGCCGGCACTGACGCTATTCTCAAAGCCATAGGGCGACCCGATGGCAAGTACCCACTGTCCGACTTGCAGGTCGGCTGGATTGCCGACGACAACGGTGGGCAAATGGCTCGCCTCGATCTTGAGCACGGCAATGTCGGTTCTCTGGTCACTGCCCAGTACTTTGGCGTGGAACTCGCGGCGGTCGGTGAGCTTGACGATGACGTCGCGGGCATGGGCAATGACGTGTGCATTGGTCAGGATAAGGCCGTCTTCGCTGACAATGAATCCTGAGCCCAAGCCCCTTACCGGGACTTGCATGCTTGCCCCCGAGCCACCGAATTGTTCCTGAAAGCGCCGAAGAAACAACTGCATCTGATCGTTGTCAGTTGAATTGCCATTTTGACCATCGGCGCCGCTCGTCCCCGATCCCGCCGAAACCTGCCGCATGCCGCTGATGCTGATATTGACCACGGAAGGTCCGTAACGCTGGGTGATCAGAGAGAAATCAGGAACGCCCATGCTCGTTTTCGACACCTCGCTACCACGAGCGAGCGCGGTATCCTGAACTCCAGTATTGGCGGCCAGGCATGTTCCGCTGGCACCCAGGACGGCAAGCGTGGCAATGATCGCGCTTGCCGCCACCACGACAGGACGACCGGCAAAAAGAGAAAGGGATTTCATGATTTGCTGCTCCGCAAGATTCGATCCGAGAGTTGTCAAGATGGCGATACGGTGAGACGAAGCCGCTTCCGGTCTTTGCAACTCAGGCGTTGCTTTTTGACGTCCTCAACGAACAGGGGGCATCGTAAAAAAAAACTCGTCATCGGCTATTTGTGCAGCGACGCTGTCAATGCATCCCTGATCGAAGTACCGAGCTTCGCGATTTCATCGTCGGTAACGATATAGGGCGGCATCAAATAGACGGTATTGCCGATCGGTCGGATCAGCGCTTCGCGTTCCAGCGCCGCGCGGTAGAAGCGGCGGGAGAAATGCGGGTCGTCGGTGGTCACGTCGAAGGCGGCGATCATGCCGCGCAGGCGCAGGTGCTTGACTTGCGGATGGTCGAGCAGCGGGGCGAGGGCGGCGCCGATCCGGGCGGATTTGTCGCGGTTGGCAACGAGAACGTCGTCCTGCTCAAAGATGTCCAGCGTCGCCAGCGCGGCGCGGCAGGCCAGCGGGTTGCCGGTATAGCTGTGCGAATGCAGGAAGGCGCGGGTTACCGAGTCGTCGAGGAAGGCGCCGTAGATGGTGTCGCTGCACAGCACGATGGACAGCGGCAGGTAACCGCCGGAAATGCCTTTCGACAGGCACATCAGGTCGGGCCGTATCGGGGTGCCCTCATTCGCGGCCTGTTCGTGGGCAAAGAATGTCCCGGTGCGGCCGCAGCCGACGGCGATTTCGTCGCAGATCAGGTGAACTTCAAAGCGATCGCAAAGCTGGCGGGCCAGGCGCAGGTATTCCGGGTCGTACATCGCCATGCCGGCGGCGCCCTGCACCAGCGGCTCGACGATCAGGGCGGCGATGTTTTCGCCGTGTTGTTCGAGATATTGTTCCAGGCCGGCGGCGGCGCGGCGGGCGACATCGGCGGGCGTTTCACCCGGTTCGGCCAGGCGGAAATCGGGCGAGGGCAGGACGTGGGCGGCGGCGCGGACCAGCGGCGCGTAGGCGTCCTTGAAAATGGCGACGTCGGTGACGGCCAGCGCGCCGACCGTTTCCCCGTGGTAGCTGCCGGCCAGGCAGAGGAATTCCGACTTTTCCGGGCGGCCGACGTTGCGCCAGTAATGAAAGCTCATCTTCAGCGCGATTTCGGTGGCCGAGGCGCCGTCCGAGGCGTAGAAGGCGTGGCCGAGGGCGCCGCCGGTCAGGGCGCTCAGGCGTTCGGACAGCTCGACCACCGGCTGGTGCGTGAAACCGGCCAGCATCACATGTTCCAGGGTTTCCAGTTGCTCGCGCAGAGCCGCATTGATGCGCGGGTTGGCGTGGCCGAACAGGTTGGTCCACCACGAACTGATGCCGTCGAGATAGCGCTTGCCGTCGAAGTCATAGAGCCAGGCGCCGCTGCCGCGGGCAATCGGCACCAGCGGCAAATGGCCCGGCGAGCCGGGCTGCGTGTGGTGCTGCATCTGGGTGCAGGGGTGCCAGACGGCGGCTTGGCTGCGCGCCAGCCAGTCGGCATTGGAGAACTTGTCGGTCGAGTTGATAGTCATGAGTGGTCGACGCCGATGACCTGGATGCTCGCCGGTTTTCGGAGGTTAATCCGCGTTATCTGCGCCATCCGTGCCATCCGCGTCAAGGTTTTCTCAGTGCAGCGCCTGCGAGTTGGCGGCGGCCTGTTCCGGCATTTCGGCATGGGCCAGTTCGGCTTCGGCGTTGGGGAAGAGCGGGGCGCCGCAGTCGTCGCAGAATTCCATGGGGAAATGGTGGTCGAGGAAGAGCACGTCCTTGACCCCGGCTTCGCGCAGCACGGCTTCGATTTCGCCGGCGGCATCGGTCGCTTCGTCCTCGGCGCCGAGCAGCGGCCAGACAATGCCGTGATAGGTATCGTCGCCATCCTTGGGGCCGAGGCCGACGCGATATTCTTCCATGCGGCGGTCGTAGCAGGGGCCGACGACGGCGCGGATATCGGCCGGCATCATGCCGAGCATGGTCTGCAGGAAGGCCACCGAGGCGCGCAGCGAATAGGGCCGCGACAGGCGGTCGGCATTGCGGCAGCCGGCGTGGTAGGCGTCCGGCAGCAAGGGTTCCCAGGCGCAGCCGGTGAGCAGTGGTTCGAGATTGGGGCTGCCCTGCTTGATCCAGTCCTTGAGCGCGTTTTCCTTGTTGCCGTCCTTCTCGTTCCAGCGGAACAGCGGTTTGCCGCACGGTACGGCAATGGCGCCGACCAGGTAGCGGACGTCCGACAAGAAGCGGTTGGTTTCCGGCATGCCTTCGCCGTCGACCTTGAAGTGTTCCCCAGCCAAGGTCGCCTGGCCCAGCGACTGGGTCAGTTGCCAGGTGTCGCAGAAGCTGCGCGGCAGTTGGTCCGGGCTGAACAGGTAGTCGGCCAGCGCGACGCGCGTGCCGGCGCCGAAGACATGGGCGCCAAGATGCACGGCCAGCGCTTCGACGGTGGCTTTGGGCAAGGTGCAGGAAGGAATGGAAAAACGCGACCAGGCGAGGATAGGCGCGGCAAAGAGCTGGATGTCGAAGGCGCTGCCGTTAAGGTCCATGCGGTTGGTTTCGGCCCGCGACTCGACCATGTCGGCGAGTTCGTCGTGGGCGCGCGGATTGGCTTCGAACAGGCGGTCGAGGGCAGTGTTGATGTCGTCTTCGGCGCCGCTTTTCAACAGGCCGTCGACGGTTTCGGCGAGCTGGGTTTCCCAGTAGCTATCCTCCAGCTTGCCGCCCGATTCGGAGAGACCGGTGGCCAGGCGCTGAAGTTCTGCGGCGTCGCGGGAAAGGCGGTCACGCGAGCCGAAGCGGGTTCGTTTCATGGGATATCCAGAAAATTCAAAAGCGGAATTTTACCAGCCGGTAAAATCCGGCGTATCGCAATGCACGAATTTAGACCGGAATATCGCCATGCTGATCCTTCTTTCTCCCGCCAAGTCGCTCGATTTCAAGACGCAGCCGCAGGTTTCGACCTTCACCCAGCCCGCTTTCCTGAAGGACTCGCAGACGCTGATCGAGCAGCTGCGCCGGCTGTCGCCGGCCGATATCGCCGAGCTGATGGACCTTTCCGATCCGCTGGCGCTGCTCAATTTCAACCGCTACGCCGACTGGAAGCTGCCTTTCACCCCGGAAAACGCCAAGCAGGCGGTGCTGGCTTTCGATGGCGATGTCTATGACGGTCTGGCGGCAAAAAACATGTCTGAGGCCGATCTGGATTTCGCCCAACGTCATGTCCGGATGCTTTCAGGACTCTACGGTCTGCTCAAACCGCTCGACCTGATCCAGCCCTACCGGCTGGAAATGGGCACCAGGTTCGCCAACCAGGCGGGCAAGGATCTCTATGCCTTCTGGGGCGAACGCCTGCTCGACGCGATCAATGACGAACTGGAACAGGAGCCGCGGCCGGTGGTGGTCAACCTGGCTTCCGAGGAATATTTCAAGGCGGCGCTCGGCCGCAAGATCAAGGGCGCCGTGATCCAGCCGGTGTTCGAGGACTGGAAGAACGGCAAGTACAAGATCATCAGCTTCTACGCCAAGCGGGCGCGCGGCCTGATGACGCGCTATGCGGTACTCAATCGCCTGATGGACCCGGAAGGGCTGCAGGATTTCGACTATGACGGCTATGCCTTCGCGCCGTCGGCGTCGGATGAGAAAAGCTGGGTTTTTCGCCGCCGTATCGACTGACCGAAGGCCGCCCCCGGCTTAAAGCGACAGACGGAAGATCTTGCCGATGGCGTCGACCGCCGGCCGGCTGTCCCATTCCTTGGCCCCGTAGTATTTGGCCAGCACGCGGCCGTCGGCATCGACCAGCACGGTCAGCGGAATGCGGTTGGCGCCCAGCATGTTCTCGAGGAAGAGCTGGCTGTCGATGTAATGGGGAAAGCTGGTGGCGGCGACCTGGAGGAAGCCCTTGGCGCGGTCCGGGTAATCGTCGGTGGAAATGCCGATCACCGTGAACTGTTTGGCGTAGCGCCGCGACAGGCGCTCCAGCGACGCCATTTCCTGGCGGCAGGGGCCGCACCAGCTGGCCCAGACATTGATGATCAGTGGCTTGCCGCGGTAGTCGGAAAGCTTGCGATTGGGGCCGGAAAGCCCTTGCATGTTGGCTTCGCGCAGCACGCTGCCAATTTCGACTTCGCCGGGCGTCGCGGCGCCGGCGAGGGGAATGACGGCCAGCCAGGCCGCGAACAGGGCGATAAGTATTTTCATCGGGCGTAGTTTAGCAGCGGTCGGCGACGGACTGGTCTCGGCAGACCGGCCTGTTGTTGGCGTTAGAGCGCGGGTAAGGCTTCAACGGCCAACAGTGCCGAGGCGGCCGCCGGCTTCATGATCTGGAAGGTTAGCGTCGTCCGGCCGCGCAGCTTCAGTAGCGCCTTGTCCTTGCTGACCAGCACATTGGCGGCGCAGCGGGCGGCCAGCTCGAGGAATTTCTGGTCGTCGCGATCCTTGCAGCGCGGCAGGGGCGGCGCTTCGCCGGCGTCGACCAGGCGGATCAGGCGGCTGTAGCGGGCGTAGCGCTCGACCATCATTTCCGGCGTCATCTTGAGCTGGGGATAGGTCAGCACGCGCTGCAGTTCGTCGAGCGTGCGTTCGTCGGCGTAGCATTCGATGCGGCCGGCCTCCAGCGCCGCCATGATCGGCACGGCGTCGGTATTGGCCCAGTGGAAGAGGTCGAGGACGACGTTGGTATCGAGAACGAAGCGCAGCATGGCGCGGATTATAATGCGCGCCTTCTCCCAATCCGGAATTCCGATGTCCCGCATTCTTCTCGCCCCCATGGAAGGGCTCGCCGACGACCTGTTGCGCGGCGTGCTGACGGCCATCGGCGGCTACGACTGGGGCATCTGCGAATTCGTCCGCGTCTCCAATACGCTGTTGCCGGCCAAGACTTACCAGCGCATCTGCCCGGAACTGCTCAACGCCGGCCGGACGGCGAGCGGCACGCCGATGCGTGTCCAGTTGCTCGGCTCCGATCCGCATTTCATGGCGGAAAACGCGCGCCGGCTGGTCGGCCTGCGGCCGGCCGGGGTCGATCTCAATTTCGGCTGCCCGGCGCCGACGGTCAATCGCCATCGCGGCGGCGCGGCGTTGCTCGGCGAACCGGAATTGCTGCATCAGATCACCGCCGCGGTGCGCGCCGAAGTGCCGGCCGATATTCCCTTTACCGCCAAGATGCGCCTTGGCATAGCCGACACCAGCCGGGCGGTCGATAACGCCCAGGCGCTGGCTGCCGCCGGCATCGACGAATTGATCGTGCATGGCCGGACCAAGGCCGACGGCTACCGGCCGCCGGCGCGCTGGGCGTGGATCGACAAGGTGCGGGAAGCCGTCGATATTCCGATCATCGCCAATGGCGAAGTATGGACGGTCGAGGATTTCGCCCGTTGCCAGCAGGAAACCGGCTGTCCCGACATCATGATCGGCCGCGGTGCCGTCGCCGATCCGCTGCTCGCCCGCAAAGTGCGCGGCGAGGCGGTGGGCGGCTGGGTCGAGGAAATCCTGCCCGGCGTCGCCGACTACTGGCTGGGCATCAAGCAGAAGGTCGTGCCGGTCCATGCCGGCGGCCGCCTCAAGCAATGGCTGGCGATGATGCGCCGCAACTACCCGGAAGCCGAGGCGCTCTACCAGCAGTTGCGGCCGATCAAGTCGGCCCAGGATATCGAGGCGGCGCTGCTCGCCGCCGGTATCCTGGGCCGGGAGCGGCTTGCCGCATGACCGGCAATTCCCGCTTCATCTCGAGCACCCAGGACGGGCCGCATCGCGACCTCGACGAACTGGTCCGTCGCCACATGGCGCATCCATTCAGGAAGCCGATCGCCGATTACAACCGAGAAGCTTTTGCCGCCGCGATGACGGCCCGGGCAGCGTTCGGCGGCGAAAAACCGCTGATTCTCGATGCCGGTTGCGGGGTCGGTTGGAGCACGCTGAATATCGCCGAAAACTATCCCGGGCATTTCGTGATCGGCGTCGACCAGTCCTTCGATCGCCTCAATCGCGGCAAGCCGATGGCGCTGCCGGCCAATGCCGTGCTGATTCGTGCCGATCTGGTCGATTTCTGGCGCCTGCTCGCCGAGCACGGCATTCGCCTGGCCCGCCACTACAATCTCTATCCCAATCCCTGGCCGAAAATCGGCCATCTGGCGCGGCGCTGGCACGGGCATGCGGTGTTCCCGGTGTGGCGCGAACTGGGCGGTGAAGTGGAATGCCGTAGCAACTGGCGCATCTACATCGAGGAAATGGCGCAGGCACTGAGCCTGCTCGCCGGCCAGATGGTCGTAGCCGAAACCTACGCGACCGAACAGCCGATGACGCCTTTCGAGAAAAAATATCTCGCTTCGGGCCACGAGCTGTGGCGCTGCCGGGTCGATCTGGGATGAGCGTCTGCCAGAGCTGCGGCGCCTGCTGCGTCAGCTTCCGCGTCGATTTCCACCCGGTCGAACTGGCCGGTGGCGCTTTCGCCTGGCAAGGCGGCGTGCCGCTGGCGATGACGGTGCCGGTTACGGCCAATATCGTCCGCATGGCCGGCACCGACGCCCCGGAACCGCGCTGCGTCGCATTGGCCGGGGAAATCGGGAAGATGGTGAGCTGCACTATTTACGAGCAGCGTCCGTCGCCCTGTCGCGAATTCGATACCGAACATGCCGCCTGCAACCGGGCGCGCCAGCGCTGCGGTTTGCCGGCGCTTTGAGGCGCCGGCTCAGTCCGTTGCAATCGGTTACTTGAAAACGATCCGCGCCGCCTCTATCTTCCCGACATCGCCGTGCCCATTGTTTGCCGGCGGCCCGCCTTCCCTTCGTCACGCCAGCGCGGACTCGCCCGCGCCGGCAACTGTCAGGTAGCCATGATCCATATCCAGACCCGTTCGCTGAATCCCTTCCAGAAAGCCCTGGCCATGTTGCTCGGCCTGACCATGCTGGTGCTCGGCATCATGTTCTCGGTGGTGCTGATTCCGCTCGTCGCGCTGGTTGCCGCGGTCGGCATCGGCTATTTCTGGTGGAAAACGCGGGCGCTGCGCAAGGTGATGGCCGATATCCGGATGCAGCGCGACGAGGGCATCATCGAAGGCGAAGCCGTTGTCGTTCGCGAATATCGGGAAATCCGCCGCCTGGAGGGCTGATCAGCCGGCGAGCCGTTGCACCTCGGCATGGCGCGGGCAACTGGTCAGGTGGTCGTTGACCATGCCGCAGGACTGCATGAAGGCGTAGCAGATGGTCGAGCCGACGAACTTGAAGCCGGCCTTGGTCAGCGCCTTGCTCATCGCATCCGACGCTGCCGTACGGGCGGGAACCTCGCTCAGCGCCGACCAGTGATTGTGCATCGGCTGGCCGCCGACGAAATCCCACAGGAAATCGGAAAAGCTTTGTCCATCCGCGGTTAGCGCCAGGAAGGCCTGGGCGTTGCGGATCGCCGCGCCAATCTTGAGCCGGTTGCGCACGATGCCCGGATCGGCCAGCAGCGCGGCGACCTTGGCTGCATCGTAACGGGCGATCTTTGCCGGGTCGAAGTCGTCGAAGGCGCGCCGGTAGTTCTCGCGTTTTTTCAGGATGGTTGCCCACGACAGCCCGGCCTGGGCGCCTTCGAGCAGCAACAGCCCGAACAGCCCTCGGTCGTCGCGCAGCGACACGCCCCATTCCTGATCGTGATATTCGCGGTAAAGATCGAAACCCTCGCACCAGGGGCAACGTTGCATGGCATTTTCTCTCGTCAGATGGGGCGATTTTGCCTAGCTTTCGGCCGTCGTTCGCCAGTCGGTTGTCTTATCGGGTTGGCGACAACCATTTGAGCAGGGTTTCATACAGGCGCTGCGGGTCGACCGGTTTGCCGATATGGTCGTTCATTCCCGCATCCAGACAGCGTTGACGATCCTCGCTGAAGGCATTCGCCGTCATGGCCAGGATCGGGACCCCTTCGCCGTCGGGTGCGGCGCGGATCTCGCGCGTCGCCTCGATGCCATTCATGACCGGCATCTGGACGTCCATCAGGATCAGCGCGTAGTCGCCAGCCGTGGCTAGCGCGACGGCTTCGGCACCGTTGACTGCGATGTCGACCCGCAGCCCGACGTCTTCGAGCAAGTCGCGGGAGACTTCCCGGTTGATCGGTTCATCCTCGGCAAGCAGGACGCGGCAGCCGGCAAATTGACGGCGCAGGCACGCCTCGGCCGGGCTCTGTCGGGCAGGGTCGGCCGCCGCGAAGCCGGCCGGCGCCTTGTCGAGTCGAATGGTGAACCAGAAAGTGCTGCCTTGCCCCAGCGTGCTATCGACGCCAATTTCGCCACCCATCATCTGGACCAGGCGTTTGCTGATCGCCAGGCCAAGGCCGGTGCCGCCGTATTTTCGCGTCATCGAACCGTCGGCCTGTTCGAAGGCGGTGAATAGGCGACCCACGTCCTGTGCCGCAATGCCGATGCCGCTATCCTGGATGACAAAACGCAGGATGGGGCCATCCGGGTGCCGGCCGAGCGTCTCGATTGTGGCGCTGACTGCGCCACTGGTAGTGAACTTGACGGCATTGCCGAGCAGGTTGAGCAGCACCTGGCGAATCCGTTGCGGGTCGCCCAGAAATTGCTCTCCCGATATTTCGCGGGCCATCGCGATGTGCAGCGGTAACCCCTTGTTCGCCGCTTCGCCGGCGATCACTTCCGTGACCTCGTCGAGTACTCCGTCCAGCGTGAAACGAATGTTTTCCAGCGCCATGCGCCCGGCTTCGATCTTGGAGATGTCGAGGATGTCGTTGATGATGTCGAGCAGGTGGCGCGAGGCGAGCTTGACCTTGCCCAACTGTTCCAGTTGCTTCGGGTCGTTGGTATGGCGGATGACCAGGTCGGTCATGCCCATGATGGCATTCATCGGTGTACGCAGTTCGTGGCTCATGTTGGCCAGGAAGGTGCTCTTGGCGCGGTTGGCCGCTTCCGCCTGATCCTTGGCGACGAGCAGTGCGGCGGTGCGTTCGGCGATGAGCGACTCGAGACGGGTGCGATGCTTTTCGAGCTCCGCCGAGATGGCCTTCTGCTCGGTAATGTCGACACAGAAGCCGATGTAGCCGATGAAGGCTCCCTGACTGTCGTAGCGCGGGTTGCCGTCGTCGCGTAGCCAGCGATACGAGCCGTCGCCGCGGCGCAGACGGTATTCCATGCTGAATGCCTGACGTTGCTCGAATGCTGCGTTGTAGGTTTGCAGGCAGGCTTCGATATCGTCAGGGTGTACGCCTTCCGTCCAGCCGATGCCATTCTCCTGTTCCCAGGTGCGCCCGGTGAAACGCAGCCAGGGTTCGTTGAAGTAATTGCACAGCTTGTCGAGGCCCGAGGTCCAGATCAATGTCGAACCGCCGTTGGCGAGGTTGCGGAAATGCTGCTCACTCTCGCGCAGCAGCGTTTCCGCCTGCTTTTGCGCGCTGATGTCACGGTATTCGATGACCCGGACAGCGCGCTCGCGGTAGGTGATGTTTTTGCCCTTGATGATCAGCGGATAGCGCGAGCCATCCTTGCGCAGGCCGACGATTTCGTATTCCTGGTCGTAATCACGCCGGATGTTGGCCTTGACCAGGTCGAATGATTCCGGCGCGATCAGCTGATAGCCATCCATGCCGACGAGTTCCTCGCGGCTGTAGCCAGTGATCTCGGAAAGTCCCTTGTTGCATTCGAGAATGGTGCCTTGCTCGTGGATGAAGATGCCGCCGTTGGAAGCATCGCTCAGCGCCTTGTAGCGTTCTTCGCTTTCCTTGAGGGTGAGGCGCGTGCTGGCCAGACGCCGGTTCAGGTTGTGCAGGTGCAAGCTGACCAGCAGGGTGGCGCCGACTACGGCGAGCAGGCCGATCAGGGCAGGGGTCACCCAGGGCGGAACAAGCTTCGGTGTCGGATCGTAAATGAAACCATCGAGCGCATAACCCTCCTTGGCCAGGCCGGCCTTGACGAAGGTGTCGGCCATGTGCCGCCAGCGGCCCGGGTTCATGTGGCCGATTTCAATCAGGTCGGGGAAGATCAGCTTGCGCATCTCCGCTGCTTCGAATTGCAGGTGGTCGCGCGTCTTTACTACATGGTAGCGATCGAGCAGCAGGTCGATGATTTCGTCCGGGTTATCCATCGCGTAGCGCCAGCCCTTGAGGGTCGCCCGGCGCATCGCGGCAACGCGTTCAGGATGCTCGCGCAATTCGCTTTCCGATGTGAACAGAATGTCGCTGTAGAAATCGATGCGGTAACTGCCGGGATCGATGACCTTGTAGGGAATGTTGTGCTGCTGCAGGAAATACGGTTCGTTGGTCAGATAGGAGTTGAAGGCGTCCACCTTGCCGGTGATCAGATCGTCGAGCTGATAACTGCTCGGGATGACGTCCAGTTGCTTGAGGGCAATGCCTTCGCTGAGAAACATCGAAAGGAAATCGGCATCTTCGGTCATGTTCATGAGCATGACTTTCTTGCCGATCAGGTCGTGTACCGTGTCGATTTTTGACTTGCCCAGGGTTAGCAACACCGAGGGGGAATGCTGGAAGATCGCGGCCAGGGCAACGAGCGGCTTGCCCTGCAGGCGCTGGTAGAGAAGTTCGCTGTTGCCTTCGGCATACTGGGTCCGTCCGGCCAGTACCTCGGGAACCGGTTGATGTTGAGCATCGCCGGCATGTAACCTGACGTCGAGCCCTTCTTCGCGGTAGTAGCCTTTTTCCAGTGCCGCGTAGTAACCGGCAAACTGGAACTGGTGATGCCAGCGCAACTGCAGGTCGACGACCTGCATTTGGGCGAATGACGACGTCGCGCAGAGGAGCAGCAGGAACAGTGTCCAGAACGACCCCGGGCGTATCGGTATGGTCGGGCGGCGCAGCTGCAGGATGTTGTTCAACATGAACCGGCTGCCAATGATGGAAGATGTCTTCAGGATACTACGTTGCCGCATGCCACCTGACAATTGATCGTTGTCAGGTGGTCGCGCCCTGCCTGCCGGTTTTCAGTGCCTCTCGCGGATCGTTACTTCGGCCAGCGTGTGCTGGAACTGGCGTTTCGTCTCGCGGAGCATCAAAAGTATTTGAAATGGAGCCGCAGCGATGTGGCCGCGTTGTCTTGCGGCCTGCTGCCTCAAGTCGCGGTATTCGCGCCGTCACGGGTCAGCCATTTAAGGATGACGCCGAACAAGGCTTCCGGATCGACCGGCTTGGCAATGAAGTCATTCATCCCGGCCTCGAAGCAGCGCGCCTTGTCCTCGGCAAAGGCATTCGCCGTCATCGCCAGGATGGGAACCTGCTGGCCGTTGGGCAGGCGACGGATCTGTCGCGTTGCCTCCAGGCCATCCATGCGCGGCATCTGCATATCCATCAGGATCAGGTCGTAGGCATTTTTCTCGACCAATGCCACGGCGTCCACCCCGTCTTCGGCAAGATCCACCGTTTGCCCCGCGTCCTCCAGCAGTTCCTGGGCGACTTCGCGGTTGACAGGTTCATCCTCGACCAGGAGGATGCGGTGTCCGCTTTGTTCGTTGAGCAAAATGGCTTCGGCCGAGTCCGTGCGCTTGGCAGGCGAGGCTTCGAGGCCGGGCGCCGCCTTCCTGAGGCGGGCGGTGAACCAGAAGGTGCTGCCGGCCCCCAGGGTGCTGCTGACGCCGACCTGGCCGCCCATCAACTCGGCGAGTTTGCGGGTGATGGCCAGGCCCAGGCCGGTGCCGCCGTATTTGCGGGTAATCGAATTGTCGGCCTGTTCGAAGGCGGAGAATATCTTGCTGACGGTGTCCGGACTGATGCCGATGCCGGTATCGATCACTTCGAAGCGAATAACGGCCTCTTCCCCGGATTCTTCCTCCAGTCGCGTGCGCACGGTGACGGTGCCGGCTTCCGTGAACTTGATGGCATTGGTAGCGTAGTTGAGCAGTGCCTGCTGCAGTCGGGCCGGGTCGCCGACGACGCGGCAGGGCAGGGTCTGGTTTTCGATCAGCAGCTTGAGCTGCTTGGCCTGGGCTTGCTGGGAGACGATGGATGCGACATTGGCGACAATGGCGCCGACATTGACCGGTGCCTCGTCCAGCACGAATTTCCCGGCGTCGATCTTGGACAGGTCGAGGATGGCATTGATGATTTCCAGCAGGTGCTGACCGGCAATGTCGATCTTGTCCAGTCGTTCGGCCTGTTCCGGCGTCACGCCGGAACGGCGGATCAGGTGGACCATGCCGGTGACGGCGCTGAGCGGCGTGCGGATTTCGTGGCTCATGTTGGCCAGGAAGGCGCCTTTGGCGATGTTGGCCACTTCGGCGGCGTCTTTCGCCGCCGACAATTCGTTGGTCCTGATGGCCACCAGGTCTTCCAGCCCCTGGCGGTGGGTCTCGAGTTCCGCTTCAGACCTCTTGCGCTCGGTAATGTCGCGGGCAACGCCAATCGCCATCCAGCGACCGCGAAGGTTGATCGACGACAGGGAAAGTTCGATCGGAAACTCCTTTCCGTCGCTGCCCACCGCCATCACCTGCGAGGTCTTGCTGATAATCGCTCCCTGGCCGGTGCGCGCAAATGTTTCGAGGCCGACGCCCATCGCCTGGCGATGACGTTCCGGAACGATCAGGTCGTGGACCCGTCGGCCCATGGCTTCGCTTTTCGGGTAGCCGAAAATGCCCTCAGCCGCCTTGTTCCACCAAGTGATGAGGCCGTTCTCGCTGTCGATCAGGATGAATGCGTCACGCATGTTTTCCGAGGCCAGGCGGAAACGCTCTTCGCTGTCGCGCAATTCCTCGTCGCGCAAGCGGATGTCTTCGCCCATCTTGTTGAAGGTGGCCGACAGGGCAGCGATTTCATCGTGACCGGCTTCCCGGTTGCGGGCGGTGTAGTCGCCCGCCGCCAACTGGCCGGCCACCTGCTGGAGTCGGGCCAGTCGGGCGACGACGACGCGGTTGAGGAAGGTGCCGAGGCTGAGCAGCAGAATGAAGTAGCCGACCAGGCGTACCGAAAAGGGCTTCAGCCATTTCTCGATTTCCTGGGCACGCAGCGCTTCCGTTGGCAGCTTGATGCTCATCACGCCGCGCAGGTCTCCCACCTTGTAATCGTAGGCGCTGTCATAGTTTGCGGCAATTGATGGCGGCGCCTTGTCGCGGCTGCCATGGCATTCCAGGCAGTATTTCTCGACCCAGATCGGGGTGGTGTAGTGATACAGCGATCGGCCGTCGGCATCCCTGATTTCGATCAGTCGTTCTTCGGCCTTGGGGTTGGCACGAAACCAGGCCATGGCGTCGAGTTCAAACGAATCGGCCCGGTTTGCCGGATTGCGGGGCTGGTCGGAGACGTTGTTGAAGGACAGGCCGGTTTTGCTCCAGTTCGGGAAGTCCTTGGAAATCCGGGAAAGCGCATGCGCCGGCAGGAAGCCGATCGTCTGGTCATCGACCGGCAGTCCGCTGGCCAGGAATTGCTTGTGATAGACCCGCCGGGTCGCCATCAGCAGGGCGCGTATATCCTTGGCGTCACGGCTCAATTCGGCGCGCAGGCCGATTTCGATATTGCGATAGCCGAACAGCATGTCGGCGGCAATGATCAGGGCAACGATGGCGAGCGTGATCAACCAGATTTTTTGTTTCAGGCCCACAAGCGCATTTCTTTCGGCTTTGATTTGAACTGCACGCGCTACCCCTTATGCATGCCTGTCTGGGAGCTTACGCCAATCACGTCAATTGACAACCGCTTTGCGGCGCAAACATGGTTTCCGACATATTGCATCATTGCCGCCAGGCGAGGCCGGTCTCAGAAGGGTGAAAGCGTCGCCACCACCTTGCCGGGTTCGACCCTGACCGAGCGCAGCAACCAGCGGGCGGCAAGTTCCTGGGCGTTGCCGTTTTCGCGCAGGGTGTACACCGGTTTCGAACGGAAATAGGCGGTGATCAGGGCATTCACCGTGCGTCGGGCGGCGGGAGCCGATTCCTTGGGCAGGGCCTGCGACTCGATCGACTCGACGACCGGGTTCTCGAGGAAGAAGGCCTTGGCATTGTCGTCGTAGCGGATGCCGGCGGTCGCCGTGACATCGACCGGCACGGGCGGGTTGCCGAGCAAGGTGATATCGACATGCCCGGCAATGCCGACGCGGCCCGCCGGTTCGCCCAGGGTGATTTGCGGTGCTTCGGCCAGGGTGACACTGATCAGGCCGCCGTAGTTTTTCGTCTGCGGCCCCGACTTGGCCAGGGCATGCTGGATCTGGTCTTGGGAAAAAGTGACCTCGTGGTCGAGCAGGGCGGCGAAACCGGCCGTGGCACAGGTGGCCAGGGCGGCGAAGAGCAGGACGGCACATTTCGATTTCATCAAACGTGGTGGTTCAGGCAAAACGTCAGTCTAGCAGGGCATCCCGGTCAACAGTATTTATCCCCGTTTTGGTCGGGCAAGTCTGTGGATAAGCTCTGGGTAGTTCCGCCAAGTCATTGACGAAACATGGTGTTTGTGGCGGTGCTCAAATTTTGGGCAGTGGGGCGGTGCGGCCCTCTTCGCGCTTCGGGTATAGCAAAAGCGGGGGTATAACATCTATAATATATAAGACTTGCGATCCGGCCTTGGGGAAGCTGTAGCCGAACCATAGTGCCGCCGCCATTGTCGTAAAATACCCGTTTTCCCCTAGAGCAACCCTTTACGAAAGGAAGTCGCCGTGCTTGAAGCCTATCGCGCCCATGTCGCAGAGCGTGCAGCCCTCGGTATCCCGCCGCTGCCCCTGTCCAAGCAACAGACCACCGAACTGGTCGCCCTGCTGAAGAATCCGCCGAAGGGCGAAGAAGCTGCTCTGGTCGAGCTGATCACCTACCGCGTGCCGGCCGGTGTCGATGACGCCGCCAAGGTCAAGGCCGAATTCCTGGCCAAGGTTGCCAAGGGCGAAGAAGCCTGCGCGCTGATTTCCAAGGAAAAAGCCACCGAACTGCTCGGCACCATGCTGGGCGGCTACAACGTCAAGCCGCTGATCGACCTGCTGGCCGATGCCACCTGCGGCAGCGTCGCCGCCGAAGGCCTGAAGAAGACCCTGCTGGTGTTTGACTTCTTCCACGATGTCGCCGAACTGGCCAAGGCCGGCAACGCCAACGCCAAGAACGTCATGCAATCCTGGGCCGACGGCGAGTGGTTCACCTCGCGTCCGGCCGTGCCGGCTTCGCAGAAGCTGACCGTTTTCAAGGTCACCGGCGAAACCAATACCGACGACCTGTCGCCGGCGCCGGATGCCTGGTCGCGTCCCGACATCCCGCTGCATGCACTGGCCATGCTGAAGAACCCGCGTCCGGGCATCGAAGCCGACGAGCCGGGTTCGCGCGGCCCGATCAAGCAACTGGAAAAGCTGGCTGCCAAGGGCAACCTGATCGCCTACGTCGGCGACGTGGTCGGTACCGGTTCTTCGCGCAAGTCCGCCACCAACTCCGTGCTGTGGTTCACCGGCGAAGACATCCCGTTCGTCCCGAACAAGCGTTTCGGCGGCGTCTGCCTGGGCTCCAAGATCGCCCCGATCTTCTTCAACACCATGGAAGATGCCGGCGCCCTGCCGATCGAAATCGACGCCGGCCAGATGGACATGGGCGACGAGATCGAACTGAAAGTTGACCAGGCCACCGGCAAGGTCACCGCCACCAAGAACGGTTCGACCATTGCCGAATCGCAACTGAAGACCCTGGTCATCCTCGACGAAGTCCGCGCTGGCGGCCGTATTCCGCTGATCATCGGCCGCGGCCTCACCACCAAGGCCCGCGAATTCCTCGGCCTGCCGCAATCGACTCTGTTCCGCCTGCCGCAGAACCCGGCCGACGACGGCAAGGGTTACTCGCTGGCCCAGAAGATGGTCGGCAAGGCCTGTGGCGTGACCGGCATCCTGCCGGGCACCTACTGCGAGCCGAAGATGACCACCGTCGGTTCGCAAGACACCACCGGCCCGATGACCCGTGACGAACTGAAGGATCTGGCCTGCCTCGGCTTCTCTGCCGACCTAGTCATGCAGTCCTTCTGCCATACCGCCGCCTATCCGAAGCTGGTCGACGTGCGCATGCACCGCGAACTGCCGTCCTTCATCAGCACCCGTGGCGGCGTTGCGCTGCGTCCGGGCGACGGCGTCATCCACTCCTGGCTGAACCGCCTGCTGCTGCCGGATACCGTCGGTACCGGCGGTGACTCGCACACCCGTTTCCCGATCGGCATCTCCTTCCCGGCCGGTTCCGGTCTGGTCGCCTTTGCCGCTGCCACCGGCGTCATGCCGCTGGACATGCCGGAATCCGTGCTCGTCCGCTTCAAGGGCAAGATGCAGGAAGGCATCACGCTGCGCGACCTGGTTAACGCCATTCCGCTGTACGCCATCAAGGCCGGCTTGCTGACCGTCGAGAAGAAGGGCAAGAAGAACGTCTTCTCCGGCCGCATCCTCGAAATCGAAGGTCTGCCGGATCTCAAGGTCGAACAGGCCTTCGAGCTGTCCGACGCTGCCGCCGAGCGTTCCGCCGCTGCCTGTGCCGTCGCCCTGAACAAGGAACCGATCGTCGAGTACATGCGTTCGAACATCACCCTGATGAAGTGGATGATCGCCGAAGGCTACCAGGATGCCCGCACCCTGAAGCGCCGCATCAACGCCATGGAAGACTGGATCGCCAACGGCACGCTGCTCAAGGCCGACGCCAACGCCCAGTACGCCGCCGTCATCGAAATCGACCTGGCCGAAGTCACCGAGCCGATCCTGGCCTGCCCGAACGACCCGGACGACGTCAAGGTCCTCTCCGAAGTCGCCGGCGCCAAGATCGACGAAGTCTTTATCGGCTCCTGCATGACCAACATCGGCCACTTCCGTGCCGCCGGCAAGGTCCTCGAAGGCAAGTCGGACATCCCGACCCGTCTGTGGATTGCGCCGCCGACCAAGATGGACGCGCTGATCCTGACCGAAGAAGGCTACTATGGCGTCCTCGGCAAGTCCGGCGCGCGCATGGAAATGCCGGGCTGCTCGCTGTGTATGGGCAACCAAGCACAGATCCGCAAGGGTTCCACCGCGATCTCCACCTCCACCCGTAACTTCCCGAACCGTCTCGGTATCGACACCCAGGTTTATCTGGGTTCCGCCGAACTGGCCGCCATGTGCGCCCTGGCCGGCCGCATCGTGACCGTTGCCGAGTACATGGAGCAGATCAAGCTGGTGAACGCCAAGGCCGGTGAAGTCTATCGCTACATGAACTTCGACCAGATTCCGGAGTTCGTCGAGCAGGCAGCGACGGTCGAGATGTAATTCGCGGCATCGGCGCTGCTGAAGCGTCGACCGTAATGAAAAGCCCCCGTCGGGAAACCGGCGGGGGCTTTGTCATGGTGCGCCGGCGTGTCGGGCGCGGCTGACCCAAGCCAGGCTCAGTTGGGGGTGAACTCTTCGTGTTCGATCAGCCATTGTCCTTTTTCGCGCCGCAATTCCAGCAATTTCGTGCCGTGGTCCTGCAGGCGATCGGATGCATAGTCGAGCGGAAAGATCATCCTGGCGACGTTGTCGCCTTCCACCGTGATGTACGGTTGGCCGATCCGGATGTCGACAAAGCGGGCTTGGCCAAGAATGCGCTTGCGGTTGTTGCGCCATTGCTCGGGGCTGTCGGCATTACCCTGGTAGTCGGGGGCGTAGAAGGCGAGGTAGCTCGCAATGTTCTGGCTGGCCCAGGCCTTGCGCCAGTTCTGCACCAGGTTTTTGAGTTCGCCCTCGGTTTTGTCGCTGAGCGACGCCGCCTGGCTGGCGGTCGGGTTGCCGTTGGCGGCGGTGATCGGCACTGCGGCCGGCGGTTGCGTCTGGATGATGGCATCCGGTGTCGGCGGAACCGCTGCCGACAAATCCGACACGATACTGCCCAGGCCGATGGCAGACAGCACGACGCCGATCGAAATGACGGTCAGTCCTAGCCCTTGTCCTACGTTTTCCTTACCCATTTCTACTCCCTCCGGATCGTTGGGTGGTTTAAGAATCGCGGCACATTATCGAGCATAAAATTGAGATTGATCAAAAATAGCATTTATATGCGACATAAATTTTCATTTATGTCGCGAAAACGCAAATGAGGGAGAGGGCTACTTCATCGCCAGGCAAGGCTTGCCGGTCGCCTGGTACTCTGCGGCGGCGGGCAGCAGGGTCCCTTCTGGCCGACCGCGCTTCGACTGTGTTTCCATCCGGCGGATGCGGTGCCCCTTGCCGGGCCACCTTGCACAACGGTTGCCGGAGCGAACCGGCAACCGTCTGATCAAGCGGCCGACGTCCGGCCTTATTCCGGGATCGGGCCGAATTCGACCGGGACCCAGGCATAGCCCCGGCCTTCCTTGCGAACGTGGCCGATACCGGGGAAGGGTAGGTGCATGCCACCGACCAGCAGCTTTTCGTTGGCCGCCTTGGCGAAGATCTTCTGGCGTGTGGCGACGGCGGCTTTGCGGTCGTTGTCGAACTCGATAGCGACATTGGGGCGGGCGAACTGGACGGCGTGGTTATGGACGATGTCGCCCCAGATCAGCAGTTTGTCGTTGCCGCTGTTGATCAGGTAGGCGCTATGACCCGGCGTATGGCCATTGGCGGCGAAGCTCGCGATGCCGGGCAGGATTTCCTGGTCGGTCGCGAAGGTCTTCCAGCGGCCGGCCTTGAGGTAGGGGGCGGCGGCATCGCGCGCCATCTTGAAAAAGCCCTGCGCTTCCTTGGGCGCCTGGGCGGCGATCGCCTCGCTCAGCCAGAAATCGTTGTCCGCCTTGGCCGACCAGACCTCGGCATTGGCAAAAACGCGCTGGCCGTCGGCGGTGGCCAGGCCATTGACGTGGTCGCCGTGGAGGTGGGTGATGAGCACGCTATCGACCTGTTCCGGCGTATAGCCGGCTGCTTTCAGGTTGCCGACGATATTGCCCAGGCCCGGTCCGAACAGCTTGGCAGCGCCGGTATCGATCAGCACCAGCTTGCTGCCGGTATTGATCAGGTAGGCGTTGACCGCGGTCTGGACGGCAGGCCCCTTGACGAAGAGGCGGCCGAGCAGCTGTTGCACTTCCCGTTCGTTGGCGTTCTTGAGCAGCTTGGTGTCAAGCTTGATGGCACCATCGTAGAGAGCGGTGATTTCAAAGTTGCCGACGAAGGTGCGGTAATAGCCGGGAACCTGGGTCTTGACCGGCGGGGCTTCGGCCGCGGCCAGGCCGGCGCAGAGCAGGAAGAGGCCGGCGAGAAAGAGCCGGGTGAGACGAGAGGCAGGGTGGGGCAGGGTAGTCATCGGATGCTCCTGATGGGCGGAGAGCAAAGTATTACATGACCAGCGCTTAAAAGCTGCCAGCCGCCATCCGCTGACTGGGCCATCTGCGCCCGTTCGCCTTCAGGATTCGCTATGCGGCGCCGGGTCGTCGAAGCTGACGGTCAAGGGCGAAACATCGCGCCCCTGGCATCTGATGAAGCCCGAGATGCGCAGCCCCTGGTCGGAACGCCGGGTCTGGAAGCCGTTCGGCGCCTCGATGATGGTCGTCGCATGGCGCGCCCGGCTGGCATCCCACAGTTCCTGGGGAATCAGGGTGATCACCCCGCTGCTCACCTCGATGTGATGAGTTTGACCGGCGCCGCGCGCCGTATAGGCGCCATTTCCCCGGCCGGTGCTGAAGACGCCGAGGATGTGCCCGCGTACCGTGCACAGGCCGGCGCCGCTCGCCGTGTAGCTGTCGGGGATGGCGGCGACCATCAGTTCGTAGTCCCGCCGGTTGAGGATCTGGCTCGGGTCGCCCAGATGGTAGGTGCCCGGCGGCAGGACTCGGGTCATGTCACGCGACATGTGCTGTGCTCCGCTGGAATCTGTTGTCGGTTTGTTCGGCGGTACCGGACTTAGTTCCCGGCGGCCGCCGAATGCGCTGGCGACGGCGCCCCCTGGCCGCCGCAAATGCCCGCCCGCCGTGGTGCTTCCGGTAATGAACGCTTTCGTCCGGGCTATTGTCATATCCCGGGAAAAGTGCATTTGGTGGATCGATATTGCCGCCATCCGGAGCATTTACAGCCCATTGCGCCGTCCCGAGAATAAAAAGCGTGCACAGCAACAATGGAGAAGGCAGATGTTGACGCAAGCGGAGCTGATTGAGTGGTACCAGCGCAATCGCCAACGAACGCGGGCGCTGTTCGACATGCTGACGCCGCAAGCCTACTGCCGGCAGCCGATTGCGCTGCGCAATCCGCTGGTCTTTTACGAAGGTCATTTGCCGGCCTTCAGCGCCAATACGCTGTTGAAGAAAGGATTGGGCCGGGCGCCGATTGATAGCTGGCTCGACGTCCTCTTCGCCCGCGGCATTGATCCGGTCGACGAGGCGAGTGCCCGGCCCCGAGTTAAAGGCACCTGGCCGGAGCGCGACGAGGTGCTGGCCTATGGCGAAAAGGTCGACGCCGCCGTCGTCGAAGTCCTGCATGGCAGCGAACTGTTCGCCGGGAGCGGGCGACTGGCCGGGCTGGCCTATACCATCCTCGAACATGAAGCGATGCACCAGGAAACCCTGCGCTACCTATGGCACGAACTGGCGCATGAAGAAAAGATTCCCGGCGCGGATGTCCGGCCAGTGCCGGCCCCTCGTTGCCCCGCCCGAGCCGCCGGCCGTGTCGTCATCCCGGCCGGTGTCGCCACCTTGGGAGCCCAACCGGGCGCCATCGATTTCGGCTGGGACAACGAGTTTCCGAGCCGCCAGGTCGACGTCGAGGCTTTCGAAATCGATCTCCATAATGTCACCAACCGCGATTTCATGGCCTTTGTCGAAGCCGGTGGCTATCGCGAGCAACGCTGGTGGTCGGCCGAGGCGTGGGCCTGGCTGCAGGAAAAAGCGATCGAACATCCGCATTTCTGGCAACGCCAGGGCGACACCTGGGCCTGGCGCGGCATGTTCGCGCTGAGCGATTTGCCGAACGACTGGCCCGTTTATGTCAGCCATGCCGAGGCGACCGCCTATGCCGCCTGGCAGGGGGCGCGCCTGCCCAGCGAGGCCGAGTATCAGCGGGCGGCCTACGCGACGCCGAACGGTGACGAACGTCCCTATCCCTGGGGCGACGATCCGCCGACGGCGATCCACGGTAATTTCGACTTTGCCCGCTGGGACCCGGTGCCGGTCGGCTCCTTTCCGGCCGGCGTCAGTGCCTGGGGCGTGCATGACCTGGTCGGCAACGGCTGGGAATGGACATCGAGCCTCTTTGCCAGCCACCCGGGATTCGCACCGATGGCGGCCTACCCCGAATACTCGGCGGACTTTTTCGATGAGCGGCATTACGTCCTCAAGGGCGCATCGCCAGCGACCGCCCGCGAACTGATCAGGCCGAGTTTTCGCAACTGGTTTCGCGCGGCCTATCCCTATCTCTATGCAACTTTCCGCACCGCACGCTAGCGCTCAGGAGCCGAACGATGAGCCAGCCCGCCAGTCATCCGCATTTATCCCAAGGACTCTTTCGCTTTGCCGAAGACGTCCGGCATGGCCTGGCATCGACGCCGCGCCAGCTGAATCCCGCCTATTTCTACGACGCGCTGGGATCCTGCCTGTTCGACGCCATTTGCCTACTGCCCAGCTATCCCATCACGCGAACCGAAACCGGACTGCTCGCCGAACACGCCGGCCAGATCGTCGCCGGCTTGCCTGATCCGGCCTGCTTGATCGAACTGGGCTGCGGCAATGGCGAGAAGATTTCCCGCCTGGTCGAAGCCCTCGACCATGCCGGCCGGCATGTTGCCGTCCATCTGGTCGATATTTCGGCGGCGGCGCTGGAAGAGACCGCCCGCCAGCTTGAGCGCTGGCCCGAGGTGTCGGTCACTACGCATCAGGAAATGTTCGAGCCGGGGCTGCAGCAGGCGGTCGCCCAATGCGGCCAGCGCGGCGCCGTGATGGTGCTTTTTCTCGGTTCCAATATCGGCAATTTCGACGCGCCCGGCGCCGGGCGTTTCCTCGCCACCGTGCGCGACTGCCTGCGCCATGGCGACCGGCTGCTGCTCGGCGTCGATCTGGTCAAGGCCGAGGCCGAACTATTGCTCGCCTACGACGATCCGCTGGGTGTCACCGCGGCTTTCAACAAGAACCTGCTGCAGCGCATCAACCGCGAACTGGGCGGCAACTTCGATCTTCGCGGCTTCGACCACCAAGTGCACTGGAATGCAGCGGCGGCGCGGATCGAGATGCACCTGCGGGCCAACCGGCAGCAACGGGTTTCGATTCCCGCGGCCGGTTGCACGGTAGATTTCGCGCCGGGCGAGGGCATCTGGACCGAATCATCCTACAAGTACCGCCCCGAGCAGATCGCCATCCTGGCCGGCAGCCAGGGTTTTTCCTGCGAATTCCAGTTGCTCGACGCCGGGCGCAGTTTTGCGCTGAACTATCTGGTCGCCTGAGAATAGGTGGCCAGGGCCGGGTTAGGCCGGCGGGCTGCCTTCCTTGAACATGCTTTTCAGCGTCTGGCGCAATTCGGGCGTGTCCTCGTGCTGATGCACGGCTACGGCATGCTGGACGGCGGCTTCGACGAGTTCGCTTTCATTGTCGGCGGCCAGCGCAACGGTGCAATGGGCTTCGCTCGGGTAATCCCGGCAATCGATGTATTTGCGGGTCATGGCTTTCTCCTGATCGGTGATCTCAGATCGTTCCAGTCGGCAGAAAAACGGGGCAACCGCTAGCGCCGTCCGGAACACAACCCCAGCCCGGGTTTCCCGGTGAGCGGGGAAGCCCGGTATCGATCTGCGGCTCACCATTTCCCCTTTTGAGTCGGGAGAGGCCCAATAAATTCCGGCCTTGCGCGCCGGCAGATGGGCTACGCGGCGGCGCTACCGCCCATTGCTTCGCCCATGGCTACCGCACGGGCCGGCGCCCAGGCCGGATTGAACTGCAGGGCATTTTTCGGGAAAAGCATGACGACGGTCGAGCCAAGCAGGAAGCGGCCCATTTCCTCGCCCTTTTTCAGCACGATATTCTGTTCGTCGTAACGCCATTCGCGAATGACGCCGGGGCGCGGCGGATTGACCGTGCCGTGCCAGACGGTGGCCATGCTGCCGACGATGGTGGCGCCGACGAGCGTCAGCACGAAAGGCCCGCTCGCCGTCTCGAAAACGCAGACGACGCGCTCGTTGCGGGCAAAGAGGCCGGGCACGCCGCGCGCTGTGGTCGGATTGACCGAGAACAGTGCGCCCGGCACGTAGATCATCCGGCTCAGCTTGCCGTCGCAGGGCATGTGGATGCGGTGGTAGTCGCGCGGGCTCAGGTAAATCGTCGCGAAACTGCCATTCTCGAACTGCGCGGCCAGCTTGCGGTCGCCGCCGACCAGCGCGGTGGTGGAATAGCTGTGGCCCTTGGCCTGGAAAATCTGGTCGCGTTCGATGGCGCCGAACTGGCTGATCGCGCCATCGACCGGGCACAGGAAATCGGCATCGGCGAGGGGGCGGGCTCCGGGCTGCAGCGGCCGGGTGAAGAATTCGTTGAAACTCTTGTAGCCGGCGATATCCGGATTGGCCGCTTCCGCCATGTTGACGCCGTAACGGCCGACGAACCAGCGGATGACGCCGGTGGTCAGGGGGCCGGCTTCCTTCGAAGCCAGCTTGCCGGCGATGACGGTCAGTGCCTGTTTCGGCAGCAGGTATTGGGGCAGGACGGCGAGGCGATCGGACACTGGGCGGGGTACCGGCAACGAGGGAGGGGGATTATACCGGCTCGTCCGCGCCGGGCGTGTTTTCGGCCGGTGCTTCGGCGGCGGATTGGGCAACCGGGCTGACCGGGAAACGCGCCGCCTGGGATGCCGGGGCGTTCGCCCAGCGTTCCTTGCGCCATTTTTCCCGCTCGCCGTTGCCGCAGAAGGTCCAGGCGACGAATCGGCTCTGCTTCTGGCCCTGAGCCATGGCGATGGTGCGCGAGTCGACGACCTTGGCTTTTTTCAGCGCGGCTTCGATATGCACCAGGTTGTCGGCCTGCGAAACCAGGCTGGTGAACCACATCACCCGTTTCGGGATGGCGGCACTCTGTTCGATCATGTTCTTGACGAAGGCGCGTTCGCCGCCGTTGCACCAGAGTTCCGCGCCGCCACCGCCGAAATTGAGACGGGGCTGGGCGGCGCCTCGTTGGGCACCGGGCTTGTTCAGGTTGTTCCACTTGCGCTGGCTGACGGCATGCACGTCGTCCGGCGAATTGTGGAAAGGCGGGTTGCAGATGCTCAGTTCGAAGTTCTCGCCGGAACGCAGCAGGCCGGTGAAGATGTTGTCCCACACCGGCTGGTAGCGCAGTTCGACAGCCGCTTCGGTGGCCGGGTTCTTGCCGAGGATCATCTTGGCATTGGCCAGCGCTGTCTCGTCGATATCGACGCCGAGGAAATGCCAGCCGTATTCGGCGAAGCCGATCAGCGGATAGACGCAGTTGGCGCCGACGCCGATGTCGAGCACGCGCACGCCGGCCCCGGTTGGGATGGCTTTCTTGTTGCAGGTGGCGAGCAGGTCGGCGGCGTGGTGGATGTAGTCGGCGCGCCCCGGGATTGGCGGGCAGAGGTAGCCGGCCGGGATTTCCCAGCCGCGCACGCCGTAATGCAGGGCGAGCAGGGCGCGGTTGAAGGCCTTGACGGCGCTCGGATTGGCGAAGTCGATGCTCGGCGTGCCGGCTTTCGTCGTGATCACGTACTTGACCAATCCGGGCGCCACGGCGGTCAGCGCGGCGAAATCGTAACCGGCCGCATTCTTGTTGCGCGGGTGGAGTCCGGGTTTCTGGGCGGGAGCGGCCATGCTGTTTTCCGTTTTTTTTGCTGGGCGGCGAGTATCCCACGGATTGCACGCCAACGCTTCGACGCAGCGGCGCAGAGGTGCGGAGAAAGACCCAAAATCAATCGCCTATCGGAGCCTTGGCGAATCAGGATGCCTCGTTGAAGGCCGATCGATTCACCCCGTTATTCCTCCGCGTAGCCCGCGACTCCGCATTTCAACCGGTTTTTGCAGTGTTACGCCAAAGCGAGGCTGAGCTTCGGGCGCTCGGCAAATGACGATGCGCGAGGATCACCGGCGTTGCGAGCTGCGATGACGGCGGACGGATCTGGGGGGCGGGCAGTTCGGACTGTCGCTCGTCCCCGAACTACTCGAACAATCGCCAGATATCTTTCCGGAAGCGACCGGATGCGCCATCGCGGGCTTGGCCAGATCGGCCGCCAAGTACTGCAGTCGGAAAGCCGCGCCGCCGACGGTGGAGGTCTGCCGCCACTGTTCAGCGTTCCATGCCATGGTGATGGTAGCCTGATCGGGTCGGTGCAATCCTTTGCCGCGGATTGCACCGACTGCCGCAGAGGAAGGCGGCCGTTTTCAATGACCCGGCCGGTGCGGCTTTCGGCGGCATCGGCGTTCAAATGTTTCTACCAATAGCCAAGGAGCTTCGCATGTTTATCGCCATGAACCGTTTTCGCATCGCTCTCGGCAAGGAAGATGCCTTCGTTGACCACTGGCGCCAGCGCGACAGTTACCTCGCCGGGGTGCCCGGTTTCGTATCTTTCAATCTGCTGCGCGCCGCGAGCAGCGAGGAGTACACCCTGTTCGCCTCGCATACCGTCTGGGAATCGGAGCAGGCGTTCGAGGCCTGGACGCAGTCGGCGGCCTTCCGCAAGGCGCACATGGCGGCCGGCCATTCGCCGCGCGATTTCTACCTCGGGCCGCCGCAGCTGGAATTGTTCGAGGCGGTGTTATAGACGGGAAAAGCTGTTTGCGCCGCAGAGGCGCCCAGGTGGAGAGAAAAAACCGACCTTCGTATCGGTATTCGCTCGGTATTGCCTGCGCTCTGAACCTCGGCGTCCCGGCATCTCGGCGGTGACGGAGGGCTGAACTATCTGGCGTGCTTGGCCAGGAAACGGTCCAGCGCATTGCCGAAGGCCTGGCGGTCGGCCTGGCCGAAAGCCGCCGGGCCGCCGGTGTCGACGCCGGCGCTGCGCAGGCTGTCCATGAAATTGCGCATGGTCAGGCGTTCCTGGATATTCGCCTGGGTGTACAGCTCGCCGCGCGGGTTCAGCGCATGGGCGCCGCGCTCGATAACCAGCGAGGCGAGCGGAATGTCGGCGGTGATCACCAGATCGCCGGGCGCCAGCTGCTCGACGATGTGGCGGTCGGCGACGTCGAAACCCGAAGGCACCTGGATGGCGCGTATGAATTTCGACGGCGGTGTGCGCAGCATCTGGTTGGCGACCAGAATGGTCGAAATCTGCAGGCGCTCGGCGGCGCGAAAAATGATTTCCTTGATGACGCTGGGGCAGGCGTCGGCGTCGACCCAGATTTGCATCAGTGTTCCTTGCCGTCGATTCGTGCTTGAAGAAGGAGCGGAATATACCGCCAGGCGAGGATGGCGTAACAGGCAAACCAGCAGGCGGCGGAGAGTTGTATCCACAGCAGGTAGTACGCCGGGTAGAACTGCGGCACGACGACGCGCACCGCCAGCGCCAGCAGCATGAGATAAAGCACGGCGCGGTCGGCCCGGTCGAAGACCACTTTACGCCCGGTGTGGCCCTTGCTGATGCGGATCAGCATGGCGGGAATAACGGTGCCCATGGCGCCGAAGGTGAAGACATGGACCGATACGCTACCGATCCAGACGAAATGTACGACGTGGCCGAGCGACTCGATCAGCAGCTGGGCGACGATGGCCAGGTAGCCGACGTACATCACGCCGATCTCGACGCGACGGAAAGCGAGTTGCGGTTTCCACAGGAAAAAGCGGATGCCGAGCAGCACGGCAAGCAGGAAAGCGATGGCGGCAGTCAGCGGCGCCGGTAGCAGGAACTCGACGACCAGCGGCAGGGCGAGCAGCTTGATCGCCATGTCGAGCTTGGGCTGGCGCGGCAGCTGCACCTGGAAACCCATTTTCATGAACGGGGTCAGCGTGCGTTCGAGCATGATCAGGAAGGCCATCCGGAACAGGCCGATGGCCATGGTGTAGCCGGACGTGAAATTGTCGCCGTTCAGCATCAGGTATTTGGCGACCAGGAAAGCCGGCAGCACGATCAGGAAAATGGCGTTGTCGCGATAGCTGTCCTGCGCCCGGTAGCGGCCCAGCGTCCACATGATCAGCGCAATGATGCCGCCCAGGAAAACGTTGTTCGAAAACAGGAAGAGAGCGGGGGGCCAGTGGCCGCCGAAATTCATGCCGATTCGTTCGAAGAGCCAGGCGCCGACCAGCAACATCAGCACCGGGCCGTGGTAGCCGCGGATATTGACCCAGTTCTTGGTCGACGTCAGCAGGAAGCCGCCGAGCACTGCCCAGCCAAAGCCGAAGAACATCTCGTGGGCGTGCCACTGGACGGGTGTGAAGGTGGTTTCCGGAGCGGCCAGTGCGCCGCTGAAAATCAGCGCCCAAAGCACGGGCAGGATCATGCCGGCCAGGCAGGCCAGTGAAAAGAACGGACGAAAGCCGACCAGCCAGAAGGGGTGCTTGGAAAACCGCATGGCGAACCTTTCTTGGTAATGCCTACTCGAAGCAGGCAGTTTAACGAAGCAGGCGTGGCGTGGATTTGATTTATCCCGGGCTGGGCGAGCATGAGGCTTCACATTGGCGTAAAATCCCGCCCTTGGCTATGGCCGGGATAATCAAAATAGGGCCAGGCTGCTTTCCAGAGGGATGACGATGAAGTGTGTTGACGATTTCCGCTTGCAGTTGGGCAAGCATGAGCTGGTGCCGATCATGATCGGCGGCATGGGCGTCGATATTTCGACGGCGGATCTGGCTCTTGAAGCGGCTCGATTGGGCGGTGTCGGTCACATTTCGGATGCCATGATCAAGACCGTCACCGATCGTCGCTATCAGACCAAGTTCGTCAAGGAAAAGCTCGCCCTCTACAAGTACAACGCCCTCAACGAAGACAAGTCGCCGGTCAAGTTCGATCTCGGCAAGATTGCCGAAGCGACCCGCCTGCATGTCGCCAGCACCATGGAACGCAAGACGGGTTCCGGCCTGGTTTTCGTCAATTGCATGGAAAAGCTGACCATGAATGCGCCGAAAGAGACGCTCAAGGTCCGCATGACCGCCGCGCTCGACGCCGGCATCGACGGCATCACGCTGGCCGCCGGCCTGCATCTCGGCTCCTTCGGGCTGATCGAGGACCACCCGCGTTTTCGCGACGCCAAGCTGGGCATCATTGTTTCGTCGGTTCGCGCCCTGCAACTGTTCCTGAAAAAGAGCGCCCGCACCAACCGCATGCCGGACTTTGTCGTGGTCGAAGGCCCGCTTGCCGGCGGCCATCTCGGTTTCGGCATGGACTGGGCGCAATACGACCTGGCGACCATCGTCGCCGAGGTCATCAAGTACCTCAAGGATGAACATCTCGATATCCCGGTGATTCCGGCCGGCGGCATCTTCACCGGCAGCGATGCCACGGCCTTCCTGGAAAGCGGCGCCGCTGCCGTGCAGGTGGCGACCCGTTTCACCGTCGCCAAGGAATGCGGTCTGCCGGAAAAGGTCCAGCAGGAATACTTCAGGGCCAGCGAAGAGGATATCGAGGTCAACCAGATTTCCCCGACCGGCTACCCGATGCGCATGCTCAAGGGCAGCCCGGCGATCGGCGACGGCATTCGTCCGAATTGCGAAGCTTACGGCTACCTGCTCGACGCCAACGGCAAATGCGCCTACGTCACGGCCTACAATCGCGAAGTACTGGCTCATCCCGGGGCGCGCAAGATTTCGGTGATGGACAAGACCTGTCTGTGCACCCACATGCGCAATTTTGATCTGTGGACCTGCGGCCAACTGACCTATCGCCTCAAGGATACGACCCGCAAGCAGCCGGATGGCAGCTACCAGATTCTTTCAGCCGAACACGTTTTCAAGGATTACCAGTTCAGTATCGACCAGAAGGTCGCGCTGCCTGAACCGGCGGCGGACTGACCGTGCCGGCCTCTGGTTTGGAAGTTCCCGGCGCCCCGTGGCCGGGTTTTTCTTGTCCCGAGGCGACCTGGACCGAGGTTGATAAGGTCAAGGTCGATGATGATGTTATATTTATACCCGTCCGGGATAAGTCTTCATCATGGTAACGATAAAATGCCTGCAACAAGCCTGATCACAATCTTCCGCAAAGCCGCCCGCCTGCGCCGGGCCGGCCTGGCACTGGCGGCTCTGCTGCTCGCGCTGCCGGCCTGCGCCGAAGACGAGCCGGCTTTGAGCTTTCGCGGATTTGGCACGCTGGGGGCAGTGCGCACGACGACCAATCAGGCCGAATTTGTCCGCGACCTTTCCCAGCCGCGCGGTGCCACCGAACGCTGGGATGGCCGGGTGGACAGCATTCTTGGCCTGCAGGCGAACTGGCGAGTCGTTCCGGAACTGGAAGCGGTAGTGCAGGGGGTGACCCGCTATCGCTACGACGACAGCTATCGGCCGGAAATCTCCTGGGCCTACCTGAAATACGATCCGACGCCGCAATTGAGCCTGCGGGCCGGTCGCCTGGGTACCGAATTTTTCATGATGGCCGATTCGCGCCAGGTCGGTTACTCCTACCTGCCGGTCCGGCCGCCCGGCGATTTCTTCTGGTATCTGCCTTTCTACAGCATCCACGGTGCCGACGCGGCGCTGAACCTGCCTTTCGGCGAAGGCGTGCTGCGCGGCAAGGTGTTTTACGGCCACTCCGATGGCCAAATTCCGCTAGCCGAAGAGCAGTGGGATATTCAGGGCTCGCCGATGACCGGTGGCTACCTTGAATATCATCATGCCGCCTGGCAGTTGCGGGCCAGCTACGCCAACATCCGTTTCAAGAATGATCTGCCGGTCGCGCCGGTGCTCAAGGCCGAGACGGGCTATGACCTGAGTTCTTCGGATGCGGCCTTCCTGGCAACGCGGCGGACGCGCACCCACTACTATTCGCTGGGGGCTATTTACGACCGCGACAACTGGCAGGCGCAGGTGATGCTCAACCATATCGAACAGGGTAGCAACGCGCTGCAAAGCTCAGATGGTGGCTACGCCCTGGTCGGTTACCGGATTGGTGAAGTGACACCCTATGTCGGCTATTCCTGGGTTCGTTCACGGGCCCGCGACAATGCCCCCAGCTTGCTGGCGGCCATCGTTATGGCGGATTCGCGTTCCGACCAGACGACCACGATACTCGGTGCGCGCTGGGACGTCGCCCGCAACATCGCCCTCAAGGCCCAATGGGACGGCATCCGCGGCGAGCCGCAGTCGATCTTCCCGTACCGCCGCGAGACATCCGCCTGGACGGGCAAGATGGACGTCTACAGTCTGACCATGGACTTTATTTTCTGAAGCCATGAAACTGCCCCGCCTTCGCCATCTCGCCCTTTTGGGCTGGCTGCTGTGGCTGCCGGTCGGCGCGGCCATGGCCGATCTGGTGGTCGTCGTGAACGCCCGCAACGGCGTCGCGGTGCTGACGCGCAATGAAGTGGCCAATATCTTTTTCGGTCGTTATCGGCAGTTCTTCAATGGCGTCGAGGCGCAGCCGGTCGATCTGATTGACGGCAGTCCCGAGCGCGCGCACTTTTACGCGGCACTGGTCGGCAAGGATGTTTCCGACGTCAATGCCTATTGGTCGCGCCAGGTTTTCTCGGGTCGCATGCAGCCACCTCCGCGCTTGAGTAATGCGGAAGAGGTGCTCAAATGGGTCAGTTCGCATCCCGGCGGCATCGGCTTCGTCGATCTTGCCAAGGCGGATGCCCGCGTGCGCGTGGTCTACGAATTCGCTCCCTGAATTAAATTTCCTTTACGGTTGAACATTGACCCCGGTTGTGCGGTCTTGCTTCCGGTGGTGGCGATTTGTCGTCACCTTGTAATGATCCATCGGGCAACTTGCATGTAAGCTTCGGCTAGCCACTTGATGGTTGATTCCAATCTAAAAAGGAGACAAGACATGCCACAAAGAATTATCGGCAATATTCTCGCCGGCCGTTCCCTGATTACGGCGACCAGGAAAATGAAGGTGCGGGCCGCCTGCCAACTGATGGCGCAAAACCGGATCGGTGCCCTGCTGATTGTCGAAAAGTCCCGTATCGTCGGCATCTTCACCGAGCGCGATGCACTCAACAAGGTATTGGCTGCCGGCCTCGATCCCGATGCCACGGATGTGGCGCAGGTCATGGTGCCCGACCCGCTGACCATCCGTGCCGAAAAACCGCTCGCCCATGCGCTGCACATGATGGCTAGCGGCGGCTTTCGCCATGTCCCGGTAGTCGATGCCGACGGCGCCCCGATCGGCATGGTGTCGGCCCGTGATGCGCTCGGTCAGGACATGCTCGAACTTGAGCGCGACATCAAGCGCATGGAGCAACTGGAAACTTCGATCGGCTACTGAGCCGCGGCCGTCCATTCAAGCTGCGCCAGTGTGGCGGCGAATTCGCCGGACACTGGCGTTTTTATTTCCAGTCGCCGGCCATCGACCGGGTGGTCGAAGGTCAGCGTCGTGCAGGCGAGCAGCATCCGCTGGCAGCCGAATTGTTCGGCAAAGAAACGATTGTGCCGCCCCTTGCCGTAGGTGGCATCGCCGATGATCGGGTGGGCGAGATGCTTGAGGTGACGGCGTAACTGGTGCTTTCGGCCGGTCGCCGGATTCAGTTCGAGTAAGGCGTAGCGGCTGCTCGGGTAACGGTCCACGGCAAACGGTAGCTCGACTTCGGCCAGCCGGCGATAGTGGGTCAGGGCAGGCTGGGCTTCGTCGCTGCACCGGTCACCGGCAAATTCGTAGGCATCCCGCTGGCGTTTCAGCGGATGGTCGATGCTGCCGGATTGCGGCGGGATGCCGCGCACGACCGCCAGGTAGCGCTTGCCGACGGTGCCGGCCTCGAACTGCCGGCCGAGTTGCCCGGCCATCTCGGTCGATAGCGCAAAGAGCAGCACACCGGAGGTGCCGCGGTCGAGGCGATGGGCCGGCCAGACCCATTGCCCGATCTGGTCGCGCAGGATCTGGATGGCGAAACGCGTTTCGTGGCGGTCGATTTGCGAGCGGTGGACGAGCAGGCCGGATGGTTTGTCGACGACGACGATGTGCTCGTCGCGATAGAGAATCGGCAGTTCTTCCGGCGCGCCGGTAGCGTCGCCGCTGGTGCCCGGCTCAGGCAAAGAAACGGCTCGTCGTTGCGGCAGGGAGATCCATGCCGGTCACCTGGGCGCGTTTGAGCAGTTCCCAGTAATAGCGGTAGGAAGCCCGGTCGTGCAGCTTGCCGGCGTGCTGGATCGGTCCCCAGTCCTTGTCCTGGGCGGCGAGGAGGATTTCCGTGGCGGCTTCGACCTCGGAGAAATCGGGGCGCATCGCCTCGACGATGGGCACGATCTGGTTGGGGTGGATGCTCCACATGCGCAGGTAGCCGAATTCACTGCGGGCGCGACGGGCATCGTTGCGAATGTATTCGACATCCTTCAATTCGGTGGTGACGTTGTGCGAAGGCACGACGCCGTTGGCCAGGGCGGCCGCCGAAATTTCGCACTTGGCGCGGGCGACCAGCGGGTGGTCGAACTGGCCGGGGCTTTTCATCGCGCTGCCGGGAATGGCGCCGTGGTGGCCGGAAACGAAATCCATCAGGCCGAAATCCAGGCTTTCGACGCCGGGCTGGGCGGCGATTTCCCAGACTTCGCGGAGCGCCCCATGGGTTTCGATCAGCACGTGCACCGGGATGCATCGGCCAATGCCGCAGGCCCGCTCGATGTCGCGCAGGGTTTCGATCTGGGTGGCGACGTCGACGGCGCTACAAGGCTTGGGCAGGGTGATGAAAGGCAGACGGCCGCCTGCCTGGCGCACCAGGATTTCCATGTCCTGCCGCCAGTGCGGATGCGTCACGTCGTGGACGCGGGCGCCGACCCGGTTGAACAGGTTGTCGTCCGACATGATCACGGCGGCGGCCATTTCGGCATGTTCGCGCTCGGCGCCGGCGGCAGTCCCGTCCTCGCAGTCGCAGGTGATGTCGAAAATCGGCCCGAGTTCCTTTTGCAGGCTCAGCGCCTTCCTCATCAGCTTTTCAGAGCCGGCGTAGTGATCGACCGCGGGCAGGATGGGGAAAGGCTTTTCGCCGGCAAAAAGAACCGCGTTGGGATGGCGCATGTTGGTGGGTCGCTGTCAGCTGGAAAGATGGGGTTCTGGAATGAAAAAAGGCCGCGGTATTTTACCGCGGCCCCTGGCCTTGCTAGCAGCTAAAAAACTAGCTGCCGATGGCTTGTCTTACAGCATGTCCTTGACGGCTTCGGCTTCGTCGGTCAGTTCCTTGAGCGTCAGGTTGATCTTCTCGCGGCTGTACTCGTCGATTTCCAGGCCCTGGATGATCTTGAACGAACCACCCTTGCATTCGCACGGGAAGCCGAAGACGATGCCGGCCGGGATGCCGTAGGAGCCGTCGGACGGCACGCCCAGGGTGACCCATTCGTCGGAACCGAGCGACCAGTCACGGATGTGGTCGATGGCGGCGTTGGCAGCGGAAGCGGCGGACGACAGGCCGCGGGCTTCGATGATGGCGGCGCCGCGCTTGCCGACGGTGGGCAGGAAAACGTCGTTATTCCAGACCGGATCGTTGATCAGGGCCTTGACGTTGTCGCCGTTGGATACGCAGTTGCGGTAGTCGGCGTACATCGTGGGGGAGTGGTTGCCCCAGACCACCAGCTTCTTGAAGGAGGAAACCGGACGGCCGGTCTTGGCAGCCAGCTGGGACAGGGCGCGGTTGTGGTCCAGGCGCAGCATGCCGTGGTAGTTGGCGGGGTTGGTGCGGCCAACCTTCTTGGCGGCGGCGGCGGCGATGTAGGCGTTGGTGTTGCAGGGGTTGCCCACGACCAGGACCTTCACGTCTTCCTTGGCGTTCTCGGCGATGGCCTTGCCCTGGACGGTGAAGATGGCGCCGTTGGCGGTCAGCAGGTCAGCACGCTCCATGCCCTTGGTGCGGGGGCGGGCACCAACCAGCAGGCAGACGTCGGCGTCCTTGAAGGCGACGTTGGGGTCGTCGGTGGCGACCATGCCGGCCAGCAGCGGGAAAGCGCAGTCTTCCAGCTCCATCATCACGCCCTTGACGGCTTGCTGGGCCTGCGGCAGGTCGAGCAACTGGAGGATGACCGGTTGATCTTTGCCGAGCATTTCGCCGGAGGCGATGCGGAACAGCAGGCTGTAGCCGATTTGGCCGGCGGCGCCGGTTACGGCAACGCGCATGGGGGCTTTGGACATGTGTCGCTCCTGTCTGAAACAGAGTGGTTGAAATTGTTGGACTCGGGCGCAGGATTTTTATTAGCGCGAGAGACGCGGAATCTTAGAATTTCAAGGGGGGTCTGTCAATTGATCATGTGTCTTATATAAGACAACTTTTGATAGACGAAAGATTCAAAATATGCTGAAATCCGCAGCCATGAATCGTGACGCTACCCGACCGGCATCCCGCGCACCGTCGCCGACCTTCAGCCCGCTCTACCGGCAGATCAAAGACTTCATGATCAAGAGCCTGGAAGCGGGAGAATGGGGTCCGGGAGACGCCATTCCCAGCGAAGCCGAGCTGGCTGGGCGCTTCAATGTGAGCCAGGGTACGGTCCGCAAAGCCATCGACGAGATGGCGGCCGAGAACCTGCTGGTCCGCCGCCAGGGCAAGGGCACTTTTGTCGCCACCCACAACGATCCCCGTTCCTATTACCGCTTCCTGCGCCTCGTTGCCGACGACGGTAGCCAGGAGGAATCCACCAGCGAGCCGATGGCTTGCAAGCTGTCGCCGGCCTCCGAAGAGGTGGCTGCGGTCCTGGGCTTGCAGCCCGGCGATCCGGTGATCGTCGTGGAGCGTCTGCTCCGTTTCGGCGAGGAGCCGGTGGTTCTGGATCAGCTCTATCTGGTCGGCGATCTCTTCCAGGGCTTGAACCTGGAGCGCCTGAAGGCTACCGACCGGTCCTTGTACAGCATTTTCGAGAGCGACTTCGGTGTGCGGATGATCCGCGCCGAGGAGCGTCTGCGGGCGGTGCCCGCCGATGCCCATGTCGCCGGCCTTTTGCATGTCGCGGAAGGGGAGCCGCTGCTCCTCGTCGAGCGCACGACCTTCACCTATGGCAACAAGCCGGTTGAATGGCGGCGCGGGCTCTATTGCACCCGCCGGCATCACTACATGAACGAACTCGGTTAGGGGTAGGGTAGAACCGGCGGACTAGGCCTAAAGTCGTGCTCTGCGGCTGATTCCGGTGGGTTTGTAATGTATAATTACAGTTCTTTTTCATGTAAAAGCGGATAACCGCATTTGACGCGAGGGATGACGTTCATGGCAGAAATGACCATCAAGAAACGTCCAAAAAATTTGGACTTGACTACCATCAGGTTGCCATTGCCCGGCAAGGTTTCGATTCTCCACCGGGTGAGCGGGGCAGGCCTCTTTCTCCTGCTGCCGTTGATCCTCTGGCTGTTC
>JBLNBM010000016.1:0-92511 GCA_050259955.1 Bacteroidota bacterium
CGTAGTGATGGCGCCCGACCGGCCATTTGATTCTCAATTCACGCCAACGGCCGGTAATTGAACTCGAGCGGTCGTTCAGATGGCTGTATCCGAGAATCAATGACCGTCCGCTCTTGGCCGGTTGGGTGAGGTCGCCAACGGCAGCTTTAGAGCATTCCAGTTTGTAGAACCTGAGTTTGGCTGACTGGCAGCTATTGGGAAACCGCTATGGCCGGATTGGGCACCGAAGCGACTTACCTCTCTTCGGATTCATTGCCGAAAAGCGGCCAGTGAAGTTTCGCTTCCCGGAAGCGGCCGTTTACGTTTGACAGGAGCGTGCCCATTCCCACAAACCGAGTTTGGCTTAATAGCCGCGTCAGATCGTTATGGATTGTCGTTGCGCCCCTTATCCCTTTAATTCGCCCTCCATCATTGAATCAGCGGGGCACGATCGTGCCAATGACATTATTAACCGTCATAACCAATGCATCTCTGACGGACAAAACATTGGTTAAAAAAACAATCAGGCAAAGCTGAATTGATCAGCGACCAAAATCACGCTTAAGAAGCTCTCGCATTTTTTGCCCTCCCCTGTATTGTTTTAGTAGGGGTATCAGTTTGCACTTTCCTGGGCCGCCCCCGACTTCGTTTGGCCGGAGTCAGAGTGACTGTTGGTTGTAGCTCGGTGAAGGTGTTCACCGGTGCCGATACTTGGGGATCCAGATACTCGGCTAGGTCACGGATATCTACCAAGCGGAGATCACCAAAACGGCGGGTTGGAACCGGAAATGTCCCTGCACAAACGCGGTTCCTAGCGGTCCCGGCCTTAATGCCGATCCAGCGCGCCGCTTCGATCAGGGGAATCCATAGTTGTTGAGGGTAGTGCTTCTGGAGAATGGACAGAGCAGAGAGGCGGACAGACATAGCAAGGCAAACCTTTCGCAAAGGTTGCCTGCCCTCCCACTACGCAGGGATTGATCTGTTGCAAGTTCAGGGCCGGAGACCACCTCCGCCCTGTCATCATATGTTCCGCCTACGCTGGCACGAGTTGTTCATCGTGCTCTGCCTCAACAGCCGGATGGGATTCACGCCGTCAAGACCCGTCATTACTTCTCGCAACGCGCTTAATGCTAGCCGAACGATTCAGCAATGACAACCGTGCAGGACGGTGAAAGAGGATGAGCAACGCGTAGGTCCGGGACAATTCCGGGACGTAGAGAAGGTGATACACAGTGCAACAGGGGATTTTTTCGGGGACACTAACGGGACAGTCAGCTTTCTCAACGCCTTAAAATTTGGCTGACCAAGTAAGGCGGCCACTTAAATCTACAGGAAACAAAAAACCCGCAAAGCCTTGCGGCATGCGGGTTTTCAAAGTATCTTGGCGGAGCAGGCGGGATTCGAACCCGCGGTAGGGGATTACCCTACACACGCTTTCCAGGCGTGCGACTTAAACCACTCATCCACCGCTCCAAGAGGCGCGCATTGTAGCAGATACTTCCGGATCGTCAATGAAACTTTCGCAGCCCGGCGAGTCCGACCCACAAGACCGCCAGAATCAGGAAACAGACGATACCAACCTGGCTGACGGAAGCGCCGCACGGAAGGAGGCGGGCACAAAGTTGCCGGGGGCCGCGGGTAATGAGCGCGAACAGCTGATAGACCGGATTGCCCCCCCGTTTCCGGCCGGCCAGCAGGTAGAGGAAGCCCTGGGCAATCAAGCACAGGGCCAGCATTTCAACGATGGCGCGGCAGGCACCGATCAGGAAGAGGAACACGCCCTGCCCTACTCGTCGTTGATGCCGAATCGCGCTTCCAGCTTGCGCATGCACCGGTTGTAATACCAGATGATGGCCAGATAGATGACCAGCGCGCCCTGTGCCCCCATGTAGAAGCCCAGAGGAAAACCCAGGAAGGTAAAGGCGTTGAGTTCGCGGGCGTACCAGTTCATGAGAAAGGTCACCATACTCCAGAGGGCGAGCAGGAACATGGTCAGTCGGCGCGTCCGGCGCCAGTACAGGTCATGGGTCGCCATCAGCTCTTCGCCGCTTCGCCGCTGCGCCTGATGCGGTGCAGGAAATCGTCGCTGCCGGGATCGCGTCGGGTCATCAGGCTGACGGTGACGATGGTCAGGAAACCGGCGCCGATGCCGAAAATCCCCGCCGAGGTCGACTGGATATAGAACCACGGCGCCATGTGGAGGCCGCTGATCCCGAGCCACGGGATACTGTCGAATTCGACGCGCAGAATGTAGTAGATGGTCAGCAGCAGCCCGACCAGCATGCCGGCCAGCGCCCCGGCCCGGGTGGCGCGTCGCCAGAAGATGCCGAGAACGAGCGCCGGGAAGAAAGCCGAACCGGCGATCGAGAAAGCCCAGGAAACCATGGACAGAATGGTTCCCGGCTTCTGGGCGGCAACGGTGGCGGCCAGGATGGCGACGACGAGAAGCATCGACTTGGAAATCACCAGACGGAACTGGGTCGAGGCATCGGGCCGAATGATGCGGTAATAGATGTCATGCGACATGGCGCTGGTGATGGTCAACAACAGGCCATCGGCGGTGGACAAGGCCGCGGCCAGCGCCCCTGCCGCGACCAGGCCAGAGACGACATAGGGCATGCCGGCAATTTCCGGGGTGGCGAGCACGATGACATCCGGATTCAGCGACAGCTCGGCCAACTGCAGGATGCCGTCGCCGTTGATGTCCTCGATGCTGACCAACCCGACCTTGGTCCACGCCGCCACCCAGCCAGGCAATTTGGCGATGGGGATTTCGATCAGATGGGAAAAGACCTCGTACTTGGCGAAAACGGCATAGGCCGGCGCCGTGATGTAAAGCGCCAGGATGAAGAGCAAGGACCAGAACACCGATTCGCGCGCCTGGCTGACCGTCGGCGTCGTGTAGTAGCGGGCCAGAACATGCGGCAGCGCGGCGGTACCGACGGTCAGGCAGAAGATCAGGGCGAGAAAGTTGATGCGTCCGGCCAGTTGTTCCTCGGCGTCGCCGGGAAACGCTTCGGCATGATGGGTCGGCGGCTTGGCGCGCTCCAGCGCGGAAGACATTTCTTCCTCCCAGCGTGCCCGCGCCTGATCGGGATCGTGCGGCATTTCACGGCGTTGTTTTTCGAGCGCCACGATATCCTTCATCTGGGCATCGCTGGCTTTCAGATCGTTGATCTGGGTCGAAATCTGCTCGCGCTCCAGTTTCAGCGAATTGGGCAACTGCATGATCTTTTCGGCGTAAAGGTCGGCTCGCTCGCGATAAAGCTTGCGGACCTCGACTTCGGCAGGCAATTCGAACAGCCGGTCCTCCAGGCGCCCGACTTCCTGCAGCACATGGCCGTACACCAGTTGCGGCACCGGGTTGCCGGTGACGTTCCAGGACAGGATGGCGACCGGTGTCACATAGGCGATGATCAGGATGACGTATTGCGCCACCTGCGTCCAGGTCACGGCGCGCATGCCGCCCAGGAAGGAACAGACGAGGATGCCGGCGAGGCCGACAAAGACGCCGATTTCGAACTGCAGACTGACGAAGCGGCTGGTAATGACGCCGACCCCGTAAATCTGCGCCACGACGTACACGAAGGAGGCCAGGATGGCGGCGACCACGGCGACGATGCGGATGGCGTTACCGCCGTAACGGGCGCCGAGAAAGTCGGGAATGGTGTATTCGCCGAAGCGCCGCAGGTAAGGCGCGAGCAGCAAGGCAACCAGCACGAAGCCGCCGGTCCAGCCGATGACGAAGGCCAGGCCCTGATGCCCGGAAAGATACAGGGTGCCGGCCATGCCGATGAAGGAGGCGGCGCTCATCCAGTCGGCCCCCGTCGCCATGCCGTTGAAGAAGGCGGGAACGCGGCGGCCGGCGACATAGTATTCGGAAACGTCCGAAGTACGGCTCATGATGCCGATCACCGCATACATCGAGATGGTGAAGAACAGGAAGGCGTAGCCGACCCAGCGCGGCGGCATGCCGTGCTGTTCGAGCACCGCCAGCGCCCCGACGAAGGCGAGGAAGCAGACGGTGTAATACAGGTAGTAGCGTTGCAGCCGAGTCAGCGAAAAAGACATCCGCCGTGCTCAGTGCGTGCGCCGCAGGAAGCTGCTGGCGCGGGATTCGTCGACCAGCCGGGCCGCCGTGTCTATCCCCTTGCCATTCGCCCTGACCAGCAGCATCTGGAAGAGGCGGGCGAGCAGCAAGGTGTTTTCCATCGCGTCGCGCCGCCCGCTCTCGCCCCCCAGCCCGAACAGGTCGAGCCAGTGATCGAGAGGCAGCAGGGAATGCGACTTCTCCTCGAACAGCGAAGGCAGCAACCAGGCGAGATCGACCCATTGCGGCTGGAAGTTGATACCCAGTCGCTCTTTGTAGACGCGCTGCAGGAAGCCGCCGACATAGGGCACGTGGTAGGTGACCAGCGGCGCCTTGGCGATGTATTGCAGGAAAGCCAGCAAGCGGCGGTCGATCGCCGGATCGTCGCCGGCCAGACCGGAAAAATCAAGGAAACAGGCGTCGTCGGGCAGCACGATACCGGCGCCTTCGATGCCGGCAGCGGCGATGCCGAGCAATTCATCGCTTTCCGGCTTCAGGCCGCTGCTGACGATGTCGATCACCACATAGCGAATATGGAAGTGGGCATCGTCGAGCTTCGGCCCCGCGGTTTTGCGCCAGACTTCGATGGCGGCCCGCACATCGTCCGGCAGGTGGGCGGGAGAGCCGCCCTTGAACAGCAGTTTGCCAAGTCCGAACATGTCAATGCACCTGGTAATCGAGCTTGAGACGGGTCTGCAGCTTGCGCGCCTGGCGGAAGGACTCCTTGAGGATGCGGCGATCCAGTTCGTTCAGGGTATCGGGATTGATCAGGTTATCGCCCTGAGTGCCCGGCTCGCCTTCCAGATACTGGTGCTGCAGACGCAGCAACTGGATGAAGTCGAGACCTTCGAGGGCGGCATTGATTTCGTCGTCGCGGATCGACAGACGCTTGCAAGCCAGGCGCAGGCGCTGCACCGAGTTGGTGTTGTGCACGCCGGTGGCCAGCGCGTAGATGCGCGCCACATCGACGAAGATGCGTGAACCGTATTTCTTGAGGTCGATCTTGCCCGGCTGGTCCGGCTCGAGATCGGTCAGGAAATCGCGGATCTTGCCCAGCGGCGGCTCGACATCGAGGGCGTTGTGGGCCATGGCGCGCAGGAACATCGGATTCGACGAGGTCTGCGCCAGCAGATGACGGCGCATCGCCTCGGCCAGTTCAACCTTGCCGAACAATGGCCGGAAGTCGAAGAAGATGGTGGCATTGAGCAGGGCTTCCGGCTGCGGCACACGAATCCAGCTGCTGAACTGCTCCTTCCAGTCGTCCAGCGTCAGGCACCACTGCGGGTTGCTGGCCATGATGTTGCCTTTGCAGAGCGGGAAGCCGCAGCGATCGAGATCCTTGTTCACATCCAGGGCAAAAGCCAGGAAACGCTGCTTCAGGGCGTCCGCCGTCTGCCCCTCGGGGACGGCAAAGACGATGCCGTTATCCTGGTCGGTGCTGAAGGTCTGCTCGTCGCGGCCTTCCGAACCGAAGGCCAGCCAGGCCCAGTCGATGCCGTCGAAATTGTGGTTTTCCAGGTTGAGCTGGATGACGCGGCGGGTCAGCGCATCGTTCAGCGCCGAGATGAACTGCGTCAGCTGCTCCGCCCCGACCCCCTGGGCCAACATGTTGAACGACAACTGGCGCACGTCGGCTGCCGACTGCTGCAGAGCTTCGACATTGTGGGCGCCTTCGATGGCGTGGCGGATCTGGCGCAGGCCGACGCGTTGCAGGGCAAAGAGATCGCGTTCGGAAACGACGCCGGTCAGCTTGCCTTCGGCATCGGTCACCAGCACGTGGCGGATGCCGTGGGTGGCCATGGCCAGCATCGCGTCGTAGGCGGTGGCATGTTCCTCGAGCTTGCAGGGATCCGTCGACATGGCCTGACTGATCGGCGCCGTGTGCGGCAGATCGGCCAGCACGACGCGGTCGAGCAGGTCGGAACGGGTGAACACGCCGACCGGCCGACGATCCTCGCCGGCCACGACGAGCGAACCGACACCCGCGGCCGACATGGTTTCCAGCGCGGCGCGCAGCGGCGTTTCCGGCGTCACGGTCACCGGCGAACGCGAGCCGATGCCGGCCAGCGGCGAATTCAGCGTCTGCTGTTCGCTGGCCCGCTGGGCGAACTGCAGTTGCAATTGCCGGCGCGACTGGTCGAGCAGGCTGGCGATGTACTGGGTGCAGAACAGGTTGAATTCCGGACTGGTCGCCATCAGCACCATGAAATCTTCGGCCGGCAACTGGTAGCAGAAAACATCGTCGACCGCCGTATAGGTATTGGTCGACGGCCGGCCGGCGGTGACGGCACCGATCGGAAAACTTTCGCCGGCCCCGAGGCTGAGGATGGAATATTCGGTGACCGTGACTTCGCCCGCCTGGCGGGCCTGCACCTTGCCGGACTCGATCAGGTAAAAGAAACGGATGCTGCCGGAATCCGGCCCGACGATCTCGCTGCCGGCCGGATGAAAGGCAAGTTGCGCCTTCTCGGCGAAGAGCCGCAAGGCGTCGGCCGTCATCCGGTTGAACGGTGCGTGATTTTTCAGAAAAGCCAGCGTGCTGCCGGCGACGCGGCGGCGTCCTTCTTGGCGCAAGGATATTTCCACGGGGTTAGGCAGTTCGGCTTGCGTAGTCACGACAACCTCGGTTTTTCTCAAAGAGCATAGTTTAACTTGAGACGCTGCTGCAGGCGTCGGGCCTGCCTCAGCGACTCGCGCAGAATGGCCTGATCGACTTCGTTCAGACTGGAGAGATTCAGGCCATGGCCGGGCCGGCCCGCATCATGGACTTGCTGTTGCAGGCGCAGGCGCAGGACTTGCGAAAAGGCGGCCTCGATCGAGGCGCGTTCATCGTCGGGCAGGCCGGCTTGGCGCAGACGCTCGACCGAGGAAACAGGGCGTACGCCGGCGGCCAGCGCCAGGATGCGCGCCGCGTCGACAAAAATACGACTGCCAAACTTCTTGAGGTCCAGCCTGCCGGCGCTACCGGCCAGCACGGCGCCGCGAAAGCTGAGCGGCGGTTCGGCCTGCAACGCATTGGCGGCCATCAGATGCAGGAAGGCCGGCGTATCGACGGTCAGCGCCAGCAGCAGGCTGCGCAAATCTTCAGCCAGCCCGAAGGCGCCGTAGAGCGGGCGCAGATCGAAGAAAATGCTGGCATTGAGCAAGGCCGCCGGGTCCGGCCGGCGAACCCAGTCGATGAACTGCTCGCGCCATTCGGCGAAGGATAGGCACCAGGCGGGATTACCGGCCATGATCCGGCCGCTGCACAATTCGAAGCCGCAGGCGGCCAGTTGTTCATTGACCGCCTGGGCAAAAGGCAGGAACAGGGCGCGCAGGGCGACGGCCTCCTGGTCGTCGGCGGCGCTGAAGATCAGGCCGTTATCCTGGTCGGTAACGAACGTCTGTTCGCCGCGCCCTTCCGAACCAAGCGCCAGCCAGCACCAGTCGACCGCCGGCAGACGATGCTGGCCGGCGGTGAGTTCGATGATGCGGACACTGAGCCGGTCGTTGAGCAGCGAAACGCTGCGCGTCAGCAACACCCCGTCGAAACCGCCGGCGACCAGAGCATGACCGAAGTCGACGATGCGGGCGGCCAGCGCCGGCCCCTCGGCGAGATCGGAAAAAGCCGCCAGGTCGGCTTCCAGGCTCGCCAGTCGGCGCCCGGGCAGAAGGTGTTCGAGGAGCGCCGGCAACTTAATATTTCACCCGGGCGTAATAGGTCTTCTCGGAAGCTTCGAGCGCCTGGCGCACCGTGACGATGCCCTGGTCGGCGAGCAGCGGCACCATCTTGAGGAAGACTTCCCCGGTCGCCAGCGCATCTTCCAGCGCATTGTGGCGGCTGTCGATGTGAATGCCGAGGCGCTCGAGGATGACGTCGAGCTTGTGCGACTCCTGGTTGGGATGGATCACCGCCGAGAGCAGCAGGGTGTCGAGCACCGGCTGCGTGAAGCGGATGCCGGTACGCTCTTCCTTCAATTGCAGGAAGCGCATATCGAAAGCGGCATTGTGGGCGATCAGCACGGTGTCGTCGCAAAATTCACGGAAGGCCGGCAGCACGGCATCGATGGTCGGCTGGCCGCGCACCATGTCTTCGCTGATACCATGAATGGGGATCGATTCCGGTTTCAGCGGACATTCCGGGTCGATGATCTGGTCGAAGACTTCCTGGCGCAGCAGCCGGTTATTGACGATGCGGGCGGCGCCAATCTGGATGATTTCGTCGCCCTTCGACGGCTCAAGCCCCGTCGTTTCGGTATCGAAGACGGTATAGGTCAGCTCGCTCAGCTTGCGGTCGAGATCGATGGAATCGTCCCGCGAACTGAACAGATCGAAATCGTAGTATTCCGGCCGGCCCTTGCCACGCCGGCGCTCCTCGTCTTCCTGGGCAGCTTCCGGCATCGCCACCGGCAACACGAAGCGGAAATACGCCCGGTGCGCCGCTTTTTCCCGCTGGTACCAGATCTCGCCGCCGTGCCGGTCGATCACGTCGCGCAGGCTGAGCGACGAGCTTTCGGCCCCGAAATGCATGGTTTCCATTTCCCAGGTGTAGAAGGTCTCCGACGACATCGCCGGCCCGGCCCAGATCAGGTCGAGATAGGCCAGCTTGCCGTTGGCGGTCAGGCGGAAGCGCAACTCGCGTGTTTCGTAATGATCCTGCAGCCGGGAAGCCAGGAAGACCAGCGCGAAGACTAGCGAAAAGCTCTCGGCCTTGATCCACAGCGCATCGTCGATTTCCTCGGTCTTCGTCGGCAGCTTGAGCTTGTCGTCGATGCGGCGCTGCGCCGCGGCGATGATATCGATGGCCAGGATGTCTTCCAGCGGCCAGCGCGTCTTCATCGAGTCGGAGAATTCGACCATGGTCTGGTCGAGGCGCTGGCTCATCTTGGCGGCTTCGTCATCGACCACCTTGACGAAGCGTTCGCGCAACTCGATTTCCATGTCCGGGTAGTCGATCAGGTTGGTCACCGCGGCGCGGATGCTGCCCAGCGCCGAACGACTGCCTTCGGTCAGCGAATGCAGCACCTGGTCGCGGCGGGCTTCCTGTTCCAAGTTGCGCGTGATGTTCTCGATGGTCAGCACGAAGCCGGACAGCGCCGCCTCGCCCTCCCCGCTGCCGGCCGCCAGCACCGGCACCATCTGGGCGCGCAGCAGCTGGCCGCTGCGCGTCGTGGTGATGAAGTTGGCCATGGCGCTCTTGCCGCTGCCCAGACGCTGGCGAATGACTTCCCGGGCGTGCTCGATCTGGCTTTTTTCCAGGATGGAGAATATCGAGCGGCCGAGGCCGATAAGCGCTCCGCCGGCGACCGAGGTCGGCCCCTGGGCCAGCGCCTTGAACTGCAGCCGGGCGCGGTTGTTGTAGAGCAGGATGCGGCCGTCCAGATTGCAGACGACGACGGCCTGGGCGAGTTCGGACATCAGGGCGGCGAGGCGGTTCTTTTCCTCCTCGACCGAAGCCTTGGCACGGGAAATCTGGGCATCGACATCGTCCATCAGTTCGTCGCGCTGCTGCGCCAGATCGTTGGCAGCCCGGGCGAGTTGCTGGACTTCCGGCGGACCTTCCGGCGTTACGCGGAAATTGCGGTTGGCACCGAGCATCAGGCGCAGGGTTTCCGACATCCGCAGCAGACCCTCGACATACTGCTTGAACAGCTTGTGGAGAACCAGCGCCCCGATGGCAAAGCCGAACAACGTCATCATCGTGCCGACCGGCAGGCGCGACATCAACAGTTCGGTCAGCAGGGTCCGCTCGGCATCCTTCATGTCCAGCCAGACAAGCAGCGAGGTGACGACAAAAGGCCCGGTCATCAGCAGACCGAGCACGACCAGCGCAAAGATGAAACGATGTTTAGCCTTCATGGAATATGTCCCGATGCATTGCGAACCGCCTTGCGGCGCCGATCTTCAGGCTCGTCGAGCCCGAGCAGAGCAGCGCCTCAGGCGACGCCCAGCATGGCCTTGACCCGGCTGACCAGCTCCTTGGTCGAGAACGGCTTGGTGACGTAGGCATCGGCGCCAATGGCCAGGCCCTTGGCGACTTCGGTATCGCGCCCCTTGGCGGTCAGCATGACGATCAGCAGACCGCCGTGCGACGGGTCGGCGCGCAGCGCTTCGCAGACTTCGAAGCCCGACTTCTTCGGCATCATGACGTCGAGCAGGATGAGGTCGGGGTCGAAACTGGCCACCTTGGCCAGTGCCTCCTCGCCGTCGGCGGCAACTTCGACGGTAAAGCCTTCCTTCTTCATCAGGAATTCCAGCGAGATGACGATGTTGGGTTCGTCATCGACGATAAGGATTTTCTTGGTCATTGGTCTTGTCTCCCTTGTTATGCCTCAGGTGCCGGCAAGGGCACCGTGAAAATAAAAGTCGCGCCTTTCCCGGGCTGGCTTTCAACCCAGAGGTTACCACCAAAATATTCCACGATCTGCCGGCTGATCGGCAGACCCAGACCGGTTCCCTGCGGTTTGTCGGTCAGCGTGTTGCCACCCTGACGGAATTTTTCGAAAATGACCTGGCATTCCTCCGCGGTCAGGCCGGGGCCGTTGTCGGTCACCTCGACGCGAACCTGGCGTTCGGCCACGGCCACCTTGACGCGCACCTGCCCGCTGCCGCCGGGCACGAATTTCTCGGCATTGGACAAGAGGTTGATCATGACCTGGGTCAGCCGGTCGCGGTCGGCCAGCACGACCGGGCCACGCGGCGGAATATCGGCCTCCAGGCTGACCCCCTTTTCGCGGAACAACTGGCTCAGCGTGGACATCGCTTCGCGGGCCACTTCGCCGATATCGACCGCGCTGCCCGTCCATTCCGCATGACCGGATTCGAGCTTGGCGAGGTCCAGAATCTGGTTGATCAGCCGGGTCAGGCGCTCCGTCTCGCCGACGATGATGCCGAGGAAACGCGTCCGGTCAGCCAGTTCCAGCCTGGGATCATCGTGCAGCATTTCGGACAGGGCGCGGATCGAGGTCAGCGGCGTGCGCAGTTCGTGCGTCACCGTCGAGATAAAATCGTCCTTCATCCGGTCGACTTCGCGCAGCCGTTCATTGGCTGCCCGCAATTCGCCGGTCGCCGCTTCCAGCGCCTGCTGCTTGGCTTCCAGTTCGTGGCTGTAGGCGCGGACCTGCGTGGCTTCGTCGAGGATGTCGAGGACTTCCTCGAGGCCGATTTGCTCCTCTTCGGCCACCGAGGCCACCATCACCCGGGCGCTGGCCGAACCAATGGCGCCGGCCAGTTCGGCTTCGGCAAAATGCACGAAACCGGCGTCGGCCGGAATTTCGCGCCAGTCGCGAACCTGGCGGCCGGCGGCATAGGCCGCCAGTTGCTGACGGGCTCGTGCCGGGCCAAGGAAGCGTTCGAGCAGCCCGACCAGTTGCTCGACGGAAGCCTTGCCGCGCCACAGCCGGGCATCGGTTTCCCGCCCGGCATGCCGGAAGATATCGACAAAGCGCTCGGCCTGGCCGGCCTCGGTGGCATCCGGGCGCGACAGCAGCGAGCCGCCGACATAGAGACCGATATTGGCAAACAGGCTCCACATCAGGCAATGCGAAATTTCGTCGAAGCCGGACAGACCGAACAGCGCCTGCGCCTTCAGCCAGCCGATGCCGAACAGGCCCTGCTCGACGAATCCCGAGGCTATCCATTGCGACTTGGCGAAGGACGGCAGCAGCAAGGTATAGACCCAGATGGCGAAGCCGCCGAGCAGGCCGGCCACGGCGCCGGCCCGGGTGCCCTGCTTCCAGTACATGCCGCCGAACATCGCCGGGGCGAACTGGGCGACGGCGGCAAAGGAAATCAGGCCGATGCCGACCAGGGCATAGGCTTCGCCGGCAACGCGAAAATAAATATAGCCGAGCAGCAGGATGAGTCCGATGGCGATGCGCCGGATACCGAGCAACAGGCCCGAAAGATCGCGGCTTTTCCTGGTCTGCAGCCAGGTTGAGCGCAGCAGCCAGGGCATCAGCAGATCGTTGCAGACCATGGTGGAAAGCGCGATGGTTTCGACGATCACCATGCCGGTCGCCGCCGCCAGACCGCCGATGAAGACCAGCAGCGCCAGCGCGCCGGCGCCATGCGCCAGCGGCAGCGTGAGCACGAAGGTATCCGCATCGAAAGACTGCCCCCGGAAATGCAGCAGGCCGCCGAGCGCCACCGGCAACACGAAGATGTTGATCAGCACCAGGTAGAGCGGGAAAAGCCAGACGGCGCGCTTGAGGTGCGCCTCATCGACATTCTCGACGACCATGATCTGGAACTGGCGCGGCAGGAAAACGATGGCCAGGCCGGAAAGCAGGATCAGGGCGCTCCAGGTGCCGCTCCCGGCGCTGTCGAGTTGCAGCAGGCGGGCCAGGTCGGGAGAAGCGGCAGCCCGCTGGAACAGGTCGGCGAGGCCGCCGAACATGCCATAGGTGACAAACAGCCCGACCGCCAGGAAGGCGATCAGCTTGACCACCGACTCGAAAGCCACCGCGGCCACCAGGCCCTCGTGGCGCTCGGTGGCGTCGAGATGGCGAGTGCCGAACCAGATGGTGAACAGGGCGAGGACGGCGGCGATCAACAGGGTCGAATCCAGCCACCAGGGCAGCAGGTCGGCCTCGCCATTGGCGAACAGCACATCGATGCTCGCCGCGACGGCCTTCAGTTGCAGCGCGATGTAAGGAACGACGCCGATCACCGCGATGACCGTGACCAGGCCGGCCAGCAAATGGCTCTTGCCGTAGCGCGAGGCGATGAAGTCGGCGATCGAGGTGATCCGATGCACCTTGCTGATGCGCACCATTTTCAGAATGACCCCGGAAAAAAGGAGCATCAGGGTCGGACCGAGGTAGATGGTCAGGAAGGACAGGCCACCCGAAGTCGCCCGGCCGACACTGCCGTAGAAAGTCCAGGACGTGCAATAGACGGCCAGCGACAAGGCATAGACATTGGCTGAAATGATCGAGCGCCCGGCATCGGCCCGTGCCTCGCCGAAGCGGGCCACCGCAAAGAGCAGCGCCAGATAGCCGGCCGCCAGCAACGCGATGAGCCAGCCCGACAGCAGCATCTATTTCCCCCCGCTTTCGGCAACCAGCGCGGCCAGCACGATCAGGCCGCTCCATACGCCAAACAGATAGAGATAGCCGGCCGGCAGCCCCGCCCAGTTGCCGCCCGGCAGGCCGAGCAGGGGAAAGCTCAACAGGGGCACGCCGAGCAGGCCCAGGGCCGCCAGTCGTTGCCGCGAAATACTCGCCCGCTTCATCTTCTCCTCCGGAAAAAGGAAACGGCCGGCACGCAAAGCGTGCCAGCCGTTGTTGGCATGCAGTCTGATGCGACCACACGGGAGGCCACCTTGTGGGCGACCATTGTCTCCTCCTTGCCTTTTAGTCTTTGGAGGCAGCGTGGCAAGTTCGCCGCCTTCTTGGTCATGCCGGAACTCGGGGAATCAAGCTGACGCTTGTTTCAGGAACAAACAGGTTTCACCCAGGGTAAAACCTGTCCTTCCATTAGCCCTTCAGTTGTTCCAGGATGGCCGGATTTTCGAGCGTCGAGGTGTCCTGCGTCAGTTCCTCGCCCTTGGCCAGACCGCGCAGCAGACGGCGCATGATCTTGCCGGAACGGGTCTTCGGCAGGTTGTCGCCGAAACGGATGTCCTTCGGCTTGGCGATCGGTCCGATCTCCTTGCCCACCCAGTCCTGCAGTTCCTTGATGATGCGCTTGGCGTCGTCGCCGGTCGGGCGGGAGCCCTTGAGGACGACGAAAGCGACGATGGCTTCACCGGTCAGGTCGTCCGGACGGCCGACCACGGCAGCTTCGGCGACGATCGGGTTGGCAACCAGCGCCGACTCGATTTCCATGGTGCCCATGCGGTGACCGGAAACGTTCAGCACGTCGTCGATACGACCGGTGATGGTGAAGTAGCCGGTATTGACGTCGCGGATCGCACCGTCGCCTGCCAGGTAATACTTGCCCTGGAAGTCGGCCGGATAGTAGGACTTCACGAAGCGCTCATCGTCGTTCCAGATGGTGCGGATCATCGACGGCCAGGGCTTCTTGACGACCAGGATACCGCCCTGACCCCAGGGAACGTCGGCGCCGGTTTCATCGACGATGGCGGCCATGATGCCCGGGAACGGCAGCGTGCAGGAACCCGGTACCAGCGGCGTGGCGCCCGGCAGCGGGGTGATCATGTGACCACCGGTTTCGGTCTGCCAGAAGGTATCGACGATCGGGCAGCGACCGCCGCCGACATTGTCGTAGTACCACTGCCAGGCGGCCGGGTTGATCGGCTCGCCGACCGAACCGAGGATGCGCAGCGACGACAGATCGTAGGCCTTCGGGTGGATGGCCGGGTTGTTGTCGGCGGCCTTGATCAGCGAACGGATGGCGGTCGGGGCGGTGTAGAAGATGTTGACCTTGTGGTCCTGGATCACCTTCCAGAAGCGGCCGGCGTCCGGGTAGGTCGGCACGCCTTCGAAGACGATTTCGGTGGCGCCGCAGGCCAGCGGGCCGTAGGTGATGTAGGTGTGACCGGTGACCCAGCCGATATCGGCCGTGCACCAGAAGGTGTCGTTCGGCTTGATGTCGAAGGTGTACTTCATGGTCAGGATGGCGTGAAGCAGGTAGCCGCCGGTGGAGTGCTGGACACCCTTCGGCTTGCCGGTGGAACCCGAGGTGTAGAGCAGGAACAGCGGGTGTTCGGCTTCGACCCATTCCGGTTCGCAGGTTTCCGGCTGACCGGCCAGCGCATCGTGCAGCCACTCGTCGCGTCCAGCAACCATGTTGACGTCGGCGCCGGTGCGCTTGAAGACGATGACGTTCTTGACGCATTCGCAGCCGCCCAGACCGAAAGCTTCGTCAGCGATCGGCTTCAGGGGAATGGCCTTGCCGCCGCGGAACTGGCCGTCGGAGGTGATCAGCATCACGGCGCCGGCGTCGTGCATGCGGTCACGCAGCGACTGGGCGGAGAAACCGCCGAAAACGATGGAGTGGATGGCGCCGACGCGGGCACAGGCCTGCATGGCAACCACGCCTTCGATGGTCATCGGCAAATAGATGACGACGCGGTCGCCCTTCTTGACGCCCTTGGAGCGCAGCAGGTTGGCCATCTTGCAGACCTTGACCAGCAGTTCCTTGTAGGTGACCTTGGTCACTTCGCCGTTGTCGGCTTCAAAGATGATGGCGACCTTGTCACCCAGACCGGCTTCGACATTGCGGTCGAGGCAGTTGTAGGAAACATTCAGCTTGCCGTCGGCAAACCACTTGAAGAAGGGGGCATTGGATTCATCCAGCACCTGGGTGAACGGCTGCTTCCAGGTGACCAGTTCGCGGGCGCGCTTGCCCCAGAAACCTTCGTAGTCAGCCTCGGCTTCCGCGCACAGCGCCCGATAGGCGTCCATCCCGGAAACCGCCGCGTTCTTGACGATTTCGTCAGACGGATAAATGAGCTGCACGGATTCATTCGACATATTCTTCTCCTCTGCGGTACTTCGCAAAATTATGTTGGAACAACCGACTACATCCCGGATTTTCATCCGGATCTATTATTCGCCGCACTAACTGACGGTCCTACACTCCCTGCGTCAGCGTCGAGGCTGCATTGGACCCGCATATTCTTACAATGGCCTTACGAAATCACGCTGCAGCGCAACAATGGAGCAGCGGCGGGCGGCGCGAGCCCGTGGTAGACTGCTGCCCGCCTGTCAGCAGCACGACGCCTTTCACCATCGAAAACCCCACTGTCACCGGAGTTCCGCATGACCGCCATCAAACAGGAAGACCTGATCCAGTCCGTCGCCGACGCCTTCCAGTACATCAGCTATTACCATCCGCTCGATTACATCAAGGCCTTGGGCGAAGCTTACGAGCGCGAGGAAAGCCCCGCCGCCAAGGACGCTATTGCCCAGATCCTGACCAATTCGCGGATGTCCGCCGAAGGCCACCGCCCGATCTGCCAGGACACCGGCATCGGCATGGTCTTCATCAAGGTCGGCATGCAGGTCACCTGGCCGGATGCCACGATGAGCATCCAGGAAATGATCAATGAAGGCGTGCGTCGCGCCTACGGCAACCCGGACAATCCGCTGCGCGCCTCGGTGCTCGCCGACCCGGCCGGCGCCCGCAAGAATACCAAGGACAACACCCCCGCCGTCGTCCATTTCGAGATCGTCGAAGGCCACCACGTCGAAGTCATCTGCGCCGCCAAGGGCGGCGGCTCGGAAGCCAAGTCCAAGTTCGCCATGCTCAACCCGTCCGACGACCTGGTCGACTGGGTGCTGCACAAGATCCCGGAAATGGGCGCCGGCTGGTGCCCGCCGGGCATCATCGGCATCGGCATCGGCGGCACGCCGGAAAAGGCCATGCTGCTGGCCAAGGAATCGATCATGGCACCGGTCGACATCCACGAACTGAAGGCCAAGGCCGCCACCGGCGCCAAGCTGACCCGTCCGGAAGAACTGCGCCTCGAGCTGATGGAGAAGATCAACGCCCTGGGCGTCGGCGCCCAGGGCTTGGGCGGCCTGACCACCGTGCTCGACGTCAAGGTGCTGGACTACCCCTGCCACGCCGCCAACCTGCCGGTGGCGCTGGTCCCCAACTGCGCGGCGACCCGCCACTGCCATTTCCATCTCGACGGTTCCGGCCCGGCCAAGCTCGAAGTGCCGAAGCTCGAAGACTGGCCGGCCGTCACCTGGACGCCCGACCTCAAGGCAGCCACCCAGGTCAACCTCAACACCCTGACCAAGGAAGAAGTCGCGTCCTGGAAGCCGGGCCAGAAACTGCTGTTGAACGGCAAGATGCTGACCGGCCGCGATGCAGCCCACAAGCGCATCGCCGACATGCTGGCCAAGGGCGAGAAACTGCCGGTCGATTTCACCAACCGGGTCATTTACTACGTTGGCCCGGTCGACCCGGTGCGTGACGAAGTCGTCGGCCCGGCCGGCCCGACCACCGGCACCCGGATGGACAAGTTCACCCGCATGATGCTGGAAAAGACCGGCCTGATCTCGATGATCGGCAAGTCCGAACGCGGCCCGGTCGCCATCGAGGCGATCAAGGACAACAAGTCGGCCTACCTGATGGCCGTCGGCGGTGCCGCCTACCTGGTAGCGAAAGCCATCAAGTCGGCCAAGGTCGTCGGCTTCGCCGATCTGGGCATGGAAGCCATCTATGAGTTCGATGTCGAGAACATGCCGGTCACCGTCGCCGTCGATTCCTCCGGCGTCAGCGTCCATGAAACCGGCCCCAAGGAATGGCAGGCCAAAATCGGCAAGATCCCGGTTGCCGTGGCCTGAGCACCACACAGCAACAGAAAAAGCCGGCGCCTCGCCGGCTTTTTTCTTATGGCGCCGCGGAAATCAGCCGCCGAGCCGTTCGGCCTGCGCCCGCTCGCCGAGACGCCGCCCCATGTCGTCGATCGGCAGCCCGAAATGGAAGACCTGCTCGATCTGGCTGAGAATGGGCATGATCTGCAGGCCGACATTGCCCAGGCAATTGGTCATCGCTCCGGGCGCCGCCGCGGCCAGCAATTCCTTCAGGCGCAGCACGAAATCGTCATGACTGAGCGAGGAATTGCGCTCGCCAACATCGTCGGCCACCACCCGGTTGCCGCCCGCCCGCATGGCCGCTTCCAGCCGGCGCTCTGCCAGGCGGAGCAGATCCTCGCCACGGCAGGCCACGCCATTTTCCGGCAAGGCTGCGATGCCGACGCTGACCGTCATGCCCACCCGCTGGCCGCGCAGGGAAATCTGCGCCGCGGCCAGCGCCTTGCAGACCCGGTTGGCAAAACCGGCGCACAGCGCCAGGTCGGTGCCCGGCGCAATGATCGCCAGGCGACCGGGCGCCACTTCGCCGATGCTGTCTTCGGCACGTATCTTGTTGGCCAGCAGCGCGGAAATCTTTTCGGCGACGCGCCGGGCCAAGCCGTCGCCATAGCGGCATTCCAGCCCGTCGTAGCCATCCAGCCCGAAGACCAGCAGACCGAGCGGCCGCCCCCCGCCTGCGGCAGGCAGGAACTCCTGCAGCAACCGGTCGATTTCCTGGCGACAGAGCAAAGCGGCCCGCGGCTGGCCGTTCGGGGTGGCCGGCGGCTCCAGTCCGCCCGCCAGGCCGCCGATCCGGCCCATGATATCGGTCGCCCCGGTCAAGCTCTGTTCGCCGGTATAGGGCGCCGCAGCGGCGGGCGGTCCGCCGGCTTCGGCGCGCCGGTTGTGGACCAGCGGCAGTTGTTCGACGAAACGATTGAGCAGCGCCCTGATGTCGCCGCCCGCCATGCCTTTCGCAATGAATCCGGAAACCCCGGACAGGCTGGCGCACTGGCGGTCTTCGAGCGAGAAGGAGTCGGAAGCGAGCAGGAAGAAGGGCATGCGGTTCAGCCGGCACAGGCGATTTTCACGCATGCGCTCGACCAGTCCGATGCCATCGAGCTTGGCCAGCTTGCCGCCGGCAATCACCGCCGCGATGGAACTGTCCAGCACCAGCGTCTGCCAGGCCGACTCGCCGTCGGCATCCTCGCAGACTTCGAAATGCCCCTTCAGGGACCGTGTCAGCGATGCTCTCACCACCCTTGAAGCATCGACGACCAGAACCTTTTGCAACTTCGTCATGGCTCTTCCATAAGAGTGCAGCCGTCTTGCGCGGCCGTTAATATGACCAAAGGAATATGACAGTTTATTCCATTCCATCAATCCAGTGGTCGAGTTCGAGTGCTTTCACTGATCCTGATCAAATATTTTTTGCTGCCCTTGATTTCAGCGACCGACTCCGCCATAGTCACAGTTCGTTTTCTTTCTCCGCACTCGAATCGCCATGACCCTCGCCCGCCACTTCCGTTCCCGCCCTGCCCGCGCAGTGCCGACGGTCGTCGTCCGTGTCGTCGTAGTAGTAGGCGTCGTTACGCACGCGCCGTCGCGGACCGGGTAAAGAAACAGCACAGACTTCCCTCAACCCCGCCGGCGCAAACCGGCGGGGTTTTGTTTTTGGAGCCCGCCGCTTGCGCCACCAACCTGCAAGGAGCACTCCATGACAGAAACCCTGACCGGTGCGCAAATCACCATCCGCCTGCTTGAACGCCAGGGCGTCCGCACCGTCGCCGGCATTCCCGGCGGCGCCATCCTGCCGATTTACGACGCCCTCGGCCAGTCGTCGCTGATCCATCATGTGCTGGCCCGCCATGAACAGGGCGCCGGTTTCATGGCCCAGGGCATGGCCCGGGTCAGCGGCCAACCGGCCGTCTGTCTGGCCTCCTCCGGCCCCGGCGCAACCAACCTGCTGACCGCCATCGCCGACGCCAAGCTCGACTCCATCCCGCTGGTCGCCATCACCGGCCAGGTGCCGCGTGCCATGATCGGCACCGACGCTTTCCAGGAAGTCGACACCTACGGCCTGTCGATCCCGATCACCAAGCACAATTTCCTGGTGAATTCGGCCGAGGAACTGCTCGAAGTGATTCCCCGCGCTTTTCAGATCGCCGCTTCCGGCCGCCCCGGGCCGGTGCTGATCGACATCCCGAAAGACGTGCAGAGCCAGGCCATCGACATCGCGGCGTGGCCGGCCGCGGGTAGCGCCCGGCCAGTTGCCGCCGCCGATGCGCAGCTGCTGGCCGAAGCAGCTGCGATGATCGACGCCGCGGCCCGCCCCATCCTCTATCTCGGCGGCGGCGTCGTGCATTCCGGCGCCGCCGCGCTGGCCGTCGCCCTCGCCGAGAAGGCCGGCCTGCCGACCGTGATGACCCTGATGGCACTCGGCACCATGCCGGTCGATCATCCGCTGTCGCTCGGCATGCTGGGCATGCACGCCGCCCGCCACACCAACCTGGCACTCGACGAATGCGATCTGCTGATCGCCGTCGGCGCCCGCTTCGACGACCGCGCGACCGGCAAGGTGGCGGCCTTTTGCAGTCAGGCCAAAATCATCCATATCGACATCGACCCCGCCGAACTGGACAAGATCAAGACGGCGCATGTCGCCATCACGGCCGATGTCGGCGAGGCGCTCGGCCGACTGCTGCCGGCCGTCGATGCCGCCAGGCGGGCGCCATGGCTGGCGCGCGTTGCCACCTTGCGCGCCAAATTCCCGCTGGCCATGCCCGAGGCAGCCGATCCGCGCTCGCATTTCGGCCTGATCGGCGCCGTCGCGGCCTGTCTTGACGACCAGGCGATCATCGCCACCGATGTCGGCCAGCACCAGATGTGGGTGGCCCAGGCCTATCCGCTGCGCCGGTCGCGCCAGTGGCTGACTTCCGGTGGCCTGGGGACGATGGGCTTCGGCGTGCCGGCCGCGATCGGCGCCGCGCTGGCCGAACCGCAGCGCACCGTGGTCTGCTTCACCGGCGACGGCTCGATCATGATGAATATCCAGGAACTGGTCACCTCCGCCGAGGAAAACGTCAATCTCAAGATCGTGCTGATGGACAACGCCTCGCTCGGCTTGGTGCACCAGCAGCAGACCTTGTTCTACGGCGAACGTCTGTTCGCCTCGCAGTTCAAGGTGGCGCCCGACTTCGTCAAGGTCGCCGAAGGGCTGGGCATCGCGGCGGTGGACCTCGATTCGGCAAGCGACCCCAGGGCGGCATTGATCGAAGCCATCGGCCGCCACGGCCCCTGCCTGATCCACGCCAGCATCGATATCGCGCAGAAAGTCTATCCCATGGTGCCGCCGGGCGCCGCCAACCACGAAATGATCGGAGCCTGAGATGAACGCCATCAACCGCCATGAACAGCAAGCCCTGGGCCGCGCCGTGCTCGAAATCGACGTCAACAACCATCCCGGCGTGATGTCGCACGTCGTCGGCCTCTTTTCGCGGCGCACCTACAACGTCGAAGGCATACTCTGCCTGCCGGTCGGCGACGGTGCGCAGAGCCGGATCTGGCTGCTGCTCAACGAAGACCGGCGCCTGCCGCAGGTCATCAGGCAGGCAGAAAAGCTGGAGGATGTCATCGCCGTCCGCCGGCACGCCGCCGAGCATGCGGTATTCAGCCAACTGGAGGCCTTCTTCCGGATTTGACGCCGCCCCTATGCGCAGCGGATTGCGTCGCACCGACAAAACCGTCATCCTTGCCGCAAACCACCAATAATGGAGACATCATGAGCGATTCCTTCCTGCTGCGCGCCGACGACAACGGCATTACCACCCTCACCCTGAACCGCCCGCAGGCCCGCAATGCCCTGTCGCAAGGCATGATCAGCGCCCTCCTTGACGCTTTCGCCGCCATTGCCGGGGATGACGGCGTGCGCGTCGTCATCCTCGCCGGCGCCGGCCCGGCTTTCTGTGCCGGCCACGATCTCAAGGAAATGCGCGCCGCCGGCTACGGCCGCGAGTACACCGAAAAGCTGTTCGGCGACTGCGCCGCCCTGATGCAGGCCATCGTCAAATTGCCCAAGCCGGTGATCGCACGCGTGCACGGCATCGCCACTGCCGCCGGTTGTCAGCTGGTGGCCAGCGCCGATCTCGCCATCGCCACCGACGACTCGCGCTTTGCGACGCCGGGCGTCAATATCGGCCTCTTCTGCTCGACGCCGATGGTCGCCCTGACCCGCAACGTCGCACCGAAACAGGCGATGCAGATGCTGCTCACCGGCGACCTGATCGATGCGCCGACGGCGTTGCGTTTCGGCCTGGTCAATGAACTGGTCCCGGCCGCCGAGCTGGAAAATGCCACCCTGGCGCTGGCCCGCAAGCTCGCCGCCAAGTCGTCGCTGACCCTGGCCATCGGCAAGGAAGCTTTCTACCGCCAGGCCGAACTGACGCTCGCCGAAGCCTATGCCTACACGCGCGACGTCATGGTCGCCAATTTGCAGGCACAGGATGCACAGGAAGGCATCGGCGCCTTCATCGACAAGCGCCACCCGACCTGGTGCGGACGCTAAGCCGCGACCACCGGCCGAACGGGCCAGTCCTGGACGCGCCGGTGGACACCAATAGCTCCTAAAATATGAATACATGGCAAGGCAAGGAGCATCGGTTGGACACCCTCACATTCGACTGGCCGCAAAGCGCCCTTTCGCTACTGGCGCAGGCCAAACAGGGTGGCGACCTGGCGCGGCTGATCATGGCAGGAACGACGCACATCGAGTCGTGGCTGATCGAAAACCGGCTGCTGCCCGCGCTGCACGACAAGAAGCTGCCCACCCTGCACTTCACCATCACGGAGGACGATCAGCCGGCGCGCACCGCGACGCTGATTCCCCTGCCGGACGGCAGCGCCTTCGCCTGCAGCACGTCAGGTTTATGGTCGGCGCTGGAAAGCCATGAGGCCACCCACGAAATCCAGCACATCGGTTTTCGCTTCGCCCCGGGTGACCACTGGCAGCACGGATTCTCGGCGACCTGTCAGTCGGGCGGGGATGAAGCCCGCGCCGTGACCCCGGGCGAAGTCGCCACCCTCTGGGAAGAAGCAACCGGCACGCGGCCGCAGGGCTTCGCCGCCGGGCGACTCGACCAGATGGAAGCTTTCGGGCTCGGCATGATCAACCTGGTACTCCACAACCAGGGCCGGCTCGGCCTCTAGGCGGGCGTTACGCCAGTTCGGGAAAAAGGACGTCGGTAAAACCGAAGCGTGCAAAGTCGCGAATCCGCGACGGATAGAGCCGGCCGATCAGGTGATCGCACTCATGCTGGACGACGCGGGCGTGGAAACCGTCGACCGTGCGCTCGATCGGCTCGCCGTCCGGCGCGAAGCCCTGGTAGCGGATGCGCGCCCAGCGCGGCACTTCGCCGCGTAGGCCGGGGACCGACAGGCAACCCTCCCAGTCGCTCGTCTCCTCGTCGCCGAGCGGCGTGATGTGCGGATTGAGCAGGATGGTTTGCGGCACCGCCTCGGCCTGCGGATAGCGCGCACTGGCCTCGAAGCCGAAAACCACCAGTTGCCGGCCGACGCCGATCTGCGGCGCTGCCAGTCCGACGCCGCCGGCGGCCTCCATGGTGTCGAACATGTCTTCGATCAGGCGCTGCAGTTCGGGCGTGCCGAATTCCGTGATCGGCGCCGCCATCTGCAACAGGCGCGGATCGCCCATGCGGAGAATGGTGCGTATCGTCATGTGGCTGGCCTTTCGTCAATCGCTGCGCTGGTTCCGCATTGTAGCCGCAGTGCGGCGTCGATGGCCCGCTCAGCAGCCGCGGCCGTTGGCGGTCCGGGTAAAGCCGAAACCATCGCCGCCGCTGCCCGGGATGATGCAGATGGTCATCGCCAGCGAACGGGCCGCCTTGTTGATGTCGGGCGGGAAAGGCGCGAACGGGATGGAACGTTCGACCACCGACTTGATAAAGGCGATCTCGTCGGCCTGGTCCCCCATATTGAGTACGGAGAACGACTTCAGCGTGCCGTCCGGATTGAGCCGGAACTGCACTGCCGCGGTACGCACGCCCTTGCTGCGCGGATCGTTCCTGACAAAAGCGGCGCTCCGGTTGAGACGCCGGACCAGGCCGTCCACGTACAGTTCCAGACTGAAGGGATCGGCCGGCGGCGCGTTCGGGCGCAGTTCCAGGGTCGCCGCCTCGGCAGTTTCCTGCTGCGCCATCTGGCGACCGACTTCGCGCGCCATCGCCAGCGAGCGCTGCGCCAGGCTGGGCTTGGGTGCCGCCTTGGCCTCGCTCGCCAGTTCATCGAGGAAACTGTCCATTTCCCGCTTTTCGGCCACCGACCAGGTCGGCCGGGCCGTCCGCTGGGCCGTCATCAGCCGCGGTCGGGGATTCGCGGGTTTGGCGGGCCGGGCCAGAGGTTTGGGCGACAGCTCCGCGCTGGCCGGGGTCGGCGGCGCCGGCGTCGCCCGTGGCGCCAGACTGGCTTCGAGCCGGGGCAAGGGCTTGCCGCCGGCCGGCTCGCTGCGCGGAATCAACAGCACCAGGATGTGGACCAATGCCGAAACGGCGATGGCCCACAGCGGTGCCCGCCGTTTGAGAGAGTTGTCCTGATGAAACATCGGCCGCATTTTAAGCTAGCGACCTGACAGTCACCCGACAACGCACTGGTAAATTACGTAAAAGCCGGGCGGCGTGCCCGAATCATCCCCGGCTCAGGCCGTGACCGAGGCCTGGCGAATCAACCTGGCCAGCGTCGCCAGGCCGCGGGCGATCTGCTCGTTGTCGGCATGGCTGAAGTTGAGCCGCAACGCGCCGCCGGCGGCCTGGGTATCCGCGAAAAAGGGCTCGCCGGGCATGAAGGCGACGTTGTGCTGGATGGCTTGCGGCAGCAGGCAGCGCGTATCGATCCTGATCTTGAGCTGCAGCCAGAAGAAGAGACCGCCGGCCGGCACACGCCAGTTCGCCAGATCGCTGAAATGCTGCTCCAATTGGCGGGCAAAAAGGTCACGCTTGCGCCGGTAGATGTCGACGATGCCGGCAAGGCGTTGCGCCCGCCCGGCATCCTGCAACTGACCGAGAACGTACCACTGGCTGATCCGGTTGCTGTGCAGGTCGGCGGCCTGTTTCAGGCGCAGCAGCGGCATCACCAGGTCCGGCGAAGCGACCAGGTAACCGAGGCGCAAGCCGGGCGCCAGGCTTTTCGAGAAGGAGCCCTGGTAAATCCAGGAAGCCCGGCGCAAGGAAGCGCAAACCGGCGTCCGCTGGCACTCGTCGTACACCAGATCGCGGTAGGGATCGTCTTCGAACAGCGGCACGTCGAATTCGTCGCAGGCCCTGGCCAGCGTCTGCCGCTCGGCGGCATCGTAGCAATGGCCGGTCGGGTTCTGGAAAGTCGGAATGGCATAGGCGAAAGCCGGTCGCTCATCGCCGGCAAAACCGGCACCGGGCAAACGCGGGTCCAGATTACAGAAGCGGGCACCGAAATAGCGGAAGACCTGCAAGGCGGCGAGATAGGTCGGCGACTCGACGGCCACCGGCGTGCCGGCATCGATGAACAGCTTGCCGACCAGATCGATGCCCTGCTGCGAACCGGAAAGAATCAGCACCTGCCCCGCCGTGCATTTGAGGCCCAGCCGGTTGAGGTCTTCGGCAATGCACTGGCGCAGTTCCGGGTCGCCCTCGCTCGGCCCGTATTGCAGCCATTTGGCGGGCACATTGGCGAGATTCATCGCGGGAAAGGTTTCCGGCGCCGGCAGGCCGCCGGCAAAGGAGATCATGCCAGGGCGATCGATCACGGAAAGGATTTCGCGGATCGGCGAAGCTTCAAGCTGCGCGATACGGGTGGAAAAACGCGGGGCGGTGCTGGCGGTATTCATTGAATAATGTCAATGTTGTTGACCTATCGACAGCCTAAGCACCTGCCTTTATTATGTCAACATGGTTGACCAAAATACTCTCGGCGAACTCGATGACTCGATCGAACTCTTCTTCTTCGCCTACCGCGCCTTCACCGCCCGCCCCGACCGCATGCTCGCCGAGCGCGGCCTGGGCCGGGTGCATCATCGCATCCTGCATTTTGTCGGCCGCAATCGGCAAATCGCCGTCACCGCCCTGCTCGGCATCCTTGGCGTTTCCAAGCAGGCCCTGCATGCGCCGCTGCGCCAGTTGATCGACATGAAACTTGTCGTGGTCGAGCTTGCCGAACATGACCGGCGCGTCAAACAATTGTCGCTGACGCCGGAAGGCCGGCAACTTGAAGCACAGCTGACCGGCACCCAGCGGCAACATCTCGCCACCGCCTTCGCGGCGGCCGGCCCGGATGCCGAAAGCGGCTGGCAGGCGGCAATGCGGGCGATTCGGGAAAATTCGTGATCAATTTTGCGAGAGGAAGACGACATGCTCGAGCTTTACATCGGCAACAAGAACTATTCGTCATGGTCGCTGCGCAGTTGGCTGCTGCTCAAGCACTTCGGCCTTCCCTTCACCGAGCATAGCGTCTCGGTCGCCGGCCGCGACTACAACGCGCTGCTCAAACCGCTGGCCGGCAATGCCCGCGTTCCCTGCCTGCATGACGACGGTTTCCAAGTCTGGGAAAGCATCGCCATTGCCGAATACCTGGCCGAAAAGGAGCCGGCGATGTGGCCGACCGACCGTCAGGCGCGAGCCCGGGCGCGCAGCATTTCGGCCGAGATGCATGCTGGTTTCACTCACCTGCGCACGGCGATGCCGATGAACCTGAAACTGAAACTCAAAGGCAAGCCGGCGACGCCGGAAGTCCAGCGCGACATCGACCGCATCGTCGAAATCTGGGAGGAAGCGCGCGGAAAATTCGCACGCGGCGACGGCCCCTACCTGTTCGGCGATTTTTCGGTGGCCGATGCGATGTATGCGCCCATCGTCTGGCGCCTGTACATCTACAACGTCGCCCTGCCGCCGGTTGCCGCCGCCTACAGCGCCGCGATGCGGGCCCATCCGGCGATGATCGCCTGGCATGACGCCGCGCTGCTCGAAACCGAGGCCCATCCGCACTACGACGCTCTGGCTGCGGAATACGGTGGTCCGCGCTGAAGGCGCCGAACCGGAAGCGCCAGGCGATAAAGCAGTGATTTTCCGGACCGGCGCCGGTTACAGGATCTTGCCGGGATTCATCAGCCCGCGCGGATCGAGGGCCTGCTTGATCGAGCGCATCAGCGCCAGTTCGACCGGGCTCTTGTAGCGCAGCAATTCCTCGCGCTTCAACTGGCCGATGCCGTGTTCGGCGGAGATCGAGCCGTTCAGCGCGTGCACGGTGTCGTGCACGATACGGTTAACCGCCGGCTGGCTGGCGATGAAGGCAGTGTTGTCGGCCGCATCGGCTTTCGACAGATTGTAGTGCAGGTTGCCGTCGCCGACATGGCCGAAGGCGACGACCCGGATGCCGGGAAAAGCACCTTTCAGCGCCGCATCGGCGCGTTCCAGGAATTCCGGAATGGCCGAGACCGGTACCGCGATATCGTGCTTGATGCTGATACCGTCGATCTTCTGCGCTTCCGAGATGTTTTCCCGCAGCGCCCACAGCTTGCCGGCCTGCGCCTGGTTCTGCGCCAGCACGGCGTCGGCGATCCGGCCGCTGTCCAGCATGCCGGCCAGCCAGGCTTCCACGGCCTCGGCGGCAGCATCGGAGAATTCGGCCAGCACGTACCAAGCTGACGGCGCGGCCGGACGTACCGTGCCGGGAATATTCTTCAGGACCAGGCCGAGCACCGTTTCGGAAATCAGCTCGAAGGCCGTCAACTGGGCGTCGAAGGTCGATTTCGCGGCATTGAGCAGTTCCACCGCGGCAGCCGGCGAGGCGACACTGAGCCAGCAGGTCGTCTGGCTTTTCGGTAGCGGGAAAAGTTTGAGCACGGCGGCGGTGATGATGCCCAGCGTGCCTTCGGCGCCGATGAACAGGTGCTTCAGGTCGTAGCCGGTATTGTCCTTGCGCAAGCCGCGCAGGCCGTCCCAGACTTCGCCGTCGGGCAGCACGACTTCCAGGCCGAGGGTCAGTTCGCGGGTGTTGCCGTAGCGCAGCACCTGGACGCCGCCGGCATTGGTCGACAGGTTGCCGCCGATCCGGCAGCTGCCTTCCGAAGCCAGTGCCAGCGGGAACAGCCGGTCGACGGCCTGCGCCGCCGCCTGCACATCGGCCAGGGTGCAACCGGCTTCGACGGTAATGGTGTTGTTCAGCGCATCGACCGCCCGGATGCGGTTCAGGCGATTAACGTTAAGCACCACCGCCCTTCCCTCGCCGTCCGGCGTCGCCGCGCCGCACAGGCTGGTATTGCCGCCCTGCGGCACGATGGGGACGCCGGCTGCGGCGCAGGCCTTGAGCACGGCGACGACTTGGCCGGTGTCGCCAGGGCGCACCACACACAGCGCATTGCCGCGGTAGCGGCCGCGCCAGTCGGTGACGAACGGCGCGACATCGGCCGGCTCGGTCAGGACATAAGCCGCCCCGACCGCTGCCGCCAACTGCGCGAGCAGGGGCTCAGACAGGTTGGGCGTAGAGGTCATGGTGGTCGGCATCGACAACCTTGACTTCAAGGAAGTCGCCCGGCTCGGCATCGAAGAAGCCGTCGAGATAGACCAGACCGTCGATCTCCGGCGCATCGGCCTTGGAACGGGCGATCGTGCCTTCCTCGTCGACCGCATCGACCAGCACCTGGATCGTGGTGTCGATCTTGGCAGCCAGCTTGTCGGCGGAAATATCTTCCTGGACCTGCATCAGCCAGCGGCGGCGGTCCTCGCGCACATCTTCCGGCGGCAGGCCTTCCAGTTCGTTAGCCTTGGCGCCTTCGACCGGCGAATAGGCAAAGGCGCCGACGCGATCGAGCTTGGCATCTTCCAGGAACTGGATCAGCTGATCGAAATCCTCGTCGGTTTCGCCGGGGAAGCCGGTGATGAAGGTCGAGCGGATCACCAGTTCCGGGCAGATTTCACGCCATTTGGCGATGCGTTCCAGCGTGTTCTCACTCGAACCCGGACGCTTCATGGCTTTCAGGATTTTCGGGCTGGCGTGCTGGAAGGGCACATCCAGGTAGGGCAGGATCTTGCCTTCGGCCATCAGCGGAATCACGTCGTCGACCGACGGATACGGATACACGTAATGCAGGCGGACCCAGATGCCGAAGCTCGCCAGCGCCTCGCACAATTCCTTCAGGCGGGACTTCACCGGCTTGCCGCCCCAGAAGGCAGTGCGGTACTTGAGATCGACGCCGTAGGCAGAGGTGTCCTGCGAAATGACGAGGATTTCCTTGACGCCGGCACGCGCCAGATTTTCCGCTTCGGCCAGCACGTCGCCGACCGGGCGCGAGACCAGCGGGCCACGCAGCGACGGGATGATGCAGAAAGTGCAGCTGTGGTTGCAGCCTTCGGAAATCTTCAGGTAGGCAAAATGGTCCGGCGTCAGGCGCACGCCCTGCGGCGGCACCAGGTCGGTGTAGGGATCGTGCGGCTTCGGCAGGTGGCTGTGCACGTAACCCATCACTTCGTCGGCGGCATGCGGGCCGGTGACAGCGAGCACGGCCGGATGCGTCGTCTGCACGATATCGCCCTTGGCGCCCAGGCAGCCGGTGACGATGACCTTGCCGTTCTCGTTGAGCGCTTCGCCGATGGCATCGAGCGATTCCTCGACCGCAGCGTCGATGAAGCCGCAGGTATTGACGATCACCAGATCGGAATTGTCGTAGCTCGGGGAAATCTCGTAACCTTCGGCGCGCAGCTTGGTCAGGATGCGCTCGGCGTCCGAGCTGGCCTTGGGACAACCGAGGGAAACGAAACCAACGGTCGGCACTTTTGTTTTGCTGTTCATGCGGTAAAAACCTTGCCCGGGGAAACCGGAAATCGAAAGGCCGTATTTTACGGGGGAATCAGTCCGGCAGGCGGGCAAGTGCCTGTTTCAACGCATCGAAGCAGCGCTCGTCGATTGCCGTGCCGAGATTTTCCGCCATGATTTCCAGCGTCTTCGGAATCGGCACCGCGCCGCGGTAAGGCCGTTCGGCGGTGATCGCGTCGAAGATGTCGGCGGTGGTGATGATCCGCGTTTCCAGGCAGATTTGCTCCGCCGTCAGGCCGCGCGGATAACCGCCCCCATCGAGGCGTTCGTGGTGCGCCGCCGAAACCCTGGCCAGTTCGGCGAAGGCGCCGATCCGCGAAAGGATGGTCTCAGTATACATCGCATGCGCCCGGACCGCCGCCCATTCCTCGTCATCCAGCTTGCCCGGTTTGTCCAGCACGCTGTTGCTGACCCCGAGCTTGCCGACGTCGTGCAGCAGCGCGCCGCGCTTCAGCCAACGCCGGCGCTCGGCGGAGAGACACATCGTTTCGGCGATCATGTCGGTGTACAAGGCGACGCGGGCGCTGTGGCCGCTGGTGTAGGGACTTTTCGAGTCGACGACCTGGCCGAAGGCAGCGGCGATGTCGTCGAGGTAATCGTCGTCGAGTTCAGCGACATGCGACGCCGGCTCCAGGGCAAGCACGGCTTCGCCGATTTCCGGTGAAGCGAGTGTCGCCCAGAAGCCGTCGGTTTCAGCAATGGTCTCGAAAGCCTGGACCAGTTGCGGATCGAACCAGCGCCCGGCGCGCAGCCGCACTTCGTCGAGCGCGGCCGCCGGTCCGCCGGCCGTGTGAAAAACGTCGATGACCTGGGCGAGCAAGGCGATCCGGGCGTAAAGCGGAATTTCCTGGCCGGCCAGCCCGGCCGGCTTGCCCTGGCCGTTGAAATGCTCGTCCAGGCTGTAGATGCCGCTCGCCACGCCTTCCGGAAAACGCAGTTGGCGGGCAATATCGGCGCCGCGCTGGCAGCGGGTGGCGACCAGTTCCTGGGCGATCTCGCTGCCGTCGCGGATGATCGTCAGCGCGGCGCGGAAACGCTCGGCCAGGCCGGCTTTCAGGCCGGTATGCTGGAGCACGAAATTGAGCACCTGCGGCAGACTGTCGCCAACCGTCTTGAAATCCCGCTTGAACGCCAGATCGTCGGTCAGGTAGAGCTCGCAGATGCGCGCCGCGTTGCTGCTGCAGCCAAGATCCTTCAAGAGCAGGGTGTAATAGAGTTCCCACAGCGCGTCGTCGTCGAGGCCGACCGCCCGCCCGACCTGCATGCCGATCCAGCAGCAGCGCACGCAATGGCCTTCCGGCTGGCCTTCGGTGATGTCCAGCGCATGGCTGAGCGCCGAAATGAGTTCGGAAAGTTTCAGGCCTTCGGCGCTGGAGGGCGACACCGCCAGCAAGAAAAGTCGCGTCATCGGCATCGTGGGTCCCCGGTAATCGCTGCGCTCGGCGCCCGAGCCGGCAGGCTAGCCGCCGAGCAGCTTGCGGATGAAATTTTCGACATAGGCCGGGCGCAGCGGCTTGAGGATATAGCCCACCGCCCCCAGCCCGGCGGCCTGCGCCACCAGTTTCTTGTCGGCACAGCCGGTGACCATGATGACATGGCTCTGCGGGCTGGACTCGACGATTTTCGGCAAGGCTTCGAGGCCGTCCATCACCGGCATGTTGACATCCAGGCAGAACACCGAGGGCTGGTGATTCTTGGCCGCCTGGATGGCTTCCGAACCGTTGGCCACGGACTGGACGACCGTCAGGCCGCACTCTTCGAGCAGGGCTTTCAGAACCAGGCGGACCGAACCGTTGTCATCGGCGATCACCGCCGTTCCCCGCCGGCGCTTGCCGCCAGTCGCCGGGCGCGCCACTTCAAGGGAGGGCAGCGCAGCCTGGCTGGCAATCCGCCGCGTTTCCTCGACGGCCCGCAATTCCTCGACGATCTGCGCCTGGCCGAAGGGCTTCCTGAGAAAACCCGAAGCCCCGGCATCAGCAGCCTTTTCCTCGATATTCGACTCGCTGGACCCGGTCATGAAAACGACATCCAGCTGCGGCCACGCCGTCTGAATGGCGCGCAGCAACGTCAGCCCGTCCCGCCCCGGCAGGTTGTAATCCAGGCAGACCAGGTCGGGCCGCAGCGTGCGGATGCGATCTTCCAGTTCCTGACCGTCCTCAAAGGCACCGACCACCTCATGACCGGCACCGGAAAAAATGGCCACCAACACCTTACGCATGGCTGCGTTGTCATCGACAATCACGATCCGCATCTGAAAAACACTCCGCACAGAAACAAAAAACCAGCTGCCTCAACGCAGCGCCCGCCAAGCTTAACAGAACACGGTCCGCCGTTTAAGCCGCGGCCGGCCGGGCTTTCACGGCAAACCGCCGATATTCCGGGCAGTCGTTTCAAACGACTGTCTCGACGCGGCGCAAGCCGAGCCGGAGACGGAGCGACGGCCGCTGGTGCACGATCAGCCCGAGCAGGATCAGGCCGCTGCCCAGACACAAGCGCCAGCCGATGCTTTCCCCGTTCAACAGATGGCCGAGCAGCAAGGCGAGCACCGGCGTGATCAGCGTGATCAGTGCCACTTTCCCGGCCTCGAGATGTTTGATCACGTAGTAATACAGCGCAAAACCGACCACCGAGCCGAATACCCCGAGATAGACGATGGCGGCGCCGGAGCGCACCGGCATGATGGCCGGCAGCCGACCGTCGGTGAGCCACCAGACCAGCCCGAACAGCGGCAGCGAAACGACCAGCGTGCCGACCGTGGTGGCCAGCGGCGGACTGTCGTCGTCGATCTGTTTCAGCCAAACCAGGCAGCCCGAGTAGATGACCACCGCCCCCAGCAAAGCCGTCAGTCCGGCCACGGCGTGTTCGCCGCCCAGGCTGTCGCCGTGGAGAAAAATGGTCGCCAGGCCGCCGGCACCGAGCAGCATGCCAAGGATCTTGGCCCGCGACAGCGCACGTTCGCCGAGCCAGACGGCCGCCAGCAGGCCGGTGACCAGCGGCGACAGGCCGAAAAGCACCGACACCAGCCCGGAATGCACATAACGGGCACCCCAGTAAGTCAGCGCCATCGCCCCGAACAGGCCGAGACCGCCGACCAGATAGGCCCGGCGCGCCTTCCTGTGGAGCGGCAGGCCAATACGCCCGACCAGCACCAGCAGGCCGGCGACGACGGCGCCGATCAGCATGCGCAAGAGGAGGGCAAACGCAAAGCCGGTGCCTTGCGTACTCCACTGGATGGCCAGTGGCGTCGTCGCCCAGATCAGGACGATGGCAAAATAGGCGGCGGGTATGGGCATGGCGAACTCCTCTAATGCAAATGTTGCGTCGGGGGGTGCAAGGCAGCATGCGCGGCATGCTCGGCGGCGATGAAGGCGGCGATCATCGCCCGCCAGGTGGCCTCGACGACGGCCGGGTCGGCACCGGTTTCCTGTGCCAGCGCCCGCACCCGCTCGATCACCCGGGCGACGCGCTGGGGCGCCGCCACCTCATCGGCCGTTTTCTTGAAGCGGGCGGCCTGGACTACGTAGGCGCCGCGTTCGGCGATCAGCGCAACCAGTTCGCGATCCAGGCGATCGATATTCAGGCGAACTTCGTCCAGCGAAGTGCAGGGGGTGACTTGCATGATGACTCCTCGTTTGAAAAGGCAGGCTGAAAAACAAAAAGGCCGCGGAGTTGCGTCCGCGGCCTCTGGTGAATTCGGTGGAAAATTACACTTATTCCACTCCCGGCCCCGGACGAACGACGACGCGCCAAGCGCGCAGGGCGCAGCGGCGGGCAATCATCGGGAAGACGGATTTGGCGATCAGCATTCCTGCATTCTTGCGGAATATTGTGCACCGCGTCAAGCGCAAATTTGGCGGTGACCGGCCGGGGCGGCTTATCATGGCGCCCTTGCCGAGCCTTCCGCGAATTCTTCATGACTCAAGCCCAAGTCAACAATCCCCTGCACGGCGTCACGCTGGAAACCATCCTCCGGGAACTGCATGCCCATTACGGCTGGGAACGCCTGGGGCAGGAAATCGACATCCGCTGTTTCACCCACGACCCGAGCGTCGCTTCCAGCCTGAAATTCCTGCGGCGCACGCCGTGGGCCCGTGAACGGGTCGAGTCGCTGTACCTGTACATGTTGCGGCGGCAAGACAAGAGCGTCTGAATCGACAGGCTGGCTGAATCGCGGAGGCGCCGAGAAATACCGATGCCGGCTGGCGCGAGGAGTGCTCGGCAGGTCGTCACGGGAAAAATCCGCAGCAATCCGTTTTTCGCCTCTCGCTGCGTTGGCGCGCCTCTGCCTCAAGGTTTTCAGCAAATCCGGGAGCGCCTGCGGCGCAAATAGTCATGGCCGGACAGGCTTCGGCTGGCTATCATGCGCGTCCTCCCCGAAAGTTCCGCTCATGATCATCCTCAAGAACGTCACCTTGCGCCGCAGTTCCAAGGTGCTGCTCGACAAGACTTCCGTCACCATCAATCCTGGTGAAAAGGTCGGCCTGGTCGGCCGCAACGGCGCCGGCAAATCGACGCTGTTCGCCCTCTTGAACGGCACGCTGCACGAAGACGGCGGCGATTACTCGATTCCCAAGCAATGGCGGATGGGCCAGGTGGCGCAGGAGATGCCGGAAACCGAGCAGAGCGCCACCGATTTCGTCATCGACGGCGACACGCCGCTGCTCGCCGCCCGCAACGAGGTGTTCGAAGCCGAAGCCAGCGACGACGGCATGCGCATGGCGGAAGCCTACATGGCGCTCAACGATGCCGGCGAACACGATGCCGAAGCCCGCGCCCAGTCGCTGATCCTCGGCCTCGGCTTCAAGGTGTCGGAACTGCACAACCCGGTCAACAGCTTCTCCGGTGGCTGGCGGATGCGCCTGCAACTGGCGCGCGCCCTGATGTGCCCGTCGGACATCCTGCTGCTCGACGAACCGACCAACCACCTCGACCTCGACGCCCTGGTCTGGCTGGAAGCCTGGTTGAAGCGCTACCAGGGCACGCTGGTGATGATCAGCCACGACCGCGAATTCCTCGACGCCATCACCCAGGTGACGCTGCACATCGACAACGCCAAGCTGGTCCGCTACGGCGGCAATTACAGCAAGTTCGAGGACATGCGCGCCGAGCAGATGCTGCTGCAACAGGCGACGATGGCCAAGCAGGCCGACAAGATCGCCCACCTGCAGTCCTTCATCAACCGCTTCAAGGCCAAGGCGAGCAAGGCCAAGCAGGCGCAAAGCCGGGTCAAGGCGCTGGAACGGATGGAGAAAATCGCGCCGGTGCTGGCCGATGCCGAATTCAGCTTCGAATTCCAGGAGCCGGCCAACCTGCCCAACCCGATGCTGTCGATGATGGATGTCAGCATCGGCTACCCGCCGCCGGAAGAGGCGCCGGCCGGCACGCCGCCGACGGTGATCGTCAAGAACATCAACCGCTCGGTGATGGCCGGCCAGCGCATCGGCATCCTCGGCGCCAACGGCCAGGGCAAGTCGACGCTGGTCAAGACCATCGCCCGCGATTTGAAAGCTGTCGCCGGCGACGTCACCGAAGGCAAGGGCCTCAGCATCGGCTACTTCGCGCAGCAGGAACTCGACATCCTGCGCCCGCAGGACACGCCGCTCGAACACATGATCCGGCTGGCCAAGGAAGCCATCGCCGCCGGCCGCAGCAATGTGCCGGGTCGCGAACAGGAACTGCGCAATTTCCTCGGCACCTTCAATTTCGGTGGCGAAATGGTCAAGCAGCCGGTCGGCACAATGAGCGGCGGCGAAAAGGCGCGGCTGGTGCTGTGCATGATCGTCTGGCAGCGCCCGAACCTGCTGTTGCTGGATGAGCCGACCAATCACCTCGATCTCAATACCCGCGAGGCGCTGGCCGTCGCTTTGAACGAGTTCGAAGGCACCGTGATGCTGGTCAGCCACGACCGCGCCCTGCTGCGTTCGGTGTGCGACGAATTCTGGCTGGTCTCGAAAGGCGGCGTCGCACCCTTCGACGGCGATCTCGACGACTACCAGCGCTACCTGCTGGACGAAGCGAAAAAGGCCCGGGAAGCGGCCTGAGGCGAAGCGGGCAACACCCGCCAGGGTCGGCCCGGCCACCGTTCGCGTCGTTGCCGGCGGCGCGACGGCCGGTCAGCTCGCGACCGGCGGCTGGCGCGGTAGCGGCTGCAGCATGCTGGTGCGATTGCCTTCGGTATCGATGAAGGATACGTACTGGCCGACGCCGGGAATGTCCATGGGTTCGCCGAGCACCTTGCCGCCGGCCTCGACGACCTGTTGCATCGCCGCCCGGATATCGTCGACGGCGATCACGACGGACGGATACTGCGCCGGCCAGTCGGCTTTGCGGGCGTAGAAGCCGCCATTGATGACGCCCGGCGCCTTCGCTCCCGCGGCATCGCCTTCGCTGGTCGCCGCCAGCACGTAATTGCCCATCTCTTCGCCCAGCATCTCCGTACGCCAGCCGAAAACCCGCTCGTAGAACCGGGCCATCCGCGCCCGGTCGTCATAGGGTATTTCAAAGTGAACAACGGGATTCATTTCCTGCCTCCTTCGTATTGCAAAGACTCTCGCCCGCTAGTCGGTCACGACACCGGGCCTCAAGGCCGCTCCGCTGCGGCAGCAGTTCGCGACCATCGCTGTTGCCAGGCTCGGCGGTCATTCGATCAGATGTCGGCTGGGGATGCCAGGCCGTGCCAATGGCTTTTTTTCAGCCGGCGTCGGGCGCAACAAAGTCTGCAGAGACTGCATCTTTTCGCCAAGCAGGTTGACGCTCTGGTACATCAGCTGCGTGATGGCCAACAGGGATTCCCGAGGATCGGGCAAACGCGCCCTCAGCTGATCGACCTGGGCTTGCAGCCGTTCCCCCTCCGCCCGCTGGCTGCCGGAGGCACGGATAAAGCTGGCAATCGTCTCCTGGCGGCGGCGTTCGAAGGCTTCCGGATCGACCCTTGCCAGGAAAGCCCATTCCTCGAAGAAAAACCCGTCTTGATGTTTCATCGCACACCTCCGGCAGCCCCAGGCGCAACAGGATCAATCGCAACATGACATCGGATTCGGCCGCAACGAACCGCGGAAAGTTCCCATCGTGACGTGGTGGTCCGCGAACAGGAAGACCGGAAGCGGGCCGGCGGGTCTTTCCGACGCGTCTGGTCGCGGACGCCGACAGCGCCCTTGCCGCTTCTTCGCTACGCTGATTCCGGCGTCGAACGAGCATTTCGGCCCCAACCCAAAATCCTATGGAGAACCGACATGCGCATGCTGATGAAAGTCAAGTTTCCCAACCCGGAGTTCAACGCCGCCATCAGGAAGGGAAACGCCGGCGACACCCTGCGACGGATCATCGACGAGATTCGGCCCGAGGCGGTGTATTTTTCGGAAATGGACGGCCTGCGCGGCGCCATCATGATTGTAGATGTCACCGAACCCGCCCGGGTACCTGCCCTGGCCGAACCCTGGTTCCTGTCGTTCAACGCCGAGGTCTCTTTCCATGTCGTGATGTCCCCGGACGACCTTGGCCAGGCGGGTCTCGATGAGTTGGGAAAAAAATGGGTTTGAAGCAGCGCGGCCCTTCAAGCCCGGCCGGCGCTCGTTCGATTCGGGACGGGAACGAATGGCTTGCTGGCCGTCGCGCCAGCGGGCACGGCCAATCGACCGTGCGACAGTAGCGCCCGCAGCAGTCGCAATGCGTGCCCGCCGGCCGGATTCGGTTTAGATCCGGCGAACGGCCTTGACCCAGGCCGCGCTATGGCTTTTCCGCCAGCCCGTCGGCCAGGAAATCCATCAGCACCCGGACGCGGTGCGGCACGTGCCGGTTGCTGGGCAGCATGGCGTAGATGCCCAGTTCGGGAATGGGAAAATCGCCGAGGATGGCCTCGACCCGCCCGTCGGCAAGAAACTGCTCGCTGATGAAATCGGGCGGACAGGTGATGCCCAGCCCCTGCGCCGCCGCTTCGGTGAGCACTTCGCCGTTGTTGGCGTGAATCCGGCTATGCACCGGGAAACTTTCGAGGCTGCCGTTGATCATGAACTGCCAGCTTTGCACCAGGCCGCCGGCCGTATAGCCCAGGCATTCGTGGTGCACCAGTTCCGACGGATGCAGCGGTCGTCCGTGGCGGTCCAGATAATCCGGGGCGGCAACGACCAGCATCTTGCTGCGGCCGATCTTGCGCGCCACGTCGCCGGGATCGAGGCGCCGGGTGATGCGGATCGAGAGATCGATGCCTTCCTCGATCAGCTTGACCCGGCGGTCGCTGTAATCCATGTCCAGGCTGACTTCCGGGTAGCGCTGCGAGAAATCGAGGAGTAGCGGGGCCAGCCGCTTGAGGCCGAAACTGAGCGGCAGACTGATGTGGATATTGCCGCGCGGCGTCAGGCGCTCAGCCGCGACATCGGTTTCCGCCGCCTCGACCAGGTTGAGGATGACCCGGCATTTCTCCAGGTAGGCGGTGCCGCCTGAAGTCAGCGTCAGGCGCCGCGTGCTGCGCGCCATCAGCTTGACGCCGAGATGTGCCTCGAGCGCCGCGATCTGCCGCGTCACCACCGAACGGGCGACACCGAGCTGTTGCGCGGCGGCCGCAAAACTCCCCAGTTCGGCTACCCGAACGAAAATCTGCATCGCGTCCAGTCGGTCCATTGTTGCAATATCCGGAATAATGATTTGCAAATTGTCGGCTATTTCGTTGCAATCAGGGAGACTAAAGTACGGTCATCGCTTCAGGAGCATCGCCATGACCCCGACCCAACCCGCTCTTTTCGTTCCCCACGGCGCGCCGACTTTCGCGCTGCGCCCGGGTGCCGCCGGTGCCGCGATCAGCGCCGCCGCCCGCGCGCTGCCCCTGCCGCGGGCCATCGTCGTGGTCAGCGCCCACTGGGACACCCGCCTGCCCACGGTCGGATTTGCCGAACGGCTGGACACCATTCACGATTTCTGGGGCTTTCCCGAAGAACTCTACCAACTGCGCTATCCAGCCACGGGCTGCCGCGAGGCTTCCCGCGAAGTGGTCGCAGTGCTGGAAGCCGCTGGCCTGCCGGTCGAAGTCGATGCCGAACGCGGCCTCGACCATGGCGCCTGGATACCCTTGCGCCTGATGTTCCCGGATGCCGACGTGCCGGTCATCCCGCTCTCCATCCAGAGCGCCGGTGGCACCCGACAAGCCTACGCCCTCGGCCAGGCCCTGGCGCCGCTCGCCGCCCGTGGCTTCCTGATCGTCGCCTCGGGCAACCTGACCCACAACCTGCGCGATTACCAGGTGGCGGCCCGCAACGGCGGCCAGACGCCCGGCTATGTCCGCCAGTTCACCGACTGGCTGGCCGACCGGCTGCAGGCCGGCGACCTTGCCGCCCTGCTCGATTACCGCCGGCAGGCACCGGGCGCCGTTCAGGCCCATCCCAGCGATGAACACCTGCTGCCTCTTTTCGTCGCGCTCGGCGCTGGCGGCGCGGCGGCCACCGGCCGACGCTTCCACGCCGGCATCGACGATTACGTGATCGCCATGGATGCCTATGCCTTCGAACCCCAAGCAGGAGCAGAAGCATGAAGACCCAATACACCGCGACCGCCAAAAGCCTGCACTGGCTGATGGCCGTCCTTTTCTTCGGGCTGCTGGCGCTCGGCTTCTACATGAGCGACCTGCCGCTCTCGCCGCTGAAATTGAAGCTCTACTCCTGGCACAAGTGGGCCGGCGTCACCGCCTTCCTGCTGGTCTGGGTGCGTCTTTTCTGGCGCCTGACGCACCGCCCGCCGGCCTTGCCCGCCAGCATGCCGAAACCGATGCAGTTGGCCGCCCATGCCGGCCATCTGCTGCTCTACGCACTGATGATCGCCATTCCGCTCACCGGCTGGCTGATGAGTTCGGCCAAGGGCTTCCAGACGGTGTGGTTCGGCATCCTGCCGATTCCCGACCTGCTGGCCAAGAACAAGGAAACGGGGGATCTGCTCCTGCTTATCCACCAGAGCCTCAACCTGCTGTTTGTCGCCGTCATCGCCGGCCACATCGGCGCCGCCCTCAAACATCACTTCATCGACCGCGACGACATCCTGACCCGGATGCTGCCCGCCCATTCCACGGAGAAATGATCATGCAACGACTTATCCTCGCCTTTACCCTGGCCGCCGCCCTGCCCCTCGCCGCCCAGGCCGTGGAATACAACCAGGTGCTGCCCGACAAGAGCGCCATCAATTTCACCTACAAGCAGATGGGGGTCGGCATGGACGGCCACTTCCGCAAGTTTTCGGCGCAGCTGAACTTCGACCCGGCCCGGGCCACTGCCGCCAAGGCGACGTTTGATGTCGACCTGGCCAGCATCGATACCGGTGCCGAAGACGCCGACCAGGAAGTCGCCGGCAAGCAGTGGTTCAACACCAAGGCTTTCCCGACCGCCCATTTCGCATCGAGTGGCGTCAAGGCGCTGGGCGGCAACCGTTATGAAGTGGCCGGCAAACTGACCATCAAGGGCCGGACGCAGGATATCGTCGCCCCGGTGACTTTCACCGCGCAAGGCAGCCAGGGCGTCTTCGACGGCAGTTTCACCATCCGCCGCGGCGACTTTTCCATCGGCGAAGGGGCCTGGGCCGCCTTCGACACCGTCGCCAACGACATCCAGATCAAGTTCCACATCCTTGCCAATGCCGGCAAATAACCCCAACCATCAACGGAGAATCAGCATGCATAAACTCAACCAACTCACCGCCGCCCTCATCCTCGCCGTCGCCGCCGCCTCCCCGGCGCTGGCCGCCCCGGAAACCTACGTCCTCGACGCCAACCACACTTTCCCGCGCTTTTCCTACAATCACCTCGGCTACTCGCAACAACTGAGCCGCTTCAACAAGACGACCGGCAAGATCGTCTTCGACAAGGCCGCCCATACCGGCTCGGTCGATATCGTCATCGACACCACCTCGGTCGATACCGGTTCGCCGACTTTCAACGAACACATCCAGGGCGAAGATTTCCTCGACACCGCCAAATACCCGACCGCCACCTTCAAGTCGACCAAGGCGGTATTCGAGGGCGACAAGCTGGTGGCCATCGACGGCAACCTGACGCTGAAAGGCGTCACCAAGCCGGTGACGCTGAGCGTGACCTCCTTCCAGGCCATGCCGCATCCGATGCTGAAGAAGGACGCGATCGGCGCCAACGCGACCGTCACCGTCAAGCGCTCCGATTTCAATGCCGGCAAGTACGCACCCTACGTGGGCGACGATGTCAAAATCGACATCGCCATGGAAGCCGTCAAGCAATAAGCTGTAGCCATTTTCCGGCTGCAGGCTGGCCGTCGGCGCAGTGATACGACGGTCAGCCTACTAGCCGGAGCAAGACGGGGCGCAACCGGGTTGCGCCCCGTTCGTTTTTTGGCCGTCCTTGCGCATCGTCTCCCGCAGCGGCTGGCGAACCGCCATTTTGTCATCCGCCTGTAGCATTAGCGCAACAAAATGATGGGCTTGGAGAATATACTTCAGGAAAAACATGGAGCGCGCGTGATGTACCATCCCCAACCTAAACTCCGTTTCCCGACCGAAAATTACCTCAACCGCGAACTCGGCCTGCTCGCCTTCAACCGCCGCGTGCTCGCCCAGGCCGAAGACGAGCGCGTCCCGCTGCTAGAACGCCTGCGTTTCCTGTGCATCGTGTCGAGCAACATGGACGAGTTCTTTGAAATCCGCATGGCCGGCCTCAAGGAACAGATGCGCGCCAACGCCCGCGTCGTCACCACCGACGGCAAGACCGCCCAGGAAGCTTTCCGGCTGGTCGCTGCCGAAGCCCACGCGTTGGTCACCGAGCAGTACCAGCATCTCAACACCATCGTGCTGCCGGCGCTTTCCGAACAGGGCATCCGCTTCCTGCGCCGTTCCAGCTGGAACGAGGCGCAGCGCGAATGGATCCGCAACTATTTCCTTCGCGAAATGGTGCCGGTGCTGACGCCGATCGGTCTCGACCCTTCGCATCCCTTCCCCAAGGTGCTGAACAAGAGCCTGAACTTCGCCGTCGAACTGGAGGGCAAGGATGCTTTCGGGCGCAGTTCCAATGCCGCCATCGTCCAGGCGCCGCGGGTTTTGCCCCGCGTCATCCGCCTGCCGGAAGAACTCGCCGGCTGCGAATACGGCTTCGTTTTCCTGTCGTCCATCCTGCACGAATTCGTCGGCGAATTATTCACCGGCATGACGGTGCTCGGCTGCTACCAGTTCCGCGCCACCCGCAATTCCGACCTCTTCGTCGACGAGGAAGAAGTCACCAACCTGCGCACCAAGCTGCAGGGCGAACTGTCGCACCGCCATTTCGGCGACGCGGTGCGCCTCGAAGTCGCCGACAACTGCTCGCCAGCGATGACCGAATTCCTGCTCGCCCAGTTCGCCCTCAAGGATGCCGATCTCTACCGGGTGCATGGTCCGGTCAACCTGGTGCGCCTGATGCAGGTGCCGGACTGGGTGGATCGCCCGGACATGAAGTTCTCGTCCTTCATTCCCGGCATCCCGAAGGCGGTCGGCAAGGGCGCCGACATTTTCGACAGCGTGCGCCGCAACGACATCCTGCTTCACCATCCCTACCAGTCCTTCGCGCCGGTCATCGAATTCCTCAACCAGGCGGCGGACGACCCGCAGGTCGTCGCCATCAAGATGACCGTCTACCGCACCGGCACCGATTCGGTGCTGATGCAGTCTCTGATCCGTGCCGCCCAAAACGGCAAGGAAGTCACCGTCGTCGTCGAACTGATGGCGCGCTTCGACGAAGAAGCCAACATCAGCTGGGCGACCAAGCTGGAAGAAGTCGGCGCCCATGTCGTCTACGGCGTGGTCGGCTACAAGACGCACGCCAAGGCGCTGCTCATCGTCCGTCGCGAGGAAGGCGGCCTGAAACGCTACGCTCATCTCGGCACCGGCAATTACCACCCGCGCACCGCCCGCCTCTATTCCGATTTTGGCCTGATGACGGCCAACGAGGAAGTCACCAATGACGTCAGCGAAGTCTTCAAGCAGTTGACCGGTCTGGGCAAGGCGCGCACGCTGAAACACTTGTGGCAGGCACCGTTCACGCTGCAACCGAATGTCGTCGCGGCGATCCGCGCCGAAGCCGAAACCGCCAAGGCAGGTGGCAAGGCCCACATCGTCGCCAAGATGAATTCCCTGCTCGAACCGGAAGTCATCAACGCCCTCTACGAAGCGTCGCAGGCCGGCGTCTCGGTCGACCTCATCGTGCGCGGCGTCTGCGCGCTGCGCCCCGGCGTGCCGGGCCTGTCGGAAAACATCCGCGTCCGCTCGATCATCGGCCGCTTCCTCGAACATCACCGCGTCTTCTACTTCTACGCCAGCGGCAAGGAAACGGTCTATCTGTCCAGCGCCGACTGGATGGAGCGCAATTTCTTCAAGCGCATCGAATTGGCTTTCCCCATCCTCGACCCCAAGCTGAAGAAACGCGTCATCACCGAAGGCCTGAAGTTCTACCTGGCCGATAACCAGCAAGGCTGGGACATGAACGCCCAGGGCGTCTACCAGCGCCGCCGGACGCCGCGCGCCAAACCGCACAATGCCCAGGAAGAACTGATGCTGACGCTGGGCGGCAGCTGAGCGGCTCTTGAAAAGTCCGCGATGACGGGCTAAACGCGTTTAGCGGCGACTTTCAGCTGACCTGACCTGATGATGGCGTCGTTCATCCGCCGCAGGCAGTTATCGGACGACCCGCCATTACCGCGAAAATCGAGATCGAAGATCCTCCGTTCGATATTCAGTCGCCGTTCGGCCATGCCCGGGGGCGGCCCCAGCTGACAGGAACGTTTGTCCTTCCGCACCCGGCGATCCATTGGCAACAAGCTCGATTCTCCCTTGAGTCCGGGCAGCACCAGAAATTCTATCCGGCGATGGATGCCGCCCCCGTGAATGATGCCGACATCTTAATGCCGCGCGGCATCATTCGCAATGACATCGGCATTTTACGAGAATGCAGCCTTGTTGCCGCACGGGCCATTGCCCACGCTTTCCTGCGAACGGAACAGCCCGCCCCTGCGTCATCCGCCGCCGTGGCCCGGCTCAGAAGAGACAATCCCCCGCCTGCGCCAGCGCCGCATCGCCGGCCCTGACCGTTTCCGCATAGGCGGCAGCCTGCGGCAGCATCTGGTCGGCGTAGAAACCGGCGGTGGCGATCTTGGCGCGGTAAAAAGGCAGATCGCCTTCGCCGCTGTCGAGATGGCCAGCCGCGGCGAGTGCCGCCTTGCCCATCAGCCAGCCGCCGGTGACGGTGACGGCCAGATGCAGGTAGGGTACTGCAGCGGCCAGTACGCCGGACAGCCCAGTTTTCGCGTTGGCAGCCAGCCATTCGCTGGCCTCTACCCAGGCCTTCAGCGCCGCCCCCAGACGCAGGCTGATGGCCTGCAGTTCAGGCTTGCCGGCGTTGCTGAGAGCTTTGGCAGTGGCGTGGATTTGGCCGAAGACGACTTTCGCCGTCGCCCCTTGGTCGCGCATCAGCTTGCGGAACAGCAGGTCGTTGGCCTGGATGCCGGTCGTTCCCTCGTAAATGGTGGTGATGCGCGAATCGCGCCAATGCTGGGCAGCGCCGGTTTCCTCGATGAAACCCATGCCGCCGTGAATCTGGATGCCGAGCGAGGTGACCTCGATGCCCATTTCGGTGCTGCCGCCCTTGACGATGGGGATCATGAATTCGGCCAGGAAAAGATTGCGCTTCCTTTCATCCGGATCGACATCGGCATGGGCCCGGTCGAGCAGGCCGGACGTGTAGTAGGTCATCGCCCGGCAGGCTTCGACCCGGCTTTTCATCAGCAGCAGCATGCGACGGATGTCCGGGTGGCGATCCAGGGTGACCAGCGCTTCGCCGGTCAGCGCGTCGCGACCCTGTTTCCTTTCGCGGGCGAAAGCCAGCGCCTGCTGGTAGGCGCGTTCGCCGAGTGCGACCCCCTGCAGGCCGACGCCGAGGCGGGCTTCGTTCATCATGATGAACATGTATTCGAGGCCGCGGTTCGGCTCGCCGAGCAGGTAGCCGACGGCACCGCCATGGTCGCCATAGGCCATGACGCAGGTCGGGCTGGCGTGGATACCCAGCTTGTGTTCGATGGAGACGCAGTGCGCGTCGTTGCGCGCGCCAAGCGAACCGTCGGCATTGACCAGGAATTTCGGCACCAGGAACATCGAGATGCCTTTCACCCCGGCCGGCGCATCCGGCAGGCGGGCGAGCACCAGATGGACGATGTTGTCCGTCATGTCGTGGTCGCCGTAGGTGATGAAAATCTTCTGGCCGAACACCTTGTAGCTGCCGTCGGCCTGCGGCTCGGCCCGCGAGCGGATCAGCGCCAGGTCGGAGCCGGCTTGCGGCTCGGTCAGGTTCATGGTGCCGGTCCACTCGCCGGTGATCATCTTTTCCAGGTAAACGGCTTTGAGTTCGTCGCTGGCGCAAGTCAGCAGCGCTTCGACGGCGCCGGTGGTGAGCAAGGGGCCGAGCGAGAAGGCGAGGTTGGCCGAACAGACCATTTCCTTGACGGCGATGCCCAGCGTGTCGGGCAGGCCCTGGCCGCCGTAGTCGGCCGGCGAGGTGATGCCGTTCCAGCCGGCGTCGCAGAACTGTTGGTAGGCTTCCTTCCAGCCAGCCGGGGTGGTCACTCCTTGTGGCGTCAGCTTGCAGCCTTCCTGATCACCGATGCGGTTAAGCGGGGCCAGAACTTCGCCAGTGAATTTCGCCGCCTCATCGAGTACGGCGTCGGCGAGATCCGGGGTGGCTTCCTCAAAGCCGGGAAACCGGCTTAGTTCCTTGAAACCGGCCAGTTCATCCATGACGAAACGCATGTCCGTGATCGGTGCGCGGTAGTCGCTCATTTGCTTGTCTCCTTTTATATTTTTCAGAATGGATTGCTGCACAGCGCTGCTTTGGCGCTGCGATATTCTTCTTTCAGCCGGGCAACCAGGTCGGCCGTCGGCAGCACTTCGGTGATGGTGCCGACGCCCTGCCCGGCGCCCCAGATATCCTTCCAGGCCTTGGCGCCGGCGGCGGCGCCGAAGTTCATCGAGGTCTTGTCCTTTTCCGGCAGGTTGGCCGGATCGAGGCCGGAGGCGACGATGCTCTTCTTCAGGTAATTGCCATGCACGCCGGTGAAATACGGCGTGTACACCACGTCGGCCGCCGCCGAATCGATGATCGCCTGCTTGTAGGCTTCGACGGCATGCGCTTCATGCGTCGCGATGAAGCGCGTGCCGATATAGGCGAAGTCGGCGCCCATCGCCTGCGCCGCGAGGATGGCACGGCCATTGGTGATCGAACCGGAAAGCGCAATCGGGCCATCGTAGAATTTGCGGATTTCCCCGACCAGCGCGAAGGGACTGAGCGTCCCGGCATGACCGCCGGCCCCGGCACAGACCAGGATCAGGCCGTCGACGCCGGCTTCCAGCGCCTTTTCGGCGTGGCGGACGCTGATCACATCGTGGAAGACCTTGCCGCCGTAGGCATGCACCGGCGGCACGATGGCGGTCGGTGCCGACAGGCTGGTGATGATCAGCGGCACCTGGTGCTTGATGCACAGTGCCATGTCGTGCTCCAGGCGCTCGTTTGACGGATGGATGATCTGGTTGACGGCAAAGGGCGCCGCTTGCGGGTCGTCGGCCAGGGCCGCCTTGATGCGCGTCAGCCAGTCGTCGAGCACTTCCATCGGCCGGGCGTTGAGGGCCGGAAAAGAGCCGATCAGGCCGCCCTTGCACTGGGCGATGACCAGTTCCGGGTTGGAAACGATGAACATCGGCGCGCAGATGACGGGCAGCGCCAGGCCTTTTTGCAGCGATTGCGGAATCGGCATTACGCCCCCTCTTTCAGTGCGCGACGCAGGATCTTGCCGACATTGGTGCGCGGCAGGTCGTCGCGGAATTCGACATGTTTCGGCACCTTGTAGCCGGTGAGTTGGGTGCGGCAATGTTCGATCAGCATGCGTTCGGTGAGCGCCGGGTCCTTGCGCACCACGAAAATCTTCACTGCCTCGCCGGAATGCTCGTCGGGCACGCCGATGGCGGCGACGAACAGGACGCCGGGCAGCATGGCGACGGCTTCCTCGACCTCGTTGGGATAGACGTTGAAGCCGGAGACCAGGATCATGTCCTTTTTGCGGTCGACCAGGAAAACGAAGCCTTGCTTGTCGACGTAACCGACATCGCCGGTGCGCAGCAAATGGTCCGGGTAGAAAACGAGGTCGGTTTCCTCGGGGCGCTGCCAGTAGCCTTTCATCACCTGCGGGCCGCGGATGCAGATTTCGCCGATCTGGCCCTGCGGCACCTCGACCCCGTAATCGTCGCGGATCGACACTTCGGTCGAAGAAATCGGCAGGCCGATGGAGCCGTTGAAATCATGCATGTCGAGCGGATTGATGGTTGCCGCCGGCGACGTTTCGGTCAGGCCGTAAGCCTGCAGCAGCGGCACGCCGGTCACCTTCAGCCAGCGCTCGGCAACCGGCGCCTGGACGGCCATGCCGCCGCCCAGCGTGACCCGCATGGTCGAGAAATCCAGTTGGGCAAAACCGGGATCGTTCAACAGCGCGTTGAACAGCGTATTGACGCCGGTCACCACCGTTACCGGATATTTCGACCATTCCTTGACGAAGCCGGGAATGTCGCGCGGGTTGGCGATCAGCAGGTTGCGGGCACCCAGCATCAGGAAGGTCAGGCAGTTCGCGGTCAGCGCGAAGATGTGATACAGCGGCAAGGCGGTGATGATGAATTCCTCGCCCTCGCGCACCACCGGCTTGATCCAGCTGTAGGCCTGCATCACATTGGCGGCGATATTGCCGTGGGTGAGCATGGCGCCCTTGGAAACGCCGGTCGTGCCGCCGGTGTATTGCAGAAAGGCGATATCGTCGTGGCCGAGCGTCACCGGGCCGAAACCGTGGCGCCGGCCGGCCGCCAGCGCGGCGGAGAACGAAATGGCGCCGGGAATTTTCCAGGCCGGCACCAGTTTCTTGACGTGGCGGACCACCAGATTGACCAGCATCCCTTTGAGTGCCCCGAGCATTTCGCCCATCGGCGTCACCACGACATGCTTGATGGCGGTATGGGCTACCACCTGCGCCAGCGTGTGGGCGAAATTCTCGACAATGACGATGGCCGTCGCACCCGCATCCTTCAACTGGTGCTCCAGTTCCCGCGGCGTGTACAGCGGATTGCAATTGACCACGACGCAGCCGGCCCGCAAGGTACCGAACAGCGCCACGGGATATTGCAGCAGGTTGGGCATCATCAGCGCGACGCGCTCGCCGGGTTTGATCCCCAGGCTTTGCAGCCAGCCGGCAAAAGCTTTCGTGCCCTCGTCGAGCTGGCGGTAGGTCATTCCCTGCCCCATGCTGAGGTAGGCCACTTGGTCGGCATAAGTCGCACAGGCCTTCTCGAACAGCGCGACCAGCGAAGGCACGTGCTCGATGCTGATCTCTGCCGGGATGCCGGCCGGATAGCTGTTCAGCCAGATTTTTTCCATGTTCGTCTCCTCCTCCGTATGGCGGACTACTAGCTGCCGAGCAGCGCCTTCTTTAGCGAAGCATCCACCGGCTTGTCACCCAGCCAGACCTTGAGCAAGGCGCGGGCAAATGCCGGACCGGCCACCTTGCCGCGACCTTCGCCGTTCTGGCTGACGCTGACACCTTCGGCGGAAAAATCGATGGCCACGGTATCACTTTCCTTCGCCTTGCCGATACCCTTCATGATGCCGGCGAGTTGATCGGCCTGCGGCTTCAGCTCGGCCAGTTCGCCGGCCGAAAGATTATTGCGCAGCCCCTCGTCGAGCGCCGAAACCAGCGCCTCGGCGTCAAGCTCGCGCAACATGCGCAGACTGATCCGGCGCGGCGCCGCACTATCGACAATCGCCGCCGGGGAGGCCGTTTTCTCGGCAACATACAAGGCACCGACATAGACCTTGATGAAAAACCGGCTGCGCAGGCCGGCACCGTTGAGCACCAGCTCGTTGTTGCCGACCCGCAGCTTTTCCTCGACCCGGATCCCGGCGACTTCCGCCGCCTGCAGCCCCGGACCGGCCAGCAGCACCGCGACCAGCGCCACCCGCCGTACACTGTGCGATGTCATCATGCTTTGTCTCCTCCACCGGCTTTTTGCCGGTAGTAATTTTTTTCGGCGATATACACCGTTCTTTCCACGACGCTATGCACCGTGCCGTGGGCATCCTTCAATTCGACCAGATAGGTCCGCTCCAGCGCCGGCGTTTCGCGCAGGGCGGCCTTGACGCTGCCGACCTCGTCCTCGCTCAACACGAAATCCGCATACAGCGTGCTGTAGCCGGGCTTGCGGTAACGAATGCTGGCCGCCTTGTCCCAGACGATGTAACCGTCGCCCAGTGCGGCCATCAGCATCATCGGATGTGCTCCGTCGGTGATCGCGAACAGCGAACCGCCGTAGAGCGAACCGACGATATTCTTCGTCCGCCAGTTCAACGGCAGACGCACCCGGATATGACGCAAGTCCGGCGCGACATGAACAACCCGGCCGCCGGTCCCGCGAAAGGCGGGATGCAGGTTGAAGCCGAGCCGCACCATGCGTGCTCGCCAGGCAGGGGGCAGCTTGGCGAGCCAGGCGGGCTTCATGAAGGATCTTTCGACGCCGAGACGCGGCGGCGCCGAGAAGGGCAAAAACGCCCTGCCTTTCTCTGCGTCTCGGCGCCACCGCGTTGCAAATCCGCTTTCATGCCCTACATCCGCTCGATAATGCCGGCCGCCCCCATGCCGGTGCCGATGCACATCGTCACCATGCCGTACTTGCCACAGGTACGGCGCAGGCCGTGGGTCACGGTGGCGATGCGAATGGCACCGGTGGCCCCCAGCGGGTGACCGAGCGCGATGGCGCCGCCCAGCGGATTGACCTTCTCCGGATCGATACCCAGTTCCTGCATCACGGCAATCGACTGCGCCGCGAAAGCTTCGTTGAGCTCGATCCAGTCGAGGTCGCCCTGCCGAATACCGACCTGCGCCAGCACCTTGGGAATCGCCGCGACCGGGCCGATACCCATGATTTCCGGCGCCACGCCGCCGACCGCGTAGCCGGCGAAGCGCGCCAACGGCGTCAGGTTGTATTGCTTGAGGATTTTTTCCGAAACCAGCAGCACGGCGCCCGCCCCGTCCGACATCTGCGAGGAATTGCCGGCCGTCACCGAACCGCGGGCATGGAACACCGGTTTCAGCTTGGCCAGCTTGTCGAGAGCCGAATCCGGGCGCGGACCTTCGTCGGTATCGGCGATCCATTGGCGGATGCGGATTTCGCCGGACGCCAGATCGGGCAGGCTTTCGCGGATGGTGTAGGGGGAAATCTCCGCCTTGAAGTGACCGGCGTCAATTGCCGCGCAGGCCCGACGGTGCGATTCGACGGCGAAGGCGTCCTGGGCATCGCGGGAAACTTTCCACTGGCTGGCCACTTTCTCGGCGGTCAGGCCCATGCCGTAGGCGATGCCGACATGCTCGTCGGTGAAGACAGCCGGGTTCATCGCCATCTTGTTGCCCATCATTTGCGGCATGACGCTCATCGACTCGGTACCGGCGGCGATCATCACATCGGCCAGGCCGAGGCGGATCTGGTTGGCGGCATCCGAGACCGCCTGCACCCCGGAGGAACAGAAACGGTTGATGGTGATGCCCGGCACCGTAATCGGCAAGCCGGCCAGCAGCAGGCCGATGCGCGCCACATTCATGCCCTGCTCGGCTTCTGGCATGGCGCAGCCGACGATGACATCGCCGATCAGCGCCGGATCGATGCCCGGCACCTGGGCAACCACCGACTTGATGGCATGCGCCAGCATGTCGTCCGGCCGCACGTTTCTGAACATGCCGTTCTTCTTGGCCACCGGCAAGCGGGTGGCGGCAACGATATAGGCTTCCTGAATCTGTTTGCTCATCTCGATTCCTTAAATTCTGTGTTTTCGACGCGGAGGGACGGATTCAATCGATCAAGTCCGATAAGCATCCACGTCAATACCTTCACTCAGTTCCGCAGCGGCTTGCCGGTTTCCAGCATGTGCGTGATCCGGGCCTGGGTTTCGCGAGTTTTCAGCAGCTCGACGAACAGCCGGCGCTCGACCGTGAGCAGCCATTCCTCGTCGACCCGGCTGCCGGTTTCGATCTCGCCGCCGCACAGCGCGATGGCGGCTGATTTGGCAACCTGGTAGTCGTGCGCCGAGATCATGCCGCCCTCCTTCATGTTGACCAGCATCATCTCGAAAGTCGCGATGCCGGTCTTGCCCGCCACCGGGATGTGGCGCGCCTTGGGCGGCGGGGCGTAACCGGCGTCGGCCAGCGCACGCGCTTCCTTGATGGCGACGAAAAGCAGCTCGTGGGCATTGAACAGGATGGTGTCGGACGGTTTGGCAAAACCGAAATCCACCACCTCGACGGCGCTCTTGGCGACCTTGGCCATGGCGATGGTCTGGAACACCGGTTGCAGATAGTTGAAGACTTCGCCCGGCGTTGCCGACTGGGCCGCCCACTCGGCGGCGCGCACGGCGAATTCCTTACAGCCGCCGCCGGCCGGGATCAGGCCGACGCCGGCTTCGACCAGGCCGACATAGCTTCCCAGTGCCAGGACGCGCTTGCTGGCGTGCATGACGAATTCGCAACCGCCGCCCAGCGCCATGCCCTGCACGGCGGCCACGGTCGGCACCTGCGCATATTTCAGGGTTTGCGAGGCACGCTGGAATTTCTCGACGGTCGCTTCCAGCACATCGAACTGGCCGGCGGCGATGGCTTCGGCGACCTGCTGCAGATTGGCGCCGACGGCAAACGGCGCTTCATGCCAGACGACGACGCCGTCGAGCGTCGTTTCCGCCTGGCGCACGGCGGCAATTACGCCGTCGAGCACTTCGTTGCCGATGGTATGCATTTTCGACTTGACGGAAAGGATGCCGATACCGACATCGACCGCCGGCAATTTCCACAGGCGCACACCGTCGTTTTCGTAAAGCGTTTCGCCGGACTGTTCAGGCTTGGCTGCCCCGTCGCCGAGCACGCTTTCCGGGAACAGCTGGCGCTGATAGACCGGCAGCGCGGAACGGTCGATGTAGCGTTGCTGGCGCGCCGACCACGAGCCGCAAGGCGTATGCACGCCGCTGCGCCCGCTTTCCTGCACCCAGGCCGGCAGCGGCGTGGCGCTCATCGTCTTGCCGGCGGCGATATCGGCGGCCAGCGCCTGGGCGATGTCCGCCCAGCCCGCCGCCTGCCAGGTCTCAAACGGGCCCTGCGTCCAGCCGAAACCCCAGCGCATCGCGAAATCGAGATCGCGGGCATTGTCGGCGACGTTCTCCAGCTGCACGGCGGCGTAATGGAAGATGTCGCGGAAAATGGCCCACAGGAACTGCGCCTGCGGCTGCGACGAAGCACGCAAGGCGGCAAACTTCTCCGCCGGGTTGCGGATTTTCAGGATGGCGCCGACCTCCTCGGCGATCTCGCCGGCCGAAGTACGGTAATCCTGCTTGGCCAGGTCGAGCACCTGAATTTCCTTGCCCTGCTTGCGGAAAATGCCGCAACGGGTTTTCTGGCCCAGCGCTCCCTGGGCAATCAGCGCCTGCAACCAGCCCGGGGCATTGAAATAGGCATGCCACGGATCGTCGGGCAGCGTGTCCTGCATGGTCTTGACGACATGGGCCAGGGTGTCGAGACCGACGACATCGGCGGTGCGATAGGTGGCGCTTTTTGGGCGGCCGATACGCGGACCGGTCAGCGCATCGACTTCATCGAACCCCAGGCCGAAAGCCTGCGTGTGGTGCATCACCGCAAGAATCGAGAAGACGCCGATGCGATTGGCGACGAAATTCGGCGTATCGAGCGCCCGGATGACGCCCTTGCCGAGGCGCGAAGTCAGCCAGGTTTCCAGCGCATCGAGCGTGCCGGCATCGGTTTCCGGCGTGCCGATGATCTCGACCAGGTGCATGTAGCGCGGCGGGTTGAAGAAATGGATACCGCAGAAGCGCGGCCGCACCGCCTCGGGCAGGCCCTGGGCAAGCACCGTCATCGACAGGCCGGAGGTATTGGAAGCGACGATGGCGTCGGCGCCGAGATGCGGCGCAATCTTCGCGTAGAGGTCGTTTTTCCAGTCCATGCGTTCGGCGATGGCTTCGATCACCAGGTCGCATTCGGCAAGCAGGTGCAGGTGCTCGTCGTAATTGGCGGCATCGATGAATTTCAGTTTGCCGGGGCTGGCCAGCGGCGCCGGGTCCAGCCTTTTCAGGCCGTCGAGCGCCTTTTTGACAATGCCGTTCTTGTCTCCGTCCTTGGCCGCGAGGTCGAACAGCACGACCGGCACGTTGGCGTTGGCCAGGTGCGCGGCGATCTGCGCCCCCATCACACCGGCGCCGAGCACGGCCGCTTTTTTCACGATCAGCTTTTTCAAGCGCTTCTCCTTTGGTCAAAGTTCTATGTGTAAAACGAACGTTTGAATTATAAGGCAGCGACTTTTCCGGTCAACTATTTTTTTGCTGTTTTTAAGCGACAGCCACCGAGGGCTCGTTTCAGGACGCGAAATGCAGATGCACGCGCTCTTCGAGCAGATTGCGCGTCTGCTCTTCCGAACAATCGGCGAGAGTCAGGTAGATTTCCCGCGCCACGGGCCGGAAACAGGCCATGACAGCCGGATCGAAATGGCTGCCGGTATCGCGCTCGAGAATGCGCATCGCCTCGTCGAAAGGCAGCGGTTCCTTGTAGGGGCGACGCGAACAGAGGGCATCGAAGACGTCGGCGACGGCAAAGATGCGTGCCGCCAGCGGGATCGCCTCGCCCTTCAGTTGCCGGGGATAACCGGCGCCGTTCCATTTTTCGTGGTGGCCCGCCACTACCGCGCTGGCGCCATCCAGCCAGCCGATGCCGCAGACGATTTCCTCGCCCAAGGCGACGTGGGTTCGCATCTGCTCGAATTCCTGCTCGTCGAGTTTTCCCGGCTTGAGCAGGATGGCGTCCGGAATGCCGATCTTGCCCACATCATGCAGGAAGCTGCCGGCGATCAGGGATTGCATCGCGGCATCGCCGATTCCCATCTTTTCCGCGATACGCGCCGAAATCCAGGCGACGCGGTAATTGTGGGCGCCAGTGTCGGAATCGCGCTTGGCAATGGCGCGGCCGAGCGCTTCCATCATCGAGATATGCGAATCGAGCACCTCCCGCGCCTTCTTCTCGTTTTCGGCCGACAGGCGGACGACCACGGGATAGATCACCACACCGCACAGCAGCGCGGCCAGACCGACCATCAGGGCGGATGTCAGCGCATTGGCGAACATCTGGTCGCGTTGCCATTCGGGAACGATGCGCACGCCTTCGAAAAAGCCGGTAAGTTTGTCGCGCCCGTCCGCTCCCTGCAGCGGCACGAAAATCCGCATGACCCAGCGCCCGTCGGCCAGACGCAAGCTTTCATAAGCGGCGATGGATTCATTCGGCGCACCATGCCGGGGAAGGAGACTCTCGATCTCCTCGCCGTCCGCCGTCATCGCCTCGGCCAGCTTTTGTCCCCGTCGGTCATAGATTTCAGCAATATCAAACAGGCCGCCGGCAAAGGTCCGGGCCGCCTGTTCGGCGTGTTGCACGGCCTCCGGACCATCCAGTTCTGAAGCGCCGAAATGCTGGAGAAGGCGTCGCGACTCCTCGATCGCCAGGGAAACGGTAGCCTCTTCAGTACTTTCCTGGGCGACAAACCACGCGACCGGGCTGGCGATGGCGGCCAGCAGGACGCTGGCCACGGCAATCCGCGTTGCCGTGCGTCGATTGAAGGCATTCATCCAGTGCTCTCCCTTATATACCGTACCGGCAGTATTATTCCTGATGAATCTTAAGTCATTCTGACGGAATCCCGCATCGTCGCTACCGTTAAGGGAGGCTTAATCCAGCCGCCATAGAATGGCGCAACTTCTTTTCGGGCAAGGTCATGACCAAATTCCTACGCTTCCTGGCACCACTCGCCATGCTGACCGGCCAGGCCATGACGGCCGAGCCGCTGCTGCTGCAAGCCGCGCAACTGAAAGCGCTGGGCATCGAAACCATCGTTGTCGGCAGCACCGCCGACAGCCGCAGCGGCACTCTGCCCGGCCGCGTGCTGGTTCCCAACGAGCAGATGCGGGTGGTTACCGCGCCGGTTTCCGGGATGATCGAAATGCTGGCCGTGGCGCCGGGGTCGAGTGTACGCCGGGGCCAGGTTGTCGCCCGCCTGGCCAGTCCGCAGGCGCTCGAGTTGCAGCGCGATGCGCTGCAGTCGGCCAGTCAGGCGGCCCTGCTCGAGCAAAACCGGCAACGCGACGAACAATTGTTCGCTGAAGGCCTGATTGCCGAATCCCGCCTGCAGGCCAGCCGCGCCACGGCCAGCCAGGCCGCCGCCCAGGCCAGCGAACGCCGGCAAGGCCTGGCCCTGGCCGGCATCACACCGGGCAAGCTGGGCGGGCCACTGGCCTTGACCGCGCCGATCGATGGCGTCGTCCTTGAACAGGGCGTCCAGCTCGGCCAGCGCGTCGATGGCTCGGCGCTGATTTACCGGATTGCCCGCCTGACCCCGCTCTGGCTCGAGATCCAGGCACCGCTCGTCATCGCAGCCGGCCTGCGCGAAGGCATGCCGGTGAAAATTGCCGGCTCGGAAACGGTCGGCAAGCTGATCGCCGTCGGCCGCGCCGTCGATGCGGCCAGCCAGACCGTGCTGCTGCGCGCCGCGGTCGGCAAAGGCGCCGGATCCCTGATCCCCGGCCAGGTCGTCGAGGTCGAGATCGCCGCCGCGGGCGGCGCCGGCCAACGCCTGCCGGCCTCGGCGCTGATTCGCGACCAGGGCAAGACACTCGTTTTTGTCCAGACTGCCAGCAGCGACAAGGGCACCAGTTTCACGGCCCGTCCGGTCCGAGTGCTCGGTGAAGGCGGCGACAGCGTCGTCGTCGATGGCGTCGCCACCAACGAGAAGGTCGCCGTCAAGGGGCTGTCCGCCCTCAAGGCGATGCTGGCCGGCGTGGGTCAATAAGCATGCTCGACGCCCTAATCCGTTTTTCGCTGACCCAGCGGCTGTTGCTGCTGGTGCTGACCGTGATGTTGATCGGCGCCGGCGTCCAGGCCTTCATCGGACTGCCGATCGACGCCTTCCCCGATGTGTCGACAACCCAAGTCAAGATCATCCTGAAAGCGCCGGGCATGACCCCGGAAGAAGTCGAAACCCGCCTTGCCGTGCCGGTCGAACAGGAAATGCTCGGCATTCCGCACCAGCGCCTGCTGCGCTCGACCTCGAAATACGCGCTGACTGACATCACCATCGATTTCGAGGACGGCACCGATATCTACTGGGCCCGCCAGCAGGTCGGCGAGCGCCTGAATTCGGCCATGGGCAACCTGCCGCCCGGTGTCACCGGCGGCATGGCGCCGATCACCACGCCGCTCGGCGAAATGTTCATGTTCACCATCGAGGGCGATCTGTCGCTGTCGGAAAAGCGCGCCCTGCTTGACTGGGTGATCCGCCCGCAACTGCGCACCATTCCCGGCGTCGCCGATGTCAACAGCCTGGGCGGCGAAGTGCGTACTTTCGAAGTCGTGCCGCAGCCGCAAAGCCTGACGGCGCGTGGCCTGGCCCTTAAGGATTTGCAGGCGGTCCTGGAAAGCAACAACCGCAACGACGGCGCCGGCCGCCTGGCCGATGGCGAGGAATCCCTGCTCGTCCGCGCCGAGGGTGCGATTCGCACCGCCGACGACGTGCGGGCCATCGTGCTGCAGAGCAGGGACGGCACTATCGTCCGGGTCGGCGATGTCGCCGAAGTCCGCATCGGCGCCCTCACCCGCTACGGCGCGGTGACCCGGAGCGGCAAAGGCGAAGCCGTCGAAGGTCTGGTCCTCGGCCTGCGCGGTGCCAATGCGCAAAGCGTGGTGGCCGGCGTCAAGGCCAGGCTGGCCGAAATCGCCCCCAGCCTGCCGGCCGGCGTGACCATCGAAGCGTTCTACGACCGCAGCAATCTCGTCGAACGTGCCGTCGGTACCGTCTCGAAAGCCCTGCTCGAAGCCATCGTGCTCGTCGTCCTGTTGTTGCTCGCCTTCCTCGGCAACCTGCGCGCCGCCATCGTCGTCGCCCTGATGCTGCCGCTCTCGGCGCTCGCCACCTTCATCCTGATGCAGATGGCCGGCCTCTCGGCCAACCTGATGAGCCTGGGCGGCCTCGCCATCGCCATCGGCATGCTGGTCGATGCCGCCGTGGTCGTCGTCGAAAACGTCGAAAACCAGTTGGCCGAAGCCCAAGAAAACCTGCCGACCCTGCACCTGATCTACCGGGCGGCCCGCGAAGTCGCCTCGCCAGTGACTTCCGGCATCATCATCATCATCATCGTCTTCCTGCCGCTGCTCACCTTGCAGGGCCTGGAAGGCAAGATGTTCGGGCCGGTGGCGCTGACCATCGTCTTCGCGCTCGCCTCCTCGCTGCTCATGTCGCTGACCGTAGTGCCGGTGCTCGCCTCCTACCTGATCAAGCGCGGCGTCCATCACGAACCCTGGCTGGTCAAAAAGCTGGCCGCGCTCTACGACCGCATCCTGGGTTCGGCACTGAGCCACAGCCGGACCTTCATGCTCACTGCGACCATCGCCCTGGCCGCCGCCGCCGGCGCCTTCATGCTGCTCGGCAAGAGCTTCATGCCGACCATGGATGAGGGCGACATGATCATGCAACTGGAAAAGCTGCCGTCAATCGGTCTCGACCAGACGCTGGCCATCGACAGCCGCGTCCAGCAGGCCATCCTGAAACGCATCCCCGAGGTCAAGGACATTGTTGCCCGCGCCGGTTCCGACGAACTCGGCCTCGACCCAATGGGCCTCAATCAGACCGACACGTTCATGGTGCTGCAGCCGCGCGACACCTGGCGCGTCAAGGATCCAGCCTGGCTGGCCGACCAGATGCGCGCCGTGATGGCCGACTTCCCAGGGATCGGCTTCTCCTTCACCCAGCCGATCGACATGCGCGTCTCGGAAATGCTGACCGGCGTGCGCGGCGACCTGGCGATCAAGATCTACGGCACCGACCTCCCGACGCTGAATCGTCTGGCCAACGAAGTCGAAGCCACGGTCAAGAAAGTGGCGGGCGCCGAGGACACCTTCACGCTGAGGAACGACGGCGTGCAATACATGAAAATCGTCGTCGACCGCCTGGCCGCCGGACGTTTCGGCCTCAATGTCGACGCCATCCAGAACGACCTGAAATCATTACTCGAAGGCCGCAATGTCGGCACCGTCATCGAACAGGGACACCGCACGCCGGTCATCCTGCGCGGCCCGGCCACGCTGCGCGCCTCGCCGGCCGACTTTGCGGCGCTGCGCCTCAGCCTGCCCGGCGGCGGCTCCGTGCCGTTGGCCGCGGTCGCCAGGATCGAGCGCATCGACGGCCCGGTCAAGGTGGATCGCGAAAATGCCCAGCGCTACGTCGTCGTCCAATCCAACGTCCGCGACCGCGACCTGGTCGGTTTCGTCGAGGAAGCCAAGGCCGCCGTGGCCCGCGACATCAAGCTGCCGCAGGGCTATCGCGTCGCCTGGGGTGGCCAGTTCGAGAACCAGCAACGGGCTGCAGCCCGCCTGATGATCGTCGTGCCGATCGCCCTGCTGCTGATTTTTTTCCTGCTGTTCTCGACCTTCGGCTCGGTGCGCCAGGCGCTGCTGGTCCTCTCCAACATCCCCTTCGCCATGATCGGCGGCATCTTCGGCCTGCTGCTCGCCGGCGAATACCTGTCGGTACCGGCCTCGGTCGGCTTCATCGCCCTGCTCGGCATCGCGGTGCTCAACGGCGTCGTCATGGTCACCTACTTCAACCAGTTGCTGGCCCGCGGCATGCCGGTCGCCGAAGTTGTCGTCGAAGGCGCCAAGCGCCGCCTGCGGCCGGTCATGATGACGGCCAGCATCGCCGCCTTCGGCCTGGTGCCGATGCTCTTCGCCAGCGGCCCGGGTTCGGAAGTACAACGTCCGCTGGCCATCGTCGTCATCGGCGGCCTGCTCACCTCGACCGCCCTGACCCTGGTCCTCCTGCCCATCCTCTTCCGTCGCTTCGGCGTCAAATCCACCGTTGCCTTCAGCGAGGCCAAACATGGCTGATGTTCTGCTCAACCTGATCATGCCCAACGACGTCGCCCAGCACGTCGAGGACCTGCTGCTCGGCCGGCCCGACCTCGTACGCGGTTTCACCGCCAGCCAGGCCGAAGGCCACGGCTCGGTCGTCTCGCTGGTCGAACCCGGCGAACAGGTCAGCGGCCATTCGCCGCGCACCCGCATCCAGACCGCCGGCCCGGAAGAAGCCATGCGCGCCGTGCTGGCGCTGATCAAGGCCGAGCTGCCGCGTGCCAACATCTATTTCTGGCTCTTGCCGATCATCGAAATGGGACGCCTGTGAAAAAACTGATTCCCCTGCTGCTCACCGCACTCTGTCATACCGGCTTCGCCGCCGAAGCGACGCCCAACCTGCCGCCGCCCGACATCGTCGCCCGGGTGCTGACGCAAAACCCGACCGTGCAGGCGGCCGGCAGCCAGGTGCGCGCCGAGGAAGCCAATCGTAGCCGGCTCGAAGCCGGCCACTATGAATGGAGCCTGCGGCTGGGCGGCCAACAGCGCAAGACCATGCCACCGACCGGTCTCAACGAGCGTTACAACGAATGGAACGCCGCCCTCGAACGGCCGCTGCGCCTACCCGGCAAGGCGGCGCTCGATGCCGAACTGGGTGCCGCCGGCGTCGCCCTGGCTGAAACCGCCCATGGCGATGCTTTGCATGAAACTAGTCGTGACCTGCTGAAATCCTGGTTTGTCTGGCTCCGGGAAAATGCCTCCGCCAGCCAATGGGCCGCCCAGGTTACGCTGCTCGAGAAACAGGCGAAAGCCATCCAGCGCCGCCAGCAACTGGGCGATGCGGCTCGCCTGGAAAGCATCCAGGGGGAAGCCGCGCTCGCCCAGGCCCAGGCCCAACTGGCGCAGGCCGAGGTGCGGCTGCAGACGGCCGGCGAAAGCCTGCGCCGCCGTTTCCCCGGCCTGCCGCTCAACGAGCAGCAGCCGATCGTCGACCCGCTGGCTATTCCCGGCAGTACCGCAGAATGGGTCGAAGCCATACTCGAGCACAACCACGAACTCGGCGTCGCCCGCGGCGAAACGCAACGGGCCAGGATCATGGCCAGCCGTGCCGGCCGCGATCGCCTCCCCGACCCGACCTTTGGCGTCCATGTCTCGCGCGAACGGGGCGGCGAGGAAAACGTGCTAGGCGCCTACATCAGCATCCCCTTGCCGGGCGGTGCCCGCCGCGCCACGGCCGACGCCGGCCTGGCCGAAGCCGATGCCGCCGCCAGCCGCGAACAGGCCGTCCGCCAGAAGGTGACGGCAGATGCCGCCAATACCTACTATTCGGCGAATGCCGCGCGCGCCAGCTGGCAGGCCGCCCGGACTGCCGCCGAGCGCCAGGTCGAGGCCGCGGACCTGACAGCCCGCGCCTACCAGTTGGGCGAAGGCAACCTCAACGACCTGCTGGCCGCCCGCCGCCTGGCCAACGAAGCACAATTGGCCGCCCGCCTGCTCCAGCTTGAGGCGCTCGAAAGCCGCTACCGCCTGTTGCTCGACGCCCATCAATTGTGGGCGCTGGACGACGACGAGCATGAACATCACTGACCCGGCCGTCACCGTTAAGCGGCCCTTAAGCTTAGGCTAATTCAGCGTTAAGACTGGCTCTCTACACTGCTTCTCCATGGATTACCCAAGGAGAAGGACACCATGAAAACCCTGACTGCCGTCTGCCTGCTGCTTGCCAGTATTGCCGGCCATGCTGAAACACCGCAACAGATTCGCCTGGCCTACACGGCTGAAGCCATTGCCGGGCAAGCCGGCTTTACGCCGTCCGCCAAACGCGGCGAGGCATTTTTCCAGCAGCGCTTTGCCATCAACGACAAGATGCCGGGCTGCACCAGTTGCCATACCGACCAGCCGCGCAATGCCGGCCAACACGCAATTACCGGGAAGAGCATCCGCCCGCTCGCCGTCGCCGCCAATGCCGAGCGTTTTTCCGATCCGGCCAAGGTCGAGAAATGGTTCGGCCGCAACTGCAAGGAAGTTGTCGGTCGCGCCTGCACACCGGCTGAAAAGGCCGATTTCGTGGCCTTCATGAGCGAGGTGCGTTGAAATGAAAACCCTGCTCACTATCGCCCTGCTCGGCCTCGCGTTGCCGGCTCTGGCCGATCGCCTGCCCTTGCCCGCCGATACACCGGCCAGCTACCGCAGCGAATGCGGCAGCTGCCACCTCGCCTATCCGCCGGCCCTGCTCTCGGCGGCCGACTGGCGGCGGACGATGGCCCGCCTGAACGACCACTTCGGCAGCGATGCCGAGCCGGGCCCGGCCCAAAAACAGCAAATCGCCGCCTTTCTCGAGCGCCAGGCCGGCGATGCCCGCCGTCTCGGCAATGCCGGCGAACCACCCCACATCACCAAGACGGCGCGTTTCATCCGCAAGCACGACGAAATCCCGGCCCGCTTCTGGCGCGACCCGCGCATCAAATCGGCCGCCAATTGTGAAGCCTGCCACACCCATGCGGCTAACGGCCGCTTCAGCGAACACGACATCGCCATTCCGGAATTGAAGGAGTAGATCATGCAAAAAATTCTCGTCTGGGACTGGCCGGTCCGTCTTGGCCACTGGCTGATGGCGGGCGGTTTCGCCATCGCCTGGTTGACTTCTGAGAGCGAAACCTGGCGGCTGGTACACGTGCTGGCCGGGGCCACGGTGCTCGCCGTCGCCGCCTTCCGCCTGCCCTGGGGCTTCATCGGGTCGCGCTACGCCCGCTTCGTCGATTTCGTGCGCGGCCCGACGGCGGTCAAGGATTACCTGAGGAGCCTGCTCAGCCTGGAGCCCAACCACCATGTCGGCCACAACCCGGCCGGCGGCTGGGCCATCGTCCTGCTGCTCGGGCTCGCCATCCTCTGCGGACTCACCGGCTGGGGCGCCTATAACGAACTGGGCGACTGGCTCGAGGAACTCCATGAAGGCCTGGCCACCAGCATGCTGGTGGTGGTCATCGTGCATATTGCCGGGGTCGCTTCGGGCAGTCTGCTGCATGGCGAAAACCTGGTCCGCGCCATGCTGACCGGCCGCAAGCAAGGCGCCCCGGAGGATGCCATCGCCTCGCCCCGGCCGCTGGCTGCTCTCGTGCTGCTCGCCTGGATCGCCCTTGCCGGCTGGTTCATCGCAAGCTGATAGAATCCCGCCATGCGCATCCTGCTTGTCGAAGACGATCCCCAACTCGGCGACGGCCTGACCGTCGGCCTGCGTCAGGCCGGCTTTGCCGTCGACTGGGTGCGCGACGGGCAGGCCGCCGACCAGGCGCTGCAAAGCGAAAGCTTCGATCTCGTCGTCCTCGATCTCGGCCTGCCCCGCCTTTCCGGCATGGAAGTCCTGGTCCGCGCCCGCGGCCGGGACCAGAGCATGCCCATCCTCATCCTCACGGCGCGCGATGCGACCGGCGACAAGGTCGCCGGCCTCGATGCCGGGGCTGACGACTACCTGGTCAAGCCGATCGATCTCGACGAACTGACCGCCCGCCTCCGTGCCCTCGCCCGGCGCAGCGCCGGGCGCGCCGCACCGCTGCTGGTCCACGGCGACTTGGCGCTCGATCCGGCAGCCCACCAGGTCACCGTGGCCGGAATACCGGTCGAGCTTTCCGGCCGCGAATTTTCGCTGCTCCAGATGCTGCTCGAAAGCGCCGGCCGCGTACTTTCGCGCAGCCAGCTCGAACAGTCGCTCTACGGCTGGCGGGACGAACCAGACAGCAACGCGCTCGAAGTCCATATCCACCACTTGCGCAAGAAGCTGGGCAGCGACCTGATCCGCACCCTGCGCGGCGTCGGCTACACCATCGCCAAATGACCACGGCCTGGTTCTCCTTACGCCGGCGCCTGCTCGGCCTGCTGCTCGGCGGTGTCGCGGCCGCCTGGCTGGTCACCATGGTGCTCAGTTATGTCGATGCCCACCACGAAGTCGACGAGTTGTTCGATGCCCAACTGGCCCAGGCGGCGCAAACCCTGCTCGCGCTGGCGGCCCACGACCCCGACCACGACCTCGAGGATTTCGGCGATGTCGCCCATAAGTACCAGCGCCGGCTGCGCTTCCAGATCTGGCGGGGCGACGGCAAGCTGTTGATGCGCTCGCCGGGTTCGCCGGAAAGCCCGCTGACCAGCGAAAACGGCTTTAGCGAAACGAAGGGTGAAGAAGGACGCTGGCGCCATTTCAGCCGCTGGAACGAGGATCACAGCCTGCAGGTCCAGGTCAGCGAAAATCACCACATCCGCGACGAACTGATCGGCCACATCGCCTGGCGCCTGCTCGCCCCCGCCCTGCTCGGCCTGCCGCTGATCGGCCTCTGGGTCTGGCTCGCCACCCGGCATGGCCTGGCTTCGCTGGGCGGTATCGCGAAACAGATCGCCCGGCGCGATCCGACCCAACTCCAGGCGCTGGCGCCGCCCACGGCACCGGAAGAAATCCGTCCCATGCTCGATGCGCTGAACGGCCTCTTCATGCGCGTCGACAATGCCCTGGAGAGCGAACGCCGGTTTACCGCCGATGCCGCGCATGAACTGCGGACACCGCTTGCCGCGCTGCAGGTCCAGTTGCAAGTGGCCATGCATGCCCGCGACGATGCCGAACGCGAGCAGTCACTGTCCCAACTGAAAAGCGGCCTCGGGCGTGCCTCCCGCCTCGTCGAGCAGATGCTGCAACTGGCCCGGCTCGACCCCGAATCCGCCCTGCCCGACCCGAAACCGGTGGACCTCGGTGCCGTCACCGAATCCGTCTGTGCCGAACTGGGCACGCAGATTCTCGACAAGAACCTCGATTTCGACTTCTCGACCGCCCCCGGCTGCATCGTGATCGGCCAGGGCGAATGGCTGCGCGTGCTGATCCGCAACCTGGTCGACAACGCCATCCGCTACACGCCGCCGGGCGGCCAGGTACGCGTCGCCATCGGCCGGGAAAACACAATCTGCCGCTTCACCGTCAGCGACAGCGGCCCGGGCATTCCGGCCAGCGAGCGCGAAGCCGTACTGCGCCGCTTCCATCGCCTGAACCACCCCGACCAACCGGGCAGCGGCCTCGGCCTCGCCATCGTTACCCGTATTGCCGAACTGCACGGCGCCCGGCTGGAACTGAACGACAACAGCCCAACGGGGCTGATTGCCAGCGTGTGGTGGACCTTGCCGGCGTAAAAAACCCCGGGCCGGCCGGGGTTCGGGTAAGCCAGGAAAAAAGCCGTCAGAAGGCCATCGAGTATTGCGCCCCCACGATCCAGACATTGCTGTCATAGGTACCGCGCACGGTCGTGCCCGAGGTAGTGCTCACCGCATTGATATCGGTATTCTTCACCATCAGGTAGGAAACGCCCAGATCGAGCATGCTGCCTTTGGCCGGATTCCATTGAGCACCAAGGGAAGCCCAAGTCCGGTCGTTGTCGGGTAGCGAGACCAGTCGGTGGGCCGCATCCGGGACCGGCGACTGGTCATAGGCGACGCCGAACTTGAGTTTCAAGGCATCGTTCACCTGGTAATTGCCGCCCAAGGCCACCCGCCAGGTATCCTTAAAAGCCGTTCCCAGCGTCTGCACCGTCGCTCCCGACGACTTCTGGACGATATCGACCTTGGGGACACTGCTCCAGCCGGTCCAGGAAACGTCGGCCAGCACTTCCCACTGGGCATTGAGCTTGTGCGTCGCACTGAGGATAGCGGTATCCGGCAGGGTCAGGTCGGCCTTGGCTCCGAAGGAGGTTACTCCGGCCACGGTCAGGGTGCCGTCCAGCTTCTGCTTGACCCGGGAGCGGTAGGAGAGGCCCAATTTCGTCGCTGGGGAAAGATTCAGCAATGCCCCGACATTCCAGCCCCAGGCATCATCCGAAGCATCCAGCGTGGCCAGTGGCGCAACCGTCGCGGCAGCCGCCCGTTTGACGTATTCCGCATCCATCCGCATCCAGTTCACGCCGGCGCCAAGCGACAGCACGTCGTTGACGCGATAGGCGACTGAGGGATTGATGTTGTAGGTCTTGATGTCAAACTTGATCGACTGCGCCGCCCCCAACCAGCTCTGGTCATATTCGGTCATCAGGCCGAAAGGTGCTCCCATGCCCAGGCCGACGTATAAATCCCGGCTCAGCGCCCACGACAGATACGCGTTGGGCAGATAGGCCCAGCTGCCCGCATCGCCGCCATTGCCGGACAGCGAAGCCGGACCCAAATTCGGGACTGTCGAACCGTTGTTGGAAAAGCTGAAACTCGGCCGCACCGCCGTCACCCCCAGCGACACTTCGCGATCCTGCAACTGCGTCATGCCGGCCGGGTTGTAGAAGATGGTGCTGGCGTTCTCGGCCACCGCCGCCGAACCGGCGTAGGCATTACCGATACCGCTGGCATTTTGTTCCTGCAACTGGAAGCCCGCCGCGCCGGCCGTGCCCGAAAGGGCCACGGCCAGCAACGCCGAAAGCAGGCGGGGAGTGATGTTTCTGTTCATTGGTTTGTCTCCTGTCTTGTTTATAGTCGGGGAAATCCCCTTTACTTCTGCAGCGCTTGCATCCCAAACATGGGTCTTCTGCCGTCTGAGCGGCCTTGATTCAACGACCGACAGCAACGAGCCGATGCTTCTGCTTCATTGCTGCCGGGAATGGAGCGGTCCGCCGGTAAAAGGCGCGAAACCAGTCCCGAAAATAACGCCGGCATCGGCCAGATCGGCATCGGCCACGACGCCTTCCGCCACCAGCTGTTGCGCCCGCTCGACCAGCGGCTTGACCAGACGCTCGGCCAGACTGGCCGGTACGGCTCCGGCGCCTCCCTTCTTTGCCTGGCCGTCGATCCACCCATAGAAGCCCTGGCCGGATTTCTTGCCGAGTCGTCCCTGCACCACCCTGGCCTGCAGGCAGCGCGGCGCTTCGGCACCGCCGGCCAGCTGTTTCCCGGCGGCCATGGCGATGTCGAGACCGACGGTATCGGCCAGTTCGATCGGTCCCATCGGCATGCCGAAAGCGAGCATCGCCGCATCGACCGTTTCCGGCGCCAGGCCTTCGTCGACCGCCCGCATCGCGGCCAGCATGTAGGGCGCCAGTACGGCATTGACCAGGAAGCCCGGCGCGCTGTTCACCGGCAGCGGCAACTTGTCGATCTGCCGGACGAAAGCACATGCCGCCTGGACTGCTGCCGGGTCGGCGCCATCCGCCTGCACAACTTCAACCAGCGGCATCATCGCCACCGGGTTGAAGAAGTGGATGCCGACCAGGCGCTCAGGTGCCTGCAATACCGTGCGTAAATCTTCCAGTTTCAGGCTGGAGGTATTGGTCGCCAGCAGCGCCCCCGGTTTCATCCGGGGTTCGAGCGCGGCGAACAGCGCGTGCTTGGCCGCCACGTCCTCGAAAATCGCTTCGATCACCACGTCGGCGTGCGCCACGCCGTCTCCGTTCACATCGGGAATCAAACGGTCGGCGGCGGCCCGCACCAGCAGGGGGTCGCGCAGGCGCCGGGCAAACAGTTTCTGCGCCCGCTGCAGGGCCGGCGCCAGGCGCTCCAGGCTCTGGTCCTGCAGCGTCACCGTCATGCCGCGCAACGCACACCAGGCGGCAATATCGCCGCCCATCACCCCGGCGCCGATGACATGGACGCGCTGCGCCTGGAAGCCGGATTCCTTGCCGAAAGCCTTCAGGCGATCCTGCAGGAAGAAGACCCGCACCAGGTTGCGCGCCGTCGGCGAGGAAATGATGCGCTCGATGATTTCCGGCGCGGCCAGCGCATTGCCATCGTATTTCTGCCAGATGTCGATGATGGCGTAAGGCGCCGGGTAATGTTCCGGCCGCGCCTTTTTTGCCACCTGGCGGCGGGCACCGCGGGCGACGACGGCCTTCAGCGGCCCGTTGAGCAGGCGCTGCAGCACGGGCAGCGGCCGACGTGCCTGGCCGGAAAGCAGCAACTGGCGCGCCGCCTGCTCCATGACCCGGGGCGGCACGCACTCGTCGGCCAGACCCATTTTTTTGGCGCGGCGGGCGTCGATATTCTTGCCGGTCAGCATCATGTCGAGCGCCGCGGCCGGCCCGACCCGTTGCGGCAAACGCAGCATGCCGCCCCATCCCGGAAAGATGCCGAGCATGACTTCGGGCAAACCCAGCTTGGTGCCCGGCTCATCCACCGCCAGAAGATAGCGGCAAGCCAGCGACAACTCCAGGCCACCGCCGACGCAGTGGCCGCGGACCAGCGCCAGCGTCGGGTAAGGCACGGCGGCCAGGCGGTTGAACAGGTCCCAGCCGCGGGCGACTAATGCCCGGCTCTTTGCAGCGTTATCGAGTTCGGTGAATTCCTGGATATTGGCCCCGGCAATGAAACCGGCCGCCTTGCCGGAGCGGATGATCAGCCCCTGCGGCCGATACAGGTCAAGCTGATCGAGGATTTCACCGAACTCGGCCAGTACGTCGGCCGACAGAGTATTGGCCGACTCGCCCGCCTTGTCCAGGGTGGCGACGACGATGCCGCTGTCTTCTTTTAGGAGATTCCAGTGTTTCATTGGGCTGCCTCCATCGGCGTTGTCCCATGGGAACGAGCCCGCGGCCGGCAGCAGGCAGCATTCGCGGACGTGCGCACCCCCGTCAGGCGGGGCCCCTGCTTACTGCTCATGGCGCTGCCTCCACCAACATTGCCCCACCCAGACCGCCGCCGATGCAGATGGTGGCGATGCCGCGGCGGGCGTTTTGCTGGCGCAGCACGTGCAGCAGGTGCAGCACGATGCGTGCTCCGGAAGCGCCGACCGGGTGGCCGATGGCGATGGCACCGCCGTCGACATTGAGTTTTTCATCGGCCAGCGCACCGAGGGCCTTACCCAAACCGAGATGTTCGCGGCAGTACTCGTCGGATTGCCAGGCCGCCTGGCAAGCCAGCACTTGGGCGGCGAATGCCTCGTTCAGTTCCCAGGCGTCGATGTCGTCCAGCCCCAGGCCGTGCCGTTGCAGGATAGGCGTCGCCGCGTGCACCGGGCCGAGGCCCATCTGGGCGGGATCGAGGCCGGACCACTGGCTGTCGACAATCTTGCCGAGCGGCTGCAGATGCCACTTTTTAACGGCTTCTTCCGAAGCCAGGATCAGCCAGGCGGCGCCGTCGGTGATCTGCGAACTGTTGGCCGCCGTGATGTTGCCGTACTTCTTGTCGAAAAAGGGTTTCAGCTTGGCCATGCCGGCCAGGCTGGCATCTGCCCGTACACCGTCGTCCTCGGCGTAAATTTTGCCGGCGCCATCGACCAACGGCACGATTTCGCCAAAGTATCCGGCCTGCCGGGCGGCCAGCGCCCGCTGGTGGCTGCGCACGGCGAATTCGTCCATCTGCCGGCGGTCGATACCAAACTTCCAGGCCAGGTTTTCGGCCGTCTGCCCCATCAGCAGGCCGACCACCGGGTCGGTCAGGCCCTTCATCAGGCCGATCACCGGCGAGAGGAGTTCGGCCGGCTTCAGCTTGAGGAAATGGGCGAATTTCTGGCCGGGCGTTTTCAACCCCATCAGGCCGGCAAACCAGCGCACCATGGTGTCGGAATAGAGCAGCGGCGCCCGGGACAGGGCATCGACGCCGCCGGCCAGCACCAGTTCGGCCCGCCCGCACCGGATGTTGGCGATGGCCGAATCGAGCGCCTGCATGCCGCTGGCGCAATTCCGCATCACCGTCCAGCCCGGCACTTTCTCGCCGCAGCCCAGACGCAGCGCAACCATGCGCCCGATATTGGTTTCGTCCGGCGACGGCGCCGCACAACCGAGAATCACCTCGTCCAGGTCACTGGGCAGAAACGGCTGACGCAGGAGCAGCGCCCGTCCGGCCTGGGTGGCGAGGTCGGAGGCGGCGAACAGGCCGGGGCCTTTCTGGGCTTTCAGAAACGGCGACCGGGCGCCATCGACCACGTAAATTGATTTCATGGCAAAACCTTTCGACACAGCCGCATCGGGACGCCGGGAAGTTGGATATCCCGGCCTTGCCTCGGCGGCTGGGGGCTCCGGCGTTTGAAAAACGGCTGCGCCAACATCACGCCGCCATCCGGTCCGCCACGGGCTTGTTGGCCGTCGCCACGCCGTAGTCGAAGGGGAAGTCGTCGACATGCACGACAATGTCGCGCAGATGGTTGCGTCGCTTCATGATTTCGGCCTCGGCTGCCGTGATCACCCCGCATTCGGCGGCCACGACAGCGATGTCGCGGACATTGGCGCGTGGATTGTTGGCGAAACGTCCGTCCTTCTCGGCGGTCCGGATTTTCGCCTCGATCGCTTCGGCTTCCAGCGTCGCGGCAAGCGCCAGTTCGATGGCGCCGACCGGTTCGTTCTCGGTGAGCGGCACGAAACATTCGGCGGTCAGTCGGTCGCGGGTGGCCGACGGCGCAATCAGCGCCCGAGCGACCTGGTGGCCGACCTCGTCGGAAGGCACGACATAGGGATGGCCCCAGGGGAAAATCGAACGGTGCAGGAAAGCCGCGATGAAGCGCACCGGGAAATTGGCGATGACGCCGTCGAAGGCCTGCTGCGCCTTGTACATCGCATCCCAGATCGCCCAGTGGGCGAGCGGCGCATCGGCTGCCTGCCGGCCCTCGTCCTCGTAACGCTTCAGCGTGCAGGAGATCAGGTACATCTGGGCGAGGATGTCGCCGAGGCGGGCCGACAGCTTTTCCCGGCGCTTGACGCTGCCACCCAGCACGAGCAGGGAAATATCCGACATGAAGGCAAAGGCCGCCGAGAAGCGCGTCAGTTGCTGGTAGTAGCGCTTCATTTCCGGCGCCGTATCGACGTTGACCGCTGCGAAATGCGAGCCGGTCAGACCCAGCCACAAAGCGCGGAAACCGTTCCTGATGGTGAAACCGACATGACCCCACAGCGCCTGGTCGAAATCGACCAGGCCTTTGTTCACATCCGGGTTCTGCGCCGCCTGCATTTCGGCCAGCAGATAGGGATGGCAGCGGATCGCCCCCTGGCCAAAGATGATCAGCGAGCGGGTCAGGATGTTGGCGCCTTCGACGGTGATGCCGATCGGCACCTGCTGGTAGGCGCGGCCGAGGAAGTTCGACGGGCCAAGGCAAATGCCCTTGCCACCGATCACGTCCATGCCGTCATTGACCACCTGGCGGGCGCGCTCGGTGACGTGGTACTTGGCGATGGCGGAGACGACGGAGGGCTTTTCGCCGAGATCGACGGCGCCGGCCGTCATCTTGCGCGCCGCATCCATCAGGTAGGTATAGGCGCCGATCCGGGTCAATGCTTCCTCGACGCCTTCGAAGCGGCCGACCGCCATCTTGAATTGCGAGCGCACCCGGGCATAGGCGCCGACGGCGCGCGCCGTCATCTGCGCCATGCCGGTATTCGACGAAGGCAGCGAAATCGAGCGCCCGGCCGCCAGGCACTCCATCAGCATGCGCCAGCCCTGGCCGGCCATGGCCGGACCGCCGATGATGAAGTCGAGCGGCATGAAGACATCGGTACCGCGCGTCGGGCCGTTCATGAACATGGCGTTCAGCGGGAAATGCCGCCGGCCGGTATCGACGCCGGGATGGTCGTAGGGCACCAGGGCGCAGGTAATGCCGACGTCCTTTTTCTCGCCCAGCAGGCCGTCCGGGTCGAAGAGATGGAAAGCCAGGCCGAATACCGTGCACACCGGGGCCAGCGTGATGTAGCGCTTGTCCCAGGAAACGCGCATGCCGAGCACTTCCCTGCCCTGCCACAGCCCCCGGCAGACGACGCCGGCATCCGGAATCGACGCCGCGTCGGAACCGGCCCAGGGGCTGGTCAGCGCGAAAGCCGGGACCTCGATGCCCTTGGCCAGACGCGGCAAATAATGATTTTTCTGTTCTTCGGTGCCGTAGTGCATCAGCAGTTCGGCCGGGCCGAGCGAATTGGGCACCATCACCGAGACCGACAGGGCCGAGGAACGCGTCGACAGCTTGGTCACCACCTGAGAATGGGCGTAGGCGGAAAATTCCAGGCCGCCGTACTTCTTCGGGATGATCATGCCAAGGAAGCCCTTGTCCTTGATGTAGCGCCAGGCTGCGACCGGCAGGTCGTAGAGTTCGTGCGTCACCTGCCAGTCGTCGACCAGACGGCAGGCTTCCTCGACTTCGTGATCGAGGAAGGATTGTTCGGCGGCCGTCAGCGTTGGTTGCGGATAGGTATGCAGCTTCCGCCAGTCCGGCGCGCCGCGGAACAGTTCGCCTTCCCACCAGACGGTGCCGGCTTCCAGCGCGTCGCGCTCGGTATCCGACATCTGCGGCAGCACTTTGCGGTAGGTGGAAAAAAGCGGCCGGCTGAGCACGGCCCGGCGCCATGGCCGGATCGTGACCAGCCCGACCAGAACCGCCAGGCCGGCAAGCCCGAGCAGAGGGATGAGGCTGTTGGACATGCTGTTGTCTCCGTTTATGGTCTTGTTCTTTTGCTTATTTACGAACGCTCAATCGCCGCATCGGAAAATTGCGGCAGGGGCGCGCGCAGTCCGCCGAGCAGGAAGGACATCAGGCGCGGCACCAAGCGGTCCAGGCGATCGGTGGCATCCTCGTCCTCGATCTGCCAGTCGGTGACCAGGCGCAAGGCGTCGGTGCCGGCGATGGCGTAGGAAGTCGCGCCCAGCATGAAATGGAAGCGCCAGACGATTTCCGCCTTGGGCACATCGGGTAGCGCCTTGAACAGCGCCTCCTTGTAGCGGTCCATCACCGCCGCGTATTCGTGCGCCAGGAAGCTGCGGATGAACTCGGAAGGCTCGGTCAGCGTGCGCCCGAGCAGGCGCAGGAAAGTCGTCCCGCCGTGTTCCGCCTCTTCAGCCATCCGCAACAGGGTGCCGAAGAAGCCATCGACGATCAGCGACGGCTTGATCGGCTTGCCGGCCGCTTCGGCTTCCAGTTGGTTGAGCACGCGCAGGCGCTCTTCGTTCAGCCAGTCCAGCCGGCGCCGGAACACTTCCTGCATTAGCGTTTCCTTGGAACCGAAGTGATAATTGACGGCTGCCAGATTGACGCCGGCATCGCCGGTAATCTGCCGCATCGACGTCCCCTCGTAACCGTGTTCCATGAAAAGATGCTCGGCGGCATCGAGAATGCGTGCTCGGGTATCGAGATTGCGGACTTCTGTCATTGTTTTACCTGCTGTTCAAGTTGTGATTCATACGTTCGTTTAAATCATAGGGAGAAATGCCTGCCGTCGCAAGCGTTTTTTTGCGGCAGATTTAACAGACGTTTTGCCGCGGCTATGTCAAAGTGATGGTTAATCAGGCTTCACCTTCCTTCGACCCGCCATGAACCTACTCGTCAAAGCCTTCTCCTTCGCCGCGGATAAGCACCGCAACCAGCGCCGCAAGGATGCTGCAGCCTCGCCCTACATCAACCACCCGATCGCCCTGGTGAACGTGCTGGTCAATGAGGCAGGCATTGAGGACGAAAAGGTGCTGGTGGCGGCCGTGCTGCACGACACCATTGAAGACACGCAAACCACTGCGCAGGAGCTGACCGAGCATTTCGGCGACGAAGTGACGGCCATCGTTCTTGAAGTGACCGACGACATGGCGCTCCCGAAAGCCGAACGCAAGCGCCTCCAGGTCGTGCATGCGCCGACCATCAGTCGCCGCGCTAAACTGGTCAAACTCGCCGACAAGATCTGCAACGTGCGGGATGTCGCCGTCGCGCCGCCGGCCAACTGGGGCCTGGCACGCCGGCAGGCCTATTTCGACTGGGCCGAGGCGGTGGTGAATGGCCTGCGCGGCACGCACCCGACGCTCGAGCACCTGTTCGACGAGGCGTTCAAGCAGCGGCCGTGAAAGGCCGCCGGCCGGGTTGAGCCGAATCGTCAGCGGTAGGCGGGGCCGCCTGCCGCAACCCGCCACTTAGTTGCCGGAACCGATATCCTCGCCCGAGGGCGCGCCGAAGTGGTAGCCCTGGCCGCCGGAGATCCGGTCGTTGCGCAGCATGTCCACCTGTTCGGCGGTTTCGATGCCTTGGGCGATCACTTCGACCTCCAGCTGACCGGCCAGCGCGACAATCGATTTGAGCAGCGAATGGGCGCTGTCGCTGGCCGGGACTTCCTGTACCAGGCCACTGGCGAGCTTGATGTAATCGGGCGGCACGTCGCGCAGGATCTGCAGAGAATTGGGCGCCAGCCCGAAATGGTCGATCCCGAAGCGGGCACGGTGGGCGCGCACCAATGCCGCAAAGCGCCGTGCCGCCTCGATGTCGATGGAACAACCGTACTCGGTCAATTCGAAGGAAAGCCTGGCAGCCAGCGGACCGAGCCGATTCAGCCGACCGCCCAGCCAGCGCACGAAACTGGCGCCTTCCAGGCTCTGCGTCGACAGATTGACCGCCAGATGGGCGTCGGAGGCGCCGGCCGTTTCCAGCAGGCGGAAGACCAGGTCGAGCAGGGCCTGGTCGATGTCGGCCATCAGGTGGTGGCGCAGGGCCATCGGCAGGAAACGTGAGGCCGGCACCAGTTGGCCGTCCTTGCCGACCAGGCGGCTCATGATTTCGTGGTGGATCAGTTGGCGCGTTTCCAACGAAACGACCGGCTGGCCGAGCAGGGTCCAGCGGCTCTCGGCCAGGGCGCTCTGGATCAGTTCGCGCCAGGCGAGCGAGCCGATGGCGCCCTCGCCGCGGGCCTCGTCGATCAACAACTGCAGCGCATTGCGCCCCGACTGGCGAGCCATTTCAAGCGCCAGGTCGAGCCGCGCCATGACCGGCGAGCGCTGGTCATCCTTGCTGAAATTGACCACACCGAGGCTGAAAGAAATTTCCTCCTCGCCGGCTGCCTGCTCGATCCGGGCGCGCAAGTCGCGGCAGAGCGCCGTCAGGGCCGGCGTATCGAAGCCGACCACGACAAAGCCGAAAGAAGTGCCGCCGGTGCGGCCGAGGATCATGGCGCGCGGGCCGAGCAGTTCGCCGGCGATCCGGCTCACGCTGGCCAGCAGGGCATTGCCGCGCTGATAGCTGTTTTCGGTATTGAAGGCCTTGAGATTGTCGAGTTCCAGGCCGATCAGGTAGCCGTCGGAGAAATGCAGGTCGCCTTCCAGCAACTGGTTGAAGCGCAGATCGAAGCTGCGCCGGTTGTCGAGGCCGGTCACCTCGTCCTGGTAGGCCTCCTTGCGGAAACCTTCGGCGCGCTTCGATTCGGCGTCGAGAATCGCCGCAATGCGCCGCGACATGCCGTTCATGGCGCGCACCACCCGCCCCAGTTCCAGCGCCCGCGGCACAATGGAAATCTGCCCGAAGCGCCGCTCGCCGATCTCCATCGCCGTCCGCTCGATCGCGGACAAAGGGGTTAGGATCAGACGCAGCACGCCCAGCGTCAGCAAAATGGCCACCAGGTAGGCCAGCCCCATCCAGCCGGCCGTGCTCAGGCAGGACGCCCACAAATGCTGGTAGGCATAAGTCGGCTGCGAAATCACCACCACCCGGCCCAACTGGCGCCAGCCGGCGGAAACCAGCGCTTCGCCGGGCGGTGCCTGCAAGGTGATCAGGGTCGAGAACCAGAGCGGCACGCCATCGATCTTGGCCGGCAACTCGCGATCGACAATCGACGTCCCGTCGATGCCGCGCACGATGATGCGTTGAAAATAACCGCGGTCGAACATCGTTGCCACCTGGACGGCGGCCAGACCCGCATCGCCCCGGGCCAGCGATTGCGCCAGCGGGTGCGACAAGGACGACGCGGCGTCCTGGGCATGCGAACCCAGCTGCTGTTCCAGGTAATCCCGGGTGCCATGGATGCCAACCGCCATCAGGCCGATGAAAACCAATCCGAAAACCAGCGAAATTCCGATCAACAACTGCCGTCGCAACGTCATCAAACCCCTCCCGGTACTGCGCCCTGCCCCGCCGCAAGCCGGCCGGAGCGGCGCCTGCGGGATTTGCTTGCGGGGGCGCCGCTCGGCAACTCATACGCCATCCAGACCATAGCCATCACCACCACCAGCGTCAAGGCGTTGGCCGGCAATTGCAGGTTGAAATCCACCGTGCTGTGGATGGCCAGCGCCACCATCGCCATCAACGAGCCGAAGGCGATGCCGCGCGGCAGGCTCGAACGCCGGCGAAACAGGATGCGGATCGCCGCGCTTGCGGTCAACAGCACGAAGCCGCCGAGCAGCCCGAGCCCGACCAGGCCGTTGTCGGCCGCCAGTTCGACGTAGTCGTTGTGGGCGTGATCCCAGTAGGATTCACGTGGCGTGCGGTAACGCAGGTAAGTGTTGTAGAAACTCCCAGCCCCGGTGCCGAAGGTCGGGAATTCACGGACCAGGTCGACCGAATGGCGCGCCACATCGGTCCGCAGTTCGACCGATTCCTCCTTGGCGCCGACCTGCTGGGTAAAGCCCGTTTCCTTGACGCGATCGACCACCTTTTCCAGGCCGACCCAGGTGCCGACGATGACCACGTCGATGATCACCAGGCTGGTGATCAGCCAGACCGTGGCCGGCGCCATCTTGCGCGACAGGATGATGGCGAGCACCCCGACCACCAGCATGGCGGCAAAAAAGCCGCTGTTGCCCATCCGCGAGCGGGTCAGCACCAGGGCGATGACGAGAATCACCAGCATCATCCGCAAGCGCATCTTGGGGCTGAGAATGAAATCGATGACCTTGGCCAGCTTGTGGCGCCAGTTTCGCGCCGGCCCGTCCCCCGATTCCGAACCGAGGCGCGCCAGCATCAGGCCGATGCCGACCGACAGGCAGATTTCCATGTAGCCGGCAAAATGGTTGCGGTTTCCGAAGCTGCCAAGCACTTCAGCATGAAGCACATCGAAAAAAAAGATCCGGTAGCTCGCCCCCATCGAGAACAGCACCACCCCCACCAGGGCCTGCAGCAAGCCGGCGCCGACGATGGCGTAGGCCAGGGAGTCCAGGCGTCGGCCATCGCGCACGGACAACAAGGCGACCAGGAAACAGCTGAAATAGGCGAAGGACAAGGCGGCATAAAGCTGGGTCTGATTGGCGTCCAGGCTCAGATGGTAGGCCGCGACGCCCTGCTCGACCTTCAGGGTTTCCGCAGACAGCGCCGCCAGCAGGCCTTCCGGCATCGGCAGCAATTGCAGCCAGGCCAGCGCGACAAACAGGCCGAACAGGCCGAGCGGCCAGCGAAACCGGCGCAAGCGGGCAAAAGCCTCGATCGCCGCATGGCGCCAGGCAAACAGGGCGCCGAAGAGCAGCACTTGCGACCAGGCAATCAGGATGCCGATCGCCCAGGTCCGGTTGCTGCCCAAGGGCAACGGCGCCCAGACGAGCAGCAGGAGCAGGCCATTGAACAGCCAGCGATCGTTGATCTCCGGATGTACCGAGGTTTTGACAAATGAAGCGTTACGCATTGAACAAATTTCGAGGTAAAAAAAATGGCAGCCTCAAGCTGCCATTATCGGGTGGAAACCCGGATCAGGAACGGCTACCGCCGCTGCCGCCGCCACCGCCGAAGGTGGACGCGCCACCGCCGGAGAAGCCGTTGTTGCTGCCGTTACGACCTTCGCCGCCACGGCCGCCTTCGCCACGCTCGCCAGCCGCCGTTGCATCGGACAGGCTGGTCGGATCGGCACCGGCACCGACTGCGGAGTTGAATGCGACCTGATAGGAGACGCCGGCCGCCACAGCGGCATTGACCACGGAAGTGGCCGAGAAACCGGCAGCGACCAGGGCGCCAACGACGGCACTACCATTCTGGCCCTGGCTGATCAGCGCAGTGGTCAGAAAACTGGGGAACACGCCGGCCGCCTTGGCGGCCTGGGCGATTGCCGCCAGCGATTCGCCGCGGGCCAAGCGTTGTTGAACTTCGGTTTCGACCTGAGCACTGGTCGACGTACCGGTAAAGGCTGCCATGGCGGAGAAACTCAGAGCCATCACACCTACCATCACACCCAGCTTAAATTTCTTCATGGCAACCTCGCAAAAAAAAGTATGTCCGAAGGTTAACATCCGACTCATGCAAACGTCAACATTCCAAAGAAATAAACCATAAATAACACTGACTTAAACGTACCCATCCAGGTTATTTCAGAGTCAGCACCAGATGTCACCGCACATCGCAACAATCCACCGTTGTGCCCACTATCACAGGTTTTCGCGCCTAACCAATTCGGCACAGCAAGCTTCAACACCCCACGGGAGCTGCTTAACGACGCGGCATGACAAAAGTGTAAAACCCACCTCATTGCATGCTCAAATCGTTATCCGAACGCTATAGTCCCGAACAACAACGGGCGCTGTCCGGCGATGCACTCGATCCGACCGAGCATCGCCAGCGACCACAAGCATCTTGTTGTTTTTATCGAAATATTGGCCTCAGCGCCCGTAGATATCCTCGAAGCGCACGATGTCATCCTCGCCGAGGTAACTCCCCGACTGCACTTCGATCATTTCGAGCGGCAGTTTGCCGGGATTTTCCAGGCGATGCAGCGTGCCCAGCGGAATGTAGGTGGACTGGTTTTCCGAGACGAGCAGGGTTTCCTCGCCGCGCGTCACCTTGGCGGTGCCGGAAACGACGATCCAGTGTTCGGCGCGATGGTGGTGCATCTGCAGCGAAAGGCAGGCGCCCGGATTGACCACGATGCGCTTGACCTGGAAGCGCTCGCCGACATCGATGCTGTCGTACCAGCCCCAGGGTCGGAAAACCTTGCGGTGCGATTGCGATTCCGGGCGCTTCTGGCTCTTCAGCTGGCCGACCACGTCCTTGACCTTCTGGATTTCAGCGCGATCCGCCACCAGGATGGCATCCGGCGTCTCGACGATGACCACGTCGCGCAGCCCAACGCAGGCCACCAGGCGTTCTTCGGCAATGACCAGGGTATTGCTGGTATCCACCGTCAGCACGTCGCCCATCAGCACATTGCCTCTCGCATCCTTGTCGCCGATTTCCCACAGCGCGCTCCAGGCGCCCACGTCCGACCAGCGGGCATCGAGCGGCACCACCGCCACCTCGCCGCTGTTGTTGTCGAGCCGGGCCAGGCGCTCCATCACGGCATAGTCGATGGAATCGGACGGGCAATCGGCGAACGCCGCCTTGTCCGGGCGCAGGAAATCGTGATCCTGCTGGCGGCCGTCGTACGCTTTCAGGCAGACCGACGCGATATCGGGCCGGCACTGTTCCATCTTGGACAGCCAGACCGACGCCTTGATGACGAAAATGCCGCCATTCCACAGGAACTGGCCGTTCGCCAGGTAGGATTCCGCCGTCGCCGCATCCGGCTTTTCGACAAACTGCTCGACCAGGCAGGCGCCGTCGTCCAGCGCCTTGCCCTGCTTGATATAGCCGTAACCGGTTTCCGGCGCCGTCGGCTTGATGCCGAAAGTCACCAGCTTGCCCTGCTCGGCCAGCTTCGCTCCTTGCAGAACAGCTTGACGGAAGGCCTCTTCATCCTGAATCACGTGATCTGCCGGCATGACGACCAGTACTGGGTCCAGTTCGTCGACCTGCGCCGCCAGCGCAGCCAAGGTCAGGGCCGGCGCCGTATTGCGGCCACAGGGTTCGAGGACCAGGGTCGGATGTTCGACGCCAATCTGGCGCAGCTGCTCGGCGATCAGGAAACGGTATTCCTCATTGCCGATCAGCAAGGGCGCCGCCAGTACGTCGCCAGCCGCCAGTGGCATGCCACCCAGGCGCAAGGCCGTGGCCTGCAGCATGGTGTGGTTGCCGTTCAGACACAGCAACTGCTTCGGGTATTGCTCGCGGGAGAGCGGCCACAAGCGGGTACCGGAACCGCCGCACAAAATAACGGGTTGTATGATCATTGAACAATACCAAAGATGTCTGAGGAGTTAAAAACCTGCACTGCAGAAAGCCCTCAGTTTACGCGGCTTTCTGTGCCTCAATACGCATTTTCTCCTGCATGCGCCGATCTTCGGCTTCCCTGCGGTCCGGAATTTTTCGGCGGTCCGCGCCTGCTAGCTTCAAATGATTTTCCCGTCGATCAACACCTGAACGGCGACCGGACGAATTGACATGGTCGACATGACGACGGTCTTCAAATGTCGCCCACTCTCGGAAGCTTCGTATTCGCTTCATCAATTTCCATGCATGACTCATACACCAGTAATAGCACGCGAACAAAGCGATGAAACTCCAGAAGCTTACCCACTCCGGCAAACCAGTGCGAAGGCCAAAAATGGCAAAGGCAGTGAAAATCACCTGAAAAGCCAGAATGATCAACACCGTCCGATTGACGCCAAACCCGGCCAGCAAAAAAATATGGTGCAGATGCTCGCGATCGGCGTGAAAGGGCGATTGTCCGCGCCGAATGCGACGAATCATCACCGAAATCGTATCCAGCAGGGGAACGCCAAACAACCACAGCGCAGAAACAGGACGGATAACGGCCCGCTCACCTTGCGACAGCAAAACCAGATACCAGCCAATGGCGAAGCCGACAAAAAGCGTCCCGCCGTCCCCCATGAATATCACCGCCTTGGCGCGGCCGAAAAATCTGGAATTAAAGAACAGAAAGCCCAGCAAACACACCGCGATGCTCATCAATTGCAGCGCAATATCGGAATTCGCGTCGTACGCAATGTAAGCCAGCGAACCAAAGATCAGGAAGGCCAAGCCACCGGCAAGGCCGTCAACGCCATCCGTCATGTTAAAGGCGTTGATCACCCCAACCAGCCCGAAAACGGTGACTGGAAGCGCCATCCAGCCCATTGAAAAATTGACGCCCGGCCACAGTTCGCCAAGCACATCGAGTCGAACACCGAAATACTCTGCAGCCATGGCGCAACAGAGGATTTCAACGAGAAACCGCCGCCTTGGCGAAAGGCTCCAGCGATCATCGGCCATGCCGATCAGCAGGACCGGCAAGGCAACAAACATCATCCCAAGACCATTGTGGACATTCCAGCAAGGGAAGACGAGCGACGTGACGAACAGGGAAATATAAATAACCACGCCCCCAATCAGGGGGATCACGCCGTCATGGCGTTTGCGTGTGCAAGGCTGATCAACCAAGCCAAAATTTATGGCTATAGGCCTTACCAACACGACCAGGACCAAAGTCAAGCTCAGCGCGAGGATTGATACAGAAAACATCAGAACTCCGGAAGTCGTCAGCTGCGAATACGCCCACGTCGTAACATTGTTCAGATGGTACCAACAACCATTAAAAAACCAAAGTCATACCCAAACTTCATTAAATACCGAATTTATATGCAACTATGTAGTACAGCATCTTTATGACCTCTTCCGTGACGAAATGCGCCGATTTGGGGTTATCCCACCATCGCCATGGCGACCACCAGTCGGGGCTCGTTGCGACCAAGGAATATTTCAAATCAGAACCACGGAAAACGGAAGACCAGGTATAGCGCAAGCGCAACATGTGTGGCGGATCGCTCACCACTAAAACGGAGCGCCATCCATACGCTTCCATCCACGCACGAACCGCTTTGGCCTCCTGCCAGCTATTTCGCGGCAGATCATCGACTCCAACTTCAGACCGATGAAATATGGACGCGACGTCATGACGTTCCGAAATAGTAGGGTTAATCAGGACCAGATGGCCGCTGTAGCCATCCGACAACAATTCAACTCCCATTGCATATCGAGCACCACTTCCTCCTCCGAGTACTACGATCACGTCGGCACCATGTGGCAATTCGGCCGAATAACTCAGTAACGCTCCGAGTGCGGCATAGGCGATCGAGGCGAATACCGACAAGAAACACAACCATGGGAATAGCGCTCGACGAACACGATGACCAGTTGAGAAGTCAGAATTCATCGGCGCAGGTAATCTTTCCACGGACTCAACAGATAGCCATCGAACAACAATTGCATCCGGCCTTGATCATTTCGCGCTACTTCGCCATTTCCGATAACAGCTCGTGATATACGGCCAAGGTTTTGTCAAAGACAATCTGTTCATCAAACTCCTTCAAGACCACTTCTCTCCCGGTCTTCCCCATAGCGTGGCGCAAAGCTGGATCAGCGTGGAGGCGCCGAATGGCATTCGCTAGCCCGTTCGCATCACGAACCGGCACCAGATAACCATTGACGCCATCTTCGACAATCTCCCTACAACCGGGCGCCTCGGTAGTTATGATGGGCAGACCACAAGATGCCGCTTCGATCAAACTGCGCGGGACACCTTCCCGATAACTGCTGGGCAAAACCATGATGTCAATTTCAGCAAGCAGTTTTGCCATGTCCTCCACATGACCAAGCGGGAGAACAACGCCGGCTTTCCGCCACGATTCCACATCGCTGGCACTTACCGAAGCGGGGTTCCCCAAGTCGATATCGCCGGCCAGCCAGAATTCAATATCCAGTCCTTCTTCTTTTAACTTACGGGCCGCTTCGACATATTCGCCGACGCCTTTGTCCCATAGCAGACGAGCGGCCAACAAGACACGGGTCGGACGAACTTCCCTGCATCGCTCCGGCGGCCGAAAGCGATTAGTGTTGACACCAGAGCCCTTAATAAGACGAATGGAATTTTTCGGAACCAAACCTGCGTGAACAAAAGAAAATAGGTCATCTTGATTCTGCACGACTAATCGCGCGGATTTTCCGCTTAGCGCGAGCTTCAATAGGGACTTGACGATGGGCTTTAATAGCCGGACCTGCAGCCCTCTTCCGGAAAAAATATACCCCATGCCAGCAACCGCATTTAGCCGTGCTCCAACTCCTACCAAACGGGATGCCAGCGAGCCGTAAACGACACACTTGATCGTGAAATTGTGTAACAAGACCGGCGCTTCCTCGCGCAACAGCACCGAAATCCGGACGATCAGCTTCAGTTCCCGCCATGGATTCAGGCTTCGCCGATCCATGTCCAAAGGTATCCAGCGAAATCCTTCTGCTTCCAAGCGCGAGCCATAAGGTCCTTGAGGCGAAACCATTACCACCTCGAAACCGCGTTCTCGCAAGAATTTCGCAAACCCCAGTCGGAAATTGAACAGATACCACTCCGTATTGGCAAACAGCAGAACCTTTTTCAAAGTTTGTTCTCCAGCCATGACTGGAACATCAACACATCCCACAAGTAGTACTGCCAGTTACGCGCCCCGGAAAGATGCTCCAGCCATTTTTTACCGATTGGTACGGGATTGAAATATCCTTCCCGACGAAGACGCGCTTCATCCAGGAGGCTTTCAGCCCACTCGCGCAGTGGCCCACGCAACCAACTGTCGATGGGAACGCCAAACCCCATCTTGGGCCGGTCGATCAGCTCGCGTGGCACGTGTTTGTAAAGTACCTGGCGCAACAACCACTTGCCAGTTCCACCACGCACCTTGTAATGCATAGGTAGGCGCCAGGCAAACTCGAAAACTCGGTGATCAATCAAAGGAACCCGAGTTTCCAAACTTACCGCCATGGCTGCCCTATCCACCTTCGCCAAAATATCATCTGGCAAATAACTGATCGCATCCAGCAGCATCATCTGCTCGGTAAAGCTTGGTAACGCGGGCAACGAGCCGGATAGCTGGGTTACCGGCTCAGCGACATCCTGCAAAATATCATTGGGATTCCAGTGACTAACCAGTCCCCGGTAAAGCCCGGTGCTGTTTTCGCAGTTGAGCAAGACCGCCCCCTTGTGTAACTTGTCACCCGCCGCGGGCCATCGGCGCTCCTTTGGAATAAATGGTGCTGCCAAAGCAATAATTTTGTCCCATGCATGGGTCGGCAGCGTCAAAATCAGACGCGCGGCCAAGCTGCGTAACGCCAGGGGCATGCGCTCGATCTTGTGCCACAGTCGCGCTGCCAGAAAATAGCGGTTATAGCCGCCAAACAGTTCGTCGCCGCCATCACCGGAAAGTGAAACCGTAACCCGCTCTCTCGCCAACTGGGCGACCAAAAATGTTGGAATCTGTGACGAATCGGAAAACGGCTCATCGTAAATGCTGGGCAAAAGCGGAATGACGCTCAACGCAACCTCTGGCGAAACATACAATTCAGTATGCTCGGTACCAAGATGCCGTGCGACCTCACCGGCGAACACGGCTTCATCGTAACCCTCCTCCCTAAAACCGATGGAAAAGGTTTTCACTGGCCGGCTAGATTGAGCCTGCATCAGTGCCACGACCGTAGATGAATCGACTCCGCCGGAAAGAAAAGCCCCTAACGGCACATCAGACAACATCTGCCCCGCCACCGAACGGGAAAGCTCCTGTTCCAAGGCATCGATGGCGTTCGCGTCGGAGGCAAAGACCAGCGGATCAGCCACCCCCGCCCTAGCAGCCTCTACGGCAGACCAATAAGTTTGACAGGGAGGAAGCGTACGCTGCGCGAGATTGTCGGCGCCTAGCTCCAACCAGGTGCCGGGTGCTAATTTGGCGAGTCCTTTATAGATGCAATGAGGCGCAGGTATGTAGTTATGCCGCATTAACAGCGCCAACGCACCACGATCAATCTCGCCTGAGAAACCCGGCAGCAAGGTCAGCGCCTTCAACTCGGAGGCAAATACAAACGAATTTCCTACGAAACCAATATACAGCGGCTTTTCACCCATCCGGTCCCGGGCCAACACCATCTTTCTGGTATTTCTATCCCAGAGAGCGAGGGCAAACATGCCGACGGTCGACTTTAAAGTCTTGGCAATGCCCCACGCAGAAAAACAGGCTAACAGCGTTTCCGTATCCGAATGACCACGCCAAAGCGGCGCCTGATTACCTAGCTGCTGCCTTAACGCCAAGTGATTGTATATTTCGCCGTTAAAAACGATTACATACCTTCCACAAACGGAATGCATGGGCTGATGCCCTGCCGGGGAGAGATCAAGAATGGATAAGCGGGCATGCCCCAGCCCCAAACCGGCAGACTTATCGTACCAAATGCCCGAATCATCCGGACCACGGTGAGCCAAGCGGCTAACAGCTGCTGGAAAGATTGCTTCTATCGATTCATTAGACGTCCAAATCCCAACGATACCGCACATGTTCAGCTACCCTATCCTGATATCAACCAATTTCAAAAACGTGTAAAAGCGATGAACTCACTTCGTTAATATTCATCAACTCAACAAAATATCTTTCAATAAAATTACGCACCAACAAATTCATATCAAACTGCGTTGCCCGTTTTTAAACAACATCGGGGAACACGCTCTGCCAGGTTGTTCTATAGCCAGAAATCATCTTATCCAGAGAGAAATTTTGTTCTATTCTCGCCCGGCAAATCCGCCCCAATATCGCACGACCATCTTTCCTCAAGGCAGCTAATGCATCTTCGATCCCTTGAGCTAACGCCTTTGTGTTTTGTGGAGGCACAACCCATCCGGTTTCGCCAACAATTAATGCGGCATCACCTACATCGGTCACAACACACGATGTGCCACAAGCCATGGCCTCCGCGACCACATTAGGAAACGCCTCACCGTGCGAGCTTGGTAATACATGAAGATCAAGTGCATTCATTACCCGCGGAATATCGTCACGCGGCCCGGCAAGAATTATTTTGTCGGACAAACCTAACAGACGAATCAGATCGGTCATCGCGATATTATCTGGCCCCATTCCCGCCCCAACCATCACGCAGCGTAAATTATTATTTGTTACATTGAGAATAGCCAAGGCGTGTAACAAATTCGAATGGTCTTTCTGTGAGTTCCAGCGGGCGACCAGGCCCAATAAAATCTCGTTGTCAGAAACTCCCCACTCGGCACGCACCAAAGCTCTCCCGGAATCATCCTGTGAGAAACGTGCCAGATCGTAGCCATTTGGAATTACGATGAATTTATCTTTTCGATACCCGAATTCCTGATGCACCATCGCAGCTTGCTCCGAACAGCAAACAATTACATTCGGGATTATTCTGGACAACTTTGCGCAAGCGCGCGCCACCAGTCGTGTGGCAAAACTGCTTTCAGCAAAATCGAAATTAGAGTGTCGAATATTCCAAAATATCTTTTTGATTCCCGTTAAACGAGCAATCAATCCGCCCACCAAATCGGCGTGATACATCCATGTCTGAACGGCATCGGGAGCCTCGGCAACAATGATTCCCCTTAATTTCAATACGCTGGCGAATGTCATCCGACCCCGTGGATTATCTAGCGTATGTACTCGCACATGTGCAGCACGCAGGCGGGGGCCATAATAACTGTCTCCCATTAACGAAACCACCACATGGATGGTATCGGTTGGCGAAGACATGATCAGACGACTCAGTACAGCCTCCGCCCCTCCCTGCGAGAGATTCGAAATAATGTGTAATATTTTCATATTATTTACGGTGTTTACCGTTCGCTCTCAAATACGGCGTCCCACAGTTTCAAAATATTATCCGTCGAGTAACGCTCCCGAACATCTACGGACAGCAATGCCATACGTTGCCGTTCAGCATCGTCACCCATTAGCCTGTCAAGAGCGCCAGACAATGCTGGAACATCCGCAACCGGGGAGACCAGTATTCCATCCATGCCGTCCCGGATTATGTCTCGCGGACCTGTATCACAATCGAAGCTAACCACGGCACAGCCATGCGCCATAGCTTCAACCAAGGTATTTGGAAACCCCTCAAACCTGGAACTCATTACATAAACGTCGGCACGGGTATACCAGTCACTTACATTTCCCGCCCGCCCGGGAATCAGAACACGTCCTTCCAGTCCAAGACGTTCGACTTGGGCAATCAACCGATCTCTTTCCGGCCCTTCGCCGAGCACAACCAATGTCCAGTGAGGATATTTAATCGTCAAAGAGGCGAAAGACTCCAATAGGACATCAAATCCCTTTTGCCTATCAAGCCTTCCCACCGCCAATAACAATTTATTTCCAACCGGCACATAATTTTCAGGCCGCAACCTTGGCTCCATATCGGGTAACGGATAGTGTACAGGGTTAGGTATAACAATTCCCTTGGCACCAGGCATACGACGACGCAGCCAGTCCATTCCCTCCGATGTCAACATCACAACACGATAAGCAAGCGGGTATGTAATCAAGCGCAACCGGTCATATATTCTTCCTACGGGCAAAAGCGGAGGGAAAATGCGCTCCGAAACGAGCACACGACAACCGAGACCAAATGCAGTCAAAACCGCGGCGATATTTACATTGGTCAAAAATGAGACAACAAATTCCGGATTATTTGCTTTAATAAATCGACGCAAGGCAATAAAGCGCAATAAATAAGCACGTATACCACGACCGACACAACCAGCTTCATCTGCCAAATAAACCAAACTTACTTTTTCGGAAAGTGCATAAAAACACTCCCCCTTACCTGAATAGGTAACGAGCAAGGTGACCGAATCACCGCGCTCGGCCCATGCATTCACCAGGCTGGAAGCAACTCGTTCCGCCCCACCGCTATTCATTGAACTCACCAAAAATATTATTTTTCGCGTCATATGTTCTATTAATTCAGGCGCACTCGTGCATAGCGAATGGTATTTGAATGACCGGGTTCGGTACCTATCAAATCCAATAGGAAGGAAGGAGCGGAACCCGCGCGCACCGTTGCAGTCATGTAATTCTCGAGCGGATGCACCAAGGGAACCCGAATCATTTGACTGTATGATCCATCCGAATAAATTTCAATTAACCGATTTTCGGAAATTTCCGCCCCGGACTCATTTGTGCCATTAACATAAAAAAAGACAAACAAGCGTCCGTCCGGCGTTACGTGAAACCGTGGCAAGCGAGGTATCGGCCCCTTCTCTCCTTCATCGGCGGCCAGGAAGGTTTTTCTGAAGACAACCTTACCAGCGTGAACTACAGCGTAATTCATTTCCCAGCGTTGTTTCTGTTCGGGGAAAAACCGATCCCGCAAGCGCGGATCGAGCGCGACTTCTGCCCAAACTATGTGTGCATCGCCTTTGTCGTCCAGCCAGAGATCACCCGGCGTTATCCAGCCCCCTGTGCTTTCCCTGCTGGAAATTTCAAGCCAGTCTGAAAAATTATTACGGGCAATATCAGCATTCCATGTGTAAAACAAACGTCGAAAAACATAATCCGTTTTATTTCCAGTTAACCCATATTTAAAGCGTCGCCAGTTTTCATCCGGTTCTTCGATATCCGAAACCCCAACGAAGTGTACAGCACGATTACGAAGCACCACATTCGGATAGCAGATCCGATTAAATTTCGGGATCTCGTATTCACTTCCCCAAGGCCATTTCAATTGACCTTGAACAACAGCATTATGACGATAATCTTGAAACGACCATTCAGCATGGGAATACTCGACATTATTGAATAATATAAGCTCATCGACGTCTCCATCAGCTGAAAAACTTCTATATGAATGCTCGCTAAATACATCACCGCTCCCACGCCATACAGGATAACTATTTATCGGGGTTTGGCTCTCTCCATCAATAACGAATTCAACGATCGTAGGTAGCGATGGCCCCGTCATCATATTTGGAGGGATGAGCGTTGGATTAGTTGAAATAAAAACTTTTTTTGATTTTTGGAAAGTCACTAACGGACATGGCTCGCGAGTTCTATAAATATCTGAATAAAACAGCTCCCAGCCATGACTACCGCGCTTCCAAACATTGCACATAACGTTATTTTGTGGAATAGCGTCAATTAGCGTCTGAACCCCGCTAACAAAAATCTGCCCAAGCAGACTTACTATATTACTAGACCCATAATCCCAAAGCGGACCAGCACCATTATTTGCAAAGGAATATGAATATACAACCTCTTCAACCTCAACGGTGGGTAGAAAAACAGAAAACTGACCGGATATAGCAATCGACGAATATGCTGAAATTAAAATCAAAACCCTCTTACAAAAAAACAAACCTCTAAAGGCTGCAAAAATCAACTTATTAGTATCCAAGGTCATCGTTAATCATGAAAAATGTATTATATGGTATATAAGGCGACCCCGAATGCTCAACATCATTAATCAAACTATCCGAAACCGACAATTGGGTTAAAGTACCATACATATTTAAAAACGATATTGACAAAAGGATCAAAATCAAACCATTAACTCGCCATCGAACTTGATTAATACAAAGAAGCAAAATAGGAAGCAAATAAGCTTCCACTCTCCCGAGAATCGGATAATTAAGAGCAAACAGCCGGACAATCAAGAATGGTATCAAAATATAGAAAACCTCTAATTTCATCCCATTAACATACATTGCAATACCCAACGCAATATATGAAAACATTAAAACAAAAAATCCAACACCATATCCAACACTATCCTCAAGATTTTGATCTAAATAAAATCCATATTTATCAAATAAAAACTCGCCAAAGAAAGGCAACACAATCAAAACAAAAACAACAACAGAAAGCAATACATACGCAATACGCTTATATTGCCTCTCTAGTAGCTGACGATAAATTGTTATATAAACGATTGCGAATATCGCAGTGTAATGAAACAGGATTGACGACCAAAGGAGTCCATAGAATTTTTTCCCATCTCTATCTCTTAAATGGAGCATAGAAATCAAAACAATCAATGTAGCAGAGCCTGCCCTGAGAATATTAAAATGAAAATTTATATAAAATGCTGAAACGTAAAACACAAGAAAGACAATTGGATTTTCAATTTTCAACAACAAGTACACAAGAAACGTTGCTTGTATAACACCAATTAAGAAAACATACGCATAGGAGTTCCCACCAAAATACCCAATTAATTTACCTAGACCGTAAAATGCGGGCTCAACTCGAAACCCTTCATATTCAGAGTCAGAATAATCAACAATCCAATTATATTGATGGTGATAAGATAATGTATCAGTTCCAACAAATCCACGTATTGAGGCAACTAGTCCTAGTATTAGCACAACACTCAAACAAACCTTTATTCCAGTGCGCGCATCTCCATACATTGCGAGCAAAGGAATCGAACATGAAAGCATTAACAATACGGCATAAAAAACCATTCTGTCACCGACCTCTTTTCCAATTCGTCACCCTAACTTTTATTACTTTGTTTAAATGCGACCGAATCTTCAAAACTCCCATTGCAACACTTGGACAAACCGACAAAATGTTTAAAACCATCTGCGAAAACGACGCGTACTTTATAGCTTCAAAATCAATAATAGCGTACTTTTTAAACAAACGTGGTTCGCCATTTTTTAAAGCCGTAAGCGCTATAGCCTGACGATAACGAATCTTCCCTCGTTCCACTATTGATTCCTCCACCCCTAACTCCAGGCCTCTATCGAATGCTTGCTCATAGGCTTTTTCTAACAGCCTGCCGTATTCTGATTTTTTAGTAATACCTTGTTCGTGTATTCGATAGACTCCCAAAGCCTCTCTGGAGAAATATATATTTCCTTTTAGTGCATGTTCAATATGGAGAAAATAGTCAACAACAAGGGAAGGCGTCTGGTTCGTTATAACAGCCGAGCGCCGGTACATTTTGCTGCTATGACAAAAATAGCATCCAAATCTAAACAAATCACGCACGTCACCAAATTCCGGATATTTATCAACCGACCCCGAAACCGGCGGAACTACTTTGGTGTTTTCCAGATAGACCATGTTATGGGTCGCCATCGAGAAATCAGGATGCTCATCCAGAAACGATGCTTGCTTTTGTAACTTACCTGGGCGCATCAAATCATCACCATCGATGTGCGCCACATACTGGCCTCGAGCCTGATTGTGAACCGAAAAATAGTTCGCAGTCGGCCCAATATTGACGTCTCGGAAAACTGGTCGAATGATCCCCTGATAACGTTCTTCAAATTCCCTGATGATATTCTGCGTTTCGTCCGTCGAGCAGTCATCTCCGACGATAACTTCAAAATCAAAGTTTGTTTCTTGATCAACGATACTCTGCAAACATTCCCGAATGAATTTTTCCTGGTTATAGGTAACCACACATACGGAAACTTTCGGGTTTTCCCCTGTAACTTTCATCATTAATCCTTATCCTGAAAAACGAATGCGCCACTTTTTCAATATTTCAGATCTTACCCACGAGGAACCTGCCGCAGAAGCCATGACCAATATCCCACCAAGCATGACTAGAACTATCACCAGCGGGAGTCGCTCGTTTGGCCACTGCACGAACCTTCCCGTAGCAAAAGCCAATAATGTGGAGATAACGAATATGGGCGCAATATCAGCCAACAGCCATTTAATATGCAATCTTGGAAAAAACCGTTCATGAACAATCGGAACCCAGCACATAAAATAAATTGCATTGGCGCCCAACCATGCGCATCCTGCTCCAACGGCACCATACTTTAACGTTGCCCAGATCAGGGACGGAATCAACAGTAAAACAAACAGCCCACTGCCAAGGAGATGCAGTTTCAAATCTCCCTTGGCAAACTGCAGGTAATAAGGAAATGCCCCCAGGGCCAATACACCGTTACCTAATGCGTATAGCCTGAGCACCGGGGCTGCGTCATTGGCAATGTCGATATTACCTGTCCATACCCAAAGAAACTCCTTGGCAAAGAAGGCCAGCATCAATGAGGCTGGCAGGGCAATCAAGGCAATCAACTGGGTGGCATTTCGATACAGCTGTATTAGACCATCATCATTGTCGGCGGCAGAAAGTCTGGTCAGCCGCGGCAATAATGCCCCGCTGATTGGTCCACTAATTACCGTGACTCCACTAGCCGCCAATACGGCTAACGTGAAATACGCGTACTCGCCAAGTGGTAGCAGTTTAGAGAGTACCAATTTATCGGTTTGAGTTACCAATACCCACGTCGCACCGGTGAAGGCAATACTCAGGGAAAAACGCAAGACGTCGCGCAAGGGCTTCCACTCCCAAGGTATCCGTTTTTCGGTAGGTAATTTTGGGAAAAGATCGTAAGTTTTAATTATTAAGAACGACAATTCCGCTATAGCCAGTACCAACTGGTAACCGAAAAAATGGGTGGGCGTTGCTCCTACATAGATAAAAAACGGAATTACAAATACGAAGCGCATGGTTGCTAATGTTGTATTGAAACCGGCCAACCAGATCATGCGCTCGAAACCATTAATGGCGCCGCGATAAAGTCCTCCTATCCAGCGGAGAGCAACGATTATCGCCATTAACATGATGGCATTTTCAACTTCGCCCAAAGACAATTGTTGTACTTTTAGCCATTCTCGTGCGATAGCGCTCGAGCCAATGACCATGGCGAGCGCCCCCAATATGGCGACACCAACAAAAACCCCCTCCAATGCTCGCAGAAGACGACGCAAGCTTAATGCATCAATTCCGCCACCATTAAAGCGGGCGGTTTCACGACCGATGGTTGGGGTTAGACCCATATCCAACAGTTGAAACCAGCCTTGCAACATCGCGAAGAAGCCAACAAGCCCGTACGCTTCGGCACCCAAATATTTTATATAGAATGGCACCATGAATATGCCAATCAGGGTGACGTATATCTGACTTATATAATTAAATATAATGTTTTTTTTAAGCGATATTCCTTGCACTATTTTTTATCGCCATAAAGAAATTTATTTTCCAACGTCAGCAAATCGCGCTTGCGCTCTTTAATCAGCTTGGCAGGGTTTCCACCATAGATTCCAAATGCCTTGCAATCCTTTGTAACCAGACTCAGGGCACCAATTGCCACTCCATCCTCTAGCGTAACCCCGGGGAGGATCACACTTCCCGATCCGACAATGGCATGCCTACCCAGAGAGACTGCAGCATCGGTAACGTTTGTGTATTCCCTGGGAACTGTTGGATTGGTCATAGCAGCCCCGGAATAGTCGTCGCTGCTGGAATAAATCGACACTCGGGAAGATAATCCACTGAAATCGGCCATCGATATTCTACCGGCCCCAATCAATGTAGAACCGACCGCTATGTGAACGAAATTACCGATCGCTATGCCACCTACTCCAGCCGCAATAACGCAAAAATCGTCAATCCGTACGTTGTCGCCGATGGATATGTTGCCGCAGTTATAAAACGATGCACGATCGGAAATTAAAACGTTGTCGCCAATTGACAAGAGTCCCATTTCCTCAATCTGATCCCTGCTCATCATGGTCATGATTATAACGTCCGAATAATATCAACAATTCTTGTTAAATCATCATTACTCAAAGCCGGATAAATTGGCAGGCATAATACGTTTTTCGCGGCTTCTGTCGCCACAGGGAGGTTATCTCGATGCGCCGAAGCCAAGCCGCGATACATGGGGAAATCTGAAATTAGCGGATAGAAATATCGACGCGAGAAAATAGATTCACTTCTGAATTTGTTATAAATGCCATCCCTGTCTACCGGCGATTCTTTATTTATGATAATCGGAAAATACGCGTAGTTCCACACCGCTTCCTTCTTGCCGGTCAAACATTTCACGTACGGTACGGATTTAAGTAATTCACGATAGGTCTTGTCGATTTCTTTTCGGCGAAGCAGCGCCCGATCTATATGCTGCAATTGCAACATGCCTAGAGCCGCATTGAATTCACTCATCTTCCCGTTGATCCCAGGGGCAACGACTGTCGTTTCATCAACAAAGCCAAAATTTTTCAAATGATTAATGCGTTGTTTTGTTTTGGCATCCGGGCAGATAATTGCGCCGCCCTCGAAGGTATTAAATACCTTTGTCGCATGAAAACTCAGAATCGAAAGGTCACCATGGCGCAGAATGCTACCGCCTTCATTCCTGACGCCAAATGCGTGAGCGGCGTCGTAAATAACCTTGAGATTGTAGTTATCGGCGATTTTTTGTATTGCCTCTACGTCACAGGAATGACCATAGCAATGCACAGGCATGATTGCGGTAGTATGCGGTGTGATTGCTGCTTCGATCTTTTCGGGATCAAGATTGAATGTATCGGGCTCTATATCTACAAAAACCGGCTTAATACCATTCCACAGTAAGGAATGCGAGGTTGCGACAAATGAATAGGGTGTCGTAATGACTTCCCCGGTGATACGGAGGGCTTGCAAAGCAGTAACCAAGGCAAGGGTGCCGTTTGCAAACAGTGCAATATGTTCAACTCCAAGATATTCACAGAGTGCTTTTTCAAGTTGCTGATGAAATGGTCCACCATTGGTAAGTATCTTGTTATCCCAAATCTTCTCAAGATATGGCAAGAACTCTTCCAACGGAGGGAGATAGGGCTGCGTGACGTATATAGGGTTATGGTTCATGTTTCCTGAAACAGTCAATAGCTGTTTATATCTATTAATACTTCATCACAAACGACCACTTTTCTCACTCAACCAAGAAAATTCATTGGGTTTGAAGAAAGGTCCAATAGCGTTTTTAATTAAAAAATTCCGGAATGCTTACTTATCGACCAATTGCCAAGTACTCAATGCCTTGAGCGCGAACTAAACTTGGGTCGTAGAGGTTGCGCCCGTCAACGATTACCGGGCTATTCAAGGCCGCCTTGATGGCCGCGAAGTCCGGGCTTCGGAATTCCTTCCATTCGGTGACGATCACCAGGGCGTCGGCGTTGTCGAGCGCACCCATCGGGTTCTCGGCATATTTCAGGCGCGGCTCGTCGCCGTAAATGCGTTGCGTTTCATGCATCGCCACCGGGTCGTAGGCGGTCACCGTGG
>JBLNBM010000017.1:0-34927 GCA_050259955.1 Bacteroidota bacterium
GGTCGGCTCGTGGAGTGATATCGACATCCGCAAGGCTGCGGAGCAAGCTATCCAGGCGGCCCAGGCAGAACTCGAGAAAACGAATGAAGCGAAGAGCGCGTTTCTGGCAAATATGAGCCACGAAATCCGGACGCCAATGAATGCCGTCCTCGGACTTTCTCATCTCGCGTTAAAAACTGATCCCTCGCCGCGCCAGCGGGACTATCTAGTCAAGATAAGGAGTTCAGGGCAGCACCTGCTCGGCATCATCAACGAAATTCTCGATTTCTCTAAGATCGAGGCCGGCAAGTTGACCGTCGAGAGCGTCGAGTTTGATCTCGATAAGGTGCTGGAGAATGTAAGCAATCTGATCGCTGAGAAGGCAGAAGAAAAAGGGCTGGAACTAATCTTCGACATCGAGCCCTCGGTCGTTTCCACGCGTCTCAGAGGCGATCCGCTGCGACTGGGGCAAGTCCTGATCAACTTCTGCAACAACGCCGTCAAGTTCACCGAGAAAGGCGATGTGGTGATCCGTGCTCAGGTCCTCGAGACCACCGGGGTTGACCAGTTGATTGAATTCTCAGTGAGCGACACCGGAATCGGCATGACCGAGACACAGATTGGGCGTCTTTTCCAAGCGTTCGAGCAGGCTGACACCTCGACGACTCGTAAGTATGGCGGCACTGGGCTTGGTCTAGCCATCTCCAAGCGGCTGGCCGAGTTGATGGGCGGAGACGTTGGGGTCACGAGCGAGTTAGGTAAGGGCAGCACATTCTGGTTTACTGCTCGCCTCGGCAAGGGCGCCCTAGCGCCGCGTCCAAGTCTGCTCCGCTCCGACTTGCACGGCCGGCGCGTCCTGGTTATCGACGACAATTCGCAGGCCCGAACCGTTCTATCGAGCATGTTGCTAAACATGGCCTTCGTCGCCGATGAGGCAGCCTCCGGCGAGGAGGGCATCGAAATGATTTGCCAAGCCGCCCAACGCAGCGAGCCTTACGAGATCATCTTCGTTGACTGGCAAATGCCCGGGCTCGACGGGATCGAAACCAGCAAGCGCATTCTTGCGCTGCCTGACCTCTCTATCCCACCCCATCTCGTGATGGTGACCGCCTATGGCCGCGAGGATGTATTGAAACAGGCCGAGGAGAATGGACTTGAGAATGTTCTCGTCAAGCCCGTTACGTCGTCCACCCTTTTCGACACAGTCGTTGCTATTCTTCGCGCCCCCCGCGAAGCGGCTGATCACATTCAAATCGCTCCTTCTTTCGAAATCACTCGAACGCGGGGGACGCGTGTGCTGCTGGTCGAGGACAACGACATCAATCAGGAAGTCGCAATTGGCCTGCTTGAAGATGCAGCAATTCAAGTCGATCTGGCGGAGAACGGCGAGATAGCGGTCCGAATGGCGCAGGAGCGCGACTACGACGCCGTGTTGATGGACATGCAGATGCCGGTGATGGACGGCATCGAGGCCACCCGGCGCATCCGCCACTACGAGGCGCAGTCCGGCCTGCCACGCACGCCGATCATTGCGATGACCGCCAACGCCATGCAGGGCGACCGCGAAGCCTGCCTCGCCGCCGGCATGGACGATTACCTGGCCAAGCCGGTCAAGGCCCGCGAGCTGCTGGAAAAGCTGCAACTCCATAGCGGCCAGCGCCCCGCGGAAGACCGCGCGACCAGCGCTTTCGACTATGCCGCCGCCCTGCGCCAGGCGGATCGCGAAACCGTGGACATCATCGCCGGCATCTTTCTCGACACCTGGGAACGCAATCTCCAGCGCCTACGCGACGGCACGGCCGTCGCCGATGCCGCGCTGGTCGAACGCACCGCCCACAGCCTGCGCGGCGTGCTGGCCACCTTCAATGCCGACCCGGCGGCCCGGGTTGCCGGCGATATCGAAGCCCATGCCCGGGAACATCTTTTCACCGACATCCCGCCCAAGATCGCTGCCCTGGCCGGCGAGATCGCCGTCCTGGCGGCGTCGCTCAGGGAACGCGCCTGAGCCTCTCGTCCGGCGCTGTCACTTTTCGACAAAAGCGCGCTCGATGACGTAGTCGCCGGCGACGCCGATGTGCGGCGAAACCTCGAAGCCGCGGGCGTCGAGCAGGCGGGCGGTATCGGCCAGCATGTCCGGGCCGCCGCAGATCATGGCGCGGTCGGTGGCCGGGTCGAGCGGCGCTTCGCCGATATCGGCGTAGAGCTTGCCCGACTTGATGAGGTCGGTCAGCCGCCCGTTGTTGCGGAAACGCTCGCGCGTCACCGTCGGGTAATAGATCAACTTCTCGCGCGCCCAGTCGCCGAAGAACTCATGCTCCGACAATTCGTACTCGATGTAGTCGTGGTAGGCCAGTTCGTTGCTCCAGCGCACGCCATGGATGAGGATGACCTTTTCGAAATTCTCGTAAGTTTCCGGGTCGTGGATCAGGCTCATGAAGGGTGCCAGGCCGGTTCCGGTGGCGAACAGGAAAAGGCGCTTGCCCGGTTTCAGGTCGCGCAGCACCAGCGTGCCGGTCGGCTTCTTGCCGACAATGATCGGGTCGCCCGGCGCCAGGTGCTGCAGGCGGGAAGTCAGCGGACCGTTCGGCACCTTGATGCTGAAAAACTCGAGGTGCTCCTCGTGATTGGCACTGGCGATGCTGTAGGCCCGGGTCAGCGGCCGGCCATTGACTTCCAGGCCGATCATCACGAACTGGCCGTTGATGAAGCGCAAACCCGGATCGCGCGTCGTGCGGAAGGAAAACAGGGTGTCGTTCCAGTGATGGACGGAGATGACCTTTTCGGTGGCTAGCGCGCTCATGGCAGATTTCCTCAGTAACGTGATTTCGACAAATCATAGGCTTCCCCGTTTATTTATATAAGCGGATAATTTCGCTATAACTTACTCACTCGGTCGATATGCGAATCACCTTGCGCCAGATGGAAATCTTCGCCGCCATTGCGCACAGCGAAAACGTCTCGCGGGCGGCCGGAGCGCTATCGATGTCGCAATCAGCTGCGAGCAGCGCCCTGGTCGAACTCGAACGGCAATTCGACTGCCCGCTCTTCGACCGCATCGGCAAATCCCTGCATCTCAACGCCACCGGCCGCGGCCTGTTGCCGCAGGCCGAGGAAATGCTGGCCCGCACCGCGGATATCGAAAGCTACCTGGCCGGCAAGCTGCTCGGACCGCTGGCCGTCGGCGCCACGCTGACCATCGGCAATTACCTGGCGACGCTTATCGTCGCCGAGCACCTGCGCCGCCACCCGGCTTCGAAGACCCGGCTGCAGGTCGCCAATACGCAGACCATCGTCGACCGCCTGCTGCGTTTCGAACTGGATATCGGCCTGATCGAAGGCGAAGTCCATGATCCCGACCTTGTGCTCGAACCCTGGCTGGACGATGCGCTGGTCGTCTTCTGCGCGCCACGCCACGCCTTAGCCGGCACCGGCCCTGGCGATTCGGCGACGCTGGCCGGGCAGCCATGGATCGTCCGCGAACCGGGTTCCGGTACCCGCGCCCTGTTCGACCGGATCATCGCCCAGGCCTTGCCCCAACTGCACATTCAGCTCGAACTGGAACACACCGAGGCGATCAAGCGCGCCGTCGAATCCGGCGTCGGCATCGGCTGCCTGTCACGCCTGGCGCTGCGCGAAGCTTTCCGGCGCGGCAGCCTGGTCGAGATCCCGACGCCGCAATTCGATCTTTCCCGCCGCTTCTACTTCGCCCGTCACCGGCAACGCCATGTCAGCCCGGCCGCCAGCAGTTTCCTCGCGCTATGCTGGGAAACCAGCGGTAGCGCGCGCGGCACCGACAGCTTGCAACTGCCGCTGATCAGCTGACCCCGGCGGTCGCCCGGGTGCGTAACTGCAGCCCGCCCAGCGCCAGGACGCAGAAAGCGGCCCCGGCGTAGAACGTGTAGGCGGCCCCGAAACGGTCCCAGACCAGGCCGGCCGTGGCGCTGGCGATCAGCATGGCGATGCCGCTGAGCAGGTTGAAGAAGCCGAAGGCCGTGCCGCGCAGATCGGCGGGCGCGGTATCGGCAACCATGGTCGCCAGCAGGCCCTGGGTCATGCCCATATGAACGCCCCAGATACCGACGCCGAGCAGCACCACCGCCCAGTGATCGCTGGCCGCCAACACCAGGTCGGCGACGACCAGCACGCCCAGCCCCCAGCCCAGCAGGCGACCGTGGCTGATGCGGTCAGAGAGCTTGCCGAAGGGGTAGGCCGAGGCGGCGTAGATGACGTTCATCGCGACCATGACCAGCGGCACCAGAGCCAGAGCCATGCCGCTTTGCTGGGCGCGCAGTACGAGAAAGGCTTCGCTGAAACGGGCCAGCGTGAAGACAGCGCCGATGCCGACCACCCACCAGTAGGCGCCCCCCAGGCGGCGCATGCTCTCCCGACGGATCGGGTTGCGGCGCTTGTCATCGGCATGGCCGGCCGGCTCGCGGATGCCGACCAGCAGCAAGGCAACGGCAAGCAGGCCGGGAATCACCGCCACCCAGAATACCGCCCGGAAATCGTCGGCCCAAAGCAGCATCAGGCCGACGGCGAGCAGTGGCCCGACAAAGGCGCCCACCGTATCGAGCGCCTGGCGCAGGCCGAAAGCGGCGCCGCGCAATAGCGGCGGTGTGATGTCGGCAATCAGCGCATCGCGCGGCGCGCCACGCACGCCCTTGCCGACCCGGTCGAGCAAGCGGGCGCCGAGCACGACGCCGGCAGTCGGCGCCAACGCAAAGAGCGGCTTGGTCAGGGCGCCCAACGCGTAGCCGACGACGGCCAGCCCCTTGCGCCGGCCGAGATAGTCGCTCAAGGCGCCGGAAAAAATCTTGACGATCAGCGCCGTCGCTTCGGCCAGGCCTTCGACCAGGCCGACGACAAAGGCGCTTGCCCCAAGCGTGGTCACCATGAAGAGCGGCAGCAGGCTGTGGATCATTTCCGAGGAAATGTCCATCAGCAGGCTGACGAAACCGAGCACCCAGACCCCGGCGGGAATGCGATCGATAAGGTCGGTCGGCTTGGTCATGGCGGCTCCGGGCAATTTTCTGAGGGTCTAGTTTAGCCAATCCGGGCGCCATACCGCCAGATTGGGGCCGGGTCCGGCCCCGTACATCCGGCGAAAATGGCGCCCGGGCCATGCATTCCAGAAGAGGGAACAGCCGCGTTCGGGGCTCAGGTATAATCACCGGTTACGTCGCCGCATTCGCGTCAGGAGTATCCCCTTTATGCATCATCGCAAAACTCTGTCGCTGCTTCGCCGTCTTGTCGGCGCGGGTTTGGGAGCCGCCCTGCTCGCCCAGGCGGCGCCGGGCCTGGCCGAGAATTCCAGCGAACCGGCGAACGACAGCTTTCCGCTGATTTCGCTGCTGATGCCCTCCCTGCTCAAGAGCTCGTCGGCCGAGACGGCACCGGACAATGCCGACCTCACCCTGCTCAATAGCTACGAACTGCGCGCCGCCCCCTTGCCATCGGGCGGCATCGACCTGACGGCTAACCCGGACAATCTGTGGGACCGCATCCGCAACGGCTTTGCGATGCCCAACCTGAACGACGACCTGACCCTGTATTACCAGCAGTGGTACCAGAGCCGACCGGATGCGCTGCGCCGCATGGTCGAGCGTGCCCGTCCCTATATGCATTTCATCGTCCAGGAACTGGAAGCGCGCGGCATGCCGACCGAGCTGGCGCTGCTGCCGATGGTCGAAAGCTCCTTCAACCCGATGGCCTTTTCCCGCTCCAACGCTTCCGGGCTCTGGCAGTTCGTCCCGGCCACCGGCAAGCGTTTCAACCTCGAACAGAACTGGTGGCAGGACAAGCGCCGCGACATCATCGCCTCGACCGGTGCCGCCCTCGATTACCTGCAGACCATCTACGAAATGCAGGGCGACTGGCACCTGGCGCTGGCCTCCTACAACTGGGGAGAAGGCGCCGTCAAACGGGCCATGGAAAAGAACGCGGCGCGCGGCCTGCCGACCGATTACGCCAGCCTGAGCATGCCCAATGAAACGCGCCATTACGTGCCCAAGCTGCTCGCCCTGAAGAACATTTTCGGCAACCCAGCCCTGATGGCGCAGCTGCAGCTGCCGGAAATCCTCAACCAGCCCTACTTCGCCACCATCGACACCCTGCGGCCGATGGACGTCAAGACGGCGGCCCGACTGGCCAACATGCCGGTGGACGAATTCGTCGCCTTGAATCCCTCGCACAACCGTCCGGTGATCAAGGCCGACACCCCGGTCGTGCTGCCCGCCGACAAGGTGACGATTTTCCGCAACAACCTGGAAAAGAATGCCGGCCCGCTTTCGGCATGGCAGGCCTACACCCTGAAGCACGGCGAACGCTTGAAGGAAATCGCCCCCCGTTTCGGCATCTCGCTGCCCGAACTGGCCCGCGTCAACAGCCTGCCCAGCGGCATCCGCCTGGGCGCCGGCTCGACCCTGCTGGTTCCGGCCGGCCTGGGTGCCGAGGACCTGAGCACGGTCGGCCGCGGCGCCGGGCTGCAACAGATCATCGAAGCCGAACCGGTCGTCAGCAAACGCGGCCGCCAGGCTGCCGGCAAGGGTGGCAAACTGGCCGGCGGGCGGGCGGCGCACGGCGACCGCGGCGTATCGCGACCGGCCATTCGGGAAACGCAATCCGCCAGCCGGCTGGCCGCCAGAAACTCTGCCAAGGCCGCCTTCGCCTCCCGCAATGCCGGCCGCAGCACCGGCAAGGCTGCCAAGGCCGCGGGCGACGGCAAACACAAGACGGCAACCTCCACCAAGATGGTCAAGGCGGGCAAGGAAAGGCGCGGCTAGGCCTTTCCGCCGCACCAGCCCGATGGCGGCGGACGACGGCCCACCTGGATACCTGCCTCGTTGGATGGGCGTCATCCAGGAAACCCCCCCGCGGGGCTGATCCACGACCAGCTCGACCGTATCCCGGACCTCAAAACGCCATGCACGACGTCCGCGATCCCGGTAAGCTCGCAGCAGGCAGCGGACTTCGGAGACAGGGCAATGCGGGAAATCTACGTCAGTACAGATGTCGAGACCGATGGTCCGGTGGCCGGGAAGCATTCGATGCTGAGTCTGGGATCGGCGGCATTCACCGCCGAAAAAGAACTGCTGGCAACATTTTCCACCAATCTCGAGATACTCCCGGGAGCACCGGCCGATCCCAAAACCGCTGCCTGGTGGGCTACCCAGCCGGAAGCCTGGTCCGCCTGCCGGCAGGACACCGAAGCGCCAGCACAGGCGATGAAGCGCTATCTCGAATGGTTGAAGTCGCTCCCCGGCAAGCCGGTCTTCGTCGCCTATCCCAGCGCCTTCGACTTCCCCTTTGTCTATTGGTACCTGCAGGAATTCACCGGCGAGAATCCTTTCGGCTATTCGGCGATCGACATCAAGACCTATGCGATGGCGCTGTTGCGCCAGCCCTATCGCGCCAGCGGCAAACAATCGATGCCGGCCGCCTGGTTCGACCCCGTTCCGCATACCCACATCGCCCTGGACGATGCCATCGAGCAAGGACGTCTGTTCTGCAACATGCTGAACGCAAATCTCGCATCGGCTGATTGACTGAACCTCGCTTCATCGTCAGGAGGCACCGGATTCACATCAATGCCCGACGATACGGGTTTCCTCAGGCAAGAGATAAAACCCGAAATGCGGGTCGTCACCTGCCGAACGCCGGTCTGCCCGGACTTCCGATGTATCAGCGGGTAGCCGGCCAATCGCCGGCTACCCTACCGGCATTTATCGCAGCCGGCCCCGGAGGCCCCGCCGCCTCCCCTGGGCCGTGCTGCACGTCCGCCGGTCAGACGCGTTCGAAAATGGCGGCAATCCCCTGGCCGCCGCCGATGCACATGGTGACGAGGGCGTAACGGCCGTTCATCCGCTGCAGTTCGTAGAGCGCCTTGGTGGCGATGAAGGCGCCGGAACAGCCGACCGGATGGCCGAGGGCGATGGCGCCGCCATTCGGGTTGGTCTTGGCCGGATCGAGTTCGAGGATCTTGGCGACAGTCAATGCCTGGGCGGCGAAGGCTTCGTTCGACTCGATGACGTCGATCTGGTCGAGACGCAGGCCGGCTTTCTTCAGCGCCAGCTTGGTCGCCGGGATCGGACCTTCGCCCATGATCTCGTTCGACACGCCGGCCACGGCGTAGGACACCAGACGGGCCAGCGGCCGCTGGTTGGCGCGGGCCGCGACGTCGGCCGCCGCAAGCACGAAAAAGGCGGCGCCGTCGTTAATGCCGGAGGCGTTGCCGGCGGTCACCGTCCCTTCTTTCCGGAAGGCCGGCTTCATCCTGGCCAGGCTCTCCAGCGTGGTGTTCGGCTTGACGTGCTCGTCGGTATCGAAAACGACCTCGCCCTGGCGGGTCTGTTTGACGATGGGCACGATCTGCGACTTGAAACGGCCGTCGGCGATGGCAGCGGCGGCGCGGCGCTGCGATTCCAGCGCACAGGCATCCTGCGCCTCGCGGCTGATGTGGTGCTTGATGGCCAGGTTTTCGGCAGTGATGCCCATGTGGCCGACGCCGAACGGGTCGGTCAGCACGGCAACCATCGAGTCGATGGCCTTGGTGTCGCCCATGCGGGCGCCGGAACGCAGCGCCGGCATCAGGTAAGCGGCCTTCGACATCACTTCGACGCCGCCGCCGATGCCGTAGTCGGCATCGCCCAGCATGATGTTCTGCGCCGTCGTGACGATCCCTTGCAGCCCTGAGGAACACAGGCGGGAAACCTGCATAGCGACCGATTCCATCGGCAGGCCAGCCTGGATCGAGGCGACGCGGGAAACGTAGGCGTAGCGCGAATCGGTCGGCATGCAGTTGCCGACGGTAACGTACTCGATCTGCTGCGGATCGACGCCGGAGCGGACGACCGCTTCCTTCATCACGATGCCGGCCAGCTCGCTGGCTTCGAAATCGGCAAGGGCGCCGCCAAAAGTACCGATCGCCGAACGGACGGCGCTGAGGACTACAACTTCTCTGGACATGATGTTTCCTTTTCTGTTTTCTAGGGATGAATTCGGGAACGGGCCTCAGCCCATGTGATTGCCGCCGTTCAGGGAGAAATCGGCGCCCGTCGCAAATCCACTTTCCTCGGAGGCCAGCCAGGCGACCATCGAGGCGATTTCGTCCGGCGTGCCGAGTCGCTTGACCGGGATGGAAGCGACAATCTTCTCCAGCACGTCGTTGCGGATGGCGCGGACCATGTCGGTGCCGACATAGCCGGGGGAGACGGTATTGACGGTGACGCCCTTGCTCGCCACTTCCTGGGCCAGCGCCATGGTGAAGCCGTGCATGCCTGCCTTCGCCGTCGAATAGTTGGTCTGGCCGAACTGGCCCTTCTGGCCGTTCATCGAGGAGATATTGATGATCCGCCCCCAGCCGCGCTCCAGCATGTTGTCGATGACCTGGCGCGTCACGAAGAACAGCGAATTCAGGTTGGTATCGATCACCGCCTGCCAGTCATGCGGGCTCATCTTGCGGAAAACGCCGTCGCGCGTAATGCCGGCATTGTTCACCAGCACATCGACCGGGCCGACCTCGGCATGCACCTTGGCAAAGGCGGCGACGGTGCTGTCCCAGTCCGACACATTGCCTTCGGAAGCGATGAAATCGAAGCCCAGCTCCTTCTGGTCGGCCAGCCATTGGGTCTTGCGCGGCGAATTCGGCCCGCAACCGGCGACCACCGTGAAGCCGTCGCGCGCCAGACGCTGGCAGATCGCCGTGCCGATGCCGCCCATGCCGCCGGTCACGTATGCAATTTTCTTGTTCATGTTTCTAACTTCCCTGTTCAAAGTTGCGGGCATCCGCTGCCGGATGCGAAATGACGTCGCCCCGTGCCGGACAGTCCGGGAAAAATGGCAAGCAGTCGTTCAGGCAACGGCGACTTATCCATTTTTCGCGGCATCTTCCGGCGTCGGGGCGCGTATCGGAATGTTCCACCGCAGTTCATTTTTCCGCCGTTCCGCCGTCACCGACAGCCGGCAGCAACTGATCTGCTGTGCGTAGGATTATAGGAATCGGGCAGCGCCGGGGATGCCAGCCGATGCCTTGTCCCGTGCCGGAAAGCAGCGCTCGCCATGCCATCGTTATCCGACAAGGCGATGCGGGACTGCCCGGCCGTCTGGCAACCGGGCGATCGTCCATGTCGGCAAGCCGAGTTGCGCGGCATTGCCAATTCCGGTTAAGACTCGGGTTTCCGACGCGCGGTCAGCGGCGTGGTGCGCTAACGCACAGTAGTCTCCGGGTCTTTGCTGCTAAGTTGCCAGCCATCGACGCCAGTGAAGGAGAAATCATGAAAACCCCCGATCAAGTGACCAATTTCGAGGTGCGCTCCCACAGTTCAGCGGACGAGGTGCGCACCCCGCACAAGACCCGCGTTGAAGTCGTGAAGCTCGATGGCGTGACGATCGGACGTTTCAATTTCGAGCCCGGCTGGAAATGGTCGGAGTGCATAAAACCGGTCGTCGCCACCGAACATTGCCAGGTACCGCACATCGGCTATGCCGTTTCCGGAAAAATCACGGTTCGGATGCTGGACGGCACGGAAAAGACCATAAACGCCGGCGATTCCTACACCATTCCACCCGGACATGATGCTTGGGTGGAAGGAGACCAGCCTTTCGTCGGCATCGAAGTGATGAGCGCAGGCAGCTATGCACAACCCTGACCCCGCCGGCCGCAGCCCCTGCCGCGGCACAACTGGCGGCTTCTCGATCCTGCGCTGCGCCGCGCCAGGCCGGCGGCGGGCGATCGCCCCGAATGACACTACTTTCTGGAGATTCCCATGTCCCATTACATCGACGCCATCGTCATCCCCGTTCCTCGTGCCAATCTTGAAACCTACAAACAGATGTCCATGGCCTGGGGCAACGCTCACCTGCGCCACGGCGCGCTCTATTACTCTGATTCGCTGAGCGACGACATCCAGCCCGGCAAATTCACGTCGTTTCCCCAATCCGTGCAGCTGAAGGACGACGAAGTCATCGCGCTGGCGTGGATTGTGTATCGGAACAAGGAAGACCGCGACCGCATCAGCAAGGAAGCCATGGAGGATCCGCAACTCAAGGATGCAATGTCAGCTGCGACGATGCCCTTCGACGGCAAGCGCATGTTCTGGGGCGGCTTCCAAACCGTCATCGGACTCAGTGCCGACCACTAAGCCGGACACCCGAAACTGCCCCTTGCCGGCCACGGGGGGAAGCGGCGACAGTTGCCGGGCGATGTCGAGCGCCCCGGTCATCCGGTAGCCTGGATGAATTGAGCCATACGTTTTATCGGAGTATCCAAATGCCCAGCAAGAACACAATCTGCCTCTGGTTCAACGGCAGTGCGGCAGATGCCGCGCAGTTCTATGCCGAAACCTTCCCCGACAGCGCGGTGGGAACCATTCATCGCGCCCCCGCCGACTATCCCTCGGGCCGTGAGGGCGACGTCCTAATGGTCGAGTTCACCGTGATGGGCATCCCTTGCCTCGGCCTGAACGGCGGGCCGGCGTTCAAGCACAGCGAAGCCTTCTCCTTCCAGGTGGCAACCGACGACCAGGCCGAAACCGACCGCTTGTGGCAGGCGATCGTCGGCAATGGCGGCCAGGAAAACGCCTGCGGCTGGTGCAAGGACAAGTGGGGCCTGTCGTGGCAAATCACGCCACGCGCCCTCACGGCCGCGGTCACCGATCCCGACCGCGCCGCCGCCCGGCGGGCCTTCGAGGCGATGATGGAGATGGGCAAGATCGACATCGCGGCGATCGAAGCGGCCCGACGCGGCTGACGCTGACTGATTTTCCTCGTCGGCTCGCGGCGAACGGCTGCACTGGCCGGCGAACCGGATGCCTGTCCCCGGCTAAAAGTGGCGTCCGCAAGCTGCGGCATGCCGGCAACCGCCATCAGTTCATCCGGCAGCGACGGAGCGTTGAATTTCCCGGGGAACGGCATTGACCGATCGCCGACGCAGTTAGCACTGCGCTACCCAATAAGGCATAATCCGCCCCGCTTCGTTTCACTCACCCTCTTGTTGCAACGATGGGTTGAATGAAGGGTACAACAAAAAAGCGCCCCGGAAGGCGCTTGATTGTTTGGTTGCTGGCGGAGAGGGTGGGATTCGAACCCACGGTACCTTGCAGTACGCCTGATTTCGAATCAGGTACATTCGACCACTCTGCCACCTCTCCGCAGCGGCCGGCATAATAGCACAAGGATGCACCGTATCAATAGACTGTTCTTCATTGGCGTCGCCTTTTTTCTCGCAGCCTGCGGGGACTGGCTGCGGGCGCCGCTACCTTTCCCGACGCCGGCCCAGCACGACCTGGTAGTTTTGACGACAACCGGGCCGCTGACCTACAACGTCGAAGATACCGGTGCGGCGAACGGTCTCGAGCACGACCTGATCGAGGCATTTGCCCAGGAACTCGGCGTCGGCGTCAAATACATCGTTGCCGAACCGGGCGAGATTGCCGCCCGGCTGGCCCGTGGCGAAGCGCATATCGCCATCGGCTGGCTGCCGATGCCGGAGGAAGGGCAAGGCAAGGCGACGCCGGCGATCATGCAGAGCCACGACGTGCTGGTCCAGAACGCTGCCTCGCTGCCGATCAACGCCGTCGATGACCTGCATGGCAAGACCGTGCATGCACTGGCCGGCTCGCGGCAACTGGCCAGTCTGAAAAAACTCCAGAAAACCATCCCCGACCTGACGGTGGTCGAGGAAAAAGAGGGCGACATTTTCGACCTGCTGGAAACCATCGATGAGACGCGGACCCACTTGGCCGCCATCGATTCGTCCCTAGCCGATATTGCCACCCAGTTCACGCCTTCGCTGCAGACCAGCCTGGCATTGAGCGAGGATGCGCCTGTCGTCTGGTGGCTGGGCAGCAAGCCGAACGACGAACTGTTTGCGCGGGTTTCGAGCTTTGTCGACCGGATGCAGCTCGACGGCACGCTGGGCCGGCTGGAAGACCGCTACTACGGCCATGTCCGGCGCCTGAAACAGGCCGACATCATCAAGTTCCTGGGCCGAACCGAAAGCGTCTTGCCCAAGCTGCGCAAGCATTTCCAGGCCGGGCAGGTGGTCACCGGCATCGACTGGCGCCTGCTTGCCGCCATCGCCTACCAGGAGTCACAGTGGGAAGCCGAAGCGACCAGCCCGACCGGCGTACGCGGCATTATGATGCTGACCGAGGAAACCGCCGACCGTCTCGGCGTCAGCAACCGGCTCGATCCGCGCGAAAGTATCCTGGCCGGCGCCCGATACCTGGCCATGCTGAAGGAGCAGGCCGCGCCGGAAGCCGCCGAACCGGACCGCACCTGGCTGGCGCTCGCCGCCTACAACGTCGGCCCCGGCCATTTCAACGCCGCCCGCACGCTGGCCCGGCAACTGAATGCGGATCCCGGCATCTGGTACGACATGAAGCGTATCCTGCCCCTGCTCGCCCAGCCGAAGTACTACCAGCGCCTCAAATCGGGACGGGGGCGCGGCGGCGAAGCCGTTATCCTGGTCGAGAACATCCGCAGCTACTACGACATCCTGGTGCGCAACGAAGAGGCTTTCCAGCCACTGTCGCCGCGCATCGAACAAATGATCGGCCTGCGCGGCAAGACCACAGCCCCGGGGATAAGGCCCTAAGCTTCTCCGATCGCCCGGATATGAACGCCGTCCGCGCCTGCGGCGCTTAACGCGCGCCGCGCGCGGTTAGCCGGCACCGAAACAATCAGCGCGCGGCTTCGATGACTTCCAGTCCGCCCATGTAGGGGCGCAGTACCGCAGGCACCGTCACGCTGCCGTCGGCGCGCTGATTGTTTTCCAGAATCGCCACCAGGGTGCGGCCGACGGCCAGGCCGGAGCCGTTCAGGGTGTGGCAGAGCTCGGGCTTGTTCTTGTCGTTGCGGAAGCGCGCCTGCATGCGGCGGGCCTGGAAGGCGCCGAAGTTGGAGCAGGACGAGATTTCGCGGTAGGTGTTCTGGGCCGGCAGCCAGACTTCGAGGTCGTAGGTCTTGGCGGCGGAAAAGCCCATGTCGCCAGTACACAGCGCCATGCGGCGATACGGCAGTTCGAGCTTTTCGAGGATGATCTCGGCGTGGCGGGTCAGCGCCTCGTGGGCTTCGGCCGACTGATCGGGATGGACGACCTGGACCAACTCGACCTTGTCGAACTGGTGCTGGCGGATCATGCCGCGCACGTCGCGCCCGCCGCTGCCGGCTTCGGAACGAAAACACGGCGTATGGCAAACGAATTTCAGCGGCAGGGCTTCGGCGGCGATGATTTCGTCGCGCACGATATTGGTCACCGGCACTTCGGCGGTCGGAATCAGGTAGAGCGGGTCCTGATCGCCGCGCAGCACCTTGAACAGGTCTTCCTCGAACTTCGGCAACTGGCCGGTGCCCATCAGGCTGGCGGCATTGACCAGATACGGGGCATACAGTTCGGTATAGCCGTGCTCGGCGCTATGGGTGTCGAGCATGAACTGGGCGAGCGCCCGGTGCAGGCGGGCCAGACCGCCTTTCAGCAAGGAAAAGCGGGCGCCGGCAATCTTGGCGGCGGTGGTGAAATCGAGCTGACCGAGGGCTTCGCCGACATCGGTATGGTCCTTGACCGGGAAATCGAAGACCGGCGGCGTGCCCCAGCGCTTGATTTCGACATTGCCGGACTCATCGCTGCCGACCGGCACCGATTCGTCGGGAATGTTGGGCAGCGCAGCCAGGATGGCATTGAATCTTTCCAGCAATTCGCCGAGCCGCACTTCCGAAGCCTTCAACTCGTCGCCCAACGCCCCGACTTGCGCCATCACCGCCGAGGCGTCCTCGCCCTTGCCCTTCAACATGCCGATTTGCTTGGACAGGCTGTTGCGCTGCGCCTGCAACTCCTGGGTGCGGGTTTGCAGCGTCTTGCGCTCGGCTTCCAGCGTCTTGAATTCGGAAAAGTCGATAGGCTTGCCGCGCTTGGCCAGGCCTTCGGCCACGGCGTCGAGGTTGGAACGAAGTTGTTGGATGTCGAGCATGTTTTGACCTGTGACGAGCGGAGCCCCGGCTCCGGAAAGTAGGGGATTATACGCGAGCCGCAAGTCGCCAACGGTTACGCCGATGCGGACAAATGCCCCGGCCGCGTTTATTATGTCGGGGGTAAACATAAAATCCATTTGTCATTATGCGTCGAATTTCCCCCACCCTGCTGCTGAGTCTGCCCTGCCTGTTGCTGCCCCTGGCCGCCAGCGCCGTCCCGGCGCAACAACTCCCCGCCGAAGACTGGTGCGTCGCCATCGGCAAACGCCTGGGTAGCGTGCCGCCACCCCTTTGCCGCAAGCTGAGCCTGCAGCCGGCATCCGTCGTTTCGGCGCGGGGCCACGCCCTGATGTCGCGCGACATCCCGCCCCCGGCCCGGCAGACCAGCCAGGCCGGCAAGCCGACCCAGCGCGCCAAGCGCATCCTGCTGATCGGCGGTATTCACGGCGACGAACTGACTTCGGCCTCGATCGTCTTCCGCTGGCTGCAATGGCTGGACGAATCCGAGTCGCGGCAATATCACTGGCGGGTGATCCCGGTCGCCAACCCGGACGGCCTGCTCGCCAACCCGCCGCAACGGGTCAACAGCCACGGCGTCGATCTCAACCGCAATTTCCCGACCCCGGACTGGAGCAGCGACGCCCACGCCTACTGGTCGAAAAAAACCGGCCGGGACCCGCGCCGCTTCCCCGGCCAGAGCGCCATGTCGGAAATCGAAACGCGCTGGCTGCGCGACCAGATCGAAAGCTTCCAGCCCGATGTCGTGGTCAGCGTGCACGCCCCCTTCGGCATCCTCGACTACGACGGTCCGGCCCATCAACCGCGCCGCTTCGGCCACCTCAACCTGAACCGCCTGGGCATCTACCCGGGTTCGCTCGGCAATTACGGCGGCGTCGCCAAGAACATGCCGGTCATCACCATCGAACTGCCCAACGCCAACGCCATGCCGCCACCGCGCGAACAGCGCGAAATCTGGGACGACATGCTGACCTGGCTGCGCCGCAACATCGCCAACAAGACCACGTCCTGAACGGACGAGCCGGCACAAAGCTGACGCCGCGGCGCGGAGAGGCGGCGAAGTCCGGTCAAGCCCGCCCAAGGCGGTAAATCCCGTACCCGGGCGGCAAAAACCACTGCCCGACCGGTCTTTCTCCGCACCTCCGCGTTTCAATCGGCCTTCGGTTTCACGGGCAAGCCCCGGCGCCGCCCTACTTCTTCCCCGCCTTGCGATCCAGTTCGCGCAGATGCTCCAGCTTTTCGCCGATCTTGCCTTCCAGGCCGCGCGGCGTCGGCCGGTACCAGCCGGGTTCGGCCATCCCTTCCGGCAGGTAGCTTTCGCCGGCGGCGTAGGCTTCCGGCTCGTCGTGGGCGTAACGGTAGGCGTGGCCGTAGCCGAGTTCCTTCATCAACTTGGTCGGCGCGTTGCGCAGATGCACCGGCACCGGCCGCGAGCCATCCTGGCCGACGAAGGCGCGCGCCGCGTTGTAGGCGTTGTAGCCAGCATTGGACTTGGCGGCGACGGCCAGGTAGATCACCGCCTGGCCGAGCGCCAGTTCGCCTTCGGGCGAGCCGAGGCGCTCGTAGGTTTCCGCCGCGTCGTTGGCCAGCTGCATGGCGCGCGGATCGGCCAGGCCGATGTCTTCCCAGGCCATGCGGATGATGCGCCGGGCCAGGTAGCGCGGATCGGCGCCACCGTCGAGCATGCGCGTCAGCCAGTAGAGCGCGGCATCCGGGTTGGAACCGCGCACCGACTTGTGGAGCGCCGAAATCTGGTCGTAGAAGGCGTCGCCGCCCTTGTCAAAGCGGCGCAGGCTCTGCGCCAGGGTCTGTTCGATGAAAGCGCCGTCGACCGCGGCGAGGCCGGCGGTATGGGCCGCGGTGCGCACCTGTTCGAGCAGGTTGAGCAGGCGCCGGGCATCGCCGTCGGCCAGACCGACCAGGCGTTCGCGGGCGGTGGCGTCGAAAGTCAGATCGGCCAGCGCCTGTTCGCGGGCGCGGTCGAACAATTGCCCCATTTCAGCCTCGTCCAGCGACTTCAGCACATAGACCGAAGCCCTGGAGAGGAGCGCCGAATTCACTTCAAACGACGGATTCTCGGTGGTCGCGCCAATGAAAGTGAAGAGCCCGGATTCGACAAACGGCAGGAAGCCGTCCTGCTGCGCCTTGTTGAAACGGTGGATTTCATCGACGAAAAGGATGGTACGCCGGCCCTGCGCCCGCCACATCTCCGCCTGGGCCACCGCCTCGCGGACTTCCTTGATGCCGGAAAACACCGCCGACAGCGCAATGAATTCGCACTGGAACTGCGTCGCCATCATCCGCGCCAACGTGGTCTTGCCCACCCCCGGCGGCCCCCAGAGGATCATCGAATGCGGCTGGCCGGATGCGAAGGCCAGGCGCAGCGGCTTGCCAGGTCCGAGCAAATGCTGCTGGCCGATCACCTGATCCGGCGTTTGCGGACGCAATTGCTCGGCCAGGGGGGCGGTGCGTTCGACACCCGGTTCGGAAAACAAATCGCTCAAGGAAATAACCTGTCCGGCCAGTGGGCCGCAAAATAAATTCAGGAGACGAGTGTACCGCCAGACCCCGGTGGCCCCAAATCACATCCCGTCCAGCGGCGGCACGCCTGGCGGCCAAGCACTTGATCTTCCATGGGACATGGTCGCATGATGACGGCATGACACCACCATTTCTGCGGCGGCGGATCATGGCGGCTCGACCAGGCAAGAATTCCCGAGTTGCGGGCGCCGGCGCCAAGTGGCGGAAATGCCCCCATCCACGCATCGTCCGGAGGAATGAAATGCTTCTGACAGCCCAGCAACGCAGCCTGATTGAACGCGTGGTCAATGTCGCCGAGTCGGGCAGCGCCGATGGCAATTGCGGCGCGATTTCGATCTATGCCGACGGGCCGCACAATATCCGCCAGATCATCTACGGCCGCTCGCAAACCACCGAATACGGCAACCTGCGCAAGTTGGTGCAGATGTATGTCGCGGCCGGCGGCCGCTACAGCGCCGCGCTGGCGCCGTACGCGCCGCAGGTGGGCAGCGTTGCCCTGACCGGGGACGCGACCTTTCGTCGCCTGTTGCGCGATGCCGGGCGCAATGACCTGGTGATGCGCCGGATTCAGGACCAGTTCTTCGAGGAGGTCTATTTCAACCCGGACATCAGATGGGGCGACGATAACGGTTTCGTCCGCGCCCTGTCGGCGCTCGTCATCTACGATTCCTTCATCCACAGCGGCCAGATTCTCTGGCTGCTGCGCCAGAAATTCCCCGAAAACACGCCAGCCGCCGGCGGCGACGAGGAAGCCTGGATAACACCCTACGTCAAGGCCCGGCACGCCTGGTTGTCCACCCATGCGCGGCCCGCCGTGCGCAAGAGCAGCTACCGGACCGCGGCGCTGCTGGCCGAAATAGCCGCCGGCAACTGGGATCTGGCGACAACGCCGGTATGCATGAACGGCACCGACGTTCTTCCGGTGACCTGATCCGGCTTCCGCACGGCGGGGGATAAGCGCGGGGCCCCCTCTCCCCTGCCCGGCTGTTACATTTTTCAGCTGAAGCTCGGCGGTGTTCGGCCGTAAGATTAGGCTTACATCTGCCTCACCTCAGTACCCGAGCCTGCCTGCCATGAACCAGCTGTACCGCCTTGCCCTCCTCTTCGTCATCCTCTGCAGCATCACCGTCCATGCCGACGCCCGGCCCGCCGCCCGACATAGCGCCGAGCCGGTACTGGAGGCGGAAGCTGGCGGATTTTCCTCCTATCTGCTGCCCAACGGCTTCAAGATCATCCTGGCGCCCTTCCCCTCCGCCGCCAATGCGCGCATCGAGTTACTGGTCAAGACCGGCAGCAAACTGGAAGGTTACGGGGAAACCGGCATGGCCCACCTGCTGGAGCACATGCTGTTCAAGAGCGCCGGCCGACGCAGCGATCTGAAAAGCGACCTGACGGCGCTGGGTGCCACCTGGAATGGCACCACCAATGCCGACCGGACCAATTTCTTCGAGGTCGTCGCCGCCGAACCGGACAAGGTCGACGAGGCGATCCGCATCGAGGCCGACCGCTTCATCCGCGCCAGTTTCACCAAGGAACACCTGGCCAGCGAAATGAGCGTCGTGCGCAACGAGCTGGAACGCAACGACAGCGACCCGAACAGCCTGGTGATGCGCGCCCTGCAGCGGCAGAGCTATTTCTGGCACGGCTACGCCCGGCCGACCATCGGCGCCCGCAGCGACATCGAGGAGGCGCCGTTCGCCGCCCTCCAGGCTTTTCACCGCAAACATTACCGGCCGGACAATGCGGCGCTGATCGTTTCCGGCAACATCGACCCGAAGCGGGTGCTGGCGCTGGCCGGCAAGCTCTTTGCCGAGGCCCGCAACCCGGCGACGCCGAAAATTACCAGCTGGACCCGCGAGGAAACGCGGGCCACCACCAACCGCAGCGAACTGGTGTTGCCGGCCGGCAAGACCATCGCCGCCAGCGCCTGGAAGCTGCCCGGTTTCACCGAGCGCCAGGCCTACGCCCTCGATCTGGCGAGCAGCGCCATTTGCGACAGCGACTGGGGCAGCTTGCGCAAGGATCTCGTCCTGCAGCGCAAGATCGCCGTCTCGGTCTATTGCGGCACGCAGATTCAGGCCGATTACGGCATGTTCGCCGCCTCCGCCACGGCGGGCAAGGGAGCCGATGCCGAAGCACTGTCGGCGGCGCTGCGCCAGCACATCGAAGACGTCGCCGCCCGGGGAATCACCCAGGAACAGCTGGAACGCGCCCGCCAGGCCGAGCTCAACGCCTACGAACGGCTGGAGAGCGCCCCGGAAAAGCTCGCCACCCAGCTATCGCAAGCCGAAGTCGCCGGCGACTGGCGGCTGTTCTTCTGGCAGCGTGATATCACTCGCAGCATCACGCTTGAGGAAGCGAATGCCGCGCTGAAGAAATGGACCGTCGCCATCAACCGCAGCGATGTGCTGTTGCGTCACGCCGATGGCCTGGCCGCCCCCGAGATGCCGCGACCGACCTCGGCGATGAGCCTGGTGACCGGGCGCAACTGGCCCGATTTTGCCAAACGCGGCGATCCCGCACCCGGCTCGGCCAGCGAACTGGCCAAGGCCACCGTCCACATTCCGCTCGGCGACGGCGCGCGGGCCGCGCTGATTTCCCGCCACACGCAAGGCAACCTGGCCTGGCTGGTCCTTAACAATGACTACGGCAACGAAGCCGCCTTCAGCGGCCGGCGCGCCGCCTGCGCCATGGCCAGCAGCCTGCTCGGCTACGGCGGCGCCGGCCTCAGCCGCGACCAGCTCAACGCCAAGCTCGAAGCCTTGCAGGCACACTGGTCGATCGGCCTGGGCGGCATCGTCCTCGAGGCGCCGCGACCGAATATCGAGGCGGCGCTCGATCTGCTGCTCGCCGCCCGCGCCGCACCTACACTCCCCGACAACGAATTCGAGCGCATCAAGGCGGCGACCATCGCCGGGCTGGAAGCCGGCCTCAAGGATCCGGCGACAGTGGCGGCGACCACCGCCGGCCTGCGTTTCGACAATTATCCGGCCGGCCACCCTTTCCGGCCGCAGTCCCTCGAACAGCAACTGGCCGATAGCCGGGCGGTCAGCCTGGCCGATGCCACAACTTGCGCCAACGACCTGCTTGGCTTCGCGCAGGTCCGCCTCGCCATGGTCGGCAACTTCACGGCGCAGGATGTCCAGGCGGTCTGGGCCAAGGTCAGCAAATTGCCGACGGCCACCGTGCCCTACCAGCGGATCAAGGATCCGGCGGCGCCCGCGACGGTGGATACCACGCCAATCACCGTCAGCATGCCGGAAAAGCCCAATGCCACCATAGCCGGCTCCGTACTGCTGCCGCTGGTCGATGACGCGCCGGATTTCCCGGCCCTGCGCATCGCCGTCAAGATTCTCGGCGGCGACGCCGACAGCCGGATCTGGAAAAGGCTGCGCGAGCGCGACGGCCTGGCCTACAGCGCCGGGGTTACGCTGTCGGGCAGCAGTTTCGAGCCGCGCAGCCGGCTGACCATCCAGGCCAGCGCCGCCAGCAACAAGTCAGACGCAGCCCTGGCCGGCCTTCAGGAGGAACTGGCGCGCGCCCTGCGCGACGGCTTCACCGAGCAGGAAGTCGAACGCGCCCGCAAGGCCTGGCTGCAGGAACGAAAGACCTCCTTGAGTGCCGAGCAGTCCTTTGCCAGCAGCCTGGCGCAAGGCCTTTACACCGGTCGCGATTACGCTTGGCTGGCCCGCTACGACGAACAGATCGCCCACCTCAAGGCGCCGGAAGTCACCCAGGCGCTGCGCAAATACCTGGCCGGGGCGCCGCTGGTCTGGATGGTTGGCCGCGGCAGCTAAACGACCGGGCCCGGTGCGCCCCCCGGGCGGGTGAAACCCTGCCGGTATTGCGCCGGACTGAGGCCGGCGCAGCGCAGGAACAGTCGCCGGAAGGCCGGCACGTCGCTATAGCCGACCCGCTCGACGATCTGCTCGAGGCTGAGTCGGGTGCCTTCCAGCAACTCCTTGGCCTGTTCGACGCGTAGCGCCTGCAGGTAGGACAAAGGCGGCTGGCCGGCGCCGGCGACGAAGCGCCGATGCAGGGTGCGGTAACTGACATGCATGGCCGCCGCCAGCGCACTGGCCGATAGATCGCCGCCGGCATGGGCGGCCAGCCAGTCCGACGCCTGCTGGACCAGCGGATCGCGAAAGCTCCGGCTTACCGCCATGAAGGGACGCTGCGACGCCCGGGCGCCGTCGATCAGCATGATGCCGCCCACCCGACGGGCCAAGGCGGCACCGCACAAACGGCGCAGGACATGCAGCGACAGATCGGCATGCGCCGTCATCGCCCCGGCCGTGATCGCCCGCCCGGCATCGACCAGCGCCCGATCGACATCGATCTCGACTTGCGGGTAGCGCTGGCGGAAGGCAGCCTCCAGCCACCAGGTAGTGGTCGCCGGGCCGGCGTCGAGCAGGCCGCTTGCCGCCAGCACGAAAGTCCCGTAGCAGCTGGCCGCAACCAGGGTGTCGGGCGGCAAGGCCTGCAGGCGGGCGATCACCGGCTGCCAGACGCCCGCCAGCTGACGAGCGATATCGTCGACATCGGTGGCAAAAAAGCCGGGCAGGATCACTGCGGCGTAGTCCGCCAGCTCCGCCGGCAGGCGCTGCGTCTCGACCTGGACGGCGGCGGAAAGACGGACGCTGCCGCCGGCCAGCGAGAACAGGTCGAGCCGGCAGTCGGCGCCTTCCGGATAGCGCGCGGCGATGCCGAACAGGTCGATGGTGGTCATCACGCTGGAGGGCGTGGCGCCGGGTTCGACGATCAGGGCGATTTTGGGCATGGCAGTTTCCGCACTATTTCTGTCAATTATGCCACTCCCGGCGCCCTGCCGCGGCGCGCATGCTACGGCCATCGACCAACGGAGAACGCCCATGACCACCGCGCAGCAGATTTCCCACGCCACCACCACGCTCCCCCGGACCATCCTCGACATGGTCGGCGCTGCCTTGCCCACGGCGACACTGGCCGATGCCGTGCTGCTCGTCATCGACGCCCAGCAGGAATATGTCGACGGCCGGCTGCCTTTGCCCGGCATCGAAGCTTCGCTGGCCGTCGGCGCTCGGCTGCTGGCGCGGGCCCGCGCCGCCGGCACGCCGGTCGTCCATGTCCTGCATCGCGGCAGCGGCGCCCTCTTCAACCCGGACGGCGGCGGCTTCGCGCCCATTCCGGTGATGGCGCCGCAGGCCGGCGAACCCGTCGTGCACAAGGGCATGGCCAACGCCTTCGCCGGCACCGAACTGCTGAAAATCCTGCAGGAAACCGGCCGCCGGCAATTGCTCGTCATCGGCTACATGACGCATAACTGCGTCAGCTCGACGGTGCGCGCCGGGCTCGATCTCGGCTATCGCAGCACCGTGGTGGCGGCGGCGACCGGGACGCGCGACCTGCCGGACGGGCGCGGCGGCCGCATTGCGGCGGCCAGCCTGCAGGCCGCCTGCCTGGCCGGCCTGGCCGACACCATCGCCAAGGTGGCGGGCGGCGAAGAAGACATAGCGGATCGCGCATGAGCCCTCTCTTCCCCGACCCGGTGCGCCGGGAAATCTGGACCACGCTGCGCGCCTTGAACGACGCCTGGACGCAAGGCCAGGCGCAGACGCTGAGCGACTATTTTCACCCGCGGATGGTGGCGATTACCGCCAGCGACCGCCGGCGCCGCGAAGGCCAGGCGGCCTGCCTCGCCGGCTGGCAGGCCTTTGCCGCTGCCAGCAGCATCCAGCGCTGGCGGGAAATCGAGCCGCTGATCGAGGTGTTCGGGGATGCCGCCGTGGTCACCTATTACTACGAAATTTCTTTCACGATGGCCGATCGGCGGGTACAGCAGGACGGCCGCGACATGTTCTTCTTTGTCCGGGAAAACGGCCGCTGGTGGGCGGTGGCGGACCAGTTCTCGCCCTATCCGGCTTAAGCCATGCCGACTATTCGCCGATCACATCGACGCCGGCCGGCGGCGTGAATTTGAACGTGGCGGCCGGCAAAGCCGGGTTGCGCTCGAGTTTCGAGAAATGAATGATCGTGGTCTGGCCGAAGCTGTCGGCCAGTTCCATCGCTTTCAGGTCGGCGCCGGCCAGGCCCAGGCGGACCTTTTCGAAACCGCTGTCGCCGACTTTCGGCGTTGCTTCGACCCAGTTCAGGCCTTCGGCGTCGCCCGCCTCGGCCAGCGTGAAATTCTTTTCCAGGTCGTTCCTGCCGGCGAGCAGCGCCGCCGGGGAGCCGCCGATGGCCTTGCCGGCAGGGCGCACAGTGACCTGCTTCAGCTCAGCATCGTAGATCCAGATCTTCTCGCCATCACCAATAATCAGCTGCGGCGACGGCTTCTGGATTTCCCAGCGCAGCTTGCCGGGCCGCGAAATGGCGACAGTGCCGAAGGATTGCTGCGGTTTGCGGCCGCTCTTGCCGATCACCGCCTGGGCAAATTCGGCTTTCAGCGTGCGCGTGCCCTGCAGGAACTGGTGCAGTTGGTCGATGGCACCGGCTTCGGCGAGCAGCGGGGAAAGGGCGAACGCTGCAGCGAGCAGCGCATTTCGGGCATTTTTCATTCGGCTTCCTTGCGGGCGATGACTTCGCGGCCGCCACGGCCGTCCATGGCGGTAACCAGTCCGGCCTTTTCCATGGCCTCGATGAGGCGCGCCGAACGATTGTAGCCGATGCGCAAATGGCGCTGGACCAGCGAAATCGAGGCGCGCTTGTTCTTCAGCACGATATCGACCGCCTGGTCGTAGAGCGGATCGGCTTCGGCATCGCCGCCCCCCTCGCCGCCTTCGCCGCCGCCCTCGTCGTCGCCGGCGGCGCCGTTGAGGATATCCTCGACGTATTCCGGCGCCCCGGTCGCCTTCAGGTGCTCGACGACGCGATGCACTTCGTCATCCGAAACAAAGGCGCCGTGGACGCGCGTCGGGTAACCGGTGCCCGGCGCCAGGTAGAGCATGTCGCCTTGGCCGAGCAGCGCTTCGGCCCCCATCTGGTCGAGGATGGTGCGCGAATCGATCTTCGAGGAAACCTGGAAGGACAGCCGGGTCGGGATGTTGGCCTTGATCAGGCCGGTGATCACGTCGACCGAGGGCCGCTGCGTCGCCAGCACCAGGTGGATGCCGGAGGCACGCGCCTTCTGCGCCAGACGCGCGATCTGTTCCTCGACCTTCTTGCCGACCACCATCATCAGGTCCGCCAGTTCGTCGATGATGACGACGATGAAGGGCATGGTCTGCAGCGGCTCCGGCGCTTCCGGCGTCAGGGTCAGCGGATTGGGGATGTGTTCGCCGCGTTTTTCGGCATCGCGGATCTTGGTGTTCAAGCCGGCGATATTGCGCACGCCCATTGCCGACATCAGCTTGTAGCGCTTCTCCATTTCGGTGACGCACCAGTGCAGCGCGTTGGCAGCCTGCTTCATGTCGGTGACGACCGGCGCCAGCAGGTGGGGAATGCCTTCGTAGATGGAGAGTTCGAGCATCTTGGGGTCGACCATGATCAGGCGCACCTGTTCCGGGTCCGACTTGTAGAGCATCGAAAGAATCATCGCATTGACGCCCACCGATTTGCCCGAACCGGTCGTCCCGGCGACCAGCAGGTGCGGCGTCTTAGCCAGGTCGGCCACCACCGGCAGGCCACCGATATCCTTGCCAAGGCAGACGGTGAGCGGGCTGCTCATGTCGTTGTAGGGCTTGCTGGAAATGATTTCGGAAAGCTTGACGGTCTGCCGCTTGGGATTGGGCAGTTCGAGCGCCATGCACGACTTGCCGGGCACCGTTTCGACGACGCGGATCGAGACCATGGCCAGGGCGCGGGCCAGGTCGCGCGCCAGATTGACGATCTGGGCGCCCTTGACGCCGACTGCCGGCTCGATTTCGTAACGGGTGATCACCGGCCCGGGCATCGCCGCCAGTACCTTGACCTGGACGCCGAAGTCGGCGAGCTTGCGCTCGATCAGGCGGGAGGTGTATTCCAGCGTTTCGGGGCTGACCGTCTCGGTGGCCGGCGGTGCCGGGTCGAGCAGATGCAGCGGCGGCAGCCGGCCGCCGACCACCGCCTCGGGGAAGAGGGGCACCTGCTTTTCGCGCTCGACGCGGGCTTCGGCTTTCTTGGAAACCTGCACTTCCGGGCGCGGCGTTTCGATGATGATCGGTTCGTGCAATTCGACGCGGCGCTTTTCTTCTTCGACGACGACTTCGCGCTGCTGTGCGACTTCCTTGCCGATCTGGCGGTCGCGCCAGGTATCGACCCGGCCGTAGAAGAAGCCGAGCAGGGTTTCCAGGCCGCTGCCCAGCTGTTCGAAGGCCCACAGCCAGGACATGCCGGAAAACACGCTCCAGCCGGCCGCCATTGCGGTGAGCAGCAGCAGGGTCGAACCGGTATAGCCGAGATGGTGGGCAAGCAGCCGGCTGGCCTCGATGCCCAGCATGCCGCCCGGACTGAGTGGCAATTCGGCCGGCATTGAATAGAAACGCAAAGCCTCGAGGCAGGAGCTGGCAACCAGCAGGCCGGCGAAACCGGCCAGGGCGACGGCAAGCGGCCGGCCGCGTTCGCCGTCGCCAGTGTTCAACTGGCGAAAGCCCCACCAGACGAACATGCCTAGCAGCACGATCCACCACCAGGCGGACAGCCCGAAGAGGTAAAGCAGGAGGTCGGAAATCCAGGCGCCGGCGCGTCCGGCCGGGTTATGCAAGCCATGGCCGACGACGGCGTGCGACCAGCCCGGATCGTCCTTGCTGAAGCCCCACAGGGCCATGAAGAGGAATAGCGCGATGGCGCCGACGCCAAGCCAGCGGGATTCCTGCAGCAGGTTGCCGATCTTCTCCGGCAACGGACTTGCCGTATTGCGCTCCAGTCTACGTGTCGCCATCTTCAAACTCCGGCCATGATCAGCGGAACATCCGCCAAAACGAGATAAACAGCGGGTTCCGGACGCAGACCCCAGCCAAAATTTCTAGCGCGCACAAATCACTTTCCAGTCATACAGTTACGCGACGATTATAAACCGCTTTCCCAGCCAAGTTGGCAAGTTGGCGAAAATCCGGAGCGCCGGCAAGGCTATAATTTTCGGATCAGTCACTCAAGAGGATCATCATGTCCCAAGCAACCCGTCACAGCCCCCTCATCATTCTCGGTTCCGGCCCGGCCGGCTACACCGCCGCCGTCTATGCCGCACGCGCCAACCTGAAGCCGGTGCTGATCACCGGTATGGCGCAGGGCGGCCAGCTGATGACCACGACCGAGGTCGATAACTGGCCGGCCGATGCCGACGGCGTCCAGGGCCCCGACTTGATGGCACGCTTCGAGGCACATGCTCGCCGCTTCGAGACTGAAATGATCTTCGACCATATCCATACCACCAAGCTGACTGAAAGGCCCTTCACGCTGGTCGGCGACGCCGGCACCTATACCTGCGACGCGCTGATCATTTCGACCGGCGCCTCGGCCCAGTATCTCGGCCTGCCCTCCGAAGAAAAATTCATGGGCAAGGGCGTTTCCGCCTGCGCCACCTGCGACGGCTTCTTCTACCGCAACAAGCCGGTCGCCGTCGTCGGCGGCGGCAATACCGCGGTCGAGGAAGCGCTCTACCTGGCCAATATCGCCAGCCACGTGACGCTGATCCACCGCCGCGACAAGTTCCGCGCCGAAAAGATCATGCAGGACAAGCTGTTCGAACGTGAAAAAGCCGGCAAGATCACCATCCTCTACAACAGCACGCTGGATGAAGTGCTCGGCGACGACTCGGGCGTCACCGGCCTGCGCGTCAAGAGCGCCGACGGCAGCCTGCGCAACGTCGACGTGCATGGTGTCTTCATCGCCATCGGCCACAAGCCGAATACCGATATTTTCGCCGGCCAGCTGGAAATGGACGGCGGCTATCTGGTCACCCAGGCCGGCCGCAACGGCAATGCGACGCAGACCAGCATTCCCGGGGTCTTCGCGGCTGGCGACGTGGCAGACCAGATCTACAAGCAGGCCTGCACCTCGGCCGGCACCGGCTGCATGGCGGCGCTCGATGCCGAGCGCTACCTGGACCAGCTTGCCTGAACATTGGTGATTAGCCCGCAGCAGAGAAGCAGAGATGCGCCGGAAATCAATCGGCTACTGGCTGGCCGGCACTCGCGTGCCGGCTGGATGCCCCGTTAACGGGAAATCTTTGCTGCTTCTGCGCGTTCGCGGCGCCACTGCGTTTCAACCGGGCTTTGTGCTTTGATCGACCCCGACGACCTTGAAGCCTTCCGGGCGGCGGTGGCCGATGCCCGGCCGCTGCCGAAAACGGATCGCGTCCAGCTCGGCGGCCCGCTGCCGCCGCCCCGGCCGCTGCAGCATCTGGCCGACGAACGGGCGGCGCTGCGCGACAGCCTGCACGGTCCGCTGACCTTGCAAGACCGGCTGGAAGGCGGCGACGAACCGACCTACCTGCGCCCCGGCCTGGCCACCGGCACACTGCGCGACCTGCGCCGCGGCCGCTGGGTGGTGCAGGACGAAATCGACCTGCACGGCCTGAACCGCGACGAAGCGCGCCACCTGCTGGCCGGTTTCATGGCGGAATGCCTGCACGAGGGCAGGCGCTGCGTACGTGTAGTGCATGGCAAGGGACTCGGTTCGCCGCAGAAGATCTCCATCCTGCGCCAGCTGGTCCGCGGCTGGCTGGCCCAGCGCGACGAAGTGCTGGCCTATTGCCAGGCCCGGCCGCAGGATGGCGGCGAAGGCGCCCTGGTCGTGCTGTTGCGCGCCCCAAAAAAATATCGGGCGGCCTGAGCCGCCCGACAGCGTGATTCCATTGCGCAACCATTAAACCGGTGAAAAGCGTTTGAACGCGAATGACGCGGATCAGATGCCAAGCAAGTCGGACCCAAAGGAAAAAGCCCGTGGGCGACCTGCGATCGATTGTCAATACACGGCTATTTCCGGGCCAATCGGTGCAATCGGCGCAATCCGCATCAAATGGCTGCGGCTTTCGGTTTAAATCGCCGCTTCGTCGGTTTCGCCGGTGCGGATACGCACCACCTGCTCGACCGAGGTGACGAAAATCTTGCCATCGCCGATCTTGCCGGTGCGGGCCGCCTTGATGATGGCTTCGATGGCGGCATCGGCATTGGCGCTGCTGACCACGATCTCGATCTTGATCTTGGGCAGGAAATCGACGACGTATTCGGCGCCGCGGTAAAGTTCGGTATGCCCTTTCTGGCGGCCGAAACCCTTGACTTCGGTGACGGTCAGGCCGGCGATGCCGACTTCGGACAGCGCTTCGCGCACTTCGTCGAGCTTGAAGGGCTTGATGATGGCTTCGATTTTTTTCATCGTCTATTCCTCTGTTCGTTTCTTAAAATTCGTCTTGATAGCGATTGGTAATAGGATAACGCCAATCCTTGCCAAAGCCACGCGGCGTGATGCGGATGCCGACCGGCGCCTGGCGGCGTTTGTACTCGGCGATGCGCAACAGGCGCACGACGCGCCGGACATCGGCTTCGGGCAGGCCGGCCGCGATGATTTCGCGCGGACTGCGGTCTTCTTCCATGTAGGCGCGGACGATGGCGTCGAGCACTTCGTAAGGCGGCAAGGAATCCTGGTCCGTCTGGTCCGGCTTCAGCTCGGCCGAAGGCGGGCGAACGATGATGTTTTCCGGAATCACCGGGCCACCGTCGCCGCACAGGGTATTGCGGTAGCGCGACAGGCGATAGACCAGCGTCTTGTAGACGTCCTTGATCACCGCGAAACCGCCGGCCATGTCGCCATACAGCGTGCAGTAGCCGACCGCCATTTCCGACTTGTTGCCGGTGGTCAGCACCAGGGCGCCGGTCTTGTTGGAAAGCGCCATCAGGATGTTGCCGCGAATGCGGGCCTGGATATTCTCTTCGGTAGTATCGGCCGGCAGGCCGGCAAAGAGCGGCGCCAGCAAGGTTTCGTAGGTCTGCATGGCCGGCGCGATGGCGATTTCGTCGTAACGCACGCCCAGTAGGCGGATCATTTCGCGCGAGTCGTCGAGACTCATCTGGGCGGTGTAGGGGGACGGCATCATCACCGCCCGCACCTTGTCGGCACCGAGCGCGTCGACGGCGACGCACAGCGTCAGGGCCGAATCGATGCCGCCGGACAGGCCGATGATGGCGCCCTTGAAACCGCTCTTGCCGATGTAGTCGCGCACGCCAAGGACCAACGCCGAATAGGCTTCGGCTTCGACCGACAGTTCGTCGGCCAGGTCGTCCGAATGCAGGCGGCCATGGTCGTAATCGACGATACCCAATGCTTCCTCGAATTGCGCCAGGCGCATCCGGCAGTTGCCCTGAGCATCGAGCGCGAAGGACGCGCCATCGAAGACCAGTTCGTCCTGGCCGCCGACCAGGTTGGCATAGATGGCCGGGATCTCGGTGGCGGCAATCCGCTCGCTCAAGACCTGGATGCGCTCCTGGTGCTTTTCCAGGTGGCACGGCGAAGCGTTCAGCACCAGCAGCAATTCGGCCCCGGCGGCATGTGCCAGTTCGGCGGCACCGGGTTCCCAGATGTCGGCGCAGATATTGATGCCGCAGCGCACGCCACGCAGGGTGACGACGCAGGCGGCAGTTCCCGGCTCGAAATAGCGCTTCTCGTCGAAAACTTCGTAATTGGGCAGGCGCATCTTGCGATAGACCGCCTTGATCTGGCCATCTTCGATGACCGCGGCCGCGTTGTAGCAGCGACCTTCGCTTTCTTCCGGATAACCGACGATGACCGCCAGGCCGGGAGCAATGCCCGCGACGCGGCCGGCCAGATCGTCGAGCGCCCGACGGCAGGCCCGGTAGAAATCGGGGCGCAGCAGCAGGTCTTCCGCCGGATAACCGCACAGGGCGAGTTCCGGCGTCAGCAAAACCTGGGCGCCGCGGGCTTTCGCCTGCGCGGCGCAATCGAGGATGCGTTCGACGTTGCCCGTCAGGTCACCGACGGTGGCGTTGAACTGGGCAACGGCAATACGCAGCATCTTAGTAGGCCGGCTTTTCTTTCGCGTCGTTGTAACGCTGGATGCCGGTCTGGATTTCGTTGCGGGCGGCTTCGATGCCTTCCCAGCCATTCACCTTGACCCACTTGCCCTTTTCCAGATCCTTGTAGTGCTCGAAGAAATGGGAAATCTGGTCACGCAGCAGTTGCGGCATGTCTTCGTAGCTGGCGATATCCTTGTAGAGTGGGGTCAGCTTGTCGACCGGCACGGCCAGCAGCTTGGCATCCTCGCCACCTTCGTCGGTCATCGACAGCTGGCCGAGCGGGCGGCAGCGGACGACGACGCCCGGCGGCAGCGGGAAGGGGCTGACCACCAGCACGTCGACCGGATCGCCGTCGCCGGCGATGGTGTGCGGAATGTAGCCGTAGTTGCACGGATAGTGCATGCAGGTGGACATGAAGCGATCAACGAAAATGGCGCCGCTTTCCTTGTCGACTTCGTACTTGACGGGGTCGGAATGGGCAGTGATTTCGATGATGACATTGAAGTCGTTGGGGAGCGACTTGCCGGAAGGAACGTTGTTAAGAGCCATTTTTATCTCTCTGCGGTTAGGTTTGAGAACTTGCAATTATAACGTCGGGCCCGGCCATATTTACCGCCAGGCGGCGAGAAACTCCTGCCAGTGCGGCGCGCCGATCTTGCCGAGTTGCGCCTTGACGAACTCGCATTCGGCGATTTCCTCTTCGGCGGTCAGTTCGCCGCGCAGGCGGCGGAAGCGGTTATAGACCAGGTAGGTATTGATGACATCGGTTTCGCAGTAGTCGCGGATGTCGGCGCCCTGCCCGGCCTGCCAGGCTTCCCAGACTTTGCTGCCGTCCATGCCGAGCTTGCCGGGAAAACCGTAGAGTTTGGCCAGATCGTCGAGCGGCGCATTGGCGCGGGCATTGTAGAGAGCCAGCAGGTCCATCAGGTCGAGGTGCCGCATGTGGTAGCGGCTGATGTAGTTATTCCACTTGAAATCGCGGGAATCGGCGTAGTCGCCGTCGCCCATGTCCCAGTAGCGCGGCGCCGCCACGCCGTGCAGCATGCCGCGGTAATGCAGCACCGGCAGGTCGAAGCCGCTGCCGTTCCAGGAAACAATCTGCGGCGTAAATTTCTCGATGCCGTCGAAGAAGCGCTGAATGATCGCCCCTTCGTTCAGGTCCGGCTCGGACAGCGACCAGACTTTCAGGCCTTCGCCGGTGCGCAGCACGCACGAAATGGTGACGACCCGCTGCAGGTGCAATTGCAGGAAGTCATTGCCGGTCCTTGCCCGGCGCTGCTGGAACGCCAGTTCGGCGACTTCGTCGTCGGAGAGCTCGGCCGGCAGGTCGTTCAGCCGACGCAGACCGGCGACATCGGGAATCGTCTCGATGTCGAAGACGAGAACCGGCTTCATGCCGGGAAGACGCCGGTCGACAGGTAGCGATCGCCGCGGTCGCAGACGACGCTGACGATCACCGCATTTTCGAGTTCCTGCGAGATGCGCAGGGCCACGGCCAGTGCGCCGCCCGACGAAATACCGGCGAAGATGCCTTCTTCCATCGCCAGTCGCCGGGTCATCGTCTCGGCATCGGCCTGGGCGACATTCTCGACGCGATCAACGCGGCTCCTGTCGAAAATTTTCGGCAGATAGGCTTCCGGCCACTTGCGAATACCGGGAATCTGGCTGCCGTCTTCCGGCTGGCAACCGACAATCTGGATGGCCGGATTCTGCATTTTAAGGAAAGCCGAAGTGCCCATGATGGTGCCGGTGGTGCCCATGCTGGAGACGAAATGCGTCACCCGGCCGGCGGTGTCGCGCCAGATTTCCGGGCCGGTGCCTTCGAAATGGGCGCGCGGATTGTCCGGGTTGGCAAACTGGTCGAGGATGATGCCCTGGCCTTCGTCGCGCATTTTCTCGGCAATGTCGCGACATAGTTCCATGCCGCCGTCGCGCGGCGTCAACACCAGTTCGGCGCCGAAGGCGCGCATGCTCTGGCGGCGTTCGACGCTCTGGTTCTCCGGCATCACCAAGATCATCTTGTAACCCTTCATCGCCGCCGCCATGGCCAGCGCGATGCCGGTATTGCCGGAAGTCGCTTCGATCAGCGTATCGCCCGGCTTGATATCGCCGCGCGCTTCGGCATGGACGATCATCGACAGCGCCGGGCGGTCCTTCACCGAGCCGGCCGGGTTGTTGCCTTCCAGCTTGGCGAGGATGACGTTGCCGCGCGCTTCGTTATCGGCGCCAGGAATGCGCATCAGGCGCACCAGGGGCGTGTTGCCGACAAAATCCTGCAGGGTCTTATACATTGCGCTGTAACCACTCCACATATTGAGCGACACCTTCCTCGACCGTCGCCATCGGGGCTGCGTAGCCGGCCGCGCGTAGACGCGTCAGATCGCCCTGGGTAAAGGCCTGGTATTTGCCCTTGAGCGCCTCGGGGAAGGCGATGTATTCAAGCAGGCCTTGCGCCCGCAACTGCTCCAGGCTCAAAGGCGGCTCGCCCAGGGCCTGCCGGCAGCCATTGACGGTCGCCACCGCGACATCGTTGAAACTTTGCGCCCGCCCCGAACCGAGATTGAAAATGCCCGATTTTTCCGGGTGGTCGAGGAAAAACAGATTGACCTTGGCGACATCGCCGACGAAGACGAAGTCGCGCATCTGGCCGCCATCCGGATAGCCGTGCGAGCCTTCGAACAGCTTCACCTTGCCATCGGCGCGGAACTGGTTGAAGTTGTGGAAGGCGACCGAGGCCATCCGCCCCTTGTGGGTCTCGCGCGGCCCATAGACGTTGAAATAGCGGAAGCCGACGATCTGCGACGACGGGTTCTGCGCCAGGCGCTGACGAACGACCTGATCGAAGAGGAATTTTGAATAGCCGTAAACATTGAGCGGCCCCTCGTACTGGCGCTCTTCCTTGAAGACATTGCTGGCGCCGTAGGTGGCGGCGCTCGAGGCGTAGAGGAACTGGACGTCCTGGTCCTGGCACCAGTCGAGCAGGATGCAGGAATAACGGTAGTTGTTCTCCATCATGTAGCGGCCGTCGGTTTCCATGGTGTCGGAACAGGCGCCCTCATGGAAGATGGCGTCGATTTCGCCATCGAAGAGCCCGGCCTGGATGCGCTCGATGAAGTCGTGCTTGTCGATGTAATCGGCGATCTCGCAATCGATCAGGTTCTTGAACTTCTCGGCCTTGGTCAGGTTATCGACGGCAATGATTTTGGTCACGCCGCGCTCGTTGAGCGCCTTGACGATATTCGAACCGATCAGGCCGGCGGCGCCGGTAACAACTGTGTACATGGTTTTTTCCTTACAGGGCAGCCGCGAGTTCGTCGCGGGTAACAACCGCCGTACCGAGCTTGCCGACAACGATGCCAGCCGCGACATTGGCAATGCGGATGGCTTCGGCCCAGCCGGCACCGGCGGCCAGCATCACGGCCAGGGTGGCGATCACGGTGTCGCCGGCGCCCGAGACGTCGAACACTTCGCGCGCCTGCGCCGGTTGGTGGTGAATTTCGTTGTCGGCGAAGAGGGTCATGCCTTCTTCGCTGCGCGTCACCAGCAAGGCTTCGAGGCCCAGTTCGGCACGAAGTTTCTGCGACTTGGCGAAGAGTTCCTCTTCCGAAGACCAGCGCCCGACGACTTCGCGCAATTCCGAGCGGTTGGGCGTGATTACCGTCGCCCCGGCATACTTGGCGTAGTCGTCGCCCTTCGGATCGACCAGCACCGGCTTGCCGGCGGCGCGCGCCAACTGGATCATCTCGGCGATATGGGTGAGCCCGCCCTTGCCGTAGTCGGAGAGCAGCACCGCATCGCATGCGTGCACCCGGCGCTCGAATTCGACCAGCTTGGCATTGAGGGTTTCGTGCGACGGCGTCGTTTCGAAATCGATACGCAGCAACTGCTGCTGGCGGCCGATCACTCGCAGCTTGACCGTGGTGTCGATCGCCGGATCGATGTGCAGGCCGGCATCGATGCCACCATCGGCGAGCAGGCGGGACAGCCCCTTGCCGGCGGCATCGTCGCCGACCACGGAAAGCAGCGCCGTGCGGGCGCCGAGCGCCGCCGCATTGCGGGCGACGTTGGCGGCGCCGCCCAGGCGCTCCTCGACGCGCTCGACCTTGACCACCGGCACCGGCGCTTCCGGCGAGATGCGATTGACTTCGCCGAACCAGTAACGGTCCAGCATCACGTCGCCGACCACCAGCAAACGGACCTGCAGAACTTTTTCCAGCATGCCGCTTACCGCCCGATGGCGAAGTACTCGATGCCCTGTTCGCGGACGAACTTGGGATCGTAGAGGTTGCGCCCGTCAAAGATTACCGGGCTATTCAAGGCCGCCTTGATGGCCGTGAAGTCCGGACTCCGGAATTCCTTCCATTCGGTGACGATGACCAGGGCGTCGGCGTTGTCGAGCGCACCCATCGGGTTCTCGGCATATTTCAGGCGCGGCTCGTCGCCGTAAATGCGTTGCGTTTCATGCATCGCCACCGGGTCGTAGGCGGTCACCGTGG
>JBLNBM010000018.1:0-149174 GCA_050259955.1 Bacteroidota bacterium
CCAGCGGCCCGATGGTCAGATTGGGAACATAATGGTTGTCCATCACGTCGAAGTGTATCCAGTCGGCACCGGCGGCGATGACGTTGGCCACCTCCTCGCCCAGCTTGGCGAAATTGGCGGACAGGATGCTCGGGGCGATGACGGAATTGTCTTGGCTCATGATGCCTCCAAAAAAAGCGGCCCCCGACTGCAGGGCCGCCAAAGCAAGGTACAGCAGAGTAAAACGGAACCGGTCAGCGGTAGGCGTTGGCCATTTTCTCCAGTGACACGGGCTTGATGCGACTCGCCTGGCCGGCACAGCCGAAAGCTTCGAAACGCTGTTGGCAGAGATCGCGGGCGGCGCCGACGGCGGCCTTCAAAAAGGCGCGCGGATCGAATTCCTCGGGCTTTTCGGCCATCGCCCGGCGCATGGCGCCGGTCATCGCCAGGCGGATATCGGTGTCGATATTGACCTTGCGCACACCGTGCCGGATGCCTTCGACGATTTCCCCCACCGGCACGCCGTAGGTTTCCCGGATCGCGCCGCCGTACTGGCGGATCACCGCCAGCCATTCCTGCGGCACGGAAGACGAGCCGTGCATCACCAGATGGGTATTCGGAATTCGCGCATGGATGGCCTTGATGCGGTCGATGGCAAGAATGTCGCCGGTCGGCGGCCGGGTGAATTTGTAGGCACCGTGGCTGGTACCGATGGCAATGGCGAGCGCGTCGACGCCGGTTTTGGCGACGAAATCGGCGGCCTCGGCCGGATCGGTCAGCAATTGTGCATGATCGAGATGGCCGGCGGCGCCGATGCCGTCTTCCTCGCCGGCCTCGCCGGTTTCCAGCGAACCGAGGCAGCCCAGCTCGCCTTCGACCGAGACACCGATGACATGCGCCATTTCAACCACTTTGCGGGTCGTCTCGACGTTGTAGGCGTAGCTCGTCGGCGTCTTGCCGTCGCTGCCCAGCGAGCCGTCCATCATGACGCTGGAAAAGCCGCTGCACATCGATTGCTGGCAAACCGCCGGCGAAGTGCCGTGATCCTGGTGCAGGCAGACCGGGATATCGGGGTACTGTTCGATGGCTGCCTCGACCAGCTTTCTCAGAAAAGCCTCGCCGGCGTATTTGCGGGCGCCCGCCGAGGCCTGCAGGATGACCGGGCTGTTGCAGGCCTCGGCGGCCTGCATGATGGCCTGGATCTGTTCCAGATTATTGACGTTGAAGGCGGGCAGTCCATAGCTGTGCTCGGCCGCGTGGTCGAGCAACTGGCGCAGGGAAATCAGGGCCATGAAGCCTCCTTTCAGTGGATGCGCGGCGCGCTGACATGCTGCGCCAGGCGCAGCAAGTTGCAGGTGTAGCCGTATTCGTTGTCGTACCAGGCGACGATCTTGACGAATGTCGGGTCAAGGGCGAGACCGGCCTCGGCATCGAAAATCGAGGGCCGGCCGTTGCCGCGAAAGTCGGTCGACACCACCTTGTCGCCGGTATAGCCAAGCACGCCCTTGAGCGGACCGGAAGCGGCGGCCGCCTGCATGGCGGCGCAGATTTCACCATAATCGGTCGGCCGTTCGAGCTCGACGGTAAGGTCGACCACCGAGACATCGGAGGTCGGCACCCGGAAAGCCATGCCGGTCAGCTTGCCGGCCAGCGCCGGGATCACCTTGCCGACCGCAATCGCGGCCCCGGTCGAGGACGGAATGATGTTTTCCAGGATGCCGCGCCCGCCGCGCCAATCCTTGCCGGAGGGGCCATCCACCGTTTTCTGGGTGGCCGTCGCCGCATGCACCGTGCTCATCAGGCCGCGCTTGATGCCGAATTTGTCGTGCAACACCTTGGCCACCGGCGCCAGGCCGTTGGTCGTGCAGGAGGCCGCCGAAACGATGGCCTCGCCGGCATATTCCTGATGATTGACGCCATAGACGAACATCGGCGTCGCGTCTCTGGCCGGCGCCGACTGCACCACCCGGCGAGCGCCGGCCGCAAGGTGCTGCTGGCAGCTTTCCCGGGTCAGGAACAGGCCGGTCGCCTCGATCACCAGATCGACGCCGACATCTTCCCAGGCCAGTTGCAACGGCTCCTTGACGGCGCTCAGGCGAATCCGCCGGCCATCGACCAGCAGATGATCGCCATCGACGCTGACGTCGCCGGCAAAATTGCCATGCACCGAGTCATATTTCAGCATGTAGGCCAGATAGTCCGGTGCCAGCAGGTCGTTGATGGCAACGATCTCGATGTCCGAAAACTCCGCTTCCCTGGCGACGGCGCGCAAGGCCATCCGTCCGATACGGCCGAAACCGTTGATTGCCACCCGTATTGGCATGGGTCTGTCTCCTGAAAGTAATGAAATTCTTGGGCCGGGCGATCTAGCACCATGACCGCAAAGGCTGGTACTAGAAATCGCCGTCGCTGCCGCCGGAACTGGCGATGGTGCGCAGCACCGTCTGCGTCAGCTGGCCGGCGGTCAGGCCGAAATGCGCGAACAGTTCGGCGGCGGGGGCCGATTCGCCGAATTCGGCAATGCCCAGCACGGCGCCGTCGAGACCGACGTATTTCCACCAGAAGTCGGGCAGCGCCGCTTCGATGGCGATACGACAGACGTCGGGCGGCAGAACCTGCTTTTTCCAGCTCGCCGACTGCCGGTCGAAACGCCGCGTGCAGGGCATCGAGACGACACGCACGGCGACGCCCTGCGCCTTGAGTTCGGCCTGTGCCGCCATGGCCAGCGCCACTTCCGAACCGGTGGCGATGATCACCGCCTGCAGCGGGCCGTCGGCGTCGCTCAGGATGTAGCCGCCGCGCCCGATGGCATCGGCCTGACCGGTGGCGCCACTGTATTGCGGCAGGTTCTGGCGCGACAGCATCAGGGCCGACGGGCCATCCTGGCGTTCCAGCGCCAGACACCAGGCGACCGCGGTTTCCAGTTCGTCGCAAGGCCGCCACAGGTCGAGACCGGGGATGCCGCGCAAGCTGCTGGCATGCTCGACCGGCTGGTGGGTCGGGCCGTCTTCGCCGAGGCCGATCGAATCGTGAGTCAGCACGTGGATGACGCGCTGGTGCATCAGGGCGCTCATCCGGATGGCGTTGCGGGCGTAGTCGGAGAAGACTGCAAAAGTGCCGCCGTAGGGAATCAGGCCGCGATGCAGCGCGACACCGTTCATGATCGCGGTCATGCCGAATTCGCGCACGCCGTAGGAAATGTAGTTGGGCACGGCGTCCGGAGACACGCCCTGCAGGAAGTCCCCTTGGGGGAGCAGGTGCCAGGGCCGGCTCGTCTTGCCGGCGGTCAGGTTGGAACCGGTCAGGTCGGCCGAGCCGCCAAGCAGTTCGGGAAGCGCCTCGACCAGCAGATCGAGACAATTCTGCGAGGATTTGCGCGTCGCCACTGCCCCCTGGCGGTCGCTCGCCTTGGCCAGCAGGCTGGCGCGGATTTTCGGCCAGGCCTCGGGGAGTCCGCCCTGCGCCCCGCGCTCGAAAGCGGCGGCCAGTTCAGGATGGGCGGCGCGGTAGCGGGCGAACATCGCCTGCCATTCGCCTTCGGCGGCGGCTCCGGCGAGGCGGTGATCCCAGGCCGTGCGCACTTCTTCCGGAATCTCGAAGGGCGCATGCGACCAGCCGAGCGCAGCGCGGGTGGCGGCGATTTCCTCGGCACCGAGCGGCGCGCCATGCACGTCGTGGCTACCGGCCTTGGCCGGCGAACCCCAGCCGATGGTGGTGCGGCAAATGATCAGCGTCGGCTTGCCGCTGCCGGCCCGGGCAGCGACGATGGCCTGGTCGATGGCAGCGGCGTCGTGGCCGTCTATCGGGCCGATGACCTGCCAGCCGTAGGCCTTGAAACGTGCTGCGGTGTCGTCGCGGAACCAGCCTTCGACATGGCCGTCGATCGAAATGCCGTTGTCGTCGTAGAAGCAGGCCAGCTTGTCCAGCCCCCATACGCCGGCCAGCGAGGCGGCTTCGTGGCTGATCCCTTCCATCAGGCAGCCGTCGCCAAGGAAAGCCCAGGTGCGATGGTCGACCACCGGCAAGCCGGGGCGGTTGTAACGGCGGGCCAGCAGGTTTTCCGCCAGCGCCATGCCGACGGCGTTGGCCAGCCCTTGGCCCAATGGCCCGGTGGTCGTCTCGATGCCGTCGGTCAGGCCGACTTCCGGGTGTCCCGGGGTGCGGCTGCCCATCTGGCGAAAATTTTTCAGGTCGTCGAGGCTGAGGTCGTAGCCGCTGAGGTGCAGCAGGGCATAGAGCAGCATCGAAGCGTGGCCGTTCGACAGCACGAAGCGGTCGCGGTCGGGCCAGGCGTCATTGACCGGATTGTGCTTGAGATGGCCGCGCCAGAGCACTTCGGCGATATCGGCCATGCCCATCGGCGCACCGGGGTGGCCGGATTTTGCCTTTTCGACAGCGTCCACCGCGAGAAAGCGGACAGCATTGGCCAGCTGACGGTGGAAGGTGGTTTCGGTCTGGTTACGGTCCATGTCTCTCTCCAAAGTCTTGAAAATCTCAACGCGGAGGCGCGAAAGCGCCGAAAAAATCGTTGTCTTCCGGATTTCCCGGCGTCTCTGCGCTTCAACAACGTTTGCCCACCGTTCAGGCGCGGCGTTTCTGGTCCATCAAGCGCAGCACCATGGGGGTGAAGATCATCTGCATGGCGAGGCCCATCTTGCCGCCGGGCACGACCAGCGTATTCGGACGGGTCAGCATGCTGCCGTGCAGGATGGTCAGCAGGTACTGGAAATCGATGCCTTTCGGGTTGGCGAAGCGGATCACCACCATGCTTTCGTCGGCCGTCGGAATGTCGCGCGCGATGAAGGGATTGGAGGTATCGACAATCGGCACGCGCTGGAAATTGACATGGGTGCGCGAGAACTGCGGGCAGAGATGGCTGACATAATCCGGCATCCGGCGCAGGATGGTGTCGGTCACCGCTTCCTGCGAATAGCCCCGCATCTTCTGGTCGCGATGCAGTTTCTGTATCCATTCCAGATTGATGGTCGGCACCACGCCGACGCAGAGATCGACCTGTTTGGCGATATCGATCTGTTCGTCGGCATAAGCGCCGTGCAGGCCTTCGTAGAACAGCAGATCGGTGCTGCCGGTAATGTCCTGCCAGGGGGTGAAGGTCCCCGGCTGCTGGCCATACGGCTCGGCCTCGCCAGCGTCGTGCAGGTATTTGCGGACTTGGCCGCCACCGTTCTTGCCGTAGCTGACGAAAAGCTGCTGCAATTCTTCGAGCAGGTTGGCCCCCGGCCCGAAATGGCTGAAATTGCGGTTGCCCTGAACTTCCTGTTCCTTCATCGCGGCCCGCATGCTGAGGCGGTCGTAGCGATGGAAGGAATCTCCCTCGACGATCTGCGCCAGCAGCCCCTCGCGGCGGAAGATGTGCTGGAAGCTCTGCATCACCGTGCTGGTACCGGCGCCGGACGAGCCGGTGATGGCGATGATCGGGTGTCTGACGGACATGGCTCTCTCCCTTGAAGATGTAATCAGGCGCGCGATTCGTCGCGGAACAGCGAACGCTCGGCAAACAGCGGCGAAACGAAAGGCCGGTCGCTGCCCTCGTCGTATTCGCGGTGGTAGCGTTCGAGGCGCTCGACTTCGTTCTTCGAGCCGAGGATCACCGGCACCCGCTGATGCAGGCTGTCCGGCTGCACATCGAGGATGCGCTGGCGCCCGGTAGTGGCGGCGCCGCCCGCCTGCTCGATCAGCATTGCCATCGGGTTGGCTTCGTAGAGCAGGCGCAGACGTCCGGGCTTGGACGGGTCCTTGCTGTCTTTCGGGTACATGAAGATACCGCCGCGGATCAGGATGCGATGCACTTCCGCCACCATCGAGGCGATCCAGCGCGTGTTGAAATCCTCGCCCCGAACGCCGCTGCGCCCGGCCTTGCATTCGCTGACATAGCGCTGCACCGGCGGCTCCCAGAAACGTTCGTTGGACGTATTGATGGCGAATTCCCGGGTATCTTGCGGCACCCGGATATCCGGGTGGGTGAGGATGAAGTTGCCGTTTTCCCGGTCCAGCGTGAAGCCGTGCGTGCCGTTGCCGAGGGTCAGAACCATCATCGTCGCCGGGCCGTAGATGGCGTAGCCGGCAGCCAGCTGTTCGCTGCCGGGACGCAGATAGTCGCCGAGGGCAGCATCGCCGGCGGTCGGCCGGGCGAAAATCGAGAAAATGGTGCCCACCGAGACATTGACATCGCTATTCGACGAACCATCGAGCGGATCGAAAACCAGCAGGTAGCGGCCGCGCGGGTATTCGGCAGGAATCGGGTAGGGATCGTCCATTTCCTCGGAAGCCATGCCGGCCAGCTGACCGCCCCACTCGCAATGACGGAGGATGGCTTCGTTGGTCAGCACATCGAGTTTCTTCTGCACCTCGCCCTGCACATTGGTGCTGTCGAGCGCGCCGAGATTGCCGCCCAGAGCGCCTTTGCCAACCATGGCCGAAATGGTTTTCACCGCCGCCGCAACGTCGATCAACAGGGCACCAAGTTCGCTGTGCTGCAAGCGTGCCTGCTCGATAACGAATTTGGAAAGTGTCGTCCGTCCGAATTGCATGATGACTCCTGTCATTTTTTCTTACTGCGACGCGATGGAAGATAAGACGATTCTTAATTAAGCAATAGTCAGTTGTTTTTAACAACGAGGTAAGCGGTTGTTTAATTCACGACCCGCTTAAGCGCGCGGTAAGTGTTCCTGACTTGGAAGGCACGCCCTGGCGGGCTTATCGTGCAAGCCCATGAACACTTGCCAAGCACTCATCTTCGACGTAGACGGCACGCTTGCCGAAACCGAGCGCGACGGCCATCGCCCCGCCTTCAATCAGGCCTTTGCCGAACACGGCCTGGCCTGGCACTGGGACGAAACGCTGTATGGCGAACTACTCGCCGTCACCGGCGGCAAGGAGCGCATCGCCCACTACGCCGCGCACTACGCCCCGGAAATTGCCGGGCAGGCGAATTTCGCCAGGCTGGTGCAACAACTGCACGACGCCAAGACGGCACACTACGTCCGGTGGATCGCCAGCGGCCGTCTGCCCTTGCGCCCGGGAATCGCCCGCCTGATCGACGAAGCGCGGGCCGCCGGCTGGCGGCTGGCAATCGCCACGACGACCTCGCCGGAAAACGTACGCGCCTTGCTGTGCGCCAGCCTCGCCCCCGATGCACCGGACTGGTTTGCCGTCATCGGTGCCGGCGATGTCGTGGCCAACAAGAAGCCAGCACCGGATATTTACCGCTGGGTGCTGGCCCGCCTCGGCTTGCCGGCAGCGAACTGCCTGGCCATCGAAGACTCCGAAAACGGCCTGAAATCGGCGCAAGGCGCCGAACTACGCTGCCTGGTCACGCCCGGCGAATACACGGCGAACCAGGACTTTGCCGGAGCCTGGCGGGTCTTGGCGAATCTGGAAAAGACGACACTGGATACGTTGGGGAGAGAGGCATGATCCCGACACTTCACAGTGTTTGCGGTTGAGCGGCAGCACTGCAGAGTGCCGCCGTCGTGCGTGGCGGCCGGCCCCCGGCAAGTTGTCGCCAATGCCGACCTTCGGTATCTGCCCACAATCGGAGGGCCTGGCGCAAGTTACCTACCGTTCCGTAACGGAGACGCTCGATTGCCACGTCGAGCCTCGATGGCATGATGGGACGAAAGCCAGTCCCAGCGTTCAGTTGAGCCCTCACACCCAATCAGATAGCGCCTGGGATGGCACACCTGCTTCTCACCAGCCGGCAGAGAATCTTCAGAATAGTAGTCGCCCAACGACATTCGGCCCGCAAGACTTAATGTCTATCAAAGATTTGCTTTTCTTTATTCTGATAATAGCGCCTCCCGCTTTTGATAACGCTGCCCAATCAGCGATGACGACTCGCAACATGACCCACAAATGCAATGGACGTAGTAACTGCTTTACGTGCTCCTTGCGCAGCACAATGGTCTGTGCCGATGTGAGCCTGGAAGACCTCCTTGCCTTTCATACGCCCATTGATGACCTGGTTTTCGCGAAGGACGCGATCATCTACAACAGGACGGATAGAGCCTCAGCGGTATATTGCGTTCGACATGGCGTCATCAAGCTGGTTCGATACGACGTCAGTGGCAACCAACGGATTGTTCGATTTCTCAAGAAAAACGATGTTGTTGCCCTGGAATCGGTTTTTTTGGAAGAACAACAACATACGGCGATTGCGTTGACTGAAGCGCATCTGTGCCGGATACCCATGACGCATTTCCGCCAATTCATTGCCGAACACCCGGCGCTGCAACTTCGGCTATTCGAGAAATCCCAGGAGGCGCTACGGGACGCCGATAACTGGTTGTCCGAATTGGTCAGTAATACTGTTCCGGCCAAGGTTCGCCTGGCCAGACTCCTGCTGCAGTTGCGTATTGGCGAAACCGACCGGATTCATCGGTTAAGCATTGCCGATTTTGGGGCCATCCTCGGAATCGTCCCTGAAACGGTCAGCCGCTTGCTGAATGAACTGATGGATATGGGGATACTGATGAAGGCAGGTCGCGGCGCCAATGGGAGGAACTATCGGTCGGATATTCCTGCCTTGACTCTGGTATCCCAGGATGGGGGCCGGACAAGACGTCAATAGCGGGTTTCGCGCTGATAACAGCGCTATGCGCGCTCCGCTGCCCGTACTCCTGGAACCGGCTCGCAGTACGACTGAGCGTTCCCAATACCTTGCCCTAGTTTCCCCACCCCCTTTGCGACCAGATTGCCAATCTGGTAGATCACGTTCATTTTTTACCGTAGGTCGCCAGAACCCGGCCTGCCGGCAAAGTCGCCGGTCCAACCGAGTGCTGTTGCAGACGAAGATCGGCTTGCCCTGCGAAAGCGCGTCGCCTCCTCATCAAGGGACGAAACTTTCAGCGCCGTGACCGTCGTGCTCTCAATTTTGAGACTATCCGCCGCTTCTGCCGGAGGTCGGACGTGGAAAATATTCTTAGCAAGAATCATGGATTTTTCGGTCAGGATGATCATGTGGGTCGGTGCACAGTCGATAGCCAAGGTCCGGTTCAGATCGTTGACCAAGGGTTCCCCGATGCATGGAGTCCACATCGGCTGGATAGCAACTCCAAAAAATTCGGACGTCGAAACACAGCCATCCCCTTAGGGAAACCACGCCCAGCCCAAGCCGGCAAATAAACCATCGCTGACCGCTCAAATAAAAATCTTTGACTTTTGTTTATCAATCGAGCGCCCTAGCATCCTCTCCATCGCAGCAGTCATTCCCGACCACCGCCGAAGGAGAGAAAGATGGACCAGTCCAGCCGCTACGCCGACCTCAGCCTGAAGGAGGAAAACCTGATCGCCGGCGGCCGCCACATTCTGTGCGCCTACAAGATGAAGCCGAAGGCCGGCCACGGCTATCTTGAAGCCGCCGCCCACTTCGCCGCCGAATCCTCTACCGGCACCAATGTCGAGGTGTGCACCACCGATGATTTCACCAAGGGCGTCGATGCGCTGGTCTATGCCATCGATGAAGCCAGCGAGGAAATGCGCATCGCCTACCCGCTTGATCTCTTCGACCGCAACATGACCGATGGCCGGATGATGATGGCTTCCTTCCTCACCCTGACCATCGGCAACAATCAGGGCATGGGCGATATCGAGCACGCCAAGATGTATGACTTTTACGTGCCGCGCCGCGCCATCGAGTTGTTCGACGGCCCGGCCAAGGACATTTCCGACCTCTGGCGCATTCTCGGCCGGCCGGTCAAGGACGGCGGCTACATTTCCGGCACCATCATCAAACCCAAGCTCGGCCTGCGCCCCGAACCCTTCGCCGCGGCTGCCTATCAATTCTGGCTGGGCGGCGATTTCATCAAGAACGACGAACCGCAGGGCAACCAGGTCTTCGCGCCGGTCAAGAAAACCATTCCGCTAGTCTATGACGCCATGAAGCGGGCGATGGACGAAACCGGCGAAGCCAAGCTCTTTTCGATGAACATCACCGCTGACGACCATTTCGAAATGTGCGCCCGCGCCGATTTCGCCCTCGAAGCTTTTGGCCCGGACGCCGACAAGCTGGCCTTCCTGGTCGATGGCTACGTCGGCGGCCCGGGGATGATTACCACCGCCCGCCGCCAGTACCCGAACCAGTACCTGCATTACCATCGGGCCGGCCACGGTGCCATTACCTCGCCTTCGTCGAAGCGCGGCTACACCGCCTACGTGCTGGCCAAGATGGCCCGCCTGCAGGGCGCCTCCGGCATCCACGTCGGCACCATGGGCTACGGCAAGATGGAAGGTGGCAAGGACGACCGGGCCATCGCCTACATCATCGAGCGCGACAGCTACACCGGCCCGGCTTACCACCAGGAGTGGTACGGCATGAAACCGACGGCACCGATCGTTTCCGGCGGCATGAACGCGTTGCGCCTGCCCGGCTTCTTCGCCAATCTCGGTCACGGCAACGTCATCAATACCGCAGGGGGCGGCGCCTACGGCCATCTCGATTCGCCGGCCGCCGGCGCCCGCTCGCTGCGCCAGGCCTACGATTGCTGGAAAGCCGGTGCCGATCCGATCGCCTGGGCGAAAGAACACCGCGAATTCGCCCGCGCCTTCGAATCCTTTCCGCAGGATGCCGACCAGATTTACCCGGGCTGGCGCGACAAGTTGCGAATTTCATATTGAGAGGCGACCGACCCCGCTGCGGCGGTTTTTTTGCTGCTTGCCGGACGCAATGTTTGACGCCCGGCCCGTTCAGGCCATACAGTTAAGTCAGACCTTAATCCAGTCCGCCAACATCTCAGGAAACCTAACGCGTGAATTTCGTCCGCAACCTGACCCTGCGCCAGTTGCAGATTTTCGTCGTCGCCGCCCGCCACCTGAGTTATGCGCGCGCCGCCGAGGAATTGCACCTGACACCGCCGGCGGTGTCGATGCAGTTGAAGCAACTCGAAGACAATGTCGGCCTGCCGCTCTTCGAGCGTCTCGGGCGCGGCGTCGCGCTGACCGGAGCGGGCGAGACGCTGGTCCATCACGCGCTGCGCATCCTCGGCGAAATCAAGGATGCCGAGGCCAACCTGCAGGGCCTGCTCGGCGCCGAAACGGGCCAGCTGTCGGTCGGCCTGGTCAGTACCGCCAAGTACTTCATGCCCCGCCTACTGGCCAAGTTCGCGCAAGACAACCCGGGCATCGAAGTCCAGTTCACCGTCGGCAATCGCGAAGCTCTGCTCCAGAAGCTGCAGGACAACGCCATCGACCTTGCCGTGATGGGGCGCACGCCGCTCGAGATTGACGCCCATGCCGAGCCGCTGGCCAGCCATCCCTACGTGATCATCGCTCCGGCCGACCACCCGCTGCGCACCGCCCGGCGCTTCGACCTGCAGGAGTTGCGACAGGAAACCGTGCTGCTGCGCGAGGAAGGTTCCGGCTCGCGGCGTGTGGCCGAGGAAATGTTCAAGAACCACCTGTTCACGCCGGCCCGCACCATCAGCCTGGGCAGCAACGAAACCATCAAGCAGGCGGTGATGGCGGGCATGGGGATCAGCCTCCTGTCGCTGCATACCCTGCCGCTCGAACTGAAGACCGGCGAGGTGGCGGTGCTCGACGTCATGGGCACGCCAATCGAACGCACCTGGTATGTCGTGCATATGAACAGCAAGCGACTGCTGCCGGCTGGCCAGAAATTCCGCACTTTCCTGCTCGACCAGGCTGCTCCCAGCCTCGAAGAGGAGTTCGGCCGATACCTGCAAACCCGCCCATTGCCGTGAATTGGGATGCGCTACAATCTGCTGCATCGCAACAATGGCTAACGCAACCGCTGCCCTTGCCCCCATGCACCCACGCCTGACGCTTGCCGAACTGGAGGAGCATCCGCTCCGCCAGCGCCTGAACAACGAATTCCATGCCCGCCCGCCGGTACCGCTGGTCGGCGCGATGCTGGTTTCGCACCTCGTCTTCAAGCACAGCGCGACGACCGCACAAGCCGAACGCGACAACCTGGCCAAGCTCTGCCAGGGCCAGGTGTGCACGTCGATCGACAGTTCCGATGCACACATGATGCTGGAAACCGGCGCCTTCCGGATGCGCTGGGAACTGCATACCGAGTTTTCCAGCTACACCTTCTTCCGCCCGCTGGCCAGCGGCGAGGAACTGCATCCCGATGTCACCGCCTTCGATGCCGTGCATCCCGAATGGTTCGCCGGCATTCCCGGCCAGCTGATGGTGGCGACCCATGTCGAACTGCGCTCGACCGAGGAAATCAGCCCCGATTCGATTCTCGCCAGCCTGACCCCGAACGGCCGGACCATGGTCGCCGCCCGGGTGGCCGATGAAACCGCCTGGATTTTCACCGATTTCAAGATCGACAACGGCTTTTCGCGCTTCCTCGTGCTCAATGCCGGCATGACGCAGCGCCAGGCCGGGCGCACCGTGCAGCGCCTGGTCGAGATCGAGACTTACCGGATGATGGCCCTGCTCGGCCTGCCGGTTGCCAAAGAGGTGAGCCGCTGGCTGTACAAGGGAGAAAAGCAGCTCGCCGAATTGATGGACGAAATCGGTCAGGCCCGCTCGCCGGATGACGAGCGAGGCGTGCTCGGCACGCTGTCCGGGCTGGCTGCCGAAGTCGAGCATTCGGTGGCGCGCACCACTTTCCGTTTCGGCGCTTCCCACGCCTATCACGGCCTGGTGATGCAGCGTATCGAGGAATTGCGGGAAACGCGGATTTCCGGCCTGCCGACTTTCTACGAATTCATGCAGCGTCGCCTGCTGCCGGCGATGAATACCTGCGAGGCGATCAGCCGTCGCCAGGAAGAATTATCGGCCCGCGTCGCCCGCAACAGCCAGCTGCTGCGCACCCGGGTCGATATCGAACTGGAACGCCAGAACCAGGAACTGCTTTCGCAGATGAACCGCCGCGCCAGGCTGCAACTGCGCCTCCAGGAAATGGTCGAAGGCCTGTCCGTCGTCGTGCTGACCTATTACGGCTCGCAGCTGGTGCAATACCTGGCCAAGGGCACCAAGGAACTGCATCACCAGAACACCGACGTCATCACGGCGATTTCGATTCCGGTCATCGCCGGGATAGTCGCCTGGGGGACGCACCGGATGCGGAAAACGCTCGCCGCTGAAGAAGGCGGCGCGCATTAATTTATAATTCGCTTTTTTGCATTCGGGACATCGCCGTGACCGCTCCTCTCTTCCAGTCGTCCATCACCAGCCTGCCGCTGCTCTCCAAGGGCAAAGTCCGCGACATCTACGCGGTCGACGCCGACAAGCTGCTGATCATCACCACCGACCGCCTGTCGGCCTTCGACGTCATCCTGCCGGACCCGATTCCGCGCAAGGGTGAAGTGCTCACCGCCGTCGCCGATTTCTGGTTCGAAAAGCTCGGCCACATCGTCCCCAACCAACTGACCGGCATCGACCCGGAAAGCGTCGTCGCCGAAAACGAGCGCGACCAGGTGCGCGGCCGTGCCGTCGTCGTCAAGCGCCTGAAGCCGCTGCCCATCGAAGCCGTCGTCCGCGGCTACGTCATCGGTTCGGGCTGGAAGGACTACCAGGAAACCGGCGCCATCTGCGGCATCGCGCTGCCGCCCGGCCTGAAAATGGCCCAGAAGCTGCCCAGCCCGATCTTCACGCCGGCCACCAAGGCCGCCGTCGGCGACCACGACGAGAACGTCTCCTTCGCCACCGCCCAGGCCAATTGCGCCGCCGAACTGGCGGAAGCCCTGGCCGGCACCGGCAAGAACGGCGCCCAGCTCGCCGACGAAGCGCGCATCGCCTCCATCCGCCTCTACGAGGAAGCTTCCGCCTACGCCCGCGGTCGCGGCATCATCATCGCCGACACCAAGTTCGAATTCGGCATCGACCAGGCCGGCACGTTGCACCTGATCGACGAAGCGCTGACCCCGGATTCCTCCCGTTTCTGGCCGGCCGACCAGTACCAGGAGGGCAGCAACCCGCCGTCCTACGACAAGCAGTACGTGCGCGATTACCTGGAAACCCTGGACTGGAACAAGACCGCCCCCGGCCCCAGCCTGCCGGCCGACGTCATCGCGCGGACCAGCGCCAAATACATCGAGGCGTATGAACGCCTGACCGGCAAGACTCTCTAAGAAACATCGGGCGGCATTGACCGCCCTTTTTAATCCCGACTGCCATGACGACGACCAACCCCCTCCTCGACTTTTCCGACCTGCCGCGCTTCGACACCGTTCAGCCGGAACATGTCAAACCGGCCATGACTTCGCTGCTCGCCGACAGCCGCGCCCTGATCGAACGCCTGACCGAGGACGCCACGCCGGCCACCTGGAAGGATTTTGCCGGCGCTTTGTCGGACGGCCTGGAACCGTTCAGCCGAGCCTGGGGGATCGTCGGCCACCTGCATTCGGTCAATGACGTGCCGGCCTGGCGCGAGGCCTACAACGAGATGCTGCCGGAAGTCTCGCGCTTCTACGCCGAACTGGGCCAGAACCTGAAACTGTTCGACAAGTACAAGGCGCTGCGCGCCAGCCCGGAATACGCGACGCTGTCCGTCGAGCAGAAGAAGATCGTCGATAACGAAGTGCGCGATTTCCGCCTGTCCGGCGCCGAACTGCCGGAAGACCAGAAACCGCGCTTCCAGGCGATCATGGAAGAGCTGTCGCAACTGGCCGCCAAGTTCGCCGAGAACGTGCTCGATGCGACCAATGCCTTCGCCGAAGTGATTACCGACGAAACCCTGCTCGCCGGGCTGCCGGCGGACGCCAAGGAAGCGGCGCGCCACGCGGCCGAAAAGGCCGGCGTCGAGGGCTGGAAATTCACGCTGCATGCCCCGTCCTACGGCCCGGTGCTGCAATATGCCGACAACCGCGACCTGCGTGCCCGCCTCTACCGGGCCTACGCGACGCGCGCCGCAGAATTCCACGACGGGAGCAGCAAGCCGGAATGGGACAACACGCCGGTCATCCAGCGCATGCTGGAACTGCGCCAGGAAGATGCCAAGATGCTGGGCTTCGCCAATTTCGCCGAAGTCTCGCTGGCCCCCAAAATGGCCGACAACCCGGCCCAGGTGCTCGCCTTTCTGCGCGAACTGGCAGCCAAGGCCAAGCCGTTCGCCGAAAAGGACATCACCGAGCTGCGCGCCTTTGCCAAGGACGAACTCGGCATTGCCGACTTTCAGCCCTGGGATGCCGCCTACGCCTCGGAAAAATTGCTGCAGGCCCGCTATGCCTTCTCTGAGCAGGAAGTGAAGCAATATTTCACCGAACCCAAGGTGCTGGGCGGCCTGTTCTCGGTGATCGAGAACCTCTTCAAGGTCAAGGTCAAGCCGGACACGGCGCCGGTCTGGCATGAAGACGTCAAGTTCTTCCGCCTGGAAACCCCGGCCGGCGAACTGGTCGGCCAGTTCTACCTCGACCTCTACGCCCGCGAGACCAAGCGCGGCGGCGCCTGGATGGACGAAGCGCGGTCGCGCCACCACACGCCCCACGGCATCCAGAAGCCGGTCGCTTACCTCAACTGCAATTTCTCGCGCCCGGTCGGCGACAAACCGGCGACCTTCACCCACGACGAAGTCACCACGCTGTTCCACGAAACCGGCCACGGCCTGCACCACCTGCTGACGCGCGGCGAGGAACTGGGCGTTTCCGGCATCCACGGCGTCGAATGGGATGCCGTCGAACTGCCTTCGCAGTTCATGGAAAATTACTGCTGGGAATGGGAAGTGGTCGAAGGCATGACCGGCCATGTCGACAGCGGGGCACCGCTGCCCAAGGCCCTGTTCGACAAGATGCTGGCCGCGAAGAACTTCCAGGCCGGCATGATGGCGGTGCGCCAGATCGAGTTCTCGCTGTTCGACATGCTGCTGCATTCGAGCTTCGACCCGACCGGCCCGCAGAGCGTCATGGACCTGCTCAACGACGTGCGGAAGGAAGTCGCCGTGCTGCTGCCGCCGGCCTGGCATCGTTTCCCGAACAGCTTTTCGCACATTTTCGGCGGCGGCTACGGCGCCGGCTATTTCAGCTACAAGTGGGCGGAAGTGCTGTCGGCCGATGCCTATGCCGCGTTCGAGGAAGCCGGCAGCCCGTTCGATGCGGCGACCGGCCAGCGTTTCCTGGACGAGATCCTCTCGGTCGGCGGCTCGCGTCCAGCCATCGATTCGTTCAAGGCCTTCCGCGGCCGGGAACCGAGGGTCGATGCGCTGCTCCGCCATAGCGGTATGATTGCAGCCTAAACTACGCGCGGCGGGGGGGGGGGAATCATGCGTCGTCTGTTCATTCTGTGCCTGGTCGTCGGCAGTGCCGTCGCCACGGCAGAAACCTACCGCTGGGTCGATCCGGCCGGCCGCACCGTCTTTTCCGACACGCCGCCACCGGGCAAGGCCAAGGCCGTCGCCAAGATCGGCGAGAGCAATGAAAACCCGGACGCACTGCCCTTTGCCGTCAAGCGGGCGGTCGACAATTTCCCCGTCACACTCTACACATCGCCCGACTGCGTCGCCGAATGCAAGCAGGCGCGTGATCTGCTCAATGGCCGCGGCGTCCCCTTCAGCGAAATAATGCTGAACAAGCCGGAAGACTTCGAAGAGTTGAAAAAGCTGATCGGCGACGCCTTCGTGCCTTCGCTGAAGGTCGGCAAGCAGAGCATGCGCGGCTACGAAAGCGTCGGCTACCACAACCTGCTCGACCTCGCCGGCTATCCGAAGACCGCGCCCTATGGCAGCAAACCGATGGGCGGCCTGAACAAGTGAAAATCGCTTCCTGGAATGTCAATTCACTGAAAGTCCGTTTGCCGCACCTGCTCGACTGGCTGGCCGAAGCGCAGCCGGATGCGTTATGTCTGCAGGAACTGAAGCTCGAAGACCATAATTTTCCGCGCGCCGAAATCGAGGCGGCTGGCTACCACGTCGCCTTTTCCGGCCAGAAAACCTATAACGGCGTCGCCCTGCTCGCCCGCCAGCCGATCAGCGATGTCGTGCTCGGCAATCCGCATTTCCCGGACGAGCAGAAACGCCTGATCGCCGGCACTGTCGGCGATGTTCGCATCATCGGCGCCTATATGCCGAACGGCCAGGAAGTAGGCTGCGACAAGTACGACTACAAGCTGCGCTGGCTGGATGCGCTCGCCGTCTGGCTCGCCGAGGAACTGGCGGCCCACCCGAAACTGGCGCTCGGCGGCGACTACAACATCGCGCCGGACGATCGCGACGTGCACGACCCCAAACGGTGGACCGACTGCATACTCTGCTCGCCGGCAGAGCGCGCCGCCTTCCAGCGCCTGCTCGGCCTCGGCCTGGTCGACAGCTTCCGGCTGTTCGAGCAGCCGGAAAAGACTTTTTCCTGGTGGGATTACCGCATGCTCGGTTTCCAGAAAAACCTCGGCCTGCGCATCGACCATATCCTGCTCTCCAGGCCGCTCGCCGAACAATGCACCGCCGCCGGCATCGACCGCGCGCCGCGCAAACGCGAACGGCCGTCGGACCACGCCCCGGTCTGGGCAACGGTAGGCTGAGCGATGACTGACCCGGTGAGCGGTCAACAGGTACTCGATCTGTATCCGGTACTGGCCGGGCTGAGCGAGAGCCAACTGGATGCCTTGCTGCAGCCGCAGGCGGTGATGCACTTGCCGGCCGGCACTCAGGTTTTCGCAGAACACCAACCGTGCCGGGGATTCCCGCTCCTCGTCTCGGGCAGCATCAAGGTCATCAAGCTGGCCGGCAATGGCCGGGAATTGATGCTTTACCGGGTGGCGCCGGGCGGCTCCTGCATCATCAGTTCCAGCTGCCTGCTCGGCCGCACCGATTACAACGCCCGCGGCATCGCCGAAACGCCGCTCACCCTGCTCGCCCTGCCGCTCGCCGCTTTTTCGGCCTTGATGCTGGAATACGCACCTTTCCGCGACTTCGTCTTCCATCTCTTCGCCGAGCGCATCGGCGAACTGATGCAACTGGTCGAGGAAGTCGCTTTCAGCCGCCTCGACCAGCGCCTGGCCAAACTGATCGTCGCCCGCCACGAAACCGTGCTCAACGTCACCCACCAGCAACTGGCCGACGAATTGGGCAGCGTCCGCGAAATTGTCAGTCGGCTGCTCAAGGGCTTTGCCGCCCAGGGCCTGGTCACTCTCGGCCGCGAGCAACTGACGGTCACCGACCGCCCCGGCCTGCAAAAACTCGCCGCTCTGTGACTCAGGTTACATACCGCAACATTCGCAGTGGTTACAGTGGGCGCCGTACCCACAACTACTCGGAGAACACAGCATGAAAAGCAATGTTGGCGGTTTGGACAAGATCCTGCGTATCGTTGCCGGAGCCGGCCTGATTGGCGCAACTGCCGCCGGCCTGCTGCCGGTCTGGGGTTACATCGGCATCGTGCCGCTGGCCACCGGCTTGATGGGCTGGTGCCCGATGTATCCGCTGCTCGGCCTGAGCACCTGCCCGCTGAAGAAGTAAGCAGGCGGCACAAGGCGTTCCCAGCTTTTCCAAAAAGGCGAGCGGAGTAATCCGGCTCGCCTTTTGCGTCTGTTCGACCCTTTTTGTTGCCTCATAAGGACACCGGAAGGACAGAAAATCCCGCCGCTATCCGCGAACGCTGCCGGCTCAGCCGTCGATGCTGAGATAGACCAGCGTCTGGTTGAGCAACTGGTAGGCAATTTCGCCGAACGTGATCGGTCCGGTGATCCGCCCGGTCCGCTTGCCGTCGAGTTCGCAGTACAGGTAGTTGAGCACACAGTTGCAGGAAAAACCCGGCTCGCTATCCATCGGCGGCAGCGCCGACTGCAAGGCGGTGATGTAGTCGGCGACCGGGGCGGCGAAGCGGTAGCGGGTGCCGGGAAAAACTGGCGCATAGAAATCGACCCGCCGTTCGGCGCTGACATTGCCCTTGATGCTGACATTGACCATGGCGCCGGAATAGTCGGCGACCAGCGGCAGCCGGGTGTCGATTCCCTGACCGCTCAAGTAGTCGGAAAAGTTCGCCGGCTCGCCGTTGATCAGGCAGTCGCCGGCGCTAAAGCCTGTTTCCGGGAAGGTGATGTCGTCACCCTGCCCGGGAGTGAACAGATTGACGATGTCGATCCGGGCGAATTTGTCGTTGGGCAAGGGCACGTCCACGAGCACCGCCATCTGGTCCGAAAACTGCCCGGTCTGGCCATGCACCACTTTCGGTGTCACTTTCCCGAGGTCATCGAGATGAACGCCGGCGACCCAGCCGACCAGCGGCTTCAGGTACATTTCCTCGTAATTTGGCGCATTGCGGGCAAAGCTGGAGTGCACTTCGCTGAAACCGGGAACGATGATCAGGCTGTAGCCGTTGTCGGGCGCATTCCGGCACAGCCGGGGCAGGGATGCCAGGTCGTAGAAGCGGATCAGCGGCGACTCGCCGAAGGTTTCGATCTCATTGACGTACACCTGTTCGCGGCTGACCACGCCGCCTTGTTCCGCCATGAAGTAAGGGATCGTGCCGCCGATCCAGTTGCCGGTCGGGAGTTGCCGCAAGGCCTGTTCGTCGCCGGCGACGGAGAGATATTTGCCGCTGCGGATCAGCTCGGCCACGTCGCCGACGCCCATCAATGTTGCCACGCGATGCTCGCTCATTGCTTGCCCACCTCGGCGAGCTGCAGCAATTCATGGCTGAGCCGGGACTCGTTGCGCTCGAAGTAGCGCTGCAGCTCGTAGACCTTGAGCATGCGCACGTCGCTGTCCTCGATGACGCGCATCTGTTCACGCAATTTGGTGAGCAGCAGTTTCAGGCTCAGGAAACGGATATCGATGTTCAGTGAGCCATCGAGCAATTGTTCCCAGACGGCATCCGTTGCATCGGGCACCGTACTGTCGCCGGTGCCCGCCGCCGATTGCGCCGCAGTTGCCCCCGGCGAAAGCCGGGTCTTGCCGCTATCCAGGCTGCACTTGAACTTCCACAGGTCGGCCAGCGAAATATCGAGCAAGGTGCAGATGGTCTGCAGATTGATGCCCTGCATCAGGAGCGCCGCGATCTGCCGGGTCAGGGCATGGGTAAAAGGCATGTCTTTGGCGCCCGACCACGGCTGGTCGACCGGCAATTGCCCGGGCGTCACCGACAGATGGACGAAACAGCGCCGCGTCCCCATATTGACGTGCCGCCAGACATGTTTCTCGCTGGCCGAACTGGCCGACCTCGGGCGCGAAAACCAGCCCTCGCGACCCGCCGGTTCGCTCACCCGCACGTCGAACTGGCGCAACGACGCATCGTAGGACGCATCGACGATCTGCCAGCGCTCGTCGATTTCCAGTCCGCTATGAAGCAACTCCGTAGTCTTCACCTGCTTCTCCTGTGATGTTCAAGCCACCTGCCGGTGGCAGTCGCGAGGTTCCGGAAAACCGGCTCGCATCAATTATTTTGAATAGGGGGAGACAGCAAATTCCGAACCACAAGGGGATGGCGGCGGATGAAGCGGCCAAAGCCCGGCCGGGCCTCGGCCAGGCGGAAAAATTGTCCGGCACAGGAGCGGCCTGACGCGGCGTCAGGCTGTTCAGAAGCGCAACAGACTGTGCCGTGCCGGAACAGTGAGACCTTGGCGGTGAAGGCGACGCTGGTGCCCGTCCTGCCGCATGCAGCAAGCGGCCGGGCCGGCGCTCAGCTCAGGTGATTGGCGATCCTGACGTAGTCGGCGACCGCAAGGTCTTCGGCACGGCGCGTCGGGTCAATGCCGAGCTGGGCAAAATCAGCATCGCTCAACAGGGTCTTCAGGGTATTGCGCAGCATTTTCCGGCGCTGCGCGAACGCGGTCTGGACGACCAGCGACAGCTTGTCCTGGTTCTTCGCGGTCAGCTCCGCAACATCCTTGGGGATCAGGCGGACCACGGCGGATTGCACCTTGGGCGGCGGTTCGAAGCTTTCCGGCGGGACGTCGATCAGCCATTCGATATGGAAGCGGTATTGCAGCATCACCGAAATACGGCTGAAGTCGCTCTCGCCCGGCTCCGCCACCATGCGCTCGACGACCTCCTTCTGCAGCATGAAGTGCATGTCGTGCACGATGCCGACATAGTCCGCCAGATGAAAGAGCAGCGGCGTCGAGATGTTGTAGGGCAGGTTGCCGACCAGGCGCAGGTTGCTGCCGATGCTGCCAAAATCGAAGTCCAGCGCGTCGCCTTCGTGGATGGTCATACGCTCGCGGCTGTGCTGCTTTTTCAGGCGGGCAATCAGGTCGCGGTCGATTTCGACGACATGCAGGTGATCCAGCCGGGTGAGCAGCGGCTCGGTGATGGCGCCGAGGCCGGGGCCGATTTCGACGACGGTATCGCCGCGTTGGGGATTGATGGCCGAGACGATGGCGGAAATGATGCCGTTATCGACCAGGAAATTTTGTCCAAAACGCTTGCGCGCGACGTGGCCTTTCATTGCTGCTCCGCCATTCTGGCCGCTTCGGCGACCGCTTCAAAAAGGCTGCCGGGATCGGCCCGGCCGGTACCGGCCAGTTCCAGCGCCGTGCCGTGATCGACCGAAGTTCGGATGATCGGCAGGCCGAGGGTGACGTTGATGCCCTGGCCGAAAGTCGCGTACTTGAGTGCCGTCAGGCCCTGGTCGTGGTACATGGCGAGCACCGCGTCGCCCTGGGCCAGGATGGGCGGCGTGAACATGGTGTCAGCCGGAAACGGGCCGGCCAGCTGCAGGCCTTCGCCGCGCAGTTTCTCGAGCACCGGCGTAATGACGTCGATTTCCTCGCGGCCGAGATAACCGCCCTCGCCGGCATGCGGGTTGAGCCCGGCGACCAGGATGCGCGGACTGGCCAGGCCGTATTTGTGGCGCAGGTCGGCATCAAGGATGCGCAAGGTTATTTCCAGCAGCTCGGGGGTGATCGCCGCCGGCACATCCTTCAGCGGCAGGTGCGTGGTCGCCAGCGCCACGCGCAGCGGACCGCGTTCGGTATTGCCGGCCAGCATCATGACGACCAGTGGCGTGCCGGTCTTTTCGGCAAGATATTCGGTATGGCCGGTGAAGGGCACGCCGGCCTCGTTGATGACGCCCTTATGCACCGGCGCCGTCGCCATCGCGGCGAATTCGCCGGACTGGCAGCCGGCCAGCGCCCGATCGAGCAGAGCCAGCACGTAGGCGCCGTTGGCGGCGTCGAGCCGACCGGGCTGCGCGGCGACGGCCAGCGGGATATGCAGGACATCCAGCTGCCCGGGGACCGCCGGCTGTCCCGGCACGTAATCGCGGAAAGCGACTGGCAGGCCGAGGGCGGCGGCTCTTTCCCGGAGCAGTGCCCGGTCGCCGAGAACGACGAGCGACGCGGTGCCGGCGTAAGTGGCCAGGCGCAAACACAGTTCCGGCCCGATGCCGGCCGGTTCGCCGCTGGTGACCGCGATCAGTCGCGGCATTATTTCTCTTCGAGGCGGTTTTCGACGTAGCTGCGGTCGCGCAGCTGGCGCAGCCAGTCCTGGTAGGCTTCGTCGAGCTTGCGTTCACGCAGGGCCTGGCGTGCCGCGCCGCGCTCGCGTTCGACGGAGACGTCGCGTTCGCGGCGCTCCTCGACCTGGATCAGGTGCATGCCGAAAGGCGACTGGACGACCGGGCTCAGTTCATTGATCTTCAATGCATCCATCGCCCGCTCGAATTCCGGCACGGTGTCACCCGGATTCAGCCAGCCCAGGTCGCCCCCCTTGGCAGCCGAGCCGTCCTGCGAATAGAGGCGTGCTTGCTCGGCGAAATCCATACCGTTGGCGATGCGCTCGCGGACATTTTCCAGCTTGCGGCGAGCTTCGCCTTCGGAGACGACTTCATTGATGCGGATCAGGATGTGGCGGGCATGGGTCTGCTGCACCGAAGCCGGCGCGCTGCCGCCGCGCTTGGCGACCAGTTTGACGATATGGAAGCCTGCCGAGGAACGCAGCAATTCGCTGACTTCGCCGGCCTGCAGGTGGGATGCGGTGTCGGCATAAAGCGCCGGCAGGCGGTCCAGGGCGCGCCAGCCGAGATCGCCCCCTTTGAGCGCATCCGGTGCGTCCGAGAAGGCGGCGGTCAGTTGGGCGAAGTTTTCCCCGGCGCGCGCCCGCTTCAGGGCCTGCTCGCCGCGCAGGCGGAGTTTTTGCAATTGTTCCGGACTGGCCGACTCGGGGGCCCGCAACAGGATGTGTGCCAGTTGATATTCTTCCGCACCACCGCCTGCCGGCTGGTTGGCCAGATAATTGTCGATTTCGCCGTCGGAAATCACCAGCTTGCTGTCGACTTCGCGTTCGCGCAGGCGAACCATGATCATTTCGGTGCGGATTTCCTCGCGGAACTTGGCGTACTGGATGCCATCCTTTTCCAGTGCCTGCCGGAAATCCGGCAGCGTCATCTTGTTGCCGGCGGCTATGCGGCCGATCGCCTGATCGAGCTGGATGTCGTCGATCTGCAGGCCGGTTTCCTTGGCGTATTGCAACTGGATGCGGTCCATGATCACCCGTTCCAGCATCTGGCGTTCGAGCACGTCCTGCGAAGGCAGCGGCGTTCCCTGCTTCTGCAACTGCTTGAGGGCGGCGTCGAGCCGGTCGCGCAGTTCGTACTGCGTGATCACTTCGCCGCCGACCACGGCGACGATATGGTCGGCCTCGACCGGCTCGACGGCGGCAAACGCCGGCATCGCCAGGAAAGCACAGAGACAGCCGATCAGGACGGACAAATGACGAATAAGATTGGGCATGGGAATCATGGATTGATGAGCTGGCTGCTATTGGGCAGTTCGTTGGTTTTGCCGTAGCCGGGAATGGTACGCCGAAGCATCCCGATGGGGTTGGTGCCGATACTACCGAAATCGTTGAGTTCAAGCTGGAAAAAGATCGAGGTATTGGCGGCCCCCGCCGTCGCCTCCAGGCGCTGGGCGACAAGCCGCGTGGCCCAGCAGCCGGCGTTGTATTCGAAGCCGGCAATGGCTTCGAGCAGCTTGCTGTCGCGAAGCGAGTAGTTATAGCGGCCAACCACGTACCAGCGCGGATTGATCGGCCACTGGCCGGCCAGGTCGATCTGGTCGACGGTCGAGGCGCCGGTCAGCTGGTCGCGGGTATAGCGGTAGCTGGCACTGATCACCTTGCCCAGTTCCGGCTGGTAGCGCATGCCCGCCGCGATGGCCTGATTGACGCCGTCGCGATAGTTATACTCCCAGGCCGCGTCGGCATAGACCTTGGGCCAGACCAAGCCGGTGGCCGCCGCCACCAGGTGGGAGAAGTTGTCGACGCGGGCGGTTTCGCCGTCGATCTTGACGCGCTGCGGTGAAAAATAATAACGCTGGCCAAGCATCGCCTTGAAGCGTTCGACACCGGTATTGGCATCGAGCAAGCGCGTCGTCAGCGCCGCCGTCAGCTGATTGGCATCGTTGACCCGATCGTAGCCGCTGTAGCGGTTTTCGGAAAAGATCTGGGCGAAATTGAAGTCGGAGAGGCCGGAGTCGAAGACCGGAATCTTGCTCTGGTCCTTGTAGGGAATATTGACGTAGTAGAGGCGCGGCTCCAGGGTCTGGATGTAATCGTGCTCCAGCCAGTTGGCCTCGCGCTCGAAAATCATCGTCGAATCGAGCGTGAAGGTCGGCAGGTTGCGGGTGATGCTGTTCGGATTGCCGGCCGACTGCTGCTCCAGGTCATACTTGGTCATGTGCACACCGAACTTGGGCGTGATCTGGAAGGCCGGATTGACGATGGGCAACGACACCTGCGGATAGAAGACGAAACGGTTGCCGTCCACCTTGTCCGGATGCGTGAAGCGCGAAAACTGGGCGATCATGCTGAGATCGGTTTTCAGCACATCGGGCTTGAAGCCGACGATATTGATCTGCGGATCAAGGAAATAAGGCCGCGCGATCGGGAAAGCCGGGTCCGGCTGCAGGGTCTGGTAGTGAAGAACCTGCATGCTGGTCTGCAGCCACGGCGTCGGCGTATAGCCGACCACCATCTGTTGCGGCAACTGCGTCAGCGACGTCTGCATCAGCCGGGACGACATGTCCGTCCAGTAACGGTCGTCGGAAACGGCATTCCAATTGACCGTCGCCGACACGCCGCGCCCCAGATTCTGCTGGTACAGGAAGTTGTAGGCATAGCGCTGACGATTTTCGAGCTCGTCATTGGGCATGTATTCGAGGCGCGTCGTGCTCAGCGTGTATTGGTCCAGATAGCGCGCCTCGGCACCCAACTGGAAACCGCGCTTGGTCATGTAGCGCGGATAGAAGGTTGCATCGTAGTTGGGGGCGATCGCCCAGTAATAGGGCAGGGCGAAATCGAAGCCGCTTTTCGTCGAGGTCGAGAAGAAAGGATGCAGGAAACCGGAATGCGGCTGGCCGTTCATCGAGAAGGACGCCACCGGCGTGTAGAACAGCGGCACATTCTGGAACCACAGCGACATATGGCGGGCGTCGCCGACATCGCGATCATAGTCGAGATGCATTTCCGAGGCGCGCAGGTACCAGTCGTCCTGTCCCGGTTTGCAGGTCGAGAAGGTGGTATCCCACAGCCGATACTGGTTTTCCCCTTCGAAATCGGCCCGTTCGGCATGCCCGGTGGCTTCCGACGGCTTGAATTTCGGCGCCACGGTGGGCAGGCCGTAACTGTTCGGCACGTTGAGCATCATCGGGGCATTGGTGGTCACCGCGTTGCTGGTCGCCACCGTCACCACCGTCTGTTGCGGCTGATAGAACTTGCTGGGCAAGTCCTTGGCGATGTGGAAATCGGTCTCCGTCGCGTAGCCGATCTGTTCCGCCAGTTTCATGCGCAGATACGGCGCCTCCATTTCCGCACCGTCCTGCAGCAGGCGAACATGGCCGACCGCCTCCAACTCGTCTTCCAGCGCCCGGTGGGTCAGCTTGTCGGCATAGATCAGGGTACCGATCTGGCGCAGTTCGACCGAACCTTCGGCCTCGGTCACTTCGTTGCCCCGACCTTCGATGTTGTCGGCGATGACGAACAGCGGGTAGCGGTCGTCCTTCTTCAGTTCGACCGGATTCGGGATCCCGACGACTTCGACCGGCGACGGCTTCTTCTTGCCCAGCACATTGAACTTGCGCTCCAGGCGCAGGCGCAGGGGCAACTCGTCATTGGGCGAAGCGACCGGGGATTCCGACGCCGGCGCGTTGCCGGCGGCACCCTCGACCGGCAGCTGCAGGCGGGCGGTGTCGAGCGCGGCATGACTGGTCTGCATGCCGGCAAACAGGCAACAGACAAAAACAGCAAGCGGGCGGCGAGCGAAACCGGTCATCGGGGCAATCAGTTGAGGGGCGACACCGGAATGCCGGGAACCCGAGTGTTAAAATCCGGCCATTTTACAACGAACCTATCCCAGCCCGATGCCGCGCGATCAACTTGTTACCGACTGGGTTGCCAGTCGCTTTCCCGACCAGATGGTCACCATCACTCCGGCGTCGGCCGATGCCAGTTTCCGTCGCTATTTCCGCCTGACCTGGCCGGACGGCAGCACGCGCATCCTGATGGACGCGCCGCCGGAAAAGGAAGACTGCAAGCCCTTCATCCACGTCGCCGCCCTGCTCGCCAAGGCCGACCTGGCGGCGCCGCGCGTCCTCGACCAGGACCTCGACAACGGTTTCCTGGTCCTCACCGACCTCGGCCGCATCGGCTATCTCGACGCCCTGAACGCCGACCTCAGCCTGGCCGACACGCTGATGCGCCCGGTGCTCGACGTGCTGGTCAAATGGCAATTGTCGTCCAAGCCGAGCACGCTACCACCCTACGACGCCACGCTGCTGCGCCGCGAACTCGATCTGTTCCCGGAATGGTTCATCGGCCGCCACCGCGGCTACCAGTTGAGCGACGACGAGAAAGTCATGCTCGACCGCACGTTCAAGTTCCTGATCAACAGCGCCCTGGCCCAGCCCAAGGTATTCACCCACCGCGACTTCATGCCGCGCAACCTGATGGTCGTCGAAAGCGAAGCGACCCTGACGCCCGGCATCATCGATTTCCAGGATGCCGTTTACGGCCCGATCTCCTACGACGTCGTCTCGCTGTTCCGCGACGCCTTCATTTCGTGGGACGAGGAACAGGAACTCGACTGGGTCGTCCGCTACTGGGAAAAGGCCCGCGCCGCCGGCCTGCCGGTGCGCGCCGATTTCGGCGATTTTTGGCGCGATTACGAACTGATGGGCCTGCAGCGCCATCTCAAGGTGCTCGGCATCTTCTGTCGCCTGAAATACCGCGACGGCAAGGAGAAATACAGCGAGGACCTGCCGCGCTTCATGGGCTACGCCCGCAAGACGGCCGGCCGCTACATCGCGCTGAAACCGCTGCTCAACCTGCTCGATGCGCTGGAAGGCGACACCCTGCAGGAAGGCATCCGGTACAAGTAAGCGCAGCCGCCACCCGATACCCACGACTCGACCCGGAACCCATGAAAGCCTTCATCCTGGCCGCCGGCCGCGGCGAACGCATGCGACCGCTGACCGACCACACCCCGAAACCGCTGCTCGTCGCGGGCGGCAAGCCGCTCATCGTCTGGCATCTGGAGCGCCTGGCAGCGGCGGGATTCCGGGAAATCGTCATCAACCACGCCCATCTCGGCGCGCAGATCGAAGCGGCGCTCGGCGATGGCGGGCGCTGGGGCCTGCATATCCAATACTCGCCGGAACCGCCGGGGGCGCTGGAAACCGCCGGCGGCATCGCCAAGGCGCTGCCTTTGCTCGGCGACCAGGCGTTCCTGGTGGTCAATGGCGACGTTTATTGCGACTGGGATTTCAATCGCGCCCGGCAACTGGCCGATAAAACCGCGCATCTCGTCATGGTCGCCAATCCGGCCCACCACAGCGGCGGCGATTTCAGCCTGGACGGCGAACGCGTCGTTTACGCCAATGGCGAGCAGACTTTCACCTACGCCGGGATCGGCGTCTTTTCGCCGGCCCTTTTTGCCGGCATCAAACCGGGCACGGTGATGAAACTGCGTCCGCTACTCGACGCCGCCATTGCCGCCGGCACGCTGAGCGGGGAACGTTACGACGGCCGCTGGGTCGATGTAGGAACGCCGCAACGTCTGGCCGAACTGGACAAGGAACTTCGGGATACCGAATCGAGGAACGCATGAGCCACGCCCATTTCATCGCCCGCCGCCGGCGCCTGCTGAAAACCATAGCCTCCGGCGTCGCCGTCATCCCGACCGCGCCGGAAGTCATCCGCAATCGCGACGCTCACCACCTCTACCGCTTCGACAGCTACTTCTGGTACCTGACCGGCTTTCCCGAACCGGAAGCGGTGGTCGTGCTGGTCGGCGCCAAGGATGGCAAAAGCCGCCCGAAATCCATCCTGTTTTGCCGCGAGAAGCATGAAGAACGGGAAATATGGGACGGCTACCGCTACGGCCCGAAAGCCGCCAAGGCCGCTTTCGGTTTCGATGCCGCCTACCCCATCGAACAGTTCGACAAGAAACTGGCGGAATTCCTGGTCGACCGCGATGCCCTGTGGCATGCCATCGGCCACGACGCCGAGTGGGACGCCCGCATCGCCCAGGCGCTCAACGCCGTGCGCGCCCAGAGCCGGGCCGGCAAGCGGGCACCGCGCGCCATCCACGACTTGCGTGCCGAACTCGACGCCATGCGCCTGGTCAAGGACAGCGCCGAAGCCGACATCCAGCAACGCTCGGCCGACATCGCCAGTGCCGGCCATGCCCGCGCCATGCGCGCCTGCCGGCCGGGGATGGCCGAATACGAACTGGAAGCCGAGCTGTCCTACGAATTCAGGAAGCGCGGCGCCGACGCCCATGCCTACACGCCGATCGTCGCCGGCGGCGCCAATGCCTGCGTGCTGCATTACGTTGAGAATAACAAGCTGCTCAACGACAACACGCTGGTGCTGATCGACGCCGGCTGCGAAGTCGCCGGCTACGCCGCCGACATCACGCGGACTTTTCCCGTCAACGGGCGTTTCAGCGCCGCCCAGAAGGACGTTTACGAAATCGTCCTCGCCGCCCAGGCAGCGGCCATTGCCGCGACCGCTCCCGGCCGGCATTTCATGGAAGGCCACGAGGCGGCGGTGCGCGTACTAACCCGCGGCCTGGTCGATCTCAAACTGCTGAGCGGCGATGTCGACAACCTGATCGAAAAAGGCGCCTACAGCCGCTTCTACATGCACCGCACCGGCCACTGGCTCGGCCTCGATGTCCATGATGCCGGCGAATACAAGGTCGGCAACGCCTGGACAACGCTGCTCCCCGGCATGACGCTGACCGTCGAGCCCGGCCTCTACATTCGCCCGGCCGCCGACATTCCACCGGCGCTCGCCGGCATCGGCATCCGCATTGAGGACGACGTGCGGGTCACCGACGAGGGCTGCCAGGTCTTCACCACCGCCCCGAAAACGGTCGTCGAAATCGAGGAAGTGATGCGCCATGACTGAGGCCGCGGTCGAACGGGTCGATGTCCTGATCGTCGGCGCCGGCCCGGTCGGCATGACGCTGCACCTGGCGCTGGCCGCCGGCGGCGTGCCATCCCTGCTTATCGACCGCCGGCACCGCGGCGCCCGCGATGGCGACCCCCGCGCCCTGGCGCTGTCGCACGGCGCCCGCCAGTTGCTGGAACAGATCAACGCCTGGCCAGCCCGGGCGGCGACGCCGATCGAAACCATCCATATTTCGCAAAAGGATGGTTTCGGCCGCACCCTGATCGACCGTGCCGACTACCATTTGCCGGCGCTCGGCTACGTCGTTCGCTACCGCGAGCTGGCCGGCGCGCTGGCCGGACAACTGGTCGCCGATGCCTTGCTCGACGAGACCGAAATCCTCGATCTGGCGCCGGAGGACGATAAAGTCGGCGTCACGCTGCGCCAGCACGGCGTCGTGCGCCGCATCGAGACAAAACTGCTGGTGCACGCCGAAGGCACGCCGGGCGACGATGCGGCGGTAACGGTCAGCGACTACGCGCAGCATGCGGTGATCGCCGAAATCACGCCGACACCCGGGCACGGCCATCGCGCCTGGGAACGCTTCACGCCGGATGGTCCGCTGGCGCTACTACCGCTCGGCGACGAATATTCGGTGGTGTTCACGCTGCCGCCGACCAAGGCCGACGCCGTGATGGCGATGGACGACACCGCCTTCACCGCCGCGTTGCAACGCCAGTTCGGCCACCGCATGAGCTTCGCCAAAGCCGGGCCGCGCAGCCGTTTCCCGCTCGCCCTGCGCCTGCGCGACACGCTGGTCAGGAACCGCGAAGTATGGATCGGCAATACGGCGCAAACCCTGCATCCGGTCTCCGGCCAGGGCTTCAATCTCGGCATCCGCGACGCCTGGCAGTTGGCCGACATCCTGCTCGCCGACGGCATCGCGCCGGCCAGCCTGGCCCGCTATGCCGCCAGCCGGCAGCTCGACCGCCGGGGCAGCGCCTGGTTTACCGACCGCATCGTCCGCGTCTTCTCCAACGATTTCGCCCCGCTCAAGCTGGCCCGCGGCCTCGGCCTGCTGGCCCTCGACATCTGCCCGCCGGCCCGGCATTTCGTCGCCAAACGGATGATCTGGGGCGCCCGTGCCTGGCCCTGAGCGAACACCGGCGCTTAATAATTTGACTATTTTTTAGGCGCCGACTCGGGTAAAATATGCGGCTTCCCACGATTTGCCCGCCGCTACGCACCCATGGATTTTGTCGGTTTCCCGCTTCGCAACAACCTGTTCGTCGCGCCCATGGCCGGCGTCACGGATCGTCCTTTCCGCCAGTTGTGCAAGAAGATGGGCGCCGGCCTCGCCGTGTCCGAAATGGTCACCTCGAACTCGCTGCTCTACGGCAGCGCCAAGACGCTGCGCCGTGCCAACCACACCGGCGAAGTGGCCCCGATCTCGGTGCAGATCGCCGGCGCCGACCCGGCGATGATGGCGGAAGCGGCGAAGCACAATGTCGACAACGGCGCCCAGATCATCGACATCAACATGGGTTGCCCGGCCAAGAAGGTCTGCAACGTGATGGCCGGCTCGGCGCTGATGCAGGACGAGAAACTGGTCGGCCAGATCCTCGACGCCGTTGTCGCCGCCATCCCGAACACGCCAGTCACGCTGAAATTCCGCACCGGCTGGAATCTCGCCAACAAGAATGCGCCGACCATCGCCCGTATTGCCGAAGCGGCCGGCGTCCGCGCCGTCGCCATCCATGGCCGCACGCGCTGCCAGCAATACACCGGCGAAGCCGAGTACGACACCATCGCCATGGTCAAGACGCTGATCCGGATCCCGGTGATCGCCAACGGCGACATCACGACGCCGGAAAAGGCGAAGCAGGTGCTCGACGCCACCGGCGCCGACGGCATCATGATCGGCCGCGCCGCCCAGGGCCGGCCGTGGCTGTTCCGCGAAATCGAGCATTACCTGAAAACCGGCCAGCACCTGCCGCCGGCCCGGGTCAGCGAAATCCACGAAATCCTCAAGGCCCATCTGGTCGATCTCTACGATTTCTACGGTGAGGAAACCGGCTTCAAGGTCGCCCGCAAGCACATCTCCTGGTACACCAAGGGGCTGGTCGGCTCGGCGGCTTTCCGCAAGGAAATGAACACTTTGCCCAGCATCGAACAACAGATGCAGGCAGTGAATGTCTTCTTCCACCAACAGGCAGAAGCGCACGAATATCTTGAATACAACACAGGGGAGGAGTTGGCAGCATGAGCCAACAAGATTTGGGGAGGTGCGTCGTGAGCGCACTGGAGCAGTATTTCCGCGACCTGGATGGGGAAAAACCGGGCGCAATCTATGACATGGTCCTGCGCAGCGTCGAGAAACCGATGCTCGAAGTGGTGCTCGCCAAGGCCGGCAGCAACCAGACGCTGGCGGCGGAGATGCTGGGCATCAACCGCAACACCCTGCGCAAGAAACTCACCGAACACCAACTACTGTAATTGCCATGACCATCAAACAAGCACTGATCTCCGTCTCCGATAAAACCGGCGTTCTCGAATTTGCCCAGGGCCTTGCCGCCCAGGGCGTCAAGCTGCTGTCGACCGGCGGCACCGCCAAGATGCTGCGCGACGCCGGCCTGACCGTCACCGAAATCGGCGACTACACCGGCTTCCCGGAAATGCTCGACGGCCGCGTCAAGACCCTGCACCCGAAAGTGCACGGCGGCATCCTCGCCCGCCGCGATCTGCCGGAACACCTGGCGACCATCGAAGCCCACGACATCCCGACCATCGACCTCGTCTGCGTCAATCTCTACCCCTTCGCCGCGACCATCGCCAAGGCCGGCGTGACGCTGGAAGACGCCATCGAGAACATCGACATCGGCGGTCCGGCCATGGTCCGTTCCTCGGCCAAGAACTACGCCGGTGTCGCCATCGTCACCGATCCGGCCGATTACGCCCCGCTGCTCTCCGAAATGAAGGCCAACGGCGGCGCCCTGCAACTCTCCACCCGCTTCGGCCTGGCCAAGAAGGCCTTCACCCACACCGCTCGCTACGACAGCATGATCGCCAACTGGCTGACCGGCCTCGACGAAGGCGCCGAAGCCAAGCCAGCCGAAGCCGCGCCGGTCCCGGCCATCTTCCCGGCCAAGCTGCAACTGGCCTTCGATCGCGTCGAAACCCTGCGCTACGGCGAAAACTCGCACCAGTCGGCCGCCTTCTACCGCGACACCAACCCGGTCGCCGGCAGCATCGCCGCTTACACCCAGCTGCAGGGCAAGGAACTCTCCTACAACAACATCGGCGACTCCGACGCTGCCTGGGAATGCGTCAAGTCCTTCGACGTCCCGGCCTGCGTCATCGTCAAGCACGCCAATCCGTGCGGCGTCGCCATCGACGGCACCCTGCTCGGCGCCTATGAAAAGGCGTTCAAGACCGATTCGACCTCGGCCTTCGGGGGCATCATCGCCTTCAACGGCGAAGTCGGTATCGACGTGGTGAACGCCATGAACGAGCGCAAGCACTTCGTCGAAGTGCTGATCGCTCCGGCCTTCACCGCCGAAGCCAAGGCCGCGCTGTCGACCAAGGCCAACCTGCGCGTTCTGGTCGTGCCGATCTCGAACCAGCTCAACGCCCTGGAATACAAGCGCGTTGGCGGTGGCCTGCTGGTGCAGACGCCGGACAACTTCACCGCCCAGGCCAGCGGCCTCAAGGTCGTCACCAAGGTGCAGCCGACCGCCCAGCAAATCGAAGACCTGCTGTTCGCCGAGCGCGTCGCCAAGTTCGTCAAGTCCAACGCCATCGTCTTCTGCGGCAACGGCATGACGCTGGGCGTTGGCGCCGGCCAGATGAGCCGCGTCGATTCGACCAAGATCGCCAGCATCAAGGCCCAGCACGCCGGCCTCCAGCTGACGGGGTCGGTGGTCGCTTCCGACGCCTTCTTCCCGTTCCGCGACGGCGTCGACGTGCTGGCCGAAGCCGGTGCCAAGGCGGTGATCCAGCCGGGCGGCTCGATGCGCGACGAGGAAGTCATCGCCGCCGCCGACGAGCACGGCCTGGCCATGGTCTTCACCGGCGCCCGCCACTTCCGCCACTAGGCAATGAAACACGTCGTTTTCCTGTTGATCCTCGCCGTGCTGGCCTGGCAAGGCTACGGCAAGTATCAACAGGCGACGGCGCGGACGCAGGCAGTGCAATCGCCAATTGCCGACCTGCCGTCCGAACGCCCGCAATCCCGGCCGGAACGCCCGGCCAGCCCGGGCTATCGGTGCGATGGGCGGATTTACTGCTCGCAGATGACATCCTGCGAGGAAGCAACCTGGGTCTTGAAGAATTGCCCGGGCACCAAGATGGACGGCAACAACGACGGCATCCCCTGCGAAAAACAGTGGTGCAAATGAAGTCTTTAAAGGATCAGTTCCAATGAAACTACTGGTAATCGGTTCCGGCGGCCGCGAGCACGCCATGGCCTGGCGTCTGGCGCAGACCCCGGGCATGCAGAAGGTTTATGTCGCCCCCGGCAACGCCGGCACGGCGCGCGAGCACGAACTGGAAAACCTGGACATCACCGATCCGGTGGCGCTGGCCGATTTTGCCGAGCAGAACAAGATTCACCTCACCGTGGTCGGCCCCGAAGCGCCGCTCGCCGCAGGTATCGTCAATATCTTCCGGGCCCGCGGCCTGAAGATCTTCGGCCCGACCAAGGAAGCCGCCCAGCTCGAATCCTCCAAGGATTTCGCCAAGCGCTTCATGGCCCGCCACAACATCCCGACCGCCGGTTTCGAGACTTTCTCCGATGCCGCCGCGGCCCACGCCTATATCGACAAGCAGGGCGCCCCCATCGTCATCAAGGCCGACGGCCTGGCCGCCGGCAAGGGCGTCGTCGTCGCCATGACGCTCGACGAAGCGCACGCCGCGATCGACGACATGCTGTCCGGCAACAAGCTGGGCGATGCCGGCGCCCGCGTCGTCATCGAGGATTTCCTCGACGGCGAGGAAGCCAGCTTCATCGTCATGGTCGACGGCAAGAACGTGCTGGCCCTGGCTTCCAGCCAGGACCACAAGCGCATCTTCGACGGCGACCAGGGGCCGAACACCGGCGGCATGGGCGCCTATTCGCCGGCGCCGTGCGTCACGCCGGAAGTGCACGCCAAGGCGATGCGCGAAATCATCCTGCCGACGGTGCGCGGCATGGCGGCCGACGGCATCCCATTCACCGGCTTTCTCTATGCCGGCCTGATGATCGGCAAGGATGGCAGCGTCAAGACGCTGGAATTCAACTGCCGGATGGGCGACCCGGAAACCCAGCCGATCCTGATGCGCCTGAAGTCGGATTTCGTCGACCTGCTCGAGCACGGCGTCGCCGGCACCCTCGACCAGATCGAAGCCGAATGGGACCGGCGCATTGCGCTCGGCGTCGTGCTCGCCGCCGCCAACTACCCGGAAACGCCACGCAAGGGCGACCAAATCACCGGCCTGCCCAACGGCAACAGCTTCGGCGAAGACGCCCACGTCTTCCATGCCGGCACGGCCAGCAAAGACGGTCAGGTCGTGACCTCCGGCGGACGCGTCCTGTGTGTCACGGCGCTCGGCGAAAACATCAGGCTGGCGCAGAAGCTGGCCTATGAATGCGCCGTCCAGATCCACTTCGAAGGCATGCAGTTCCGCAAGGATATCGGTCACCGCGCCATCAGCCGCTGAACCTTTTCGCCAAAACCGACTCAGAGGGGCGGCGCATCCTGCGTGATGCGCCGCCCTTTTCATTCCAGGAACGCCATGGACACCACCCAGCTAAAACGTTTTTTCACTGGCCTGCAGGATCGCATCGTCGCCGAACTTGAAGCTTTCGACGGCCAGCCCTTTCGCACGGATACCTGGGAACGCCCGGAAGGCGGCGGCGGCATTTCGCGGCTGATCGAGGAAGGCGATTTCTTCGAGCGCGGCGGCGTCAATTTCTCGCATGTCACTGGCACCGCCCTGCCTGCCTCGGCCACCGCCGTGCGGCCGCAACTGGCCGGTCGTTCGTGGGAAGCGATGGGCGTCTCGCTGGTACTGCATCCGCGCAACCCCTACTGCCCGACGGCGCACATGAACGTGCGTGGCTTCATCGCCAGCAAGGCGGGCGAAGAGGATGTCTGGTGGTTCGGCGGCGGCATGGACCTGACGCCCTATTACGGCCAGCGCGAGGACGTCGTGCATTTCCACCAGACCTGCCGCGAGGCGCTCGCTCCCTTCGGCGAGGAAGTCCACCCCAAATACAAGCAGTGGTGCGACGAGTACTTTTTCCTGAAGCACCGCAACGAGCCGCGCGGCGTCGGCGGCATCTTTTTCGACGACCTCGACGCCGGCGGTTTCGAGCGCTGCTTCGAGCTGACCCGGGCCGTCGGCAACGCCTTCACCAGGGCCTACCTGCCGATCCTCGCCAAACGCCGCGACACGCCCTACGGCGAACGCGAGCGCGATTTCCAGGCCTACCGGCGCGGCCGTTATGTCGAATTCAACCTGGTCTGGGACCGCGGCACGCTCTTCGGCCTGCAATCGGGCGGGCGCACCGAATCCATCCTGATGTCGCTGCCGCCCATCGTCAAATGGCGCTACGACTGGCAACCGGAAGCCGGCACGCCGGAAGCCGAGCTTTACGAAGTCTTCCTCAAGCCGCAGGACTGGACGGCTTAGGCCAGCACCACCAACCCGGCGGCTGGCGCTGGCCCTAGGCGCTGGCGCCCAGCGCCCGGTAATGCTGGTTGGCGTCGTCTGTGCGGCCGAGCTGGTCGCACAGGCGGGCCAGCTCAAGATGCGCGGCCGGGCTTGCTTCGACCGCCAGTGAGGCTTCCAGGTAGCTTTGGGCCTTGCCCCACAGGCGTTGCCGGAAGCACATCCGGCCCAGCGCCAGCAGCAGGCCGGCATCGTCCGGATGCTGCAGCAGCCAGGCTTCGGCGCGGGCGATGCGGGCCGTCTGCTCGCCGCCCGACAAGCGGCCATAGATGACGACCAGCTCCGATTGCCAGGCCGCCTGGCGGCTGCCATCGAGTTCCGACTCGATCAGCCTCTGCGCCTCGACGGTGGCGCCCAGGGCGTCCAGGGCCCGGGCAGCGGCCAGCACGACCCGCCGGCCGCGCTCCTCGTCGGGCACGGTGCGCCAATAGGCGCTCAGTTGCGACAACTCTGTAGCGCGCCGGGCGATATTGGCGAGATGCGCCTGCGTTTTGATTTCAACGGCGACTTCCGGCGGCAGCGCATCGCGCTTGGCCAGTTGGCGGACCAGCTTCAGCACACCGTCCCAGTCGCCGGCCCCCTGGCGAGCCCGCAACTCCAGGCGCAGCGCGGCGATATGGCGCCCCTGCTTGGCCTGCAGGCTTTCCAGGGCGACCAGGGCGTCGTCGAAACGGCGCGCCTCGTTCATCATTTCGGCTTCCAGCATCAGCGTCGCCGCTTCGGTGCGCGGGTCGTCGCGCTTGGCGCGGTCCATCCAGCCCCGCTGCTTGCCCGACTCCCGCATCCGCTGTGCGGCGCGCGCCGCGATCAGCGCCGACAGGCCGGGCGCCATGCCGGCGGCGTGGGCTTCGCTGGCTTTTTTCAAGGCCTGGCCGAAGCGTCCTTCGAAAAGCAGGCGGACCGCATCCTGAAAAACCAGGCCGGCGGTTTCCCGCTGCCGTCGTTCGCGATACTGGCGCGCCCGTCGGGGCATGTCGAAAGTCAGGAAAAGCAGGCGCAAGCCGCCATAGAGCGCGAGGACCAGCAGCGCCAGCGCCAGGCCGAACAGGTTGAGCGACACCTCGGCCCGCCATGGCGGCAGGACGAGCAGCACATAGCCATCGTTGAGTTGGGCGCCGAGCGCCACCGCCACGGCCAGCGCGAAGAGGGCCAGAATCCAGAGCAGGGTCTTCACCGCTTGTCCTTGCCGTCGCGCAGCGCGCGCAGCGCCGCCTGGGTTTCGTTCAAATTGGGGAGCTCGAGGTTGAGTTCGGCGCCCGCCATCTGGCGCAGGGTGGCTTGCGCCGCCTGCACCGCCTTGTCGTCGCCATCAAAATGGCGGGACAGCCAGTCGCCGGCCGCTTTCAGTTCGCCGCGGAAAGTCGCCTGATCGTGGGAAAGCAGGGCGAGACGGGCATTGAGCAGGCGCAGCTTGACGTTTTCGCGCAGGAAGAAACTCTGCCCGGGTGCCAGCAAGGCCGCGTCGTCGCGGTCGAAACGCTGGATGCGGACGAGGCCTTTCAGTTCCTGCCAGACGACGTCGGCGGTCCGTTGCCACCAGGGCAAGGCCTTGGCCTGCGGCGCCCCTTCGGCCTTGGCCACCGGACGCCCGAGGCTGGCCAGCGGCCACTTGTCAGCGCCGATCACGAGTTGCTCCAGACGCAGGCTGATGCCCGGTACATCGACGAAAGGCAGGGCATTGAGACGCCCCAGGTCCTTGCCGACCGCCTTGCGCAACGGCAGGTAAACGGGCCGGTCGAGACGGGCCAGGCGGGCGTCGGCGGTTTGCAGCGCCAGGATGGCCACCGGCACGTTGCCGGCCAGTTGCAGTTGTTGGGCAGCCAGCGTCACGGCCTGTTCGACCTCAAGCAGCGTCGCTTCCTCGCGGCTGCGCGCCAGGTCCTGGTAAAGACTCTGCTGCGCGGCGTTCTGGGACTGGAATTCGCTCAATCGACCATCGACAGCGCCGAGCTTGCTTTGCAGGGCCTCGACCTCATCGCGCAATTCCTTCTGGGCAGCATGCGCCGCCTGGTCCCCGGCCTGCCGCTGCGTCAATTCCTGCTGCAGGTCGGCGAATTGCTGTCGGCCAACCAGCCACTGCCCGCCAGACAGCAACAAGGCGGCGACGGCGATGGCCAGGCACAGCTGCTGGCGGGAAGGTTTTCGGCCGGTCGAGGCCACGTTCAGCGGCGCCGGCGAGGGTGTTTTTTCGTTTTCGGGCATCATGCCGACCAATTATAAGCAGCTAAGCCCGCGATGATGCCGGCGTCGGCTGCGTCAGTGAGGATAATTTCATGCAGGCCGAGCGCCCGCGCACTTTCGGCGATCCGGGCATGCGGCACGAAAAGCGGCGTTTTCTGCAGGAAAGCGCGCCCTTCGGCATCGAGCAGGTCGATCAGGTAACGCAAGCCTTCGCTGCTCGACACGGTCAGGGCGTCCAGTTGTCCGGCGCGCCAGGCGGCAAGCAGTTGGCCACTGCCGGCGGCAGGGCCGGAACGCCGATAGCAGGTGACGCAATCGACGCTCGCCCCGCGCTGGCGCAGCGTATCGGCTAGCAACTCGCGTCCGCCGTCACCACGGAAGATGACTACCTGCCGGCCACGAACACAGCCCGCAGCCAGCTCCGGCAGTTCGAGCAGCGCTTCCGAATCGAAACGCTGGCTCGGCACCAGGCAGCCATGCACGCCCCGTTCGGCCAGCGCCTTCACGGTGCCCGGCCCGACCGCCGCAGGGCGCACCGCGACCGGCCAGCCGCCCCCGGCCATGATGGCCGGCCAGGCGTGCTCGACGGCATTGGGACTGATGAAGACGGCCAGCGCATAGTCGGCCAGCCGGGAAACGGCCGCCTGCAGCGCCGCCGGATCGGGGGCCGGCGAAATTTCGAGCAGCGGAAACAACAGCGCCCGGCCACCGGCGGCGACAATCGCCGCAGCCAGCGGCGCCGCCTGGGCGCGCGGCCGGGTGACGACGATGGTTTTGCCGGCAAGCGGGCCGGTGGAACTCATTGGCAGTGGGCGAGCTTTTCCAGGATGGCGTCGGCGCCCTGGGCGCGCAGGATTTCAGCCAGTTGCAGACCGAGTGCCTCGTCATCGGCCGGCGCGCCGCGCAGTTCGGCACTGACCATTTCCCGGCCGTCGGCGGTGGCGACGAAACCGCGCAGCCAGAGCTGGCCGTTGTCGATGATCGCGTAGCCGCCCAGCGGCACCTGGCAGGAACCGCCGAGGGCCCGCGAGAAGGCGCGTTCGGCCTTGACGCAGTGCGCGGTTTCCGGATCGTTCAGGGGCGCGACGACGGCGGCCATGGCGGCATCGCCATCGACCAGCTCGATGCCCAACGCACCCTGGCCGGGGGCCGGCAACGACTGTTCGGCGGTGAGCACCGACTTGATGCGGTTTTCGAGGCCAAGACGGATCAGGCCGGCGGCGGCCAGGATGATGGCGTCGTAGTCGCCGGCATCGAGCTTCTTCAAGCGGGTGTCGAGGTTGCCGCGCAGGCTCTTGATCACCAGTTGCGGATATTTGGCACGCAACACGGCTTCGCGGCGCAGGCTGGAGGTGCCGACCACGGCGCCGGCCGGCAGGTCGTCGAGCCCGGCGTATTTGTTGGAGACGAAGGCGTCGCGCGGGTTTTCGCGAGCCGAGATGGCGGCCAGCACGAAACCTTCCGGCATCACCATCGGCACGTCCTTCATCGAATGCACCGCGAGGTGGGCGCGGCCCTCGGCCATCGCGACTTCGAGTTCCTTGATGAACAGGCCCTTGCCGCCGATTTCGGCGAGCGGCCGGTCGAGAATCTGGTCGCCCTTGGTGGTCATGCCGAGAATGACAACTTCGGAAGCGGGATTTAGACTGGCCAGACGACCCTGGACATGCACGGCCTGCCACATGGCAAGGCGGGATTCGCGGGAGGCGATGATGATCTTGGTAGGAGCAGACATGAAGCGGCACGCAGCAAGGATTTCGAGGGGAGCCATCTTAACATGAGCCAACAGCCGCTCCCTTCCCCGCCGAGCAAGGCACCCGAACAACGGCCCGAACATCCGGATTTCTGGTGCAAACGCTTTGGCGAAGGCATCACGCCGTGGGATGCCGGGCGCGTGCCGGCGGCTTTTGCGGATTTCGTCGCCGGCCAGCCGCAGGCGCTGAGGACCCTGATTCCCGGTTGCGGCAGCGCCTGGGAAGCCGCGCTGCTCGCCGAACGCGGCTGGCCGGTCACGGCGCTGGATTTTTCCCCGGTCGCCGTCGCCACCGCCCGGGGAATCCTCGGCGACTTGCCGGTCGACCTGGTCTGCGCCGATTTTTTCACCTTTGCTCCGGCCGCCCCTTATGCGCTGATCTACGAACGCGCCTTTCTCTGCGCCCTGCCCCGCCGACTATGGCGCGACTGGGCGCGCCGCGTCGCCGAACTGCTGCCGGCGGGTGGGCTTCTGGCCGGGTTCTTCTTCGTCTGCGACCAATTGAAGGGCCCGCCTTTCGGCATCCGGGCGGCAGAACTCACCGAACTGCTGGAAACCAATTTTGTTTGCCGCGAAGATGTCACCGTCGACGATTCGCTCCCCGTCTTTGCCGGGCGCGAACGCTGGCAGCTCTGGCAACGGCGCTGACCCGCCGCCCGGCGTTATCGGTCTGAACTCTTCCGGCGCGCCGCGCTCTGACTGTACAGGTAGGGGTATAGCCTTACAATTTGTTGCAATAGCCATGTCATCAATAAGCTGAAGCCGGACGTTAATCGGCTCTTAACCACAGAGGGACTCCTTCCATGAAACGTTTTCTGATTGCCCTGACCAGCGTTGCGGCGCTCAGCGCCCCGGCCCTGGCCGCCGATGTCGGCGTCTCGGTGAGCATCGGTCAGCCCGGCTTCTACGGACGGCTCGACATCGGCGGTTTTCCGCCGCCGGCGCTGCTCTATCCCCAGCCGGTGATGATCCAGCCGGTGCCGATGGGCCGCCCGCCGCTCTATTTGCGCGTCCCGCCCGGCCATGCCAAACACTGGGACCGCCACTGCCATGAATACGGCGCCTGCGGCGAACGCGTCTACTTCGTGCAGGACAGCTGGTACAACCGCGAATATGCGCCGCGCTTCCGCGATGGATATGGCGAGCGCCGCGATTATCGGCGCGAGGAATACCGCGACGGCTACCGTGGCGACGACCGGCGCGGCCGGGGCGACGATCACGAGCGCGGTCGTGGCAACGGCCATGGTCACGGCCATGGCCATGACGACTGATTCGACCGCCGCTGCCTGACCGACTCTTTATCCCCGGCTTGCCCGACAGGCCGGGGATTTCGCCATTTCCTGGAACAGCCCTGGGCGTTGCCGGGTCTGACGTATCATCGCCTCCCGCCCAGAGCTTCGTCCATTTATGAAAACCGATACCCCGCCGACCGTCTACCTCAAGGACTACACCGTTCCCGCCTACCTGGTCGATACCGTCGATCTTGATTTCGTCATCGAACCAGGCGTCACCACCGTCACCGCCCGCCTGGGCATGCGTCGCAATCCGGCCGCCCCGGCTGCGCCGTTGCTGCTCGATGGCGAAGAGCTGGAAACCCTCTCGGTTACCGTGAATGGCCAAGCCGCGGCGTACACGGCAAGCGACAACCAGTTGCGCCTCGACGACCTTCCCGAACAATTCACGCTGCAGACCGTGGTCCGTATCCAGCCCGAGCGCAATACCCGGCTCTCCGGCCTGTACCGCTCGACCGACGGCTATTTCACCCAGTGCGAGGCGCAGGGCTTCCGGCGCATCACCTGGTTCCTCGACCGGCCCGACGTGATGGCGATCTACACGGTGACCCTGCACGCCGACAAGGCGAGCCTGCCCATCCTGCTCGCCAACGGCAACCCGGTCGCCGCCGGCGATGAAGCCGACGGCCGCCACTGGGCGCGCTGGGCCGATCCCTTCCGCAAGCCCTGCTACCTGTTCGCCATGGTCGCCGGCAAGCTGGACGGCCTGTTCGACAATTTCCAGACCGCTTCCGGGCGAACCGTCCAGCTCGCCATCTACGTCGAACCGGGCAAGCTCGACCAGTGCCCGCACGCCATGGAAGCGCTGAAGAAATCGATGCGCTGGGATGAACAGCGTTTCGGCTTGGAATGCGATCTCGACCATTACATGATCGTCACCGTCGGCGATTTCAACATGGGGGCGATGGAGAACAAGGGCCTCAACATCTTCAACACCAAGTACGTACTGGCCCGCTCCGACGTCGCCACCGACGTCGATTTCGAGAACATCGACCGCGTCGTGGCGCACGAATATTTCCATAACTGGACCGGCAACCGCGTCACCTGCCGCGACTGGTTCCAGCTATCGCTGAAGGAAGGCCTGACCGTTTTCCGCGACCAGGAATTCGGCGCCGACCTGCACGACCGCTCCACCGCCCGCATCCGCGAAGTGCGTGGCCTGCGCGCCGCCCAGTTCCCGGAAGATGCGGGGCCGATGGCACATCCGGTGCGCCCGGCCAGCTTCGTCGAAATCAACAATTTCTACACGGCGACGGTTTACGAAAAAGGCGCCGAAGTCGTCCGCATGATCCAGACCCTGATCGGCCGCGACGTCTTCCGCGCCGGCATGGACGAATATTTCCGCCGCCATGACGGCCAGGCCGTGACCTGCGAGGATTTCGTCGCCGCCATGGCCGCCGCTTCCGGCTTCGATTTCAGCCAGTTCATGCGCTGGTACGCCCAGCCGGGCACGCCGGCGGTCACCGCGAGCGGCGCCTTCGATACCGCCAGTCGCCGCTACACGCTGACTTTTACCCAGAACAATCCGCGCGCCAGCGACCAGCGGCCCTACCTGATTCCGATCCGGGTCGCGCTGTTCGATAGCGCCGGCCGCCTGCTGCCCGGCACCGAGCGGACTCTGCAGCTGACGGAAAGCAGCCAGCAATTCCATTTCGACGGCCTGGCCGGCGAACCGGTCCCGTCGCTGCTGCGCGACTTTTCGGCGCCGGTCATCCTCGACTTTGCCTATACGCCGCAACAACTGGGCTTGCTGCTCGCCCACGAAACGGATTCTTTCAATGCCTGGGAAGCCGGCCAGCGCCTGGCGTCGACCCTCATCCTCGACGCCACCGCGGCGATCGCCGCCGGCCGCTCGCCGGTCTGGCCGTCCGGTTTCGTCGACGCGGCGCGCCGCCTGCTGCACACCCATGCCGAACGCGGCGCCGCCTTCGTCGCCGAAGCCCTGACCCTGCCCGGCGAATCGACACTGGCCGAAGCGCTCGCCATCGTCGATCCGGACACCCTGCATGCCGCCCGCACGGCGCTGCGCCGCCACCTGGCCGAACAGCTGGCCGATGACTTCGCCGCCCTCCATGCCGCCCTGGTGCCGGCCGGCAGCTACCGGCCGAGCGCCGACGAAGCCGGTCGCCGTGCCCTGCGCAATACCTGTCTCGGCTACCTGCTGGAACTGGACAGCGCCGAGGTTCGTCAGTTGGCCATGCAGCAATTCCGCGGCGCCGACAACATGACCGACCAGTTCGCCGCCCTCGCCGCCCTCGCCCAGACCGCCTGCCCGGAACGCGAAACGGCGCTCGCCGAGTTCTACCAGCACTGGCAGCATGAAGCGCTGGTCGTCGACAAATGGCTGGCGGTGCAATCCGGCAGTCGCCTGCCGGACACGCTGGCGACGGTGAAGAAACTCACCGTCCACCCGGCTTTCGATCTCGGCAATCCGAACAAGGTCTATGCGCTGCTGCGCAATTTCGGCGCCAACCTGGTCCGCTTCCATACGCCGGACGGCTATGCCTTCCTGGCCGAACAGACCAAGCTGCTCGATGCGCGCAATCCGCAAGTCGCCTCGCGCCTGGCCCGCTGTTTCGACCGCTGGAAGAAATTCGACGCCGAACACCAGCGCCACGCCCGCCTGGCGCTGGAAAGTATCCGCGATCACGCCGGCCTGTCGCGCGACGTGCGGGAAGTCGTCACCCGGTCGCTCGGCTGAGGTCGAGCACCGGACGGGGAAGCCGGCCCTGACTCAGCCTTTGAGCCAGGGCCGCAGCAAGTCGCGCATCGTCGCTTCGTTGTAACCCTTGATGACATCGTCACCGATGACTACCAGCGGCACGCCGTTACCGCCCAGTTGGCGATGGGTCTGCAACGCTGCGCTGTCCTTTTCGATGTCGTGTTCGACATAGCGGATGCCGTTAGCCAGGAAGAAGCTGCGGGTCGCCTTGCAGTAGCCACACCAGTCGGTGGCATAGAGATGGACTTCCGGCTGGCTGCTGCTCGATTCGCCAGTCGCAGCCTGAGCGCTGGCAGCCGACGCCAGGGCTCCCGGCCCGGTGCCGCGTTGTTGCAGCAGCGGCCGACCGAACCAGAAGGCGGCGGCAAGGACGAGCAGGAGCAGCAGCCATTTGCCGCCGCGGCCCTGGCGTTGTTGGGCGGCCGGGTGCCCGTACTGCCGGAAACTGTCGGGCGGCAGGCTGGCGCCCGCCTTGCTGTAGGCCTTCTCGCACTTCGGGCATTGCCAGTCCGGCACGCTGGCGTTGTTTTCGCGGGCATGGCCGCAATGGGGGCAGATTCGGTTCACCGCAAGCTCGCTTTCATCTCGGGATTCAGGAGTTCCGGACCAGCGCCTTGGCCGGCGCCCATTGCCGGCGACTGACCGGCAGCTTGTCCGGAACGCCGCGCAACAAGGCCCAGCCATAGGCTTCGGCATCATCGCCGGCCGCCTTCTCGAAACCGGCGATGGCCGAGCGGGCGACCAGCACGGCGCGATGCAGGCGGATGAAGCGATCGGCGAACTCGGTCTCGAGGCGCGTCAGCGCCTCGTCGAGCAGGTATTCGCGATCGACGGTGCGCGCCGTGACATATTTGAGATCGGCCCGGAAATACAGCACGTCGGCAACCGGCACCAGCAGCAGGCGGCCGCGTTCCTGGCAGGACAGATGGGTCCGGCCGCTGCCCCGCATTTCCTTGCCGAGGGTGGCCAGCCGCTCAGGATCGACCGGCAGCGCGGCAGGTAGCTTTTGCAGGGCGGCGAGCAGACGCTGGGCGCGCACCGGCTTGAGCAGGTAATCAACGGCGCTCAGATCGAAAGCCTGGACCGCGTAATTGTCGTAGGCCGTGGTGAAGATCACGGCCGGTTGCTGCGTCAGGCCGCCGAGATGACCGGCCAGTTCGATGCCGTCCATGCCCGGCATGCGGATATCGGCAAGCACCACGTCCACCGGCTGTTGGCGCAGCATTTCCAGCGCCGCCAGGCCGTTGCCGGCTTCGCCGACCACTTCGCTGGGCAATTGTCCGGCAATGTCGCCGAGCAGCGCGCGCAGGCGCTCGCGAGCGAGCGGCTCGTCGTCGACCAGCAGGATTCTCAGCGGCTTTTCTGGCGGCATGGCAGGATGATCCGGACCTCATGGTGGTGCACGTCGGCGTCGATTTCCAGGCGCGCTTCCAGATCGTAATACAAGGCCAGCCGTTCGCGGATATTGGCCAGGGCGATCTGGTTGCCAGCGGCGGAGCGCACCTGACCGACGGTCGGATTGGCGATCGCCAGATGCACTTCGTCGCCCTGCCGGGCGATGGCGATGCGGACTTCACCGCCTTCCGGCGAAGGCTCGATGCCGTGATAGACGGCATTTTCGAGCAGGGGCTGCAGCATCAGCGGCGGAATGGGCAGGTCCATCGGCACGTCGCCGATTTCCCAGACCACGCTTAACCGTTCGCCCAAGCGCAGGTGCTCCAGTTCGAGGTACTGCCGGCCGAGGGCGATTTCATCGGCCAGGCTGACCAGTTCGCCGGGATCGCGCATCGCGGCACGGAACAGGTCGGACAGCGATTCCAGCGCCGCCTCAGCCTGTTGCGGTCGGGCGCGAATCAGCGACAGCACGGCATTCAGCGAATTGAACAGGAAATGCGGCCGGATGCGGGCATTCAGCGCCGCCAGCCGCGCCTCGGCCTGGGCCGGCGAAAAGCTGCGGGCGCGCAGTTCGAAGTAGGCAAGCAGCAAGGCTGCCGCCGCCATCGCCAGCAAGGCCGGTCGCCCGATGCTGACACCGTCGCTGACACCGAGGACCTGCCAGTAGGAAAACAGCGCATAGGTCAGGCCGCCGACCACGGCCAGCACCAGTCCCTGACCGAGGCGCAGCGGCAGGCGCCACAGCCCGTCGCGCAGAATGGCGAGCAGGCCGAGGCCGATCAGCAACAGCGGTTCGACGACGGCGGCCATTTCGACGTAACGCCCCAGCCAGCCGGCGAGATCTGGGGTTTGGACCAGCCCGGCGAGCAGCGCCAGGCCATTGACGCCGAGCAGCACGCGCAGCATCACCCCGAAATTGCGCCAGTCGGGCAAGGGGTGCGTCGCGGGAAAGTGCCGTATACTTGTCATCTTTAATGCGGATTGTCGTTCAATTCGTCACCCAACTGCCCATTCTAGACCAGAGTCATGACTTCCAACGCCACGCAATACACCTGGGCCGGCCGTTTTTCCGAGCCGGTTTCCGATCTCGTCAAACGCTACACCGCTTCCGTCGATTTCGACCAGCGCATGTGGCGGCAGGACATTCGCGGCTCCCTGGCCCACGCCCGGATGCTGGCCAAGCAGGGCATCATCGCCGCCGCCGACCTGGCCGACATCGAGCGCGGCATGGCCATCGTCACCGAAGAGATCGAGACCGGCAAGCTGGAATGGTCGCTCGACCTGGAAGACGTGCATCTCAATATCGAAAAGCGCCTGACCGCGTTGGTCGGCGATGCCGGCAAGCGTCTGCATACCGGCCGTTCGCGCAACGACCAGGTGGCCACCGACATCCGCCTTTACCTGCGCGACGCCATCGACGACATCCTGCTGCTGATCAAGGCTTTCCGCAGCGCCCTGGTCGATCTCGCCGAAAAGGAAGCGGCGACGCCGATGCCCGGCTTCACGCACATGCAGGTCGCCCAGCCGGTGACTTTCGGCCACCACATGCTGGCCTATTTCGAGATGTTCGGCCGCGATGCCGAGCGCTTCGCCGATGCCCGCAAACGCACCAACCGGCTGCCGCTCGGCGCCGCCGCGCTGGCCGGCACCACCTATCCGATCGACCGTGAATTCGTCGCCGAACAACTGGGCTTCGAAGGCGTTTGCGAGAACTCGCTGGATGCCGTGTCGGATCGCGATTTCGCCATCGAATTCACCGCCGCCTGTTCGCTGCTGATGATGCACATCAGCCGCTTGTCGGAAGAACTGGTGCTGTGGATGAGCCCGCGCGTCGGCTTCATCCAGATCGCCGACCGCTTCTGTACCGGCTCCTCGATCATGCCGCAGAAGAAGAACCCGGACGTGCCGGAACTGGCGCGCGGCAAGACCGGCCGGGTCTACGGCCAGCTGATCAGCCTGCTGACCCTGATGAAGTCGCAGCCGCTGGCCTACAACAAGGACAACCAGGAAGACAAGGAACCGCTGTTCGACGCCGTCGACACCGTCACCGACACGCTGCGCATCTTCGCCGACATGGCAGGTGGCATCACCGTCAAGCCGGAAGCCATGAAGGCGGCACTGACCCAGGGCTTCGCGACGGCCACCGACCTGGCCGACTACCTGGTCAAGAAAGGCCTGCCTTTCCGCGATGCCCACGAAGCGGTCGGTCACGCGGTCAAGGCCGCCGAGCAGAAAGGCGTCGACCTGCCCGGCCTGACGCTGGACGAACTGAAAGCCTTCTGCCCGCAGGTCGACAGCGACGTTTATGCCGTGCTCACCGTCGAAGGCTCACTCGCCTCGCGCAACCACATCGGCGGCACCGCCCCCGATCAGGTACGCGCCGCCATCGCCCGCGCCCGCAGCCGCCTGGGCTGATCGGGCAGCAAGCAAAAAGCCGCCGGCCCGCACCGGCGGTTTTTTTGCGCCTTGTATATTAGCGGTTTAATATATAAGCACTCGTTGATTGATGGCCAGGTGCCTCTCTGACGAAGCCCATAACAAGCTCAATTCAAGGTGCAACAGCATGTATAAAACCGTGGTCGACAACACGCCGCTGATCAAGGTCAGCAGTCACAAACACGAAACCAGCTACGCTTTGGACGGTTCGCTGATGAACCCACTGGAAGCCTTTTATGCCACGCTGGCCGGCTGCGCCGCCGTCTATGCCAAAAAGGCCTGCAAGGGTCTGGGCATTTCCGCCGCCGGCATCGAAATCAACTGCAAGCCCTTCGCCGGCCCCGGTGGTCCGCTGAGCCTCGCCAGGTTCAAGACCGAAGTACGCTTCCCGGCAACCTTCACCGCCGGACAGAAAGCCGCCGTGCTCGACAGCATCGTGCATTGCGCCGTCAAGGAAGTGGTTGCCGAAGGCCCGAACATCGACTTCCAGGTCGAAGAGGTCTGAATCGGCAACGCCAAACGAACAAAGCCCGCCGATTGGCGGGCTTTGTTTTGGGCAGCAGCCGAAGCTCAGGCCTTGGCAATGCCTTCCAGCAATTGCTGCAACTCGCCGGTCTGGTACATTTCCTTGACGATGTCGCAGCCCCCGATGAATTCACCCTTGATGTAGAGCTGCGGAATGGTCGGCCAGTTGGCGTATTCCTTGACGCCGTTGCGGATTTCCTCGTCGGCCAGCACGTTGACCGTCACGAAATCCTCGACGCCGCAGACCTTGAGCACCTGTACGACGGTGGCGGAAAAGCCGCACTGCGGCAAGCGGGCATCGCCCTTCATGTAGAGGACGACCGGATTGCTGGTAACGGTATCTTGAATGCGTTTTTGAACGTCGGACATGCTAACTCCAGTTTAAAGATGGGCGCCGCTGACGCGGGCTATGCCGGCCAGATCGGGATGAGTGAATGCCGCTTTGAACCCGGCAGCGGCCAATAAGTTCCGGCTCGCTGCGCCTTGATCGTAGCCGTGCTCGAAGAGCAGCCAGCCACCCGGCGGCAAATGAGCGGCGGCGCCGGCGACGATCTGCCGGATGCAGGCCAGGCCATTGCCGCCCGCTTCCTGGTCGGTCAGCGCCATCTGCGGCTCGAAAGGCAGGCCGTTCAGCGCCAGATGCGGGTCACCGTCGGCAATGTAGGGCGGGTTGGAAACGACCAGGTTGAAGGTCTCGCCGGGCACCGGGTCAAACCAGCTGCCGACCCGAAAATCGATTCGTGCGCCGAGACGGCCGGCATTGTTGCGGGCGACTGAAATCGCCCTCGTCGAGAGGTCGACCGCGGTGACTTGCGCGCCCGGACATTCGAGCGCCAGCGAAATGGCGACGATGCCGGAGCCGGTGCCGAGATCGAGCAGGCGCGGGTTGGCGATACCCCGCAGCCTGTCCAGCGCCAGTTCGATGAGCACCTCGGTTTCCGGCCGGGGAATCAGCACGTCCGGCGACACCTGGAAAACCCGGCCGCGAAATTCCGCCTCGCCGACCAAGTAAGCGAGCGGCTCGCCGGCCGCGCGGCGCGCCACCCACTCGGCAAATTGCGCATAGGCCGGCGCCATCACCGGTGTTTCCGGCCGCGCCAGCAGGTCGGTATGCGTGCAGCCGGTGGCGTATTGCAGCAACAGGCGGGCGTCGAGCCGGTCGATCTGCTCCCGGGCGGCGATCAGCGCTTCGCCCAGGGTCGTCATCGGTTTGCGAACCAGACGCCGAGATGCCGAGACGCCGAAGAAGGCGCAACGGGATCGCTCCCCGAAACTCTCTGCGCCGCGGCGCCGCTGCCTTGAAAACGCACGGTCAATTTTGCTCCGCCAGTTCCGCCAGCAGATCGGCCTGGTGTTCGGCGGCGAGCGCGCCGAGCAGTTCGTCCATGTCGCCGTCCATGATCGCCGCAATCTTGTACAGCGTCAGGTTGATGCGGTGGTCGGTGATCCGCCCCTGCGGGAAATTGTAGGTACGGATGCGCTCGGAACGGTCGCCGGAGCCGATCAGGCTCTTGCGCGTGCTCGAGATATGCGCCTGCTGCGCCCGCACCTGGACGTCCTTGATGCGCGCCGCCAGTACTTTCATCGCCGAAGCCTTGTTGGCGTGCTGCGAACGGCCGTCCTGGCATTCGGCGACGATACCGGTCGGCAGGTGGGTGATGCGCACCGCCGAATCGGTCTTGTTGATGTGCTGGCCGCCGGCGCCGGAAGCGCGGAAAGTGTCGATGCGCAGGTCGGCCGGGTTGAGGTTGACGTCCTCGACCTCGTCAGCCTCGGGCATGATCGCCACGGTACAGGCCGAGGTATGGATGCGGCCCTGGGTCTCAGTTTCCGGCACGCGCTGGACGCGATGACCGCCGGATTCGAACTTGAGGCGCGAGTAGGCACCGTTGCCGGCAATCCGGCAGATGATTTCGCGATAGCCGCCGAGTTCCGATTCGCTGGCCGACAGCACTTCGACTTGCCAGCGCTGGCGTTCGGCAAAGCGCGAATACATCCGGAAGAGGTCGCCGGCGAACAGCGCCGATTCGTCGCCGCCGGTGCCGGCACGGATTTCGAGCAGCACGCTGCGTTCGTCGTTGGGGTCCTTGGGCAGCAGCAGCTTCTGCAATTCGGTTTCGAGTTCGGGCAGACGCGCCTTGGCGGCGGCGATTTCCTCTTCGGCGAATTCGCGCATGTCCGGATCGGCGCGCATCGCCTCGGCTTCGGCGAGATCGTTCTCGGCCTGGCGGAAGGCATGGAACTGGACGATCACAGGCTCCAGTTCAGCCCGTTCGCGCGACAGCTTGCGGAACTGGTCCATGTCGTTGGCCGTGCCCGGTGCCGACAGCATGCGGTCGATTTCATCGAGGCGATCGACCAGCAGGTCGAGTTTCTGACGGATACTCGATTTCATTTGAAAAGAACGCAGCCAATTGATTCGAAGGGCCGTCATGGTACCCGAGAACACCTTCCGCCGGCCACGAAACGCGATTGCCATCCGGACATCCGCGCTGCATAATCGCGGCATTCCTTAAAGCCTACGATGCTCAACTTTCCGCACTCCGTCCTTGCTCTGGCGGAAACCCTGGAAATACGCTGGGAAAACTATCGCGACAGTGGCGATTTCGATCTCTTCGTCGAATTCACGCTGTCCCTGAACGGTTTGACCGAGCACCTCAATCGCCAGCATCTGCCGGGGCTGGTCCGCGCCTGCCAGGAACTCGAGAACACCGCGCTGACGCTGTTCGCCGACAGCTCGATGCATCCGATGCCGGTCGACCAGGCTAACGCCATCGAACGCAAGCTGAGCATCATCCTCGCCGAGTTGCAGCGCCACGAAACGCCGGCCGTGCTCGCCCGCCGCGTCCTCGATGTCCTCGACGAAAACAGCGAAGACGCCTGGCAGCGGCCGCGCCGGGTGCTGATCGTTTCCCGCCCCGGACACCCATGGAGCGCCTCGCTGACCGAGCAACTGACGTTTTTCGGCTTCGCTCCCGACCAGCTCGCCTGGGGCGAACAGCCGGCCGCTGACGAGCCACCGCTCGCCATCGCCTTCATTCCCGACCAGGAAGGCCGCGCCTATCCGCCGGCCGCCGTCAGCGCCGTGATGGCGCTGCGCGGCCGCTTCCCGACCAGCTACGTGTATTGCCTGTCGGTGCCCGCCAACCTGCAAAGCATCGTGCTGCTGCAGCGGGCCGGCGCCGATGCCTGCGTGCCGGTCGGCAACAAGATCAGCGATGTGCTGTCGCGCATCCTCGACCTGGTCGACCGCCGCGAACAGGAAATGCACCGCGTGCTGGTGGTCGAGGATTCGGCGACCGCCACTGCCCATATCCGCCGCTCGCTGTCGCAGTACGGTATCGACAGCCGCGCCATCAACGATCCGCGCACCTTGCTCGAAGCCGCGGCCGAGTATCGCCCGGACGCCATCCTGATGGACATGTACATGCCCTTCTGCACCGGCGTCGAAGTGACCAGCGCCCTGCGCCAGATTCCGGAATACCAGTCGCTGCCGGTCATCTACCTGTCCAGCGAAACCGATATCGCGCAGCAGGTCGAAGCGCTGCGCCTGGGCGGCGACCAGTTCCTGACCAAGCCGGTCAATCCGATCATCCTGGCAGCGGTGGTCAAGACCAAGATCGAGCGCTACCGGGAAATGCTGCATGGCGGCCAGCACGACAGCCTGACCGGCCTCTTCAACCACTCGACATCGAAGGACCAGATCGAGCGCCTGGTGCAGGCGGCGCTGCCGGCCGGCCGGCTGGTCGTGGCAATGATCGACATCGACCGTTTCAAGACGGTCAATGACACCTATGGCCACCCGGTCGGCGACCAGGTGATCCGCAGCCTGGCCTGGCTGCTGCGCGGCCGGCTGCGCAATTCCGACCTGATCGGGCGCTACGGCGGTGAGGAATTCATCCTCGCCTTGCCCGACGCCGATATTGTCCGCGTTGTCGGCCTGCTCGAGCAGATCCGGGAAGATTTCTCCGCCCTGCCGCATGCCCACGCCCGGGGCACGCTGCGCGTCACTTTCAGTTGCGGCATTGCCGCCCTGCCCGATTACTCCTCCGCCTCGGGGCTGATCGCCGCGGCCGACGAAGCGCTGCTCGAAGCCAAGCGCAGCGGCCGCAACCGCCTGGTGCTGGCGCCGGCCAAGGTGCCCCTGGCCGCTGCCACCGAGCGCTGATCAGTCGTTGGCGTGCAGGTAGAAAAGACGCCCGGCGGCCGACTGCAGTTCGCTGCGCTCATTGCCTTCGGCGAGATTGAGGGCCTGGGTCGGGGCATGCAGGAACTTGTTGGTCAGGCGGTGCGACAGGTGCTCCAGCACTTTTTCGACTGATTCGCCCTTGGCCAGCAGCTTCATCGCATGTTCCATTTCGTGGCGGCGCATGCGCTCGGCCGAGTCGCGCAGCGAGCGGATGACCGGCACGGTATCGCGCGCCGCCAGCCAGCCGAGAAAATCCTGGACGCGACTGGCAATGATGTCTTCCGCCTCGACCACGGCGGCCTGCCGCGACTCGAGGCCGCTTTCGACGACCTGCGCCAGATCGTCGACGGAATAGAGGAAGACGTCGTCGAGATCGCCGACTTCTTCCTCGATGTCGCGCGGCACTGCGAGATCGACCATGAACATCGGCCGGTGCCGGCGCGCCTTGACCGCCCGCTCGACCATGCCCAGCCCGATGATGGGCAGCGGGCTGGCCGTGCAGGAGACCACGATGTCGTGCTGCGCCAGGTGCTCGCCCAGTTCGTCGAGGCGGATGGCGGTGCCGTTGAAACGTTCGGCCAGGGCGCGACCGCGCTCCAGCGTGCGGTTGGCGATGGTCACCTGCTTCGGCTGGCGGGCGCAGAAATGGGCGGCGCACAATTCGATCATCTCGCCGGCGCCGATGAACAGGATGCGCTGCTCGCCGATCGACTCGAAAATGCGCTCGGCGAGATGCACGCCGGCCGCCGCCATGGAAACGATATTGGCGCCGATTGCCGTCGTGCTGCGCACTTCCTTGGCCACCGAGAAGGAGCGCTGAAAGAGCTTGTGCAACTGCGTGCCCAGCGTGCCGCTTTCTTCGGCGACGCGTACCGCGTCCTTCATCTGGCCGAGAATCTGCGGTTCGCCGATGACCATGGAATCGAGGCCGCTGGCGACGCGAAAGGCGTGGCGAATGGCTGCCGGCTGATCGTGGGTATAGAGGTACGGTGCGATTTCGCTGCGCGCCACCTGGTGGTACTGGGCCAGCCAGTCGATGACGACGTCCGGTGTTTCCGCCGCGTAATAGATTTCGGTGCGGTTGCAGGTGGACAGGATCGCCACCTCCTTCACCGGCTGGCTGCGCGTCAGATCGGCCAGCGCCTGGTGCAGCTTTTCGGCATTGAACGCCACCCGTTCGCGGATGGCGAGCGGTGCGGAGTGATGGTTGATACCGAGGGTAAAGATCACCGGATTGGGCTGGGGCGCGCAGGAAAGGCGCCGATTATAACATCCGCCCCGGCAGCCCCTGGCCGATCTGGCTCAGAACAAAAATGCCTGCTTTTCCGGTTTCCCCGGCGTCACCGGCTCGGCGCCAAAAATTCGCATCTGCCGCGGCCGGAACCAGACTGCCTGACCGGCGGCCAGCTGCAGCGCCTCGTGCCGTTCGCGCGACAATTCGACTTCGACGATTTCGCTTTCATGGAGCAGTTCGACGCGCACCAGCGGGCCGATCGGATGCACATGCTGCACATCGGCCTGCAGGCCGTCGGCCAGCGGCTGGTGCGAAATGTCGATATCGTGCGGCCGGACGAAAGCGGTAGCCTTCGGCACCTCCTCGCTGCGCTCGACTTCGGCATAGCCGCCGTGCAGGCGGCTGTGGAAGACATTGACGTTGCCGAGGAACTGATAAACGAAAGGCGAGGCGGGATTGGAATAGACCTCGTCCGGCGAGCCGATCTGCTCGATCCGGCCGGCGTTCATGACAACGACGCGGTCGGCCACTTCCAGCGCCTCTTCCTGGTCGTGTGTCACGAAGACGCTGGAAATATGCATCTCGTCATGCAGGCGGCGCAACCAGCGGCGCAGTTCCTTGCGCACCTTGGTGTCGAGCGCCCCGAACGGCTCGTCGAGGAGCAGCACTTTCGGTTCGACCGCCAGCGCCCGGGCCAGCGCGATGCGCTGGCGCTGGCCGCCGGACAGTTGCGAGGGATAGCGTTCGGCCAGCCAGTCGAGCTGGACCAGGCCGAGTAGTTCCAGGACCCGGCGGCGGATTTCGCTTTCCGTCGGGCGTTCGCGGCGCGGCTTGACGCGCAGGCCGAAGGCGACGTTCTCGAAGACCGTCATGTGGCGGAACAGCGCGTAATGCTGGAAAACGAAACCCACCTCGCGCTCGCGGGCATGCAGGTGCGTCGCGGCGCTGCCGGAAAACAGCACTTCGCCGGTATCCGGACTTTCCATGCCGGCGATGATGCGGAGCAGCGTCGTCTTGCCGCAGCCGGAGGGGCCGAGCAAAGCGACCAGTTCGCCGGTCGGAATGTCGAGGTTGATATTGTCGAGGGCGACGAAGTTGCCGAAACGCTTGGCAATGTTGCGGATTTCGATGGACATGGGAAAACCTTTTTTACCGCGGGGATACAGAGACGCAGAGGGAAAGCGCCCCACTGGATTCACCCTGCGGCTCCGCCCCTCTACGGTTCAATTCGCAATTCATTCCTAGCCCTGCCCTTCGGGCGCCAGCAAGGTATTCAGCATCGCCGTTTCCTTCTTCATCCGCCACTCGACGATGCTTTTGGCGACCAGCGTCACCAGTGCCAGCAAGGCCAGGATGGAGGCTGCGGCGAAGGCGCCGATGGCGTTGTATTCGTTGTAGAGAATTTCGACATGCAGCGGCAGGGTGTTGGTTTCGCCGCGGATATGGCCGGAAACCACCGACACTGCGCCGAATTCGCCCATCGCCCGGGCATTCGCGAGGATCACGCCGTAGAGCAGGCCCCACTTGATATTGGGCAGCGTCACCCGCCAGAACATCTGCCAGCCGGAGGCGCCGAGCGACACCGCCGCCTCTTCCTCTTCCTTGCCCTGGGCCTGCATCAGCGGAATCAGTTCGCGAGCGATGAACGGGAAAGTGATGAACAGGGTGGCGATGATCATGCCGGGCACCGCGAAAATGATCTTGATTTCATGCGCCGACAGCCAGGGACCGAAAGTGCCCTGCGCCCCGAAGAGCAGGATGAAAACCAGGCCGGCAACCACCGGGCTGACCGCGAAAGGCAGGTCGATCAGGGTGAGCAGCAGGCTCTTGCCGCGAAAATCGAACTTGGCGATGGCCCAGGCCGCCGCCACGCCGAAAGCGATATTGAAAGGCAGCACGGCGAGCGCGATGAGGATGGTCAGCCAGATCGCCGACCGGGTTTCCGGTTCCTTGAGCGCCTCGACATAGACCGGCACGCCCTGCGCCAGCGCTTCGGTGAAGACGGCGAGCAGCGGCAGGCCGAGGAAGAAGAACAGGAAGCCGAGGCCGAGCGTCAGCAGCAGGTAGCGAACCCAGCGGGTTTCTTCGGTGGCGCGATTCGACTTCATGACGCGACTCCCGCGGCGCGGCCAGCCGCCGCCTCGAGCGGTTCAACATGCTTGTGCCGGTTGGCCGCCCACCATTGCAGCACATTGATCGACAGCAGCAGCACGAAGGAAATCGCCAGCATGACGACGGCCAGCGCGGTGGCGCCGAGCACGTCGTATTGTTCCAGCTTGGAGATGATCAGCAAGGGGGTGATTTCTGAGACCAGCGGCAGGTTGCCGGCGATGAAAATCACCGATCCGTACTCGCCGACGGCACGCGAAAAGGCCATCGCGAACCCGGTGAGCAGGGCCGGCGCGATGGCCGGGAAAACCACCCGGGAAAACGTCTGCCAGCGCGAAGCGCCAAGCGAGGCGGCAGCTTCCTCGACATCGCTTTCGATATCCTCGATCACCGGCTGCAGGGTGCGCACGACGAACGGCAGGGTGACGAAGAGCAGGGCGACGACGATGCCGTTCGGGGTGTAGGCGATCTTGATGCCGAGTGGCTCGAGGTAGCGACCGAGCCAGCCGTTGCCGGCATACAGCGTGGACAACGTGATGCCGGCCACCGCCGTCGGCAGCGCGAACGGCAGGTCGACCAGGGCATCGACGAAGCGCTTGCCGGGGAAAGGGTAGCGCACCAATATCCAGGCGACGATCAGGCCGAAAAAGGCATTGATTGCCGCCGCCGTCAGCGAGGCGCCGAAAGTGACGCGAAACGCCGCCAGCGAGCGCTCACTCAGCGCGATATCCATGATCTGTCCGAAACCGAGCTCGGAAGCCTTCAACACCATGCCACCCAGAGGCAGCAGGATGAGGAGCGAAAGATAGACCAGCGTATAGCCCAGCGCCAGGCCGAAGCCGGGCAATACGCGAGGGGATGGTTTAGGCATGAAAGTCAAAACCCCTTGCCGCAGAGACGCAACAGAAACCGGGGAATGCGGAGACATCGGAAACTGTCGCCGTCATCCTCGGCGCCTCGCCGTTGAAAAATCATTTTCCGACGTAGATCCGGTCGAAAGTGCCGCCATCCTTGAAATGCGTGGCGAAAGCCTTGCCCGCACCGCCGAACACTTCATCGACCGTGAAGGTCCTGACCGGCGGAAACTGGGCTGCGTACTTCTTCAGCAGTTCGGGATCGCGCGGCCGCAGGTAGTTTTGCGCCGCATTCTCCTGGCCTTCCTTCGACCACAGGTAATCCAGGTAAGCCTGCGCCTGCTTGCGGGTGCCTTTCTTGTCCACCACCTTGTCGACGATGGCGACCGGGAATTCGGTCTGCAGCGTCAGGCTGGGATAGACGACCTCGAAATTGCCCTTGCCGAATTCGCGGGCGATCAGTTCGGCTTCCGATTCGAAAGTCACCAGCACATCGCCCATCTGGCGCTGCATGAAAGTCGTCGTCGCATCGCGACCGCCGGCCGCAAAGAGCGGCGCGTTCTTCAGCAGCTTACCGACGAAGTCCTGCGCACTCTGGTCGGTGCCGCCTTTCTGGCGCAACGCCCAGGCCCAGGCCGAGAGATAGGTGTTGCGGCCATTGCCGGTATTTTTCGGGTGCGGCACGATGACCTGCACGCCCGGCGCCGCCAGGTCGCCCCAGTCCTTGAGCGCCTTCGGGTTGCCCTTGCGAACGATGAAGACCATCGTCGAGGTGTAGGGCGAAGCGTTGTTGGGAAATTTCTTGGCCCAATCCCGGGCGACCAGTCCCTTGTCGGCCAGGAACTCGACGTCGTTGGCCTGGTTCATGGTCACCACGTCGGCTTCCAGGCCATCGGCGACGGCCCGCACCTGCTTGCTGGAACCGCCGTGCGACTGCTTCAGCTCGATGTTTTCACCGGTCTTCTGTTTCCAGTATTTCTGGAACAGCGGGTTGTAATCCTTGAAAACGTCGCGTGCCACATCGTAGGAGACATTGAGCAGCGAAGCGTCGGCCAGCGCGGCGCCGGCGACCAGGGCGAGCAGCAGGCCGGTGACGGAACGGCGGAATCGGGTCATGTCATTTACCTCGCAAAATCAATGGAGACTAATTTAGCGGATGTTGATATAGCCACAAAGACAAGTTGCGAATTTATTTATTGCCGTCGAGCATAAGACACCGGGAATTGCCTCAGCGCAATTCCCGGGCCTGTTCGTAAGCATGGCAAGCGGCTATCATTCAACATTCTTCACGCAGCCCAATCCATGATGCGCGTCACTCTGCCCGCCACTCTCCTGCTTTCCGCCCTGCTCGCCGCCTGCGCTTCGACCAAGGACGCCTCTCCGGGCAAGCACCTTTCCCAGAGCGGCCCCCTCAAAGTGCATCCCGGCCTGCTCGGCCAGCCGGTGCCTGCCGAACTGCAGGAAACCCGTCCGACCGACAGCGCCGCGCCGGCAAGCCGGACCGAGGCCCCGATCAAGATGGACGAGACCGGTTTGCGGACTCAGCGCAGCGTCTATTTCGATCTCGACAGCGCGACCGTGAAGGAAGATTACCAGCCCGCCCTGCAGGCACATGGCCGTTACCTCGCAAGCCATCCGCAAGCCCGCGTGCGCATCGAAGGCAATGCCGACGAACGTGGTTCATCCGACCATAACGCCCGACTCGGCCTGAAACGCGCCGAAAACGTCCGCCAGAGCATCATCAGCCAGGGCGCTGCCGAAAAGCAGGTCAGCATCAAGACCCTCGGTGAATCCCGTCCGAAGCTGAAGGGCCACGACGAGGAATCCTGGGCCGAGAACCGCCGCTCCGACGTCGTCTACGAAAAAGAAAACTAGGCGCGCCCGCGGCTGCCCGTCGCCTCAGGAATCCCCCTGCTCGTAGGCCGACAGGCTTACCCCGGCATGGGCCAGCACCTCGCGCAAGGCTTTGATGTCGTTCTTGCTGCAGGTATTGCTGTTGTGCGGATGGTGCAGGAAAGCCTCGACCTTGTTCAGGGTGATCTTGAAGCGGGCGCCATGCGAAGGCTCGATCTCGGCACCGAGGTGGGTAAGCAGCGACTCGATTTCCCGCCAGTGGATGTTGCCGCTCGGCGGATCCTGGAAGATGCTGCGCATCAGGTGGTCATGCTTGTGGCTCATGGCAAAACTCCCGGCAGTTCAGGCTCTCTCATTCTATGCCGGCAGCGGCTTGCCGTCAGCCCAGAATGATTTTCAGCAGAGCGAGTACGAACAGGGTATAGCCTGCTGCAACCAGGTCGTCGGCCATGACGCCGAAGCCGTTCTTGACGTGCTGGTCGAAATAACGGGCCGGCTGCGGCTTGGTGATGTCGAAGAAACGGAACAGCGCGAAAGCCGTGCCCTGCCACAGCCAACCGCCCGGCGTCAGCAGCAGCACCAGCCAGAAAGGGACGATCTCGTCCCAGACGATGCTGCCGTGATCGGGTTCGCCGAGCGCCGTGCCGGCGACCTGGATGAACCAGATGCCGGCCAGGTAAGCCGCTGCGAACAGGAACAGCAGCTGGGCATCCGAGAAATAGGGCCGAAACAGCAGGAAGGTGACCCAGGCGAAGGCGGTGCCGACCGTTCCCGGCGCCCATTGCGACAGGCCGCTGCCACAGCCGCAGGCGAAGAAATGCGCCGGGTGCGCAAAGAGAAATTTAAGGCTGGGCGGCTGGTTCAAAATGCTGGTAGCCCTTGAAGTCGAAGTCGACCGTCTTGCCGTCGGGATCGAGGACGCTGACTTCCCCGGCCGGGCCGGCGACGATTTCGCCGATATTCCACAGCGGCAGCTCAAGGCGTGCGGCGATCCGGGCGATGTCCAGGCTGCCCCCCCCCGGAGCGGTGAAACAGAGTTCGTAATCGTCGCCGCCGGCCAGTTGGCACTCCAGCGCCAGGCGCCGCAGGTCGGCGTCGTAGCTTTCACCCTTGGGCAGGTGCGGCAGTTGTACCAGTTTGACGGCAGCGGCGCAGTTTGAACGTTCGCAAATATGACCGAGATCCGCCAGCAGGCCGTCGGAAACGTCGATTGCCGCGCTGGCCACGCCAAGCAGGGCCTGGCCGAGCGCGATGCGCGGCCGGGGCTTTTCCAGCGCAGCGATGCACAACCGGGGCCAGGGTTCGGGGAGTTCAATTTTGCCCTGCAACTGGGCGAGTCCCAGGCTGGCCAGACCGGGGCGCCCGGACACCCAGACCTGGTCGCCGACTTGCGCGCCATCGCGGCGCAGCGCCTGGCCCGGCTCGACTTCGCCGAGCGCGGTGATGCAGAAATTGAGCGGCCCGCGGGTAGTATCGCCGCCCACCACCTCGACGCCGTACTCGCTGGCACAGGCGAAGAAACCTTCGGCAAACCGGGCAATCCAGGCTTCATCGGCAGCGGGCAGCGCGCCGGCCAGCGTTACCCAGCGCGGCCGGGCGCCCATCGCGGCGAGGTCCGATAGATTGACGGCGAGCGCCTTCCAGCCAAGGTTTCGCGGATCGGTATCGGGCAGGAAATGGGTGCCGGCGACCAGCATGTCGGTGGTGACCGCCAGTTGCTTGCCGGGCGACGGCTGCAACAGCGCACAATCGTCGCCCGGACCGAGCACGGCCGAAGGTGTCGGCCGCGCGAAATACTTGTCGATCAGCGCGAACTCGCCGGCCATGGTGTCAGCGTGACTTCTTCTTGGCCGCCACTTCGTCCGGACGGACCAAGGCGGCGATCTTGTCGAGCACGCCATTGACGTACTTGTGGCCGTCGGTGCCACCGAAAGCCTTGGCCAGTTCGATGGCTTCGTTGATGATGACGCGGTACGGCGTTTCCGGATGATGGATCATCTCGAAACTGCCGAGCAGCAGCACGCAGGCTTCGATCGGCGACAGTTCGCTGAACGGGCGATCGAGATGGGCGGTAATTTGCGCGACCAGCGCCTCGCGCTGGCCGATGACGCCACGCAGCGTGCCGACGAAAAATTCGCGGTCGGCCTTGGCGAAGCCTTCCATTTCCGGGGCGTAGGCTTCGATGGCGGCTTCGTCGGCACCGCCGACGCGCCACTGGTAGAGGCCTTGCAGCACGAATTCGCGCGAACGACGGCGGGCCGACTTGGGCGGCGCCTTCGGCTCCGGATCGTGATTGATGTCGCTGGCAAAAGTGGTCATTGGGTCAGGGCTTTCTGCAAATTGGCCATCTCGACGGCGGCCTGGGCGCAGTCGGCGCCCTTGGGTTGCATGCGGACTTCGGCCTGGTCGTCGTTTTCACAGGTCAGGATGCCGTTGGCGATGGGGACGCCGGTATCGAGCTGGACTTCCATGATGGCCCGGCAGGCATCGTTGGAAACCACCTCGAAGTGATAGGTTTCGCCGCGGATCACGGCGCCAAGGGCGACCAGGGCATCGAAGCTACCGCTCTGCGCCATCGTTTGCAGCACGAGCGGGATTTCCAGGGCGCCCGGCACGTTGGCGATGGTCATGTCGGCATCGGCGACGCCGAGGCGCTTGAGTTCGGCGACACAGGCGGAAAGCAGGCCTTCGCAGACCGGCAGGTTGAAGCGGCTCATCACGATGCCGATCTTCAGGCCGGCGCCGTTCAGGTTGTTGTCGTATTCGAAAATGTTGTCGAAGCGGGACATGGGCTTAGAGCTCCGCGGGAGAGGTGACAAAACCGGTGACCTCAAGGCCGAAGCCGGTCATCGAGGGCATCTTGCGCGGGCTGGAAAGCAGGCGCATTTTGGAAACGCCGACATCGCGCAGGATCTGGGCGCCGATGCCGTAGGTGCGCGGATCCCACTTTTGCTGGACGCGCGGTTTTTCGCCGGTGAGACGGGTGAGCAGCGCTTCGCCGTCTTCCGGACGGTGCATCAGGACGATAACGCCGTGGCCGTACTTGGTCAGCGCGGCCTGCGCCTCGTCGATCGAGAAAGACTGCGACTTGCTGGAAGGATCGAGGAAGTCGAGCACCGACAGCGGCTCATGGACGCGGACCAGCGTTTCGCCGCCGGCCGGAATCGTGCCTTTGACCAGGGCCAGGTGGGTCGCACCGCTGGCGCGATCGACATAGGCGTGCAGCGTGAAGTCGCCGTGCGCCGTGGCAATGGTCTTGCTGGTGACACGCTCGACCAGGGTTTCGGAAGCGGCGCGGTAATGGATCAGGTCGGCGATGGTGCCGATCTTCAGGCCGTGTTCCTTAGCGAACTCGATCAGCTCCGGCAGGCGGGCCATGGTGCCATCGTCGTTCATGATTTCGCAGATCACCGAGGACGGCTCGAGGCCGGCCATGCCGGCCAGGTCGCAACCGGCTTCGGTGTGACCGGCGCGGACCAGCACACCGCCTTCGCGGGCGGTGATCGGGAAAACGTGGCCAGGCTGGACGATGTCGTCGATGGTGGTGTTCTTGGCAACAGCGACCTGGATGGTGCGCGCCCGGTCGGCGGCCGAAATGCCGGTGGTGACGCCTTCGGCGGCTTCGATGGAAACGGTGAAGGCGGTGCCGTACTGGGTCTTGTTGTTGCGCGCCATCTGGACCAGACCGAGCTTCTTGCAGCGCTCCTCGGTCAGCGTCAGGCAGACCAGGCCGCGGCCGTATTTGGCCATGAAATTGATGGCATCCGGCGTGATGTGTTCGGCGGCCATGACCAGGTCGCCTTCGTTTTCGCGGTCTTCTTCGTCGACCAGGATGACCATGCGGCCGGCCTTCAGTTCGGCGACGATTTCGGCGGTGGAAGCAATGGCGGGATGGGGTGGCATGGGTTTCCGGAGACAGCAAAAATGGGGTTGCTATTTTCGCAGAAACAGGCTGTCCGCACATGACTTTAGCGCGGCGGCGCCCGGCTCGGCCCAGGCTGCGGCTTACGGCAGATAAGCTTCGACCTGGATGTGCAGGCGAACCTCGTCGCCAACAAAGGGAATGCCGTTCGCCATGCCGAATTCCGAGCGGCGCAATACGCCGCTGGCGTCGGCGCCGCAGCCGCGCTTGCGGGCGACCAGGTTGAGACCGCATTTGAAGCGGGCAATTTCCAGGCGCAGTGGCCGGATTTCGCCAAGCATGACCAACTGCCCATCGATGGCCACCGGTTTGCCTTGCTCGACGATGAAATGCCGGCTGCGAAAGAGGATATCGGGAAAATCTTCGGTATTGAACCATTGCCGGCCGCGCAACACTTCATCGCGGATATCCAGGCCGGTATCGATCGAGGCGGCGTCGATGCGGATTTCGATGCTGCCGTCTCCGAGTTCGTCGTCGAACTGGATACTCCCCGAGGTCCGGTCGAAGCGGCCGTGCTGGGTGGAAAAGCCGAGATGGTCGATGGCGAAATTGGCGTAGGTATGCTCGGGATCGATGACATAGTCGGCCGCAACAGCCTGCAACGCGATCAGCGCGAGGAAGACGGGAAGCAGGATTCTGGCGGGCACCGGCAATTCTCCGCGAAGAGCCGCGGCCCGCAGGCAGCGGGTCGCTCTGCCGAGTCAGACAAGCCGGCCCGAATGACGTTCCGGAAGCGTGCGAATTGGCGATTCGTCAATGCCGGGCGGCGAGCCGCCCGCCTAGCCGTTGAGGGGCGGCCGGGCCCGCAGCCAGGCGACGATTTCGTCGGCCGGCAAAGGCTTGCTGTAGAGATAGCCCTGCAGCACATCGCAGCCCAACTGGGCGAGGAAATCGCGCTGGGCCGGCGTCTCGACGCCTTCGGCGACCAGTTCCAGGCCAAGGTTGTGGCCGAGGGCGACGGTCGCCGAGCAGATGGCGGCATCGTTGGCGTCGGTCTCGATATCCTTGACGAAGGAGCGGTCGAGTTTCAGGCGCTGGATCGGCAGGTGCTTGAGGTAGGCGAGCGACGAATAACCGGTGCCGAAATCGTCGATGGCCAGCATGATGCCGCGCGCCGCCAGGTCGTTGAGGATGGACAGCGTGAATTCCGGATTCTGCATCGCCGTGCTCTCGGTGATCTCGAGCTCGACATCGGCCGGCTTCAGGTCATAGCAGGCCAGCGCACCGAGCACGACGAAAGGCAGGCTCTCATGGCGCAGTTGCTGGGCCGAGATGTTGATGGCGACCCGCAGATCGCAAATGCCCTGCTGACGGAAGACATGAATCTGGCGACAGGTTTCCCACAGAATCCAGTCGCCCAGTGGCTGGATCAGCCCGGTTTCCTCGGCCAGCGCGATGAATTCGACCGGCGGCACGTTGCCCAACGTCGGATGGCGCCAGCGGGCAAGCGCCTCCATGCCGATGACCCGGCCGGAGGCGACATGAATCTGCGGCTGGAAATGCAGCGAGAACTGGCTGTTTTCCGGGGTGATGCCGGACACCGCCTGACGCAGTGCATTTTCCATCTGCAGCCGCGCGCTGGCCGCCTCATTCATGTGCGCCGCGTAGAACTGGTAGTTGTTGCGGCCGGCATTTTTGGCGTGGTACATCGCGGCATCGGCATTGCGCAGCAGCACATCGCCATCGCCCCCATCGTTGGGAAAAATGCTGATCCCGATGCTCGGCGTCGCGTACAGCACGTGTTCGCCGACCAGGTAACTGTCGGCCAGGTTGCGCTGCACCTTGCCGGCGATGCTGGCAGCGACCAGCGGACCGTCGATATCGGGCAGCACGACGATGAACTCGTCGCCACCCAGCCGGGCGACGATGTCGCTGCCCCGCACGCTTTCGCGCAGGCGAATGGCAACCTCCTTGAGCAGGCCGTCGCCGACATGATGGCCGAGGGTGTCGTTGATATTCTTGAAACGATCGAGATCGATCAGCATCAGGGCGATCTGGTGACCGTCCCGGCTGCGCGACTTGAGCGCCAGGTCGAGTTGGGACTCGAAAGCCAGGCGGTTCGGCAACTGGGTCAGCGGATCGTGATAGGCGAGATGCGCCAGGCGATCGGCCGCTTCCTTGTGTTCGCTGATGTCGGTAAAGCTGGCGACATAATTCACCACCTGGCCAGCAGCGTCGCGGATCACCGAAATGCTGGTCCATTTCGGGAAGACGCTGCCGTTCTTGCGCCTGTCCCAGATTTCGCCCTGCCAGAACCCCGTGTCGGCAAGCGCCTGCCAGATTTGCCGGTATTGCGGCACGGTCATCCGGCCGGAGGCCAGAATTTTCGGATCGCGGCCAAGGACTTCGGCCGGTTCGTAGCCGCTCATTTCCGTAAAGGCGGGATTGACGCTGACGATGCGATTGTCGGCGTCGCTGACCAGCACGGCTTCGTGGCTCTGCAGGTAGGCGCGGAGCAGCACATCGGAGCTCAGCGACAGCCCGTCTGCACCGCCTTCCCGCCCGCCCTCTTCGCCAGACCGCTCCGCCATCGCCGCGCCAATCCCGTTGCGTTAGACGTTGAACAGGAAATTCAGCACGTCGCCATCCTTGACCACGTATTCCTTGCCTTCGGCGCGCATCTTACCGGCTTCCTTGGCGCCCACTTCGCCCTTGTAGGCGATGAAGTCGTCGAAGGCGATGGTCTGGGCGCGGATGAAGCCGCGTTCGAAATCGGTGTGGATGACGCCGGCCGCCTGCGGCGCGGTATCGCCCTGGTGGATGGTCCAGGCACGCACTTCCTTGACGCCGGCGGTGAAGTAGGTGGCCAGACCCAAGAGCTTATAGCCGGCATGGATCAGGCGATCGAGACCGGGCTCCTCGAGGCCGAGGTCGGCCAGGAACATCTGCTTTTCTTCCTCGTCGAGATCGGCGATCTCGGCTTCGATGGCGGCGCAGACCGAGACAACTTCGGCCTTCTCGGTGGCGGCATGGGCGCGCACGGCGTCGAGCAGCGGGTTGTTGTCGAAGCCGTTCTCGGCGACGTTGGCGACGTAAAGCACCGGCTTGGCGGTGATCAGACAGAAAGGCTTCAACAGCGCCAGTTCTTCCTTGGAGAAATCGAGGCCGCGCACCGGTTTGGCCTGATCGAGCTGGGTGAAGCACTTTTCCAGCACGGCAACCAGGATCTTGGCTTCCTTGTCGCCGGAGCTGGCCGGACGACGGTAGCGGTTGAGCGCCTTTTCGACGGTAGCCATGTCGGCCAGTGCCAGTTCGGTGTCGATGACCTCGATATCGCGGATCGGATCGACGCCGCCCGAGACGTGGATCACGTTGTCGTCGGCGAAGCAGCGCACGACATGGACGACGGCATCGGTTTCGCGGATGTTGGCGAGGAACTGATTGCCCAGGCCTTCGCCCTTGGAAGCACCGGCGACCAGGCCGGCGATATCGACGAATTCGACGATGGCGTACTGCATGCGCTGCGGCTTGACGATCTCGGCCAGCTGGGCCATGCGCTTGTCCGGCACTTCAACGATGCCGACATTGGGCTCGATGGTGCAGAACGGGTAGTTTTCCGCCGCGATGCCCGACTTGGTCAGGGCGTTGAAGAGGGTGGATTTGCCGACGTTGGGCAGGCCGACGATGCCGCATTTCAAAGACATGGGTTTTCCTTATTAATCATGCACCATCGAGCCACACGTCAGCATCGTCGAAGTGCCGGGTTCGCGTCGAGGCGCAGGCCCGTTGTAATCTGGGTAAAGCGACAAAACACCGAAAACCGAAGCGAATCGCAACGATTTTGTCCTTGTTTTGTAGCGGAAAGATGTCGATTTTAACCCTCTCGGACCCTCTTCTCCAAAGGCTTCAGGTCACTGATGGTCGTATCGTGCGCGATAAGGTCTTGTGCGGCTTTTGTGTTCGTTTAAACAAACGCAGTCGCACCTTCCTTGTGGCGACCAGTGTTCAAGGCAAACAGTTGAGAATGATGCTCGGCCGATGGCCGTTAATCAGCGTAGAGGAAGCCCGGTCAATGGCGGTTGAGGTCTTGCGGGAATGCAGGGCCGGCAGACCGCCGGTGCGAGCGAAGCAACGACAGTTGCCGACCTTGCTGGAGTTGATCCCTGAATACGGCGCGGCCAAGAAGTTGAAGGCGTCGAGTCTCAAACGCTACGGCTCGATCATTCGCACGCACTTTGCGCCGTGGATGGATCAACCCGTCTCGGCGCTCACAGGAGCCGCTTTCTCAGAGCATTGTCACCTCTTCGCACAGAACACCGGCAACGCGCTTGTAGAGGTCGGCAGAGGGCTTGTCGGTGCATTGCTGCGGTATGTGAATGCCGTCTATGGTCTGTCGCTCGAAAACCCGTTCAACAAGCTGGCTGCTGCCGGTTTGATGCCAGAGCGAACTAAGCCGAGAGCCAGACTGTTACGCGAAGCCGACCTTCCGGCGTGGCGTGCAGCTCTCGACAAGATTGGCGAGAAGCAACGCGATTACCTGCTCTTGCTGCTCTATACGGGGCTGCGGCGCGATGAAGGGCACAACCTGACGCCTGCCGACATTGATTTCGACAAAGGCGTCTTATCGATTGCTGACACCAAGAATGGCAAGCCGCACTCCCTGCCGATTACGCCGATGATGGATGACATTCTGCGGCGTCGATGTGCTGGGCTGTCAGATGCCGACAGGTTGTTCAAGGGCGTATCGAAAGACCATGTTTATAGCATGGCGATCAGGCAGGGTGCGCCTCGCTTCATGCTGCACGATCTTCGGAAGATGCTGGCGACCATTGGCGAACGGTTAAAGGTGGGTGATGCTGTGCTACGCCGAATTCTTAACCATACCGCGTCTAAGTCGGACGTTCTTCACAAACACTACGTCAGCTTGACTGTTGACGATGTGCGAGTGGCGCTGGTGATGATTCAGAGCGAGTTGGTAAAAATGATGGCGCCTTCTTTTAGCGAGGACTGGACGTGATGGAGGTCACTTCCATTTCTGGTCACAAGACGCACAGTTGTTTAAACCGCTACACGCATATGCGTGCCGAACGATTAGCTCAGAAAATGGTTTAGGCGGAACCGCTAGCCTAGGCAGCAATGTTCTGCTCAACCATTACTCCATTGGAACCAAGAAACTCCTTCAGTCCGACGTAGATTGCTCGATATTTGTTGGAACGAATCGATTTTGGGCTAAAGAAAATTCCCAGTTCAGAAATGCTGCTTTTCCCCTCTTCACGAAAAAACAGAGGTGTCATTAAAGGCAGTAAAATTTTAGCGGTATCAATCGCTTTGGCATCAGCTCTTGTAAATCCATTAATGCAGAATCGCAACGATCCAAGGAGGATATCGATGACGCTGCTGTAGTGCGACTGACCTATAGCCGAATAATGAAAGCCGACGATGTTGTGTAATCGCATCTCTTGTGAGTAGGGCAAACCAGTGATGCCCACAGAGAATTTCTCAGCCAGATGTGTATCGATAGCTTTGTCATCGAATCGATCAATTAGCACCAGTCCCGGTGACTTTTTTCGATTTAAGTAACAATCAAAATGATAACAAACCCGATTGATTTCATTTCTTCTTGCGTCGTTTGGACTTGTTGCGACATCGTGAAGAATCATTGATACCAACAACTTCGCTTCATGCCGGATGGCTGAATCAATTATCGCCGCTTTCAACGATAAAAAATCGCCATGAGGCATTCCCTTTGGTCCAGGGTTGAATTTAAGCCGAAAATCCCGTGGCACCCCAAATTGCGAACGTATTGAGTCGATTTCTGCGGAGAGCAGCGCTGCGGTCGTCCCTGGAACAGATAGCCCGCCATATACGAAAAAGTCGCCGGCTCGTTCTTCTAAATTGGTTTCGTCACAGTAAAGTAGATACAAAGCGCTATTTCCATTCAGTTCGCAATTCCAATATCATATCCGATCAATGGCATTGCGGATGCTAGTAATGTTTGCTCTGGAGACCCCGTAGGCGCGCGCCAGTGCGCTCACGGATTCACCCGCACCCAACCTACGTCGAATTTCTGATCGTTGCTCCTGCGTTGTTTTGGAGGGCCTGCCGAGGGTCTTTCCTTCTGCCTTCGCCCGAGCCAGTCCGGCTTGGGTGCGCTCGACCAATAGGTCGCGCTCCATCTCGGCGACTGCCGCCAGCATCGATAGCAGGAGCTTGCCTGCCGGTGCGGTCAGGTCTGTGTTCCCAAGTTGCAAGACGACGACCTTGATGTCGCGCTCACCGAGTTGCCGGACGGTCTGTAGCACGTCGATGGCGTCACGCCCGAGCCGGTCCAGCTTCGACACGATCAAGGTCTCGCCCTTGCGAATCTGGCTGAGCATCGCCTTGAACGCCGGACGCTGAGACGCGGCGATCTTGCCACTGACACCTTCATCGGCAAACCAGAAATCCGGCTCGATCTGGTAGCCTGCTTGTTCAAGTTCAAGCCGCTGGTTGTCTGTCGTCTGCGCTCCTGTAGAGACTCGCCCGTAACCGAAGGTGGCCATCATCTGCTCCTGTATGAGTGTTGGAAATCGAGGCCAAGAATAGGACGCCGCCATAAAGTCCACAAGCCTAATTTTTAGGCAGTGAAAGAGCTATTGATTGGCGAGTGCCTTCATTCGGTCGTATTCCTACAGTGAGACAAGTAGGAGGGCAGCGGAGACGGAAGAGACCAGCGCGGCACAAGCGCCGCTTACGTGGGGCCCACAGAGAGATACGGAAGCCGGTAGCTACTCAGAGAGTGGGACATGCAGGTAAAGTAGTCAGTGGGAGATTCTGTAAAGTAGTTGCATGACAAAATAAGTCATTAGTGACAAACACTTGCGGTGTATTTGATGATCACAAAAAAGCAGGTGGGGTGGTGGCCTTACGCCCCCCACCTGAGACGAGATTAGTCCTCGGTTAAGATCGCTTGAGCCGTTTTGACCCGCCCCCGACGTTTGCGAATCAGCTTCTGTTCGCCCATGCGGGTAATCATGTCCCTGATCGCTTGACGAGTGATGGTGCGCCCGGTCATCTCCCTGAAGGTCTCGGCAGCAGCCTGCCACTTGTCAGCACCGCCGGCGAGTTTCCAGGCGCGGTAGATTATGAGCCTCTGCTCGATCAGATCGTCGGTCAGTTGCTTGATGCCCTGAGCACGCATCGCTTTCCGCAGTTCGGTATCCTTTGCTTCCAACTGGGTCCGGAGCTGAGACGCCGAGCGGCTGCAAAGCCAGCGATGCTGCATTTGAGCCAAAGGGGATAGCCTAAGCTGCCTACATTTGTCGGCTACGGAGTCTTGGCGACCAATCACGCGGTCTGCTGCATCAAACGCGATATCCAGTAGCGAGGCTTCTTCGCCAATCGGGTCGAGGACTATGGTCTCGGTTTCAATGGGCGGGTTGATCATCCCCGGTGCAGTCCCGATGAGAAACTGGCATCCAGCCCATTTTTTGGGGAACGTCGTGGGCCTGCGGTAGCCGAGCCATTGAAGGTCAATGTATGGGGCATCAGCTTTGCGGGTATGGTGTAGTAATCGGGTCGCTGTCGTGGGAACAGGCCCCAAGCAAGTCCGGTCGCTAGGGGGAACCCCCTTGCGACACAGGGCGGCATTGGCAAACCAGATCACCGCACGTAGGGCATCCACGCGCATGCTGTCGATGCTTTCAAGCAGCAGCTTCGCGTCACAGTCGAAGATTAGCTCAAACAGCTTGTCCGTGCTGGCCAGATCGTAGTCGCGTCGAACGCTTTCCGGCATCGACTGCAAACAGTCCCGAAGTGGTTTGAGTGTCATGGTTGCTCGTGCTGCCTCTAAAGAGGGGCGATGATCGTTCTTCGAGGCAGGACGCGCAAGGGTGGCCGGCCCTGTAAGGACCGAGGCTGGCGGCATGGAACGAGGAAGGCAGCACCTTCGCTTGTCGCCGTGTGCTGTATGACTTCGCTCCACCAATGTTGATGACCGACCCCGTTCAGCATAGAACTTAGCACGAACAAATATCAACTTTGAGACTGACGACGGCGACGCAGAATGCCTTCTGCTCGGGTTTCAATGAAGAGATTTGCGGTGGCCGACAAACCTTGCGGCGTCCGATAAGATGGCTTTAGTTTTGTTGCGGCTTTGTCCTACTAAATCCCGCGTTGCACGGAACTCTTTGATCCTACATGAGGCTTTAGAAGCTCCAGGACAACGGGTAGTTTTCCGCCGCGATGCCCGACTTGGTCAGGGCGTTGAACAGGGTGGATTTGCCGACGTTGGGCAGGCCGACGATGCCGCATTTCAAAGACATTTGTTTTCCTTAGACGGCTTTGCCGTGCAACTGTTGTTGGGCGCCGGTGAAATCGCCGGCGGCAAGTTTGGGCCAGGCCAGCAGGCAGCGGGCGATGGCGCGTTCGATATCGGGCAGTTCGTCCTGGCGCGGCTGATGGAGGACGAAGTCAACCACCTGCTGGGACAGGCCGAGGGTACGCGGATGGCCGATGCCAAGGCGCAGGCGCCAGAAATCGGGCGTTCCCAGTCTGGCCTGGATATCCTTCAGGCCGTTGTGGCCGCCGTTGCCGCCACCCTGCTTCAGGCGGATGCCACCGGGGGGCAGATCGAGTTCGTCATGGATGACGAGAATCTCTTCCGCCGGAATCTTGTAGAAATTGGCCAGAGCCGCCACCGCCTGGCCGGAGCGGTTCATGAAGGTGGTCGGCTGCAGCAGCCAGGTTTCGCCGCAACGCCCGGCCTTGCCGAAAAACTTGGCTTGCGGGGCGAGCGTGAGCTTCAACTGGTCGGCCAACTGGTCGACAAACCAGAAACCGGCGTTGTGCCGGGTGGCTGCGTATTCGGGGCCGGGATTACCGAGACCGACGATCAGGCGGGGTGGGTTCATGGCGAGCTATAAGTGCGAAAAAGCCGCCGGCGGCAAAATGCCAGCGGCGGCCGTTACTGCGGAATGCCGGAAATTACTCGGCAGCAGCTTCGCCTTCGGCGGCTTCGGCGGCACCGCCCTTGCCGGCGACGACACCGACGACGACGTCGTCAGTAGCGTGGGCGACCAGCTGAACACCCTTCGGCAGCTTGAGCTGGGAGAGGTGAATGCTGTCGCCGATCTTCAGGGCGGACAGGTCGACTTCGATGAATTCCGGCAGATCGGAGGCCAGGCAGTGGACATCGACTTCGGTGATAACGTGGTTGACCAGGCCAGCATTGAGCTTGACGCCCGGAGCGACTTCTTCATTGACGAAGTGCAGCGGCACCTTGATGTGCAGTTCGTGGGTGGCGTCGACGCGCTGGAAGTCGATGTGGTGAACCAGCGGCTTGTAGGCGTGCACCTGGTAATCGCGCAGCAGGACGGCTTCTTTCTTGCCATCGACGACGAGGTTGATGACGGAAGAATGGAAAGCTTCCTTCTTCAGCTTCAGCAGCAGGTCGTTGTGGTCGACTTCGATGGCCTGGGCGGCAACATTGCCGCCGTAGACGATGCCCGGCACCTTGGAAGCACGACGCAGGCGGCGGCTCGCACTCGTTCCCTGCAGCGTGCGCGCTTGCGCGATCAGTTCAAAAGACATGGTGATACTCCAGTATTTTCCCGGTCCGCGACCAGATCGGGAAGGTTAAAAAAACTTAATCAATGAACAGCGACGAAACGGAGTCGTCGTTGCTGATGCGGCGGATGGTTTCGGCCATGATTTCGGCGACCGACAGCTGGCGGATGCGCGGCGAGGCGGCGGCGTCGTCGCGCAGCGGAATGGTGTCGGTGACGACCATGGCGTCGAGATCGGAAGTGTTGATGCGCTCGACGGCCGGGCCGGAGAGCACCGGGTGCGTGCAGTAGGCGACGACCTTCTTGGCGCCATTGGCCTTCAGGGCGGTGGCAGCCTTGCACAGCGTGCCGGCGGTGTCGACCATGTCGTCCATGATGATGCAGGTGCGGCCATCGACTTCGCCGATGATGTTCATGACTTCGGAAACGTTGGCCTTCGGACGGCGCTTGTCGATGATCGCCAGGTCGCATTCGAGGCGCTTGGCCAGCGAACGGGCGCGGACGACGCCGCCGTGGTCCGGCGAGACGACCAGCGGATTTTCGTAATTCTGCTTGCGGATGTCGTCGAGCAGGATGGGCAGGGCGTAGATGTTATCAACCGGAATGTCGAAGAAGCCCTGGATCTGTTCGGCGTGCAGGTCCATGGTCAGCACGCGGTCGACGCCGGAGGCGACGAGCATGTTGGCGACCAGCTTGGCGGCGATGGGCACGCGCGAGGAACGCGAACGGCGGTCCTGGCGGGCGTAGCCGAAATACGGGATGGCGGCGGTGATCCGGCCGGCCGAGGCGCGCTTCAGCGAATCGACCATGACCAGCAGTTCCATCAGGTTGTCGTTGGTCGGGGCGCAGGTGGATTGCAGCACGAAGATATCGCGACCGCGGACATGTTCCTGCAACTCGACGCTAACTTCGCCGTCGGAGAAGCGGCCGACATTGGCGCGGCCAAGATCGACATTGAGCTGGGTTGCGACGTCGGCCGCCAGTTTGGGGTTGGCGTTGCCGGTGAAGACCATCAAGCTGTTGTAGGCCATATCAACATCCCTGGGGCTGGGCATGCGCGCTGCGTACTTTCGCCCGCCAAAATAGAAATCGGGCAGGCTTGCGACCTGCCCGAAGGAAACTGGCTGGGGAAGAAGGATTCGAACCTTCGAATGCCGGAATCAAAATCCGGTGCCTTGACCAACTTGGCGACTCCCCAGCGGGTTCGTCCGAACGGGTTCGCGTTCAAACGAGGCGCGCATCTTAGCGGGCGCCGCCGGGAAAGGCAAGCATTTTTTAAATTTCAACCAAGGGATGCCGGTCCAGCCCTTCGGCGATCCAAGCGTCGACGCCGGCCGGCAACCTCTCCAGCACGGCCTCTGCCTCGCCGCGCCGGCCGAAGGCGGCAAAGACGCAAGCGCCGGAACCGGTCATCAGCGCGCCCGGCGCAAATTGCCGCAGCCACGCCAACTGTTCGGCGACCGCCGGAAAGCGGGCGCCGGCCACCGGCTCCAGATCGTTGTGCCCCATGCCTGGACGCCACTCGGCCGGCGCCATGGCCGGCGTATCGCGCCGCAATTCGGGCGCCCCGAAAATTGCCGCCGTCGGCACGTGCACCGCCGGATGCAACACCAGGTAGGTCGCCGGCGGCAAATCGACATCGTTGAAGACTTCGCCCACGCCTTCGGCGAAAGTGTTGCGGCCATGCACAAAGACCGGTACGTCCGCCCCCAGCGCGACGCCGAGTTTTTCCAGTTGGTGACGTGACAGGCCGGTCTGCCACAGGTGGTTAAGGGCGAGCAGCACGCTCGCCGCATCGGAACTGCCGCCGCCCAGGCCGCCGCCCATCGGCAGATTCTTCTCGAGATGGATGCTGGCCCCTTGCGCGCAGCCCGTCGCCTGTTGCAGCAGACGGGCCGCCCGCACCGTCAGGTCGCTTTCCTCCGGCACGCCGGGCGTCGGGGTGGCCAGGACGATCCGGGCATCCGGGCGCGCTTCGAAACGCAGCCAGTCGGCGCGATCGATGAAACGAAAGACAGTCTGCAGCAGGTGATAGCCGTCGGCGCGGCGGCCGACGACTTGCAGGAAAAGGTTGAGTTTGGCCGGCGCCGGCCAGACGCTCTGCCAGTTCCAGGTCGTCACGGGGCTTCCCTCCATTCCTCGATGCGCAGGCGCAGCTCGATTTCCTGGTCGCGGCTCAGGACCAGGCCGACCGGCAGGGCGCCGACGGTATCGTCGCCGTAGGCATAATCGATTTTCCAGCCGGCTTCGACAAAACGGCGGGGACGGCCGCTGGCGTCTTTCTCCACCGGCGTCGTCGGCGCCGCCTTGCCGAGCAACCAGGCCGGCAAGCGGGTAATCGGCAGCGACTGGCCGGTCACATCTTCCATCAGTGCGTCGGCATCCGCCGATTCGCGGCTCTTGCCGTCCGCCGTGCGCAGACGGGAGTGGCCCGGAGCGATATCGATCTCGGCCATGCCAACGCCCAGCGGGTTGGCGACCAGCAGATGATCATCGCCGTTTCTGTGCTCCCAGGACAGGCGACCGCCCGAACTGTTCGCGGCCTGCTCGGGCAGCGTGATGCGCAGGGCGAAACGCGCCTCGAGCGCAAAGTCACGCACTTCCTCGCGCCCCGGCAAGCGCGCCGGCGACACCGAGGCACAGGCGGCCATCCCGAGACAGCCGGCCAGCAGGACAGCCCGCCGCAGGCTCAAGGCAACAGCTTCTTGATGATGCCGCCGAGCACATCATTGCCCGGATTCTTGCTGGCGGCGTCCCGCAGCAGGCGAGCCGCCTCGTCGTGGCGACCAAGTTGCCAGAGAACCTCGCCGAGGTGGGCGGCGATTTCCGGATCGGCCTTGATGCCATAAGCCTCCTGCAAAGTCTTCAGCGCCTCCGGCAACTTGCCCTGGCGAAAGAACAGCCAGCCCAGGCTGTCCATGATGAAAGGATCATCCGGCGCCAGTTGCACCGCCTTGCGGATCAGCCCGGCGGCTTCGCCGAGATTGACGTTGCGTTCGGTCCATGAATAACCCAGCGCATTGAGCGCCTGGGCGTGCTCCGGTTGCAGTTCCAGCAAATGCTTCAGGTGCTTCTCGAGGATTTCCGGCTTGCCCTGGCGATCGGCGAGCAAGGCGGCTTCATAGAGCATGTCGACATTGTCCGGCTGGCGGCGCAAAGCGCTTTCCAGCAGGCTTAACGCTTCGTCGTCGTGCCCGGCTTCGCGCAGCAGCTGGGCTTCGGCCAGCAGCAACCGGGGCTTCTCGCTGAGGCTGACCGTCGAATCGTGCAGGAAGGCCCGTGCTTCCTCGATCAGCCCTTGCTGCTGCAATATCTGGGCGGCACGCGAACGGGCCGCGATGTACTGCTCCCCTGCCGTGACCTGCCGGTAGTGTTCCAGCGCCGCTTCCGGTTTGGCCTGCTCCTCGTCAAGCTGGCCGAGGAAGAAATGAATGGCGCTCTTGTCCGGAAAATCGGTCGTCAGCAATTTCTCCAGCTGCTGCCGGCCGGTGGCGACATCCCCCTGCTGCAGCGCCAGCATGGCGACCGGATAGATCACCTCGGGACTGTTCGGGTTGTCCTTGCTCAGCCGGGCAAAATGCTGGCGCGCCTCGTCGTAGCGCTTCTCGCTGATCAGCAGGCGGGCGAGCGCCAGGCGGACATCGCTGGCGCCCGGGTAGCGGCCGACGAAGTCGCTCAGGCTGTCGATCGCCGTGCCGACCACCTGGCGCGCCTGGATCTGGGCGCGGAGCAATGCCGCCGCTTCCCAGTCGGGACGCAGTTGCAGGGATTTCTCGGCTTCGGTCAAGGCACGCAGATTGTCATCCGCGTTGGCCGCCGCCTGGGACATCGCGAAATGCGCCTCCGGCAAGCTGGCATAGGGCGCGGCCACCCGGTCGACCAGCTTCTGCACGGCTTTCTTGTCGGCATGCCGGGCCAGCATGCGGTTCAGTTGCAGCAGGTTGCTGCCCGCACTGGCCGGGTCCTGCTCGAGCACACTGGCGAGTTGCGGCACCAGGTCGTCGAGGCGGTTGGCCAGCACCAGCAACGAGGACTGCATCTGCCGTGCCTTCACCGACCCCGGATCAATTTCCAGCCAGAGCTTCGAGAGATCGAGTGCCATATCATACTGACGCGCAAAGCTTGCTACCTCCGCCGCCCGCGCAATGACCAGCGGCTCACGAGTGCGCACCGCGAGATCGCTCCATGCTTCAAGACCGAGCTTGATATCGCCGCGCTGCAGCGCGAATTCGCCGAGCAGGGTCTGGAAAACGTTGCGCGCCAGCGTGTCCTCGACTTGGGCTCGCCCTGGAACCTGGGCCGCGACGCGCCGCGGGGCCGGCTTGGCAGGCGTTTCGCCGGCCGCCAGACTGAGGTCGGCCTGGGTCAGACCCAGGGTCAGTACAAGGGCTGCGGCGAGCAACTTCGGTGGCATGGAATGCTTTCAGTCAAGGTTCGCGTATTGGAACGCATAGAATCCGGTAAGTTTGCGATGTTATTTGCCTTTTGACGGAGGAACAAGGGATGCCGGAATTACCGGAGGTCGAAGTTTGTCGGCGTGGTCTGCAACCGGAACTGGCGGGCGCCCGCATCGAGCGCGTCGTCATCCGCGCCGCCAGGCTGCGCCTGCCCATTCCCGTGGAGTTGCCGGAGCTGCTTGCCGGCAGCCATATCCTGGCCGTACGCCGGCGCGGCAAATACCTGCTGCTCGACTGCCAGGGCGAGAACGTCGAAGGCAGCCTGATCATTCACCTCGGCATGTCCGGTAACCTGCGTTTCGTCGCCCACGATCTGCCGGTCGCCAAACACGACCATTTCGAGTTGGTTTTCGCCAAACACATCCTGCGCCTGGCCGATCCCCGCCGCTTCGGCGTCGTGACCTGGCAGGCCGGACCGCCGGCGGCGGCGGAAAACCACCCGCTGCTCGCCAGCCAGGGTCTCGAACCGTTGTCCGAGGCGTTTACAGCGGACTGGCTGCAGGCAGCGTACGCCCGGCGCGGCGGACCGATCAAGCCGGTACTGATGGACAGCCATCTGGTGGTCGGCATTGGCAATATCTACGCCTCGGAAAGCCTGTTCCGGGCCGGCATTTCCCCGCTGCGCGCCGCCAACCGGATCAGCCGGCCGCGTTACGGACAGCTGGTCACCGCCATCCGCGAAACCCTGTCGGCGGCCATCGCGGCCGGCGGCAGCAGTATCCGTGACTACGTGCATAGCGACGGCGGCAGCGGCTGCTTCCAGATCGAGGCGGCGGTGTATGGCCGCGACGGGCAACGCTGTGTACGTTGCACGGGGACCGTCAAGCAGATCCGCCAGGCCGGCCGCAGCACTTTTTACTGCCCCGATTGCCAGCGCTGAGGCCGGCCGCCAATACCGATCTATGCTAAATTGCGACATTCGAAAGCCTTGATGGTGCACGCCATGTCGTTAGCCAACCAGTTTGCAGCCTATACCGCCTGGCGCTGCCGCCTCGCCACCTATATCGGCGAATTTCAGAGCTGGCTGGCGCATAACGAGCTCTCCGACGGGCAGACCGATCTGCGCCTCACCCAACTGCTCGAACGCCTGCGCGAAGACCGGCTCAACGTGGCTTTCGTCGCCGAATTTTCACGCGGCAAGTCGGAACTGATCAACGCCATCTTCTTCGCCGATTACGGCAACCGGATGCTCCCCTCCTCTGCGGGCCGGACGACGATGTGCCCGACGGAACTGCTGTTCGACGCGGCCAAGCCGCCCTGCATCGAACTGCTGCCCATCCAGACCCGCGCCACGAACTCCAGCGTCACCGAATACAAGGCCTTTCCCGACGAGTGGACCGTGGTCGGCCTCAACACCGACTCGCCCGAGGCGATGCAGGAAGCGCTGCGCCATGTCAGCGAGACGATCCGCGTCGCACCGGACGAGGCGGGCCGCCTCGGCTTCGAAGTCGGCCAGGGCGAAATCGAGCTCTACCGCGTCGACGACGAAGGCCTGGTCGAAATTCCGCGCTGGCGCCATGCCGCCATCAACTTCCCGCACCCGTTGCTCAAGCAGGGCCTGGTCATTCTCGATACGCCGGGCCTCAATGCCATCGGCGCCGAGCCGGAACTGACCCTGTCGTTGCTGCCCAATGCCCATGCCGTGCTCTTCATCCTGGCTGCCGATACCGGCGTCACCCAGTCCGACCTGGCGATCTGGAAGGAGCACATCTGCAGCGGCGGCACCACCAAACGCGGCCGCATGGTCGTGCTCAACAAGATCGACGGCCAGTGGGACGAATTGAAGACGGCCCGGGAAATTGACGACGAAATAAGCAAACAGGTCGCCACCAGCGCCGCCATCCTCGACTTGCCGACCAGCCAGGTTTTCCCGGTCTCGGCACAAAAAGGCCTGGTCGCCAAAATCAATGGCGACACCGCCCTGCTCGAGAAAAGCCGCCTGCCGCTGCTCGAAGCCGCCCTCTCCGACGAATTGATCCCGGCCAAGCGCGACATCGTCTGCGACAGCACCAACAGCGAATTCGGTGATGTCAGCCAGCGTGTCCGAGGCCTGCTCGAATCCCGGCAAACCGGTTTGCGCGAACAGCTCACCGAATTGACCGAGTTGCGCGGCAAGAACAAGGGCGTCGTCGAATACATGATGGGCCGCATCCGCGCCGAAAAGGAAGAGTTCGACAGCGGCCTGCAGCGCTATTACGCCGTGCGCAGCGTCTTTTCGACCCTGACCAACAAGCTGTTCAGCCATCTCGGCCTGGACGGCCTGCGCCAGCTCACGCACGACACCCGCGCCACGATGCAGGAAGCCGCCTTCTCGAAGACGCTGTCGGAAGCGATGGCCAATTTCTTCGGGCGCTCGCGCGACGCGTTGCGCAAGTCGAACGGCGAAATCAGCGAAATCATCGCCATGATGGAAGCGGTCAACAAGCGCTTCTCGATCGAGCATGGCCTCAAGCTCGGCACGCCGAAACAGTTTTCGCTGCTCCGTTACGAGAAGGAACTGGACCGCCTGGAAGCCTGGTGCGACAGCCATCTGAACACCATGATGACGCTGCTCACCCATGACAAGAAGAACATCACGCAGAAATTCTTCGAGGAAGTGGCCGTTCAGGTGCGGCGCGCTTTCGAGCACGCCAACCGGGATGCCGAAAGCTGGCTGCGGGCGATCATGGCGCCGATCGAAACCCAGGTGCGCGAGCACCAGATCCAGCTGAAACGCCGCCTGGAAAGCATCAAGCGCATCCACCAGGCCACCGACACGCTGGAAGACCGCATCGCCGAACTGGAAGCCGTAGACCGCAATCTGCTGCAGCAAACCCGCGCCCTTGAAGACATCGCCAGCCGCGTGCGCGAGATGCTGTCGCCGGCGCCGGTGGCGGAACTTTGCGCTGCCTGAGCGCCGCCGGCCTGGCTGGCGTTTAGAACAGACCGTCCTTGTCGCTGTTGATGATGCTTACACTGCCGACATGTCTTTCGCGTCGGGCGCGCTGTTCCAGTAACTTGTGCTGAACTGCGACCGGGAGTTCGGTCAGGACAATCAGGCGCTTGCTGATCATCAGATTGATCAGGTCCTCGATAACGCGCACCATGTGCAGGTCGGCCGACAAGGAAAAATCCTGGTCTGCAGTTGTTTGCGTGACGGCATCGAGAAAAGCCAGTAATTCCGGCGTATCCGGCGCGAGGAACTCGCTTTCGACATCGGGCTTTTCTTTCGACACCGATTTGATTTCGCCCGCTTCATTACGATTTACATAGGGCATAGCCACCCGCTCCTCGAAAAGTATCTCCGACCTGCCACGCACCAAGGGAAAGCCGAACCGCCATTTGGCAATCTTGCCTTATTTGCCGCGCTTGCGTGTTCTATATTTAGAGTAGCAACAAGACGCCGTGAAGCAAATTGGCGCCAAGACCACAAACGCCTGACGGGCAATGCCTGGCGCCAGCCAACCAACGTCATCCGCTCAGTGGTTTACCAGGGGCGCAGGATGGATGATGGGAGGCGTCGCCAACCGTAGTAAGCTAAGAGCAGCATGCGTAAACGCAAAAGCCCGGGGGATCGGCGATGTTTTTGTTAGTTACGAGTCGGCAAGATTTTCGTCAACATTGGCTCGCTGTTTTCGCAGGCAGCCAGAGCATCGCCCCATGCTGCTCTGGCCTGGCGGAAGCATTGTCGATCACCGCGAACACACCGATGCGTCTGGTCGTGGTCGACATGGCCGGCCAACCCCTGAGCTTGACGCCGCCAGACGAGTCTCTGCTGGCCCTGCTGCGGCAAAGTCGCGTTCTGCTGGCAGGCGACGAATTCGCCATCGATACTGAATTGTCGGCACTCGCTTCGGGCATCGCCGGCTGCTGCTCTCCCCGTTTGACGCCAGCCGAACTAGGAACCGTCGTCGACGTGGTGCTCAAAGGCAGTATCTGGGTTTCCGCCGCTGCCTTGCCCATTTTGCTGAGTCGCCTGCAAGCCCAGACCCAGCCTCAGGCAGCAGCCGGCGACGGCTCTGAACAGGGCGTCGAAGCTTTTGACCACCGATGGTCCCGCCTGACCCGCCGCGAACGCGAAATCGCGACCCAGGTCGCCCACGGCGCCAACAACAAGATGATTGCCCGGCAACTGGCGGTTTCCGACGCCACCATCAAGGCACACCTGACGTCCGTTTTCAACAAGTTGCAGGTTTCCGGCAGGCTGCAGCTGGCATTGCTGCTATCTGCCCGATGAGACTCGGAGACCGGAGCGATGATCCGGAATGCGCCCATTGGCAAGTCTCCTGGCCCATCGGGCGCGGCCCTGATGGCGTTCCGAAAATGGAGTCTGGCTTGCGCCTCGCCCTTGTTGCTGGCACTCACCGTGGCGACGGCTGCGGCGGCCTCCCTGGCGCCGTCCATTGAAGGCGAGTCGCCGCGCGTGCAGGCTTTGCTGGAGCAGGCGTGGAGCGTGGAAAGCGGCGGTCGGGGCCAGCCGAGCAACACGCGGCTGGCCGCTGCCCTGTATGCGGAAGCCGGATTCCTGGGAAGCGGCGAAGGCTATTATCGCGCCGCGCTGATCGATCTGTCCGGACGCCACCCGGTTGTCCGCGACGGGCGCGATGCCTGCCTGCTGATCGCGGCCAGCCATCTCGGTCACCAGCAGGCCGCAGCCGTCCTCGAGCGCTCGGGGCCATACCAGCCGGCGATCGGCACCGACTGCAGCGAAGACCTGCGGTCATCGTCGATGCTGGCCTATTTCAATCTTGAACGCCACGTCGAGCAACTATCGACGCCAAGGCGTCAAGTTGTCAGCCTGATCCGCAAGCTGGCACCCCGCTATGCCGTCGACAGCTATCTCGCCCTGGCCATGGCCTCCGTCGAATCGAATTTCAATGCCCGGGCCATTTCGCCGAAAATGGCCATGGGTGTGATGCAGCTCATTCCGGCGACGGCGGAACGCTTCGGCGTCGTCAACCCGTTCGACCCGGAGCAGAACGTCCGCGGCGGCCTGGCTTACCTGCGCTGGCTCAAAAAGTATTACCAGGGGGATGTCGTGCGCATGGTGGCAGCCTATAACGCAGGGGAAAAGGCCGTCGATTCCTACGGCGGAATTCCGCCCTATCCGGAAACTGTGGCCTACGTTGCGCGCGTACTGTATTTTTCTGGTGTAGGGTTACATCCGGGACTGGAGCGTGGGGCACTGCCGGTCGCGAGACATTCTCGCCGGGTGGCCGCCAAGCCGGTTGCGAACTGATCACGGGGAGTCTTCGGACGATGAGCACGACAAGCCACCTAGCGGAAACCTGGTCGATACCCCGGGATGCCTTGCTGCCGACAGACGCACTGACCGACTGTCTGGTGATCCTGACGCGTTGTTTCAAGAAGCCGTTTTCCGCCCAGACCCTGACCGCGGGGCTGCCGCTGGACCAGGGACGACTGACGCCCGACCTTTTCGTTCGCGCGGCCGAGCGGGCCGGCATTTCTTCGCGCGTCAGGCGCAAGACGCTGGCCGATATCTCGCCAGCCGCCCTGCCGATCGTGCTGCTGCTGAACGATGGAAGCGCCACGGTGGCGGTCAGCCATGAGGCGGAAAGTGGCGACTGGCATCTGATCGACCCGGCTTCCGGGGGCGGCGAGATCATCCTTCCGGCCGCCGAACTCGCTGCCCGCTTTGCCGGATACGCGATCTACGTCAAGCCCGGTTTCAGATACGACGACCGTGTCAATGACTGCGAAGTACCCAAGCCCGAGCATTGGTTCTGGGGCGTCTTGCAGCAGGTCTGGCCGCTCTATGCCGAAGTCCTGATCGCCTCCTTCCTGATCAACGTCTTTGCGCTGCTGTCGCCCTTGTTCATCATGAATGTGTATGACCGGGTGGTACCCAACGAGGCTTTTGAAACCTTGTGGGTGCTGGCCATCGGCCTGTGTATCGCCTACTGCTTCGATTTCGCGATGCGGACCATGCGCGGATATTTCCTCGACGTGGCCGGCAAGCAGGTCGACATCGTCTTGCTCGCCAACATTTTCGAGCAGATCCTCGGCTTGCGGTCGGAAGTCAGACCGCAGTCCGTCGGCGGCCTGGCCAATAGCCTCCAGGAGTTCGAAGGTTTCCGCGAAATGATGACATCGGCGACGGTTTCCGCGGTGATCGACTTGCCTTTCGCCCTGCTCTTCCTGTGGGTCATCTGGTGGGTCGGCGGCTGGATCGTCGTGGTGCCGCTGGTCGCCATCCCGATCAGCATCCTGGCTGGGCTGAGCCTGCAGCAACCGCTTGCGGCGCGGGTGCGCAAAGTGATGATGGCGACTTCGCAGAAACAGTCGATGCTGATCGAGACACTGAGCGGCATCGAAACCATCAAGACGATGGGGGGCGAGAGCGGCACGCAACGCAAGTGGGAAACGACGATCACCGAGATCGGCAGCCAGGGACAGTCGGCCAAGCTGCTGTCGGCGCTGATCACCAATTTGTCGCTGCTGCTGCAGAACCTCGCCGTGGTCATGGTCGTCGTCGTCGGGGTGTACCAGATCAGCCTGCATAACATTTCGGTCGGCAGCCTGATTGCCTGCAGTTTGCTGGTGACGCGCGCGATGGTGCCGTTTTCCCAGATCGCGGCGCTGATGACGCGTTACTACCAGGTCACTTCAGCGCTGCGCGGCATCGACAACATCATGGGTCTGCCGCTCGAACGGCCGAAGGGCAAGAACTTTATTCATCGACAGGAAATCGTCGGTAACATCGAGTTGCGCAATGTCTCCTTTGCATACCCGGAACAGGAAGTCGGGGCGCTGCATGAAGTTTCCCTGCGCATCAACGCCGGCGAGCGAGTCGGCATCATCGGACGCGTGGGCTCCGGCAAGAGTACGCTGCACAAGCTGCTGCTCGGTCTTTACCAGCCATCGTCCGGGTCGATCTGGCTGGATGGCCTGGACCTGAAGCAGATGGACCCCGCCGATGTCCGCCACAACATCGGTTACGTGCCGCAGGACGTCTATCTGTTCTACGGCAGCGCCCGCGAAAACATCATGATGTCCGCCAGCTTTCAGGATGACGAGGCGATGTTGCGCGCCGCCGAAATCGCCGGCGTCATGGATTTTGCCCGGCATCACCCCAAGGGGCTCGACATGCAGATTGGAGAACGCGGCGAGCGCCTGTCGGGCGGCCAGCGCCAAAGTATCGCGGTCGCCCGCGCCCTGTTGAGCGATCCGCCCCTACTGTTGCTGGACGAACCCAGCAATTCGCTGGATAACCGGTCGGAGGAAATATTCAAGGCCCGCCTGCTGGCGCACCTGACGCCGCACAATACCCTGTTGCTGGTCACGCACCGGGCCTCGCTGCTCAGCCTGGTCGATCGGCTCATCGTGCTGGAAGGCGGGCGCATCATCGCCGACGGCCCGAAACAGCATGTCCTCGATGCCCTGTCGGGAGGAAAACTGCATGTTCCCGGGAACTGATTTCATCCGACTGAAGGAAGGCCTCAAAAAGATCGGACGTCGGCTGCTCTTTCCTGCCGCCGCCAGCGATCCGGAAAGCCGGGCCGAGGCCGATTTCATGCCCGGCCGCCTGGCCGTCCTGCTGCAGAATCCGCCCCGCCCGACATTCATGATCATCCGGGGCACCTTCGTCCTGCTGGTCGCTGCCGTCATCTGGGCGGCACTGGCCGATCTCGAGGAAGTCACCGTCGGCGAAGGCAAAGTCATTCCCTCCAACCAGGTACAGGTCATCCAGAACCTGGAAGGGGGAATCGTCGCCAGGATACCGGTCCGCGTCGGCGACCTGGTTCAACAGAACCAAGTCGTGCTGAATATCGACCCAACCCGCTTCTCGTCTTCCCTGGGCGAGGCGAAGGCAAAGTATTACGCGCTGATTGCCAAGACCACGCGCCTGATGGCGGAGGTCGAGAACAAGCCTTTCGTACCACCGCCCGAACTGGAAGCCGAGAACCCCCAGGTCCTCCGCGAGGAAATGGCGCTTTACCGCTCCCGCCAGGACGAGATGCAAGCGACCCTCAGTGTCTTGCAGCACCAGGTTGAGCAACGCAGCCAGGAACTCACCGAAAAGAGGGCCAAGACCGCGCAACTCGGCGAGAGCTACCGGCTGGTGCAGCAGGAAGTCGCCATGACGCGCCCGATGGCGGCGCAAAAGGTCATTTCCGACGTCGAATTGCTACGCCTTGAACGACAGGCCTCGGACATTCGCGGCGAACTCGATGCCACCCGGCTGGCCATTCCCCGCCTCGAAGCGAGCTTGCAGGAATCCAGAAACAAGGTTGAAGGGGCGCAGGCCAAGTTCCGTTCCGATGCCGCGACGGAACTCTCCCAGGCACGCACCGAACTGGAAGGAACCAATGCCAGCAGCCTGGCGATGACGGACCGGCTGGAACGAACGACGGTACGTTCGCCGGTCCATGGCATCGTCAAGCAGATCAAGGTGACCACCGTCGGCGGCGTCATCCAGCCCGGCATGGACGTCATGGAGATTGTGCCGATCGAGGACAATTTGCTGGTCGAGGCCAAGGTCCGCCCGGCCGACGTCGCCTTCCTTCGCCCCGGACAGCCGGCGATGGTCAAGGTGACCGCTTACGACTATTCGATCTACGGCGGCCTGCAAGCGACGCTGGAAACCATAACCGCCGACTCGATCACCAATGACAAAGGCGAGAGTTTCTACCTCGTCCGCGTGCGCACCGCATCGAACCGCTTCGGTTCATCCGAGAAACCCCTGCCCATCATTCCCGGCATGTTGACGACCGTGCACATCCAGACCGGTAAGAAATCAATTCTGAAATACCTTCTCAAGCCGATCATCAAGGCGCGCAGCGAGGCGCTGCGCGAACGCTAGCCGCTCAGACCGATTCCCAAGGCGTCGGGGCAGCCAGTCCGTAGCCCTGCATGCCGTCGATGCCCAGCGCGGCGAGCACCGCGATGTCCGCATCGTTTTCGACCGACTCGGCGACGACGGCGATATCCAGGCCATGGGCAATCTTGATGATGGATTCGACAAAGAATCGATGGTCCTTGTTTTGCGACAGGTCGCGGATGAAACTGCCGTCGATCTTCAGATAGTCGATCCGCGTTTCGCACAGATAGCCAAACGAGGTGAACGCCTTGCCGAAATGATCGATACTCGTTTTGGCCCCGGTCGCCCGGATGCGGTCCACCCACGCCCGCAGCGCCCCGACGTTTTCCACCGCACCGTATTCGGCGATTTCAAAAACGAGCCGGCGAGCGAGATGGGGTTGCCTGGTCAGCTCGCCGACCAGCCAGTCGTTGAATGCGGCATTGGCGATCGAATTCGGGAAAAGGTTGATGGCCACCGGCATGCCGCTTTGGGCCAGGTCGAGATGGGACATCACTTCCTGCACGACCAGTTTGTCGAATTCCTGATTCAGCCCCAGGCGCTTGGCCTGGGGAATGAAAATGCCCGCCGGAATGATGTTTCCATCCTCGTCGATGACCCGGGGCAGGATTTCGTAATGGTGTATGCCGCCTGCCGCCCCGGCGACCATGACCGGCTGGGAGAATAGAACGATTTTGCGGTATCGGATGATCCCCTGCAGGATTTCCGACCAACGGGAAGCCGAATGCGCATACCCCCCCTGGCGGTGCGCCTCGTCGTTCACGTACCAGCTATTGACACCGGCGGCCTGGGCGGCACGTAATGCCGTGTCGGCATCCGACAGAAAATCGAAGAACGACTGCTCGTGATAGATGGCGATCCCGGCATGGGCGATGTCGATGCTGTCGATCAAACCCTTGTCATGCAGCCGTGGCAAGGCGTTCATCAACCGGGCGGCAAATTCCTCCACCTCCTTCTCGGTGACCTCGGACAGGACAATGGCAAAATCGGCGCCGGCAATATGGGCGGCAAAGTGATCGACACCACTGATCGAGGCGCAATGCTCCCTGATCAGCGAACCTACTTCAGCCAGCAAGGCATCGGTTTTGACGTAACCCGCGGCATCGTTGATTTTCTTCAGGTCCTTGATTTGCAGCAGCACCAGGGCGCCCACATGAAACGCTTCGGCGCAGGAAATCAGGTGGCGAAGCTGGGTATCGAAATATTTTCGATTGGCAAGGCCGGTGACCTGGTCACGGAAATTCTCCGCCCTGATCCGCTCCATGGCATCGGCCTGCTCCTGGAACATGTCGCGGATTTTCATCGTCATCCGGTTCATCGCCTCGACGACGCTGCGCAATTCCGGCGTCCATGGAAGTTTTTGCTGGACCGGATATTCCCGGTCCGATATCGCCCTGGCCTGGGCCTCGACCGCCCGTAGCGGGCGAAGAATGAAACGCAGCGCCATGACGCCGACACTGAAGGTCAGCAATGAGGCCGCCAGGAACCACCAGAACGACTGGACACAGGCCTTCCACAGCGTGATGTAGGCTTCGCCGGGATTGGCCGCCACAGTGATGGTTCCGGCCTGCTTCCAGCCATCCATGATGAGCGCCTCACCGTGCGGCGTCTCCAGGGGAACGAGGCGGATGAACCAGGGGGGAATGCCTTCGATCCTGACCGGCGCCCGATGTTCGATCAATGGCTTGCCGTCTGTCGAGCGGATGATGACTTCGCGGTAATAGCCGCTGTCGAAGACTGCGCTGGTCAGGCTTTCGACAATGACCATTTCGTCCGACGCAAAATGCGGCGATAGCGTCAGGCCGAGGGACGTCGAGGTATCCTGGGAAATGGTCTGCAACTGGGCGAACAGGTATTGTTGCGTGTTGTGCACGCTGATGATGAAAGTACCCGCAAACAGCAACAGGAACAGCGTGACGATCACCAGGGTCAGTTGTCGGAGCAGCGTCATCGGGTCACCTCCTGCCGAATTTCATAAGTCGAATTCCCTGCCCATGCGTGCCGTCAAATCACGCCACAGACTGATATTGCCCGAGCCCCCCGAGACGCGCCTGCCTTCGCCATGCTCCTTGGCGAGCCAAAGCCCGGCACCGTTAAAGGAGTAGACGGGAATCAGGTCAGTGCGCTGGGTCGCCAGCTTGATTTCGGGCGAGAGATTGTCGAGTACCCATGGTATGTCATCGACGCCACTGTAATAGGTGAGCACGGTGTGTGAGCGATTGATCGGGTTCGGATCCCGCGTCTTGACATACGCAATCTTCAGTTTTTCGATGGGAACGTTGAGCGCCAGCAGGGTGAAATACTTGCCGATGGCAAAATCTTCGCAGTCACCGCCGTTCGAGGCGAGCATTTCTACCGGTGTCGCCCAATAATCATTTTTCCCCCAGTGTTCCCGGTCAGAAATGAACGGTATCTGGTTGAAAAAATCATTCACCAGTTGAAGCTTTTCCGATTCTGGCTTGTTTCTCGCCGAATTCAGAAGTTGCTGCCAATTTTCCAGCCGTCTTCTTGCCCCGCTGCCGTATTTTTTTTCTGCACTGCGAATGACAGCAGGCGCAAGGTCAATCCCGGTGCCCTGGGAATAAACAGTGACCGTATCGGCAACGAAAAGACTGAGCAGACACAGATATCCAAGCATGAATCCCCACCGCTGACGGCTGTGGAAACTGCGATTGGAATGGCGCATGAGAGCGATCTGGTCGATCGGGACAAGGACAGTATCTATAATGAACAACGAGCTGTGCGACCGGCCAGCGGACTACACAGCTCGTTTCGGCAAGGCAGGCAACCAGGAATTATTTAAGCATCGCCTCTTCCGGGGCAGCGACTCCCACGAAGCTCAGCAACTGACCAAAATCGGCCATCAGGCGATAGCGGGCAAATTGTTCGAGGTAAGTCGCATTCACGTAATTCGACTGAGCCGTGTAGGCTTCGTTTTCGGAGTCCAGCAAGTCGAGCAGGGTACGCTGGCCGAGGTTGAACTGCTTGACGTAGCTGTCACGGGTCGCCGCGCTCATCTCGGCATGCTCGCGCAGGGCCGGCAGACGGTCAATGGCCGAATACAGGGCATTCCAGGACAGGCGGGTACTCTCATCGACCTGGCGCCGCGTGCGGTTCATGACTTCCTTGGCTTCGCTGTTCAGATAGCCGGTTTCATGGACACGCGCATAATCGCTGCCGCCCTTGAAAATGTTGTAACGCATTCTCAACATCGCATAGCGTTCATCGTTGTCGCCCGGGCTGCCGTCAAGATTGCGGTTCTTGCCATAGCCCAGTTCGGCATCGAAACGCGGATACATGAACGACTTGGCTGCCTGGTGCTGCTGGTTCGTCGCTTCCACGTCAGCGGCTGCCGACTTCAGGATCGGGTGGCTATCGATCGCCCGTTGCACCGCTTCCTCTTCGCTCTTCGGAATCAGTCCGGCGTCGGGAGCGACCGGCTTCGTCAGATTGTCCGGCTTGGCCCCGACAACACGCAGGAAGTTAATTTCCGAATCGCGCAGATTGGCCTGGGCAGCCACCAGGTTGGCCTTGGCCAGACCGACGCGAGCATCGATCTGCTCCTGATCGGACTTGCGGCCGATACCGCCTTTGGAACGGATGCCGATCTGGTCCTGGGTACGCAGATGCGTCGCCAGATTGGTCTTGGTCAGTTCCACCAGATCACGGTTGCGCAGTACGTTCATATACGCTTCAATGGCTTGCAGCGCCGCCGACTCGGCGGTACCCAGCGTCTTGTATGCAGCCGACTCGACGCGGGCTTTCTGGCGATTGACTTCGCTGCTGACACCGAAACCATCGAACAGCATCTGGGTCAGCGTAAGCTGGCCTTCTTCCCGATTCAGGCTGCGACCTTGGAAATTGGTGACCGGATTTTTGCTCCACTCGCGGCCATAGCCAACCAGCACATCGACCTTCGGCAGGTAACCGCCCCGCGCGCCAGTCAGTGCCTCGTTGTTGGCCAAGCGCTGTACCGCCTCGACGCGAACATCGGGATTCGCCTTGACCGTCTGCTCCACGGCATCCTTCAACGATTGCGCATGAACAGGTGCTTGCAGCAAAGTAGCCACGGCTATGGCAACAGTAGTCCGTGCCAGATTTTGAATGATTTGCATAGTGAGCTTCCCAGCAGGTAAGAATTATTAGGGGACTACTGTTTATTTCAATCATTCTCACATAGCTCTGTAACGATTGTCCATTTGGACGTAACCGTCTGTTACGAAAGGTGTAAGAAAAAGGGAGCCGACAGGCCAGCCCCCTTGTTGGCCCGAGACGGTGATTAGGTCAATTCATGGTTTCCCAGAAGGGTGGTCAGCAACGCCGCATGATCGGCCACCGGCACGTTTTGCAAAGTGACGATGGTCACTGCGCTACTGCTGCCGCCCGTCCCGTCAAGATCCAGGACGACCCGCGCGGTAGTGCTATCGACCGTTTGAACCGAGAGGAAGCCACCACTGAGCGCGTCGGTCAGATTGTCCGGAATCGCGGCATTGGCAGCGTGGGCGCCGGTCAGGACATCGGATATCTTGAGGATATCCGCATTGGCGTTGGTGGCCACATCGCCGATCGTGAAGTTGGTGATCACGTCATTGCCGGGCAGCGTGAAACTGTCGGCGCCGAACAGGAAGGTGTCATGTCCATCGCCGCCGCTCATGGTGTCATTGCCGACTCCACCGATCAGGAGGTCATTGCCCGTACCACCGGTCAGGATGTCATCGCCCAAACCGCCGGAAAGCACGTTGTTGCCCGAATCGCCGGTCAGCTGGTCGTTGAAGTCCGAACCGATGATGTGTGGTGCGCTCAGGGTCGAGGTCTTGATCACGGGAGAAGCGCTCGAAGACCAGTCCTGGACTCCCTGGCAGCCTCCGACCAGGGTCATGCCGATCAACGAATTGGCAATGTCGCCGTCGCCATCGACCACCTGGACCGGCACCTCGAAATTCACCGGATTCGTGGTTTGCACACTGGCTCCGAAATCGCCGATCTTGAAGGTATCGCCACTGACATACGAGTATTCGACGCTGTTGTAGCCATTGCTGGTGTACACGGCGACATCTGTGCCGGCCGGATTGGAGCCGCTGGTGCCGAAGATACCGCCGACATTGACGGTTCCGTCGCTGTTCGCCTGAACAGTAAAGGTGTGGCCGCCGACGTTATAAACGCTGGAAGTCAGCGTCGGCGTGATCAACTGCGAGGCATCGCCGAAACTGATGGCGATGGCGACAATCGGATCGTGGCTTCCGTCCCCGACGACCATGTTGCCATCATGATCGTCAAAGGCGGCAAAATTGACGACCGAACCAGAGGTCGCGGTGAACGTAGCGGAGGAACCATTGGTCGTATAGTGCTGATCGAAGACATGGTCCCGGTTCGCCGAAACACCATACCCGCCCGAACCGCCCGGATCGCCGCGCAGATCGACGACGAAGTCGATGCGGAAGATTTCGTGGTCCCCCACCGAAGCGCCACTGCCGACACCGCCGGAATTGGCGCTCGAATTGATGGTGGAGCCATTCACCCCGTTGAGTTCCGGCGTCAGCAACAGATCATGGCTGTTGTTGTCGGCAGGCGAGGTGAGAGACTCCCCGACCGGCACAAATCCGTTCCAAGCGTTGTTGCCGCCCACGAAGTTATATCCGCCGCCGCTGAAATCGACTGTGGTCAGGCTATCGACCGTGCCGCTCATATGCACCGAATAAGTCGCGGTCGTCGGATCGAGACTGACGGTAAATACCGTGGCGCCGGTGACCGAACCCGCCTTACCGAACAGGGTAAGACCATCGCCGGAAACATCATAGATGATGTGGGTTGCACCACCGTTGATCGTCAAACCGCTCCATGACCCATCCAGACTCGGCGCAAAGCGCACCGTGCCGCCATCCGCGCCATAATTGTTCGAGAGCGTCGAAGTCGGCTGATCGAGATCGAGATCGAACGATGCCACGGAGCCGGCTTCATTGGCAAGCACGCCATAATCGGGAACCACAGCCGTCGGCACGTCATCGACCACGGTGACCGTGGCCAGACCGGTGGCGGAGGTGCCGTCGATATCGGTGGCCACCACCTCAACACCGTTGATCGTGAAGCTGTTGTTACCGGCCCCGCTGCTGTGCGTGAATTCGTCGGACAGGCTGACATTGACCGTGTAGGCCCCGCTCGCCAGATTGACGCCGGACAGCGTCAGCACGATGCTCGGGCTCGCTTCGCCGGCCACCGTGCCACTCAGGGTTTGGTGGTCGCCCGACAGGACCCAATTGATGCTGGCGTCGGCATAGTCGCCGGAAATGGAAGGGGCGGCCCCGCTGAAGCCGATCGAAGCCAGCGCGTCGGAACCCAGCGTGAAACTGCTGCTCGCGTGCTCGCTATCGACGATCTGAGCTTCATGCACCGTGAGATTCACCGCGCCACCGGCCAGCGGACCTTGGCCGTCGGTGATGCCGACGCTGTAGCTGTCGGTCCGCACGTCGCCATCGGCGTCCGTGATCTTCAGGCCGAAGCTGATGCTTTGGGTCGTATCCTGGTCGAGACCGTTGGCCGCAACGAAAGTCCAGGTATTGTCTGCCGCCACCGTCAGCGTGCCTTTGCCGGTATCGATGGCTTGTCCGAGATCGTAGTCCGTGCCATTAAAGACCACCTTGATCGGTGCCGGCGTATCGGCCCCGCTACTGCTCGTCCAGGTGCCGTCGCTGACCGTGCCGCCTTCGACCACGCTGGTGTCGCCACCGGTGAAAGCGATGCTCGGTACGTCATCAACCACGGTGATATCCGCCAGTCCGGTCGCCGAAGCGCCGTGAACATCCGTGGCAACCACTTCGACACCGTTGATGGTGAAGCTGTTGTTACCGGCCCCGCTGCTGTGCGTGAATTCGTCGGACAGGCTGACATTGACCGTGTAGGCCCCGCTCGCCAGATTGACGCCGGACAACGTCAGCACGATGCTCGGACCGGCTTCACCCTGGACAGTACCGCTCAGGGTTTGATGGTCGGCCGACAGTACCCAGTTGATGCTGGCATCGGCATAGTCGCCGGAAATCGAAGGTGCAGCCCCGCTGAAACCAATCCCGGCCAACGGGCTGGAGCCGGGAACAAAGGCGCTGGACTGTGCATCAACGGCGGTGTGAGCAGCGATACCCGCTTCCTGAACGGTGAGCACGACGCCTTCCGCATTGCCGGGAGGTGTGCTGATCGGTTCGCCGAGCTGGTTGGCCGGCAGATTGAATGCAACGGAGATGCCTTCGGTCGGGAAACCGCTGGTCACCAGACCTTGCGGCGCCAATTGATCGACAACGACAAAACTGCTGCCGCCTTCATCACTTGCGCCCGGGCCGGCCGCCGGAGCCTCGGTAATCAGTGTCGGGTCAGCACCGGCGGCGATCTGGGCCTGGATGGAGGCGATATCGGATTTATCGGAAGCTACCTGTTCCGGATTGAAGACATCGGCATCGAGCACCAGATTGGAGTCGCGCCCTAAGTCGGCGTGCGTGCCATTGACGAATTCGACCAGTACCACGCCATCACCGGACGTCTGAATGACGTCGTTGATGAACACCTTGTCGCCAACCTGAAGATCGCGCGTCACACCGGACGCGTCAGTGGCCGTGACCGTGCCGAGAACACTCTTGACGGTGCCGATACTCGCAACTTTTGCACCGGAAGCAAGACCCTTGACGCTACTGCCCGTTGTGTTGGCCATGATGACTCTCCATGAAATAGAAGCTCTCGAGAATCAGCTTAGGTCAAATGGATGGGTTCGCTATACGACCTTGGTCTAAAGAAAACACTGCAGCGCCGAACCGGTGGACGAGGCGGCGAAAGCTTGCTGCCGGATGCTTCGGCCCGCAGACTAAGCGCATTGTGAAGCGCAGCACAGCGACAAATCGCGAGGCAATCTTGAAAAGCATGGCCAAAAAACAAAGCCCCCGATAAATCGGGGGCTTTGCAACGGTAACGACGGCGCGCGGCCTGGTCGCAGAGGCTCAGGTGCGCTTGTTGCCGGTCAGCTTTTCGTACTTGACCCACAGCATGTCCTGGCTTTCGACATGGTTCGGATCCTTGGGGATGCAATCCACCGGGCAGACCTGGACGCATTGCGGTTCGTCATAGTGACCAACGCATTCGGTGCACTTGTTGGGGTCGATCTGATAGATTTCCTCGCCTTGGGAAATCGCTTCGTTCGGGCACTCCGGTTCGCATACATCGCAATTGATGCATTCGTCGGTAATGATCAATGACATGGCCGTTCTTCCTCTCTCAATTTACTGCAGTTTTCGCCCGCAGGCGCTTTTCTACACAAGGTTGCACAAATTTGCTGACATCGCCCCCCAGGCGCGCGATTTCGCGGACCATGGTGGCGGAGATAAACATGTATTGCTCGCCCGGCGTCAGAAACACGGTTTCGACCTCCGGATAGACGCTGCGGTTCATGCCCGCCATCTGGAATTCGTACTCGAAGTCGGAAATCGCCCGCAGGCCGCGGACGATGACCTTGGCGCCGCGCTCATGGACAAAATTCATCAGCAGGCAATTGAAACCGACAATTTCAACGTTATCGACATCGGCCAGGCTTTCCCGCGCCATCGCCACGCGATCGGCCAACTCGAAACGCGGCTGCTTCGACGGGCTTTCGGCGACGGCCAGGATCAACCGGTCGAACAGACCGGCCGCCCGGCGCACGAGATCCTCGTGGCCACGGGTGATCGGGTCGAAAGTGCCCGGATAGATCGCGATGCGATGGTTGAGTTTGTTCAAACGGTTTCCCGCTTCATCAAGTGAAAATGCACTTCGCCGGCCTTGCCGTGACGCACCGTGCGCCAATCGCCCAAAGCTTCGATTTCATGCTCCGCCTCGACATAGAGCGCCGTGTCTTCGTTCGAAAGGCCGGCCAGAAGAGGCTCCAGACGGGGAATCCAGCCTTTGTTATAGGGCGGATCGAGGAAGATCAGGTCGAATTTTGCTTTCGTCGAGGTCAAATATTGTAGCGCATCCCCGCGTCTGATCTCCACTGAACTCTCTGCCCCGATCAGCCGCGCGTTTTCGTGCAGCGCCGCCAGCACCCGCGGAACCTGCTCGATCATCACTACCCGGGCTGCACCACGCGAGGCGGCCTCGAAACCGAGCGCACCGCTGCCGGCAAAAAGATCGAGACAATGCCAGCCATCAAGTTCCTGGCCGAGCCAGTTGAACAGGGTTTCGCGAACGCGGTCCGGCGTCGGGCGCAAGCCTTCGCTGTCCGGGAACTTCAGGACACGCCGACGCCACTGCCCCCCGATGATGCGAACGGCGTTCAATCCGCCGCTACCGTCACGGTCACCAGATTGGCGGCGTGGATATGCCGGGCAAAGGCCTGCCTGACGCCATCGCCGGTCACCGCCTGGACGCGCGCCTGGAACTGATCGAGATAATCGAGCGGCAGGCCGTAGAAACCGATCACCGCCACGTTGTCGAGCAGCTTCTTGTTACTGTCCAGGCGTAGCGGGAAGCTGCCGGTCAGATTGGCCTTGGCCGCCGCCAGTTCGTCTTCGGTGGGGCCGTTCCTGAGAAAACCTTCGAGCACGTCACGCGCCACCTTGACCGCCGCCCGGGCCTGCGAGCGCTTGGTCTGCAGGCCAATCTGGAAAGGCCCGCTCTGCCGCAACGGCGAAAAATAGCTGTAAACGCTGTAGGCATAGCCGCGCTTGTCGCGGACTTCCTGCATCAGGCGCGACACGAAGCCGCCGCCGCCCAACGAGTAATTGCCGACCAGCAGCGGGAAGAAATCCGGGTTGCCGCGCTCGACGGCGGGCATGCCAATATAGATATGGGCCTGGCTGGCCGGATGGGCGATCCTGGTGACGCCGCCCTTGGGCAAAGTCGGCGCCGCCGGCAGGCTGGCCGCTTCGCCGGCGGGCAGCCCGACGGCGAGGGATTCGGCGATGTCCTCGGCTTCCTGGCGCGAGACATCGCCGACCAGGGTGATGCTGGCATTGGCAGCGTTGTAGTAACGCCGGTAGAAAGCCGGCAAGTCGTCGCGCTGCAAGGCGCTTACGCTTTCCGGCGTAGCCTGCCGGCCGTAGGGGTGACCGGGATACATGGCTTCCCAGAAAGCCTTGCCGGCCAGGCTATCGGGCCGGGTCAGGGCTTCCTTCAGGCTGGCGACAGTGCGCTGTTGTTCGCGAGAGAACACTGCGGCGTCGAAATGCGGCGCGCTCAATACGGTACGCAGGATGTCGAGCGCCGGCCGGCGCTTGTCGGGCATCGACAGGGTACGCAACACGACGCTGGCCCGGTCGGTGTCGGCGCTGCCGCCGAGCGTCGCGCCAATGTCGGCCAGTTGCTCGGCGATGGCGGTTTCGTCGCGCTCGCCGGCCCCGAGATCGAGCGTGCTGCGGGTCAGCGCCGCCAGGCCGGATTTGCCGACCGGGTCGAACATCGAACCGGCAGCGAAATCGACCTGCACATCGAGGATCGGCAGCGCGCGACTGGACACGAAATAGACCCGGGCACCGGACGGCGAAACCCAGTGTTCGATGGTGGCGGCGGCCAGCGCGACCTGGGTGACCAGCATGGCGAACGCCGCAATCAGCAGTTTTTTCATGGTCATGATCTTAGTGGCGATGTGGCGCGGCCGGAAGGCGAGGTTTGCCACCCAGCGCCTGCGGATCAAGGATGCCGACGGTCAGCGTGTCGTCCGTAAAATATTTGCGGGCGACCGCCTGCACCTGGGCTGCGGTGACTTCCTGCAACTTCTCCAGCATCCGGTCGATCTTCTGGTAGGGAATGCCGGCCGATTCGTTCTGGCCGATTTCCATCGCCTGGCCGAACATCGAATCGAGCTTGTACACCTGGCTGGCCAGCAATTGCGCCTTGGCACGCTTGAGCTCCGCCTCGCCGATGCCGTCCTGCTGGAGGCGGCCGATTTCGGCGCGCAGCGCCGCTTCCAGTTCAGCCACCGTCCGGCCTTCCGACGGCGTGCCGGAGAAATAGAACAAGCCGGGACCGCGGGCGGTCGAGTCGTATTCGACATTGACCGAAAGGGCCACCTTGTCCTCGCGGACCAGTTTCTTGTTGAAGCGGGCGGCATCGTGGCCATCGAGCACCGAGGCCAGGATTTCCAATGCGTAGGGCTCGCTGTCGCGCTCGACATCGCGCAGGATCGGCGCCTTGTAGCCCATGATCAGCACCGGCAATTCGGCCGGCGCCTTGACCGTGATGCGGCGCGGCCCTTCCTGTAGCGGTTCGACCTGCACCTTGCGCACCGGCAAGGCGTGACTCTCCAGCGCGCCGTAATATTTCGCGGCCAACGCGAACACCGCTTCATGCTCGACATCGCCGCTGATCACCACGTAGGCGTTGTTCGGCGAGTACCAGACGTCGTACCAAGCCTTGGCGTCGGCCGCGGTCATGGTCAGCAGATCGTTCATCCAGCCGATGATCGGCCGGCGATAGGGATGGGCCTGGAAGGCGACCGCGTTCATCTGTTCGAACAGTTTGGCTTCCGGATTGTCATCGGTGCGCATCCGGCGCTCTTCCATGATGACCTTGATTTCCTGCTCGAACTCCTTGGCATCGACATTCAGGTGGCGCATGCGGTCGGCTTCGAGCTGCATCATTTCGCCCAGCTTTTCCTTCGGCACCTGCTGAAAATAGGCAGTGTAGTCGCGGCTGGTAAAGGCATTGTCACGGCCACCGGCAGCCGCCACCAGGCGATTGAACTCGCCCGGGCCGACACTGGGCGTGCCCTTGAACATCATGTGTTCCAAGGCATGCGCCACGCCGGACGCGCCATCGACCTCGTCCATGCTGCCGATCCGGTACCAGACCATCTGCACCGCCGTCGGCGCCCGGTGATCTTCCTTGACGATGATGCGCAAACCGTTCTTCAGCGTCGTTTCGTACGGATTGGCATGCGCCGCGGCCAGTAGCCAGGGAGCCAGCAGGAAGGGAATTAGTTGTCGCAGGCGCATGGGATCAGAAGGCTTTCCGAGAGGTCTTTCTGCTAAAATCCGGGCTGATTCTGCATCGCCCCGGGCGGCATCTTAACGGCTTGCCGCCTGCCTGTCAGCAAGGCTTGAGACCACTTTCCCCATGTTCAGTTTCCTGAAAAAATCCGCTCCGGACAGCAAGGCCGCCGCGCCCACCGATGCTGCAACCGCCCCGACCTGGCGCGAACGCCTCTTCAAGGGCCTGGCCAAGACCCGCGCCCAGTGGGGCGGCAAGCTCAAATCGATCTTCGCTCGCGGCAAGGTAGACGACGAACTGCTCGAAGAACTGGAAAGCCTGCTGCTGACCAGCGACTGCGGCATCGAAGCCACCCAGCACCTGCTCGACGAATTGAAGAAGGCCGCCAAGCGGGACAAGCTCGACACCCCGGAGGCGATTCAGCAAGCGCTGGCCAATGCGCTGCTGGAAACGCTGCAGCCGCTCGAACAGCCGCTCGATATCAGCGGCCACCAGCCTTACGTGATCATGATCGCCGGCGTCAATGGCGCCGGCAAGACGACCTCGATCGGCAAGCTGGCCAAGTATTTCCAGAATCAGGGCAAGAGCGTGCTGCTCGCCGCCGGCGACACTTTCCGCGCCGCCGCCCGCGAACAGCTGGAAACCTGGGGCGAGCGCAACAATGTCACGGTGATCGCCCAGGACAACGGCGACCCGGCGGCCGTCGTCTTCGACGCCATTTCCGCCGCCAAGGCGCGCGGCATCGACATCGTGCTGGCCGACACCGCCGGCCGCCTGCCCACCCAGTTGCACCTGATGGAAGAAATCGCCAAGGTGCGCCGGGTGATCCAGAAGATCGACACCTCGGCGCCGCACGAAACCCTGCTCGTGCTCGACGCCAACATCGGCCAGAACGCGCTGCAACAGGTCAAGGCCTTCGACAAGGCGATCCAGGTCAGCGGCCTGGTGCTGACCAAACTCGACGGCAGCGCCAAGGGCGGCGTCATCGCGGCGATCGCCCGGCAATGCCCAAAGCCGGTGCGTTTCATCGGCGTCGGCGAACAGATCGACGACCTGCGTCCCTTCTCGGCCAAAGATTTCGTCGACGCCCTGTTCGAATGATCCTCGCCAGCAATCTCGCCAAGCGTTACCCCGGCGGCTTCGACGCCATCCGGGATGTCAGTTTCGAAATCTCGGCCGGCCAACTGGCGCTGATCACCGGCCATTCCGGCGCCGGCAAGACGACGCTGGTCAAGCTGCTCGCCTCCATCGAACGCCCGACTTCGGGCAGCCTGGTGGTCAATGGCCAGAATCTCGCCGCCCTGCGGCGCAGCGCCATTCCCTACCTACGGCGCAATTTCGGCCTGGTTTTCCAGGACCAGAAACTGCTTTTCGACCGCAGCGCCCTCGACAACGTGCTGTTGCCGCTGCAGATCGTCGGCCTGCCGCGGCGCGAGGCGGTACGTCGCGCCCAGGCGGCGCTCGACAAGGTCGGCCTGCTGGCCCGCGAAAAAGCCATGCCGATCGCCCTTTCCGGCGGCGAACAGCAACGCCTGGCGATCGCCCGGGCCGTGGTCAATCGGCCGACCATCCTGCTCGCCGACGAACCGACCGGCAATCTCGACGCCGAATCGGCGGCCGAAATCCGTGCCATTTTCACCGCCTTCCACCAAGTCGGCGTCACCGTGGTCGTCGCCACCCACGACCAGAACTGGATCGCCGGCCAACATCCCAACGTGCTGCGTCTCGACCACGGGAGACTGATCGCATGATGCTGACTACTGCAATGATCGGGCCTATGCCGCCGGCCCGCCCCCTGTTATCCGGGAAGTCCGCATGAACGCCTGGCTCTCCCAACATCGCGCCGCGCTGGCCGCGGCGTTTCAACGCCTGTGGTCGACGCCGCTCAACACCCTGCTGTCGCTGCTCGTCATCGGCATCGCGCTGACCCTGCCCGGCTTCGGCTACGTGCTGCTCGACAACCTGCGCGACCTCGGGCGCAATGCCACCGGTGTGCAGCAGATCAGCCTGTTCATGCAGATCGACGCCAGCAAGAAGGAAGTCGGCGAGATCGAGAACCGCCTCCGGCAGGCCGCCAACGGCAAATGGCGCTTTGTCCCCAAGGAAGAGGCGCTGAAGCGCATGCAGACCAGCGAAGGGATGGCCGACATTGTCGCCAGCCTGCCGCGCAATCCGTTGCCGGACGCTTTCATCGTCGAGCCGAGCAATACCGATCCGGAAGCGCTGGAAATCCTGCGGAAGGAAATCAGCGGCTGGCCCCGGGTCGCCCACGTCCAGCTCGATTCGGCCTGGGTCAAGCGTTTCGACGCCTTCCTCAAGCTCGGCAAGCTGGCCCTGGCGATGCTGGCCGGCATTTTTGCCGCCGGACTGGTCGCCGTGACTTTCAATACCATTCGCCTGCAGGTCATGGCCCACGCCGCGGAAATCGAAGTCGCGCGGATGATCGGCGCCACCGACGCTTTCATCCGCCGCCCCTTTTACTATTTCGGCGCCCTGCAAGGCGCCCTCGGCGGCCTGCTCGCGGCGCTGCTGGTGATTGGCGCCCTGCGCCTCCTGGCCGGACCGGTGGGCGAACTTGCCGCCCTTTACGGCGGCAGTTTCAGCCTGCGCGCCCCGGGGCTGTCTGCCGTCGCCTTGCTCGCCGGCAGCGGCGCTTTCCTCGGCTGGCTGGGTGCCCAGTTGTCAGTCAGCCTGTCGCTACGGAAGTTCGACTAAGCGCGAGCGAAAGCCGCCGGGTTCAGGGATACAACCGGAAACCGGCGCTCGCCGTCCGCCAGGCCGCTTCATCGGCTGCCGCCAGGCGATCGAGCTGCTCCGGCGTCGCCGCCGGATCGTCGACCCACGCCCGCAACAACGGGGAACCATTGATCAGGTCGATGGCCAGCCGATCATGTTCGTACTCATAGGCAAAATCCCGCCATAAAGGGTAATCCGGATAAAGCCGGCGGATGGCTTTGAAAGCAAGGGCCTGGAGGCGCCAGGGACGGAAAGCGGCGTGATCGTAGCGGGCGTCCTCGACATGTATCTGCAGGCCGTTGCACAGCTTGCCGGCGTGCTTGTGGAAAGTCGGCTCGAACCAGATTTCGCGCAACTGGCAACCGGCCAGCCAGTGCGAGGCGAAGGCGCGCATTTCGGCGAGCACGGCGCGGGCATCGATATCTGGCGCCCCGAACAACTCCAGTGGCCGCGTCGTACCGCGTCCTTCGCTCAAAGTAGTGCCTTCGAGCATGACGGTGCCGGCGTAGGCGCGGGCCATCCACAGGTTGGGCGCGTTCGGGCTGGGATTGACCCAGGTCCGCTCGCCCAGCGGCCAGCCAAAGCCCGGGGCGGAATCGGGCTGCCAGCCCTGCATTTCGATCACGCGGTAATCGACATCGAGTTTCAACGTGGCGATGAACCAGCGTCCCAGTTCGCCCATGGTCAAGCCATGGCGCATCGGCATCGCGCCGGCACCGACAAAGCTTTCCCAGCCTTCGCGCAGGCTCAGGCCTTCAACCGGGCGGCCCGCCGGATTCGGGCGGTCGAGCACCCAGACCGCCTTGCCGTGTTGGGCGGCGGCTTCCAGCACGTAGCGCAGGGTGGTGATGAAGGTGTAGATGCGGCAGCCAAGATCCTGCAGATCGACCAGCAGCACATCGAAAGTGTCCATCATCGCGGCAGTCGGCCGGCGCACTTCGCCGTACAGGCTGAAGACCGGGATGCCGAGTTGCGGATCGAGAAAATCGGGCGACTCGACCATGTTGTCCTGCTTGTCGCCGCGCAGACCATGCTGCGGGCCGAAGGCGGCGCTGAGCTTGATGTCCGGCAACGCAGCCAGCGCGTCCAGCGAATGCGTCAGGTCGGCCGTGACCGAGGCGGGATGGGCAAGCAGCGCGACACGGCGACCGGCCAGCGGGCGGCACAGCGCCGGTTCGGCGAGCAGGCGGTCGATGCCGAAACGAAGGGATGTAGTCATGACTGGACGGCTTTCAGGGGCAGCGAGAAACTTTGCCGGAGGTGGAAATCGGGTTGTGCGGCGCCATGCGCCAGCGCCCAGTAGGTCTTGTTGCCATCGTCGTCTTCGAGGACGACGCAGAGCCCGAGATCGAGCCGCTCGCCAGCCGGCAACAATTCGCGGTCGAGCACGACGAGCAGTTCGAAACCACTGGCCGTCCGGACAAAAGACAGTTGCGGTGCGAACGATGGCAGGAAAGTCTCATCGCGCTGCCGGTAGGCGGAAAAGCCATAGGCAGCCCACTGGCCGGAAGGCGAAAAGTTGAATTCGCGATAGGCTGCGCCGTCCGTGCCGACAAAGGCTTCGCAGCAGGAGTGCTGCCACAGGCCATCGGCCGGCCCGGCCGCTTGCGGCGCGGGAATGCGCAGTTGGGCAACGGCGACCCGGTAACGCAGCTGCAGCCCGCCTTCTTCACTGAAGGCGACGGCAACTTCGACGGTACCGCCAGGCGGGCAGCGGCCGGCCGGGTGGCAGAGCAGGGGATGGTTATTCTGGGCGGACAAGGCGTCGGATCAGGCGGGAAAATGGCGCAGGCCGTACTTTACCCGACTCACCCGGCCGCCGGCTGCAAGCGAGCGTGCCAAAAGCATCGGATCGGCGGCTCCGGCCTTGGTCAGCCGTGGCTTTTGGAGTAATTTACCGGCTTTGCCGAACAGGCCCGGGGAGAAAAAAATGACACCGCTGCGCATCAATCTCGAACAGGAAGAAATTCCCACCCACTGGTACAACGTCGTCGCCGACCTGGCCCATCCGCCTGCCCCGCCGCTCGGGCCGGATGGCCAGCCGGTACCGCCGGCCGCGATGGGCGCCATTTTCCCGGACCCCATCATCGAACAGGAAGTATCCAGCCAGCGCTGGATCGCCATTCCCGAAGAAGTGCGCCAGATCTACGCCCTGTGGCGCCCTGCCCCGCTTTGCCGGGCGCTGCGCCTGGAACAGGCGCTCGGCACGCCGGCCAAAATCTTCTACAAGTACGAAGGCGTCTCGCCGGCCGGCTCGCACAAGCCGAATTCGGCTGTGCCGCAGGCTTATTTCAATAAACTCGCTGGCACCAAGAAACTGACCACAGAAACCGGCGCCGGCCAGTGGGGTTCGTCGATCGCCTTCGCCGGCCAGATGTTCGGCCTGCCGGTACGCGTCTTCATGGTCAAGGTCAGCTACGAGCAGAAGCCGTTCCGCCGTTCGATGATGCAGACCTGGGGCGCCGACGTTTTCGCCAGCCCGACCAACCTGACCAACGCCGGCCGCGCCGCGCTGGCCGCCGATCCGAACAACCAGGGTTCGCTCGGCCTGGCCATCTCGGAAGCCGTCGAGGAAGCCGCCGCCGATCCCGGCACCTGCTACACGCTGGGTTCCGTGCTCAACCACGTGCTGCTGCACCAGACGGTGATCGGCCTGGAGGCCAAGAAGCAGTTCGACAAGATCGGCCTCTACCCGGACGTGATCTTCGGTCCCTGCGGCGGCGGTTCCAGCTTCGGCGGCATCGCCTTCCCCTTCCTCGCCGACCAGGCGGCCGGCGACAAGCGCGCCGCCAACCTGCGCTGCGTCGCGGTCGAGCCGACCTCCTGCCCGACGCTGACCAAGGGCCACTACGCCTACGACTATGGCGACGTTTCCGGCTACACGCCGATCATGAAAATGTATACGCTGGGTCACGATTTCATGCCCCCCGGCATTCATGCCGGCGGCCTGCGCTACCACGGCGACTCGCCGCTCGTTTCGCAACTGCTGCACGAAGGCCGCATCGAAGCGCTGGCCGTGCCCCAGGTTGCCACTTTCGAAGCTGGCGTCCAGTTTGCCCGGGCCGAAGGCATCATCCCGGCGCCGGAATCCTGCCATGCCATCCGCGCCGCGATCGACGAGGCGCTGAAATGCAAGGTGACCGGGGAAGCGAAAACCATCCTGTTCAGCCTGACCGGCCACGGGCATTTCGACATGGCTTCCTACGACAAATTCTTCGCCGGCCAACTGGAGGATTTCGACTATCCGGCCGATGCCATTACCGAGTCGCTGAAACATCTGCCGAAGGTCGGCTGAGCCGTGAAAAGCCTCGTCTTCGTTCTCGTCCTCGCCAATTTGCTGTTCTATGCCTATAGTGCCGGGCATTTCGGGCGGCCGGACAATCCGGATGCCGAACGCCTCGATCAGCAGGTGGCACCGGAACGCATGCGTCTGGTGTCACGGGGCGAGGCACCGCCGGTCAAGGCGGTCGAAGCGCCGCCTCCGGCGCCCCCCCCGGAAGCCGAGGCGGCTCCCGCCACTGTCGAAAAGACCTGCCTGCGCTGGGAACAGCTGACGCCGGACAACGCCCGCCAGCTGTCGACACGCCTCGGCGAGCAGTTCGCCGACTACCAGCAGAGCAAGCGCACGGTGGCCGACGAAGGCAACGGCTGGTGGGTCTTCATTCCACCGCTGCCCAACAAGGCCGAAGCGGAAAAGAAGGCCGGCGAACTCCGCCAGTTGGGGATCGCCGACTATTTCATCATTCCGGAAGAGGGTCCCAATCGCTTTGCCATTTCACTCGGCGTCTTTTCCAGCGAGAAAGGCGGGCAGGAACGCCTGGCCGACCTGAAAAGTAAGGGCGTCAAGTCGGCGCGCTTCAGCGCCCGTCCGAGCAAGGAGTCCTCGATCACGCTTGAAGCCAGCGGCCCGCGTCCCGAAAGAGCGGCGCTGCTCAAGATGGCCGGCGCCATCCTGCCCAAAAACCAGGCGCAGGACTGCAAGTGAGCGCTTATGTCGTTGGTCTGACCGGCGGCATCGGCAGCGGCAAGAGCACGGTGGCCGATCTCTTCGTCGCCGCCGGTGCCGCCCTGGTCGACACCGACGCCATCGCCCATGAACTGACCGGACCGGCCGGCGCCGCCATGCCGGCCTTGCTGGCCGCCTTCGGTCCGGCGATTGCCGACACCGCCGGCGCCCTCGACCGCAGCGCGATGCGCCGCCTGGTTTTCGCCGATCCCGCGGCAAGAAGGCAACTGGAAGACATCCTGCATCCGCTGATCCGGCAAATCTCCGCCGAGCGCTGCGCGGAAGCCCGGGCGCCCTACGTGATCCTCGCGGTGCCGCTCCTCGTCGAAAGCGGCAATTATCGCCAGCGCTGCCAGCGCATCGCGGTGGTCGACTGTCCGGAAGACCTCCAGGTCGAGCGCGTCAGGGCACGCAGCGGGATGACCGAGAACGAGGTCCGGGCCATCATGGCCACCCAGGCGAGGCGGTCACAGCGCCTGGCGGTCGCCGACGATGTTCTGGAAAATGATGGCGACCTGAAAGATATCGCCGAGCAGGTTGCCGGACTGCATTTGAAGTATCTACGTCTATCGTCAGAAATAGCTCAAGCAAACTGTTGAGATTTGCCTGCAAATAGCTCAGAATTGACGTAATTTTCCACCCCGACCCTAAGGCCGCGTGATTACCTACGAATATCCTTTCAACGAGCGCATCCGCACCTTGCTGCGTCTCGAGGATCTGTTCGAGAAAACGGCCTATTTCGCCCAGAGCGACGGCCCGCTGGAGCACCACACGGCACTCGTCACCCTGTTCGAAATCCTTGAAGTGGCCGGCCGGGCCGACCTCAAGATGGACCTGATCCAGGAGTTGGAGCGGCAGCGTCAGACGCTGCTGGCTTACCGGAACAATCCCGACATTTCGGAAGAAGCGCTGTCCGGCGCCCTTTACGAAATCGAGCAGTCTTCGGCTGCACTGCTCAGCATGACCGGCAAGATCGGTCAGTACCTGCGCGAAAACGACTGGCTGATGGGCATCAAGAGCCGGGCAGCGATTCCCGGCGGGGTCTGCGAATTCGACTTGCCTTCCTACCACTGGTGGCTGCACCGTTCGGCCGAAGCGCGGCGCGCCTCGCTCGACGGCTGGACCAAGCCCATGCTGCCTTTGCGCGACGCGGCGACCATCGTGCTCCGCCTGCTGCGTTCGAGCGGCAGCCCCAAGCAGCATTCGGCGGTGCACGGCCAGTTCCAGCTCAATCTCGGCGGTTCGGCGGCCCAAATGGTCCGCGTTTCGCTGGCGGCCGATGAACAGGCCGTTCCCGAAGTCAGCGCCAACAAGTATTTTCTCAATATCCGCTTCACCAAGCCGCCGGCCGGCGAAATCAAGGCTCGCAGCTGCGAGCGCGATATCGCCTTCGCCCTGACTTTCTGCAACCTGTGACCACTGCACGCAAAGTTCGTTGCCCGCAATGCGGCGAAGAATCCCTATGGGCGCCGGAAAATCCATGGCGCCCGTTCTGTTCCGAACGTTGCAAGCAGATCGACCTTGGCTGCTGGGCCAGCGACGCCTATCGGATTCCGGTCGAGGCCGACCCCAATGAGCCGGGCGGCGAATTTCCCGAGACAGAACAGATCAAGTAGTGCGGGCGGCGGTAGCTTGAGACCGCTACCTTTCCCCGGTTTTACCAGCCGCGCATCAGCGCCACCCCATGGCCGCCATGCACCTGCGCCGCCCCCAGCAGCCCGGCCTGCATGCCACCCAGCGCAAAGACCGGCAGGGTATTGCCAGCCAGCCGGCGCGCAAATTCCGGCCAGCCCAGCCCCGCTGCCTCGGGATGCGTCGGCGTCGGCAGCACCGGCCCGAGCAGCGCGTAATCAAGCTCAAGTTCGCCGGCCCGACTGATTTCCCCGGCCGTATGGCAGGAAGCGCCGACCCAGGAAAAACCCGGACGCCGGGAACACGCCGCCAGGCTGGCCGCCGACAGATGAAGCCCGTCCGCCCCGACCCGGCGGGCGATGTCAGCATCGTCGTTGATGACGACCAGGGCGCCATGGCGATGCGCCAGCGCCACCACGTTTTCGGCAAAACGCTGACGCTCGGCTGCCGGCCAGCCCTTGTCGCGCACCTGGATCAGGCGCAGACCTTGGCCCAGGGCTTCTTCCAGGCGCTCCAACTGGCGCCCGGCGCCGTCGAGTTCGGCCCGGGTAATCGCCATCGTCGTCGGCAGGGCGAGTGCCTTGAGGATAGGCGCGTTGGCCGGCAGCACCGGGGAAACCGCCACTGCCTCACCGCAAGACTGCCAGGCGACAGCCGCATGTTCGAGCGGTGCGGTGATGCCGATTTCGCCGGTCCACGCCGTCACCCGCCAGAAATTGAGGCGAACGGTGGCGTGCGGGTAGGTGAATTGCCGGGTCAGCCAGGGCGTGCATTCAGTCACCGTGATGCCGAGTTCCTCCTGCAGTTCGCGAATCAGCGCCTGGCGCACGCTTTCGCCGGGCTCGACCTTGCCGCCCGGGAATTCCCAGTAACCCGCATAGACCTTGCCTTCCGGACGCTGGGCGAGCAAGAATTCCCGGCCCTCGGCACGCAGCATCACGGCGGCCGCCACTTCGACGATCTTGCTCACTTCTTTTTCTTTCCGGCCGCTTTCTGCTGCCCGGCCAGATCGCGGGCAAACTGCCAGGCTACCCGCCCCGAACGCGAGCCGCGACCGAGCGCCCAATTCAGCGCCTCGCGTTGGCTGCCGGCAATCACCGCCTCGCTGACGCCAAGATGGCGCAGCCAGTGCTTGACGATATTCAGGTAATCGTCCTGGCTGAACGGGTAGAAGGAAATCCACAGGCCGAAGCGCTCGGACAGCGAGATTTTTTCCTCGGTCGCTTCGCCGGGATGGATTTCATCATCGACGCGCTTTGTGTCGAGATTTTCCGAAAAATATTCCGGCATCAGGTGGCGGCGATTCGAGGTGGCGTAAATCAGCACATTGTCGGGCGGCGCCGCGACCGAGCCGTCGAGCACCGTTTTCAAGGCCTTGTAGGCGGTTTCGCCGGCCTCGAAGGAAAGATCGTCGCAAAAAATAATGAAGCGCTCCGGCCGTCCTTCCAACAGATCGACGATATCGATCAGATCGACCAGATCGGCCTTGTCGACCTCGATCAGGCGCAAACCCCGGCCGGAAAATTCGTTGAGCACGGCCTTGACCAGCGACGATTTCCCCGAGCCGCGCGCCCCGGTCAGCAGCACGTTGTTGGCCGAACGGCCGGCGACGAACTGCGCCGTATTGAGCGTGATGCGCTCTTTCTGGTCGTCGATGTTGTTCAGATCGGCCAGGACAACCGGGTGTGGATGGCGCACCGCCTGCAACCAGCCGCGGCCATTGCTCTTGCGCCAGCGAAAAGCCACGGCGGCGTCCCAGTCGGGCAACGGTGAAGTGGGCGGCAGGGTCGCCTCGAAGCGCTCGAGAACGGCTTCGGCGCGGGCAAGCAGGCGTTCAAGCTGGGGGGAGTTGGGCATCATGGATTTATACTTCGCAACGAATTTGCGAACTCTAACGAAAGCCATGCAAAAAATCCAAGCTGCTTTGCTCGTCGCCAGTCTTTTTCTCGGCGCCTGCGGCACCACACCGCGCACCGAACCTCCGGTCAGTTGCGCGCCGTGTGCCGCCTGTCCGACCTGTCCGGCGCCGATCGCACCGCCGCCGGTCAGCTTCTCGCGCCAGCTGCAGGCGTCCACCTGGGGGGAACTGCCGGGCTGGGCCGAGGATGACCACGCAGCCGCCTGGGGTGCCTTTCTGCAATCCTGCCGCGGCGTCGCCAGCAAGCCGAATGGCACGGCATGGAAACGCGTCTGCGACCTGGCCAAGACCACCAATGGCAGTTCGGCGCGAACTGCGCGCCAGTTCTTCGAAACCCAGCTCAAACCCTATCTGGTCGTTGCCGCTGACGGTAGCAGCAGCGGCATGATCACCGGCTACTACGAACCGCTGTTGCGCGGCAGCCGCCAGCCGGGCAAGGGCTTCGACCAACCGGTGCGCGGCGTCCCCGACGACCTGCTGACCATCGACCTGTCGGCCGTCTTTCCCGAACTGAAAGACAAGCGCCTGCGTGGCCGCCTGGAAGGCAACAAGGTTGTTCCCTACTGGTCGCGGGCGGAAATCGCGGCGCATGGCGACAAACTGCCCAGCCGCAACCTTCTTTATGTCGACGATGCCGTCGAACTCTTTTTCCTGCAGGTCCAGGGCTCGGGCCGCGTCCGTCTGCCCGACGGCAGCCTTGTTCGCCTCGGTTACGCCGACCAGAACGGCTACCCCTACCAGTCGATCGGTCGCGTCCTGGTCGAGCGCGGCGAACTGAAACTTGAGGATGCCTCGATGCAGGGCATCCAGAACTGGGCGCGCGCCCATCCCAGTCGCCTCGAGGAATTGCTCAACACCAATCCGAGCTACGTCTTCTTCCGCGAAGTTCCGAACAGCAAGGACGGACCGCTCGGCGCCCTCGGCGTACCGCTGACGGCGGAACGCAGCATTGCCGTCGATCCGCGCTCCGTCCCGCTCGGCACACCGGTATTTCTCGCCACGACGCGGCCGAATTCAACACAGGCGATGAATCGACTGGTCCTCGCCCAGGATACCGGCGGCGCCATCAAGGGCGCCGTGCGCGCCGACTTTTTCTGGGGTTTCGGCAAGGAAGCAGGCGAGCAAGCCGGAAAGATGAAACAGAGCGGCAAGCTGTGGCTGCTTTTGCCGCCCGAGGCCGCACCTTAACAAGGCACAAACGCACCAACACGAAGCATCGTCGTCATAAAACGCACCATAATGGGCCATTTTCTGGCCGGTCGTTGAAAATAACGCACTGATTTGAAACGAAATACATGCACTGGAATGGTGCTTGCTTTCATCGTCCGATCTTTTGACTTGGGGGTTTCATGGAAGCGTATCAATCCAGTAGCAATGTGCTGTTCATCCTGCTTGGCGCCATCATGGTGCTGGCCATGCACGCCGGCTTCGCCTTTCTCGAAGTCGGCACCGTCCGCAAGAAAAACCAGGTCAATGCACTGGTCAAGATCCTGACCGATTTCGGCATGTCGACGCTGGCCTATTTTTTCATCGGCTACACCATCGCCTACGGCACCAACTTCTTCACCGGCGTCGAGACGCTGATGGAAAAGAACGGTTTTGAACTGACCAAGTTCTTCTTCCTGCTGACCTTCGCCGCCGCCATTCCGGCCATCATTTCCGGCGGCATTGCCGAGCGCGCCAAGTTCCACCCGCAATTGGCCGCAACCTTCCTGCTGGTCGGCTTCGTCTACCCGTTCTTCGAAGGCATCGCCTGGAACCAGGCCTTCGGTATCCAGGCCTGGCTGAAAGCAACATTCGGCGAAGAGTTCCACGATTTCGCCGGCTCCGTCGTCGTGCACGCCATGGGCGGCTGGATCGCCCTGCCGGCGGTGCTCCTGCTCGGTTCGCGGCATGGCCGCTACAGCAAGGATGGCCGGATTTCCGCCCACCCGCCCTCTTCCATCCCTTTCCTTGCCCTCGGCGCCTGGATTTTGACCGTCGGTTGGTTCGGCTTCAACGTCATGAGTGCCCAGACCCTGGACAAGATTTCCGGCCTGGTCGCGCTGAACTCGCTGATGGCGATGGTGGGCGGCACGCTGGTCGCACTCGTCCTCGGCAAGAACGACCCGGGCTTCGTCCATAACGGGCCGCTGGCCGGCCTAGTCGCCGTCTGCGCCGGCTCGGACATCATGCACCCAATTGGGGCGTTGCTCGTCGGCGGCATCGCCGGCGCGCTGTTTGTGGTCATGTTCACCTTGACCCAGAATCGCTGGAAAATTGACGACGTTCTTGGGGTCTGGCCCCTGCATGGCCTGTGCGGTGCCTGGGGCGGGATCGCTGCCGGCATTTTCGGCAGCAAGGCACTGGGCGGAGCGGGCGGCGTTTCCTTCATGTCGCAACTGACGCTGACCGGTCTCGGCATCGTCGTCGCGCTGATTGGCGGCACGCTGGTCTATGGCTCGTTGAAAAACCTGTTCGGCATACGCCTCGGACAGGAAGAAGAATACGACGGTGCCGACCTCAGCATCCACAAGATCACTTCGACCCCCGAGCGCGAACCCAATTGGTGATGATAGGTGATCGCAATAAATAAAGTCTGTCGGAGTGTAATAAAGTCCGTCGGAACATTTATGAAGAGAGGCCCGGCAATTGCCGGGCCTTTTTGGTGAAGGAAGGTTATCTCGCTGTGGTTGAGTGGCCGTCGGTGGCAACGAATGCGTAGTGTTGATACTCGCTCACGCTCCGTTGTTCAAAATTGAACGCTGCATTACCCGGCACCGCATGGCCTCCTCGTAGGCTTCTTGAAAAAACGGGGTGAGCGGTCTCGATTCATAAATTTCATGCTCTCGAATCACGTCGTCGTGATCCCCGTCACCGAGGTGCTGATAGTAATGAAGCCATGCGTATAGTTTTGGGGTCGTTTCAACTACCAGCCCGAGCTTCTGAGAGGCAAAGTTACGCGCCTTCTTCTCGTCTGTCATGAATCCGATGCTACGAATCCTGTACGCGGTAGCAATGCAGGACAACTCACCACTGCCAAGGCCTTTGGGGGCCATTCGTGCTAGCGATACCAAGTCATCCAGATCGCATGACTGTACCGGAAAACTCCCTCTCGCGAGAGCCTTCTCCAGGCGAGCGATCAATTCAGCCTTCTCAGCGGTTATTGAGGAACGTGGCTTTTGCAAGCATTCATATAGCACCATCGGTGTGACACAAAAGTGCACCTTGGCGTTTACGGCTGCCTGATAAAGTTTGCGCGATGAAAGCATATTCCAGACCGAACATGTATCGGCAACGGCCGTCGTGGAAAACTGTGTCGGATTAAGCCCCACTTGTTATTGCCCTGCCGTAAAGCACGGAAATTTCGCGCGTTTCGATGTGATCGGCCAATAGCGCTTCGCTAAGCCGCCCGGCAGAGATCAGGCCTTGCTGATGCGCCTCAAAGCAAAGTCCAACGTAGTAATCAGACAACCCACGTTCAAGTAATGCCTCACGGCGGGCTCGCTGCTTTTCATTTAGGTTGGATGGTGCCTCTGGGTCGATTTTCTCTGCATTCGGCACCTTAACGGACCGAATGGTTTTTGCGGTTGACTCGTCGACAAGCCCCGCTTCAAGTAAGGCAAATGAGAGAGCTGTCGTGCTGACTCGTAGCCTCTGAGCCCAGTTTTCTGCAAGCTCTTTCGTCCAGCTTGAAACTCGTGGAAGCAATTCCGGAGGCATTAGGTAGCAAGACGCGAAACGGTTTGCTCGCATTTCTTTTAGATCACCTTCCTTATAACGAGAGCTACCCTTTCGATAACTCACCACTACCGCATCGGAGGAATCGAAAATCGCATGTGCCGCTTCATGACAGACGGAAAAGCGTTGCCGGTACACATCCTCCTCAAAATTAACCAAGATGCAATGCCCGGCGACAGGATGCTCGATATATAAGCCGGAGATAGCAGAACTCAAAAGCCGACGCCGGAATACGTGAAGGCCAATGCGCCGAAAATCTTCGAACACATCACGCGGAACCGCATTGGCAGCATAGCCGAGCAGCAACCTAAGCGCCTTTGCTGCCGGCTCACCGTGAGATTTGTAATGGGTGCCCTGCGGAGAGAATGGAAATATCTCCTTCGAGAGGCCCAACTCAGCCTCCAGGGAGGATTCGATTTCACAGAGAAAGAGAAACTCCTGTATTGCCCGGCGATCTTGTGGCGTAAAGGCCTCCCCATGACGTCGGTAGAGTATGTCAGTCTGCTCAAATGGCGCTGGACGCGTGTCATCCAGAAAGTCCCGGAAATCGTGCCGGTAGAAATTAGCGAGAATCAGGACCTCGTCACCCGAGGGTTTCGATTGCCCTGACTCAATCGCGGAGATGCGAACCGATGAGATATCAGTCGCGGCGCTTACCACTTCGACCGTAAGCGACTGGAGTTCTCTCGCTTTCACTAATTTTCGTGCAATGGCTTGGTGATCAAGTCCCATCACCTACCCTTTTGGAGAGATTGCATTATTGAAGTCCTTCACTAAGTTCAGCTGATCGTCACAACAGGAAATCGTGACTGTGCCTAGGCGGGATTAAATCTGGTCATAGCTCTCCAGACGTATCAAAGAGATCGGAAGTTTGTGGTAATTCCGGATTCCGCAGGGCACATCCGAACAGCATGTTGGTGTGGGGGTGTGCTTCGAGTTGGAGACAGATTGCTGGCTTCAGATCTTCGGGGGGGCGACTCGTAGTGGTGACAATGTACTGAAAAGGCGCCGCTTCCGCTCCGCCGTTTTCTGCCGATAGCGCCATCACGGTCCACAGAAAACGGTTGTAGATATGCCTGTCGAGATCGGCCTCGCGTGGGCTGTCGTGCAGGAGAAAGCGAGGGTGATGGCCAATGCCCTTACATGAGCAGATCAGTGCTGCAACGTCGGCCAAGACCAAGGCCAAGGTTTCGACCGCCTCGCCCGACAGACCTGTGGCCTCCTCTATCTGGAACTGCAACTCGCCTTTTGGCATCCGCAGGGTGCCTGAATAGGTGTTGGACAAGGCGCTCTTGATCAGACCATCGTAAATGCCACTTATCGCCTGCAAGCGTTTCTCATGGGATGTTTGTGAACGCAGCAAGTTCTGGTGCTGCTGATCGATAAGAACCTTTAGCTCGGTAGCTCGAGCTGTCTTTTGTTCCAGTTCTGTATTGGGCGTGCGACCATCAATCAGATCCTGTGCCAATTGCCGGTGGAGCAGATGCTGGTTAAGACGCTGGAGGTTCTCCCGTCGTTCTGCCAGTAGAATTTCTTTAGTCCGCTTATCAGCAACGTCTTTATCCAGCTTCTTTCGCAAATCATCCAAAAGCATGACGATCTGATCATGGTCGTTGCGTTGCTGTTCGAGGATTAGCAGACGCTGTTGTGTTTCGGATGTAACGCGCTTGTCCTCGCGCACCCGCTGGAAGGAGATGACCTTTCCTGCCTCATCCAAACGTTTCTTCACATACGAGCATTCATCAAACGGAGTATTGCCATAAGTGCAATCCTTCCCCCTCAGCGCGCGGAGCTTCTGTATTGTCTCGTCTTCCGGTACTGCGGACTCTTCGTATTCCGTCGCTTCGTCCGTTGTATCTATCGCATCCCGGAACAGTTGGCGCTGCTGGTCATAGGAGGCAAGCCATACGCGCTTTTGGGCAATTCGGCTTTCAATCGAATCTATCTCGTTCTGAAGGGCCGTGATGGCATTGTTTAGTTCCGTTCTGTGCATGATCACTGAAGAGGTCAAGTCGGACTCGTCGATGTTCAAAGCATCCGCTGACGACAAGCCGAATAGTTGCCGCAAAGCTCGTTCCTGCTCATTGCGCCCATACTCCGGTTCCCGCCTTAATTCCGTGATACGCGATTCGAGTTGCACCAACTCCTCCTGGGTTTCATTCATGGAGCGGGTGAGACGTAGTTCTTCCTCCTGCACGATGTCCAAGACCAAGCGAATCAGATATAGCGCGTGCTCTTTCGGCCTTTCGAATTTCGGTGTTTCCGAACCGCTTCGTGATGAGCGCCAGTCATGTAGACTCTGGAAGCGGGCTTCTTGGTCGCGGGCTAGCCAAGCAAGTAAATGGCGCCACTCATAGGGTTTGGCAGAGCCGGGAGGTCTATTTGCCTGAAGTCCTTCCATCATTGTGTCGCGCAAATGTTCAGTGAATGCACCGAACAGGTTCTGCTTGCGATCTACGTCGAAAAGAGCTTCGATGGAGATTCGTTGAGCTGCTTTTGGAGTGTCTGATCGGCTGAAGGGCTTTAGTACCGACCATTCCTGATTGCCAACGGTGAGTTCCAGACCGACCCATCCATCGGGAAAGGTGTGCCTGATGCGAGTCATTGACGCCGGATTGCCAAAAGTCGATTCGCCGAGGCAATAGCGGATCAAGCGGCAGCAGGTAGTCTTACCGACGGAATGGCCCGAAAGGGTAATCGGATGAGCTGCATCGATGCCTGCATCATCCGGTAACTCGACCCCCCATATGATATTCAGTCCCCGATGGAAACGGATCGTGCGGAGCGGTGAACTCTGCTGTTCTGGGGATGAAAAGAGCACCATCCGTCTGAGCCACAACCGCGGCACCTCTACGTTCGTGATCTGGGTAGCTGCGCTCATGTCATCCCCTTATGCGGCTATCAATTCCTCGAACTCTCGGGCAAGCATCTCTTTTGTCAAAGCCAGCTTGGCAGCCTCGGCACGGTCAAGTGCATCCTGCTGCATCCTATCGAGGTTGTCTGCGGCCTTTAGGATTTGCTGCAACAAAGGTTCGAGGCCTGCCTGTAATGGTGGCAGGCTCGCCGTGGTTGCCAACATCGTCGCGCCAGATCGGGTGTCGGTCATGACGATCTGTTTTCGTTGCAGCGTCTCCCGAATCATTCGCGGACGAATACGAGGTCCATTCTGAAAACGCAGCCAGGTTAGGTCTCTTACCGCACGCTCGAAATCAGTTCGCAATGTATCGTCCAATAAAAACATTGCGCAACGTTCGGGACATGAGGCCAGCAGGGCTGCATCTTGATAGAACTCAAAGCGGTTTCCAGGCCTTGCTTCGACGAGGTGGGGAATCAGGTCATAAACAAAAGCCTCGCGTCCGTCCCAAGGGAATATCTGTTCGTCCCAGATCGGCGGCGATACAGGAGCCTCGTCCCCGAATAGATCGCGGAGAGCAGGGGAGACTTTTGGTTTTCGTCCTCGCCGGATCTTGGTCGATGCAGCGTCCACGATAGTGGCAGCCTCCGCTGCTGCCCGTTGGTGGTTGAGCTGTAACAGGCGCTTCAGGACTTCTTTGCGAGCGGAAGGGCTGATGGTGTAGCGGACGCGGTCGTTTTCGGGGAGAGTTTCGACTTCAACGAAATCGTGCTCGAGGTCGAGGTCGAGCCAGCCGTAGGCATCGCGAACGGCGAAGTCAAGTTCGCGATGCTGACGGCGCAGTTCGAGGATGCCCTGATAGCCGGTTTCGGCTTCCGGCAGCGGCTTCTTGCTGATGCGGGCGACTTCGGTCGGCGTTAGGTCGCGGGTGTGGAGCAGGTTGTAGATGTCTGTGAGGCCGAGCCAGAGGCTCTTCATCAGGGAGCGGCGGTGTTCGTGGTAGCGCTCACCGAGGGTAGCGAGATTTGAGTTTTCGGTTTGCCAGAGGCCTTGTGGGAAGGGGAAGGTCTCGAAACACTCAGAGGGGGAGTAGCGCAATCGGGTTTCTAATGCGCCGCTATATTTCCGTGCCCATACCTCATGTAGGCTCGACTGAACCATTGCATACAAGTCCCATCGATCTGTCGTGAAGACAAACAACGCGTGGGTGAAAACGTAGTTTGCTGGTGCTGCTGAATAGTTCAGATACTTCGTAGTCGCGGCGGCAACGAAACAATACTTCAGCCTTGCCAAGCTCTTAGTTAGTCCTGGACGGTGCTCAGCGTAAAGCCACCAATAATCCCGGTTTCTTGCACGATTCTGAGTCTCACGAATTGGTTTGACGTCTCTTTCAACAATCGAAAACGGTTCTTGATACGTCTTGGCTTTTTCAACCTCCCAGTCAAAAAATCGGATAATTGAACGATCTGGCGCCTGATCTGGATTGCCATTTAGCTCTTGCCCATTGATTACCGGAAAGATCACATCGCGATTGCGAGGGTTATTTCCAACAATTCGTTTTGCATCGTCATGCGTAAGCAAGAAGCCATCGCCCAAGAAGTGGCATCCACTGAAGACACGCTCCGAACATTCAGCCAGCAACTTGGGAGGGCTTACATCGAAGCCCTCCTCGAAGTAAGAATTGATGTTTGGCACAGAAGTCCCATCGAGATAGCTCTTCCTTTGCCACATCCCCTTGTGAAGGGCCACAAGGGAGATTACGAGATTTGCGCGACCAGGCCACTTAATTCCCCGTACCGCAAAATTGATTGCGCCACCTTCTGAAATAATTTGCGCCAAACCACCTTTTCGCACATCACCATCCTTGATTGAATTGGTGGTAATGAATGATGTGAACCCATTTGGCCGAAGAAGGCTGAAGATTCGACGCACAAAATAGACCACCAAGTCCGATAAGCCAGCCGGCACGTACTCCCACTTCACATACTCGCAGAATGGGTATCCGTAGGTTCCGCTTAGATGTTTGTCACCTAAATACGGAGGGTTTCCAAGAATGCAGTCAAACCCGCCACGTTCCATGACTTCTGGAAACTCCAGGAACCAGTGGAAGAAGCGCTTACGCTCGGACATCGCCGAGGCTTCCGCCGTCGCCAGCCCCTGCGGACTGATCTCGCCCCTCCAATAGCGCCTGTAGGTGGCATCGGTGACAAATTTTTGCAAGTTGTCGGCTCGCTTCTGGATGTAGAACTGGGCAATCGGAATCGACACGATCTGATGCAGTAGCCAGGAATCCTTGCTCTGCGTGAAGGCGAGGTAGCGTGCCTTCTTAGCCTCGATTTCGTCCGGCGTATATTCGGGCAGGCGGTTCAGTTCGTTCCAGCCGCGCAGAATGTCGTCGAGTTCTTTTTGCATGCCTGGCGAAAGTGGCAGCTGGCCGGCAGCATGCTCTTCCCGTTCCTTTTTGTTGCGCTTGCGCAGCAGTGAAGCGGTTTCTTTGTCGTCATCTGGCTGAGTCTTGAAGGCTTCGTCGGGCACGCCACGCTCGGCCTCCTCGCGGTGCGCAAAGCCGACAATGGCGTTACCGCATTTGATGTGGTGATCGAGAAAGTTCAGCGGCTCGCCGGGAGTGTGCGCTTCTAGCCAGAGGGCAACCTTGCAGAGCTCCACTGCCAGTGGGTTCAGGTCGACGCCGTAGATGCATTCGCGAATCACGTCGCGGATTGCGGCACGGAATGCGGTTGGTGACGGTTGCTCTTCGCCCGTCCTTACGATTGCCAGCTCTGTGGCGATGCGGCGTGCGGCAGCGAGCAGGATGTGACCGGAACCGCAGGAAATATCAGCGACGCGGAGGTCAAGCAGCGCCTTGGCAGGGCTTGGCTTCTTGAGCGCATCGGCAATCAGGTAGTCCAGCGAGTGCTTGATGAGCGGCTGGACGAGATCGTCCGGCGTGTAGTGCGAGCCGGTGGCAGCGCGCTGGTCACCCTGGGCGAAGTCGAATTCAACGCGCTCGCCTTCTGTGATGAATACAGGCTGGAATTCGAGCAAGCCTTCGTAGACCGAGCCGAATTCTTCGACGTTGAGCGCGGCGTAATTGACGCGGATGGTCTGGCCATTGTCCGGATGCTGATAGAGGCCGAGCGAGCGTAGGCAACCGATCAGCACGTCGTTGCCGAGACGGCATTGGGCCAGCGGGCCGATGGCGGCAGAACCAAACAAATCGCCGGCCAGCGGCGCGATGCCGAGTTTTTCGCCAGGACCGTGAGCTTCGAAGAGTTTGAAAGTGGCCAGCAGGCCGAGCCAGTGATCATGAAAGCGCTTGTCGGCGAGATGCCGCTTCTCGGAGAGCAGGCGCAGGCGCTCGACGCTGTAGTAATTGCGGAAGATGTCGCGCTGCTGCCGTGCGGCGCTGGGCGGGAAGATCAGGTCGCGCTCTTCGATGACGAGCAGGAAGAGCAAGCGGTATATCAGGCGCAGGAGGTGCTGGTAGTAGATTTCCGGCCTGAGCTTGCCGTCGCGAATGGCTTGACGCAGTGCCTCGTTGTCGCGGTGCGCGAGGAAGCCGTTGGCGAAATCGCGAATCGCCTGCTCGACTGCCTTGGATAGGCCATCGCGAATGCGTGCGCCGGAATCGAGCGAATCCTGGTGGTAGCGCTCGATCAGACTTTCGGCGGAGGCTTCGTTGCTGAGCGGTAGCCGGGTGACGTGCAGCAGGCGGTAGAGAACCGCGAAATCTGCAAACAGGCCGTCGTTGAAGATGCGGTCGAGATCGAACTCGAGGTAGGTGAGCTTGATCAGGCGGGAACTGTCGCGCAGTAGGCGCAATAGTCGGCCGTTGGTGACGAGGCCGTAGAGTTCATCGTGCAGGTTGAGGTATTCCTGCATCAGGCCATGCGCGGACATGCGCGGCGCGCCGATGTGGGTGCGCTCAGGCTTGCGGTCCAGCCCTGCCGCCTCGCGGTAGCCAACGACATGCACGGGGGTTTGCCCGCGATTGATTACCCGGTGCGAGATCGCATAATTCTTGCCGTTCAACTCGACGCCCTTTGCCTGGTATTCGAGCTGATACCCGAGCAGACCGAGCAGCGGCACGATCCATTGCTGACGGGTCTCGGTGGTAGCAGGGGAGTCCGATTTCAGGCTTTCGAGCTTGCGTTGGAAGATGCGCCAGTAGTCCTGTGCATCGGCCCAGGCGCGGGCGATTTCATCCTTGACCTTGGTGCCGGTGTCGAGATTGAAATCGGCTGGACGCTGGCCTGCTGCTTCTTCGATGCGCTCCAGAATATCTGGAGAAAATATCGATCCTTCTATGCGAATGCTGGGGTAGGTCATGTTGCGACCTCCGGAAGCAAAATGTAAATTCCAAGTAGATCCATTGGTAAAACGGGGTAAACGACTTGATAGCGTTGCTTATCCATCAGGGCACTGAAGCGTTCGTGGGCTTCAACTAGACGCTTGGATTGTTCTTCGGCGATTGTTTTGAATTCCTTGTCCAGACTATCAAGCAACCTCAGCTCATTTTGAAGGAAGTTCGCACGTGCTTGCGGAGTCAGATCAGAAGACGCTCTCGCATTTTTTAGGAGTTCTTTTGCGGTGAAGTGACCCAGAAACTCTTTTTGTTGAGGAGTGCCTTGCCAACCCCATAGCAGCATTTCCTCTGCAACAATTTGATGGTTTAGTCGTGCTTGCTCAATGACGTTCCGGCAACGGAACAGCAGCAGCGTCGTTTTGGTTGTTACCTGACGACTGCGGATCACCGAAGTCCTCGCCGCACGCCTCTCTGAACGGGCCAATGTGTTAGCCATAACAAACTGGCAAAGCTGTTCGACAAACCGATGATTTCGACCGATGTAGTGATATCCCTCGGCAGTCGGTGAGAAAAAACTGACCTGGATCGTATCGCCGGCAGGTAGGTGTCCTCGCAACTGTGTAGGCATGTTCCCCATGACAATACGGTAGCCTTTGGCCTCACGAGAAACCTGAACGCCCAAAAGGTTGTTAAGTGACGAGCAGACAAAATCCTCAACCGCATGCGGGTCACCGATTGCTTCGTCCACTTCCCGAAGATCGGCTTCGATCTCCTGAGCCTTGATCGCATTCTGGGCAAAGATGCTTCGGGAGGCTGTCTCTCGGGCTGCCGCTTCGTCCACTTTTCGCGTCACGGTTGCCTTTGCCGTCGCCGCTTCGTCGAAAGCGCCGAAGTCGAATTCAATCTGACGCTTTTCAACGCGCTTGGTGGAAATTTGCCGATTTGGATTGAGCAGAAGCGACTGGGTGATCGTATCGATAATGCTTTGAGAGTCCTCAGGGAAGGGAACATTGATACCTGTAGCTCTCTTGATTTCGCGTACCTTGCGTAGCAAGACGTCGAGCACGATCCCATCGATTGGATTGTCGGCGCCATAAAGGAGGCAGGCTTTAACGGTTGGCGCTGTCTGGCCGAAACGATCGACCCGTCCTTCACGTTGCTCCAGTCGATTGGGATTCCATGGAAGATCATAGTGCAATACACCGGTGAAGTGCTCTTGGAGATTGATCCCCTCCGACAGACAGTCGGTGGCGATCAATACTCGCTGGTTCGATCTTCCCATCTCTTCGACGCGTTGCTTACGCAGCTCGTCAGGCAATTCACTAGTAATGACCTGTATGTCGGCCCTAGGGAAGCGATTCTTCAGTAGGGGAACCAGCTGGGTTCCAAGGTAATTTGCAGTTGCGATGTAACGGCAGAAGATCACCGGACTAAAGCCGTTGTTCAACCAGTCATCCACAATCAGCTCGGTGGCGGCCAGCTTCTGGTCATACTGAACACCGGAGAGTTGTTCAAGGCTGCGGGCGAACTCGCGCATTTCCTCGCGCTGGTGCTTGCTCCAGTCGTTACGCTCAAAGACTTGAGTCGGTGTGTTATCGGACTCGAACCCAAATTCGCTATCGTGGACAGGATTGTGATCGTCCCCTGCAGCGGTCTCGGTATCTTCACCTAAGGCCGAGGCCAGGTTGGTCATGCGGGCATTGAGCATTTCCACACCCGCTGCCGGACTAGACATTACGCCTCTAAGCAGTGCTAACGCTGTCCAATATTGGACACGTTTACGCTCTCCTTGAGCCGGATCGGGTGCGATCAGGCGTCGGGCAAATTCGATGATCTGCTCGAAAAAGCGTGAGTACCCCGGAGATAGTTCGTAAGGCCATTCGAAGGCATCGCGATTCGGGAAAGGGGTATCCTCGCCTAGCCATTTTTCGACGTCACCACGTTTTCGTTGAACAAAGTGGCGAGCCAGGTCCCTCCGTTGCTGCTGTGTGGAGCTTGGAAGGTCAAGTGTTTCGAACACGGGCTTGACCAAGCCGAGTAGTGATTGGAACTCTTCCGGTTTCCCACTGTGGGGGGTTGCCGTCAGCAGCACGAGTTGTTGGCCGGGCTTAGAGGCGATACGGCTAATGAGGTGAAATCGCTGTTGCTGGCTGTTCGAAGCGCCAGCCGGGCGGGCGCAGGCATGTGCTTCATCGACGATGACTAGCTCGGGGCACTGTTCAACGAAGACGTCGCGCCGAGCATCAGATTTGATGAAATCGATGCTAATCACCTGGTACGGGTAATAGTCGTAAACACTTGTATCTCCTTGGATCTGGCGATCCAAGCGCGCTTGAGTGTTGGAGCGGATGATGACTGCTTCGATGTCCAACTTGGCTCGAATCTCGGCCTGCCACTGTTCGCACAGGTGGGGTAGGCAGATTACGGCGAATCGCTTGATTTTCCGACGCTCTATGAGCTCCCGAACAATCAATAAGGATTCCACAGTCTTCCCTACACCAACGTCATCAGCAATTAGCAGCCGAACCTGCTCCTGTTTGAGTGCCATGATCAATGGCACCATTTGGTAGGAGCGCGGCCTGAAGGAGAGTTTAGCCAGTGACCTAAACGGTCCTGCTCCGTTTCGAAAGGCCAGACGGGCGGAGTCGTATAGGAGCTTTGCAGAGCTGATGTCGCCGATGTCCTCGGGTACTGGCGGGAGAAAACGGGCATCCGCGGGTTTGTCCCCCTCCATTTCTAGCGGGAGGTAGATACCGGTGATTTCGTCGTCTGAGCCGCCGAGTGGCTTAACAACAAGAAGATCAGAGTCTTCGGAAGGCAGGACGATCCAGTCCCGGCCACGTAGGGAAACCAGCTTACCCGGTTGTAGAGAGGCTTTGGCCAGATCCATTATTTAACCTTGCGGAAAATGTCAGGACGCTCCGCGACCTTTTCGGCGAGGTTGTCTTTATAGTAATAGACCCAGATATCGTCTCCACGTGCCATGATGGCTTGGCGCTTTACTTCGTCATCGGCTTTGATGGCCGGATCATCATGGGGCGTTCCGTCGCAGAATATCCAGATTCGGGACTCGTAGTAAAAGTCAGGCTGGATGTACAGTCCTTCGACTCTTTTTTGAGCCGCATCGGGAAGTCGAAGTCCGTTGTCGTACAGGTGCTGAATAAACTTCCGTTCCGTCGAGGACGTGGGATCGAGATTGCGCAGTAAGGATTGGTACTGTGCTTCATAATTGCTAAATCCAGAATTTGTCTGGATTTCGATGGAGCAGATACTCAATTTTTGAAGCGCGTCCTTAATCAGGTGCCGGTCGATAATCTTGTGATCCCGCTGGTTGTAGTAACTCAAAAGGTCATCGTAGCTCGCCGGATCTTTGTATTCCTCATTGTCAAAACGGCAGAGCGCAATGGCCTCCTTGACGACGCTCAAGAACACATCAACGTTCTCTACGAATTGCGACAGGATACCCAAACTGCCTTCCGCAGCCTCGAAAATAAGGATGTTCGGAGCTTCTGGATTTCCTACCGTGACCACGCCAATTTCACTGGGCTCGACTTGGAATACCCTCTCTATTGCTCGCTTGAGAGCATGTTGCAGTGTGATCACGCCGTCCGGTTTTAGCCCAAGCGGCTGAATCGGTTCTATGTACAGTGCATCCGAAACGTTTGATGTCCAGAGCTTGACCAGTCTGAACTCTTCCTTGATGTTGCTATCAGCCTCCGGAATTGAGGGCCGCCAATCTCCGGAGACCATCCCCATCGGGAACCCTTCGCTCTTTGAAGAGCGCCACTGAAAATTTACGTGTACCAGACGGGCGGCGGGGACATAGCGGAGGTTCATCAGAGTGGTGTTACTAGAAAGCACGCAAGCCTTACGGATACGGTCGACCTGGCCACCATCCACCGAGAAATAAGTCCGGATCTCAAAGCCTCTAGAAACCCGCTCCTCTTCCTCGCAGGTGATACGATCAACTTCCTCCGCGCGGGATTCGGCCATCTCGATCAGGTCGTGTAGGTGCTGTTTGGATGAGATATCCGAAAGGTCTGCTCCGGAAATGGGGCAGACGCTGTCCTTCGCCGCATCGCCGGCCATAAAGTAGCCGGTTTTCGTGCTGATTTTCGCTTCTGATAGCGCTGAGTCTGCATCCTGCAGGACCAATTGGCTGACCCGGTATTTGCGGCCGTTGTGGTAGATGACGTTGAGCGGCCCAAACTCCCTGAGGGCGATCGAGCGCGGTCGGGAAACGAACTCACCCGACGATTCGCTGGTCGGCAGGAATACCCGGACAGGAAGCCGTGTGAAGTTGTACCCGGGCAAGAATCCTTCCGAAGCCAGGTAGCGATACGGATAGAACTCAGAAAGCTCGCTCGAGGAGCCCTTCAGATCGTTGCGCAGCAGATCGAGCTGGCGCGTTGCCTGGTCCTGGTTGCGTTTCTGCTTGCGGTAGTCGTCGCTACCTAGGCCGAGAGTCCCACTCTCGATTTTCTGCGTCGCTCGGGTAAGGATGCTTCTTGCCGAACGGTAAAGACGCCGCCAACGTTCGAGCGACGAATCAAGATTGTCCGCGACTTTTCCGAGGTTCAGGTCCAGCCATTGCTCTGAATACCAAGAAGTACCTGAGGATTTGAGTTCGTTCTCGAAGTCACGGATGGTGCGCTGGAAAGTGGCCTTGATCTCGGCGAATTTGGACGGGGAAAGCTGGAGTCCTGAGCGAACGGCTGGCGCCAGGGGCAAGTCGTGATTGTCGTCCATCACAAGTTTCATGATCGACGGGCGTCCGTTTCCGGATTGGTCTAGGCCGGGCATGCCGATTTCCGACGCAACGAGCGCATTGAGATGCGAGGCAAGTAGTTCCTTGTTGCAAAGGTCTAGTCGTGGCGCCATGACGCTGCCCGCCACGAGTGCCGTCTGATTGTGGAAATAGTGGCGGTCGTGCGGTGAATACGAAGAGCAATAGGTGAATACGAGGGCTGCTTGACCACTACGCCCTGCTCGCCCAGAACGCTGGGCGTAGTTGGCAGGATTGGGTGGTGCATTCCGCATGTGAACAACGCTCAGGCTGCTGATGTCGATTCCCAATTCCATTGTCGGAGAGCAGAACAACGTGCTGATTTGTCCAGAGCGGAACAGATCCTCCCGCTCAATACGTATGTCGGTGCCGAGTTGGCCGGTGTGATCCTCGCCTCGCAGGCGTTTCGATTGAGAGAAGTCCCGCAGGTAAAGATCCTGGAAGAACAGGTTTGGCTGTGGGGCTTGCTCTTTGTAAGAACGCTGCTTAATGACTTCTGCCTTGACCGACTGCTTGTCGCCGAGTTTCCAGATGATTTTTTCCAGACGAAGCCGATAAACAGGAACCTGTTCATTTTTCTCGCTCCGAGCCATTTGCGACTTTAGGAAATCTGCGCCTTCAAGCATTCCCATCAGGCGTTCCACGAAATGCTTGTAGTTCGCACCCTTCAAGTCGAGGTCGATCTCGCGACGTTTGACGTAGAGTTTGATGAATTTTCCGAGGGCACTCGCTGGCCCCATGCTCTTTGATGGGAATTTCGCGGATTTGTGGAGAGAGTCGTAACGAATGAAGAATGGCTCTCGCAGTTCCTCGTTTCGGTCCAAGGTCCATGGAGCACGTAGGCGCTCCCGGAAGTGTTTCTCGTTTTCCTTCAGTTTGCTGTGGGTGAGGTAGTTTTCGCTGTGGATCGCAAATTCGAGTCGGAAGAAATCTAGGATGGTCGCGATAAATTCCTTCCGCTCCTCTACGCTCAGTTCACCCAACAACGGGAAGCCATTCCACGCGGAGTCAGCAGCCCTGCGCTCAAGGTCTGCGTACGTAACCTCCAGTAGGGCGCACTGTTCGAGATTGGGGAGAACGATCCGCCAACTGCGGCGAAGATCGGAAACCGCACGGTAAAACAGAAAATCCTGGAAGGAGCGCTCATAGTCCTCGCGGACAGAGGCAAATTGGGGGTCCTCATTCCTATTCGCATATTCAAGGAAGGGCGCACCTAGCGCTTTGAATATGGCTTCGCCCAATTGAGCGTAGATCAAGGCGTTGTCGGGAGCCTGTTCGAGAGCTTTGCGGATTCCCGCTCGCAGTCGGACAACCTGTACGAAATCGTTGAAGTGACCAGCTTGTAGTGCGGCGTCTTGCCGGTTATCAGTAAAACTGAGGAGTTTCTGATCGGGTTCCCGATATCCTGAATCCTTGAGGCGGTTCAAAATCGAAAATGCCGTAATGGTCGTAGAGGTACTCCTGCCCTCGCTGCCCAGCTTGGTTAACTTCGTCCCCTCATTCGTCTTTGTATCGTAGAACACGCCCGCCGTCGGATCGAAGAGCAATGGCGCCTTCATGAACCATCCCCACCATTTCAGAGGCTTGGTGTCGGAGCATTCGCCGAGTTCGTTGAAATATATCTTCTTCGGGAAGAAATCTTTCTTTTTCGATTCGGGAACAGATCCTGTTTTTGTTTGACGGATCCAGGCGTCCGGTAGCAGTTCTAGATCCTCGAACGGATCCCAAATTTCCTCTCCTGTTATGAGGTAGCCGTCGGTGGCGCCGTCATCGTCATCGGAGCTTGTCCGGAATTCGCGTGGTTCAAGCTGGTTTCCGATTTTCGATACGCAAATGAATGCGTGGCCGCTGGCTCGGGAAAATACGCTCGGGAATAACGGACGCTTGCTGCCATCTTCGACTTTGAAAACACCCGGTTCCAGCGTAATGAAGCGATTTCCGTCCTGGTCAAGCGTTGAATAGACTGAGCCGGTTTGGGAAATAAACTGATGGAGTTTGAAGGGAAGGTAGGTGTACCTGCGGCCGCTTGCTTGTAACCGCTGGTTCAGCGCGCTGATCCATTGCAATATTTCTTCCAGGAAGTGGGCGCAGACCTCCCTCTGGGTTCCGGATGCTTCTGAAAGCGCCTTCGAAATTTCCGACAGTTGCAGGGGCTTGCCTCGGAAGAGTGTGTTTTCTATTTGGCTAAGTGCAATTGCATTCTCCAGCCAAATCGCAACGGGATGGCTCCTGAGAGCCTCCTCGTCGGCGTTGGAATTCACACCTGTCTGGATCGCCTCTGTTAACTCCTTTGCAGCCGGCAGAATTCCGCGGAAATCGAGAGAGCGATACAGCGTTTCGTTGACGATCTGGTCTGGCTGGAATCTTTTTCCGAACAGCTTACTGGCGACCTTGGCGACTTCCACTCGTTGTTCGCTGATTGACCCAACCGAAACCATGGTCGCGGATGTGCCGATACAAACGACAGGATGTTCGCATTTCGCCTGAATCCTCCGGGTAAGTAGAGCAACGTCCGCACCTTGTCTTCCTCGGTAGGTGTGGAGTTCATCGAAGACAAGAAAACGCAAATTTGAGTAGATACCGTCGCGGATGCTCCTTTCGGGAAGCCGTGTGAGCAGAAGCTCCAGCATCATGTAGTTAGTAAGCAGAACCTGGGGCGGCCGCTCGCGCATACGCTGACGGGCGTCTTCTTTTTCCTGCCCGGTATACTGGCCGAAGGAAATCGGGAATGATTTTCCTGTGGCCTTCTCGTAGTTCTCCTTGTAGCGACTGATTTCCTCGAACTGCGAATTGATCAGCGCATTCATCGGGTACACGATGACTGCAGCGACTCCTTGTGAGTCCGGGTTTCTGAGGAGATGATCGAAGATCGTTCCGATGTAGGTAAGGGATTTTCCTGACCCCGTGCCGGAAGTTACGATAAAGTCCCTGCCATCAACCCCGAGTTCAATGGCTTCCATTTGGTGCCGGTAAAGCGAATACCCCTTGAAGATGTTTTTGAGTTCCCCGTGGACTTTTCCTGTGTTTGCGACGTCCTCAACACTTCCGACGATCTCAAAAGATGGATTGAATTGAACCAGGGCTTCTGGCCAAAGTAAGCCACGGTTTAATTCGGCCTCCACAACAGCGCGGATTGCCGGGTCGGAAATCTTCAAGAAACTACGAATGTAGGTTGCGTAGTCGTTGACGATTGAAGCGTGGGTTTTGAAAACGTTCATGGTGCACTTTACGGAACATGGTTGCCCCATGAATTCTACCGTTTCGTCCAATGAGCCGCTTTGCTGAAATTGGTGTTTTATGAATTTGGTATCGCCAGATCAAGTACGGTGCCAGATAGCTGGCAGAACAGAGCGTAGCCACTCCTGATCGTTGATGTACAACCACTGAAAACCGTTGCTAGGTATGCGTCTGATTGCCTTGATAGGCAGCCCAGGGTTGTCGGAAAGCACTTTCAGAAATTGCTCCCTGTATCGAGCCCGAAGCTTGGTGAAGTGGTTTGTCGTCCATTCACTTGCCAGTTCGGGATGAGCAGCGAGATAGTCTTTAATGAAACTTGGGCGGATCGAAAGTTCTTCGGTGATTTCCCCTCGCTCAACGCCCTCTGAAAGCAGTTTTCGAAGCCTTGCTTCTTTTTCCGTCCCGACGATACGAGGCCGCTTCTCGCGATTTACGCCGACCTTATCGAGGTATTTGGTTGCCTGTCCTGTGGGTACACCGAGTTCCTGTGCAGCCTTGTTCACTGACTTTGTCTGTGTGCGAATCCAGCCTTCTAGCTTGCTTCTTGAGTCTGTGAGGTTTTGCAGTAACGCAGCTACGCCTGCCTCGGTTTTTACAGCAAGATGATCGGCGTATGCCTTCTGAAAATCCTCCGGCCCATCGAACAGAAAATTCAGCAGCAGAAGATGTTTCAGCGGGTGACGTTGCCCCACCACTTTTCGGAACATGCCGCCCAGAAACCCTGAATTCGGCCCATCAGTCGCTGCCGCAATTGAGAATCCAGCTAAGGTCGCGATTTCACGATACGCGGAATCAAACGAATCTTTCAATTTCTGGAGTCGCAGCGTTCCATCAAAAGCAATCCAGGATCGTTGTTTGGCCCTGAGCAAATAAGCCCACCGGAGTACCTCTTCATCGAGATGTAGCTTGTTGTCGCCAACTAGCTGTTTCGACCACGCAAACAATTTCATGAGGGACTGCTTGGCTTCTGCCGAGGCGGCTGGCCGAATCCAACCAGATGGGACGATGCCTTTCGGCTGGTAAAACATTCGCCCTGATTTTCCTGCGCTGTTCGAATCAAAGCACCAAAGCAATACGTGGTGCAGCCCACACAGCGCACACGAAGGCCATTGGTGCTCCGTATGCCAATAGGCATAACCCAGACGTTTGAACTCCTCCTCCATGCACTCGGGGCAGACCTTAAAAGTTTGCGAGCTGATAATGCCGCTTCGACTGAGCCCTAGTTCTGCTTTTATCGCTCCAGGGCGATCACCTCTCATGGCAGTGATCAGCTTCTGATATTTATCCTCCTGAAAAAATGGGCGGTAAAAGCCTGCCAAGGTGCGAGTCCTCGCAACCGTTTCAGCATCCCCAAGATGGGCTCGGGTAGCTCTCTGCAGAAAGTCGAGTCGGCTAGGCAAGTCAGGAGAAAACGCGGCATCTGACTGGCCAAACAACTGGCGACTAGTGGTTCCGGCATCAATGTTTCCGGATGCTTTGTGATAAATCGAGGACCAGCTGTAGAGCGTTTGGTCGTTTTGAGCGCCCGGGAGAACCCAGGAGTCACTCCCCAACAGATTGTTTTGGTGAGCTGGCATCTCGTTCATCATCGCCAGTCGCTCTCAGACCTTGGAAAAGCCCGCATGCTTTTGATCAAACTGACCCGGCATCAAACCGTCACTGCCGCGCCAGAACATCAATGCATCATCGACTTCGTCAAAAATCAGCTTAAGAATGGTTGCCAGCTGGATGGGTGAAAGCTCGGTCGGGTAACTGGCGCGGAGCGATTTAATCATTTGCGTTTTGTCGATCTTGCCAACAAAAGCGTGATGAACCCATGTGTCCGGTATGTCTCGATGTGCGGTCGCCGCGAGAAAATTACGTACTTGCAGAATTGTGGTTCCGCCGGAGCGCTGCTCGAGTAAGGCGTGTAACCGAACCAGGGATTGAGCGAAGTTGTCTGGTGTAGCTTCCTCAAGCATGCTCACGGCCAGTTCACTATATTGCTGGCCGAATGTAGACCGATCCCCGACGGGAGACCCGATTGGGCGAGCCGCATATGGGGAGTGGGTGGTAAAACAGAGGTATGGGGTGAAATGCAATTCCACCTCATGTTTCAAACAGCGAGTAACCCCAGGGATCTGGTGGCTACGTCGCCAGTAATTCCAGCCCCAAAATGCGCGATCCTCTTCAACACAATTTGGACATAGCCCCGAGCGATGGCCTTTAACGTGGATTGCCCGCCGGTCGGCTTCATTGTTTTCTTGTTTGCCTTGCTGCCCGCTGCCACTGAGTTGAGTCCATGGGACAAGTGTGTGGAGCCGCTCCAGCTCTGAGTTAGGTATTCCCGTGTAGTCAGAAACTAGTGAGGATGTCTGGTAGATGCTCGCGGCCCCTTCGGAAACTACTTTCTGCTCATCCCGAATACTCTTTATGAACCGCCAGGTGTCGGAACAGCAGTTTGCGACGGCAAAACGCTTCAGCCATCCCAAAATAAATTCATCTGGTAATAGTTTGGGAACTACCGTGTCGTCCCGGCGTAGTCGCGCTGTTGAGCTTCGTTTAGGCTGGCAAATCAATGGACTTACGCTCTGCGGAGTTTATTCGGTAACAGGCATCACTTCGAAGGGGCTTCTTTTCGGACAGATCTGAATCCGGGGTGCGCGTTGAGCGAAAGAACCTTTGCCTGCGCTGCCTTTTCTGAGTTGGCGCTGAGTAGGTTCGCTGCGGCAAGCGGGCGGCTTGTGTAAAGCTCGAATACGTAAGCACCACCAATCAACAGGGCAAATGTCACGAAAAAAGCCAGCAGCTTCATGGGCAAAGGCATTGGGGCCAGTGTTAGTAAGGCGGCGAACATGATGCTTCCTGCCAAGCAAACGGCGGATACCAGGTAGGTGAGCACTTTTAGCCAATATCCATTACGGTATTGGAGTTGCCCATTACGGACTGATGCATCTCTGTTCGTCACGACGAGACCCAAAGCGTCTACGTCCTCCCCGTCTTTCTCTGCTTCAAGAACAGCGGAGGCAATATCACGGTCTGTTGTTTTGCCAAACCGGCAGGCAAATTCGTAATGCTTCCACTCTTGGAAAGCCTCATCGATTAGATCTGCTTGTTCGGGCGCCTCGTTGATTTTTTTCTCGGCCAAGGTTCGACGTATTTTCCACCACCACAGCCCTGCGATTACGCGGTCCAGCCCATTGAATCGAGAAGAGAGACTCACGCACATCTCTCCAATCGTTCCGTCCCTTGCCGCAATTCGATCAGCACAGCATTGTCGTTTCGCCCGGAATACACCGTGCAGAATGCTTTGAAGGCGGCAAGGCTGGCATCAACAGAGGCCGCAGATGCCTCGGGCAACCCAATTTTGACTGCTGCGGAAAAACTCGCCCAAAGTATTTCGTTCTTGAAGTGGAGCCATTCCGCATCGTTGTACATCGATCGGCTACGTTGGCCGGTTTGCAAATAATCGACGTCAATCCCACGCTCTCGCAACTTTTGAAAGTATTTGGTATCCGGCTGGCGATCATTGTTCTCATAAAAAATCTGAGTAGCCCGTCCAAGCCCTGCCAATTCGCCAAATGCTGCCTGGGTCATCCCTAACCGCTCTCGCTCCTGTCGGATTCTTGCGGCTACCTCTTCGCAGTATGATTCCATTTGTGCGCTTGCCTTGTTTGTTGATGTGCATTATCGTGAACCAATTCTAACTGATTTCACGTGCTGTGTCTGAACAGGAACAACTGCAAAAAGTGCGCGACGAATTCCTCTCCAGGGGAGTCTCGATCGCGGAATGGTCTCGCCAGCGAGGCTATTCGTGTGCCTTGGTGTATCAGGTGCTACGCGGCGACAAGAAGTGTTTGCGAGGACAGAGCCATTGCATTGCCTTGGCTCTTGGCCTTAAACCCGGTGTTCCAGGTGGAATCGAGGGCATGCCGTTTTGAGTGTGGCGAAATGCAATAGAGGGGAGCAGAGAGCTAAGAAGATATAAGCCAAAAACAACGTGGGCCCACGAGGGGCCCACTTTTCGAATCGAAGAGAGACGGATCTCACTACGACCTCAGCAATCACAGTGTCCTCCTGATCTCTTTGAGTGTCAACACGCGTGCACGAAAAGAAACATTTTCGCTTGCGTCACTCAGGAGGACCTATGCCAGCCAATTTCCCTTAGTCGCGTCATAGCTGCGAGTTAAGTCTCGCGACCTTTCTGCGTCTGTTTCGGCGCATTCATCGTTTAGCGCACCACAGCTTCGTGTGTGCAACGGGGGAGCTATGACCAAAAAATTCATTACAGGCAATCGCCTGCGGACCGTATTCAAGCGACAAAAATCTCCCACCTGGGACAAAAATTACCAGCCTAGCATCCTCGCAACACGGGAAGAGGCTCCAGATATTTCTCGCGCATCCATCTTGACGCCGGGGATGCTCGAAAGGCGTTTCCATTGTCTGTCTGAGCCCGAAAAATATTTGTCAATTTTTGGGTTCTACAGCCAAAGATTTGCCGGTGCGCAAGAGCAACGGATGATGCCGGCGCATCCGACCCCGCATCCGTTGCTCACCATGCCTGCGGTTATCGACAAGCGTTTGCCTGTCTTGCCCGGTACGTTGGCAATCGCCGAAAAAATTGGCGCAACGAACATTCTGAGCACCGGCAGTTTTCCTGCAGAAAACGAGGGGGAGGAGTCTCTAAAAATCATTCTTCCCTTTTTCTCGGACATCTTGTGGGCCATCAGGGAGCCAGACGGCTCCGTGAATAAGTGCATCAACTGGAATATCAAAGACGAGCAAGACGCTTTTTCGCTGCCAGCGCCGCAAAGACGTCGGGGAAAAGCGTCGGCGGAAAGCGACACAGATAGAACGATTGCTCGCCATACCTTGGAGCGCCTCTATCACGAAGAGGCTGGCATTCGTACCGTTCAACTTGGGTTGGATCAACTCGATGAAACCTTCCGAGAAAATCTCCGGCGGTTATTCGGACAGCATCGGAGGAAGATCAGTCTTGATGAACAACTACAGGGAGCATTGAAAGAGCGTTTCGCCACTACTTTGCAGGCTGGAGTTCCCCCATTTGAAGTCATTCTCGACCTTAAGCGCCGGCATCAATTTGACATTCACGATGCAAGGACATTTCTGTGGCAACTGATTTGGCGACGGGAGCTGAGGGTAGATCTGTTTTCCACATTGCTGATTGATCGGCCTCTGAAGCCAGAGAGCATCGACCCCTTGAAAAAGTACGCAGACTGGTTCAGGGGGTAAGCATGCAGTGCGGTTCTCTTCTCAATGTGCCGGATGGATTCGGTGCTCTGCGTAAAGATCTGGACTATGTTTTTCTGGCAAGTCGCAAAGACAGAGTCTTACTTGCGCAACTCGGTACGCCCAACTCGAAAGGCAAAATAAAGCCCGGTGCTCATCTGATTGCTTTGGTGCGTGATGATTTTGAGGCAGCACTCGATGCTGACTTATTGCTCGACACCGAGGAAATAATCACCCTCCCGCCATGGCTGGATGAGGTCAGTGAGAATGACCTCGAGTTGTGTGATGCTCGCCGCCCCAGAGCAATAATCCTCCATAAGGATCGTGTCGAAGGCCGATTACTGAAAATTTCAGAAGCCATCTCGGATACTCGAACATGGATGTTTTCTGAAGATCCTGAGCGCGCACTTAACCACATGGCAAGAGCAGCGGGGTGCAACGAAACTCGTTATCGAATGTGGGCAATTACCTATGTGGCGTGCGGCCGAAATATATGGTCACTTCATTCTCCCTGGCACAACATTGGGCAATGGGCGCGCAAACTCCACCAGAAAAAACTTGGTAGGCCTTCGCTAAGGTTTGGTACTCGCTATGGCAATGCCGAGGATCCCGAACTGACGAAGGAATATCTTGCTGGCTACGAAGAGCACGCAAAGTTGGGACGAACACTGCAAGAAGTCTATGACCTGATAATGGTCAAAAACCTCAAATGCAAAATCGGCTCCCACGGGAAGCAAAAATTCAAGGTGTTCATTCCACCTCCGGGTCAAGGCTTTTACACCTACGACCAGTTTCGCTACCGGCTGATTAAGGAATTTGGACTTGAACAGATACAGATGGATCTCTATGGAGAGATCCGGGTGCGTACCAAAATGTCTCCCTCAAAGGGGAAGTACGCCGAGCATTTGGTCAATCTCATGGAGGAGGTCGAGGCTGATGCCTTTAGCTGCGCCGAGCTGCCTCGTGGATATCTGGAAGGCAGCACACTCCCTCCATTAAAAGTTGCCGTAGGCGTCGATGTCCTCTCTTCCATGGGCCTGGGCATTGGCTTTTCGCTGGGCAGCGAGCGCCGAGAGGCATATCGCATGATGCTCTTCTGTATGGCGGTTCCGAAGGTGTACTTCTGTAAGCTATTTGGCCTAAAAATTGGACCGGAAGACTGGCCCAGCCAAGGTCTGCCTTCATCCTACATTACCGACCGAGGGCCTGGTGCTGCATTAAAACTGATTGAGAAGTTCGACGATGAGTTTCCAATCCGAGAGCTGACATTGGCCTATTCAGGCCAGTCCAAAGCAACGGTTGAGAGCACCAATCCCAGAAAGCGAAAAATTGAGGGTAGGCCAGGCTATTACAAGAGCAAATTCACGCCGATCAAACTCGCCAGAAAGCTGATCAGGGAGTTCATCAAGCGAAATCGCACACGCTGGATCGAAAGCAAAATTGAAGCGATTCCAGAGATGGCGTTTGTCTCCCCTGACCCACTTTCTTTCTGGAATGCCTATAACGCCCGCGGGCGAAATGACGCCCAAATGATGAGTATTGACGATGCGGTCCGTACTTTCCTCACACCCAAAAAGCTCTCGCTGAAGGAGGACGCTGTTTACCTTGCTGGACAGCGTTTCAACTCCGATAAGTTCAAGGCAACAGGCATATTTCAGAAGCTCAAACGATCGACCGTGAATGTCATGGAGATCAATGGCTATGTGCTGGATTTGTGTGTGCGGCATCTGTGGGTCGAGTTGAACGGTCAGCTATACCAACTTGATGCGCAGTTGAAGGTTGGCGGAGATGCCGATGATCTGTACGTAAGCCTCAGTGAACTTGAACAATTTGCAGAGGCTCGGGCCGAGATGAATTCGGCATTTCGCCAGCATCAACGAGCTGCTTCGGCCGAGGGAATCAGTCGTTTTGAGGAAGATACCGGGGACGACTGGGATTCGATCCAACGAAAAACGGGGCGACCTAAAAAGACAGCGCTAGCCAAGCGCGAAGAAAAGGAAGCCAAGCAACAGGGCTCGCGAGGGCAGAAAGCATGAGTCCCCACCCAAATATGTGGGCCCAGCGCTTCGAAGCCTTGCTACAACGGGAAGCCTTGAAGCAAGCTGCAGAGTATTACCCCGAGCCGCTGTATGAATTGGGGCGACACCCGATCACCTTGGCGACGAAAATGCTCAAGAAGTCCCTTGCGTCGATTTTCTATCCATCAGAACAGTGCCTGGAGATACTCGAGGTCTGGGTCGGTGAGGCGTATGCCCATGCCTGTTTGATCTATACAGATCCACTGGGATTTTGCGCCGCCATCCAATCAGAATTTGAGACGTTACCCCTTCCTGAGTGGCAAGCCCCTGCCATATTGACGGGGCTACCTGGGCTCGGAAAAACAGCTTTGTCCGAAGCGTACCAGCGCGCAGTGGCACGTAATGTATCAATCACAACGCCTGATGGTACGGTGTGGCCACTGCGATCCAGTTGGTACGTCAAGTTTCGCGACATCAAGACAGAGAATGGCTTCTGGCAGCGTTTGGGATCAGCTTATACCGCTACTCACGATAACGTTTCTTACTGCCGGAGAATGGCCTACCGATCCGGGATTTGTTACTTAGGCTTGGATGAACTGCAGTTCTACACGTTATCAAAAGAGGCAAATACCAACATTGCCAGGTTGATGATGGTGGCCGGGAATTTGGGATTGCCGATAACCGCCGTCGGTAACTACAGCTTGGTTCGTCGTTTGATGAAGCGTCCCTCACCTGAGCGGCAGCGCTTGCTAAGCAATGTCAAGGTGATGATGCCCGACGATCCCGAAGGGCCTGACTGGGAAGCGTTTTTAGTGCACCAGAAAAATGCACTCCCTGAGATTTTGGCAATTGATCCGAAAAAAGATGGGCCGAGAATCAATTTGCTTTCGGGAGGCCAAAAGCGCGCCGAAAGTCGGCTGGTTGAAATCGCATATGAAAACAAGCGAAGTTCCAGTAGCAATTTCGACGTAAAGGTGACCCTTGCAGACCTCGAAGTCGCCTACAAATCACGCGAGTTTCAGTTTGACAGAAGGGATATTGAGGACGTCTCTCGTCGAATTCTAATGAATGAGACGAAGGAAGATGATCTGTCATGCCCCATCGAGTTGCCTGAAACACTGGTGCAGCAATTTAAGCGGCGGGCTGAGCAGGAGCGAGCCAGTCGTGTGGCACGTAGGGAGCTAGAGGATGCCTTGACTACAGAAGACAAGAAGCATCTGAAAGAGGCATCACGTACCGCACCAAAGCCGCGGGCGACTGCAACCGTGAGATCCATCAATGCAAAAAAAACGCCGAAACCAACCCTGGCAGATATGGCCAAGAATTCGGCAACCTTTTCTGAAAACGTTTAATGAAAGGACATAAAGGTGTCTTTATCTGATTCGGAATTGCTTAATGCAGTCAAAGAAAAGTTGGGCAAGCGCCGTGATGTGGAATTGGCTGAACTGTTGCGTGTTTCCAAGAGCGTGGTTTCGGAAGTAAGGGCTAATCGCAGGAAACTTCCGGATTACAGCCGCGTTGTTGCATTCGACCTACTTGGTTACGAGTGGGCAAAGATGGTTTTGAAATATGCCTTCTACGACGATCTAAAAGTGACTGGCCGGGAGTCATGAGGCGTTGCGTTTAACGAAGTTTCCCGTCAGATCTCACGTGATTTCAACCGAAGGAAATGGTGCTATGAATCAGACCAGAATGGATGAAGTGAAGAAGGTTGCAAAACGAATAAAGAAGGCATACGCGGGTGAGCTGAAGCTTTCCCAGGTCCACCATGCACTCTCCCGTGCCTTGGGCTTTATGCATTTGCACGAATTGCAGAAGTGCTTGGCCGTACCTTCTGCCTTGCGATTTTGGGCGATGGTCGAGATGCTCGTTCCTATCCCAGAAGATCCGACCTTCCAGGCTGCGGTCGCTCGTTTTGCAGAATCAAGCGGAATTACTACGGAGGCTGCCAATGGCTTGTGCATTCAGCACTTGCTGCCAATGCTCGAGAAGTGGAAATCCGTTCGAGCAGGTGGTGACTCAAAGCACGAAGGAGGACTGCATTCACAAGAAAATTCATTATCTGGCGCACATGCTGGCGCAGCCCCTGACAATGCACGGGAAACGGATTCTGATGGTACCGATACTGCCTCAGTCAATCCGGGTGAAGTCGCTAGGACGCCGCAAGTGACATTCCGAAGGCGCAGGCGTTTGGAAGTTACTACTCTGGAGCAGGACCGGTCGTCATCATGACTTGCTGGACTGCAAGGGGAAAATAGTCTGCCATCTATGACGAGTTAATTGTTGGCGGCGGTGATGACGAATTAGAAAGCGGCTCGGTTTATTATCCGTTCAGGATTTGATAACCCATTACCCTGTATCCGCGCTGACGCTTTTCCCACATCCGCATTAAAGCCGGTTGGTCTGCATCAATAAAATCGACAATCCGCACGTCGGATTTATCTGCATGTTCTCGATGGAGTCGGCCCGCATACTGTTGCAAGGTGCCTTTCCAAGAGACCGGCATCGCTAGCAGCAGGGTGTCCAAGGGGGGATGGTCAAAGCCTTCGCCGACTAATTTTCCAGTGGCGAGAAGGATGCGTGGTGCATCAGGTGGTAAAGCGTCGAGTTGCTGCGTCAATACAGATCGCTGCTTCTTGGACATCCGGCCATGAAGCAGCATTAACTCAGGAACCTCGGGCGTGAGAATTTGGCTAATGGCATCAAGATGCTCTGTGCGCTCAGTCAGGACCAAGATCTTGCGTCCCTCGCGGAACGCAGCAAGCGCAGCGTCTGCAATCATTTGCGTCCGTACGTAATTGCTGGAAATTTGCTTGAAAATCTCCTGGATGCCTGTATCCGGTGCAAGGTCCAAGCGATTGAATACGCTCATGGCTCGGACTTCCAATTTTTGCGGCGCACCCGCTGGTTTTTCAGCAACATGCCGTATGGGGCCGCACTGCATAAAAATAATCGCTTGCAGACCATCGCGGCGAATAGGCGTGGCGGTTAACCCGAGCACGAACTTGGCCTTTACGCTTTTGAGCAAACTTTCGAATGATAGTGAGCTGACGTGGTGGCATTCATCAATAATCACCTGCCCATAGTTCTCGACAACTTGGTTGATCTCTCCCTTGCGAGACAGAGATTGCATGACTGCGATGTCGATGATGCCCGTCGGTTTTGGCTTGCCTCCACCAATGGTACCTACGACCTCCTTGCCGACGCCAAGGTAGCTTTGTAATCGCTCTTGCCATTGCTTCAGCAGTTCGGTTCGGTGCACCAGAATCAAGGTATTGGTTTTTCGTCTGGCGATGACAGCTGCCGCGGTAACCGTTTTACCAAATGCAGTTGGTGCACAGAGAACGCCAGTCTCATGGTGCAGCATTGCTGCAATTGCCGCCTCCTGGTCTAGACGAAGTTTTCCTTGAAAACTGACTTCGATCGGGTTACCAGGAAAGCGCTCATCAATGACATCAAGTCGGATGCTATTGGCTTTCGCAAGTTCCGAAAGTGCATCCATGCACCCTCTTGGCAAGCCAATATGCTTGGGAAAGTTCTCCGCGCACCCTATGACTCTCGGCTTGTCCCATACAGGCAATCTCATCGCCTGGGCTTTGTAAAACTCAGGGTTCTGGAAGGCTGCAAGGCGAATTAGACGGTTGGCTAGGCTTTGCGGGATACCTTCCTTTTCGACATACAGAAGGTTGGCTGACGTTACTTTGATGCTCGCCGGCATGACGCCAGCCAGCTTGCCGGAAGTCGTCGTTCGCTTTTTCCAGGGCTCCGCATTGTCTTCCTCATCAATGAAAGTTACGTCGAGTGGGTGCGCCCCGCCGGTTGCCCGAAAAACAATAGCTTCTAGATCGGCCGGCTCCATCGACTTAATGGAGGCGAGGTAGGCCCACTGGTCTGCAAAAGGTGCGAGCCTCTCATCAACGAAAACGCTCTTACCCTCCTCTCGTGGCTTTTTCTGAAGCGGTAAGGCAATCAAGTTGCCAAATCCACCTTTGGGCATCGAGTCCTGATTAGGAAACAACCGGTCGTACGAGGCCAGTTTTAGCTGTCTGGTTTGAGCGCAGGTGTGACTGATAACTGCAGATCCAAGTCGCCGAGCATCTCTTGCAGCTACTCGCCTCGAGAAGAAAATCCAGGCATGGGCCCCGCTGCCTGATCTGGAAATTTCGAGGGCGGCAGGCAGCCCCAACTCCTTGCAAGAGCGTATAAATGCTCGGGCATCATCCCGCCACTCTTGTTCGTCAAAATCAACGGCCAGGAAAAGGCAGGTGTCGTCAGGCAGGAGCGGATACACACCAATCGTGTGTTCGCCTGCGAGGTGATCGTAAATGATGGAGTCAGATAACGGCTCCAGCAATCGATGCTCGCAATCACCACATTTGATGCGTGGTTTGTGGCAAATACCGGTACGCCACTCGTTCGCACATGCCGGCGAATATCCTGATTTGCCAGTTGTCTTGCTCTCCCAGCGAATCGGATAAACGTCCGAACGCCCCTGAAAGAGGCGCCGGAAGAGTTTCACCTTTTCGTTCGTTGAGAGTTGAAGGGGCTCTGCTTGAATAGTGGCAGGTGATTCTGGTTCAGAGGCGGTAGGGCGCCAATCGATTCCGTGGGACTCCAGGAGCGTAATCAGCCGGGCATTCTCTGCCTGGAGGATTGCAAGCGGATCATTGTCATGGCTGCCCATGACATCAGTGTAGCAACCAGTTCCTCGTCGACGTAACCCTTGGAGGAAATAGGGCGCTTTAAATCATGCACTGCCGCTCTTGCAGTCTGCCACCACGGGCTGATCGGACGACGAAGGCGCTGGCGCCATTAGACAACCAAAATGGGATGAATTTTGGATATTGCCAGCGCCCAATATCCTCATAGTTGCTACCCGTTTCTATATTTTCTGGCACCATGTCTTTTGCATATATGAGGCCGCGAGTATTAACAAGGGGGATTCAGCTAATGACTACAGTTAGTAAGCAAATTCAGAGTGCTGACGAAGCCATCTGCCGGAATATCGAATCGCTCGCAGATCAGCGAGCGTTGCTCGCCCAGAACATCCTCTCTCAACTCCGGAACCTGGTCGAGGGAGTTGCCGTCCGTCTCCACGCTGGCTCCCCTAGTGCCGAATTTAACTATCCCGCAGTAGATCCGGCGCTTGCCTTCGTCAAGAGCAAGGGGAAATTCAGCTTCCTGGGGCGATTCCACAAACTAATTCAGAAAAGTGCATCCCACTACACCATGGACGGGGATGCATCCGAGCGGTTAATGCTCAAGTACTACGAGTACCTCTACCGTATCCGTTCCTTACTTCAGGAGGATTGTGGGATCGGAGTGCTCTCAAACCTAGAGGCCTTCCCAGTTGACCTGGATCCTTCGCTGCGGGAGTACCACGAGAAGATCGCAGCTAGGATCAAATCGGTTCGCTCCGGGCTACGAGGAAAGAGTTCCCAGGGGCGGTACTACATCCATAAGACGCGCCCTTTTTTCATCGGTGGGCGCATCTACTACGAAGTTACGTTCTACCGCGCCGTCAACAAGGTTAGCAAGTTTGACCGAATCATCGCCTTCACTGACATTGATATGACTGACAAGTACTCGGCCATGTTGATCCTTCAATATGACTCGATCGAAGTACTAGGTCAGACGATGCCGATTACGATCATCTGCGATTGGGAGGTATCGATCCGTCCGTGCGAATTCGACAACTTCGCTCGCCTGCTCGGTATGTCTATAACTGTGCGGACAAAATCGGACGAGTATCGTTACCTGATGCAGGGGTTAACGGGTGGTTCGGGTAGCCTACTCGACTTAGTTGATATGCCCGACAACAAGTATGCAGCGGTAAGGGCGGCAGGAATCGTTGGTGGCACCAAGCCGCAAATCTTTCCCGTGCTGGATGAAGCGCGCCGAATCATAAGGTCAGCTGCGCCGGGGCAGAATGTCCTTCGATATCTTTTGCTGCGCATGCACAATCAGATACTCAAGACACAGTACTACCGGAATGGCTGTGACCGTCTTTCTGGAATGAAGCTTCCGTACGGCTGCATTCCCTTTGACACCATGCCGTTCTGCACATCGCTACCGGGGCACAATCCACGGTACTGGGACCTCGTCGAAGCCATTGATGTTACTGGTCGAAACCACGAGCTTCTCGTTCGACGCGTGAAGAACAACGTGGAACGTCATGGGACCCTCTACACAAGCGTGGCCGATATCGAGGAATTCGGAGAGATCAGTGGGCTAATCTCCACCTACAACAACAATCTCTATCGGACACATACAGAGCGTCAACTCGTACATGACAAAGGACATGTCTTCATCCGCGGGTATGAGAACGAAACCGTCTCCATCGTTGAGAAGCTTCAAGAGTATGCAAAATCCCGAATTGATGGTTACACACAAGCCGTCGAGCGCTGGCTTGATGAAACATCTCCTGGTATCGACGACCCGGCGAAGCAGGGGGCCCTCAAACTGTTGTTCAGCCAGTCGCGCGTCGCCCTAATCTACGGAGCGGCAGGTACAGGCAAATCAACAATGGTGAACCATATTGCTCATTACTTTAATGACAAAAAGAAGCTCTTCCTTGCGCATACAAACCCAGCGAAAGACAACCTAAATCGCAAGGTAACTGCGCAAAATTCTGATTTCCGGACGATCAGTAGTCATATCCACCGGACGGCGACAGGTCCAGAGTACGACCTCCTTGTCATTGACGAATGCAGTACTGTGAGCAACGCCGATTTGATAGAGGTGCTGAATAAGACCTCATTCAAACTGCTCGTCCTCGTTGGCGATGTCTACCAGATCGAATCGATTCAGTTTGGTAACTGGTTCGGAATCATTCGTTCATTCATACCGAAAACGTCCGTCTTCGAATTGACAACGCCCTACAGAACCACAAACAACTCACTATTGGAGTTCTGGAAAAGGGTTCGGAATATTGACGACGATATCGCCGAAATCATGGCTCACAATGGGTACTCGACCGTGTTAGACAAAACGCTGTTCGAGGCACAAGGAGAGGACGAAATCATTCTGTGTCTGAATTATGACGGCCTCTACGGCATCAACAATATCAACCGATTTTTGCAGAGTAGCAACCGTGGTGCATCGACCACCTGGCGGGAGTCCACGTACAAGATTGGTGATCCTGTCCTCTTTCACGAGACCGAGAGGTTCCGACCTGTCATTTATAACAACCTGAAGGGCAGAATCATTGCCATTGATCACGTTCCAGGTCGAATTCAGTTCGACGTTGAGCTCGATAGGCCGCTCAGCGACTTTGATGTCGTCGGTAATGAGCTCGAATGGATTGCGGGCTCTACTGTACGCTTCTCGGTCTACGAGCATGAGCATGACACTAGCGATGAAGACGACGATTCACTTAACACCACGGTGCCATTTCAAGTGGCATATGCTGTCTCTATCCACAAGGCTCAGGGCCTCGAGTATGACAACGTTAAAATCGTAATCACAGATGCGAACGAAGATGACATCACACACAGCATCTTCTACACAGCAGTAACTCGAGCACGTAAGCATTTGCGGATTTTCTGGACCCCGGAGACGCAGCAGAGCGTTCTAAAACGCCTCCACCGCATAGCCAACCACAAGGACGTGGCTCTTCTCGCTAATCGACGTGGCCTTGCGCCTGTCACCGAGTGATTTACCGGACCATCTACTTTCTAAGCGACAACATCCCCTGCGCACTGACATGTTATTTCCATCGAATATCATTGACACAATCTCAGATTGTGTAAGTTGGGCTGATCGGCTCACCAAGTCTGATCTTATTGCCGGTGTAATTGTTACTGAAAACGACTACACCTCAAATTTCACAGCGGCCCTGCGACGAGAGATTGCTGCCCGTAGCATTCCAAACTTGAAAGCCCGAATTCAGGTTCTTAATCCATCGGCTGAGCGGGGTAACGGCGTCGATGGATGCATCATATTTTCTAATACTAAAGAATTTAAGGCCGGCATGTTCGAGGCGAAGTGGCCACGCCTGACAACCAATCGCAATTCGTGGGACTCCATTCAGAGGTCTTCGGGGATCTCCCACTTCGACGAACAACTCAAACGACAGACCGTCGCAGCTCGCAGTGGCATTGCAGTTTGGGAAATGTTCTACTCGGAACATGATTTTGGCGAGCAGCCTAAGTTCATGCCAGAGCACGGGTCGGCATGTGTATCCCACGAACGAGCTTATGCTGCATCAAAGAAACGCGTAGATAAGGGCAAGCCTTGGTCCGACGAAGAGTTGGAAGCATTGCTACTTGGAGAGTCGCTAGACACAGCAACCGTAGTACGCCAAATGTGTGAATGCAAACGTGGTACCGCTATGCCGGAGCAAAACTACGCTACCGCACTTAGTAACTTCGGTCCGCCCAAGGAGGCACTGGTTCTGTCCTATCCAAAGGCAGGCCAAACGAGTAGGTGAGCTTACATTGCATGTTGTGACAATATTAAGCGACCGCAACCGATAACGATTTCGGAAAAGTCGAGGGAAATTCAATGGCGCTATTTATCCAAAAACCGATTCTCTGGAACACCTACCACTACCTGCGCCCCTCGGGCGTGATCGCCACCAGCGGATACCCCCGAGAGACCGGTTATGGACACGAAGAGTGGAACAACTCGCCGCGACTGCTTCTCAAGCGAGGCAAAGAGCGTTTTAGGGTCTTCCACACGGAAAGGATTGGCTCGGCACCACTCGACGAAAACGCTGGGCAAACGTTTGTCTTTATGACCGTCTCACACGATGGCGTCCAGCAGCTCGTTGGCATCGCAGGTAACGCGATCGGGCTCTCGCAAAAACGCGACAAGACACAGCGCGAAGAGATCGTTCAAGAGCTTCACCTGGGCGAGTTATGGGAGGATGCTTGGGCACTTAAGAATGTGCAGGAGCAATTCGGCGGCAACCAGAACCAATTTCTCTCGGGCTGGCGACGCGATCTGCACTGGATACCCAACTGGATCTGCCCCGACAACTTCTATTGGTGGCTCGATGAGCCGGTTACGCTCAACGCACGTGCGATCACCGGCAAGAGCAAGCTGTTGAGTATGTTTGGCAGCTACACGGAATGGGATCTGCCCACAGTTGGCCGCGTACTCGACTCGATCCCTCGGGGCCATCGAACCGAAAAGTGGGCGCGCCTCGTGGACGCAATGCAATGCGCGCCAACGGACCCTCTCGACGCCGATGACCGCCCCGACGGCGAGGAACCGATCACCGACGTGCTCACGCGAGCGAATGCACGGCGCGGCCAGGGTCAGTTTCGGGAGAATCTCATGAAGGTATGGAACGGCGCTTGCGCGGTCAGTGGGATCGATTGCCGTGAACTGCTCATTGCCTCGCACATTAAGCCGTGGAAGAAGTCCACACCCAAGCAGAAGCTCGATCGCCTCAATGGTCTTTTGTTGTCGGCAAACCTTGATGCACTATTCGACAAGGGGCTTATCACCTTTGACGAAGATGGGAACATGCACCTTTCCCCTAGGTTGGATAGCCGCCATCGCGAAGTACTTAGATTGCCCCAGCCTCTGCGCTTCGTACCGAAGGGCGTTGATATTTATCTGAGATACCACCGCGACAACGTCTTTCAGCGCTGAGTGGCGCAGACGTGCTCTGGGCAACTGAACGAGCAGACACCTTGGGGGGGGCTACAGCTTCCGCCGCTTCTAGGCCAAGACAATCGAGTGCCCGCGACGGAGCGGCGACAAGCGGCACAAACTAGCAAATTGGTTGAAGTCGCCATCGGCCGCCTAAATTGGGTCCGCTAAATGAATGATCAGGTTTCGGTTTAGTCTGATGATGAGATACGGCCTTCGGTACCATCCCCGGAGCCATACTTTTGTTATGCTATATGCAAAATGCACGTTGGATGAGAGCCTTAAGAGTTATAGTTAGTTGAAATAAGCTCGTTAAATAGACGTGTGGTATATCCTAAGTTTCTAAGCGTTCCGCGCACCAATACATTCACGCAAAAGATGCTTAAGGTTCAAAGACTTGTGTGATATCGAGACTCTTTAATATGAACAATAAACAGCTACATATATATGTTGAAGGCAGGACCGATGAAGTAGTCGTCAGGTACCTGCTTCAAGCTGCAAAGCTTGACGATGGCGTTACGATTACGGTGTGCGGTGGAAAACGGAACGTAGCAGAACATATATCGGGACTGAGTGACACTCTATGGGAAAAGCATATAGCTCTTGTGGATGCCGATGAAATGAGTGTTGCAGATTCGATGAGCCTTGCCGCCATGCAGCTTGGACATCCAGAAATAAGCGTTTATTGCGCGGTACCCACCATCGAGGCTTGGCTTTTCGCTGACGACTTCAGCGTACTGAAAGGTGTAAGGAACGAGCATGCCGCGCAATTGGCAAAACGGTTGCCATTGCCTGAAATGATCGTATATCCAAAGCAACTGGCCTTCAATATCTTCCACAAGGGAGATGCACGTAGGGCTTATGCGTTTCTAAAAGCGATAGATATTGACAGGGCCGCTTCACGATCTCCGTCCTTACGGGCATTTCTCAGCGGCGTCGCTCAAGCTCTTGGAGAAGAGTTTGATGTCGGGACACGTTCAATGACGCGTTCAATAAGCCGCGATGTAATTTCAACTCTACTTAGAGAGTTGCCCAGTGAACAGATTGCCTGGAAGACATTGGACGGAGGCCAGCTAAGTGCAGGGGAGTTAGCTAGAGCTGTTGCCGAAGGAACGGACATTGGACATCAATATGCGACAGAACTACTTCGTATTGCGCGTGACATGATTGTCCGGAAGGCGCAACGATGACAATTTTATTTGTCACAAGTCACGACGAAGCGACTCAGGCCAACCATTCGATGGCTCTGCGCATCGAAGACAACAGTGATCTTCGGCTTTACAAACACGACGCCATCCGAGCATCGCTGCTAAACGCACTTCAAAATCAGGATGACACAACCGTTTTCATTATGAGCCATGGTCGACCGGTCTCTGTGGTCGATAACATGAATTCACGTGCCATTGATGAATTGGATGGCCCAATCCTCTCTAACTACAAGATTTTTGCTTGGGCCTGTTGGACTGGTGCAACTCTTGGATACAAGCTTGCTCAGTCGGGAACAGTCTGGTGGGGGTACGATTGTCCTGTAACAGCCCCAGATGAGCGAGATCCTTACGCCAGCATCATGTCAAATTTTTTCAAAACTGCTAAAACGTTGTTTGTTAGTGCGAATGATTACGCCAGTGTTATGCAAGTTCTTGAACGTATCAAAAACGTGTGCATTAATGCCCAATACGAGCTTGATAGCATCGGAGCGGATCAGGATGTTGATGCTTTCAGTATATATTCCTGCTGCAATCAATTCTGGGAAAGGCTCTCTGTATGGCTAGCTGATCATGCGGTGCCTTGTAGGCATCCCTTGGCCCCCCCTGCCTATATTGACATTTGAATCGCCTATATTGTTTTGACTGTACGTCATTCCAGGGGGCCGGATGCGCTGTCCCTGGTGCTTCTGGGAGTCGGTTGTTGCTTTGCCTGCCGCTCGCGTAGTTTGGCCCGCCGGCATCGCTCGCGCTGGCACTCAGCCTTGGATCAATAGATTTGATCCGGGGTTTGTGGCCACGGCTTGAAATACTGGCCGCAGGCGATGCACTTCTTCGTGGTAGTCATGTGGCCTCCATGGATTCACGAGTTTCGCTTGGAATCACGTAGCGACAGACCACAACTATCGCATTGACTCTCTGCGATCACTTCCCGACAGGAGGACGCAGCACGTCAATGAACTGCGCTCGGCCGTCCTTCTTGAACATCCAAAACTTCCAGCCGTTCGTCGACGCAGCGGTGTCCGACGCGCCACAGTCCTTTTTTGCTGCGAAGGCAGACGGTGACACCTCGTACTTCTTGCCGTTGTATTCAATGCCCCCCGCTGTGACCTTTGCTGTCAGGTGCTTGCCGTCGTAATCGGCGAACAGCTCCAATCCCACCGGCAACTCGAACCCACGCTGGGTCTTGAAGACCTTCGGCTCTTGATGCACTGGCACTGTAAGGATGACATGCTTGGCTTGGTTCGGGTACGCCTTGTCGTGCTCGTCAAGAATGCGACTCAAGATGCCTGCAAGACCCTCAACTGCAGGCATCTCCGATTTGGCCTGCAGCCGCAGGATAAGATCCTTGGGCAGCGAGGTTTGGACCATCACGGTAATCGACATGGTATTTACTCTATAGTTACTATGAAGTTAACTGTAAAGTAACTTTGCAGAAACTGCAAGCCCATTTCTAGCGTCAGACACCCAGAGGACGACGCAGGTGATGGCCCGGGTCATGTAACGTGGCCGAGCCCAGCAAAACGGTGCTCGACTCGTATGCCGTAATCCACAGGTTGCTCAGAATGCAGGCCAGATCGGGTTTCGACAGGCTATATTCCAGATGATGCAATGACATATGGAAATATCTGACGGTCCGACAGACTTTGCTCGATTTTCACTAATTTTCTATCTCCCGGAAATACTGGCTTCCAGAGGTATGACTCCGACAGACTTTATTAATCGTGATCATAGGAAACAATTAAGTCTGTCGGGAGACAATTAAGTCTGTCGGACAGTTGTAGGCAAGGGGGCTATGAAGCCCCCTTGTTTTTTCGATTCAGTAATACTTGGTTAGATGTAAAACTTAAAAGGCAGCATCGGCTCACTTTGCTGAGGAGCCGCGACCAATATGTCACCAATAGCATCTGCGAATCTGATGGTCACTGGTTCTCGGTCGTTAAATAAGCATGTATTGAAGTTAATCTTCGTGAGTGCCAGCACGTCACTCATGACAGTTTTGATGTTGGACTCTCCGCGCCTGATACTGACCTGTAGCGGGTTCGGTGTATCTGGCCCCATATAAGTCCCCAATCTGGGAACAAATCCGGAGGTCCACAGGAATCCAGAGCGCGCATTGGTTAGCATAGCCGTGCCGCGGATGACGGGGTATGCCCCGGGACGAAATAGCTTGAGCTGGTCCCAAGCATCCGCGATTTGAATCCCTACTACGTTGGTGGTCGTCCCTTGGCAGGCCTGTTGAAAACCGTCCCACTCGTCATCGCTAAATGATGACTTGGCATGGATAAAAAGTTCCTTCGGCTCCGTGCCATGACGTGCTTTGTATTCATTTAGCACTGTCCCCACTAGGCGCATGGCAGCTTCTTTGTCGAGATGAAACTGCTTGGTGTCAGGATGAAACCAGGGGCCCAGTGCGCCACGGAAAACTACGCCCTCGCCATCGGACAAGAACATCTGAGCCGCACACACGGAGTGACGTGAAGTACCTGCCTGGTCTTGACGCTTGTAAACCAGTCCAACGTAACAGACACCTGAACGCATATTGGCAATTTGCCACGGGCGACCACCGCTTTTGTAATACGACCCAGAACATAGTTTCCAGGCTATGGTGGCCGGGTCCTCAACCCTCCGCTTTGGCTCTCCTTTAGCATTCAGGAAATCATTTGGAGCAAGGGTGCTCTCCCGAACAATTTGAGTAACCACTTGATGCTCGAGAAGACGAGCCTTTAATTGCCGCCGAAAGTTCTTTTCGTACTTGTAGACCTCAGCCTCCGGGAACGCCAATTCATCTGGATCAATGCAACTTTCGCAAAGATGGTTGGATACACTGAGGCTGAGATGATTGGGCGGTCGACCAGAATCGTCTATCCGAGCGATGAGGCCTATTCCGGGTTTGCCGAAGCGGTTTGGCCGGTCATTGCGCAGGGCGGAGTTTGCCGGACCGAAATTGAATTGCTACGCAAAGATGGAACAATTGGCCGCTTCGAAATTAACGGAGAGCAACTTTCACCGGGAAGCTTCGAATCAATCTGGGCTTTTGTCGACATTACCGAAAAACGGCGGTTTGAAACCGCCTTGGCCGACAGCGAACGGCGCTTGCATAGCATTTTCTCGGGAATGACGGAGGGGCTTGTTTTTCATGGGACTGACGGAACAATTGTAGAAGCCAATCCGGCTGCTGAGACAGTATTGGGACTCAGTCGCGACGAACTATTGGGCCGCACTTCTGTCGATTCCCGCTGGCAGGCTATCCGTGAGGATGGCACCCCTTTCCTCGGCGACACCCACCCGGCGATGGTTACACTTCGGACGGGCGAGGCCCAGCGCAATCAAATTATGGGGGTTTTTCACCCCGATCGAGGCATACGCTGGATTAGCGTAAATTCTAGCCCGGTGTTGAGCAAAGATTCGGCGACCCAGGTAGGCGTGGTAGCTACCTTTGTCGATGTTACCGATCTCAAGGAGGGGGAAGCTACCTTGCGGGCGGCGCGAGCCGAAGCGGACCGCGCCAATCAAGCTAAATCGCGTTTCTTGGCTGCAGTCAGTCACGATCTTCGACAACCTTTGGCTGCGCTCAGGGTGTATGCCGGCTTGCTGAGTAATTCACAGGCAACCTCATACTCTAAGGTGGTATCCAATATCAAGGATTGCATCGCTGACCTGGGTGAGCTGCTCGACGATTTGCTTGATCTAAGTAAGCTGGAAGCTGGCGTAGTTACGCCTATGCTCAGCGATGTCGTGGTCACTGACCTATTCGCCCATCTGCTCACTCTGCACGAACCGGACGCGCAGGCCAAAGGACTTCAGTTACGCTGCGTCCCTTCCAAGGTTGTCGGGCGGACGGACTTAGTGCTGTTTCGGCGCGTACTCGGGAACTTCCTGACCAATGCCATTCGTTACACCGAACGCGGTGGCGTGCTGGTTGGCTGCCGTCGGCGACAGGGCAAAACTTGGATCGAGATTTGGGACACTGGGATCGGCATTCGAGCCGAAGATACGGCCGTGATCTTCGAGGAATTCAAACAACTGGGCAATGGGGCGCGAAACAGTGGTAGCGGCCTGGGCTTAGCCATTGTTTCCAAGACCGCCGCGCTTCTTGGGCTGGAAATTAGTGTGCGCTCTCGGGTGGGGCGGGGATCGGTGTTCGGCATTGAATTGCCGCTCGGGCAAGTGGAATTCATCGTCCCTGCCGCCGTTAGGCTTGTTACTGCAGCCCGCCCCCTGCGGATTGTATTGGTCGAAGACAACCCCTTGGTTCGCAGCGCCTTGGTCGAAGGCCTGCACAGGCTTGGCCATCAAGTTCTGGCGGCTGACTCGCTGGTTGCACTCCAGACTGAACTCAACTCACAACCTCCGGATATTGTTGTCTCCGACTATCGATTGACTGCGAGTGAGACCGGGGTTGACGTCATTGCTGCTCTGCGAACGCAATATGGGGCCGAACTACCAGCGATATTGATCACCGGCGACACCGATCCGAATTTGCTTCACGGCATGGCGGTGCGCGGTGTCGTCGCATTGCATAAGCCGCTCGACCTCGATACCTTGCAGGCCTATCTTGATGACTTAACTTACCAATTTTCTTAATGAGGAAGTTTGTTCTTGGCTTCGTTAGAGGCGGTTGCTGACAATCTATCTGCCTACGATGGGCCGCGTCTTCCAAACAGCTCCTACGGTCCCACATGAAAGAGCGAAACCGCTATAGACCCCAGGCTGCACAGGACCGTGAATCCAAGCTTCTAGCCTGTCATCAAACGCAGATCGTCCTTCACACAAGGCGATATGCCACCCCTTTATGTAGATGTAGTGCATAAGCTTCT
>JBLNBM010000019.1:0-9711 GCA_050259955.1 Bacteroidota bacterium
GGTGATCTTTTCACCGGTCGGCTTCGGGCCGGCCACGGCAGCAGCCGGAGCGGCAGCGGCAGCAGCGGGCTTGGCGCCACAGGCATCGGCCGGCATCAGGTCCTTGTCGCATTCGCAGCCGGCGGGATCCTTGGCGGCAGCGGCCGGGGTCCAGTAGCCATCGCGCCAGCACAGACCGAAGCCGCTCTTGGCAACGACATCGCGCTGGTCGATGACATAAACACGTTCTTGAGCTTGTGCAACGGTGGCGCCGAAGCCGATACCGGCCAGCAGTGCCAAAACCAGCGATTTCTTGGCGATATTCTTGATCATTGTTTTCCCTCGTTGAAGAAAATTTGAAAATCCTTGACCCGCGGCCGAGCCTGAATGCAGGTGGCTTAGCGGACTTCCAATCTATTTTGCCATAGCCCAATCGCCGATTCCAAGTCATTTTGCCCGGTGAACAGTAATTTTTTGTGCTCCACGCAACACTTTCCGGCGATCCAGACGTGGCTGACGCATTCCCGGCCGGCCACGTTGACGAGATGCGAAAGCGGATCGAAGCAGGGGCGGCTTTCGAGGTCGCCCAGGCTGACGGCGCACAGGTCGGCGGCCTTGCCCGGCGTGATCGAGCCGATTTCGTGGCCGAGGCCGAGTGCGTTGGCGCCGTTGAGGGTGGCCATGCGCAGAACTTCATGCGCCGGCAGCGCGCTGGCGTCGCCGGTGGTGCCTTTGGCGAGCAGCGATGCCAGGCGCATTTCTGCGAACAGGTCGAGGCGATTGTTGCTGGCGGCGCCGTCGGTGCCCAGGCCGACATTGATGCCGAGTTGTCTCATTCGCGCCACAGGTGCAAAGCCGCTGGCCAACTTGAGGTTGGAGGTCGGGCAGTGGGCGATGCTGCTGCCGCTGGCGGCGATGGTTTGCAGTTCTTCTTCATTCAGATGCACGGCATGGACGCCGATGAAGCCGGGGCCGAGCAGGCCCAGGTCGTGCAAGCGGGTTAGCGGCGCCTGCCCGTGCAGGCGATGGCCTTCCTCGACTTCGTGCCGGGTTTCATGGATGTGGCAGTGGATCGGCATGTTCAGTTGTTCGGAGAGCGTCAGCAGACGCTCGAAGGTGGCGTCGGCGACCGTGTAGGGCGCATGCGGCGCGAGGCAGAAGCCGATCAGCGGGTGGTTGCGCCAATTTTCGCGGGCCGCCAGGCCCTTGATGATGTAATCGTCGGCGTCGCTGGCGTACGGCGTCGGAAACTCCAGTGTCGTGATGCCGAGCATGGCTCGCATGCCCAGTTCGGCGACGGCGGTGGCGGCGGCCTCCGGGAAGAAATACATGTCGTTGAAACAGGTGATGCCGCCCTTCAGCATCTCGGCGCAGGCCAGTCGCGTGCCGTCGTAGACGAATTGCGCCGAGACATGGGTGGCTTCCGCCGGCCAGATATGTTTCTGCAACCAGTCCATCAGCGGCAGGTCGTCGGCCAGGCCGCGCATCAGCGACATCGCGGCATGAGCGTGGAGATTGACCAGGCCGGGGATCAGGATGTGTTCGTCGAGACTGACCAGTTCGGCCGCCCGGTAGCGGTTACGGGCCTCGGCGGTCGGCAGGATGGCGAGGATGCGGCCGTCGTGAATGGCGACGGCGTGATTGGTGAAAACGACATCGGGATCGACTGCGGCAATCCAGCGCGATTCGATCAGCAAGTCGATGGATTGGAGTGTTGTTGTCATGGAAAACGGCATCTGTGCAGTCATGTGGGCGTGGTAAAATAACAAATTCCGCTCGATTCAACCAATAAAGCGCTGCGCAAGCGGTGCGAATGTGAGACATGGACCAATTCGCCAAAGAAACTCTGCCGATCAGTCTTGAAGACGAGATGCGGCGTTCCTATCTCGATTACGCGATGAGCGTCATCGTCGGCCGGGCGCTGCCGGATGCGCGCGACGGCCTGAAGCCGGTGCATCGCCGCGTGCTGTTCGCCATGCACGAGCTCTCCAACGACTGGAACAAGGCTTACAAGAAATCGGCGCGTATCGTCGGCGATGTCATCGGTAAATACCATCCGCACGGCGACACTGCGGTGTACGACACTATCGTGCGCATGGCCCAGGATTTTTCGCTGCGCTACATGCTGGTCGATGGCCAGGGCAATTTCGGTTCGGTCGATGGCGACAATGCCGCGGCAATGCGTTACACCGAAGTGCGCATGGCCAAGATCGGTCACCAGCTGCTGGAAGACCTCGACAAGGAAACCGTCGATTTCGGGCCGAACTACGACGGTTCCGAAAACGAGCCGCTGGTCATGCCGGCGCGCATTCCGAACCTGCTGATCAACGGCTCGTCCGGTATCGCGGTCGGTATGGCGACCAACATTCCGCCGCATAACCTGAATGAAGTGATTGCCGGTTGCCTGGCGCTACTCGAAAACCCGGCGATTTCGATCGATGACCTGATCGACTACATCCCGGCCCCCGACTTCCCGACCGCCGCGCTGATCTATGGCGTGATGGGGGTGCGCGAAGGCTACAAGACTGGCCGTGGGCGGGTCATCATGCGCGCCCGCACTCACTTCGAGGACATGGAAAAGGGCAACGGCCGGCAGGCGCTGATCGTCGACGAGATTCCCTACCAGGTGAACAAGAAGTCGCTGATCGAGAAGATTGCCGAACTGGTCAATGAGAAGAAGATCGACGGCATCTCCGATATCCGCGACGAATCCGACAAGTCGGGCATGCGCATCGTCATCGAACTGAAGCGCGGCGAGGTCGGCGAAGTCATTCTCAACAACCTGTACAAGCAGACCCAGTTGCAGGACACCTTCGGTATGAACATGGTGGCGCTGGTCGACGGCCAGCCACGCCTGCTCAACCTGAAGCAGATGCTGGAATGCTTCCTGTCGCATCGCCGCGAAGTGGTGACGCGGCGCACCGTGTTCGAGCTGAGGAAGGCGCGCGAACGCGGGCATATCCTCGAAGGTCTGGCCGTCGCGCTGTCCAATGTCGACGAGATCATCGCCCTGATCAAGGCGGCGCCGACGCCGGCCGATGCCAAGGTCGGCCTGATGGGGCGCCAGTGGCGCAGCCCGGTGGTCGAGGAAATGCTGGTGCGTGCTTCGTCGGAAGCGTCGCGCCCGGACGGCCTGGCGCCGGAGTTCGGTTTGTCGGAACAAGGTTACCGCCTGTCCGATGCCCAGGCCCAGGCGATCCTGGAACTGCGCCTGCAGCGCCTGACCGGTCTGGAACAGGACAAGATTGTCAGCGAATACCGCGACGTGATGGCCAAGATCCTCGACCTGCTCGACATCCTGGCCAAGCCGGAACGCATCACCGAAATCATCGTCGGCGAACTGACCCTGATCCGCGACCAGTTCGGCGACGAGCGCCGTTCCGAAATCGTGCTGCATACGCAGGAACTCGGCATCGAGGACTTCATCACGCCGCAGGACATGGTCGTTACCCTGTCGCACGGCGGTTACGTCAAGGCCCAGCCGCTGGCCGACTACCGCGCCCAGCGTCGCGGCGGGCGCGGCAAGCAGGCGGCGGCGATCAAGGACGAGGATTTCGTCGATCACCTGTTCGTCGCCAACACCCATGATTACATCCTGTGCTTCTCGAATCGCGGCCGCTGCTACTGGCTGAAAGTCTACGAAGCGCCGCAAGGCAGCCGCAACAGCCGCGGCAAGCCGATCGTCAATCTCTTCCCTCTGGAAGAAGGCGAACGGATCAACGCCGTGCTGCCGGTCAAGGAATTCTCCGACGACCAGTACATCTTCATGGCCACCGTGATGGGCACCGTCAAGAAGACGCCGCTGTCCGACTTCTCCAACCCGCGCAAGGCCGGCATCATCGCCGTCGCGCTCGATGAAGGCGACATCCTGGTCGGCGTCGAGCTGACTTCCGGGCAGAGCGACATCGTGCTTGTGTCGGATGCCGGCAAGGCGGTATGGTTCGACGAGGAAGACGTCCGGCCGATGGGTCGCGGCGCCCGCGGCGTGCGCGGCATGAAGCTGCAGGAAGGCCAGTCGGTGATTTCGCTGCTGGTTGCCGAAAGCGATCAGCAAACGGTCCTGGTCGCGACCGAAAACGGTTACGGCAAGCGCACCGTGCTCGCCGATTTTCGCCATTCCGGGCGTGGCACCCAGGGCGTGCGCGCCATCGCCGACAGCGAGCGCAACGGCAATATCGTCGGCGCCAAGCTGGTCGGCGACGACGATGAAATCATGCTGATCACCACCGGCGGCGTGCTGATCCGCACCCGGGTCGCGGAAATCCGCGGCATGGGCCGGGCGACGCAGGGCGTGACGCTGATTTCGCTGGATGACGGTGAAAAACTGGCTGGTCTGGAAAAAGTGGCCGAATCCGTGGTCGAGGTGGAAGCCGAAGCCGAGGTCGAAGGCGAAGTGGCGGTTGATGCCGCTGCCGTCGAGGCGCCGGCGCCGAATGCCGAAGAAGGCGAAAACAACGAAGGTGGAGAAGTCTGATGACTCGAGTCTGGAATTTCAGCGCCGGTCCGGCTGCTCTGCCAGAGGAAGTCCTGCGCCAGGCGCAGGAAGAACTGCTCGACTGGCATGGTGCCGGCTGCAGCGTCATGGAAATGAGCCATCGCGGCAAGGAGTTCATGTCCATCCTCGACCAGGCCGAAGCCGACCTGCGCGAGCTGATGGGCATTCCCGCCGGCTACAAGGTGCTGTTCCTGCAGGGCGGGGCGACGCAGCAGTTCGCGCAAATCCCGATGAACCTGCTGGCCGGCCGTTCGGCTGACTACATCGTCACCGGTTCGTGGTCGAAGAAAGCCTACAAGGAAGCCCAGCGCATCGGCTCGGTGCGTTGTGCCGCGAGTACCGAGGAGAGCGGTTTCACGCGTCTGCCGACGGCCGAGGAAATCAAGCTCGACCCGTTCGCCGCCTACCTGCACGTGTGTACCAATGAAACCATCCATGGTGTCGAGATTCCCGGCGAACGCATCGCCGACACTGGCGTGCCGCTGGTCGTCGACATGTCGTCGCACATCCTGTCACGGCCGGTCAATGTCGAGAAATTCGGCCTGATCTATGCTGGGGCGCAGAAGAACATCGGGCCGTCCGGCCTGACCCTGGTCATCGTTCGTGAAGACCTGCTCGGCATGGCGCCGCTGACTATTCCGACCGTGATGGACTACGCGGTGATGGCGGAAAACGGCTCGATGTTGAACACGCCGCCGACCTACGGCATCTACATCGCCGGCCTGGTTTTCCAGTGGCTGAAGAAGCAGGGCGGACTGGCCGGCATCGATGCGATCAACGCCGAAAAAGCACGCATCCTGTACGAAGCCATCGACCAGTCGGGCGGCTTCTATACCAATCCCGTCGATCCGGACTGCCGTTCGCGGATGAACGTGCCTTTCGTGCTGGCTAATCCCCAACTCGATGCCGCCTTCCTCGCCGAATCCAAGGCCGCCGGCCTGGCTTCGCTGAAAGGCCACAAGTCGGTCGGCGGCATGCGCGCCTCGATCTACAATGCGGTGTCACTGGAAGCCGTGCAGGCGCTGGTCGCCTTCATGAACGACTTTGCCCAACGTAACGCCTGAAACATCCATGAGCGACGATCTGCAAAAAGCCCTGGCCGGCGTCCGCGCCGAAATCGATGGCATCGACAGCGAACTGCTCCGGCTCCTCAATGCCCGCGCCCGCTGCGCCCAGAAAGTCGGCGAGATCAAGGCCGAGCATGGCGAAGCCGGCCACATCTACCGCCCGGAACGCGAAGCGCAGGTGCTGCGCCGGCTGCAGGATGCCAATCCGGGTCCGTTGCCCAGTGAGAACGTCACCTTCTTTTTCCGTGAAGTGATGTCGGCCTGCCTGTCTCTGGAAGAGCCGCTCGGCATCGCTTTCCTCGGTCCGCTCGGCACCTTTTCGGAATCGGCGGCGACCAAGCACTTCGGTCATGCCGGTCGCTTGCTGCCGCAAGCCTCGATCGACGACGTGTTCCGCGAAGTCGAATCCGGCCATGCCCATTACGCAGTGGTGCCGGTCGAGAACTCGACCGAAGGTGCCGTCGGTCGCAGCATGGATCTACTGTTGTCTACCCAGCTGCGCATCTGCGGTGAAGTGGTGGTGCGTATCCACCAGAACCTGCTGTCCAACGAAACCGATCTCGGCCAAATCACCAAGGTCTATTCGCATGCCCAGTCGCTGGCCCAGTGCCACGAATGGCTGAACCGGATGCTGCCCAAGGCCCAGCGCATTTCGGTCGGCAGCAACGCCCAGGCGGCCAAGCTGGCTTCCGAGGAAGCCGGCGTGGCGGCGATTGCCGGCGAAGCGGCGGCGGCCCGTTACAGCCTGCCGCGCCTGGCCGAGAATATCGAGGACGAGCCCAACAACACGACGCGCTTCCTGGTCCTCGGCAAGCACGACGCCGGCCCTTCCGGCCGTGACAAGACCTCGCTGATCATGTCGGCGCCGAATCGTACTGGCGCCCTGCACGAACTGCTGCTGCCGCTGTCCGCCGCCGGTGTCTCGATGTCCCGCCTGGAGTCCCGCCCGGCGCGCAATGCCTTGTGGGAATACGTGTTCTATGTCGATGTCGAAGGCCACCGCGAAGAACCCGCCGTCAAGGCCGCGCTGGAAGAACTGGCACGGCATGCTGCCTATCTGAAAATCCTCGGCTCCTATCCGGTGGCCGTTTATTGACCTGCTGCATTGCCTTCTGCATGGAGGCGGGGGCTTGAACTGACTCGCCAGGTGTCCCATGATGCGGCATGATATATAGATAAGTTAAGGTTCGTCCATGTCTCTGCAAGAACAATCGCTCTCCTACGTCCGCGCCATTTCGCCCTACCAGCCGGGCAAGCCGATTACCGAGCTGGCCCGCGAAATGGGCATTCCGGTCGAGAAAATCGTCAAGCTGGCTTCCAACGAAAATCCGCTGGGCATGAGCCCGAAGGCGAAGAGGGCGGTGGAAGCGGCGATCGGCGGCATCGAGCGCTATCCCGACCAGTTCGACCTGATCAAGGCGGTGGCCGGGCAGGCCGGACTGGTGCCGAGCCAGGTCGTGCTCGGCAACGGTTCCAACGATGTCCTCGATCTGATCGCCCGCGTCTTCCTGGCACCCGGCCGTTCGGCGGTGTTCGCCCAGCATGCGTTTGCCGTTTATCCGCTGGCCACCCTGTCCACCGGTGCCGAACTGATCGCCACGCCGGCCAAGAACTACGGCCACGACCTGGCCGCCATGCGCGCCGCCATCCGTCCCGATACGCGCATCGTCTGGATCGCCAATCCGAACAACCCGACCGGCAATTTTCTGCCCTATCCGGAAGTCCGCGCCTTCCTCGAAAGCGTGCCGAAGGATGTCGTGGTGGTGCTGGACGAGGCCTACAACGAATACCTGCCGCCTGCCGAGCGTGTCGATACCGCGGGCTGGATCGTCGATTTCCCCAACCTGGTGGTGACCCGTACTTTCTCGAAAATCTATGGCCTGGCCGGTCTGCGTGTTGGCTACGCGCTGGCATCCACGGAGATCGCCGACCTGATGAACCGTATCCGCCAGCCGTTCAACGTCAATAACCTGGCCATCGCGGCCGCGGTGGCGGCGCTCGACGACCATCTGTTCGTCGCCGAAAGCTACGAGCTGAACCGGCGCGGCATGCTGCAGATCATCGCGGGGCTGAATCGCCTCGGCCTGGAGCACATCCCGGCGCACGGCAATTTCGTCACCTTCAAGGCGGGCGACGGTGCCGCGGTCAATCAGAAGTTGTTGCAGCAGGGCGTCATCGTTCGTCCGATCGGCGGCTATGGCCTGCCCGCCTGGCTGCGCGTCACCATCGGCACAGAGCCGGAAAATGCGCGCTTCCTGGAGGCGCTGGAGAAAGCCCTCTAAATGCCCGAATTCGGCAAGGTCATCATTTTCGGTACCGGCCTGATCGGCGGTTCTTTCGCGCTTGCCTTGAAGGAGGCGGGCGCGGTCGAGGAAGTAGTCGGTTTCGGACGCACGCCGGCCACCTTGCGCGCCGCCCAGCAACTCGGCGTGATCGACCGGGCGGGCATCAACCCGACCCATGAAATCGAGGATGCCGACATCGTGCTGGTGGCGACGCCGGTCGCCCAGATGGCGGAAATCTTCTCGCGCATTGCGCCTTACCTCGGGCCCGACACCATCGTCACCGATGGCGGTTCGACCAAGGGCGATGTCGTCGCCGCGGCGCGTGCCGCCCTCGGCGACCGCATCCGTCAGTTCGTGCCGGCGCATCCCATCGCCGGCGCCGAAAACAGCGGCCCCGGCGCGGCGCGCTGGGACTTGTACCAGGGCAAGAAAGTGGTCGTCACGCCCTTGCCGGAAAACAGCGACGACACGCTGGACCACATCAAGCGCGCCTGGTCGCGGTGCGGTGCCGACATCTACGAATTGACGCCGGAAGCCCATGATCGCGTTTTCGCGGCGGTCAGCCATTTGCCGCACCTATTGTCCTTCGCGCTGGTGCACGACCTCGCCGTACGTCCCGACGCCGATGTTTTCTTCACTTTTGCTGCCTCCGGTTTCCGCGATTTCACCCGCATTGCCGCCAGCCATCCGGAAATGTGGCGCGACATCTGCCTCGCCAACCGCAGCGCGTTGCTCGGCGAACTCGACAGCTACCGGGCACAACTCGACGAACTGCGGCAGGCCCTGGACCGCAACGACGGCCAGCGTCTCGAAGAAATCTTCGGCATTGCCCGTCAGGCCCGGCGCAACTGGGCAGGCGCCGAATGACATTGCGCTGGCTGCGTGCCCTGCTGTTGTCTGTCGGCCTGCTGCTGCCGGCGGCACGGGTGGTGGCGGAAACGCCGGCTATCCTGCTGGCCAATATCTATCGCGACCAGGTGGACGTCGCCCGCTACCTGGTCAGCGAAAAACTCGACGGCGTGCGTGCCATCTGGGATGGTCAGACCTTGCGTTTTCGCAGTGGCCGGGAAGTGCCGGCGCCACGCTGGTTTCTCGATGGCTTGCCGAAGCAGTCGCTGGACGGCGAGTTGTGGGCCGGGCGCGGTACTTTCGAACGGCTGTCCGGCATCGTCCGCCGCGAAGTTCCGGATGACGCCGAATGGCGCGGCGTGCGTTACATGATTTTCGAATTGCCCGGTGCTCCCGGCAGTTTTCGCGAACGCGCCGAGCGGATACAGCAAATGGCCCGCCAGGCCAACGTGCCGTGGCTGGCCGCGATCGAGCAATCACCGGTAGCCGACCGCGACAGCCTGAAGAAACGCTTCACTGAAGTCGTCGCCGCCGGCGGCGAAGGCCTGATGCTGCATCTGGCCGATGCTCCGTATGAAACCGGGCGCAGCGACGTCCTGCTCAAGATGAAGCCGTGGCTGGATACCGAAGCCACCGTCATTGGTCATCTGCCGGGCAAGGGCAAGTATGTCGGGATGCTCGGCGCCTTGCGCCTGCGCATGCCGGATGGGCGCCTGTTTTCCCTGGGAACCGGTTTCAGCGATGAGCAACGGCGTCATCCTCCGCCGATCGGCGCAATCGTGACCTACCGCTATCGCGATCTGACCAACAAGGGTATGCCAAAATTTGCCAGCTTTCTGCGTATCCGGGAGGAATAATGTTGCGCTGCGGTAAAATAGCCGACCTATCAAAAAGGGAGGCAGCATGATCCTTGTCACAGGCGCCGCCGGCTTCATCGGCAGCAATTTTGTTCTCGACTGGCTGGCGCAGTCGGACGAGCCGGTGGTCAATCTCGATGCCCTGACCTATGCCGGTAACCTGGAAAATCTGGCCAGTC
>JBLNBM010000020.1:0-15107 GCA_050259955.1 Bacteroidota bacterium
ACGGCATAGTTGTCGCGGACCTTGCCGCGGCCGAGCAGTGGCAGGGAGGAAATAGTGGATTGGTAGAGGCTTTTCATAGAGGGGATATCTTGATAAAGCGAAACCGGCGGGGGTTCCCGCCGGTGAGGAAGTGCATAATTTTACGTCATTTTTGACGCGCTGCCGCATTTACGGCTTCATCGTCGCTCCCGCGAAGGCGGGAACCCAAGTTCGTGAGGTATCAATCAAACCTGGATCCCCGCCTGCGCGGGGACGACGGTATTTCTTCTTACTGGACGATCTGCGCCAGTTCGCCAGCCTTGTAGCGCTCGGCCATCTTCTCCAGCGGAATCGGCTTGATCTTGGCCGCCATGCCTTCGCAGCCGAAGGAGATATAGCGTGCCTTGCAGATCTGCGTCGCGGCTTCGCGGGCCGGCTTCAGTTAGTCGCGCGGGTCGAACTTGGACGGGTTCTCGAACAGGTATTTGCGGATCGCGGCCGTCATCGCGAGGCGGATGTCGGTGTCGATGTTGATCTTGCGCACGCCGTGGCGGATGCCTTCCTGGATTTCCTCGACCGGCACGCCATAGGTCTCCTTCATGTCGCCGCCGAACTCGCGGATGATCGCCAGCAGGTCCTGCGGCACCGACGACGAGCCGTGCATGACCAGGTGGGTGTTCGGGATGCGCGCGTGGATTTCCTTGATGCGCTCGATGGCGAGGATGTCGCCGGTCGGCTTGCGCGTGAACTTGTAGGCGCCGTGCGAGGTGCCGATCGCGATGGCCAGCGCATCGCACTGGGTGCGCGCGACGAAGTCGGCGGCCTGGGCCACGTCGGTCAGCAGCTCTTCGCGGGTCATGGTGCGGTCCGCGCCGTGGCCGTCTTCCTTGTCGCCCTTCATGGTTTCCAGCGAGCCCAGCACGCCCAGTTCGGCTTCGACGGAAACGCCGATGGAATGGGCCAGCTTGACGACTTCCTTGGAGACGGCGACGTTGTATTCGTAGGAGGACGTGGTCTTGCCGTCGGCTTCCAGCGAGCCGTCCATCATCACCGAGGTGAAACCGGAACGGATGGCCGCCATGCAGACGGCCGGGCTCTGGCCGTGGTCCTGGTGCATGACGATGGGCAGATTGGGATAGGCTTCGAGCGCGGCCAGGATCTGGTGGCGCAGGAAAGGCTCGCCGGCGTATTTGCGGGCTCCGGCCGAGGCCTGCATGATGACCGGGGCGTCGATCTGGCTGGCGGCTTCGCAGATGGCCCAGACCTGTTCCATGTTGTTGACGTTGAAGGCGGGCAGACCGTAGCCGTTTTCGGCGGCATGGTCGAGCAGTTGGCGCATGGAGACGAGCGGCATGGGGAACTCCTGTTCAGTATCGTGTTTAGCTAATTGGTCTATTTTACAGGCGGGGCGTCCGGCTGGGTAATCGCCGAACGGGCTATCAACCGATTTGATGTTCGCCGACGCGAACGATCTTCAGGGTGTTGGTGCCGCCGGTGGTGCCGATCGGTTCGCCGATGGTCAGGGCGATCAGGTCGCCCTTATCTACGACACCCCGGTCGATCAGGAGTTGCTCGGCCTCGGCCAGCAGCAGGTCGCGGTCGGTATGCTGCTGCTTCATGGTCAGCGGGCAGACGCCGCGGTAAAGCACCATGTGGCCGACCGATTCGGTATCCGGGGTCAGCGCGTAGATCGGCACACCGCAGTTCAAGCGGCTCATCCACAGCGCGGTCGAGCCGGACTGGGTGAGGGCGGCGATGGCCTTGACCTTGAGGTGGTGCGACGTCCAGATCGCCGCCATGGCGATCGACTGGTCGATGCGGCTGAAGACGCGGTCGAGGAATTCGCGATCCAGCGTGATTTCGGCCGAGCGCTCGGCCTCGACGCAGATGCGCGCCATCGATTCGACGGTTTCCACCGGGTATTTGCCGGCGGCGGTTTCGGCCGACAGCATCACGGCGTCGGTGCCGTCGAGCACGGCGTTGGCGACGTCGGAAACTTCGGCGCGGGTCGGCACCGGCGACAGAATCATCGATTCCATCATCTGGGTGGCGGTGATGGTCAGCTTGTTCTTGTCGCGAGCCATGCGGATCATTTTTTTCTGCAGGGCGGGCACCGCGGCATCGCCGACTTCGACGGCGAGGTCGCCGCGGGCGACCATGACGCCGTCGGAAGCATCGAGAATTTCGGCCAGGTTGGTGACCGCTTCGACGCGTTCGATCTTGGCGATCAGCACGGCGGAACTGCCGGCGGCGCGCAGCAGCTGGCGCGCCATGTACATGTCGGCAGCGCTTTTCGGGAAGGAAACGGCGACGAAATCGACGCCGATCTGTGCCGCCGTCTTGATGTCGTCCATGTCCTTGGCGGTCAGCGCCGGCGCGGTCAGGCCGCCACCCTGGCGGTTGATGCCCTTGTTGTTGGACAGTTCGCCGCCGACGATGACTTTGGTGTGGATTTCATGGCCGCGCACGCCTTCGACGACCAGTTTCAGGCGGCCGTCGTCGAGCAGCAGGATGTCGCCGACCACGACGTCTTTCGGCAGGTCCTTGTAGTCGAGGCCGACGCGTTCCTGGCTGCCCAATGGGCACTGGGCGTCGAGGATGAAAGATTCGCCGATGACCAGGCTGATCTTGCCGTTTTCAAACTTGCCGACGCGGATTTTTGGTCCCTGCAGGTCGCCGAGAATGCCGACCGTGCGGCCGAACTTGGCGGCCGCTGCGCGCACGCCGTCGGCTCGCGCCTTGTGGTCTTCAGCGGTGCCGTGCGAGAAATTCATGCGGACGACGTCGACGCCGGCCTGCACCAGGCGCTCCAGCACCTCCGGTGACGACGAAGCGGGGCCCAGCGTGGCGACGATCTTGGTATGACGAAGCATGGTCTGCGAATCCTGTGCGTGGTTGCTAGCGCTTGATGGCTAGCGAGTTGATCTTGGTCAGGACGGTATTGAGGTCGAGCAGCGCCTGGCGGATTTCATCGGTTTGCGTCAGCAGTTGCTGGCAGGTGCCGACCGGGCAAACGCCCATATTCTGGAAAGTCGCCAACTGCTCCTCCAGCTTCGCGAGCGCCCCCGTAGCGCCGGCCAGCTGGCCCCGGAGCGCACCGGGACCGGGCTGTGGCGAAGCGGCGATGACGTCGTCCGGGGTGGGGACCAGAACCCGTTCCGCCGGCGGGCCGGGAGGCGTTCCCGCGGACGGGGGAGGCATTCCGGCGAGGCGGAAGCCGGCAACGGTCAGTTCCGTTGCCTTGCTCCAGGCCAGCAGGAAAGGATGGGTCATGGTCATTGCTCTTTTGACCGGGATGAGCCGCGGCGATTAGCCGGCTGCCCGTTCTTCGAGCACGGCGATCGCCGGAAGTTTCTTGCCTTCCAGGAACTCCAGGAAGGCGCCGCCGCCGGTCGAGATGTAGCCGACGTCGTCGGCGATGTGGAACTTGGCGATGGCGGCCAGCGTGTCGCCGCCGCCGGCGATCGAGAAAGCTTCGGAGTGGGCGATGGCCGAAGCCAGCATCTTGGTGCCGCCGGCGAACTGCGGCAGTTCGAAGACGCCGACCGGACCGTTCCAGACGATGGTGCCGGCATTGGCGATGATCTGCGACAGGGCGGCGGCGGTCTTCGGGCCGACGTCGAGAATGCGGTCGTGGACATGCACGTCGTCGACCGAGATCTTGTTGGCGCGGGCCAGGGCGGAGACTTCGTCGGCGACCACGACATCGACCGGCAGCGGCACTTCGGCGCCGCGTTCCTTCATGATGTCCATGATGGTGTGGGCTTCCTTGACCAGGTCGGCTTCGGCCAGCGAATCGCCGATGCGTTTGCCCGAAGCGAGGAGGAAGGTGTTGGCGATGCCGCCGCCGACGATCAGCTGGTCGACCTTGCTGGCCAGCGACTTCAGGATGGTCAGCTTGGACGACACCTTGGAACCGCCGACAATGGCGACCAGCGGGCGCTTCGGATTGAGCAGGGCTTTGGTCAGGGCGTCGATTTCGGCGCCCATCAGGATGCCGGCGCAGGCCACCGGGGCGTACTTGGCGATGCCGTGGGTAGTGGCTTCGGCGCGGTGGGCGGTGCCAAAAGCGTCATTGACGTAGATGTCGCACAGCTTGGCCATTTTCTGGGCCAGTTCGTCGTTGTTCTTCTTTTCGCCCTTGTTGACGCGGCAGTTTTCGAGCAGCACGACTTCGCCCGGCTTGACCTGGAAATCGCCGTCCACCCAGTTCTGGAGCAGGCGGACCGGCGCATGCAGCAGCTGGCCCAAGCGCACGGCGACCGGCGTCAGGCTGTCTTCGTGATTCAGTTCGCCTTCGGTCGGGCGACCGAGGTGGGAAGTGACCATGACCGCGGCGCCCTTGTCCAGGCAGTACTTGATCGACGGCAGCGAGGCGCGGATGCGCGTGTCTTCGGTGATGTTGCCGGCTTCGTCCTGCGGCACGTTCAAGTCGGCGCGAATGAACACGCGCTTGCCGGAAACGTCGAGATCGGTAAGTTTGATGACTTTCATGGTCTTCTCCAGATGATGTGTTTAGTTATGCGGTTCGGGCCAACGGCGCGACCAGTGGTCGGCGACTTCCAGCAGGCGATTGGCGAAGCCCCATTCGTTGTCGAACCAGACGAAGAGATTGATCAGATGCGGGCCGCCGGTGCGCGTCTGGCTGCCATCGACAATGGCCGAATGGGGATCATGGTTGAAATCGATCGAAGCGTGCGCCGCCTCGGAATAGGCGATCAATCTGGCGAGCGGCCCGTGTGCGGCGGCGGCCAGCAGGTGGTTGATTTCGCCGGCCGAGACCGGGCGCTGGGTGCTGACGGTGAGGTCAATGGCCGAGACGTTCAGGGTCGGCACGCGGATGGCCTTGGCCTGGACGCGGCCGGCCAGTTGCGGCAGCAGACGCTCGACGCCGCGGGCCAGGCCGGTCGATACCGGAATGATCGACTGCATCGCCGAACGCGTCCGGCGCAGGTCGGTGTGGTGGTAGCCGTCGATCAGCGGCTGGTCGTTCATGGCCGAATGCAGTGTGGTCAGCAGTACCTGTTCGATGCCGACTTCGCGGTCGAGCAGTTCAAGCACCGGGACGATGGCATTGGTCGTGCAGGAAGCGGCGGACACCAGGCGCTCGTCGCCGTTCAGCGTGCCCTGGTTGATGCCGTTCACGATGGTCGCATCGACATCGTTGCCGCTGAAACCCGGGTGGGAAAGCAGCAGGCGGGGGCAGCCGGCGTCGACGAAGCGCTGCAAATCGGCACGATGGCCATAGTGGCCGGAACATTCGACGAGCAGATCGATGCCGAGGCCGCGCCAGTCGACTTCTTCCGGCGTCCGGGCGTGGCTGACGGCGAGTGGACGGCCGTCGATCAGCAGTTGGCCGGCGGCGACCTCGACGGCGCCGGGGAAACGGCCGTGCGTCGAATCGAAGCGGGTCAGGTAGGCCATGCTCTCGAGGTCGGCCGGTTCGTTGATGGCGACGACTTCAAGACGGTGGGCCACCGGCGACTCGAGCAGGGCGCGCAGGAAGCAGCGGCCAATACGGCCGTAACCGTTGATGGCGAGACGGAGGGGGGCGTTGTGGGGCACGTTGGTGGCGCTATGGCTTTCGTAAAGGGCGAAACAAAAGGGGCCTTGCGGCCCCTTTTTGCTACAAACAGCCTTACTTCACCGCCATCCAGGCGCGGGCGGCGTCCAGCATGCGGCAGGAATAACCCCACTCGTTGTCGTACCAGGCCAGTACTTTGACCAGGGTACTGCCGTCTTCGCCCTGGATGACGCGGGTCTGGGTCGCGTCGAAAGTCGAGGAAACCGTGGTGTGGTTGAAGTCGGAGGACACCAGCGGGGCGTTGTTGACGTCGAGCACGCCTTTCAGCGGGCCGTTGGCAGCGGCGGTCATCAAGGCGTTGATTTCATCCTTGGTGGTGGCGCGCCCGGCGGTGAAGGTCAGGTCGACCAGCGAAACGTTGATGGTCGGCACGCGCAGCGCGAAGCCATCGACCTTGCCGACCAGTTGCGGCAGCACCAGGCCGACGGCCTTGGCGGCGCCGGTCTTGGTCGGGATGATGTTGGCGGCAGCAGCGCGGGCGCGGCGCAGGTCCTTGTGGCGGACGTCGACGGTGACCTGGTCGTTGGTATAGGCGTGGATGGTGGTCATCAGGCCCTGCTTGATGCCGATGCTGTCGGCCAGGATCTTGGCGACCGGAGCCAGGCAGTTGGTGGTGCAGGAAGCGTTGGAGACGACAGTGTCGGTCGCCTTCAGGATGCCTTCATTGACGCCGACGACGATGGTCGCATCGACGTCGTCGCCGCCCGGAGCGGAGATCAGCACGCGCTTGGCGCCCTGTTCGAGCAGCGCGCCGGCCTTGGCCTTGGAAGTGTAGGCGCCGGTGCATTCGAGCAGGATATCGACGCCATGATCGGCCCAGTTGATGTCCTTGGGGTTCTTGGTCGAGTAGAAGGCGATCTTCTTGCCGTCGACGATGATGCAGTTTTCACCCTCGGTTTCGACGCTGGTCGCGAAACGGCCGTGCGTGGTGTCGTACTTCAGCAGGTGGGCGTTGGTCGCCAGATCGCCGGCGGCGTTGATGGCGACGACGTCGAATTCATTCTGCAGACCCTGCTCGTAGATGGCGCGCAGCGTGCAGCGACCGATACGACCAAAACCGTTGATTGCAACCTTGATAGCCATGTGTAACCTCTCCTCTTGAGTAATCTTGAATAATCAGGACAGCAGCGCCTTGGCCGTGTGCACGACATTGGCGACCGTGAAGCCGAACAATTCGAACAGCTGGCCGGCCGGGGCGGACTCGCCGAAACGGTCGATGCCGATTACGGCGCCGTGCAGACCGACGTATTTGCGCCAGAAATCGGGATGCGCGGCTTCGATGGCGATGCGCTTCTTGCAGGCGCCGAGCACACCGGCCTTGTATTCGGCGCTCTGGCGGTCGAAAACGTTGGTGCAGGGCATCGAGACGACGCGGGCGGCGATGCCCTCATTGGCCAGCGCGGCCTGGGCGTCGAGCGCCAGTTTGATTTCGGAACCGGTGGCGATCAGCGTGATCTGCGCTTCGCGATCGGCGTCGGCCAGCACGTAGCCGCCCTTGGCGATGTCGGCGTCGGCGATCTTCTGCGTTACCGTCGGCAGGTTCTGGCGCGACAGGGCGAGCAGGCTGGGGCCGTCGGTACGGTCGATGGCGGACGTCCAGGCGATGGCCGTTTCGGTGGCGTCGGCCGGACGCCAGACGTCGAGGTTGGGGATGATGCGCAGGCTGGGAATGTGCTCGACCGGCTGGTGCGTCGGGCCGTCTTCGCCGAGGCCGATGGAATCGTGGGTGTAGACCATGATCTGGCGCTGCTTCATCAACGCTGCCATGCGGATGGCGTTGCGGGCGTAATCCGAGAAGACCAGGAAAGTCGCGGTGTAGGGAATCAGGCCGCCATGCAGCGCCAGGCCGTTGGCGATCGCGGTCATGCCGAATTCGCGCACGCCGTAGTAGCAGTAGTTGCCGCCTTCGCTGCGGGTGACGCCGGCGCTGCCCTTGACGAAAGTCAGGTTGGAGCCGGCCAGGTCGGCCGAGCCGCCGAAGATTTCCGGGACGGCCGGGACCAGTGCGGCGATGGCGTTCTGCGAAGCCTTGCGGCTGGCGATGTTCTCGGCCTTTTCACGGCAGGCGGCGATGTAGCCGGCCTTGGTCGCGGTCCAGTCGGCGGGCAGCTCACGCTGCATGACGCGGCGCTCGAACTCGCCGGCTTCGGCCGGGAAAGCGGCGCGGTAGGCGGCGAACTTGTCGTTCCAGGCACTTTCGGCAGCGGCGCCGGCGCTCTTGCGATCCCAGGCGGCGTAGATGTCGGCCGGGATATCGAAGGGCGCGTGGGTCCAGCCGATGTATTCGCGGGCGGCGGTAATTTCGTCCTTGCCGAGCGGCGCGCCGTGACAGTCGTGCGAACCCTGCTTGTTCGGCGCGCCGGCGCCGATCGTCGTCTTGCAACAGATCAGGCTCGGCTTGTCGGTGACAGCGCGGGCGGCGAGCAGGGCGGCTTCGACGGCGGCCGAATCATGGCCGTCGACATTCGGAATGACGTGCCAGCCATAAGACTCGAAACGGCCCGGCGTGTTGTCGGTGAACCAGCCCTCGACATGGCCGTCGATGGAAATGCCGTTGTCGTCCCAGAAGGCGATCAGCTTGCCCAGGCCGAGGGTGCCGGCCAGCGAGCAGGCTTCGTGCGAGACGCCTTCCATCAGGCAACCGTCGCCGAGGAAGACATAGGTGTGGTGATCGACGATTTCATGGCCGGGCTTGTTGAATTCGGCGGCCAGCACTTTTTCCGCCAGCGCGAAGCCGACGGCGTTGGTGATGCCCTGGCCGAGCGGGCCGGTGGTGGTCTCGACGCCCGCGGTGTAGCCAAACTCGGGGTGGCCCGGCGTCCTGGCGTGCAGCTGGCGGAAATTCTTCAGGTCGTCGATCGACAGGTCGTAGCCGGTCAGGTGGAGCAGGGCGTAAACCAGCATCGAGCCGTGGCCGTTCGACATCACGAAACGGTCGCGGTCCGGCCAGTGCGGGTTGGCCGGGTTGTGGCGCAGGTGGCGGCGCCACAGCACTTCGGCAATTTCCGCCATGCCCATCGGGGCGCCGGGGTGGCCGGAATTGGCCTTCTGCACGGCATCCATGGCCAGGGCGCGGATGGCGCCGGTCAGGGGTGAAAACTTGGGGAGATTGCTGACGCTCATGATCCGGAAACCCAGCCTGCTGAAAAGCCTAAATTATCCGGGAAAACCCCATGTTTGGATAGGGATTGCAAGCACAAGGCGGAGCTCAGGCGGGGGCTCGAATCCATATAACATTCGGCTATACTCGATGCCATACAGTTGTTTCTTCCAGAAAATCCTTGGTTTTTCAAAGGTCCGCCATGATCAAATTTTCCGGCAATACGCCTTCCCCGTCCCCGGCCCTGCTTGTAACGCTGCTCGTTGCAGCGCTCGCCGGGTGCGTCTCCAACGAAAGCAAGCCGGCCGCGGAAGCGGCACCGCCCGCCAGTTCCGTCAAGGCCGTGGAGGCGGCACCCGCGCCGGCGGCACCGGTCGCCGAGGCGAAGCCGGTATGCAAGGAAGTGCCGGCCAAGAGCAAGGCCAAGACCAAGAAGACCGCCAAGGCCAAGACGCCGGTGGCCGACTGTGTTCCGGCCACGTCGGCCGCCGCAGCGACGCCAGCGGCTGCGGCACCTGTAGCTGCGCCCGTTGCGGCGGGCGCTTACGATCTTTCGAAAAACAAGCCGGTGACCGACTCGACCAAGGTCGAATCGGGCCAGGGAACCCTGGTCAAGGGCATTAACGACTGGCAGGGAGAGATTTCCGGGGTGCCCGCCGCCGGCAGCAAGTTCGTCAAGGTGAAGATCGGCATGTCGCAGAAGCAGGTCACCGATCTGGTTGGCGAGCCGACCGATCAGGGCGCCTACGTCACCGGCAAGGCGTTCATTCCCTTCTATTTCGGCAGCGACAGGGGCCGCTGGGAGATGGTCTATAAAGGCCAGGGGCGCCTGATCTTTTCCAATCAGGCCGGTTTTGGCTCCGGCTTCTACCTGACCTGGGTGATTCATAACCCGAGCGAAGGCGGTTATCGCTAAATGAGACGGGGGCCGCGGCCCCCGTTTTCAAGGTGGCGCCAGCCGGCCATGCCTAGCGGGCGTGGTAGCCGGCAACGCGCTCGACTTCGTTTTTCGAGCCGAGGATGACCGGCACGCGCTGGTGCAACTGGCCCGGCACGATGTCGAGAATGCGCTGGCGTCCGGTAGTGGCGGCGCCGCCGGCCTGTTCGACGAGAAAGGCCATCGGGTTGGCTTCGTACATCAGGCGCAGCTTGCCGCCCTTGTCCTGCATCTTGCTGTCGAGCGGGTACATGAAAATGCCGCCGCGCGTCATGATGCGATGCACATCGGCGACCATCGAAGCCACCCAGCGCATGTTGTAGTCCTTGCCCAACGGGCCAGTCTTGCCGGCCTGCATTTCGCCGACGTAGCGCTGGACCGGCGCTTCCCAGAAACGCTGGTTGGACATGTTGATGGCGAATTCCTTGGTATCGGCCGGGATCTGCACGTTTTCCTGGGTCAGGATGAAACAGCCCTGTTCGCGGTCGAGCGTGAACACGACGACGCCGTTGCCGACGGTCAGTACGAGCAGTGTGGTCGGCCCGTACACCGCGTAGCCGGCGGCGACCTGAGCGGTGCCCGGCTGCAGGAAAGCGACTTCGGCGGCGGCCGGCGTGGAGAGGTCGGCGCCTTCCGGGCACTTGAGGACCGAGAAGATGGTGCCGATCGAGACATTGACGTCGATGTTGGAAGAGCCGTCGAGCGGATCGAAAGTCAGCAGGTACTCGCCCTTCGGGAAGCGGTGCGGCACCAAGTGGGGCAAGTCCATTTCCTCGGACGCCATGGCCGCCAGGTGGCCGCCCCATTCGTTGGCTTCGAGCAGGATTTCGTTGGACAGCACATCGAGCTTCTTTTGTGCCTCGCCCTGCACGTTGTCGCTGCCGGCTTCGCCGAGTACGCCACCCAGGCCGCCCTTGCCGATGGCGATCGAAATGGCCTGGCAGGCGCGCGAGACGACCTCGATCAGGAATTTCAGATCGGTCGTGATGATGCCTTTATTGCGTTGTTCCTCGGTAAGGTAACGTGCCAGCGTGCGCTGTCCCATGCTCAATCCCCTGCTGCAATGACGAAAGGGCGGGATTTTACTCTGCCGGGCAGCGGGCGTGCAGAAAGGCGAAGGCGGCGGCGCTGTTCAGCGGCTTGCTGAACAGGTAGCCCTGCACTTCGTCGCAGGCATTGGCCCGCAACAATTCAAGTTGATCTTCGGTTTCCACCCCTTCGGCGATGACATTGAGGCCGAGCGAATGGGCCAGCGCGATGGTACCGAAGGCGATGGCCCGGTCGTTGAGGTCGGTCTCGATGTCGGCGACGAAGGAACGGTCGATTTTCAGGTGGTCGATCGGGAACAGCTTCAGGTAGGCGAGGGACGAATAGCCGGTGCCGAAATCGTCGATGGCCAGCGAAATGCCCATCCGGCCCAGGCTTTGCAGGATCTGGATGGCTTCTTCCGGATTCTCCATCACCGAGCTCTCGGTGATTTCGAGTTCCAGCAGTTCGGCGGGCAGGCCGGTCTGGGCGAGGATGCCGGCGACGGTTTCGCAGAAGTCGCGGCGGCGCAGCTGGCGGGCCGAGACATTGACGGCGATGCGCATCGGCTTGAGGCCGGCGTCGATCCAGTGCTTCATTTCGCGGCAGGCATTCAGCATCACCCATTCGCCGATTTCGACGATGATGCCGGTTTCCTCGGCCACCGGGATGAAGCGTACCGGCGAAATCAGGCCGTCGGTCGGGTGGTGCCAGCGGAGCAGGGCTTCGACCCCGGTCGGCTGCGAGCCATCGGCCTTGAACTGCGGCTGGAAGCACAGGGCCAGCTCGTTGCGGGCGATGGCGTGGCGCAGCTTGCGTTCGATGTCGAGGCGTTCGGCGGTGACGCGGTTCATGTCGGCCGCGAAAAACTGGTAATTGTTACGGCCGGCCGCCTTGGCGTGGTACATCGCGGTGTCGGCGTTCTTCAGGATGGTGTCGCCGTCCGGGCCGTCGTCGGGGAAGATGCTGATGCCGATCGACGGGCTGGTGTGCAGTTCGTGGCCCTCGGCCTGGATCTGGGTGCCCAGCGCGGCGATGATCTTGCCGGCGACGATGGCGGCGTCGGCCGGCGCCGAAATGCCGGGCAGGATGACGACGAATTCGTCGCCGCCCAGGCGGGCGACGAAGTCGGTTTCGCGGACGACATTGGAAAGGCGGCAGGCGACTTCGCGCAGTAATTCGTCGCCGACCTGGTGGCCCAGGGTGTCGTTGATGATCTTGAAGCGGTCCAGGTCGATGAACATGACCGCCACGTTGCGGTTGTGCCGGCGGCCCTCGGGCAGAATCTGGGCGAGGCGCATGAGGAGTGCCAGGCGGTTGGGCAGGCCGGTCAGGGGATCGGTCTGGGCCATGTGGCGGACCCGTTCCTCGGCCCGCTTCCGCTCCGTGATGTCGGCGAACATCCAGATGTAGTGGGTGGTCTGGTCGTGCTCTGGGTCCCCCACCCGGCTGACCGTCATGCCGGCGATGAAGGACTCGCCGTTCTTGCGGTAGGCCTCCATCTCGCCGCTCCAGTTGCCCCGGGAAGCCAGGCTGGTGGAGAGCTGGGCCCAGTTCTCGTCGGTGGCGGCGCTGGGCAGGCTGGAGATGGTGTGGCCGACGATCTCGAAGGCCTCCAGTCCGGTCATGGCGGTGAAGGCCGGATTGACCGACAGGATGCGCTGGTCCTCGTCGGCGATGAGGATGCCCGCCGGGCTGTGGGCGAACACCTTGTCCGCCAGCTGTAGGCGCTCCTCGTTGCGCTTGTGGGTGGTGATGTCGGTGTAGATGGTCACCATGCTGCCGTCGGCCAGCGGCGCGCCCCGGACGTCCAGGGTGGTGCCGTCGGGCCGGGTGCGCTCGAAGTGGTGGGAGACGGGCGTCCTGGCCCGCTCGATCATGGCCTTGACGATGCAGTCCTCGTCCCCGGGACCGTATTCGCCCCGATGGGCGTTGTAGCGGAGGAAATCCTCCAGGGTGGTGGGCGATTTCCGGAACAGCGCCTCGGGAAGATCCAGGAGCCGCGGGGCCTCCCGGTTGTAGAGGACCAGTTCCAGGTCCCGGTTGAAGAGGGTGACACCGCTGGGGATGTTGTCCACCACCGTCTGCAGCAGGTCGTGCTGCTCCCGGAGCGCCTCCTCGGCGTCTTTGCGTTCCGTGATGTCGGTATAGGTGGTGATGAAGCCGGCGATGCGGTCGTTCACATACAGGGGCTGGCCCTGGGTGAGGTGGGTCCGGCCGCCGGGGCGCACCCGTTCGAAGCGGTGGGGCTTGAATTCCCTGGCCAGCTCCGTGATGCGCCGGACGTGTTCCTCCGGGTCGCCGGGGCCGTATTCCCCACGCAGGGCCGGGATGCGGATCAGGTCGGGGAAGGGCACGCCCTCGTAGACCGCCTCGACGGGCAGTTCCAGGACATCCAGGAAGCCCTGGTTCCACACCCGCAGCCTCAGCTCCTCGTCGAAGACGCTGATGCCCTGGGGCATGTTGTCCAGCACCGCCTTCAAGTAGGCGTGCTGGCGCATGAAACGTTCTTCGGCCCCCTTCCGGTCGGTGATGTCCTGGGTAGTGCCGCTGGCCCGCAGCAGGTTGCCCCGTTCGTCGGCGAAGAGCCGGCCGTGGTTCACGAAGTGGCGGACCTCGCCGCTGGCCGTTACGGCCCGGTATTCGACCTCGTAGCTGGTCCGTCCCTCGGGGGTGGCCGCCATGGTGCGGGCCACCCGGTCCCGATCCTCGGCATGCACGTGTTGGAGGAACATGGAATAGGAGGGCTGGATGCTGCCCGGCTCGTAACCGAACAGCCGGTAGCATTCGTCCGACCACCACACCTGGTTGGTCCGCATGTCCCGTTCCCAGTTGCCGATCCGGCCGATGCCCTGGGCCTCCCGCAGCAGCGCCAGATGGCGTTCCGCCATGTCGCCGGACAGGAGAAGCGGATCGTCCAGGGCGGTCGCCGGGGTGTGGGCTGGGAAGGGCGGCGCGGAAGTCTCCAAGATATGGTTATGTCGTGCAGGGGGACGAATGATAACCCTAGAGATGCTGCCTGACCCAGGACCGCCATTCCGGCAGGGTGTCCGGGTCGAGGGTGGCGATGACCGAGCGCCGCCAGGGGGCTGAGGCATGGAAGTCGTCGTGGTCGAAGGCGGAAACGCCGCCCCCCGCCTCCTGCACCATCAGGGCGCCGGCGGCGTAGTCCCAGGGGCGCTGTCCGCCGTGGAGCAGCAGGTCGGCCCGGCCGGCGGCCAGGTAGCACCACTCCAGGACGCTGGAGCCCAGGTTGCGCTGGGAATAATAGGGCGAGTCCGCGGCCAGGGCGGTGGACAGGGGCGTGGGCAGGCGCTTCAGGTCCACCAGGGCCACCGCCTTGTCGAGGCCGGGCTCCGGGGCGCGCAGGGGCAGGCGTTCGCCGTTCAGCCAGGCGCCGCCGCCGGCGATGGCGACGAACATCTCGTTGCGGAGCGGAGCGTAGGACACCCCGAGGACAGGCCGTCCGTGCCGGAGCAGGGCGACGGAGACGGCAAAGGCGGGAAAGCCCACCAGGAAATTGGTGGTGCCGTCCACCGGGTCCACGCACCACAGGCCCTGATCGCCCTCGGCATGGGCGGCCCGCTGCTGGGCCTCGGTCATCTCCTCGCCCAGGATGGGCAGGTTGGCGAGCCGGGCCAGTTCGGACGCCAGAAGGTTCTGGGCGGCCAGGTCGGCGGCGGAGAGCAGGGTGCCGTCGGACTTGTGCACCCGGGCCACCTGCAGGAAGCGGGGCATGATCTCCTCGGCCGCGACGGTGCGCACCAGGGCTTCCACCCGGGGCAGCAGGGCGGCGGGGTCGAGGTCTAGTCGCGCCACTTGATGGAACAGCCGATGGAGGGAGTCTGCTCCCGGGGGCCGGCGCCGGTACGGGCCACGCCGGCCATGGCCTCGAACAGCTCCCGGCGGGCGTCGGCCGGGGCCGGGTTGCGGCCGGAGGCGTCCAGGCGGCCCCGGTACTGGAGCTCCAGCTGGCCGTTGAAGCCGAAGAAGTCCGGCGTGCACACGGCGCCGTAGGCCTTGGCCACGGCCTGGGTTTCGTCGTAGAGGTAGGGGAAGGGGAAATTAAGCTCCTCCGCCCAGCGCTTCATGTTGTCGAAGGAATCCTCGGCGTACGCCGCCGGATCGTTGCTCATGATGGCGACGCTGCCCACACCCAGGGCCTTCAGTTCCCGGCAATCCCGGACGATGCGGTCGATCACCGCCTTCACGTAGGGGCAGTGGTTGCAGATGAACATGACCAGCAGTCCCTTTTCGCCCCGCACCGAGTCGCGCCGATGGCGCCTGCCGTCGGTGCCGACGAGATCGAAATCGGGCGCGGGCCAACCGAAGTTGCATACCGGCTGTACGGCGGCCACGGCGGTTCTCCTGTCCAATGCTGTGGCAAAATGCTAGCACGATCGCGACCCTGCGAGGCACCAGTCACATGACGCCGCGCTTTCACTGCCCGATGCCGTTGGCCGAGGGCGACGAGATCGCGC
>JBLNBM010000021.1:0-143464 GCA_050259955.1 Bacteroidota bacterium
TTTCCTCGGCCATGCAGTAGGTGCAGCGGAAATCGCAGCGATCGGTCAGCGACAGGCGCAGGTAGGTGATCCGCCGGCCGTATTTGTCGACCAGGGTGCGGCTGTCGTGCGTCGGCCGGGAAGCGGCAGCAGTTGGCGTGACGGCGGCGGGAATCGGACGATGCTTCGGCATGGCGCGGCGGCGGCCGGTTTAATGGTGGATGGCCGTGGCGAGCGGCTGAGCGGCGGCCGCTGCGAACCAGCGCATTTTGGAGTGCAGGTCGACGACGCCGCCGATGACGATCAACGCCGGCGATTGCAGTCCGGCGGTCGCCACCGCCTGTTCCAGCGTGGACAGGGTCGCCATCACTTCGCGTTGCAGCGGGGTCGATGCCTGCTGCACGACGGCAGCAGGGGTTTCCGGCGGCAGGCCGTGGTCGACCAGGCAGCGGCAGATTTCGGGCAGCGCGGCCAGTCCCATGTAGATCACCACGGTCTGGCGCGGGCGGGCCAGGGCGCCCCAATCGAGGTCGAGCGAGCCGTCGCGCAGGTGGCCGGTGGTGAAAATCAGGGTCTGCGCATGTTCGCGGTGGGTCAGCGGAATGCCGGCATAGGCGGCGACGCCCGAGGCGGCGGTGATGCCGGGGACCACTTCGAAGCTGATGCCGGCGGCGACCAGTTCCTCGATTTCCTCGCCGCCGCGCCCGAAGATGAAGGGATCGCCGCCTTTCAGCCTGACCACCTGCAGGCCTTCGCTGGCCAAATTGACCAGCAGCCGGTTGATCTCGGCCTGCGGCATGCTGTGGCGGCCGGATTCCTTGCCGGCATAGATGCGTCGGGTGCGTGCCGGGATCAGGGCAACGATGGCGGCGCCGACCAGATTGTCGAAAACGACGACATCGGCGCTCTTGAGCAGGCGATCCGCCTTAAGGGTCAGCAATTCAGGGTCGCCGGGACCGGCGCCGACCAGGAAAACCTTGCCGGTGGCCCGATTTGCCTTCCGCAACGCAAGCACTTCGCTCATTTTCATTTTCTCCCCGTTTATTCGGGCCGGCTTGCGCCCTGTTTTCGCGTGATTTCCGAACCGAGATCAATGTACCGGCCGGCTGCCGGAAAAAAATTGATGGCCATCAATGAAATCGTGGTGGCGAAAAGCCATCCTGAATAAAGCGGCGAGGTCGGGGTGATCTTGCAGCAACTACGTGTATCCAGTGAGTTTGATACTCAGAAAAGGGAGATGACGATGGGGAAAAGACTTTTAACCGGCGTGGCGGCTTTGGCGCTGCTGCCGCTGGCGATCAGCGGCGCGTTCGCCGATGAAGCATCGCACAAGAATATTCCGAGCGCGGAAGTCGGTTACCAGACCGGCGGAACCTCGCCGATGAAGGATGTCGAGATGTACCAGGACATCAATCCGAAATCGCCGCCGATGAGCAAGGCGGAATTCGACAAGGCCCGCCAGATCTATTTCGAGCGCTGCGCCGGCTGTCACGGCGTGCTGCGCAAGGGCGCCACCGGCAAGCCGCTGACCCCGGACAAGACGTTGGCCAACGGCACCGAATACCTCAAGGTCTTCATCAAGTACGGCTCGCCGGCCGGTATGCCGAACTGGGGAACTTCCGGCGTGCTCAATGACGACGAAGTCGATATGATGGCCCGCTACGTGCAGCAGACGCCGCCGCAGCCGCCGGAATTCGGCATGGCCGAAATGAAGAGCACCTGGAAAGTGATCGTGCCGCCGGAAAAACGGCCGACCAGGAAGATGAACAACTACAACCTGGGCAACATCTTCTCCACCACGCTGCGCGATGCCGGCGAAGTGGCGCTGATCGACGGCGACACCAAGCAGATCATCACCGTGCTGAAGACCGGCTACGCCGTGCACATTTCGCGGATGTCGGCTTCCGGGCGCTACCTGTTCGTGATCGGCCGCGATGCCCGCATCAACCTGATCGACTTGTGGATGGAAAAGCCGGATACCGTGGCGGAAATCCGCACCGGCCTTGAAGCACGTTCGGTCGAAACCTCCAAGTACAAGGGTTTCGAGGACAAGTACGCGATCGCCGGTTCCTACTGGCCGCCGCAGTTCGTGATCATGAACGGCGATACGCTGGAGCCGCTGAAGATTGTCGGCACCCGCGGCATGACCGTCGATACCCAGGAGTTCCACCCGGAACCGCGCGTCGCCTCGATCCTCGCTTCGCATTACAAGCCGGAGTTCGTGGTCAACGTCAAGGAAACCGGCAAGATCATGCTGGTGAACTACCAGGACATCGAAAACCTGACCACCACCGAAATCCCGGCAGCCCGCTTCCTGCATGACGGCGGCCTCGACTCGACGCATCGCTACTTCATGGTGGCGGCCAACCAGTCCAACAAGATCGCTGTGGTCGATACCAAGACCGGCAAGAAGGCAGCCATCGTCGATGTCGGCAAGATTCCCCACCCGGGGCGTGGCGCCAACTTCATCGACCCGCAGTTCGGGCCGGTGTGGGCGACGGGGCACCTCGGCGACGACAGCATCAGCCTGATCGGCACCGATCCGGAAAAGCACAAGGCCAACGCCTGGAAGGTCGTGCGCACGCTCAAGGGTCAGGGCGGCGGTTCGCTGTTCATCAAGTCGCACCCGAAGTCCACCAACCTCTGGGTCGATACCACGCTGAATCCGGATCCGCAGATCAGCCAGTCGATCGCCGTCTTCGACATCAAGCATCTCGACCAGGGCTACAAGACCCTGCCGATTGCCGAATGGGCCGGTCTCGGCGAAGGCGCCAAGCGCGTGTTGCAGCCGGAGTACAACAAGGCAGGCGATGAAGTGTGGTTCTCGGTGTGGTCTGCGAAGAACCAGCAATCCGCCATCGTCGTCGTCGATGACAAGACCCGCCAGTTGAAGACCGTGATCAAGGACCCGCGCCTGATCACGCCGACCGGCAAGTTCAACATCAACAACACGCTGCACGACGTCTATTAATGGACTACGGGAAGCGGTGCCGTCGGCGCCGCTTCCTTTTCTCTGCTGGAGATGAAGATGAATACATTGACTAAATTGCTGGTCGCCGCCAGCCTGCTGGCACCGCTCGCCGGTTTTGCGGCCTCCGCCGAAGAAGGCATTCTCGGCAAGGCCGGCTGCCTGGCCTGCCACGCCAAGGACAAGAAACTGGTCGGCCCGGCCTATAACGACGTTGCCGCCAAGTACAAGGGCCAGGGCGATGCGCTCGCCAAGCTCACCGACAAGGTGCGCAAAGGCGGTGCTGGCGTTTGGGGCCCGATCCCGATGCCGCCCAACAGCCCGGAAAAGATCAGCGACGCCGACCTCAAAGCGGCGCTCGCCTGGATCCTGAAGGGCGCCTGAGCCATGGCGCGGCCGGCGGGCTGGTCCAAATACCTGCTGTCGGCCCTGGCCGGGCTGCTGCTGGCGCCCGGCCTCCATGCCCAACAGCCGGACGCCGAGCGCGTCCGGCAACTGATCCATCTGGTTCGCCAGGACTGCGGCTCCTGCCATGGCCTGACCCTGAAAGGCGGGCTCGGCCCGGCGCTGACCGCCGACGCCCTGCGCGAGCGGCCGCCGGTCGGCCTGCAGGCGACCATCCTGCACGGGCGGCCGGGAACCCCGATGCCGCCTTTCCTGAACATTGTCAGCGAAGCCGAGGCGTCGTGGATCGTCGGTCAGCTGCTGGCCGGTTTCCCGACCGAAGCTTCTTCACGATGAATTGCCCGGAGCCTGCGTCATGTCGCCCCTGATTTCCCGCCGCTTGTGGCCGCTGCTCGGCCTGCTTGTCGTCCTGCTCGGCGGCTGTGCGGCGCCGTCGCTGCGCGGCACCGGCGACCTCGGTATCGTCATCGAACGGGCCAGCGGCCGGGTCCAGGTAGTCGATACCACGCAGCAACGCAGCTTGAGCCGCGTCGCCGGGCTGGGCGATCTCTCGCACGCCTCCGTGGTCTTTTCCCGCGATGCCCGCTACGCCTTCGTCTTCGGTCGCGACGGCGGGATCAGCAAGGTCGATCTGCTGACCGGGACGCTGGTCAAGCGCATTGTCCAGGCCGGCAACGCGATTGGCGGCGCCATTTCGCAGGACGGCAAGCTGGTCGTCGCCCAGAATTACGAACCGGGCGGCATCAAGGCTTTCGACGCCGAAACGCTGGCCCTGGTCGCCGACGTGCCGGCCGACTATGGCAGCGAAGGCAAACGCTCCAAGGTGGTCGGCCTGGCCGATTTGCCGGGGCAGCGCTTCGCCTACGCGCTGTTCGATGCCGGCGAAATCCGGGTCACCGATTTGAGCGACCCGGCGCACCCGACAACGCAGCGTTACCCGGCCGGCAAGCAGCCCTACGACGGCCTGGTGACGCCGGACGGCCGCTATTACATCGCCGGCCTGTTCGGCGAGGACGGCTTGGCGCTGCTCGATACCTGGCGGCCCGAACTCGGTGTCAGGAAAATCCTCGCCGGCTACGGCCGGGGCGAGGAACCGCTGCCGGTCTACAAGATGCCGCATCTGCGCGGCTGGTCGATCGCCGGCGGCAAGGCTTACCTGCCGGCCATCGGCCATCACGAAGTGCTGGTTGTCGATACCGCGAGCTGGCAGGAAGTCGGCCGCATCCCGGTCAAGAGCCAGCCGGTGTTCGTGATGGCGCGCCCGGACGGCCGCGAAGTCTGGGTCAATTTCGCCTTTCCCGACAACGGCTACCTGCAGGTCATCGATACCCTGGACGACAAGGTCAGCGCCACGCTGCAGCCCGGCCGCGCCATCCTGCACATGGAATTCACGCCACGCGGCGAAAGCGTCTGGGTATCGGCCCGCGACGACAACCGGGTGACGGTGTTCGACACCCGCACCCGACAGCCGAGCGCGGTACTGCCGGCCGACAGTCCGAGCGGCGTCTTCTTCACGACGCGGGCCGGCCGCACCGGCTTCTGACCAGCATGCTGCCCATCCCTGATTTTGCCCTGCTGAACAATTTCCAGCGCGATTTCCCGCTGGTCACCCGGCCTTTCCAAACGCTGGCCCTGGTCCTCGGCAGCACCGAGGAGGCGGTCCTGCATGCCTGTCGCCGCTACCAGGCGGCCGGCGTGATCGGCCGCATCGGCGCCGTTTTCGCGCCGCGCCGGGTGGGGGCCAGCACGCTCGCCGCGCTCGCCGTGCCGCCGGCCGAACTGGCGCGAGTGGCGGCGCTGGTCAGCGCGCAGCCCGGCGTCAATCACAACTATGCGCGCGAACACCGCTACAACCTGTGGTTCGTCGTCACCGCCCCGGATGCCGCAGAGCTTGCCGCCATTCTGGCCGGCATCGAATCGCAGAGCGGCTGCCCGCTGCTCACCCTGCCGCTGGAAGACGAATTCCACATTGATCTCGGCTTTGACCTCAGCGGCGCCGGCCAGAAATGCGGCGATGGCGTGCCATCGACCGGCGGCGAATCGCCCTGCGCCCTGTCCGGCCTCGAACGCCAGCTGATGAGCGTGCTCCAGGAGGGGCTGCCGCTGGTTGCCGCGCCGTTCCGCAAGCTGGCCGACCAGCTCGGGCTGCACGAGGCGATGCTGATCGAGATGATTGCCGACTGGCTCGAAACCGGCATCATCAAGCGTTTCGGTATCGTGCTGCGTCATCACGAACTGGGCTATACCGCGAATGCGATGTGTGTCTGGGACGTGCCGGATGCCCTGGTCGCCGCGCTCGGCCGCCAACTGGCCGAGGAAGCGGCGGTCACCCTGTGCTACCGGCGCCGCCGCGCCGGCGAGGCGTGGCCTTACAACCTCTATTGCATGATCCACGGCAAGGCGCGGGCCGAAGTGCTGGCGACGCGGGCGGCCATCGCGGCGCGCCTCGGCCTCGACGCCTGGCCGCAGCAGGTATTGTTTTCAGTCCAGCGTTTCAAGCAGCAGGGCGCCTGCTATGCCAGCGCGATGACCGACGAAACCCGCCGCGCCATCCACGGGGAATGCCAATGAGCCGGCGCCCGATGGCGCCGACCGCCGTCCCCGATGCCATGGACCGCAGCATCATCAATGCAATGCAGGGCGGTTTCCCGCTGTGCGCCGAACCTTATGCCGAAGTGGCCGCCAGTCTCGGCCTCGGCGAGGACGAATTGCTGGCTCGCCTCGAAGCCATGCTGGAAGCGCGCATCCTGACCCGCTTCGGGCCGATGTTCCAGATCGAGCGCATGGGCGGCGCCTTCTGCCTGGTCGCCATGGCCTTGCCGGAAGAGGAATTCGACCTAGTCTGCCGGATCGTGAACGGCTTTCCCGAAGTCGCCCACAATTACCGGCGCGACCACGTCTTCAACATGTGGTTCGTGCTCGCCACCGAAACGGTCGATGCCATGCCACAGGTGCTGGCGGCGATCGAGGCAGCGACCGGCCATGCCGTGCATGCCTTTCCCAAGGAAAGGGAATATTTTGTCGAAATGCGACTGGAGGCGTGAGCACCATGACACGCCCGCTTGACGAACTCGACCGCCGCCTGGTCCTCGCCACCCAGGCCGGCCTGCCGCTGGTCAGCCGGCCGTACGAGGCGCTCGGCCGGCAACTGGGCTGCCCGGCGGAAGAAGTGATCGCCCGCCTGCAGGGCCTGCTCGACCGCGGCATGATCCGGCGTGTCGGCGCCGTGCCCAATCATTACGCCATCGGCTACACGGCGAACGGCATGAGCGTCTGGGATATCGACGATCGAGTCATCGATGCGGTCGGCGAACGGGTCGGCGGGCTGATCGGCGTCACCCACTGCTATCGGCGGCCGCGTCATCCGCCGGGCTGGAACTACAATCTGTTCGCGATGGTGCACGGCAAGTCGCGCGACGAAGTCATGCGCCAGGTCGAAGAGATTGCCGAACTGATCGGGCAGGAATTCGGCACGGCGTGCCGCGCCCACGACGTGCTGTTCTCCTCGGTCATCCTGAAGAAAAGCGGCCTGCGCCTGAGCGCTTGATACGCATCAAGGACAGCCCGGAGCGCCTGGTTTGCAATGGCGGCAACCAGAAAAAGCCGGAGAAAACATGTTCCGAATATCGCATTTCATGCGCGAAATCGCGCAACCCACCGCCGTCCGGCCGCATGCCAACCCGCCCGGGCCGGTGGTGATCTGGAACCTGATCCGGCGCTGCAACCTGACTTGCCTGCACTGTTATTCGATTTCCGCCGACACCGATTTTGCCGGCGAACTGTCGACCGATGAAGTCTTCACCGTCCTCGACGACCTGAAGGCTTTCCGCGTCCCGGTGCTCATCCTCTCCGGCGGCGAGCCGCTGCTGCGCCCGGATATCTTCGACATCGCCCGGCGCGCCAAGGCGATGGGCTTCTATGTCGGGCTTTCCTCGAACGGCACGCTGATCGACGCCGCGAATATCGACGCCATCGCCGACACCGGCTTCGATTATGTCGGCGTCAGCCTGGACGGCATCGGCGCCACGCATGACAAGTTCCGCCGCAAGGAAGGCGCCTACGCCGCTTCGCTGGCCGGCATCCGGCTGTGCCGCGACCGTGGTCTGAAAGTCGGCGTCCGCTACACGATGACCGAAGGCAACGCCCACGACCTGCCGGCGCTGCTCCAGTTGATCGCCGACGAGGGCATCGCCAAGTTCTATTTTTCCCACTTGAACTACGCCGGCCGCGGCAACAAGAACCGCAAGCAGGATGCGCAGCACGCCACCACCCGGCAGGCGATGGACCTGCTGTTCGATACGGCGCTGGATTACCAGCAGCGCGGCCTGGAGCACGAATTCGTCACCGGCAACAACGACGCCGACGGCGCCTACCTATTGCGTTGGGTCGAGGCGCGCTTTCCGGAACGGGCGGCGCATATCCGCGGCAAGCTCGAGCAGTGGGGTGGCAATGCCAGCGGCGTCAATGTCGCCAATATCGACAACCTGGGCACCGTGCATCCCGACACCATGTGGTGGCACTACCCGCTGGGCAATGTCCGCCAGCGGCCGTTTTCGGAAATCTGGAACGATCTCTCCGATCCGCTGATGGCCGGGCTGAAGCAGCATCCGCGGCCGGTCGGCGGGCGCTGCGCCGACTGCTGCTACCTGGCGATCTGCAACGGCAACACCCGCGTCCGGGCGCAGCAGCTGACTGGCGACGCGTGGGCCGAGGATCCGGGCTGTTATCTCGCCGACGAAGAAATCGGCGTTGCCGTGCCGGCGGTGGCAGCATGAGCGCCGAGCGTCGTCCGGCCGTTGCCGCCACCATCCAGAACCTGGCCTACTGGCTGGCAATGACCTCGGTGCTGCTGCTTGGCGCCTGGATCACCTGTTCCCAGGTGATCGCCGCGGAAGCAGGGCCGGCCGAACTGTTCGCCGAACATTGCGCCCAGTGCCACGGCGCCGACCGACGGGGCGGCATGGGGCCGGCGCTGCTGCCGGAAAACCTCGAACGCCTGCGCCCGGCCGAAGCGCTGAAAACCATCCGTGGCGGCCGGCCGGCAACGCAGATGGCCGGCTTCGCCGATCGCTTGAGCGAAGCCCAGACCGCGGCGCTGGCCGAGTGGATTTACACGCCGGTGTCGCCAGCGCCGACCTGGAGCGATGCCGACATCCGCGCCTCCCGCCTGCAGGTCGCCGATCCGGCGGCGCTGAGCGACCGGCCGGTGTTCGCGGCCGATCCGCTGAACCTCTTCGTCGTCGTCGAAGGCGGCGATCATCACGTCTCGATCATCGACGGCGACACGCTGACGCCGATTTTCCGCTTCGCCTCGCGCTTCGCCCTGCACGGCGGCCCGAAATTCTCGCCGGACGGGCGTTTCGTCTATTTCGCCTCGCGCGACGGCTGGCTGAGCAAGTTCGATATCTGGAACCTGAAGCTGGTGGCGGAAGTCCGGGCCGGCATCAATACCCGCAACCTGGCGGTCAGCGGCGACGGCAAGTACGTGATCGCCGCCAACTACCTGCCGCGCAACCTGGTGCTCTTCGACGCCGACCTCAAGCTGGTCAAGTCGCTGCCGGCGAGCAGCCTGGACGGCAAGGACAGCTCGCGCGTCTCGGCAGTCTACGACGCGGCGCCGCGCCACAGTTTCATCGCGGCGCTGAAGGACATCCCGGAAATATGGGAAATCAGCTACGACGAGAAAGCGCCGCCCATTTTCGACGGCTATGTGCACGATTACCGCATGCAGGAAGGCGTTGCCAAACCGGGTTTCCTCAATCCCCGGCGCACGCCGCTGGCCGATACGCTGGACGACTTCTTCTTCAACCAGGCCTACAGCGAAGTGATGGGCACCTCGCGCCAGGGCCGCGGCCAGGTGGTCAATCTCGATGCTCGGCGCAAGATCGCCGACCTGGCGCTGCCCGGCATGCCCCACCTCGGTTCCGGCGTGACCTGGCAATGGCAGGGACGCACGGTGATGGCCTCGACCAACCTGAAAGACGGCCGGGTCACCGTGATCGACATGCAGACCTGGCAGCCGGTGCGCGAAATACCCACCTGCGGCCCGGGCTTCTTCCTGCGCAGCCATGAAAAATCGCGCTATGCCTTCGTCGATTCGATGATGAGTCAGGCCTGCAAGGACACGATCGAGGTCATCGACAAGGAAACGCTGGAAGTGGTCGGCAAACTGCGGCCGGTGCCCGGAAAGACGCTGGCCCATGTCGAATTCACCCGCGACGGTCGCTACGCGCTGGCCAGCCTGTGGGAAAACGACGGGGCGCTGATCGTCTACGACACGGCGACGCTGACCGAAGTGAAGCGCCTGCCGATGAACAAGCCGGTCGGCAAGTACAACGTCTGGAACAAGATCAACCGTTCGGAAGGCACCAGCCACTGATGGAACTGCTCTGGCTGGCCCGTGCCCTCCATGTGCTGGCGATCATCCTGTGGATCGGCGGCGTCGCCTTCGTGACCCTGGTGGTGCTGCCGGCGCTCGACGATTTTCCGCTCGATCGCCAGCTGACCGAGTTCGCGCGCTACGAACGGCGCTTTACCGGCATCGCCCGGCTGGCCACCGTGTTGGCCGGGCTTTCCGGCTTTTACATGCTGGAAAACCTGGGCCTGTGGGGGCGCTTCGGCGAGGCCGCTTTCTGGTGGATGCACGCGATGATCGCGGTGTGGACCCTGTTCACGCTGCTGCTCTTCGTCATCGAACCGCTGTTTTTCCACGCTTTCCTGCAGCGCCTGGAAGCCGGGCAGCCGGGGCGCGCAGTCACCGTGATGCGGCGCGGCCACCGGGTGTTGCTCGGTCTCAGCCTGCTGACGGCAGCCGGCGCCGTGGCCGGGGCGCACGGCTGGGTGCCGGCCTTCTAAACAAACTGGCGCCAGTCAGCGCCGGGCCGCCGTCACGTTTCGTTTCCGGCGCTGCCGCACAGCCGGCGGCTTTCCTTGGGATCGCGGAAAACCAGGGCGCGTTCGTTGGCACGTACTTGCTCGGCGAGATCGACCGCCGCCTGGACCCGATGATGATCCTGGCTTTTCGGACAAACCGGGTCGGCCGCCGCCGCATCGCCTGCGAGCAGGAAGGCCTGGCAGCGGCAGCCACCGAGATCCTTTTCCTTGTCTGCGCAGGTGCGGCAGGGATCCTTCATCCAGCCGGTGCCGCGGAAATGGTTGAAGCCGGGCGAGTCGAACCAGATGTCGCGCAACGGCATGTCGTTCACGTTGGGGAAACTCAGGCCGGGCAGCATGCGCGCCGTGTGGCAGGGCAGCGCCGTGCCGTCCGGAGTCACGGTCAGGAAAACGTTGCCCCAGCCGTTCATGCATTTCTTCGGCTTGCCTTCGTGGTAATCAGGCACGACGAAGAGGATGCGCATGCGGTCGGCCAGTTTTTCCTTCCACTGGTCGGTGACCGCCTCGGCCTGGCGCAGTTGCTCGCGCGACGGCATCAGCTGGTCGCGGTTGATGTGCGCCCAGGAGTAATACTGGGCATTGGCCAGCTCCAGGTATTCGGCGCCCAGTTCGTCGGCCATTTCGATGATGCGGCCGATGTGGTCGATATTCAGGCGATGGATGACGACGTTCATCACCATCGGCCAGCCGCGCTGGCGGATCATTTCGCCGACTTTCTGCTTGAGGTCGAAAGTGCGGGTGTGGGTCAGGAAGTCGTTGATCTCGCGGCTCGAATCCTGGAAGGAAAGCTGGATATGGTCCAGCCCGGCCGCCTTGAAGGCATCGAGCCGGGCTTCGGTGAGGCCGATGCCGGAAGTGATCAGGTTGGTGTAATAACCCAGTTTCCGGGCTTCGCCGATCAGGATTTCGAGATCGTCGCGCAGCAGCGGCTCGCCGCCCGAGAAACCGCACTGCACGGCGCCCATTTCGCGACCTTCGCGCAGCACGCGCAGCCAGTCGTCGGTGCTCAGTTCGGTTTCGTGGCGGGCGAAATCGACCGGGTTGTAACAGAAGACGCAGTGCAGCGGGCAGCGGTAGGTGACTTCGGCGAGCAGCCACATCGGCGGCCCGATCTGCTCGGTGGTGCTCATGCCTTTATTTCCTGGCAGTCGCCGAGGATGACCCAGCGCTTTCCCGCCGCCATGGCGAGGAAGGCTTCGACATCCGGCGCCAGGCCGCTGGCCGAAAAGCTGCGTTCGAGATCGGCGACGATGGCCGTCACGTTGGTCTGGCCGTCGCAGCGGGCGAGGATTTCGCCGGCGCTCTGGTTGAGCTTGATCATGCCTTCCGGGTAGAGCAGGACATGGCAGTTCTGGGCCGGCTCCCACTGGAAGCGGAAGCCGTGGCCGAGACGGGGAATGCAGGACATCAGGCGGACTTTCGCGGCATGGCGGCCAGGCCGTCCTGGATGTAATGCTGGCCCATGGCGTCGTTCATGGTCCACAGGATGTCGAGCTTGAAGGCGAGAATCTGCAGGGCGCGTTCCTGCAGAGCGCGGGTGTTGAAATGGTCGAGGGTGACGTTGAGGCCCTGGATCACGTCGCGTGGCGCCTGGCTGGTGCGGTTGCGGAAATATTGCAAGCCTTCCGACTCGATCCACGGATAGTGTTCCGGCCAGGTGGCCAGGCGCTGACGATGGATGTCGGGGGCGAACAGTTCGGTCAGCGACGAGCAGACCGCTTCCTGCCACGGCGCCCGGCGGGCGAAATTGATATAGGCGTCGACGGCGAAGCGCACGGCCGGCAGCACGTGGCGCAGATCGACGATTTCCTCGCGTCCCAGGCCGACGGCGAGGCCGAGGCGGATCCAGGCTTCGATGCCGCCTTCGTCGATCTGCTTCTCGCCGTTCGGCAGGCCGTATTCGAAACCGTCATGGTCGAGGATGCGCTGCACCCAGCCACGGCGGACTTCGCGGTCCGGGCAGTTGGCCATGATCGCCGCATCCTTGACCGGGATGGCGATCTGGTAATAGAAGCGGTTGGCCACCCAGCCGCGGATCTGCTCCGGCGTCGCCCGACCGTTATTGAGCATGATGTTGAACGGGTGGTGGATATGGTAAGACTTGCCGTGATCGCGCAATTGCGCCTCGAATTCGGCGCGGCTCCAGGCCGGGCGGCCGTCGTCGGCAGGGGTGGATTCGGCAAGCAGGTCGGCTCGGATCATGGTGTCGTTCTCGTGGCGTGAGTGCGGTTAGAGTTGGATGTGCATGCCATCTTCGGCGACTTCGATGCCGCGCCGGGTCAGTTCGGCGCGCTGCGGCGAGTCCTCGTCGAGGATGGGATTGGTGTTGTTGATGTGGATCAGGATCTTGCGGACGTGGCCGGGCAATTCGTCCAGCCAGTCCATCATGCCGCCGGCGCCGGATTGCGGCAGGTGGCCGATGTCGCGGGCGGTCTTGGTGGACAGGCCGGCGGCGATCATCTCGTCGTCGGTCCAGAAAGTACCGTCCACCAGCACGCAGTCGGCCGCCGCCATCCGGGCGAAGACTTCCGGATCGCGGGCGCCGAGGCCCGGCGCGTAGAACAGCTTGCGGCCGCTCGCCTGGTCGGTGATGGTGATGCCGACGTTGTCGCCCTCGACCGCCGCTTCGCGGTGCGGCGAATAGGGCGCCGCCTTGCTGGAGAGCGGCAGCGCCGAAAAGCCGAGGCCGGGCACGCCGGGCATGGCGAAGGGCGAGCCGTCGAGCGGAATGTCGCGACGCTCGACGCCGCAATAATGTTCCAGCACGCGCAGCACCGGGTTGCCGCGAGTCAGGTCTTCATGGACCGGTTCGCTGCACCACAGCGGCATCGGCGCTTTCTGTTCGCGCAGCATGAAAAGGCCGGTGGCGTGGTCGATCTGGCCGTCGACGAGCAGGATGCCGCCGATGCCGGTGTCGCGCAGTTGCCGGTTCGGCTGCAGTTCGGGCGTCGCCTTGATCTGTTGCAGGATGTCGGGGGAAGCGTTGAGCAGCGCCCAGTCGGCGCTGCCGTCGGCGGCGACGCAGATCGACGACTGGGTGCGCGGCTTGGCGCGGACGCTGCCGTCGCGCACGCCGGCGCAATTGCGGCAGTTGCAGTTCCATTGCGGAAAACCGCCGCCGGCGGAGGCTCCCAGGACGATCAGTTGCATGGCGTGATGTTCCAGCCGAAGTTTGAAAAAAGTCCGCCCGCGCCGGCCGCAGCCGACGGGGACGGACAGCTCACCCGTTAGCGGGCGGCGATGTACATGGTGATTTCGAAGCCAAAGCGGAAATCACAAGCTTTCGGGGTTTCCCATTTCATCGTGGAGTCTCCTTTATGGGTTTGAAGCAGCGGGAATGCCCGCCGGCCGGTCCGCCGTCGTCAAACGCAGCGGATCGGGGAGAACTATCGCGCCCCGCCATTTTTCCGGCGCCGGGATATCCATGAATCGCACCTCATGATTTTCATGAGATGCGTGTCAGCGGGAAAATGGCGACCGCGCAGGCTTTAGAATTCCCGCCATGCAAGCCCCCGCCACCTCGCCTTATGCCGTCGGCCAGCCCTTTGCCAGAGAGTGGCTGCCGGTCGCTGGCGGACACCGCCTGTATGTCGCCCAGTACGGCTCGCCGGCCGGCATTTCCGCCATCGTCCTGCACGGCGGCCCGGGTTCGGGTTGTTCGCCGGCATTGGCGGGCTTTTTCGATCCACGGCGCTACCGGGTGATCCTGCTCGACCAGCGTGGCGCCGGCCAGAGCCAGCCGGCCGGCAGTCGGGAAAACAACCAAGCGGCCGACCTGGTGGGCGACCTCGAAGCCCTCCGCCATCACCTCGGCATCGAACGTTGGCTGGCGGTCGGTGGTTCCTGGGGCGCGACGCTGGGCATTCTCTATGCCGCGGCCTACCCGGCAGCCTTGAGCGGCCTCTTGCTGCGCAATCCCTTCCTCGCCCGGCGCGCCGATCTCGACTGGTTCTTCAGCGGCGCCCGGGCGCCGCACCCGGTGGCCTGGCAAATCTGGCGGGCAGCCGGCGCTCCCGCTGAACCGGAAGGCCTGCTGCCCTGGCTGGTCGAGCAGTTCGACGATGACGGAGAGGCGGTGCCGGCGGCTGTCATCGCCGCCTGGCAGAACTGGGAAAACGCCCTGGCCGGCAGTCCCGCCCGGCCCTTGGCGGCGGCCGACCTGCCCCGGCTGGCTGAGCGCTACCGGCTACAGTTGCATTATTTCCAGAGGGATTTCTTCCTGGCCGAAAATGCCGTGCTGGATGCGGCGACGCTCCTGGCCGGGGCGGATTTTCCGCTGCATGTCCTGCAAGGCACCGCCGACGATGTCTGCCCGGCCAGTGCCACCGACCTGCTGCGGCAAAGAATGCCGAACTGCACGCGCGCCGACATCGGCGGCGTCGGACACGATCCCTTCGCCCCGGCCATGCTCGCGGCGACGATCAGCGCACTGGACGCCTTTGCAGTGCGGGGACGCTTTGCGTGAACACGACGGGGCAATGGCGGAGCCGGAAAACCTCGGCGCGGCGACGCGGAGTTTGGGTCGGGCACCGATGGTCGCGTACACCTAGTCATAGTGCGCAAAGGCGCCGCTAACGCCGACCACGATGCCATTGCGCCAGATTCCGCCGGGGAGCAAGGTATCGCCGGCGCGCAACAAATGCGGCGAGAGATGCTGGACGACCCGGCTGTCAACTCCCAGGCGCCAACTGGTGCGAGCCTTAGCGCGGGCAAAAGCGGCATAGTCGGCATCTGACGGCGTTGTCGGTCCGAAGCTCCGCTCATGCAGTATCGCGTTCTCAAAAGTTGTCTGACCCGGCAGTTGGGTGGGGTCCATGATCACCACATGGAGAAAGCCGCTGCCGATCAGTTGCCGATCATCCAGGCCGGCTTCGATCTGCGGCGCGGCCAGCCCGAGAGCGCGTCGGGAAAAGCTGAACGGTGGGTCACCCGCCATGTCAAACCGACCTTGATCGCTTGAGGCGACAACTCCCGGGAAGCGGGAGAAATGCATCTGCCGTGTTGCGCAAATTAACTTTCCTTCAGTATTTTTTGCTGCTTGTCGTACCGCTGACCGTCGTCATCCTGGCTGGTGGATGGATGGTCGCGGACGCCGGCTTCCAGCGGCTCCTGAGCAGCCGCGAGGCGAGCGAGATGAGCGGCGTCGCGCTCGGTGCCAACGCTTTGGGACGTCGACTGTCGTCGGTGGCCGACGATGTCGAGTTCCTGTCCAAGCTGCCGCGCTTGCAGGATGCCATGAACAGCGGGGACGAGGCGACGCTGCGTCGGCTGACCGAAACTTTCGAAATGTTCGTTACGGCCAAAACGCATTACAACAAGCTGCGCTGGATCGACGTGCATGGGATGGAACGCATCCGCGTCGATTACGACTGGCGTTCGAAGCAGATCAAGGTGGTTCCGGCCCGGGAACTCCAGAATAAGGCAGGGCGCTATTTCTTTCAGGATGCGATGCGCGTCGAGCCTGGCGAGCTGTACCTGTCGCCTTTCGACCTCAATGTCGAACACGACGAGATCGAACGCCCGCTAAACCCGACCTTGCGCATGGCAACGTCGCTGGTCGACCGCGAAGGCCACCGTCGCGGCATCATCATCCTCAACCTGCGGGGCGACGATTTGGTCAAACGCATGCTTCTCGCCGCGGGGAACATGGAACATATTGGTGTCCGGCTATCGTTGGTCAACCACAAAGGCTACTGGTTGCATGCACCACGTCCGGACGACGAATGGGGCTTCCAGCTCGGTCAGCCGGAGAAAGCGCTGGCCCGGAGCCAGCCGGGAGTTTGGGCGCAGATGCAGGCGTCGCCCTCCGGGCAGGCGGTTCGTCACGATGGGCTATGGACCTGGAGACGCGTGCAGCCGCTCGTCGACATTCGCAACGACATGTCGCAGGCGGGGGCGGCGATGCAGGTGAACGCCGACCGCTACATCTGGTACGTCGTCGCCAACCAGTCGGCCGAATCGCTCGCTGCCCTCAGGATGGATGCCTGGCGGGCGCTCGCTTGGCCGTTGCCGACGGTGATCGTCATCGGCATGATCGCTTGCGCCGCGTTGACGCGCTATCGCGGTCAGGTCATTTCTCTGGAAAGCGCCCAGCGTCAGCGCCTTGACGAGGCGGAGGCGGCCAATCACCGACTGGGGGCTCAGGAGCGCTTCATTCGGGCAATTACCGATCATCTGCCGAGCAAGATCAGTTACTGGGATGCCGGACTCCATTGCCGCTACATCAATGCCGCCTACGCGGCCTGGTTCGGGCGGCCGGAAGCGGAACTGGTCGGCATGTCGCTTAAGGATGCGATGGGCGAGGCATCGTTTCGCGAGCATCAGGCCAGCATTCGTGCCGTGCAGGCAGGGCAGATCAAGCGTTTCGAGCGCAAGGTCCGGCGGACCGACGGCAGCGTCGCCTACCTGCTGACCGACTTCATTCCGGAGCTCGTCGATGGGCGGGTCGAAGGCTTCTACGTGCTGGCGACGGACGTTACCGAACTGAAGCAGGCGGGGTTCAAGCTCAGCGAATTGAATGCCGAACTGTCGCGGCGGATCGATGAGGTCATGGCGGCATCCCGCGCCAAGGACGATTTCCTGTCCAACATGAGCCACGAGATCCGGACGCCACTCAACGCCATCCTCGGCCTGGCCTACCTGCTCGACAACCGTTCGCTGACACCGGAAGACAAGGACCTCGTCCGCAAGATCCGCGGCTCGGGGCGGATGCTCCTCGGCATCATCTGCGACATCCTCGACTACTCGAAAATCGAGGCTGGCCGGCTTGAACTGGAACACACGCCGTTCCGGCTGTCCGACGTGCTCGACGGCGTCGCCGCGATCATGTCGACCACGGCCGGCGACAAGGAGATCGAGCTGACCATAGACACGGTGCCGGCCGGTGCCGAATGCCTTTATGGCGACGCCCTGCGTCTCGGCCAGGTACTGAACAACCTGATCAGCAATGCCATCAAGTTCACCGAGCACGGCGCGGTCTCGCTGCATGTCGGCTTCACCGAAGGCCCCGAAGTGGCTCGTCGGCTGCGCTTTTCGGTGACCGACACCGGTATCGGCATTCCGCCGGACAAGCAGGAGCAGATTTTCGATGCATTCTCGCAGGCGGATACCTCGACCACCCGCCGCTTCGGCGGCACCGGACTCGGCTTGTCGATCAGCCGTCATCTCGTGCAGCGCATGGGCGGGGAGTTGAAGGTCACCAGCGAGGTCGGCAAGGGTAGCGAGTTCTGGTTCTCGCTGCCTTTCCAGGCTGCGCCCAACGATTATTCGACACCCGGCATGGCCATGCAGCGCGTATTGATTGTGGACGACAGTATGATTGCGCGCGACAGCCTCAGCGCCATTGCGCACAGCCTGGGCTGGCACGCCGAGACGGCGGACTCGGGCGATGCGGCGATCACTCGCTGGCAGAGCCAGGCCGCCACCGGGCGGCCCTTCGACGTCGCACTCATTGACTGGCTGATTCCCGGCATGGACGGCATCGCCATTGCCGATGCCATACGCGCCAACTGCGCCGGGACCGATGTCAAACCGATCATCGTGATGGTGACCGCCCATACCAGTGAACTGATGCGGCAGCGCCAGGAACTCACCATCGTTGATCTGGTGCTGAGCAAGCCGGTCACGGCGTCGATACTTTTCAATGGTATCGCCGAAGCCAAGCGCCGCAGCGGCCAGCCCGGACTCCTGCGCGAAGGCGGAACGCGCGGCAAGCGTTTGCCGGGCTTGCGCGTCATGGTGGTCGACGACAGCGAGATCAACTGCGAGGTGGCCGCGCGTATCCTCGAAAGCGAAGGCGCCCGCGTGCAGACCCTGAGCGACGGGGCGGCGGCCGTCGACTGGCTGCGGCAGTGGCCGGACCTGATCGATGTCGTGCTGATGGATGTCCAGATGCCGCTGATGGATGGCTACGAGACGACGCGCCGCATCCGCGCCGAACTCCAGGGCAACGAACTGCCCATCATCGCGCTTACGGCTGGCGCCTTCAGTTACCAGCGGGATGCCGCGCTGGGAGCCGGCATGAACGACTTCCTCAGCAAGCCGTTCGACGTGAATACGATGGTCGCCACGCTGCAACGGTGGACGGGCGTCCGGCCGATGCAGCTGCCGTCACCCGAAGCGGAGCCGGAGAAAGCGCCGGATCCGGTGACTGCAGCGCTGTCATCCGTCCTGCGCAATCTGCCGGGGATCGACCTCGAGCGCGGTCTGGCGGCATGGGGCAAGGACGTGGCGGGCTATCGCAAGTATCTTCGCCGCTTTGCCGACAGCTATGCCGGGGCCGGCCGACAAATTGCCGAATCCGCACGGAGCGGCGACCGGGAAGGGGCGGCTGCCCTCGCCCACAAGTTGGCCGGGGCAGCGGGCAATCTCGGACTTCCGGACGTCGAGCGCCTGGCCCGCGCAGCCGATGCCGAACTGCATGCCGGACGGCCGTTCCAGCCGCACGCCGAGGCGCTTCAGGAGGCCATCGACATCGTGCTTGGATCGCTGGAGTCATGGCAGGAGGCCGATGCCGAGGCACCGGCCGCCGGTTCGCTCGCGGAAATAAACAACCCGGCGGTCGCATCCCTGCTGCGCGAGTTGCTGGCCGCGCTCGACCGCGACAGCCCGCGCCACGCGGAACCCTTGCTCGCCGAACTGGCCGCCTATTTGCCGGCAGAGATGCTGGCGGGGATACGCGAACACATCGACGCCTTCGATTTTCGTGGCGGCGAGGCCCGGGTGCGCGATCTGGCGGCCGGGCTGGGAATTACATGGGAGTAAGCGAATGCCGGGTCCGATACTGATTGTTGATGACGAACCGATCAACCTCGCACGCCTGCGTGACATTCTGGAGCCGCATTACGACGTGGTCTTCGCGCGCAATGGAGGCGAGGCGATGGCGGCAGTGGAAAAACATGCACCGGGCTTGGTATTGCTCGACGTGCTGATGCCCGACATGGATGGCTATGAGGTTTGCCGCCGGCTGAAAGGGGCGGAGGCGACTCAGGATATCCCGGTCATCTTCGTCACCACCCAGGGCAGCGAATGGCACGAGGAGGCCGGATTCACGGCAGGCGGCGTCGATTACATCACCAAGCCGGTATCGGCAGTGGTCGTCAATGCGCGCGTCCGCACCCACATGTCGCTGGTGCGCGCCAAGAAGCTGGAGGATGCCCACCGTGACGCCATCTTCATGCTCGGTGAAGCCGGCCACTACCGGGATTCCGACACCGGGGTCCATATCTGGCGGATGGCCGCCTATACCCGGGCGCTGGCCGAGGCCGCAGGCTGGCCGGCACACCAGGTCGAATTGATCGAACTGGCAGCCCCGATGCACGACACGGGTAAAATCGGCATCCCCGACGCAATCCTGAAAAAGCCGGCGGCGCTCGATGAGGCCGAGTGGCAGATCATGAAAGAGCATACGCGCATCGGCTATACCATCCTCAGCCGGAGCAAGGCGCCGCTTTTCCAAATGGCGGCGGAGGTGGCGCTCAATCACCATGAGAGATGGGATGGCAGCGGCTATCCTGTCGGTCGCTCAGGTGATGCGATCCCCGAATCGGCGCGAATCATTGCATTGGCCGACGTCTTCGATGCTCTTTCCATGCGCCGTCCGTACAAGGACGTCTGGCCCATCGAACGCGTCATCCCGTACATGGAATCGAACGTAAATCATCACTTCGATCCGCGCCTTTTCGCGGTATTCCAGCGCATTTTTCCCCGGATACTGGCGATCAAGGAGGAGTGGGGGCATCGCGAAGCACAGGCGAATTGGCCTTCGCAACACTGACGGTTTTGGGTGAAAATCTGCAGCCGACGCGTCGCCAGACTTGGTAAATTCCTTCAGCGGCGCGGATCAAGGCTTTGGCAGAATCCGCGCCTCCGCGCTTCGACTTTTATCTGGTCAGCTGCGCATAGAGCAGCGGCAGTTTTTTCGGCAATTCCTCGGGGCGGCGGATCACCGCGTAGCCGCCGGGGCCGAACAGGTGCGGCAGGTAGGATTGGCCTTCGCGGTCGATGGTGACGCAGAAGGGTTGCAGGCCGCGCTTCTTGGCCTCGATGATCGCCATCCGGGTGTCCTCGATGCCGTAGCGGCCTTCGTAGAGATCGAGGTCGTTCGGTTTGCCGTCGGAAAGGATGAGCAGCACGCGCCGGCTGGCTGCCTGCTTTTCCAGCAATTGCGTGGCGTGGCGGATGGCGGCGCCGAGCCGGGTGTAATAGCCGGGCTTGATGGCCAGCACGCGGCCGCGCGCCGCGGCGTCGAAGGGACGGGCGAAATCCTTGAGGCGGGAAAAGCGGACCTGGCTGCGCTTCAGCGAAGAAAAGCCGCACAGCGCGAAGCGGTCGCCGGTGGCACCGAGCGCTTCGCCGAAGAGCAGCAGGGTGTCGCGGACGACGTCGATGACGCGGGCTTCGCTGCTCACCCAGGCATCGGTCGATAGCGAGAGGTCGGCGAGCACCAGGCAGGCCAGGTCGCGTTCGCGCTGTTCCAGCGACAGGTAGAGGTTGTCCGACGGGTGGGTGCCGCAGGCGCGGTCGGTGACGGCGCGCACCGCGGCGTCGACATCGAGTTCGTTGCCGTCGGGTTGGCCTTTCAGCCAGCGGCGGGCCGGCTGCAGCGCGGCGAATTGCTGGTGCAGGCGGCGCGCCGTGCGGGCGAGATGCGGCGGCAGCGGCGCCGGGCTGGCATGGCGCGGCGTGACTTCCTGCAGGCGCACGTGGTCGGGCAGCAGGACGCCCTTGCGGTAATCCCATTCGGGCAGCGGCAGGCCGTCGCCGAGGATCACGTCGTCCTCGGCGGCGGACGGCAGGTCGAGGTCGAAACGCACGCGCGAGGCGATGCGCTCGCCGTCCTGGGCGATAGCCAGGTGGTCGAGATCGCGGGCCGCGCCATGGGCGTCGGGGTCGGGATCGTCGTCGTCGGGGCGGTTCACGCGGACGAATTCGGCGAGCGAGGTGATGCTTTCGGCGCGAAACTGCAGCAGCAGGCCGTTCTTTTCCTGGGCGTGATCGACGCGTTCGGCGGCGTGGGCGGGCTGTTGCTCGTCCTGATCGGCGGCGGGTGGCCGTTCGCCATTTTCGGCCGGCGTTTCGCCCGACTTGCGGGGCGCGGCGGCCGGACCTGCGCTGGCGGTAAAACCGGCCAGCCAGAGCGGCACCGGGCGCGGCGGCACGGGCGAGGCGGGCAGCGCGGCGACGCTGCCCGGCGTCGCCAGGGCGCGGCGGATCGCTTCTTCCTGGGCGCGCTCGGCCAGTGGCAGGCGGTGCACGGGAATGCGCTGCTGCAGGTGGGCGGCGACCAGGCGCTCATAACGGGCAAGCAGGCCGGGCCAAGTGGCGAGGGCGCGCACTGTGGCGCGCTGGTTGTCGACAAAATCGTCGCCGCTGCTTGCCTTGCCGTTGGCCGAAGCGGCGAGCGCCGCCAGCCACAGGTAAAGGTCGCGATTGAGCGCTGCTTCGGGGAAGGCGGCGATTTCGGCCGGCAAGCGCAGCGTCGCGGCATCGACGCGGGCCTGCGCCACTTTTTCGTCGGTGCCGGCAATCCGCGCCATCAGCCGGCGGCGGGCGCCGTGCCGGTGTTCGATGGCCGGGGCGACGCGCAGGCCCGGATCGCCGCCCAGGGCGCGAAAGACGATGCCCAGCGTGCGCTCGATTTCCTTCAGGCGCAGCTTCGCCTCGGGGTAGTCGGTGGCGGCGGCGCGGGTGACCCAGCGGTGCCAGAATTTGCCGATCAGTTCTTCCATGGTTCAGGGATTCTCGTGGCGATGGACGGCCGAAAAACCGGCTTCGTTCTGGCGAGCAGCTTCGCCGGCCACCCAGGTGAGCAGCGGGCCGCCCGGGTTGTCTTGCTGGCTGGTCGCGCAGGCGTCGAGGCACTGGCCGCACTGGGTGCAGGTGAACATGTTGCGTTTCAGGGTGCGCGGTTTCAGGCGCATCGGGCAGACTGCGTCGCAGGCCGCCTGGCGGTCGGGCAGGCAGGTGGCGCATTCGGCGCCGCGCTGGCGGGCGAAGCCGACCACCATGGCCTTGGCGTTGCCGACCCAGGCCAGGCTTTGGAAAAGACCGACGGCGCAGGCGTAGCGGCAGAACAAATGGCGGGCGAAGAGGAACTCGCCGGACAGCACGGCGGTGGCCGCCGTCAGGAAGATGGTCTGGTGGCCGGTCAGCGTGCCATGCATCAGGTTGCCGTAGATTTCCAGCGGCGGCAGCAGGTAGGTCAGGAAAACCACCGCCCAGACGAAGGCGAAGGCCACGGCCAGCGGGAAGACCACCAGCCACCAGCGGGCGTCGCGCAGCGCCGGGCTGCCGTCGGGCTCCCAGGGCGACACCGGCTTGTCCCACAGGCTGTGCTTGCCGGAGGCCTTGAGCATCAGGCGGTTGATCGTCTCGACCACCGAGAAATGCGGGCACAGCCAGCCGCAATAGAGCCGCCCCCAGCGCCAGGCGATGCCGATGAAAATGCCGGCGCCGACGACGATGGGCAGGAACAGGCGGCTCAGCACATTGACCGCCGCCTGGCCGGCGCCGATGCGCCCGGCCAGGAAGTCGTCGAGGCCGAGCCGCCATTCGAAAGTCAGCAGCCAGGCGTGGCCGGCGTCGAGGTCGTAGCGGAAGAGGTCGAACAGCGGCGCCACGGCGAAGAGCACGAAAAAGGCGATCTGCCAGTAGCGGCGTTGCCGCTGCGTGCCGTGGGTGCGGGCCGCATTGGCGCTGACGATGGGGATGGTCCGTCGCGGCGGGCGGGCTTCAGTCATGCTCATTTTCCAGCAGGCGCGGCCCGATCAGCGGGTAGCGGAAATTCTGGCCGGCCATGGCCCGCGCCAGGCCGACGATGCCGAACAGCACCAGGGTCGAATGGATGCAGGTGAAATAGAGGATCACCGCCGTCCATAGCGCCCCGCCGTTGTCCACGAAAAGGAGCAGGGCGGTGGTCACCGCGACGATCAGCAGGCCGCCCCACAGGCTGACCAGGAATGCCTGGCGCAGGTGGTTGCGCGCCAGCGGCGACGCCGTCTGCCGGTGCCGCCGCCACAGCAGGGCGATGGCGACGAAGGCGAGGCCGGGGGCGAGCAGCAGGTTGGTCAGGTAGAGCGCTTCGGCGGCGACGGCCAGCCGGCGGCCGGGGATTTCGTCGTCGGGCACGGCTTAGCGGCCGAAAGTCGCGAGCACGATTTCGAGCAGCGCCGCCGCCGTTTCCTCGTCGTCGGTCAGGCTTTCGACGATGCAGGAGCGGCAGGCGGCGATCGGCTCCATGCCGCTCTTGATCAATGTCGCGGCGTACACCAGCAACCGGGTGCTGGCCGCTTCTTCCAGGTCCTGGTCCTTCAAGGTGCGGCAGGCGTGGGCGATGGAGACCAAGCGACGGGCGAGGTCGGCCTCGATGCCGGTTTCGCCGCGCAGGATGCTTTCTTCCATCGCGGCGCCCGGGAAGTCGAAGCGCAACGAAACGAAGCGCTGGCGGGTCGACGGCTTCATGCCCTTGAGGAGGTTCTGGTAGCCCGGGTTGTAGGAGACGACCAGCATGAAGGAAGGCGGCGCGCTGAGGATTTCGCCGGTGCGGTCGATGGGCAGGATGCGCCGGTCGTCGGCCAGCGGGTGCAGCACGACGGTGGTGTCCTTGCGCGCTTCGACCACTTCGTCGAGGTAGCAGATGCCGCCTTCGCGCACGGCGCGGGTCAGCGGGCCGTCGCACCACATCGTCTGGCCGTCGCCGATCAGGTGGCGGCCGACCAGGTCGGCGGCGGTCAGGTCGTCGTGGCAGGCCACGGTATAGAGCGGCAGGCCGAGGCGCGCCGCCATGTGGGCGACGAAGCGGGTCTTGCCGCAACCGGTCGGGCCCTTGATCAGCAGCGGCAGGCGGTTCTTCCAGGCCTGTTCGAAAACGGCGACCTCGTCGGCGGCAGCTTCGTAGAAAGGCAGGGTGTTGGTTTTCATATCCATTACGGCATTCCTTTCCAGTAGGCCAGGGCGATCGCGGCGCCAACCAGCAGCAGCCAGCCGAGGGTCAGGCCGGACCAGAGACGCGGTGCGTGCTTCAGTTCCATGAACTCGAGGGCGATGGCGCCGCCCTTCAGACCGGCGATGGTGAGCAGGCCGGCAACGACGGCCGGGCCGGCGGCGCCGCGCTCGCCGAGATACCAGGTGAGGAGGGTGGCGGCGACCAGGGCCAGCCAGATGACGGTGTTGCGGGAAGTGAAGTTCATCGGTGGGCCTAGCGCATGATGTAGACGAGTGGGAAGAGGACGATCCACAGCAGGTCGACCATGTGCCAGTAGGAGGCGCCGGACTCCAGGCCATTCATGTTGCCCGGGTTGTAGGCACCGGCTCGCGCCTGGCGCCAGAGCACGGTCAGGATGACCAGGCCGAGCAGCACGTGCATGAAGTGAAAGAAGGTCAGCGACAGGTAAAACATGTAGAAGGGGCTGCTCGACAGCGTGATGCCGGCGCCCAGCTTGTCGGCGTATTCGAACAGCTTGACGACGACGAAGCCGCTGCCGCAGGCGATGCCGGCAAGGAGCAGGGCCGGTGTGCGCCGGGCCAGGCCGGTGCGGGCCGCGTGCACGGCGCCGGCGACGAAATAGCTGGCGGTGAGCAGCAGGATCGTGTTGAGGGCGCCGGCATTGCGGTTCAGGGTCAGCTGTTCGGCGTCGAACAGTTCGACGTGATGGGCGCGGGTGATCGCATAGGCGACGAAGAAAACGCCGAAAACCAGCAGTTCGGCCAAGATGAAGAACCAGATGGCCAGGTCGCCGGGCAGGCGCCGGAGCTCGGGTGCGGTCGCCGGCGCACTGGGCGCCTGGTCGGCTGGGAGCAGCAATTCGAGTGATGTGTTCATGGCGCCAACTATAGGGAAGGGCGTCATCGCACACCTTGATCCGTGATAAAAAAACCGGCGCCTGGGGCGCCGGTTTTCGGAGCAGGAAACCTGCCGGTGTTTTACGGCCGCCGACAAGCTGCTGCCGGCGGCACGGACGATTACGCTTCCTTGCGCTCGCCCTTGATGAAGAAGCTGACAACGTAGGTGATCAGACCGATCAGGAAGATCACGCCGGTACCTTCGCGCAGCCAGTAGAACAGCGCGATCTTTTCCTGGACGACCATGAAGGCCATCGGGGCGTCGGAAACGCGTTGCAGCCAGACCTGCAGGATGCCGGCGGCGGTCAGGAACAGGGTGATGAAGACCATGGAGATGGTCATCAGCCAGAACGACCACATTTCGACGATCTGCGCCTTGTTGCTGTTGGCGGCGCGGCCGCGCAGGATGGGCATGGCGTAGGAGATCATGGTCAGCACCACCATCACGTAGGCGCCGTAGAACGCCATGTGGCCGTGGGCGGCGGTGATCTGCGTGCCGTGCGTGTAGTAATTGACCGGAGCCAGGGTGTGCAGGAAGCCCCAGACGCCAGCGCCGAGGAAGGCCATCACGCCGGTGCCCAGCGCCCACAGCGTGGCAACCTTGTTCGGGTGCTCGCGGCGGCGACGGTTAACCATGTTGAAGGCGAAGACGGTCATGGCGAAGAAGGGAATCGGTTCCAGCGCGGAGAAGATGGAACCCCACCACTGCCAGTATTCCGGTGCGCCGATCCAGTAGTAGTGGTGGCCGGTACCGATGATGCCGGTGATCAGGGTCATGGTGATGATGACGTAGAGCCACTTCTCAATCACTTCGCGGTCGACGCCGGTCACCTTGATCAGCACGAAAGCGAGCAGCGAGCCGAGGATCAGTTCCCAGACGCCTTCCACCCAGAGGTGCACAACCCACCACCAGTAGTACTTGTCCTTGACCAGGTTGACCGGGTTGTAGAACGAGAACAGGAAGAACACGGCGAGGCCCCACAGGCCGAGCAGCAGCACGGAGCTGATGGCGGTCTTGCGGCCGCGCAGCACGGTCATCGTGATGTTGAACAGGAAGACGAGGGCGACGACGACGATGCCGGCCTTGGTGATCAGGGGCTGCTCGAGGAACTCGCGGCCCATGGTCTCCAGGATGTCGTTACCGGTGTACTTGGCGAGCGTCGCATAGGGCACGGCCAGGTAACCGACGATGGTGGCAGCACCGGCGACGAGGAACGTCCAGAACATGGCGATGGCCAGTTTCGGACTGAACAACTCGGTTTCCGATTCCTCGGGCACCAGGTAGTAGGCGCCGCCCATGAAGCCGAAGAGCAGCCAGACGATCAGCAGGTTGGTGTGGACCATGCGGGCCACGTTGAAAGGGATGGCCGGGAAAAGGAAATCCCCGACGACGTATTGCAGCCCCATGACGAGGCCGAACACGATCTGTCCGACGAACAGGCCAATCGCCGCGATGAAGTACGGCTTGGCGACTGCTTGTGATTTGTATTGCATAAATGACTCCTAGTTATCGAAAGGGTAGTGGCCAGCGGCAGGCGGTCGATTCAGGTGCGAATCGGCACGACCCGGCATCTGGAAACTCATCCTTCGATATTGGGCGGCCAGTTGGCAGTGTTGATTTCAGAGGCGTATTTCAGGAAGGCGACGACGTCGTCGAGATCCTGGTCGCTGAAATTGAACTGCGGCATCTGGCGACGACCCGGTGTGTGTGTCGGCTGCGACTGGATCCAGGCTTTGATGAAGTCCGGGCCGCGGCGCTTGTATACATTGCCGAGTTCGGGGGCGAAGTAGGCCCCTTCACCGAACAGCGTATGGCAGCCGATGCAATCGTTGGTTTCCCACAGCTTCTTGCCATGCGCCACCGCCGGGGTGATGGCTTCCCGGTTGTCGCGTTTGGGCAATGCCTGTTGCGTATCGAAGGTCAGGGCCAGAAATACGAGGAAGAAAAATACCGTCCCCCCGTAAAAGATATTCCGCGCCATTGACTTGGTAAAAGTTCCGCTCATCGGTCCCCCTTTTAAGTTCAGAAACTGCATATGCAGCGTGCAGCGGATGATCTTGTTTCCGGAAGGCGGTTTCATTGATGCTCATCAATTTGCCGACCAAGGTTTTCGCTTTACGCTGCGCCGCCTGAAACTGGGTAGCCGGGGCTGGCTTCCGGCTACGCCAAAAGATATACTATAAATACATGTTAATTGGGCGGCGCGCCGCCCCTTGCCATTACCGGCCGCCAGGAGCCCGCCATGAAGTTGACCGAATACACCGATTACACCTTGCGAACGCTGATTTTTCTCGGTGGACATCCGGGCCGGCTGGTCACCATCCAGCAGATCGCCGACAGCTACGACATTTCCAAGAATCACCTGATGAAGATCGTCCATCGCCTGGCCGTGAACGGCATTGTCGAAACCGTCCGCGGCCGCAGCGGCGGCGTCCGCCTGAAAAAGACGCCCGAGGAAATCAATATCGGGCAGGTCGTACGCAGTGCCGAACAGGCCTTTGGCCTGGTCGAATGTTTCGAACTCGGCAATACGCGCTGTGCGCTGACGCCGGCCTGCCAGTTGAAAGGCATGTTCCAGCAGGCGCTCGAAGCCTTCTTCGGCGTCCTCGATGCTTACTCTCTGGCCGATGCAATCCGCAACGGCGACCAGTTGCGCAGCCTGGCCCGGCTGCGCCCGGCCGCTGAAGAGTGCGTCGCATGAAGCGTCATGTCGCACTGGTCCGCCTGTCGCGCGAGCACCACACTGCCCTCGTTCTCGCCAAGCATGCAATGAATCTCGACCTCGCCAGCGATGAGGCGGTTGCCGCCTTCACCCGGCGCCTCGGCGTCCTCGTCGAGGCCGAGATCGAGCCCCATTTCTGCCGCGAAGAAGTGGCGCTGCTCCCCCTGCTCGCCGCCAAGCAGACGGCGGAAACGCCGCTGGTGCAGCGGACGCTGGACGAGCACCGGAACTTGCGCGAACTCGTGGCCAGCATCCAGGCCGGCGACCGGGTGGCGATCCCGGCTTTCGGACGGGCTCTCGAAGCGCATGTCCATTTTGAGGAGCGCACCCTGTTCCCAGTCGCCGAGAGCGTGCTGTCCCCGGCCGAGCTGGCGGAACTGCCCGGTCGTTACGCTCCGGCCTCGTCATGAAGCGGCGCCCGAGCCAGGCCATTTCCGGGAAACATTGAGGCGATGGGCGCCCTCCGCCGGTTTTTCCTGACCCATTTCGTCGCCGACGCGGCACCGCTGTCGGCGGGGGAGCGCTGGCGCTCGGCCATTGCCGGCCTGTTCGGTATCCTGCTCCTCGAAGCCATCCTGACCGTGCTGCCGGTTTCCGCCGAGGCGCGCCGCCTGCTGGCCCCGGCCGGCGCTTCGGCGGTGATCCTCTTTTCGCTGCCGCACAGCCCGCTCGGCCAGCCCTGGTCGGTGGTCGGCGGCCTCGGTATTTCCGCGGTGGTCGGCTACTGCTGCGGCCAATGGATCGCGCTGCCCTGGCTGGCTGTCGCCTGTGCAGTGGCAATCAGCATCTGGCTGATGGCGACCTGGCGCTGCCTGCACCCGCCGGGCGGGGCGATGGCCATCGTCATGGCCTCGCTGTCATCGAGCGGCGCGCCGCCGCTGTCTACGGTGGCGACCAATGTCGCCGGCCTGCTGGTCGGCGCCATGGTGGTCAACAACCTGCTCAAGGGGCGCGCCTATCCGCAATGCAGCAGCCGGCCGCCGGCCGTGCCGGCCGTCTCGCTGCGCCGCAGCGGCATCGAGCACCAGGACCTGAGCTACGCCTTCGCGAAGATGGACACCTATCTCGATATCAGCGAAAGCGACCTGGTTGCCGTCTATAACCTCGCCGCCGAGAGCGCTTTCCGCCGCCACAGCAAGAGCACCTGCGGCGAACTGATGACGACCGAGGTGATCGCCATCGAGTTCGCCACCGAACTGGACGAGGCATGGCACCTGCTGCGCAGCCATCACCACAAGGCCCTGCCGGTACTCGATCGGGCCCGCCACGTCATCGGCCTGCTCACTCTCGACGATTTCCTCAAGCATGTGCCGGCCCATCGGCACGACGGCATTCCGGTCGCCGAAAGTATCCGCCGCTTCCTGCAGCCGACGCCGGGGATCAATTCGCAAAAGCCGGAAGTTGCCGGCCAGATCATGGAGCGGAGTTTCATCACGCTGCGGGTGGACGATGACCTCGCCACCGTCGCCCGCCTGTTGAGTTCGCGCCAGCACCCGCTGGCCATCCCGGTGCTCGATGCCCAAAGCAAGCTGGCCGGCATCCTCAGCCAGTCCGATGTCGCCGTGGCGCTCTACCACCGGCTGGCCCTCGGTCAGGCTGGCGAGTCAGCGGCGGCCGATGCTTAGCAGCCAAGCGGTGCTGGCCGCTGCCGGCCGTGGCGCCTGGCCTGTGCAGTATGCGTACGACCCGAGGAAGCGTTGCCCGACTTCCCGGCGGGAGATCTCATGTTTCGGGCGGCATGTTTCAGGACAGCAATCATGACAGCCAGTCAACGCGTCAATATCGAGGAACTGCTTGGCCATGTTCCGCTCTTCAACGGCCTGGCGCCCGAGGAACTGGCCCGCATCGCGCAGGCGACCCGCGAAATCCATGCCGCCAAGGGCGAAATCCTCTTTCACAAGGGCGATCCCTGCAACGGCTTTCATCTGCTGGTCTACGGCCAGGTCAAGCTGGCTTTCACTTCGTCGCAGGGCAACGAGAAGGTGGTCGATATCCTCGGTCCCGGGCAGAGTTTCGGCGAAGCCATCATGTTCATGGACAAGAGCTACATCCTTTTTGCCCAGGCGCTGAGCGATTCGTTGCTGCTGCACATTTCGAAGGCGGCGATTTTCTGCGAACTTGAGCAGGACCCGAGCCTGTGCCGCAAGATGCTGGCCGGGATGGCCCTGCGCCTGCATCACCTGATCAGCGATGTGGAATCGTATTCGCTACGTTCCGGCAAGCAGCGCATCATCGGTTACCTGCTGCGCGAAGTGCCGGAAACCGAATTGGACGAAAGCCGCGTCGCCATCATGCTGACTGCCAACAAGGGCGTCATCGCTTCACGCCTCAACCTGACCAAGGAACATTTTTCGCGCATCCTGCACGAACTGACCGACGAAGGACTGATCATCGTCGAAAGCCGCAAGATCATCATTCCCCACCTCGGCAAGCTGCGCCAGCACGAGGCCTGAGCCGGATAAGCTGCCGGAAACGCCAAGGGCCGCTAATGCGGCCCTTGGCGTTTCCAGATGAGACAGAAATGGCGCTTACTTGGCCTTTTCCGAGTTGGCTTCCTTGGCGGGTTCTTCCTTGAGCGGTGCCTCCTTGGCCGGCGCTTCGACCGGGGGGTGGAATTCGGCCGGCGTGGCGCCGTCCTTGGCACCGCCGACGCCCTGTTCGACAGCCGGCAGCGTATGGGCGATACCCTTGTGGCAATCGATGCAGGTCTTGCCTTCGTTCAGGCCGGTCTGGTGCATCTTCGAGGAACGGCGGCCCTGCTCGGCATAGTCGAAGTATTCGAAATTATGGCAGTTGCGGCATTCGCGGGAATCGGTGTTCTTCATCCGGGCCCATTCATGCTTGGCCAGTTCCAGGCGCTTGGCATTGAATTTTTCCGGCGTGTCGATCGAACCGAGGATCTTGTGCAGCACTTCGTTGGACGCCTGGATCTTGCGGATGATCTTGTGCGTCCAGTCCTTCGGCACGTGGCAGTCCGGACAGGTGGCGCGGACGCCGGAGCGGTTGGAATAGTGGATGGTATTCCGGTATTCCTGATAAACGTTGTCCTGCATTTCGTGGCAGGAAATGCAGAATTCTTCGCGGTTGGTCATTTCCATCGCGGTATTGAAGCCGCCCCAGGCCAGCACGCCGAGCAGGACCAGCGTCAGCGTAAAGCCGAGGCCGACCTGCCTGACCTTCTCGCGCAGGCGTTCGATGAGACTCGTGGTGTTGTTCATGATCTTATCCCCCTTGATACAGGCTCAGCGGAAGCCGTCGGCCCGCTTGAAGGTGTTGCCGACCAGCGGCTTGGCGTCGGTCTGCGGAACGTGGCACTGGTTGCAGAAATAGCGGCGCGGCGAAATGTTGGAAAGCTCCTGGCCGTCGCGGGTCTTGAAGTGGGTGATCGACACCTTGGTGGCGCCGGTTTCCTTGTAGCGACTCCAGGCGTGGCAATCCAGGCATTTGTTGAAATTCTTGGTGATGTTGTAGTTCTTGATGCTGTGCGGGATCAGCGGCGGCTGCTGGACGAAGTCGCGGGGCAGGGGCGGGCGGTCCTTGTCGTTGCGGATGCCTTCCGTTTCCGGATCGCCGGCCGGAACGTCGGCACCGCGCAAGCTCTGCAGCTTGGCCGGGGCTTCGGTGGCATGCACGGCGGAAGTTACGGGCAAGAGCATGGCAAGGCTCAGGGCAATGGCAGCCGTCACGAAACGGACGGATTTGCAGGCAGGGGTATACATCACTCGCTCCTTTGGTCGAACCGATAGGTCAATTTGAAAACGTTTTTGGCACAGACATCGACGCAGCGGCCGCAGGCCGTGCAGTCGGCCGAGCCGATAATGGGACTGCTCTGCCCGAACTGTTTCAGGGCCGGGCGGATCACCTGCGGCTCCGGACAGACGGCGAAGCAGTCCATGCAGTCGTCGCAGGCCAGCCTTTTCGCAGCCGAGACGCGCAGCAGCGCGGTCCGGCCGAGCAGGCCGTAGAAAGCGCCGGTCGGGCAGAGATGGCCGCACCAGCCGCGGCCGGCGACCAGCAGGTCGTAGCAGAAAATAGTGGCGACGATGGCCCAGGTGCCGCTCAGGCCGAAAATCAGGCCGCGCTGCAGCAGGCTGACCGGATTGACGAACTCCCAGGCCAGTTGGCCGCTGATCGCGGCTGCCAGCAGCGTGCCGGCCAGCAACCAGTAACGGGTATTGGCATCCGGCGCCCGGCCGTTCTTGATGCCGAGCCGGCGGCGCAGCCAGGCGGCGGCGTCGGTCACCATGTTCATCGGGCAGACCCAGGCGCAGAACAGCCGGCCGCCGGCCACCAGGTAAAAAGCGAGGACGATGGCGGCGCCGAGCAGCGCGTCGCCATGGGGAATGTGGCCGGTGGCGGTGCTTTGCGCCAGCAGGTAGGGATCGGTCAGCGGCAGCACGCCCAGGGTCAGCGACGAAGCCAGGTTGCCTTTGAGCAGCCACAAGCCGAACCAGGGACCGGCCAGGAAGAGGGCGAGGATCGCCAGTTGCGAGGCGCGGCGCAACAGCAGCCAGCGGTGCGCCGCCAGCCAGCCCTTGGCGGCGATGGCTTCGGCGCCGGGGCGGCTACCAGGAGGAATGGTTTTTGGCGTGACCATGATCAGGGCCGCCAATGGGAATTCAGGCCGCCCCGGCCGGGAACCGGCGCAGGCGTGGCGGCCGCCGGGGTGGCGGGCGCCGGGGCGCTCGGGGCGACGACGGTTTCGGTCGGCGTACGCAGCGGCAGCGGCTGCTCCAGGCCGCGGGTCGGCAATTCGACCTGCTCGCCGATCAGCGAACCGCCGTTCCTCGCCTTTTCTTCCCAGCCCTTGCGGTAATGGGCGGGCAGGGCGCCCTGGGCCAGTTTTGTCGGCAAAACCTTGATCGCCGGTTCGGGCAGCACGCAGGATTTCTCGCATTTGCCGCAGCCGGTGCAGGCGTCGGAATGAACGGTCGGCAGCAGCAGGGCGTGGCGGTCGGAACGCGGATTGTGCTGGTTTTCCAGCGTGATCGCCCGGTCGATGGCGGGGCAGACGCGATAGCAGACGTCGCAGCGCAGGCCGAGGAAATTGAGGCAGGATTCGTGGTCGACCAGCGCGGCGAGGCCCATCCGTGCCTGGTTGATGTCGGTCAGGCCGTGGTCGAGGGCGGCTGTCGGGCAGGCCTTGACGCAGGGAATGTCGTCGCACATCTCGCAAGGCGTGCGACGGGCAGTGAAATAAGGGGTGCCGGTCGGCACCGGCTCGCCGAGATCGGCGAGATGCAGGGTGTGATAGGGACAGGCGTCGACGCACAGGCCGCAACGCACGCAGGCGGACAGGAAATCGGCTTCCGAGACGACGCCCGGCGGACGCAGCGCCTGGGCGCCGAGGGCGGAAGCCTGTTTAGCAAAAAGTCCGGCCCCGAGCGCCAGCAGACAGCCGCCCCCCGCCGCCGCAGCGACGGAGTTGAGGAAGCGCCGCCGGCTGTTGGCCGACGATGTTTCCGGGGAGCGGGTGTCAGTGGGACTCATGGCTCGGATGACGCGCTAATGTGCCCGGTCAGGCACGAACCACCTTGACGGCGCACTTCTTGAAGTCGGTCTGCTTGGAAATCGGGCAGGTCGCATCCAGGGTCAGCTTGTTGACCAGCTTGGATTCATCGAAGAAAGGCACGAAGATCAGGCCGACCGGCGGTTTGTTGCGGCCCTTGGTTTCGATGCGGGCCTGCATTTCGCCGCGCCGCGAAATCACCTTGACCAGCATGCCGCGTTGCAGGCCGCGCTTCTTGGCGTCGTCCGGATGCATGAAAATCTGCGCTTCCGGCACCGCCTTGTGCAGTTCGGGCACGCGGCGGGTCATCGAGCCGGTGTGCCAGTGTTCCAGCACGCGGCCGGTACACAGCCACATGTCGAATTCGGCATCGGGCTTTTCCGGGGGATCCTGGTAGGGCAGCGCGAAGATGTTGGCCTTGCCGTCCTTGTTGCCGTAGAAGCGGACGCCTTCGCCGGCCTTGACGTACGGATCGTAGCCTTCGCGGAAGCGCCACAGGGTTTCCTTGCCGTCCACCACCGGCCAGCGCAGGCCGCGCGCCTTGTGATAGACGTCGAACAGCGCCAGGTCGTGGCCGTGGCCGCGCCCGAAGCTGGCGTATTCCTCGAACAGACCCTTTTGCAGATAGAAGCCGAAAGCTTCCGCCTCGTCGTTGGTGTAGTTCTTGATGGCGTGCTCGTTGACCTTCTGCAGCTCGCTCTTCGGGAACTTGTTCACCACCTTGTTGGCGTAGAGCACGTCGTACAGCGTCTTGCCCTTCAGTTCCGGCTTCTTGGCGATCAGTTCGGCCGGCCAGACCTCCTCGACCTTGAAGCGCTTGGAGAATTCGACGAACTGCCAGAGGTCGGAACGGGCCAGGCCCGGTGCCTTGACCTGCTGCCGCCAGAACTGGGTACGCCGCTCGGCGTTGCCGAAAGCGCCTTCCTTCTCGGTCCACATCGCCGCGGGCAGGATGAGGTCGGCGGCCAGCGCCGAGACCGTCGGGTAAACATCGGAAACGACGACGAAAGCCGCCGGATTACGCCAGCCCGGGTAGATTTCCTGGTTGACGTTGGGGCCGGCCTGCATGTTGTTGGTGGTGCTCGTCCAGTAGCACTTCAGCTTGCCGTCCTTCAGGGCGCGGCTCTGGGCGACAGCGTGGTAGCCGATCTTGTCGTTGATGGTGCCTTCCGGCAGTTGCCAGATTTCCTCGGCATGCTTGCGGTGTTCGGGGTTGGCGATCTGCATGTCGGCGGGCAGGCGGTGGGCGAAAGTCCCCACTTCCCGCGCCGTGCCACAGGCCGACGGCTGGCCGGTCAGCGAGAACGGCCCGCAGCCCGGCGTCGAGATCTTGCCGGTCAGCAGGTGCACGTTGTAGATCATGTTGTTCACCCAGGTGCCGCGGGTGTGCTGGTTGAAGCCCATGGTCCAGAAGCTGATGATCTTCTTCTTCGGGTCGGCATACAGTTCGGCCAGCTTCTTCAAACGTTCCTGCGGCACGCCGGAGAGCTTGGAAACCTTTTCCAGCGTGTATTCGGAGACGAATTTCTTGAATTCCTCGAAAGTGCTCGGGCGGGCGTCGTTCGGGTTGTTCTTGGGCTTGCCGTCGGCGCCCGGATAGCCGTTGAACTTGGCGTCCTTTTCCAGCGCATGGCCGGGGCGCAGGCCGTAACCGATGTCGGTCTCGCCGGCCTTGAAATTGACGTGGGCCTTGACGAACTCCTGGTTCACCTTGCCGCTCTGGATAATGTGGTTGCAGATGTAGTTGAGAATGGCGAGGTCGGTCTGAGGCACGAAGACCATGCCGTTGTCGGCCAGTTCGAAGCTGCGGTGCTCGTAGGTGGACAGCACATGGACCTGGGCGTCGGTCGCGGTCAGCCGGCGGTCGGTGATGCGCGTCCACAGGATCGGATGCATCTCGGCCATGTTCGAACCCCAGAGCACGAAGGCGTCGGCCTGCTCGATGTCGTCGTAGCAGCCCATCGGTTCGTCGATGCCGAAAGTGCGCATGAAGCCGGTCACCGCCGAGGCCATGCAGTGGCGGGCGTTGGGGTCGAGGTTGTTGGAACGGAAGCCGGCCTTCATCAGCTTGGAGGCGGCATAGCCTTCCCAGATGGTCCATTGGCCGGAGCCGAACATGCCGATCGCACCTGGGCCTTCGGCTTTCAGCGCAGTTTTCCACTTTTCGGCCATGACGTCGAACGCCTTTTCCCAGGTGATCGGGGTGAATTCGCCTTCCTTGTCGTACTGGCCGTTCTTCATGCGCAGCAGCGGCTTGGTCAGGCGGTCTTCGCCATACATGATCTTCGACAGGAAATAACCCTTGATGCAGTTGAGGCCGCGGTTCACCGGCGAATCGGGGTCGCCCTGGGTGGCCACGACGCGGCCGTTCTGGACGCCGACCAGCACCGAGCAGCCGGTGCCGCAGAAGCGGCAGGCCGCCTTGTCCCAGCGAATGTTGCTGTCCGGGGCGGCGCCTTCCTTGTGGTCGGCTGCCAGCCCGGCGACGGGTAGCCCGGCGGTGGCGGCAGCGGCCGCAATGGCCTGGGTCTTGATGAAATCGCGTCGATTCATGGTCATGGTGATACCTCCAGCAAGGATTTATTGGATCTCGGTGTGTTCGTAAGCCAGGGTGGCCGCCAGCACCTCGGGAATCCGGTGAATGGCGATCAGGGTGTCGGAAAGCGTGCCTTCCTCATTGCTTTCGGCGGTGACGACCAGCCGGCCGTCGTCGCTCATGCCGTGACATTCGACGCCGGGAAAGGCGGTGAGCGCCGCTTCGGCGGCCCTTTGAGTTTCTGGATGAATGCGCAGGACCAGGCTGACAATGTTCATGACAAGTTGCTTTCGGTGGGGATGGGCAGGCGGACGATGGCGGCGGTGGGGCAAGGCGCGATGCAGGCGCCGCAACCGGTGCAGCGTTCGGCATCGATCTGCGGCCGGGCGGCACCGCCCGGCCGCAGGGAAAAGCGGATGGCGCCGCTATCGCATACTTCGCCGCAGGTCCGGCAAAAGACGTTTTGCGTGCTCAGGCAGGCCGGCCTGATGCTGATCACGAAATCCTTCCAGGCCCTGGCGTCGGTATCCTTCTGGATGGCGCCGGTCCGGCAGTCGCGGGCGCAATTGCCGCAGAAAGTGCAGGAGGCCACCGCGAAATCCGCTTCCGGGAAGCCGCCGCGGCCGATTTTCAGCAGGCCGGTTTCGCAGTTTGCCGCACAGGCGCCGCAGCGTGAGCAGCGTTCGGTGAAAGCGGATTCGGCAAGGCTCCAGGGTGGGCGAAACACCGCGCCAGGCGATGTCCGGGCACCGAGAAAGCTGCGGCGGGAAAGGTCCATGGCGCGGTTTCTGGTGAGGTCTGCAGCGACTGTATCCAGTCCGGGTAAGGCTGCCTTTGATGTAAGTTAAAGTTTGTAGGGTTGGCAAAAAATGGGGCGCCGGCCGGGAATTAGCGGTCCGGTCGGTTCGAAACCGGGTTATATTCCGCGGCGCGCGCGTCGGCTTCGGCGGTTCTGGCGGCCCCCGTCCCGCCGGCGAGAACGGCAGCGCGGCCTCCCGCCCACTCTGCGGAAAATGATCGATGAAAGTTTTTGGTATTGCCGGCTATTCCGGCTCCGGCAAAACGACCCTGCTCGAAAAGCTGATTCCCCGACTGGTGGCACGCGGCTACCGGGTGTCGGTGATCAAGCATGCCCACCACGGATTCGACATCGACCGTCCGGGCAAGGATTCGTGGCGCCACCGCGAAGCCGGCGCCAGCGAAGTGCTGCTTTCCTGCAACGATCGCTGGGCATTGATGCATGAGCGGCGGGACGGCCCCGAGCCGACGCTGGGCGAACTGCTGTCCCACCTGTCGCCCTGCGACCTGGTGCTGATCGAAGGCTTCAAGCAGGAGGCGGTGCCCAAGCTGGAAGTCTATCGCCCGTCCCATGGCAAGCCGCCCCTCTTCGCCGAGCGCCGCGACATCGTCGCGGTGGCGACCGACGGCGAGGTGCACACCGCTTTGCCGGTCCTGCCGCTGAACGACATCACGGCCATCGCCGACTTCGTCATCGACTGCCTGCAATTGCCCGCCGGTTCGCCGGGGTGACGGCCGCTATCTTGCCGCTGCGGCGGCGTCGGCAAGGCTGATGAGCGCCGGGCGCGGAGCGATCAGTTGTAGGTGACGGTGATCAGCACGCTGTCGAGGTAGCTGCCCGGCTTTACCGACGTCTGACTGCCAGGAATGCGGCCATAGGTGACGATATGCGCCGTCGTCCCGCCGAGCAGGAGAATGGATACATTGCCGGCCACGGTCTGGCTGCCTTCGCTGCCGTCGCCCCAGACCACGCTGCGGCCGCTCGTCGTGTAGAGGTTGTAGTCGACATAGCTGGTGGCGGCGTTGTACAGCCGGCGCGGATTGAAGGTGCTGCTGTTGGCGCCCTTGCCGAGGCTGACCTGATAGGTCACCAGGGCGCCGACCAGGCCGCCGCAGGTGAAATCCACCGAGCCGTCGCTGTCGTGCGGCAGGCTGGACATCGGGTTGTAGGCGCCGAAGGCGATCGGCGTCGAACTCACCGAACACCAGCAGAGCAGGCACAGCGCCGAAGCCGGCAGGGGCAGGGCCAGCAACAAGGCCAGCAGGGCCGGGAAGAGCAGTTTCTTCATGAGCTTCTCCACCGTTGCCGCAGGCGTCGCGGATCAGGGAGAGGTTGGGTGTCCGGCGGGTACGGCATGGCGTCAGTAATAGGTCACGGTGGCGAGTCGGGGCTCGGCGTCGGCCATGCCCGCCGTGCGGCGTCGCTGCCGGCCGGTGGTGCCGGCGAAATCGCCCAGCCCGGCCCGCGGTCCTTCGTCCCCTTGCCCGCGCCGGCCGCCCGGCGCATAGGCCAGGGATAGGCTGGACCACAGTCGGCTCCGGCTCGTTGTCCCGGCCATTTTCGACTGTTGCTCGGCGGGTTCCAGGGTGATGGCACTGAAGGCATCGGGCGAGCAACTGACCGTGACTTCGCCGGCCGTTTCCGGCGCATCGGCGGCCGGACTCAGGCCGGCGGCGTGCAGACGGCAAGTCGGGATGACGGTTGCCATGACGATCAGACTGCCCGTCGCCGAGCCGGCGAGCAGGGTATTACTGCCGAGGAGCAGCGCCGAGGCGAGCCAGTGGTGGCGGATGGTCATGTTTTCCTTGCTGGTGCACGGCACTGCGTGTTGTCTGGTCATGGCTGGTCGCCGCAGGTAAACGGGCCGAGCCGGGGTTCGCTGGCGGCTGCCGGATCGAGCACGATGGCGAGCTGGCAGCCGCCAGTCGGCCATTTTACCAGCAGGCGATTGTTATCCTGCAGATCCGTCAGGTAGGCCTCGCCGCGTTTACCCACGATGAAATCCGGGCGGTCCGGCGCCACGGTGACCCGGGTGCCGGCCGGCACCGGCTTGCCGTCGGGGAGTTGCAGGACGATCAGGGCATTGCGTGTCCGCCGCACCGGAAAATCGACGGAGATGCCGCTGCGGGCGGTCGGGACCACGGTTTCCCTGGTGTCGCGGATTTCGATATCGAAGGGCAGTTCGTCGGGATCGATGGTCAGCAGGTTCTTCTGGTAGGGCAGCAGGCCGGTGACCAGCGCCAGGCCGTTGCCGTTGGTGGTGGCTGCCACCTGATGGCTGCGATATACCGGCACGCCGGCCAGGTCGGCAACGCGGACCACGGCAAAGGCGCCGTGGTCGATGCGCCGGCTGGCAAAAGGTAGGTCGGCCAGCCAGCCGAGCGAGCCGTTGGCGCCGAGACGGATGGCACTGTTGTCGGCACTGGCGTTGGCCTCGGCCATGAACTGCCCGAAGCCGGTATTGAGCGTGGCGCCTGCCTGGGCCAGCTGGCTCTTCTGGTCGCTGGCGCGCAGGCGCCAGCCCCAGCCCGGGCCGGGGGGCGGGGCCTGGCTGGTCTGCAGGGTGTTGGTGAAGCGGCCGTCGTTGTCGCGGCTGCTGCTGGCGACGACGCTGCGTTGCCGGTCGAGCGGCATGATCAGGCTCAGGCCGCCGCTCCAGCCGGCGCCGCCGTCGAGCACTCGGCTGGCATAGGCGCTGAGGAACAGGTCGTGGGTGATCCGGGTGCCGAGGTTGACGGCGGCCAGCGCAAAATTGTCGCCTTCCCAGGTGGTCTGCCGCGTGTAGCTGGCGCCCAGGGCGACGCTGCCCAGGGCTGCGCCCATCCCGGCCTGCAGGCGCTCCCGCGGTCGCGTCTCGTTGCCGAGATCGCCAAACTGCTGGAAGCCGGCCGCGAAACGCTCCCACTGCAACGATCCGGAGGCACCCCGGGGCGCGTTATGTTCGATGCCAAGCAGATAGTGGCTGCCGTCGCGGGGCAGGTCCTGCCGTTCGTCGTCGCGGTGCGACCAGGCGAGCGCGGCGCGGGCCACGGCGACGATGCCGAGCAGACCGCTGACTTCGATACCGGCCGCCTGCCTTTCTTTCTGCAACTCAAGCCGGCCTTCGCCGGTAAGGGACGGAGTCAGCCCGTAGCGGTAGGTCGCGGCCGCGAAGCCGGCGCCGTAGTCGCTGTCGGGCAGCCCGTAATTGCGGCGCAAGGCGCCGGCCTCGAAGGAGAAATCGGCGAGGCCCGGGGCCAGCAGAGTGGGCGACAGGTAGTATTTCTGCGAAATAACCGTTTCGACGCCGCGCAGGTCGCGCACCACCAGGTTGACTTCGCCGCTGCCGCTGACCACCGGCACATTGCTCAGGTCGAAGGGGCCGGTGCCGACACTCAGGCCGCCGCTCCGCCGCTGGTTATTGACGATGACATCGACGGTCGAGGGCAGCGCCGCCGATCCGGCCAGCGAGGGCATGGGATAGGTGATGTAGCCGGGGGCCAGTGCGAAATCGCGGGCGTAGCGGATGCCGCCGAAACGTACCGGCCGGCTCCAGGCGCCGCTGCTGCCGACGGCATCGCCGACCACCATGGATTCCATGCGGCCTGGCAGGTCCATGCGCCAGTAGGTCTCGGTGCGTATCGTCTGCCGCAAGCCGTCGCTGTCGCGCATCACGGCGCCGCTCACCAGCGAGCCGAAGCGGTTGAAGGCGACGCCCTCGACGAACAGGCCGCTATCGTTCAGTCCCTTGGAACCCCGGGTGGTGGTGGCATCGTAGTTCAGATAGAAGCCGGGCGCGGCAGGGACGGGCGGTGCCTCCGGTTCGCCGCCCAGGGTCAGCGCGGTTTCCCGGAAAGCGTCGGCCGGTGCCGTGATGTGGAGTGTCAGCCGGCGGCGGTCCAGGGTGTAGCGCAGTCCCGCAATATCGTCGAGCGCATGGCCGCGCCGGGCATCGGGCAGCAGCAGGGCTTCGCCCGGCGGCAGCAGCAGGCGGGCGTTCAGCCAGCTTTCGAGGGGCAGGGCGAGGCGGCCGTCGGTCAGCATTTCGGCGCGGACGATGCCGGGCTGGGCGACTCCGTTGATCTCCACCTCGAGCAGCAGGGTTTCCCGGACCGCGGGATTTTCCGGGGCATTGCCTCGCACCGCCCGGCTCCCGGTGATGGGCGGTGGCGACAGATGAAGCAGCGGGTCTACGATGAGAGCCAGCCGGGGCGTTTCGGCGCGGAGGCGGCGGCCGGCCGAGGTCGCGGAGGCGGGGGGCGCATCATCAGGCGGCGGAGGCGGGCGGGCATCGGTCGTCTCGTCGCCGGCCTGGCGCAGACTGAGACTGAGCGTCAGCGGCGCCGTGGCCATGGCGGCCAGTGGCAGCATCACCAGCCAGAGCGTCGCGACGACCCGCCGGCGGTCTTTCGCGAGCGTTATTCCGGGGCGGGCTGGGCGGGGGTGAAGTCGCTGCACGACAGGCTCGGTCAGGTTGATGAATGATCCCGGCAATCGCCTAACTCCGGCCGCACTGCAACGGCGGGCGGCGCCAGACTCAAGGCGTCGGCCCGGCCAGCTCGAATGCCTGCAACGCCTCGCCGTTTCCGGCCGCAGTCATGACGCGCAAGGGCAGCGCCCGGGCGCTGCCCGGCTCGACCAGCCATTGGCGCCAGGCGCCCGCCAGTACCGTGCCGCCGCCCTTGATCTCCTGGCTCCAGCCCTCGCCCTCGACTTTCAGGGTGGTCAGCCGGAGGTGCCGGTTGCCCTCGTTGTCCAGGCGCACACAAGCCTTGCCGGCCGGCGCCGCGCATCGGCTCCAGCGCGGATCGCTACGGTTGGTGCCCGGCGGACTGACAAACAGCGGCAGATTGTGACGAAACCGGAACTTCACGGCGCCCGGGCCGGTGGCCGTTTCCTCCGTCACGTCCTCGAGCAGCAGGCGATAGCTGCGCTCGTGGCCGGTGGTCGCCGGCTGGCGCAAGGTGACCCGGAAAATCTGGCTGGCACCGGGCGCAATTTCCGCCATCGGCGGGGCGACCAGCAGTTCCTGCGTTTCCGTGTAGCGGTCTTCGCCATCAACCTGCTGCCAGGCCAGGGTGTCGGCCTGAAAGATCATGGCTTCGTCGGAATCGTTATGGACGCGCACCGACGCAACGCGTTTCAGCGGCGACAACTCGAGCATCACTGGTGAAATGGTGACGGCTCGTACCCCGGGGCCGAAGCCAAGCAGGAGCATGGCCAGCAAGCCTATGGCGAGACGAGCCCGGCCGGATCGGGTAATTGGTTGCGCATTGCCCATGTTCGGGTCGATCAATACTCGATGGTAAGGTTGGTGGTTGCCGCGGCATTGGTGTACGAACCGGCATAGACGTTTTGCAGGGCGGCGATCCGGCCGTAGAGATCGACGTTTTGGGCCGATCCGCTACCCGTTCCGGTGATTTTTCCGGAGGTGTTGGTGACCGGCAACTGCGTCCCAGAGGTGCGATTCGCCGCTGAGCCATAGACCCCGAAAGTGAGTTCCTGACCGGCCCCGCCTGCCCCGGTGATCATCTTGCGGTCAGCGTTTGCCGTCGTCGAGTAGATGGAATAGGCCGAGCCGTTGGTGCAGGTCACGGTTACGGTGGTCTGCGCGTCGGTGTCGGTGGCGCTGCTCGGGTCGTAGGCGCCGAAATTCAATGTCGCGTCGCCAATGCTGCAGGCGGCGGCGACGGTGGCGGTCACGGTCAGGGTGCCGGAATCCGTGGCGGCGGTCGTGACATTGCTGGTGCCGAGGATGAGCAGTATCGGCAGTAATTTAGAGAGCGTTTTCATGATCTGCCCCGAATAAATTGAAGCTTGAAACTACATGTATTGCAAAAATATCAGTCGCTATTTAAATGTAGTTATATTTCATGAATTTGCAAGAAATGACGGCGGATAGCCATCCTTTCGGGGCGCCTTCCGCCGGTCCTTGCTTCACCGGCAGGCTTCGAGAATGCGGCGGCTTGTCGCCGGGTCGACGTCGCGACCTTCGCCGAGGCGGGTCATGCCATGCGCTTCGAGCTGGGCGATGATGGCGTTGACCGCCGCGCCGTCCAGGCCGTAGTCGCCGAGGCGGGTCGGGATGCCGAGGCTTTCGAAGAACTGGCGGGTGCGGGCGATGGCCTGGTCGATCCGCTCGTCTGCCGTGCCCGCCTTGAGTTGCCAGACACGTTCGGCGTATTGCAGCAGTTTGGCGTGTTTGCCGGCGCGCCTCACCTGCAGGTTGCCGGGCAGCACGATGGCCAGCGTACGGGCATGGTCGATGCCGTAAAGCGCGGTCAGTTCGTGGCCGATCATGTGCGTGGACCAGTCCTGCGGCACGCCGGCCCCGATCAGGCCGTTGAGGGCCAGACTGGCCGCCCAGACCAGATTGGCGCGGCTGTCGTAGTCGGGTGGCTCGGCCAGGACCTGGGGCGCAATCTCGATCAGGGTCTGCAGCAGTCCTTCGGCGAAGCGGTCCTGGACCATGGCCTGCACCGGGTAGGTCAGGTATTGCTCGACGACATGGACGAAGGCATCGACGATGCCGTTGGCCAGCTGGCGCGGCGGCAGGGTGTAGGTTTTGGTCGGATCGAGGATGGAGAACTGCGGGAAGACATGCGGACTCTGGAAGGGGAGCTTGGTGTGCGTCGCCTGTCGGGTGACGACGGCGCCGCAGTTCATTTCCGAGCCGGTGGCGGGCAAGGTCAGTACGCTGCCGAAAGGCAGGGCCTGGCTGACGTTGCTGCCGAACCGGAGCAGGATGTCCCAGGGGTCGCCGCTGAAATTGACGGCGGCGGCGACGAACTTGGTGCCGTCGATGACCGAGCCGCCGCCGACGGCGAGCAGGAAATCGAGATTTTCAGTACGCACCAGTTCGACGGCGCGGATCAGCGTTTCATAAGTCGGATTCGCTTCGATGCCGCCGAATTCCCGGATGCAGCGGTCGCCGAGCGCCCGCCTGACTTCGTCCAGGGTGCCGGTCTTTTCGGCGCTGGCGCCGCCATGCAGAATCAGGACGCGAGCGGCGGCGGGGACCAGCTTCGACAATTCTTCCAGCGTGCCGCTGCCGAAGACAATCCGGGTCGGATTATGAAATTTGAAATTCAGCATGTTTTCCCCGCTTCATGGCACTCATCGGGTTCATTGTATTCGATATGGATAGCGGGCGGCGCAATCTTACAACTGGACAGCCCGCAGGTGCAGAGCGACACTAGCGGCCAGGACGAGACGGAGAACACAGCATGGGAAATGCTGAAAAAAACGAAATGCAGCAGGGGCAGCCCGGCCATCGCCTGATTTCAGCCGATGGCCAACAACCGTTGATCCTGGTGGTTGACGATGTCCAGGTCAATGTCGATGTCCTGAGCGAGATGGTGCGTAGCGAAGGTGCCAAGGTCCGCCAGGCGGTGGACGGCCAGAGCGCGCTGCAGCAGGCCCGGCTTGAACCCTGTCCCGACCTCATCCTGCTCGATATCATGATGCCCGGCATGGACGGCCACGCGGTGCTCGCCGAATTGCGCAAGCGCCCAGCCACCCGGGATATCCCGGTCATTTTCATCACGGCCTTGAATGGCCAGCGGGAAGAGGAGCGCGGCCTCGAGGAAGGCGCTGCCGACTACATATTCAAGCCGATCAAGTTTGCCGTGTTGATCGCCCGCGTCCGTGCCCAGCTCGAACTGCAGCGTGCCCGGCGCCTGCTGGCCACCCAGAAGAACTGGCTTGAGCAGGAAGTGGCCCGGCGCAGCAGTGAGAACGCCCTGCTCGAATCCCGCCTCAAGCTGGCTTTCGAGTCGGCCGGCTTCGGCGTCTGGGAACACGATCACGCGACCGGCCGCAACCAGTGGAGCGAGTCCTTGTGCCGGCTGCTCGGCTACGCCGACGGCCCGCCGACGATCGCCGAATTCTTCGCCCTGGTCCATCCGGAAGACCTGGCCGCCATCAAGGCCATGGAAGAGGACAGCCGGAAAAGGCGGGATCAGGTCGATGTCGCCGAATTCCGGGTGCGCCACGCCGACGGACGCTGGCTGTGGGTCGAGGCGCGCAGCAAGGCCATCCGTAACGGGGCCGACGGTGAACCGCTGCTTGTCGGCACCATGCTCGACATCAGTCAGCGCAAGGCGGCCGAAGCCGAGCGGCAACTGGCCAGCGTCGTGTTCACCGGCATCAACGATGGCATCTGCATCACCGATGCCGGCCAGCACATCCTGCTGATCAATCCGGCTTTCGCCCAGGTGACCGGCTACACGCCCGAGGAAATCCTCGGGCGGAGCCCGGCCTTGCTGCAATCGGGGGCGCATGGCCCGGCTTTCTACAAGGACATGTGGGAAAAACTCGGTCATTTCGACAACTGGCAGGGCGAAATCACCAACCGCCGCAAGGACGGCTCGCTGGTCACCGAATGGCTGAGCATTTCCTGCGTCCGCGACAGCGCGGGCGCCGTCTCGCATTATGTCGGCGTCTTCAGCGATCTTTCGGAGCGCAAGGCGGCGGCCGAGCGCATCCAGTACCTGGCCAGCTACGACACGCTGACCGGCCTGCCCAACCGCAACCTGTTCGCCGACCGCCTGCAGCAATCGCTGATGACCGCCCGCCGCTTCGAACGCGGCACCGCCGTCATCCTGCTCGATCTCGACCGCCTGCGCTTGATCAACGACACCTTCGGGCCGCCGGTCGGCGACGATGTGCTGATCGAGGTCGGCCGCCGCCTGCAACTGCAGGTGCGCGAAGGCGATACCGTCGGCCGCCGGGGCGGCAACGAATTCGGCTTCGTGATGGCCAACCTCGGCCATGAACGCGACGCCCTGGCGTTGGCCCAGCGCATGCTCGAAGCGATTGCCGTGCCTTTCACCATTGCCGGCGAAGCACGGGTGATCACGGCCAGTATCGGGATCAGCGTTGCGCCGAAGAACGGCGACTGCGGCGAAGAGCTGCTCAAATGCGCCGATGCGGCGCTGATTCGCGCCAAGCAGGCGGGGCGCAATACTTTCCGGTTCTATTCCTCGGAAATGGACGCCGACGCCGCCCGTCGCCTGGCCCTCGAAGGCGGTCTGCGCGAAGCGCTCAACCGCAATGAACTGAGCCTGCACTACCAGCCGCAGATCAGCCTGGAAAGCGGCCACATGATCGGCATGGAAGCGCTGTTGCGCTGGCGCAGTCCGCAATTCGGGAATATTTCGCCGGTCGAGTTCATCCCGATCGCCGAAGAAACCGGGCTGATCATTCCGATCGGCGAATGGGTGGTCCGCAATGCCTGCCGGCAGACCAAGGCCTGGCTTGATCTTGGCCTGGTTTCCCTGCGCGTTGCCGTCAACCTGTCGACCCGGCAGTTCCGCCAGGCCAACCTGCTGGCGATGATCGCCGAGGCGCTGGCCGAAAGCGGCCTGCCGGCGTCGGCGCTGGAACTGGAAATCACCGAGAGCGCCTTCATCGACGACGTGGACGAAGCCGTGCTGCTCTGCCGCAAGCTGAAGGCGCTGGGCGTCAAGCTGTCGCTCGACGATTTTGGCACCGGCTATTCGTCGCTGGCCTACATCTCGCGCTTCCCCTTCGACAAGATCAAGATCGACCAGGGTTTCGTCCGCGACATCATCGAGAACCCGGTCAATGCGGCGATTGCGACGGCGGCCATCGTCATGGCGCGCAGCCTCAACCTGACGGTGCTCGCCGAAGGCGTCGAAACCGAGGCGCAGGCCAGTTTCCTGCGCGGCCGGCGTTGCGACTCGATGCAGGGCTACCTGTTCAGCCGGCCGTTGCCGGCCGAGGAATTCGCGCCGCTACTGCTCGGCAACAAGCGGCTGCCGCTGGCCGACACGCCGCGCGAGGCGGCACAGACCCTGCTCCTGGTCGACGACGAGCCGAATATCCTCAATTCCCTGTCCCGCCTGCTGCGCCGCGAAGGTTATGCGATCCTGACGGCGACTTCGCCGCTCGAAGCGTTCGATCTGCTGGCCAAGCATCCGACCCAGGTCGTCGTTTCCGACCAGCGCATGCCGGACATGTCGGGCACCGAATTCCTGTCGCGGGTGCGCCAGCTTTATCCGGATACCGTCCGCCTGGTACTGACCGGCTATACCGACCTCGAATCGGTGACCGGCGCGATCAATCGCGGCGCCATCTACAAGTTCCTGACCAAGCCCTGGGATGACGACCAGTTGCGCGAACAGATCCGCGAAGCGTTCCGCATCGCCAAACACACGGCGCCGCCCCCGAACCCGCCGCAATGAAGCCCGGTCTGGTTTTTCTCCATCTCTTCGCGGCGCTGGCCGGGCTGGTCATCATCAGCGCCTTTGTCGATGGCGCCGAGTCGTGGCCGATCGTCGGCCTGCTGCTCGTCCTCAGCGCGCTGATCGCCGCCGTGCTGGCCCGGCAGTGGTCGCGCCAGACCGGCATCGAACAGCGTTTCCGCATCTATTTCGAGCGGGCCGTGGTCGGCATGGCGATCAGTGGTCTCGACAAGAAATGGCAGGTGGTCAATCCGGCCCTCTGCAACATCCTCGGCTACCCGGCTGAGGAACTTGTTGGCAAGACCTGGGACGAGCTGACCTATCCGGCTGATCTGGCGGCCAACAAGGCCCTGTTCGAGCGGGTTGTGCGCGGCGAGATCGATGATTACGAACTGCAGAAACGTTATGTCCGGGCGGACGGGCAGGTCATCACTGCGCAGATATCGGTCCAGGCGGTGCGCAAGGCCGATGGCAGCGTCGATACCATGCTCGTCGTCATCGAGGACATCACGGCCCAACTGGCCGCCGAAAAGGCGCTGCGCGACAGCGAGGAGCGGCTGCGCCATCTCGGCGACAACCTGCCGGACAGTTATATCTACCAATGCACCCAGGACGCCGCGGGGCGGACCCGCTTCCTCTACGTCAGTTCCGGCGTCCGAGTGATTCACGGTTGCGAACCCGAAGCCCTGCTTGAAGATTCCCGTCTGCTCCTCGACTGCGTCGATCCGGCGCAACTGCCGGCGCTGCAGGCCGCCGAAGCCGTCAGCCGACGCGACCTGAGCGATCTTGCCATGGAACTGCGCGTGCGCCTGGCCGACGGCGAATGGGGCTGGCTGCTGCTGCGCTCGCGGCCGCGCCGCCTGGCCGGCGGCGAAATCATCTGGGACGGCGTGGCTTCCAACATCACGGCCCGCCGCCAGGCGACGGCGATGCTCGATCTGCAGACGCGCCGCGCCGCCGTGCTGCTCGAATTGCCGCGCCAGAGCAATGAGCTGGGCGAGCGGGAGTTCATGGAAGATGCGCTGCGCCGGATCGAGGAAATGACCGGCAGCAGCATCGCTTTCATGCATTTCATCAACGACGACCAGCAAAGCATCGAAATGATCGCCTGGTCGGTCAGCACCGTCGAGCACTTCTGCGCGGCCACCTACGCCGACCATTATCCGCTGGCCGAAGCCGGCCTGTGGGCCGAGGCCGCCCGCCAGAAGAAGCCGGTGATCATCAACGACTACCGCACGGCGGAAAACCGGCACGGCTTGCCGCCCGGCCACGCGGAACTGGTCCGCATGGCCGGCATCCCGGTCCTCGAGGAGGGACGGGTGCGGATGCTCACCGGGATTGGCAACAAGAGCGAGCCTTATGCCGCGGTCGATGTCGAATCGGTGCAGCTGATCAGCAACGAAGTCTGGCGCATCGTCCGCCAGCGGCGGGCCGAACAGGCGCTGAGGGTCGCCACCCAGGTGGTCAATGCCAGCCCGGTGGTCTGCTTCCGCTGGCGAGCCACGCCCGGCTGGCCGGTGATTTTCGTGTCGGACAACGTCACACAGTGGGGCTATGCCGTCGCCGACCTGCTCGCCGGCAAGCCGCCTTTCGGTGCCATGGTGCATCCCGACGACCAGGAACGGATCGCCGCCGAGGTGGTGCGCCAGACGAGCGACGGGCGCGCCGCCTTCATGCAGGAATACCGTTTGCTAACCGCCGACTGCAAGATACTTTGGGTGGTCGCCCGCACCAACGTACTGCGCAATGCGGCGGGCGAACCCGAGTTCTACGACGGCGTGCTTACCGACATCACCGAACGCAAGCGTCAGGAAGACGAGCTGGCCGGTAACCTGGCCGCCCAGCGCATCCTCAACAAGCGTCTCGAAGAAGCCCACAACCAGTTGCTGCAATCGGAAAAAATGGCCTCCATCGGCCAGCTGGCCGCCGGTATTGCCCACGAACTGAACAATCCCATCGGTTTCGTCCATTCCAACCTGGGCACGCTGGAAAGCTACCTGCGCGACCTGATGGACATCATCGACGCCTACGACCGGGCGGCGACGGCGGTTGGCGGACCGTTACCGGCACTGGCCGCCATCGAACACCTGAAGGAAGACCGGGATTTCGCCTTTGTGCGCCAAGACATCGTGCAGTTGATGGGCGAGTCGAAAGACGGCTTGAGCCGGGTGCGCAAGATCGTCCAGGACCTGAAGAGCTTCTCCCATGTCAGCGAGCAGGAATGGCAATGGGCCGATCTGCACCAGGGCCTGGACTCGACGCTCAACATCGTCTGGAACGAACTCAAGTACAAGTGCACGGTGGTCAAGGAATACGGCGACCTTCCCAAGGTCCATTGCATGATTTCGCAGCTCAACCAGGTATTCATGAACCTGCTGGTCAATGCCAGCCATGCCATCGATAAGCAGGGCACCATCACGCTGCGCACCGCCCGCCGGGGCGAGAACGAGGTTTGCATCGAGATCGCCGATACCGGCAAGGGCATCGCTCCCGAGCACCTGTCGCGCATCTTCGAGCCTTTCTTCACCACCAAGCCGGTCGGCAAGGGCACCGGGCTAGGGCTTTCCCTGTCCTACGGCATCGTCGACCGCCACCACGGACGGATCGAAGTCGACAGCGAAGTCGGCATCGGTACCACCTTCCGCGTTATCCTTCCCATTCAGCCGGAAACCGGCGAAATTACCGGTAAGTACACGGAGATGTCTGCATGAGCGACGTGCTCAACCCCGCCACCCTGCTTTTCGTCGATGACGAGCCGAGCATCCTTTCGGCGCTGCGCCGGCTGTTCCGGCCGCAGGGCTACCGCATCCTGGTCGCCGAAGGCGGCGCTGCCGGCCTCGCCCTGCTCGAGACCGAGGCGGTCGACCTGATCATTTCCGACATGCGGATGCCGGAAATGGACGGCGCCACTTTCCTGAAAAAAGTCCGCGAACGCTGGCCGGACACCATGCGCATCCTGCTCACTGGTTATGCCGACGTGACCTCGACGGTGGCCGCCATCAACGAGGGCGAAATCTACCGCTACATTTCCAAGCCCTGGGACGACGCGGAAATCGTCAAGACGGTCCGCGAGGCGCTCGAACGCCAGCAGCTGGAAAACGAGAACCGCCGCCTGACGGCACTCACCCAGGCGCAGAACGACGAACTGAAGATGCTCAATGCCAGCCTGGAGCAAAAAGTCGCCGAGCGCACCGCCGAGTTGCGCCAGGCCCTGAGCTTCGTCGAACAGGCGCATGGCGAACTGAAGAAATCCTTCATCACCAGCGTCCAGGTCTTCGCCGGCCTGGTCGAGTTGCGCAGCGGCCCGGCCGGCAGCCGGCTGGCCGGTCACGGCCGTCGGGTCGCCGATCTGGCGCGCAGCGTCGCGCAGCGCATGGGGATGAGCGATGCCGAGGCGCAGAACGTCATGCTGGCCGGCCTGCTGCACGATATCGGCAAGCTCGGCCTGCCCGACGAACTGCTCGGCAAGCCCTTCAATTCGATGACCCAGGAGCAGCGGGCGTTGGTGATGAAACACCCGGCCATCGGCCAGAACCTGCTGATGGGCATCGACAAGTTCAAGGAAGCCGCCGTGCTGGTCCGCCATCACCACGAATGCTTCGACGGCAGCGGTTATCCTGACCGCCTGGCCGGCATCGCCATTCCCAAGGGCGGGCGCATCCTGGCCGTGGTCAATGATTACGATGCGCTGCAGATCGGCACCCTGGCGCAACGTCCGCTGCGTGCCGAGGAGGCACTCGGCTTCCTGATCGACAATCGCGGCAAGCGCTACGATCCGACCGTGGTCGACACCTTTGCCCGGCTGCTCGCCGAGACGCAGAAGACCGCGCCCACCGAATTGCCGGTGCGCCCGATGCAGTTGAAGCCCGGGATGGTGCTCAGCCGCGACCTGTCCCATCGTGACGGCTACCTGCTGCTCGCCAAGGGCGGCGTGCTGACCGCCGACATCATCAGCCAGCTGGTCAAGCTGGAACAGAGCGAACAACAGAACCTTACGCTCTATATCCGCCAGGAGGAAAAATGAGCCGCATCCTGCTCGTCGATGACGAGGATTCCATCCTCAAAGCCCTGAAACGGCTACTGCGGGCCGTTCCCTGCACCTATGGCATCCGCACCTTCAACCTCGAAGTGCATACTTTCAATTCGCCTCTGGCGGCACTGGAAAGCGCCCGCCATGAGACCTACGACCTGTTCCTCAGCGATTACCGCATGCCGATCATGGACGGCATCGAGTTCCTCAAGGCGACCAAGGCGATCCAGCCCGATGCGGCGCGCCTGATCCTCTCCGGCTATGCCGACCTCAACGCGCTGTTGCGGGCGGTCAACGAAGTCGGCATCGAGCGTTTCATCGCCAAGCCGTGGAACGACTACGAACTGATGTCGGCCATCGGCCAGGCGCTGGCGCACCACGAATTGCTGCTCGAAAACCGCGAACTGGCCAATCTGGTCCGCATGGAAATGGGCGACGCGACGCCCGAACAGCTGGAAGCCCAGCGCCTGGAAGCGATCGAGCCGGGTATCACGACGGTCAATTGGGGACCGGACGGTTCGGTGCTGCTCGATCCCGAGTTCCAGCCCAAAGACTGACCCATGGCCGAGCGCGACGGCAATAGCCTGACTTTCAAGCTGGTCTATTACGGTCCGGCGCAGAGCGGCAAGACGACCAACCTGCTGCGCCTGCACGACCAGTTGTCGCCCGAACTCAAGGGCGAGCTGATGACCATGGAAACGAAGGACGACCGGACCCTGTTCTTCGACCTGCTGCCCTTGGGCTTTCGCGCGCCGTCGGGCCTGCTCATCAAGTTCCGGCTGTTTACCGTGCCCGGCCAGATCGCTCACGACGGGACCCGCAAGGCGGTGCTGTCGCGGGCTGACGGGGTCGTTTTCGTCGCCGATTCGGATCGTTCGCAGGAAACCAATAACGCCGAGTCCTTTCAGAGCATGACCGACAACTGCCGGCGGGTCGGCCTGGATTTCGAGCGTTTGCCGCTGGTCGTCCAGTTCAACAAGCGCGACCTGCCGACGGCGGTGCCGGAAGGCGAAATCCGCGCCCGCTGGTCGGTCGCTCCCTGGCCACTGGTCTTCGCCGTGGCGCTCAACGGCGACGGCGTCGGCGAAAGTTTCGAAGCTTTGCTGCGCGCCGTCTATCGGCGCCATGCCGAATCCGAGGAACTGGCAGCGGTGCATGGCCTCAACGAAGCGGCGTTCGTCGCCGGCGCCCTGGGGCAATGATGGGCGAGATCGCATTCGACCGCGAATGGCGCCTCGACGAACTGCTCGAGGCACCGCTGCTGCAGCGGGTCGGGCCGGCGCTGGCCGAGTTGCTTGGCGGCGAGGCGGCGATTCTCGATGCCGCCGGTCGCGCCTGCTGGGGGGGCGTCGCCGACGGTGCCCGTCGCGAGCCGCTGATCCTCGAACTCGAGGCCGTCGGTTATCTGGCCAGCACCACGGCGTCTCCGGCGGCGCTGCATGGCGGACGCGACATGCTGCTCGCCGTGCTGCGCGCCCAGGTCCGCTTCAAGATGGCATCCACGCTGCATCTCGAAGCCGTCGCCGAAGACTTCGAAAGCCTGAAGCGCGAACACGCCCGCCTGCTCGATTCCGAGAGCCGCTACCGCAAGCTGTCGGGCGAACTGGAAATCCGCGTCAGGCAGCAGGTGGCCGAGCTGGAAGAACGCCAGCAGATGCTCTACCAGGCCGAGAAACTCGCTTCGGTCGGCCAGCTGGCGGCCGGCATGGCCCACGAGATCAACAATCCGCTGGGTTTCATTGGCAGCAACCTGTCCACCTTCAAGGGCTACCTGGAAACATTCGCCGCTCTCAAGGCGCGCCTCGGCGAGGCCGAAGTCGCCTGGCGCGAACTCGACCTCGACTTCATTCTCGAGGACGGCGTCGACCTGCTCGCCGACAGCGCCAAGGGCATCGAGCGCATCGCCCGCATCGTCGCCGACCTCAAGAGCTTTTCCAATGTCGATCGGGCAAGCGAGGAATACGCCGATCTCAACGACAGTCTGCAGCATGTCGCCAACGTCATGACCAGCCAGTTGCCGGCTGGTATCCGCATCGAACTCGAACTCGGCGAACTGCCCCGGGTCATCTGCCTGCCTGGGCATGTCAACCAGCTGTTCTTCAACATCGTGCGCAACGCCGTGCAGGCCATCGAGGATGCCGGCCGGCCGGGCATCGTCCGGGTGAGCAGCGGCGCCGTCGCCAACGGCGTCGAAATCCGCATCGCCGATGATGGCGTCGGGATGACGGCCGAACAGCGCGAACGCGTCTTCGAGCCTTTCTTCACCACCCGCGCCGTCGGCGCCGGGGCCGGCCTCGGCTTGTCCACCGCCCGCAACATCGTGCTCGCCCACAGCGGCCGCATCGACCTTGCCAGTACGCCGGGCGTCGGCACCATCGTGACCCTTTTCTTTCCCACGCCGAAATGACCGATTACGCTTCCCTTTTTACCGGCAAGACCGCAGCGCCGCAGGCGCCGGCCACGCATCTGACGCCGCCGAAATACCGGCTGCTGCTGGTCGATGACGAACTCGGCATCGTCAAGGCGCTGGCCCGCGTTTTCCGCCAGGAGAATTACGAGGTGGTCACCGCGGCAAGCGGCGCCGAGGGCTTGGAGCGCCTGGCGGAAGGCGGCTTCCAGCTGGTGATCAGCGATTTCATGATGCCCGGCATGACGGGCGCCCAGTTCCTGCGCGAAGTGAAGCAGCGCTGGCCGGACACCATCCGCATCATGCTGACCGGCCACGCCAATACCGACGCCGTGATGGGGGCGATCAACGACGGCGCCGTCTACAAGTTCATTTTGAAGCCATGGAACGACGACGATCTGCGCGTGACCGTGGCGCTGGCGCTGGAACAGTTCGACCTGATGGCGCGCAACCGGGTGCTGAAAAGCGAGAACGCCCAGAAGGCCAAGGAAATCTCGGCCCTGTCGCGGCTTGCCGCGACGCATCGCAGCCGGCTCGGCATCATGCTGCACAAGAAAAGCCTGCTCACCGACAGCCAGCTCCAGGAACTGAGCATGCTGCAGGAGCGGCGCAAGGAGCCGCTGATCAGCCTGCTGCTGGAAAAAGGCTGGGTCTCCGAGCGCAATATCCGCGCCCTGCTGAAGACCGACATGCAGATCGAGGAAGTGCAGTTGCCGGAATTCAGCATCGATCCGCTGCTCGCCGAACTGATCCCGCACAGTTTCTGCACCCGCCAGCTGGTGGTGCCGCTCAAGCTCGACGGCAAGCGCCTGATGCTGGCGATGGCCGATCCGCTCGACGAGGGCCTGATCGACGAGGTGCGCTTTACCGCCGGCCTCGATCTCAAGGTGGTGACGGCCGATATCAGCGCCATCCGCAAGAAGATCGACGAACTCTACGGCGGCGAGGGATCGGTCGATTTCAAGGAACTGGAGACCATGGTCTCCTCGCCGGACCCCTACGAAGGTATCGAAATCGTCATCGAGGACGACGATGCCGCGCCGCTCGAGGACCTGCTGCGCGACACCGAGTCGCCGCCGGCCATCCGCATCGCCAACGCCATCATCCTCGAGGCCATCCGCCTGGGCGCTTCCGACATCCACATCCAGCCGCGCACCAAGAGTGTCGTCGTCCGCTACCGGATCGACGGCGTGCTGTCCGACAAGATCAACATTCCGCACCAGATGCACCAGTCGCTGGTCTCGCGCCTGAAAATCATGTCGGAACTCGATATTTCCGAACGGCGCCGGCCGCAGGATGGCCGGATCACCGTCAAGACGCCGATGCGCATGGTCGATTTGCGCATTTCGACGCTGCCCACCATCAATGGCGAAAAAGTGGTGATGCGCATCCTCGACCGCAATTCGGCGGTGCATGGCCTCGACCGCCTGGGTTTCTCGTCGCTCGATTTGCCGCGCGTCGTCGACATGGTGGCGCGGCCGCAGGGCATCATCCTGGCCACCGGGCCGACCGGCAGCGGCAAGACGACGACCCTCTATTCCCTGCTGCAGCATGAAGCAACGCCCGAGAAAAACTACGTCACCATCGAGGATCCGGTCGAGTACTACCTCGACATGGCCGGCCAGGTGCTGGTCCGCGAAAAGATCGGCCTGACTTTCCCCTCCATCCTGCGCGCCTTGCTGCGCCAGGATCCGGACGTCGTGCTGCTCGGCGAAATCCGCGATTTCGAGACGGCGGAAGTCGCCTTCCACGCGGCGCTGACCGGCCACCTGGTGTATTCGACCCTGCACACCAATTCGGCCATCGCCACCATCGCCCGGCTGTTCGATCTCGGCCTCAAGCCTTATGTCGTCGCCACCGCGCTCGAAGGCATCATTGCCCAGCGCCTGGTGCGCCGGGTGTGCCCGGAGTGCAGCAGCGAGGAAGCGGCCAACCCCGTGCTGCTGGCCCGCCTGGGCAGCGCTTTCGGGACGATCGGGCGCGTCGCGCGCGGCCGGGGGTGTCCGGCCTGCCACGGCAGCGGCTACAAGGGGCGAGTCGGTATCTATGAAGTGCTGACCCTGGACGACGATTTGCGCGACAGCATCGGTAGCGGCGCCAGCGTTCTCGAAATCCGTCGCCAGGTCCGTCAGAAAGGGCTGCGCGGCATCGCGCAGCATGCCGTCGAGCGCATTCAGGAAGGCGCCACCACATTGGAAGAAATCCTGCGCGTCCTTGGACCGCAGGCCGGGGAGGAATAAGAAAAATGGACGTTTTTGCCTGGGAAGATCGCTACCTGACCGGCGAGCCGGTGGTTGACGGCGAACATCAGGGCCTCTTTCGCCTGATCAACTGGATCATCGTGCACCAGTCCAGCTCGACGCCGGCCGCCGAGATCGAAAAGGTGCTCGGCCAGCTGGTGAATTATGCAGTGGTCCATTTCGGCCACGAAGAGGAGTTGATGGCCAAGGTCGGCTGCGATCCGCGTTTCCGGGAAATCCATGCCAACGTGCACCGCGATTTTGGCGAGCAGGTGACCAAGATGCGCGAAATGCCGTCCTCGGAGGGCGGTCTCGAATTCCTGCTGCGCTTCCTGTGCAGCTGGCTGGCACACCACATTCTCGGCATGGACCAGTCGATGGCCCGCCAGGTGAAGAGCATACGCAGCGGCATGGATCCGGCGCAGGCCTACGAGGAAGAGAAAGGCCTGGCGGTAGATCCGGCGACGGCCAGCCTGCTCAAGGGCATGAATTCCATGTTCCGCCTGGTGGCCGCCCGCAACGACGAACTGCAGAAGGCCAATACCAATCTGGAAGCCCAGGTCGCCGCCCGCACCCAGGCGCTGTCGCAGACCAACGAGCAGTTGCTGCTCGAGCAGGGGCGGCTGAAGCTGGTGATGGCGCAGGTCGAATTGACGCAGAAGAAGCTGCTCGAATCGGAACACAAGCGGGCCGAGGCGACCAAGCGCAACATGACGCAACTGCTGGCACAGATCATCGACGGCGACCCGGTGCCGACCTTCGTCCTCGACGCCCGGCACCAGATCACCCACTGGAACCGGGCCTGCGCGGTGATCAGCGGTCTGCCGGCCAGCGAAATGGTGGGTACCATGAACCAATGGAAAGCCTTTTATCCCGAAAGCCGGCCAGTGATGGCCGACCTGATCGTCGATGGCAGCATCGACGACCGGTTCTCGACCTATTACAAGGATATCTATCGCCGTTCACCGGTCATCGAAGGCGCTTTCGAAGGCGAGGCCTTCTTCTCCAATATCGGCGCCGAGGGGCGCTGGCTGTTCTTTACCGCGGCGCCGCTCTACGACTCAGAAGGCCAGCGTATCGGCGCCATCGAGACCTTGCAGGACGTCACCGACCGGCATCGGGCCGAGAACGATCTGCGGCAGTACCAGAATCACCTGGAAGATCTGGTCGCCCAGCGCACGATGCAACTGGCCGAAGTCAATCAATCGCTGGAAAGCGAACGTAAGGAGCTGGAACTGCTGCTCTCCAAGGTCGAGGAAGCGCAGCAGCAACTGCTGCAATCGGAGAAGATGGCCGCCATCGGCCAGCTGGCGGCCGGGGTCGCCCATGAAATCAACAATCCGGTCGGCTTCGTCAATTCCAACCTGGGAACGCTGAAAAGCTACATCAATCGCCTGCTCGCCCTGGTCACCGCCTATGAAGCGGTGGACGCCGGCGGCGACCGGAGCCTGGTTGAAACGGCGCGCCGCGAGGCCGATCTCGACTTCCTGCGCGAAGACCTGCCGTCGCTGATCGTCGAATCCCAGGACGGCCTCAGTCGCGTCACCAAGATCGTCCAGGATCTCAAGGATTTCTCCCGCATCGACCAGGCAGAACATCAGTCGGCCAACCTCAACGACGCGCTGGAAAGCACCCTCAACGTGGTGTGGAACGAGATCAAGTACAAGGCGGAAGTGGTCCGCGAACTGGGCGACATTCCCGACGTCGAGTGCGTGCCGGCGCAGATCAACCAGGTGTTCATGAACCTGCTGGTCAATGCGGCGCAGGCCATCGAGCAGCGCGGCAAGATCACGCTACGTTCGGGCGTGGAAAACGATTTTGTCTGGTTCGAGATCGCCGATACCGGCAAGGGCATGAGCCCGGAAACCCGGAACCGCATCTTCGAACCCTTCTACACCACCAAACCGGTCGGTCAGGGCACCGGTCTCGGCCTGTCGATTTCCTACGACATCATCGTCAAGAAACACGGCGGCCGCATCGACGTGCACAGCGAACCGGGACAGGGCACCACCTTCCGCCTCTGGCTGCCGCAACACATGCCGGAAACGGTCGAGGCGGCGTCCACCTGAAAGCGGCAGCTAGTGGCCGCAGATCGTCGCGGATTGGACTGATAGACGCGGATAAAGCCGTTTTTTGGCAAGCGGCCCGACTGTAGTCATCGGTGTTTTCGCTGTTTCGCTTGATCGGATTTGATGGTTTTTGATCAGCCTCATCCGCGTTCCGGCGCTTCTTCCCGGTTCACGCTTTCGGCAAAGCGAGCAGCCAGCGCCGCTGGGCGTCGCGACGGCGCTTGTCGGAGAGGCGCTCGATGATCTTGTCGCCGACTTCGGCGAAGCTCAGCAGGCCGCTCGGCAGGATTTCGTCGCAGCGCAACAGGTGCAGGCCGACCGGCGATTCGAGCACGGGGGACACCGCGTTTTCGGCGAGGTCGAAAGCGGCCGGTTCGAGTTCGGCGTAAAGCTGGCCGTGCTTGACGACGCCGAGCTTGCCCCCTTCGACGGCGGTCGGGCATTGCGAATGGCGTAGCGCGGCGGCGGCAAAGCTTTCGGCAGTGGTCAGCGTCGGGCGCAGGGCTTCCAGCTGTTTCAGCACCTTGAGCTTCTGTTGCGGGTTGTTGAAGGTGACCAGGATGTGGCGCAGGCGGCGGGCCGGCGGCCGGTCGAACGCTTCCGGATGCAGGCGGTAGTAGATTTCGGCATCGACGGCGCTGACCGGCGGCGTGTCGGCGGCCACTTTTTCGAGCACGCTTTCGACGCGCAGGTCGCGCTCGACCGCTGCTTCGAGGCTGGCTTCGCTCAGGCCGCTGCGTTCCAGGTCGTGCCGGTAGTCGTCGTCGCTAGCGTAGCGCTGGCGAATCTCGGCGAGGCGGATGGCGAGCGTCGCGGCCGGGACGATGACATTGGCCGCCGCGCTGCTGCCCAGGATGCGTTGCTCGATGCCGTTCTGGCGGGCGGCGACCGCTGACAACTGGCCGCGTTCCGGGGCGGAAAGGGTTTCCGGCGCCTTGTGGAACAGTTCCCAGGAAAGTTTCAGTTCAAGATAGCCGAGCTGCATCGTTGTGCTCCAGTGCCGTCAGGGCATCTTCCGGAATCTGGAAGAGGCGTCCGAGCTGGCAGTCGAAGTGGATGTGGTAGGCGGCGCCACCGGGCGCGTCGCGCACCACCTTGATGACTTCGCCGATGGCGCCGGGCGGAATCAGCACCTCGCCGCCGACCGCCAGGCCCTTGGCCGAGCGGACTTTTTCGCGGAATTCGTAGAGCGAGGGCACCCACGGCTCGTCGGCACCGATCAGTTCTTCCTCGCGGCAGCCGACGACGCGGTCTTCGTCGAGGAAATTCACCGAGTAGATGACCTGGTCCTGCAGGAAGGTGCCGACGTCCATCACGTAGCCGATGCTGCCGCGGCGGACCAGCGGCATGCCCGGGTCCATGCCGGGATAAGTGCCGTCGTTGCGGACATTGCGGATCAGGCGGACGGCTTCGCCCTGTTCCCAGCGCGAGCCGTTCATGTGCGGAACACCTTGTCGAGCGAGACGAAGGAACTCATGCCGCCGTCCGGCGTCGCGACGTTCTGGAAGACCGCGAAGACTTTTTCGGTCAGCGAGTCGGAAGTCACGAAATCCTGGTAGGCGCGTTCCAGCCACAGGCGGTAGATGCCGCGCTGCTGGTCTTCCTCGGGCGGCAGGTTGGGCGCCTGGCGGGCCAGGTAGTCGTGGAAGCGCTGCAGGATGTGCAGGCGGTTCACGTGCACCACGCTGGGCTCGTAGGGAATCTCGAAATAGTCGAGGAAATCCTCGGCGGAGACCAGGTCGTCGAGGGCTTCGGCAAGGGTCAGGGTGTCGTCCATGGTGCTACTCCTCAGGCTGCGGCTAATTGGATATCCGCTTCTTCGGCGGGGTGGTGAAAGGTGTCTACGACTTCGAGCAATTTGGCAGCGCCCAGCTGGTCGCGGCTGTCGAGCCCGGCCAGCTTGATCAGACGGTCGCGCGAAGCGTCGATCCGGCCGAGGCGGAGCAGCACGACGCTTTCCGCCTTCAGCGCCAGCAGGTAGAAACGCATCATCCCGAAGGAATTGGCGGCGGCGGTGCCGAGCCGCGTTTCGTCCAGCGTACGCCAGTCGGGCGAGAGGCCGAGCAGGCGGCCGGAAAGCTGCATGGCGCGCTCGGCGACCATCAGCGCATCCTCCAGCCGGTGCTGGTAAAAATAGTAGCGGTAGAGGCCGACCAGTACGGTCAGGTTGTCGGGCGCCATCAGGTGGGCGCGGAGCAGGGCCAGTTCGGCGGTGTCCTCGCCGTATTCGCCGGCCGCCTGGGCGATCAGGCGCTCGGCTTCCGCGGGCAGCGGGTCCTCGAAATAGAGCTTGCAATCGGAGAAATCGAGGAGGTCCATCTCAGTGCATGGCCTCATGTTCGCAGCACAGGTCGCCGGCCGAACAGCTTCGGCATTCGCCGGCATGGTCGGCGGGCGGCGGTTCGTGGCGCAGTTCGGCGAGTTGCTTCTCCACCGTTTCGAGGCGCTCGATCAGGCAGGCGATGGACTTGGCCACCGGGTCGGGCAGCAGGTTGTGGTCGAGGCTGATGCCGTTTTCGGGACGCAGGCCGCCGGCCCGGGTATCGACGATGCGCCCGGGGACGCCAACGACGGTGCGGTCGGCCGGCACGTCCTTGACGACCACCGAATTGGCGCCGACGCGGACGCGCTCGCCGATGCTGATCGGGCCGAGGATCTTGGCGCCGGCGCCGACGACGACGCCGTCGGCCAGTGTCGGGTGGCGCTTGCCCTTGTTCCACGAGGTGCCGCCCAGCGTGACGCCGTGATAGAGCGTCACGTCGTCACCGACTTCGGCCGTTTCGCCGATCACGACGCAGGCGCCGTGGTCGATGAAGAAGCGGCGGCCGATGGTGGCGCCGGGGTGGATGTCGACATTGGTCAGCATCCGCCCGAGGAAAGACAGCAGGCGGGCCGGGAAGCGCCAGCCGGCCAGCCACAGGCGATGCGCCAGGCGGTGGCTGAGGATGGCGTGGACGCCGGGATAGGTGGTCAGCACTTCCAGCGTCGAGCGGGCGGCCGGGTCGCGCTGGAAGACGCAGGCCAGGTCTTCGCGGAGAATCGCCCAGAGGCTGGTCGGGGCGGTAAGACTGGCTGTCATGGTGATCGCTTCAGACATGGAGGTGGCTCCGGACCGAGGCCAGAAGTGCGCGCAGATCGGGCGTTTCCGGCGGATGCTTGTGTTCGGCGACAAAATTGCGGACGCGCGGCAGCAGGGCATGGGCTTCGCTGTCGTCAACCGTCAGGCCCAGCCCGGCATAGACCACCTGCACGGCGCGCGAGCCGGAATGCTTGCCGAGCACGATGCGGTGCGCCGCGCCGACTTCCCGCGGGTCGTAGCCCTGGTAGTTGTCTGGGTGCTTCAGCAGACCATCGACGTGGATGCCGGCTTCGTGCGTGAAGGCACCGGCGCCGACCACGCTTTTCTGCCAGGGCACGGCGCGCCCGGAAGCACTGGCGACCTGGCTGGACAGCGCCGGGAAGCCTTTCAGGCTGACCCCGGTGTCGATGCCGTGCAGCTTCTGCAGGCCGAGCACGACTTCTTCGAGCGGCGCATTGCCGGCCCGTTCGCCCAGGCCATTGACCGTGGTATTCACATGCGTCGCGCCGGCCTTGCAGGCGGCCAGCGTGTTGGCGGTGGCCAGCCCCATGTCGTCATGGGCATGCATTTCGATTTCCAGGCTGCTATGGCGGCGCAACGTGCTGATCTTGTCGAAGGTACCGAACGGCTCAAGAATACCCAGCGTGTCGGCGAAACGCAGGCGGCGGGCGCCGGCCCGCTCGGCAGTCTCGGCCAGGGCGCAGAGGAAATCCATGTCGGCGCGCGAAGCGTCTTCGCAGCCGAGGCCGACTTCCAGGCCGAGGTTCAGGGCGGCGCCGATGAATTTGGGCAGTTCGCGCAACAGCCAGGCGCGGTCCTGTTTGAGCTTGTAGGCCAGGTGCTGGTCGGAGGCCGGCACCGAGATGTCGATCAGGTGGGCGCCGACGTCGGCGCAGGCGGCGATGTCGGCCGGGTGCATGCGGCTCCACACCATCAGGCGGGATGGCAGGCCGAGGGCGGCGACGGCGCGGATCGAGTCGCATTCTTCCGGGCCCATGGCCGGGATGCCGACTTCCAGTTCGGGGACGCCGATGGCGGCGAGCTGACGGGCGATTTCCAGTTTTTCGTCCAGCGAGAACGCCACGCCGGCCGACTGTTCGCCGTCGCGCAGGGTGGTGTCGTTGATGGTGACAAATGGCAGGGTCATGGAAATCTCCTTGCTAGCTTCTAAGCAAGGGCGGTGCCAATTTCCAGATTATTGAAAATAAAGAGAAAAACGTTTTGTCGAGGCGACAATGTCACCCGCCTGTCGAGAATGCGACAATCGCCGAGCAGCGGCACGCCGGCCGAAACGGTGCTACTGTGGACCGCATCGGCGGCCTGGGCCGCCCCTCCACGCGAGTGCCTTTTCGGCCTGCATGGCGCTTGCTGCGAGTGTCGTGTCTTTCGATCAGAAGCTTTCCCGTTGCAACGCTGCAAGCTCTGACAAGGAAGTGCCGCCATGACCGGCCGCGACAACGAACTCTGGCAACAATCCTGGCGCGAGCGCCAGACCGCCTTCCACCAGGCCGTCGTCAATCCGCAGCTGGTGCGCTTCTGGTCCGGCCTCAAGCTGGCCGCGGGCGAGCGGATCTTCGTGCCGCTGTGCGGCAAGAGCCTCGATCTGCTGTGGTTGGCCGAACAGGGCCATACGGTGATCGGCGTCGAACTGAGTCCGCTCGCCGCCCGCGCCTTTTTTCGCGAAAACCGCATCCAGGCATCGCGGCGCAAGGTCGGGCAATTCACCTGTTGGGAGCATGGCCGGATCACCATCCTGTGCGGCGATTTCTTCGGGCTGACCGCCGCCGATCTCGGCGATATCGCCGCCGTCTTCGACCGCGCCGCGCTGACCGCCCTGCCGGAAGACCTGCGCACCCCCTACCTCGCCCATCTGCGCAAGATCGTGCCGGCCGCCTGCAAGATCATGCTGCTGACCACCGAGGAGCCGGAAGCCTGGGAAACCGCCGGCCAGCCGTTCGCCATTGCCGACGAAATCGCCGCCCTCTACGGCGATGCCTTCGCGATCGACCTTTGCCACGTCGAAAGCGGCTTCGAGCCCGACCCCGATCCGGCCATCACGGCGGCGGTCCGGGTCGAGCAGAAAGTCTATCTGCTGGCGCCGAAGGGCGTCGGCTAGCCGGGATTACAGCGCATACGGCCGGTGCAGCCAGCCGCGAGCGATGCCGACATCGCGTTGCGGCAGGTAGGCGAAGCCGGCCAGCGCATCCTCGACGACGGTCTGGGCGACCCAGTGCGGCACCGCCTTGCTGGTCAGCATGTGGAAATACCAGGCCATCGGGTAGCCGGCTTCGCGATCGAAATGGCCGAGCGCCGCGTAAAGGTCGAGGCCGCTGGTGCCGGGGGCGGCGGCGAAATCAGGCGCCGCGCCGGCCAGCGTGGCGATCGGCTGGGCGCGGAAAACCGACTGCTGGTAGCGGTCGAGATGCTCGCGGGTGGCGATCACCCAGTGGTTGGCATAGGCGCTGGCCAGCCCGGCGCTGCTCGCCGTCCAGTCGGCGATCATCCGGTGCACCGGCGCCGGTTCCGGCTTCTGCGCCAGCATGCGCTTGAGGAAGGCGCCGATGTGCTGGATGCGGCGAAAGGCATAGAAAGGCAGGCCGAGCGGCAAGGGCGCTTCGCTGCTGGCGCGCGGATCGACCAGTTCTTCCAGGCTGGCCGGTTCGTCGGCGAACAGTCGATGGGCGCGCATTTCCTGCAGGTCCTCGATTTCCAGCTGCAGGAAATCGTCGTTGCCATCGCCGACCGGTGCCACCAGATAGTGGGTCTGGCCGACCAGGCGGGTGGCGTACAAAGTCCGCTCGGCGAAATCGTCGACCAGGCGGCCGATATCGCCGTCGCGTTCGGCAAGCGCCGCTTCCAGCCAGGCTTCGAGATTGTCGGAAATGCGCAGGCCGTTCGCGTCGACAATGCCGCCCAGGCGATACCAGCCGCCGCGACTCAGGGCGTGGCGGAATTTCCAGTCGGGCAGGGCGAGGCCGAGCGCCTTGACCAGGGCGCCCGGGCCGTTGCTGACCGGCACCCTGGTGCAGGTTTCGACAACGGCGGCGGCAAGCGATTTGCAGTATTCCGACCAGGCCAGGGATTCTTTCATCGGGTTTTCCTCGTGATCAAGTTGCATTCAGTTCGGCCAGACGGGCCTCTACCGCCTCGCGGACCTCGGTTTCGGGGTCGTCGGCGAGAGCCGGTAAAAATTCGGCCGGGGCGTGGCCGACGGCGGCCAGGCGCACCCACCATTCGCGGTCGCCGAGCAAGCGGGCGGCCAGATCAGGCAGCGCCCGTTCGGCGACGATGGCGCGGACTTCCGGTTCCGGATCGTCGACCAGCAGGTGCAGGGCGAAAGCCGGCAGCCGGGCGGCCACCACCTTGCGCACTTCGCGTTCCGGGTCCCTGGCCATTTTGGCCAGCTGGCCATGCGGCAGGCGGCGAGCGACGGTGGCGCGGATCAGGTAGTCGGGATCGTGCAGCAGGCGGTGCAGATGTTCTTCCGGCAGGCGGGCGACGACGCCGAGACGGACTTCGCGATCGGGATCGCCGATCATGCGCCCCAGTTCGCCGGCCGGAATGCGGTCGACGACGACGCGGCGGACGATCTCGTCGGCATCATTGACCAGGTGGCCGATGGCGTCGACCGGGGCATAGCGGGCGGCAATCGCCCGCCTTTCCCAGAAAATGTCAGCGAGAAAGTGTTCCGCTTCCTCGCGGTTGGCGCGAAAGAAACGGTCGATCTGGCGACCGCTGTGGGCGCGCACGCAACTGTCCCCCGGCTGGCAGCGGCTGCTGTTCAGATGGCTGTCCACATAGTGGCAGCCGGCGCACAGGCCGTAGCGGCCGACGCCGATGAGCGGCCGTTCATTCATCGGCCTTGGCGGCGACGATAATGCCGGTGGCTGCGTTGAGGTCGGAAGTGAGTTCCAGACAGTGGCCGCTGGCCCCCGAAATCAGGTAGAGCTCGTGCTGTTCGGTTTCGAGCACCGGGTCGAAGCGGGCGTTGATATCGTTGGCCGAGCATTCGGTAAAGTGCAGTTCCGGAAAGCGGCCGCGCAGGAAGCTCACGCCCGGGTTCAGGGAAACGGCTTCGGCGACCCGGGCAACGGTTTGGGGAGTGATCATGCTTCTTCCTCCGCGACTTCGAACTTGGCCAGTGACGCGGCCGGCAGGCCCATGATGCGGGCCAGCCAGGGCGGCGGGCTGTGCAGGGCGCCTTGCAGTTCGCCGAGGACCTCGGCGGCCGGGCCGCCCTTCGGCTTCTTCAGCGGATGCACGCCGGCGCGGACGACCTTGGCGGCGGCCGGGCCGCCGATCGACTGGATGAAAACCAGGTCGCAGTCGGCGATGACTTCGGCGCGCGCCTTGTTCTTGTCTTCGGCGGCATCGGCATCGAGGCCGGAACGGACGGCGACCAGCTTGATGGCGTCGGCGGCCACCTGGTAGACCAGGAAGCGTTCGCAGGAGCCGAAATGGCCGTCGAGGTTTTCGCCCTTGTTATTGGCGATGGCGACGCGGATCGAGCCGGGCATTTCGCCATCGGTGTAGGGATCGACGGCGGGCAGGTCGCTGCCTTCGATATTCTCGCCCCACAGGCAGCGGGCGGCTTCCTTGAGGGCGTCGGCGCTGACGCCGACCACGCAGTTTTCCTCGGCATGGCCGCCGGCCAGGATGGCGCGCAGGTCTTCGACGGTGATCGTGGTCAGTTTCGACTCGGTGATCGGCAGGTCGAGCTTGTCGGCCAGGGCACCGACCAGGGCACGGACGTCCAGGCCGTCGAGGGCACGGGCAGCCAGGGCAATGCGGAGAGCGGCTTCGCGGGAGGCGATGGGTGTAGACATGGTTGTGCTCCGTTTGAGGGTCGGGAATGGAGTACCCGGCGCGCAACCGCCGCACCAGGCACTCGGGTCCGGACTCTCCGGCGGTCAGGCCGGCGAGATGCAGCCGGAGGGACAGACGTTCACGCACATCGGCGAGTCGTTCTCGCCGTCGCATTCCGTGCACTTGCCGGCATCGATGGTGAAGAACACCTTGCCCTTGCTGATCGCCTTGGTCGGGCAGATCGGCCGGCAGTCGTCGCAGGCGGTACATTGGTCGGGATCGATATACATAGCCATGATATTTAGCTCCTAGTAGTCGGCAGCGAGTTGTCGGCGATCAGGGGACTCAATCCTGATCGCCGGCGCCACGCTCACCAATTCAGTCTTCCGCAGCGCCGAGTCGCCTGGCCCGCACCGAGATCGGCAGGCGTGCCGGCTTGGCGATCGGGTCGACGAAGTAGCTGCCGCCGTTTTCCAGTTTCAGTTCGCCGCCCCATTTTTCCGGGGTATCGAACTCGATGGAGTCGATGGCAGCTTCCAGATCGCGCTTCGGCAGGTAGAACACCAGTCCGCCGGCAGCGTTCTGACGAATCATGATGTTGGCCATTTGCAACTCCTTGTCGGGATCGGAAAGCGGACCGGCGGGTGCCGGTCCGCTCCAGGTCGGCTTAGCGAACCAGGTCGTGGTTGTAGTCGGTCGTACCCATGCCGCGCGTCTGGTCGTCGAGACGTTCCAGGACGAAGTTGGTCAGGGTGGTCAGGACGTACATGGCGCCTTCGTAGCCCAGCGTGGTCATGCGATGCAGGTGGTGACGGTCGAAGATCGGGAAGCCGATGCGGATCAGCGGCACTTCGAATTCCGGTCCCTTGTGCAGCGTGTCGCGCTGGATGTACTTTCCGTAGCTGTTGCCGATCAGGAAATCCGGCTTGTCGGTGAAGCACAGGCTGCGCAGGTGCCAGAGGTCGGCGCCCGGATAGACCTTGGCACCGGCGCCGTAGGGCGAGGTGGCCAGCAGTTTTTCCATGGCCTTGGCCCACTTCTTGGAACCGTTGTTGCTGACGACATGGGTCGGCTCGATACCGAATTCCATCATCAGCTTGACCATGCCCATCACGAAGTCCGGATCGCCGTAGATGGCCATCTTCTTGCCGTGCAGCCAGGCGTGGGAGTCGGTCATCATGTCGAGCAGGCGGCCGCGTTCCAGGGAGATGGAGGCGGGGATCGGCTTGCCGGTGACTTCGGAAACCTTCATCAGGAATTCGTCGGTCCATTCAACACCCATCGGGATGTTGAGCTTCGGCACTTCGTGGTTCCAGGTGCCTTCGACGAACTTCTTGGTCTTTTCCAGTTGCATCGGCTGGATCAGGAAGGTGGTGATGGCGTTCGGCGCATCCTTGACTTGGTCGATGGTCGTGCCGCCGGCGTACATGCGGAATTCGCCGTCAGCCGGGGTGTCGAGGATTTCTTCCGGATCGGAGAGCATCGTGTAATCGACGCCCATTTCCTTCATGTAGCGCTTGATGATGCGGAAGTTGCCGAGATAGGTTTCGAAGCCCGGCACGAAGTTGATCTTGCCGTTCGAGCCGACCTTCTTGCCTTCCATCTCGTTCAGCGTGAAGTACTTGAGGATGCCTTCTTCCATGTTGTCCCAGCCGGTGACGTGCGAGCCGACGAAAGACGGGGTGTGCGCGAAGGGCACCGGGAAATCCTTGTCCAGGTTGCCTTCCTTGCGGGCGTTGCCGATGAAGGCGTTCAAGTCGTCACCGATGACTTCGGCGATGCAGGTGGTCGACATGGCGATCATTTCCGCACCGTAGAGCTTGGTGGCGTTGGCCAGGCCTTCATGCACGTTCTTCTGGCCACCGAACACGGCGGCGTCTTCCGTCATCGAGTCGGCGATGATGGCGATCGGCTCCTTGAAGTGACGGTTGAAGTAGGTGCGGAAGTAGGCGATACAGCCTTGCGAACCGTGGATATAAACCAGGGTCTTGGCAAAACCCAGCGAGCACAGGGCGGAGCCGAGCGGCTGGCAGGCCTTGGCCGGGTTGATGGTCAGGGCTTCGCGCTTGAAGTTGAGGTCCTGGTACTCCTGGGTGGTCGTCCAGGCGAAGGTCTCGGCGACCTTGTCGGCGCAGTGGCCTTCTTCGAACTGGGCGCGCTTGTTCGAGATGGTGGCTTTGTAGTCGTCATCGCGGAAGAGCGGGAAACAGGGCTTGATTTTATCTACGGTTTGCATCTTGATCTCCTTCGCCCGTACCACCTATCTGTGGATACGGGCGTAAGTTGTACGATTACTGCGGAATCAGGCGGCCTTCTTTTCGGCTTCCGAAGCATCCTTCTGCCAGGGAGTCTTCATCAGGTTCCAGCACGGATTGTTCAGGGTCAGGTCCATGTCCTTGGCGAAAATGGCGAAACCGTCGCAACCGTGGTAGGGGCCGGAGTAGTCCCAGGAGTGCAGCTGGCGGAAAGGAATGCCCATCTTGTGGAAGACATACTTTTCCTTGATGCCGGAGCCGATCAGGTCGGGCTTGCAGGCCTTGACGAATTCCTCGAACTCGTAGCCGGTGACGTCGTCGTAAATCAGGGTGGCGTCGCCCATTTCCTTGATCGTGCGGTCGTAGTCATCGTTGTGGGCAAATTCGTAGCCGGTGCCGACCACTTCCATGCCCAGGTCTTCGTAGGCGCCGACCACGTGGCGCGGACGCAGGCCGCCGACGTAGAGCATGACCTTCTTGCCTTCGAGACGAGGACGGTACTTGGCGATCACGGCGTCCATCATCGGGGTGTATTTCTCGATGACTGCTTCCGCGCCGGCCTTGATCTTGTCGTCGAAGAACGAAGCGATCTTGCGCAGCGATTCCTTGATCTTGGTCGGGCCGAAGAAGTTGTACTCAAGCCATGGAATTCCGTACTTCTCTTCCATGTGGCGGGAGATGTAGTTCATCGAACGGTAGCAGTGCAGCAGGTTGAGCTTGACCTTCGGGGTGTTCTCCATTTCGGCCAGGGTGCCGTCGCCGGACCACTGGGCGACGACGCGCAGGCCCATCTCTTCGAGGAGGATGCGCGAGGCCCAGGCGTCACCGCCGATGTTGTAGTCGCCGAGGATGGCGACGTCGTACGGCGTGGTCTGGAATTCCTGACCGTCGCGGTTGGAGATGATCCAGTCGCGCACCGAGTCGTTGGCGATGTGGTGGCCGAGCGACTGGGAAACGCCGCGGAAGCCTTCGCAACGCACCGGCACAACGGGCTTTTCCAGCTTGGCAGCCGCCTTCTTGGAAACCGCTTCGATGTCGTCGCCGATCAGACCGATCGGGCACTCGGACTGCACCGAGATGCCCTTGTTCAGCGGGAAGAGCATTTCGATTTCGTCGATCAGCTTGGCCAGCTTCTTGTCGCCGCCGAAAACGATGTCCTTCTCCTGGAAGTCCGAGGTGAAGTTCATTTCGCAGAAGGCATCGACGCCGGTGGTGCCGACGTAGTAGTTGCGGCGGCCGGCGCGGGCGTACTGGCCGCAGCCGATCGGGCCGTGCGAGATGGAGATGATGTCCTTGATCGGACCCCAGACCACGCCTTTGGAGCCGGCGTAGGCACAACCCCGCATGGTCATGACGCCGGGCAGGGACTTGCGGTTGGAGGTGATGCACTTCTTCGACGACTCTAGTTCCTTGTCGTTGACCATCAAGTGCTTGGCACGGTCCTTCTTGGCTTTCTCGGGATAGACCTCCAGCACCTCGGCAATGAGGGCTGCGGTTTCTTCGCGGGTGAGCGCTGCCATGGTGAAACTCCTTTCGTTGCGCCGGCAACTATCTGTGCACGACGCCAACAATGGTTAAATTCAGGCTTTCAGCAGGCCACTGCCCGAAGGCGGCGGCCGCTTACTGCAATCAGGCGGCGGCAGCTTCGGCAGCCAGTTCGGCGGCGGTCTTGCCGACGATGGATTCGTCTTCGACTTCCATGATCCCGAACTCCATCAACAGGGTTTCCAGCTCTTCCATCTCGATCGGGGTCGGGATGACGAAGTTGGTGTTGTTGTTGATCTTCATGGCCAGCTGGCGATATTCGTCAGACTGCTTGTGGGTCGGGTCGTACTCGACGCAGGTCATGCGACGGATTTCGGCGTGCTGCACGACGTTGTGGCGCGGCACGAAGTGGATCATCGTGGTGCCCAGGCGAGCGGCCAGGGCCATGATCAATTCGTCTTCGCGGTCGGTATTGCGCGAGTTGCAGATCAGGCCGGCCAGGCGGACGGAACCGGAATTCGCATACTTCACGATGCCCTTGGCGATGTTGTTGGCGGCGTACATGGCCATCATTTCGCCGGAGCAGACGATGTAGATTTCCTGCGCCTTGTTCTCGCGGATCGGCATGGCGAAACCGCCACAGACCACGTCACCGAGCACGTCGTAGAACACGAAATCGAGTTCGTCGTCGTAAGCACCTTCTTCTTCCAGGAAGTTGATGGCGGTGATGACGCCGCGGCCGGCACAGCCGACGCCGGGTTCCGGACCGCCGGATTCGACGCACTTGATGCCGCCGAAACCGATGGACATGACGTCTTCGAGTTCGAGGTCCTCCACCGAGCCGGCTTCAGCGGCGAGGTGCATGACGGTGGTTTGAGCCTTGGAGTGCAGGATGAGGCGGGTCGAGTCGGCCTTCGGGTCGCAACCCACAATCATTACTTTCTTGCCGGATTCAGCGAGTGCCGCCACCAGATTCTGGGTGGTGGTGGACTTGCCGATGCCGCCTTTGCCGTAGATGGCGCATTGACGCAGTTTTGCCATGGTGTAATCTCCTTGATCTGTCAGTCGATTTGCGAAGGAATCTTTGATGAGTCGCATCATCACATCTGCACGTTGCGTGCCAGGTCGACTGACAGACGGTAATTAACTGATTCGTAAATGAAAATTGAAAAAAATGCGGTGTCGGGTGGGGTTGCGACATCCGACAATCCCCCCACGCTTTGTAGGGGTGACGACAACGCGTCGAGCGCAAGCGAGACAAAACTGCACTCAGGAGACGCCAGTCTCCTCTCTGACTCGTTGCGAGGCCGCCCCGAGCTTTGGGCGAGGGCAACTCACAACGCGTCGAGCGCAAGCGAGACAAAATTGCCCTCGGGAGACGCCAGTCTCCTCTCTGACTCGTTGCGAGGCAGCCCCGTATTTGCCGCCGGGGTAACGCCCAAGGGGCCTTGGCTGCCGCGCGATGCCCGCTTGCCGATCAATCGCTGCAATTTGCCCGCCGTCGTGCTCGGCGGACTGACCTATCAGCAATATCCCAGCCCGCTGTTGATCGACGGCGTCGCCGAACTGCATGCCGATCTGTTCCGCCGTCTCGCCGCGGCGCGGCCCGAAGCGCGGGCCGATGTCTTTCGCGACTACGTCACCGTGCATTTCCAGCTCGAATGGCCGGAGGAAATGGGGCTGAGCGGAGAATCGGGCGGGCGCCGGCAAAGCCGGGCCAAGGCCAATTACATACGGATGATTCGCGGCTGGAGTTTCGATGCCGACAGCCGCGAAGGCGCCGTACTGAAAGCCTGGGTCGAGTCGCGCTTCGGCCTGATGCCGCGTTACCACGGCCAGCCCCTGCGCGACCCGGCCGATGACGGCTACCGGCGCTACCAGCATATGCGTTCGCAGGGTCTCTACGGGACCAGTGCCCTCGAAGCCCAGTTTGACCTACTCTATACCTTCTGCCAGTTCGAACTGGCGCAACGCCATCAAGGCGCCCGGCATGTGACGCTCTATCGCGGCGTCAATCGCCTGGCCGACCATGAAGTGCTGGGGAAGGGCAACGGCGGCCAGCATATCGTGCTGCTCAACAACCTCAATTCCTTCACCTGCAGCCGCGATCGGGCCTGCGAGTTCGGTGACTACATCCTGGAAGTCAATATTCCACTGACCAAGATCTTCTTCCAGTGCGGCCTGCTGCCCGGCGTGCTGCAGGGTGAAGACGAGCTACTGGTGATCGGTGGCGTGGTCGAGGTGACCTTGTCGAACATCTGATGATGCGGGCGGACTTCGGTTGACCCGTCCCTAATCCTGACAACGCCCGGAAGGTGGCCGGGCCGGGCTATGATGGATGCGGGGCAAGCGCATCATGCCGGCTTCGATAACCACTTGAGCAATGTTTTGAACAAGGTATCGGGATCGACCGGCTTGCCGATGTGGTCGTTCATCCCGGCCTCGATGCAGAGCAAGCGGTCATCGTCAAAAGCGTTCGCGGTCATGGCCAATATGGGCGTGTGTTCACGGCCTGGCAAGGCGCGAATGGCGCGCGTCGCATCGATGCCATTCAGTCTTGGCATCTGGACATCCATCAGAACGAGGTCATAGGACTTGCTTTTGGCCATCGCAAGGGCTTCCTCGCCGTCCTCGGCAAGATCGACCTGAAGTCCAGCCTCGGTCAGCAAGGCGCTCGAAACCTCCTGGTTGATCGGCTCATCTTCGGCCAGCAAGATGCTGGCTCCGGAAAATTGGCGCTTGAGCTGTGTTTCGGCCGAATAGCCCGGGGCAATCGGTGCCGGCCAGAGGCTATTGGGCGATTTGCCGAGTCGCGCGGTGAACCAGAACATGCTCCCCACGCCAAGCTCGCTCTCAATCCCGATATCGCCCTCCATCAGCGCCACAAGGCGCTTGCTGATCGCCAGGCCCAAGCCGGTGCCGCCATATTTCCGCGTCATTGAGCCGTCGGCCTGTTCGAAGGCGGTGAACAGTCGTTGCCGGGCATCCGCGGAAATGCCGATACCCGTATCCTGAATTTCAAAACGCAGGAGGACGTCGCCCGGATTGTCCTCAATGGGGATGACGCGCAGGCTGACGCCGCCCTTGTCGGTGAATTTCAGGGCGTTGCCGATCAGGTTGAGGAGGATTTGGCTGAGGCGCATGGCGTCACCCTGAACGAGCAGTTTGACCAGCGCCGGCGCCAACGCCAGCTGCAATTGCAGCCCCTTCGCTGTTGCCTTGTTACCGACAATGTTTGAAATGCTCTCCAGCACATCGTCGAGCAAGAAGTCGTTTTTTTCCAGCGTCAGCCGTTCGGCCTCAATCTTGGAAAGATCCAGAACGTCGTTGATGACCGAAAGCAAATGCTTGGCCGCTTTATCGATCTTGCCCAGTTGATCCCGGATTTTTGGATCCTCGGCGTGGCGCAGCACAATGCCCGCCATCCCGAGAATCGCATTCATCGGGGTGCGCAGTTCATGGCTCATGTTGGCCAGGAAGGTACTCTTGGCACGATTGGCGGCTTCCGCCACGGCCTTGGCTTTTGCCAATTCCTGCGTCCGGCTGTCGACCAGGTATTCAAGGTGGTCGCTATAGGCCCGGACTTCAAACTCAAGGTTCTTGCGCTCGGTGATATCGGTATGGGTGCCGGCCATTCTCAGCGGCTGGCCGTTGGCATCGCGTTCGACGATGCCGCCACGGGTCAGTATCCAGCGCCATTCATTCGACTTGGTCCGGCATCGGAACTCGACGACGTGGTTCTTTGAGCCTCCCGCCAGCAGGGTTTGTATCGACGAGCGGGCTTTGACCAGGTCCTCCGGGTGGACATGGATATCCCACTGCTCTGGCGACAGGGTCATCTCGCCCGGCTCATAGCCGAGCATCGTTTCAAAGCGTGGGCTCACCGTAAAGACATTGGAGTCCAGCCGCCAATCCCAGAAGCCTTGATCCGAACCGTCAATGACCAGGGCCAGCCGGCGTTCCTTTTCACACAATTCCAGCTCGGCCTGCTTGCGTTCGGTGATATCGAAGAAAGCGCCAATCGACTCCCCGGTCTGGACGTCGAGGAATGCGCTGGAAAACTCGACCCAGATAACTTCGCCGTTCTTGCGCAATAGCCGGCACTCGCCACGAAAACTGCCCTGATTGAGCATTGCCGGATATGCCCGGGCGCCAATCTCGTCGTGTTCAGCCTGGTCAAAGTAAAGGTGCGACGTCGGCATTCCGACCAGTTCACTGGCCTCATAACCGGAAATGACTTCGAAGGAGTGATTCACCCAGGTGAAGACGCGCTGTCTCGTCTTGACGATCCCGACCAGGGCGCTATTGAGGATTACCTGCTGTTCATGGGAAATCTGGCGTTCCCGCTTGGTGGCGCTCAGCGCCGTATCAAGCAACGGTCTTATCAAGCGGTAGAGAAGCAGGGAGGTCAATGCAACGAACAGAAACCCCTTCACGATGGATGCCTGAATGATCAGTCCCGCATCGCTGAACAGCCCGGCAACGACCCGGTCGGAGAGCAATATCCACAGACACGCAAACATTGCATAAACAAGCACGATCCGCCGGGTTGTCCTCGCCGGTTCGTGTTCTGACAGCCTGCTTGTCTGCGGATTGGTCATATTGTGTTGCCAGCAACCATCGTTCTTTCCCTTGGCGGGAACGCGATGGAAACGGGAGGAGACGTCGATGCGTCCACTCTACCAATGAACCGGCCAATGATTGGCAGTAATTGGTCGTAATTCACTGGTCGCTGGTGGTGGCGAGGCGGACTGATGGCCGTAATGGCCGCCTCGCCCGGGACTCAGAAGGCAATCGGGTCGCTGATGACGCCGTTCGTCGCCAGTCGCTCGATCTCTTCGCCGCTCAGGCCGAGGCTGGCCAGGCGTTCGCGGGAGTGTTCGCCGAGCAGCGGGGGCGGGCGCCGGATGGTGGCCGGAGTGCGCGACAGGCGGGGCGTCGGGCTGGGCTGCCGGACGCCGGCGAGATCGACGAAGGCGGCGCGGGCGACGTTGTGCGGATGCGCAGGGGCATCGGCCATGCTCAGCACCGGCCAGACGCAGTCGTCGGTGTCGGCGAAGAGGGCATTCCAGTGCTCGCGCGGCGCCGTCTTGAAGAGGGCGGTGAGGCGTTCCTTCATGCGCGGCCAGCCCTGGGTGTCGTATTGCCGGCCGCTGAAATCGGGGTCGCCGGCGAGGCCGAGGCGTTCGAGGAAAGTCTTGTAGAACTGCGGTTCGAGCGGGCAGACGCTGATCCACTCGCCGTCGGCGCATTGGTAAACGTCGTAGAACGGGGCGCTGGAGTCGATGGCGCATTGGCCTTGCCATTCGCCGAGCGCTTCGAGGTTGAAGAGGCCGTGGGCGAGCAGGGCGGTGCCTTCGCTCATCGCGGCGTCGATCACCTGTCCTTTCCCGGAGCGCTGCGTTTCGAGCAGGGCGCAGACAATGCCCCAGGCCAGCATCAGGCCGCCGCCGCCCATGTCGCCGAGCAGCGTCGGCGGCGCCCACGGTGCGCCGCCGTGGCGACGGCCGGTATCGAGCACGCCGGCAATCGCCGCGTAGTTGGCGTCGTGTCCGGCGCGCGGGGCGAGCGGGCCGGTCTGGCCCCAGCCGGTCATCCGGCCGTAGATCAGGCGCGGATTGCGGGCCAGGCATTCGTCGGGGCCGAAGCCCAGGCGTTCCATGACGCCGGGGCGAAAGCCCTCGATCAGCACGTCGGCCGATTCGAGAAATTTGAAGACGAGCGCCTTGGCGTCCGGATGCTTGAGGTCGATGCACAGCGATTTCTTGCCGCGGTTGGCCACCGCCTTGCGCCCGCCGCCGAAGAGTTGCGAGGCGAAGGTACCGCCGGCGCGTTCGAGCAGCGTGACTTCGGCGCCCATGTCGGCGAGCAGCATGCCGCAGAACGGCCCCGGGCCGATGCCGGCGAATTCGACGACCTTGATGCCGGCCAACGGGCCGCGGGACTGGGTTTCGGAGTTTTTTGGCATGGCGCTGGCGAGAGAGGATTCGGATGGAGTCAGAACATATCACCCGGCATCGGCCGGGCGTAGCCCGTTATGTAGCGCCGGGCGCGAAAAACGCTGTCGCAAACACGACAATCGAATAGGGAGGCCTCCGGAAAGGCTTGCCAAATCACGAACGGCGGTCGGGCGTGGAATTTGCTGAACAAGGCTACACCCGTTCACGAGCAAACAAAAATGACCCCAGAACTGCGCGAAAAACTGCTGGCCGGCCTCCGGGACGGCAGCATCGTTCCCTACCTTGGTCCCGGCGTGCTGGCCGATGTGAAGAATGCGGCAACGGGCGAGCCGATTCCGGCCGACAGCGATTCGCTGATCATGGCGATGAACGGTGGCAAGCCGATGGCGCCCAAGCTGATGTACGAATTCCCGCGCGCCGCGATGAATGTCGAACTGAAGCGCGGGCGCAGCGCCGTCACCAAGTTCCTGACCCGCACCTACGGCGAGACGGCGTGGACGCGCGGCGCCTTCCACGACTGGCTGAAGGATATCGCCCCGCCCTACGTGATCGACATCAATCGCGATACGCAGCTCCAGGACTCCTACGCCGGCGTGCCGCACAACCTGGTGGTCGGCATCGCCCGGATCGGCGGCACCGATTTCCGCTACAAGCTCTATTTCTGGGATGGCGTCGCCTACCAGAAGAGCGAAGGCATCAACCCGGCGCTGCCCATCCTGTTCAAGCCGATGGGCACGCCGCTGCCGGAAGCCAACTACATCGCCTCCGACGCCGACTACGTCGATTTCATCACCGAGCTGATGGGCGGCTTCTCGATCCCGCCGGCGGTCAAGGAATTGCGCAAGGGCAAGCGCTACCTGCTGATCGGCCTGCGCCTCAACCGCGACACCGAACGCATGGTGATGTCCGACTTCATCTACGGCGCCGCCGAGCCGGCCGGCTGGGTGTTCATCGCCGAACCGACCGACAAGGAAAAGCGCTTCTGCAAGAAAGTCGGCCTGGAAATCATCGAGGCCGACATTTTCGACCTCATCGGCGCCCGCGTCGCCGCGTAACCATTTCAAAAGCCAAGGAAGAAACATGCTGCTCGACCGTTACCAACATCTCTTTTTCAATGCCAATTTCAAGGAAGCGGCCAGCCTGGCCGGCCACGTCGCCTACCGCGGCGAATTCGTCCTCAAGGAAGGCGAAGTGGCCGATGCCCAGGGGCGGCGTGCCCCGCCCAGCGACGTTCTCAAGCAGGCTGTGCTGCTCGCCGACGGCGACGACCTGAAGCTGATCGCCGGCTCGCTGGACGAACTGCAGCAGTTCGCCTACCTGCGCGCCGTGGTCGGCGCCGGCTTGAAGCCCGGCAGCATCGGCGTCTTCTTCACGGTCAATATTCCCCAGCCTTTCATGACGACGCTCAATGGCGCCCGGCTGGTCTTCATCCCGCTCACCGAAGGCATGGCCTGGAACGAACTGATTGACCTGGTCGGTCTGGAAAAGGCCGATTTCAAGGGGCAGAGTTCGGCCGACAAAGTGGTCACCGTCTATCAGGCGCTGCTTTCCGAGAAGTTCAAGTTCCCGGAAGTCGCCGTCGAAGAAGCCCTGAAAACCACCAACAACGCCAGGCGCGTTGTGCACGGCGCCGTCTGATGCCTTGGGATCAGCGTTACGCGCTGGGGGTGGCCGAGATGGATGCCACCCATCGCGATTTCGTCGACCTGGCCGATGCCTTGCTGGTCGCCGGGGACGATGAATTCCCGGTCCTCTTCGCGCGCCTGCACGAGCATACGCGGGCTCATTTCGACAACGAGGGCAAGCTGATGCAAGCCTGCCGCTTCCCGGCCATCGGCGAGCACAACAGCGAGCATTTGCGCGTGCTCGGCGAACTGGCGTATTTCGCCCGCGGCGTCGCCGCCGGCCGCTACGCCCTGGCGCGCAACTACGCCCGGGAATTGCCGACGTGGTTCGCCGGCCACCTGGCGACCATGGATTCGGCGCTGGCCGCCTGCCTGAAAATGCAAAGGGCCGGCTGAACGCCGGCCCCGGGGGCTGTCTCGGGACGGCCCGCTTTATAGCCGGAAGCGTGAAACCGCCGACTTGAGCGTGTCGGAAACGCTGGCCAGGCGCCCGGCGGTGTCGGCCACCGAGGCGACCGCCGCAGAGTTCTCTTCCGAGATCTGGGCGATCGATTCGATATTGCGCGCCAGCTCGCTGGAAGCGCTGCGCTGCTCGCGCAGGGCTTCCGAGATGTGGGCAATGGCATCGCGGACGACTTCGGTGGCTTCGCGGATGCCATCCATCGAACCGCTGGCGGTCTGCGTCGCCTCGACCACGTTGCCGACCATGGTGCAACTGGCGTGCATGCTCGACACGGCACTGGCGGCGCCGTCCTGGATGGTGCCGATGACGGTGCTGATTTCCTTGACCGAACTGGTGGTACGTTCGGCCAGCTTGCGCACTTCGTCGGCGACGACGGCGAAGCCGCGGCCCTGTTCGCCGGCCCGCGCCGCCTCGATGGCGGCATTGAGGGCGAGCAGGTTGGTCTGGTCGGCGACGTCGCGGATCACCGTGGTGATATTGCCGATCTGCTGGACCTGGCCGGAGAGCACTTCGATCTGGCGGGCCGTTTCCTGGACGCTGTTCGCCACCTGGTCGATCTGGCTGGCCGCCGCCTGGACGCCGCGGCCGCTGGCGACGGCCATCTCGCCGGCGTTGCTGGCGCGGACCCGGGCATCGTCGGCATTGGCGCCGACGTGGTCGATGCTGACTGTCAGTTCCTCAACGGCGGCCGCCGACGAGGACGTCGAGCTGGATTGCTGCTGGCTGCTCGCCGAAACCTGCTGCGCCGCCGTCGACAGCTCGCTGGCCGAGTTCACCAGCGTCTGCGTGCTGCTGACAATCTGGCTGACCGTGCCGGCCAGGTCGCGGCGCATTTTTTCCATGGACTGGATCAGTTGCCCCACTTCATCGCCGGCGCCGGCGTAGGTGGTGCGGCTGGCCGACAGGTCGCCGGCGGCGATGGTTTCGGCCAGCCGGTTGGCTTCCTGCAGGCGACTGGCCAGGCTGCTGCGGATCTGCAGGCTGAGGCCACCGACGATCAGCAAGGCGACGATGGCGATAGCGATCGACGACCAGGTGGCGAAGTTTTTCGCCGCCACGCCGTCGCTGGCGGCGGTCTTGCCCAGCGTTTCATTGAATTTCATGTGGGCGGCCAGCACGTCGTTGAAATGCTCGGCCAGCTGGGCGCTTTCGGTCAGTTGCTGGCGCGCGTCATCGAAACGGTTTTGCCGCGACAGGTCGAGTGTGCCCTTGACGCGTTCCATGTAGGCGGCGAAGGCTTTCACGTCGTCATCGAACAGGCGCCGGTCCTCGGGATTGCTGATCAGGTGCTCGTAGTCCTTCAGTGCCTTGTCGGCGGCCAGGCGGGCGTCTTCGACCTTGTTTTCGATATCCGCCTTGGCCTTGGCATCGCTGTTCAGCACGTGACGGTAGGCGCGGATGCGGACATGGCTGAATTCAAGCAGTACCTTGTCGAGCACGATGAGGCTGGGCACGACGTTTTCGTTGGCATAGTTGGCGGCATCGTAAACGCGCCCCATTTGTACCAGGCTCAGCCCGGCAACCATGATCAGCGACAGGATGGAGGTGCTCATCAGAATGAGCAGGCGCTTGGAGAGAGTCAATTGGGGTTTCCTTGTTGAAGGCGGGGAATATCTGCGGAGAGCGTACCACGCCGCCAATCTATATCGAAAGTCGTAGCCAGTACAGGACCGCGCCTCCGGTTTTCGGGTTTCGCGAACCGCTCAGCGGCGCGACCTTGCGATTAGCTGCGGCGGGCGCCGCGCTGTAGGCTGGGCGACGAACTCGCCGCGTCAGGCTGTCCGGGCAAGGCTGGGCGCCGGCTCGCCGGTGGCCAGGGCAATCAGCGCTGTCGCCTGGTTTTCGCAGCGCAGCCGGGTCGTCTCGTCGAGCGCCTTCAGCCAGCGCCGCGGGATGGCGTCGTAGCCGTAGCGGGCGCCGGCCAGCATGCCGGCGATGGCGCCGGTGGTGTCGGCATCGCCGCCGCGATTGACGACATCGACCAGGCAGTCCTCGAAAGTCTCCGTGCCGAACAGGCTCTGCAACACCGCTTGCAGGGTGTCGACGACGTAGCCGCTGGGGTTTTCGCGGCTCCTGCCGGCAAAGGCGAAGACCGGATGCCGGGCGACCAGCGGCTCGGCGCGCTGCCGGCGGACGGCCGCGATGTCTTGTCCGGCGAGGAAATCCTGCACCATGAAGATCAGGGTTTCGCAGCAGGCGTCGGACAGTTCGTTATGGTGGGTGACATGGGCCTGGGCGCGGCTGGCGGCGATTACCGCTTCCGGCGCCTGGCCGAAAGTGGCCAGCGCCACCGGCAGGACGCGCATCGCGGCGCCGTTGCCGGCATCGTGTTCGGAAGGCGGGGCGGCCGGCTGGCCGGTTTTCCTGAACTGGACCAGGTTGCGGCGCACGGTGTTGCCGATATCGACCGGCTTGCCCCGCATCCACTGGTCGAAGGCGCTGGCGGCCGCCTGGGCATCGACCTTGCCGCCGGCCAGGATGGAGGCACCGAGGGCCAGTGCCATAGTGGTGTCGTCGGTGACCTGGCCGGCTTTCAGGCGCAGCCAGCCGCCGCCGGTGATGTCGCCGTGCACGCCGTATTGGTGGCGGATTTCCTTGGGCGTCATGAATTCGACGGTCGCCCCGAGGGCGTCGCCGATCGCCATGCCGAGATAGGCGGCGCGGGCTTTTTCAGCCAGCGGCGAGCCCCAGGGCGGCGGCGCGGCGCGGCGGCGGACCGGCGCCGTGCGGGCGATCAGTTCTCCGGACCAAAACATTTTGCGTATTCCTTGCAGACACCGCAGGAGGGGGCCGGGCAGACGTAGATGCCTTCCCGCGAGCAGAACTGCCGGTAGAGGAATTTCTTCCACTTCATGTCGCCGGTGTTGAGGCTGGCGAGGGCGGGAAAGTTGGTCCACATCAGGCGGCTCAGTTCATCGCGGTTGAGCAGGCCAAGATCCTGCCAGAGATGGTCGCGGCCGGCGCAGGCGCTGGCGACGATGTTGGCGATCAGCAGTTCGGAGGGGAATTGGCGGGCGCGATGGTCGAGCAGCAGTTTCTGCAGGTCGTCCCATTCCGGGATGGAGAGGCCGGGCCGATGGCCGGCGGTGGGCCGGTATCCGGGAAAGTAGCGGGCGAGCAGGTGGCGAAAGACGTCTTCACCCAGGCCGAGATCGGGCGGCAAGCAGCCTTCACCCATGCCCTGGCCGGCCAGCAGGCTGGCCAGCAAAGGGCGGTTCGGATCGCTGGCCGCTTTCCTGGCGCAGGGGGCGAGCAGGAGTTCCGAGAAAAGAACTTCCCGGGCGAGGTGGCGATCCGGGCCGTTCATGGTGGCGACCTTTTCTGAAACGCCGAGGCGCAGAGGACGCCGGGGAAAGGCATGGGCTTGGCCGGTTCCCGGCTTGCCGCCGACGGCAGGCGACGACCAGCCATCGCCTTTCGCCGTGTCGCGGCGCCGCCGCGCCTCTGCGTCGAGGTTTCCAGGTGCATGGCAGCTATTTGCTGGGATACTCGATCAGCACGTCTTCGTCGCGCAGCACGACCTGGCAGGCGAGGCGCCACTGGGTCGGGCAGAGGTCGTCGACGCGCATCTGGTCGATCTGGGCCTGGGTGATGTGGCCCATTTCCTGGAGCACGCGAACTTCGTGGTCGGTGAGCGGCGCGCCCATCGGCGAACGCTTGGCATCGACCGAGGAAATCTTGACCAGGCAGGTGCCGCATTCGCCGTCGCCGCAACCGAAGTCTATCGGGATGTGGTGTTCCTTGGCGAGTTCCAGGACGGTCTGGCGGTGGCTGCCGGCGATGGCATAGACCGTCTTGTCCTTGTGCAGGTGACTACTGAAAGTAATGAGGGCCATCGTATTTCTCCTGAGCGGGTTTTTAGGGTTTTCTCTGTTGTGGTTGGCTCTATTTATTAGTGGCCTTCAGGCCGGCTTGACGACGATTTCGCCGCCTAGAATCTGCGCCTGGCAAGCCAGGCGATGGCCGCGCGGGGCGAGGTTGTCTTTCAGTACCTGATCTTCCAGGATGCTGGGTGGGGCGAGGTTTTCGCTGCCGGAGACGACCTTGGTCAGGCAGGTGCAGCATTCGCCTTCGCGGCAGCCGTAAACGATGCCGGCGCCGACTTTTTCCGAGACTTCAATGAGGCGGGTGCCGGCCGGCACGGTGACCGCGACGCCGATATCTTCGAAGGTGACTTTTGCTTTAGGCATTGTTTTCTCCCTGTTTTAAGCGAGCGACGCCATGTCGATCTCGCGGTGTTCGACCTGGCCGGTCAGGTGACGGGCCAGGTTTTCGCCCAGATTGCGGCAGTGTTCGAGTTCTTCGGCGGCCGGCACCAGCTTGATGCGCAGGCCATCGACCGGCAGGCGCAGCTTGAGACCGCGCAGGCGGTCCTCGATCAGGCGCACCGCCTCGCCGCTCCAGCCGTAGGAACCGAAGGCGGCGCCGAGCTTGCCCTTGATATTCACGGTGGTCAGCGAGGAGAGCAGGTCCCAGATCGGCCGCACCGCGTCGCCATTGATGGTCGGGCTGCCGATGGCGATGCCGTCGGCTTCCTCGATGAGATCGGTGAAAATGCCCGATTCGCCGCCTTCGAGGTCATAGAGCGAAACGCGCACGCCGGCGATGCGTTCGGCACCGGCGGCCAGCGCCTCGGCCATGCGCCGGGTATTGCCGTAGGCGGAAATGTAGAAGACGACCAGGGTTTTCTCGCTGCGTGCCTCGTTGCACAGGCGTGGCGTCGCCAGCTCGCGGTAGCGCAGCACGTAGTCGCGCGGCGCATGGCGCAGGATGGGGCCGTGCGCCGGGGCGATCAGCTTCAGTTCGAGCGGCTCGATCAGCGCCATGGCGTCGAGCACGTTCTCGCGGAAAGGCCGCATGATGTGGGCGTAGTAGTACTCGAAGGAGAAGCGGAAATCGCCGACCCGGTCGTTGAACAGCCGGCCGTCGCAGAAATGGCAGCCGAAGACGTCGCCGGTGAACAGCAGGCCGTCTTCCTCGAGATAGGTGCACTGGGTGTCCGGCCAGTGCAGGTAGGGCGTGTGCAGGAAGCGCAGCGTCCGGCCGCCGAGGTCGACGGTGTCGTCGGTGGTCACCGGGATGTATTCCGGCGCTTTTCCGCCGCCCGGTTTGAGCAGCGCCTTGAGCATCATCTGGGCGCGGCTGGACAGATAGACGCGGGCCCGCGGCGCGCGCTTGAGCAATTCCGGCAGGGCGCCGCTGTGGTCCGGCTCGAGGTGGTTGAGGACGATGGTGGTGATTTCCTCGTATTTCGCCACCGATTCGAGGCGACGGAAGAAATCCCCGGCGAAGCTTTCCTTCACCGTGTCGATCACCGCCACGCCAGTCGCGCCGCGCACGACGTAGGCGTTGTAGCTGGTGCCGTTGGCGGTTTTCAGGATGATGTCGAAAGTGCGCAGATGCGGGTCAAGGGCGCCCACCCAGTGGACGCCCGGGGCAATTTCTACCGCGAGATCAGTGACCGCCGCAGTGGCCATCGTGGCCTTCCTCGTCCCCATGCTCGTGACTGCCGCAACTGCCATGGCCTTCCGGCCCATGCACGCAGGCTTCGATATTGCCTTCCGGCAACTCGACGCCATTCAGGCCGATCCAGGCGTCGACTGCTGCCGCGTCGAAACCGACCATGCGCTCCTCGCCGATTTCCATGAGCGGACGCCGGATGAGCAGCGGGTTTTCGAGCAGCAGATTGACGGCGTGCTCGAAGCTGAGATTTTCCGGCACGATCTGCCCGGCCTTGATGGCCGGTGCGGCCAGGTTGAACCAGCTGCCGATGGGCAGCTTGCCGAGAAAGGCGAGCAGGCGCTCGGCCGTCCACGGCTCGGTTTTCAGGCTTTTCGCCTGCACGGTGTGGCCGGCCGCGGCGAGCAATGTCTTCTGGCGAAGATTGCCCTTGCAGCCGGGTTTTTCGTAAAACGTGACAACTGCCATATTTATGCCGCTTCTTTCCACAGGCCGAATTGCTTCAGCTTTTCGATGGGGATGCCGGTCAGCGAACCGGGCGGATTCAGGAAAGCGCCCAGTTCATCGACGATGGCCATTTCGATCGGGCAGATCGCAGCGCATTGCGGCACGCTGTGATCGCCCAGACACTCGGTGCATTTGCTGTCGTCGACCAGGAAGTGCGGCGTGTCCTGATAGATCGCGTCGTTCGGGCAGACATCGACGCAGGCCCAGCAATTGACGCAGGATTCGGTAATCTGGAGAGCCATTTACGCCACCTTCAGGGTTGCTGCGGACGGACTCAGCTTGCCGGTCGCCGCGATTTCCTTGTACACCGCCATCACGGCATCCTCGATGGGTTCCATCGCATGTTCGCCGTTCGGCGCGATGCCGGCGGCTTCCAGCTTGGCCCAGGGTTCGTAGCCGACCTTGGAACAGAGCACGACTTCACAGCCGTCGAGAATCCGGATGTTGCGGTCGAGCAGCGATTCCGTACCGGCTTCGGCCAGGTCGCCGTCGCCGCAGGCATCCATGCCGCCGCAGTAGAGCTCGGTCTTGCGATGGCTCATGAAGCGCACGCCAGCCGGCGAAGCTTCGTAGATCAGGAATTCCTTGGCATGGCCGAAGTGCTCGGCGACGACGCCGTTCTTGCCGGCCACCGCCATCAGCACCGGGCGGGCATCGGCCGGGATGCCGAGTTCCTCGGCCTTGGGCTTGACGTTGCCGCGCTTGGCTTCGAGCTTGTCGATGATCTCGTCGTGCACCGCCTTGCGGCGGACCATGGCGGCTTCGTAATCGACCTCCATGACGTCGATCTTGTCCATGGTGAATTCGTCACCGCGATCCTCGCCGAGCAGGCCGACCGCGTCGGCGCGGCACTGGCGGCAATGGCGCATCATCGCCATGTCGCCGGCACAGGCGTCCTGCAGTTCCTGCAATTGCTCGGGCGTCGGCTCGGGCTGTTCCATGATGCCGTAGTAGGTGCCGTGTTCCGGCTCGGCGATCAGCGGCATGACGTTGTGCAGGAAAGCGCCCTTGGCCTTGACGATCTTCGAGACTTCCTTGAGATGCTCGTCATTAACGCCGGGGATCAGCACCGAGTTGACCTTCACCAGGATGCCGCGCTCGGTCAGCATCTGCAGGCCCTTCTGCTGCTGCTCGATCAGGATGCGGGCGCCTTCGACGCCGAAAATGCGCTTGTTCTCCCAGAAAATCCACGGGTAAATTTTGGCACCGACTTCCGGATCGACGCAGTTGATGGTGATCGTCACGTGATCGATGTTGTGCTGGGCGATGCGGTCCACATACAGCGGCAGGTTCAGGCCGTTGGTCGACACGCAGAGCTTGATGTCCGGGGCGCGTTCGGAGAGCTGCTCGAAGGTCTCGAAGGTGCGCGCCGGGTTGGCCAGCGGGTCGCCGGGTCCGGCGATGCCGAGGACCGTCATCTGCGGGATTTCGGCGGCGACGGCGAGTACCTTGTTGATCGCCTGCTGCGGGGTCAGGACTTCGGAAACGACGCCCGGGCGGGATTCGTTGGAGCAGTCGTACTTGCGGTTGCAGTAATTGCACTGGATGTTGCAGGCCGGCGCCACGGCAACGTGCATGCGGGCGAAGTAATGGTGCGCTTCTTCCGAATAGCAGGGATGATCCTGAACCTTGGCGCGGATGTGATCGGGAAGGTGGGCCAGGGCGTCGGGAGCGCTGCCGCAGCCGCTTGAGGCGCAGCCGCCGCCTTCCGCGGCCGGCGGGGTATTGCTGATGACTGGAAGTTCCACGATGAAGGCTCCTCGAAATCGGTTCGCAGCTTCTTCAGCAATCGCTATGCCAGATTTTTAAGTCGTTAAGAATCAATTGGTTGGGAACCGTGTTCGCCGCGCCTGTCGCGCCGCTTGTCACAAAGTCGACAGGCGCTGCCCCGGCTTTTCAGCGACATCCCGTCCGCCAGGCACTTGTCGCCCGCCCGGTGGGCCAAGGTAGAATGACTCGCGAGTTCGGCGCCGGCCCGGTTGGGCGGCCGGAAAACTGACGGAGTTGGGGATGTCGACGGAGCGGGTTTTTACGACGGGCAGGGCGGCCGGGCCGGGCCGGCAGCAGGCTGAACTGATGGCGGCATGGCAATGACGGTGCCGGCGACGGCCGAGGCTGGCGCCGCCAGGAAGCGGCATCCAGTCGTCGGCTGCTATGCCATGGCGGTGGGGGCGGTGGCGCTCGGCTGGTTGTTGCGCCTCGGGCTGACGGCCTGGGTCGGCGAAGGCTTGCCCCTCTTCATTACCTTCTATCCCGCGGTGATGCTCGTCGCCCTGCTTTGCGGGCGCGGTCCCGGCCTGCTGGCCAGCGGCCTGGTCGTCCTCAGCGTCGCTTGGCGCTTGCCGCCGGCCGGCAGTGTCGCCGTCGCAGCGCCGATGGACATGGTCAGCCTGGCGCTGTTTGCGGGAATGGCCGTGCTGCTGGTTGCCGTCACCCATCGTTATCGTCTGGACCGGCGCAAGGCCGCCGCCTACGATGCCGAGGCGGCGTCGCGCCAGGCGCGGCTGGCGGCCGAGCAGGCCCTGCGGCAGAGCGAGGAACGCTACCGCCTGCTGGTCGATCAGGCGGTGGATGGCATTTTCATGGCCGACGCCACGGGGCGTTTGCTCGACGTTAACGCCGCCTACGCACAGATGCTGGGGATCAGCCGGGAAGGTATCCTGGCCCGCAATATCGCCGACATGATCTGCGCCGAGGAACGCGATCGCCTGCCGCAGGTCGTCGCCCAGCTGGCCGATGGCGCGGTGGGTATTTCCGCGTGGCGTTTCCGGCGCCTGGACGGTTCGACTTTCCTCGGTGAAGTGGTCGGCCGGCAATTGCCGGACGGCCGGCTGCTCGGCATCCTGCGCGACGTTTCCGCCGGCCGCCGCCTGGAAGCGGAGCGCCAGCAAGAGCGGGCGCTGCTCAACAGCGTCATGGCCGGCACCGATATTCAGCTGGTTTATCTCGATTTCAACTTCAATTTCCTCTGGGTCAACCAGGCCTACGCCCGGTCCTGTCGGATGACGCCGGCCGAAATGATCGGCAAGAACCATTTCGTCCTCTACCCGGATGCCGGCAACGAAGCCACTTTCCGCCAGGTGCGCGATACCGGGGAGCCGGTCTTCCACAAGGACAAAGCGTTCGAGTTTCCCGACCAGCCGGAGCGCGGCATCACCTACTGGGACTGGAGCCTGGTGGCGGACCGCGATGCCCTGGGCGAAGTCATCGGCCTTGTCTTCAGCCTGCGGGAAACCACCGAACATGTCCGCGTCCAGCTGGCCGTGCGTGAAAGCGAAGGGCGCTTTGCGGCGCTGGCCGATGCGGCGCCCGTGCTGATCTGGATGTGTGGCCCCGATCATCAGTGTTCGTGGGTCAATCAGCAATGGCTGAGCTTCACCGGGCGCAGCCTGGAACAGGAAATCGGCGGTGGCTGGCTGGAAAACGTGCATCCCGACGATATCGAACAGTTGCTGGCCACTTCCGAGCGCGATTTCGCGCAGCGCGTGCCCTGCCGTGTCGAGTACCGCCTGCGTTCGGCGAACGGCGAGTATCGCTGGCTGGCCGACCAGTCGGCCGCCCACTATGCGCCGGATGGCCGGTATCTGGGCTATATCGGCACCTGCGTCGACATCACCGAGCGCCGGCGGGGCGAAGATGCGCTGGTCGCCGCCCAGACTTTTGCCAATGCCACGCTGGATGCCATTTCGAAGCATCTCTGCGTTCTCGATCCGACCGGACAAATCCTCGCCGTCAACCAGGCCTGGCGCGATTTCTTCGACGACAATGCCGGTGGGGCGAGCGGCCATCACAATTACTTCATCGGCGCCAATTATCTCGAGGTCTGCGACGCTGCCGCGGCGCCGTGTCCGGCCGACACGGTCTCGATGGCCGACGGCATCCGCCAGGTGATTGGCGGCCAGCGCCGGGACTTCACTTTTGAATACTCCTGTCACAGCCCCGACCGGGACCGCTGGTTCATCGCCAAGGTGACGCGTTTCCGGGGCGGCAGCGGCAATGTGCTGGTCACCCATGAGGATGTCAGCGAGCGCAAGCGGGCCGAGGAGGCGGTACAGGCGGCACGGGCCGAAGCCGAGCAGGCGAACCTGGCCAAGTCGCGCTTCCTGGCAGCGGCCAGCCACGACTTGCGTCAACCGTTGTCGGCGCTCAGCATTTATGTCGACGTGTTGAAAGCGACCGGCCAAAACGCGCCGCTACTCGCCAACATGGCGAATTGCGTGGCCAGCCTGAGCGAACTGCTGACCGATCTGCTCGACCTTTCCAAACTCGATGCCGGTGTCGTCCAGCCGGAAGTCAGGGATTTTTCGGTTGCCGAACTGCTGGCCGGCCTGGCTGCCGTCCACGGCCCGGATGCGCTGCAAAAAGGCCTGAGCTTTCGCGTCATGCCTTCCAGGCTGGCGGCGCGGACCGACCCGGTGCTCTTTCGCCGCATTCTCGGCAACCTGATCGCCAACGCCATCCGCTATACCGAGCAGGGCGGCGTGCTGATCGGCTGCCGGCGCCGGCAGGGCAAGCGCTGGATCGAAATCTGGGATAGCGGCATCGGCATTCCGGCGGACAAGTTCGACGAGATTTTTGAGGAATTCCGCCAGCTCGACCATGAAGAGCGCAATCGCGGCAGCGGTCTCGGGCTGGCCATCGCCGCCCGTTCTGCTGCCTTGCTCGGGCTGGAAATCCGCGTCGCTTCGCGGCTCGGCCATGGCTCGATGTTCGCGCTGGAGTTGCCGCTTGGCGAGGCGAACGCGGCGCCGCCTGCGACGGCACCGGTATTTCGGCCCCTGCATGTTGCTCTGGTCGATGACAACGTGCTGGTGCTCGATGCCGTGGCCTGTGCGCTGACCGGGATCGGCCACCGGGTCAGCGCCGCCCCCAGCGGCCTGGAACTTTTCGAGCGCCTGGGCGACGAGACGCCCGACCTGGTGATTTCCGACTTCCGGCTGGCCGGCGGCCTGACCGGCTTCGATGTCATCGAAGATGCCCGCGCCTTGTTCGGTGACGACCTGCCCGCCCTGCTGATCACCGGCGACACCGACCCGGCGCTGCTGCGCAGCATGACGGAGCGCGGCGTCATGCTGCTGCACAAACCGCTGCAGATGCCTGCCCTCGAAGCCTGCATTGCCCGCGTGATCGACGCGCCGAAGGCCTGAAACTCGGGCAGGCAGGGTTTACGACTTCGATGGCCGGAGTTGGATCGGGAATGAGGGTGTCGCCGAACCGCTCGTGCGGGACGGTGAACCCGCCTAGTCGGACCGGCCTTGCGTTTTTTCGAGCACGGCGAGCAGTTGCAGGGCGCGGGCTCGGTTTTTGGCGATGGCCGTTTCCCGTTCGGCAACCCGGCTGTCCTCTTCCCGCGAGACCTGCATCAGCAACTGGTGGAGCTTCTGGCTGTCCATGACCTCGTCGGCGGCGGAGTCGGACGGCGGCGGTGTGGCGGGGTCGTTCGTTAGTGGCATGAAGTGCTCCAATCGGTCTTGGGGGCGCATTCTACTGGCTCAATCGGCGATGCACGAATCTGTCAGGCATTTTTCGGCGACGGACCGAGTGCGTCGGGATGGCAACAAGTCCGAACGGGCGGCGGCAAGGGCTGTCTGCCTTTTCGCTGGCGACGGGCCGGACGTTCAGGCGGGCAGCGGAACCGGCATCAGCGGGGCGCGCCCGGTGGCGAGATAGGTTTCGCAGCGCTCGATGTGTTCGCGGGTGCTTTTCGGCATTGGCGTGCGTGCCCGGGCAATGTAGAAAACCAGGTCGCGGCCGCTGTGCAGGAGCTGCAGGCCGTCGGAAACGCTGTGCAGGCGCCGATCGCCGCGCGTTCCGGCGGGAAGGGCGATGACGATTTTCGGCGTGAAATTGACCAGGCGCTCGCCGGCGGTGACCAGCTGCGCCCAGACGTCGAATATGTCGGGGTCGGTGCGCAGGGTTTCCGTCTTCAGTTGCGCCGCCTCGGCAAAATCGCGGATCGGCACCTCGATGCCCTCGAACATCGGAATCTGCGAGAAGCAGCCGACCATCGCCGCAGCGATCCGGTCGATGTCGCGCAGGCTCTGGCCGATCTTGATATAGCGGCTTTCGTAGAAATCCTCGACGGGGATCGAGAAAGCGCGGAAAGGCTCGCCCCACAGCTCGTCGATGCCTTCCTCGCCGCTGCGGTGCAGCACGAAATGGCCCAGTTCCATGGCATTGAGCAGGCACTGACCACATTCGCGCATCAGCGCATCGTCGCTGCGCACTTCGATGCCGTCGGCCTGCAGTTCGACCAGCTTTCGAAAAATGTCGGTCGCCCGGTTGAACAGCGCGCCGGCCAGCATCGCCGCCTTGACCCGCCGGCGGGCCGGGTCGTTTTCGGCGTCGTAGGCGGCGCGGGCCTCGCCCAGCCGGTGGCCGGGAATGTTGAGGCCGTGCTCGGTGTGGTTGAAAAGCCGGCGGGTCAGCGCCTCGATCAGGCGTTTCTTGGCGTCGAGGGTATCGGCCGGAACCGGGTAGGTCTTCACCCAGTAACCGTCGTAGAGCACGCGCTCGCGACCGGCGATAACGCGCCGCGTGCCTTCAGGCGGACGCTGGTCGGGGTTGCTGCCGGGTTCCAGGTGATACACGTTGGTCATGTCGGGGGCGGTCGGGCCAGGGAGTCGTCTTCAAGCAATAAGCATGCGGGAAAAGAGGGGTGTCCAAGGCCTTGAATCGACGGCGCAATCCCGGCGCTCCGAGGCCCGGGTACGGAAAGTCCGTCTCGCTTTGGTGCGCGCCGCTTCGCCCCGGATGCCTGTTATCCGAGCAATGCCACAGATTTGATCTGTGCCCGCACGGTAAGTTCTCGGCGGATGCCCAGCCGTTCGGCGGAACGCCGGGTGATGCGGGCGAGCAGCGGTGTGTCTCCGGCCGAGAGGCGGACCAGGACATGGCCAGGCGTGTCGGTCGACGCCAGGTCGACGACGGTGGCGGCAACGCAATTGAGAATGCTGCTATCGACCTGCGGTGCCAGCGTCAGGCTGACATCGCGGGCGTGGACGCGACAGCGCAGCGCCGTGCCGACCGCTTCGGCGCGCCGCGAAACGTAGATTTGGCCGCCGGCGAATTCGAGGCGGGTCAGGTCGTCGGCCTCGTGTTCGGCCACCCGTGCCGCGATGACGACGCCGGCATCGTCGGCGAAGGCTTCCGGCAGGTCGAGACGGGCCAGCACGTCATTGAGCGGACCGCTCGCCACCGTCCGGCCCTGGTCAAGCAGCACCAGGTGGTCGGCCAGGCGGGCAACTTCGTCCGGCGCATGGCTGACGTAGATGATGGGCAGCGCCAGTTCGCGGTGCAGGCGTTCGAGATAGGGCAGGATTTCAAGCTTGCGCTTCAAATCGAGGGCGGCCAGCGGCTCGTCCATCAGCAGGATTTTCGGCGCGGCCAACAGGGCGCGGGCAATCGCCACCCGCTGGCGTTCGCCGCCCGACAACTCGGCCGGCATGCGTTCGAGCAGATGACCGATGCCGAGCAGCCCGGCGACATCGCCCGGCGCAAAAGCCGGGCTGCCGGCCGGGGCGCGCCGCCGGCCGAATTCGATGTTGCGGCGCACCGAGAGATGCGGAAACAGGCTGGCTTCCTGGAAAACGACGCCCAGGGCACGGCGGTGCGGCGGCAGGAAGAAGGCGCGCGACTCGTCCTGCCAGACTTCGTCGCCGATCGCGAAATAGCCGTCGGCGGCGCGTTCCAGCCCGGCCATGGCGCGCAGGCAGGTCGTCTTGCCCGAACCGGAATGACCGAACAGGGCGCTGATGCCGCGGCCGGGCAGGGCCAGGTCGACGGCGAGCGTGAAGTCGGGGCGGGCGATGCGGAAACGGGCGTGGATTTCGGGAGGCGTCATGGTGAAAATCCGACCGCAGGGGCAGCGAGGCGAAGAGATGAATCGGGCGTTCGCGGTCGATGGAGGGCGCTCTCGGCGACTGCGGCAAGGAACGAAGCCGCTCGGCCTGCGGCGTTTCCTCGGCGCTCGCCGCGCCTCGGCGTTGCAAGCGGTTTTTTGCCGTTCATGCCGTCTTTCGCCGTGCCGGGTTGAAGGTGTACAGGCCGAGCAGGACCAGGAAGCTGAAGGCGACCATGCCGCCGGCCAGCCAGTGGGCGGCGGCGTATTCCAGCGCTTCGACGTGATCGTAGATCTGCACCGAGACGACGCGGGTTTTGTCCGGGATGTTGCCGCCAATCATCAGCACGATGCCGAATTCGCCGACCGTGTGGGCAAAGCCAAGGATGGCGCCAGAGAGGAAGCCTGGCTTGGCCAGGGGTACGGCAACCGACCAGAAGGCGTCCCAGGGGCTGGCACGCAAGGTGGCGGCGACTTCCAGCGGCCGTTCGCCGATCGCCTCGAAAGCGTTCTGGATGGGCTGGACGACGAAGGGCAGCGAATAAACCACGGAAGCGATGACCAGGCCGGGAAAGGTGAAGGGCAGGAGGCCGAGGCCGAGCGCTTCGGTCAGCCGGCCGAGCGGGCCATGCGGGCCCATGACGACGAGCATGTAAAAGCCGAGCACGGTGGGCGGCAGGACCAGGGGCAGCGCGACGACGGCGCCGATCACCCCCTTGAGCGCCGAACGCGTGCGCGCCAGCCACCAGGCGATCGGCGTGCCGATGACGAGCAGCAGCGCGGTGACCACCGTCGCCAGTTTCAGGGTCAGCCAGACGGCGGCGAGGTCGGCACTTTCCATGGTCAATACCGGGAAAACAGGTCGCGCAGCTTGCACAGCGTGGTGGTGAGGTCGAAGCGCGTGTCGGGCAGCGCCTCGCCGGCCAGGATGCGGGAAATCGCCAGGGTCGGGTCGTCCTCGCCGGTGAGCAGCACTTCGCAGCCGCGCCGTTTCATGTGGCGGATGAAACCGTCGCCGGCACTGGCGGCGACCACGATATCGACGCCGTCGAGCGGGTGCGCTTCCTTGTCTTCGAAGGTATGCAGGATCTGCTCCCTGGTCAGTTCGACGAACTGTGGTGCCGGCAGCAGCTGGCTGGAGCGGTGTTCGGACAGGTCGTAAAGCAACCATTGCCGGGTTTGTCCGGCGTGGCCGCTGACCTGGGTGTAATCCCTGGTGGCGATGGCGATTTTCATGCTTGACAGGGCTCCAGCGTGACGGCCACGTCGCGTGGCGGGGCGAAATAGGGGGCGCTGGTCACCAGGATGTCGGCGCCGGCACGGGCGTAAGCTTCGGCATTGCCGGGGTTGATGCCGCCCGCGGCGGCAATTCTGCCATGTTTGCCGCTGGCCGCGACCTGGCGGGCAATGTTTTCGACATCTGCCGGCGGCATTTTTTCCAGCTGCACGATATCGACACCGGCAGCGATCCAGTCCTGCGCTTCTGCCGCCGTGCCGACTTCGACGACGATGGCCCGTTCCGGCCATTGCCGGCGCAGGCGTTCTACCGTCGTGGCCGGACTTTCCGCGCCGAGGAAAGCGCGGTGTTCGGCGAAAACGAGCAGGGTTTCCGACAGACTTAGCCGGTGCGGGCTGGTGCCGGCACAGAGCACGGCTTTCATCGCCGCCTGCTTGGTGCCTGGGAAATTCTTGCGGGTGCATACGACGCTGGCGGCCGGATTGGCGTGCCGTGCCGCGGCGAGGATATCGGCCGCGCAGGTGGCGATGCCGGAAAGGTATTCCATCAAGGTCTGGGCGGTTTTCCAGGTGACATGCAGGGCGGCCGCTTCGCCGGTCAGGGTGAGGATTTTCGCACCGGGCGCCAGCCGGGTGCCGCTGGCGATCAGCGGGCCGACGCCAGTCAGGCCGCGCAGTTCGCCCATCCGCCGGGCTTCCTCGCTGCCGCAGACGACCATCTCGTCGCGGGCGCGAAAAACCAGCTGGCCGGGCCGCTGTCCGATGCCCAGTGCGAAAGTGGTGGCATCGCCGCAGGGCGTGTCTTCCAGCAACAGGCTGTCGAGCTGGCTGTCGGGCAGGGTGTAGGGATTCATTGTGAAAACCTCAGTCGATTGAACGCGGATGACGCGGATGGACGCGGCTCAAGGCATTCAATCGGCCCCCGCGCTTTTCCGCCTGATCGGATTTGATGGGGTTTTCACCTGCGTCATCGACGATCAACTGTTTTTTCGGATTCATGCGTTCAGCGCAGTTCGTAGCCGAAGGACTTGATCACCTCTTTGGCCTTGTCGCCTTTCAGGTAATTGAGCAGCGCGACGGCGGCCGGCTTGTCCTTGCCCTTGGCGAGCAGCACCGCATCCTGGCGGATCGGGTCATAGAGATTGCCAGGAACGATCCAGCCCGATCCGGAACCGATCCGGCCGTTCCTGATGACTTGCGAATAGGCGACGAAGCCCAGGTCGGCGGCGCCGCTGGCGATGAACTGGTGAGCCTGGGCGATGTTTTCACCCTGGACCAGCAGCGGCTTGATTTCCTCGGCGACGCCCAGCCGGGTCATCACCTGCAGGCCGGCGGCGCCGTAGGGAGCGGCTTTCGGGTTGGCCAGCGCGAGGTGCCTGAAGCCGCCTTTTTTCAGGATATCGCCCTTGCCGTCGACCAGCCGGGAATCGGCCGACCACAGCACCAGCTTGCCGATGGCGTAGGTGAAGGCGGTGCCGGCGACGGCATTGCCGTCCCGGACCAGCCGGGCCGGCGTTTCCTCGTCGGCGGCGAGGAGCACTTCGAAAGGTGCGCCATTGGCGATCTGCGCCTGGAACTTGCCGGTGGAACCGAAGGCCAGGCTGGCCTTGTGGCCGGTGTCGCGCGCGAAGAGCGGCGCGATGACCTGCATCGGGCCGGTGAAATTGGCGGCGACGGCGACCTGGACTTCGTCGGCCTGAGCGGCACCGAGGCCGAACAGGGCGAAAAGCAGGGGCAGGGTGCGTTTCATCAGCGTTCTCCGCGGGTTCAGGAATATTTGCAGAGGATGACGGCGGACGCCTTGAACACGGCGCAGGCCGGTTCGCCCACCGCCAGGCCGAGGCGGTCGACGCTGTCATGGGTGACGACGGCGCAGACCGACTTGCCGCTCTTCATGGTCAGGGTGATTTCGGCATTGACCGGGCCGTCGTGGATGCGGGTGATTTCGCCCCACAGGTGGTTGCGCGCCGAGGTCTTCAGACTGGGATCGTTGAGCAGCAACACCGAGGAGGCCTTGACCAGGGCATTGAGCTCCATGCCGATGGCCAGGCCCATGGCTTCGGCCGATTCGTCGGTGATCACGGCGACGATTTCGTTCTCGTCGTCGAGCTTGAGGCGGACCTCGAAATCCACCTGGCCCTCGCGCAGGCCGACGATCTGGCCGGCGAACTGGTTGCGGGCGCTGGTTTTCATCGACATTCGCTTGAGCAGGCGGCTGAATTGCTGGAAATCGCCGGCCTCGCCGTCGTTCATGCTGGCCGAGAGGCGCTCGAGCGCCGCCTGGTATTCGGCTTCCAGGGCGCGGTAGAGGGCAATGGTCTTCCGTCCGTGCTCGGTAAGCAGGGTGCCGCCGCCATTCCTGCCGCCGGTCGAACGGACGACCAGCGGCTGGTCGGCCAGGTTGTTCATGGCATCGACGGCATCCCAGGCTGCCTTGTAGGAAATCGGCACGGCTTTTGCTGCCCGGGAGATGGAGCCATGGGTATCGATGGCTTCGAGCAGGCGAATGCGGGTGTCGCCGAGGAAGGTGCCGAACTCGGTGTCGACTTCGAGCTTGCCGCGCAGGCGGTGCAGTATCGTATCCATGATTTCGCGATGGTGTTTTGTATATAACGGTGACTATAACGCAATCCGGTTTCCGAAAAATATGTGTCGCGCTATGGTTGTGTTCGCCAAACGCTAACGCCTACAGTGTCGGCAACCCGACAATATTCGCTGCATATTTCTGTATATAGCGAAAATCGGGCCAGCCCATCCGGACGAATAAGGAGAACAAAGATGAGTGTCAGCGCCCGCAATGTATTCAAGGGAAAAATCAGCGCCCTGGTCGACGGGGCCGTCAATGCCGAAGTCGAGTTGACGACAGCCGGGGGCGACAAGATTGTCGCCATCGTGACGGAAGCCAGCGTCCAGTCGCTCGGTCTGGCCGTCGGCAAGGAGGCGGTCGCCTACGTCAAGGCGCCGTGGGTGATGCTGCTGGCCGGCCATGAAGCGGTCAGGTTTTCGGCACGCAACCAATTGTCGGGCACGGTCAGCGTGCTGCACAAGGGTGCGATCAATACCGAGATCGGCATCACCCTGCCCGGCGGCGCGACGGTCTTTGCCGTGGTCACCAACGAGGCCGTGCTCGAACTTGGGCTCAGGGAAGGGGCTGCCACGTCGGCGTTGATCAAGGCCAGCCACGTCATTCTGGGCGTGCCGGCCTGACGCGGGCGGATGGCGGCGGCTCCCCCGATTTGAGGCTTCCCCTCGCCTTGGTCCGGCCCTCCTTCCGTACGGGAGGCTGGTCGGAATGGCCGGACAGTGCCAGAATCCGCTTCGACGATTTTCTCGTACGGACGGATTGGCCCGATTGCGTCGCACCGGTGCAGGCCACCGTGGGCCAGGGGGCAACTAATTATGATTTTCCAGCGGTTTTGCCGCGTTTTGTGGCGCAGTGGCCGGCAACTGGCCATGGCGGCGGCCGTCCTGCTGCCGGCCTCACCGGCGCCGGCGGAAACGCTCGGGTTTTACACCCTGGGCGTGACGCCGCAGTTCGAGCAGCGTCGGCTTTTCGCCATCTGGAAACCCATCGTCGACGAACTGGTGCGGCGGACCGGGCTGGACATCCGGCTGGCCTCGACGCTGTCCGCCCAGGAATTCGAGGCGCAGTTGGAAAAAGGCAGTTTCGATTTCATCTATGCCAATCCCTACCATGTTCTGCGACTCAGCGACACTCAGGGTTACATCCCGCTGATTCGCGACCGTGAGCCCTTGCGCGGCATTCTGGTCGTCCGCCAGGACAGTCCGTACCGGCGGGTCGAAGAGCTGGCCGGCAAGACGCTGGCGGTGCCGTCGCCCAATGCCCTGGGCGCCAGCCTGCTGCTCCGCGCCGACCTGGATCGGCTGTTCAATACGCCGATGAAGGTGGTCAATGTGCAGACCCACAGTTCGGTTTACCTCAATGTGCTGAATGGCCTGACCGATGCCGGCGGCGGCGTCGAAAAGACGCTGGCCGAGCAGGAGCCGGCGGTGCGCGATGGCCTGCGCGTTCTCTATACCTCCCGTGCCATGCCGTCACAGCCGGTGGCCGCCCATCCCCGCGTTCCAGCGGCAATCCGCGAACAACTCAGGAAAGCCATGCTGGCGATGGCGGCGACGCCGGCCGGCCGGGCGCTATGGGACGAGGTGCCGATGCACACGCCGGTCAGTACGTCGCTTGACGACTACCTGGTGATGCGCAAGTGGGGACTCGACGCCTACTGGGTTCCAGGAAAGAAATAGGCAGTCCATGTCTCTGCGCTGGCGATTGCTCGCACCGATGCTGCTGGCCTGCCTGGCGGCCATGACCTATCTGCATTTCGTCTGGATTCCCAATTATCTGGAGACCCAGAAAGCCGAGTATCTCGAGGAAGTCGACCATCATCTGGACAGCGTGGTCGAGAGTCTGCTGCCGCTGATGTTGTCGCACCAGCTCGATACCATCCATGCCAACCTGGACGAACTGAAGAAAGACAACAGTCTGTGGCAGCACGTCGTTCTGCTCAATGAGCGCGGTCAGCAACTCTACCCCTTGCTGACGGGGGGGGCCGTCGAACTTCCGTCATTGCCGCAGATGCTGGTGCTGGACAAGGATATAGCCTATCGCGGCCAGGCGGTGGGGCGCCTGAAACTTCATCTGAACATGTCGAGTTGGCTGGAAAAGCGTTACGCCCAGCATCGACAGCTGAGCTGGCTGCTGGTCGGCAGCCTGTTTCTGCTCGGTCTGGTCTGGATCGCCATTGTCGAGATATTGGTGATTCGCCCCATGCGCCGTCTGTCGGGGGCCGCCAAGGCGCTGGCGGCGCGCCGCTTCGACCTGCCCTTGCCGGCAGCGAGCCGGGACGAAGTGGGCGACATGATCGAGAGCTTCGTCGCCATGCGTCGCGATCTGCAGGCGTATCACGGCGAGTTGCTGGCGGAAATCAGCGAGCGCCACAAGGCCGAGGGCGAATTGCGCGAGCACCGCCAGCACCTCGAAGAACAGGTCGCCAGGCGCACCGTCGAGTTGCGCAGCGCCAAGGAACAGGCGGAGGCGGCCAATCTTGCGAAGAGCACCTTCCTGGCCAATATGAGCCACGAAATCCGGACGCCGATGAATGCCATCATCGGCCTCACCCATCTGCTCTATGCCGGTGCGAACGCGGCGCAGGCCCAGCGGCTGGACAAGATCAACGCTTCGGCCAAACACCTGTTGTCGATCATCAACGACATCCTCGATCTGTCCAAGATAGAATCGGGAAAGCTGGAACTGGCGCAGGAGGATTTTTCGCCCGGCGCCGTGGTCGATCACGTTCGTTCGATGATTCTCGATACGGCGCAGGCCAAGGGGCTGCGCGTCGACGTCGAGTCCGCCGACCTGCCCCGCTGGGTGCGCGGCGACCAGACCCGCTTGCGTCAGGCGCTGCTCAACTATGCGGGCAATGCCGTCAAATTCACCGAACACGGCTGGATCAAATTACAGGCCAGGGTGCTCGAAGAGCATGGCGACGAACTCCTGATGCGTTTTGAAGTGGTCGATACCGGGATCGGCATCGCCCCGGAGAAAATAGAAAGACTGTTCCATGCCTTCGAACAGGCCGATAGCTCGACCACCCGCAAATACGGCGGCACCGGCCTCGGGCTGACCATCAACCGGCGCCTGGCGCATCTGATGGGTGGTGAAGTCGGTGCCGAAAGCGAACCGGGGCACGGCAGTTTGTTCTGGTTTACCGCCCGCCTGCAACGCAGCCATGAAACGCCGACCGCGGTCCGGCTGAACGAGGATGCCGGCCAGGTCGAGGCGACGTTGCGCCAGCATTACCAGGGGGCGCGGCTGTTGCTCGCCGAGGACAATGCCATCAATTGCGAAGTGGCGCTCGAATTGCTGCACGACGTCGGCTTGGCGGTCGATATGGCGGAAGACGGCCGGGTCGCCGTCGAAAAAGCCCGGACCCAGACCTACGACCTGATCCTGATGGATATCCAGATGCCCGACATGGACGGTCTCGAGGCGACGCGCCTGATTCGCGCCTGGCCGGGATGCGAGCAGATCCCGATTCTGGCGATGACGGCCAATGCCTTCGACGAGGACCGCCAGGCCTGCGAACTGGCCGGGATGAACGATTTCATCGCCAAGCCGGTTGATCCCGCCCTGCTTTACGCCAGCTTGCTGCGCTGGCTGCCCGGGCGGGCGGCCGGGCCGTCGGGCGGCGCAAGCGGGATGCCGGTCACGCTGCCGCCGATCAGTTCGGCCGGCGATGACGCGCTGACCCAACTGGCCGCCCTGCCGGGCCTCGATGTTGCTCGCGGTCTGGCCGCGGTGCGGGGCCGGGTGGCCAAATATCTTGAATTGCTCGAATGCCTGGTCGCGTCGCATGGTGACGACATGACCCGGCTGGCCGAAATCCTCGCCAGCGGTGACCGGCCGGCGGCTGGTCGCCTGGTGCATTCGCTGAAAGGCGCCGCCGCCACGCTGGGCGCCGACCATCTCGCCGAAACGGCCCGCCGTCTGGAAGTGCTGTTGCGCACCAGTCAGGACGACAGTGCGCGCAGCGAAGAAATCTATCTCGAGATCGACGCCATCCGCCGCGAATTCGGCCTGCTGGCCGGCGCCTTGTCGGCCGTCCCGGCGGGCGAGGCGCCGGTGGTTGGGGCGGCGGCAGGCTGACATCCCGGCGGCGCCGCCGGCCGGTAGTCCGCGGGCGAGCCGCACAGTCCGGACATGTCCTGGCAACAGATCGCTATCTGGCGCTATCGCTACGCCGGTAGACTGCTGTTGATCCCATGCTTGGGGGTTCAGCGCGGCATTGCGGCGCTGAAAGCGTAAAAACTGCGCGGGGCGCCGCCCTGGTTGGCGCTGTTGCGCCGGAAGACCAGCCAGCGCCCGTCGCGCATGTGCCAGGCGGCCATTTCCTCGGCGTAGGTGACGATTTCGTAGAACTCGTCGTCGTCATCGGAGGCCAGGCTGGTCAGCAGGAAGCGGTGCGAAGTGAAGCAGGGGCGGTCGTCGGCGTTGTAGCCGACGGTGCGCTCGGCACGGATTTCGTATTCGCTGTGTTGCTCGAAATAGAGCGGTGGCTCGACAGCGTCCAGCCATTCGTCGGGTAGGTGCTCAATCCAGGCTGGTTCGTTCTGCATCCGGCCCTGGCGCGAGGCTGGATGGGGTTGTCTCAGGCGGGCGGTGGCCTGGTTTTCGGGGGGCTTGTTCATGGCTGGATATATCGATGTATATGGCGACATATCTGCCATGGCAAAAGCTATGCCAGTGAAAACCTAGCTTTTATGGGGATGTTTGCAGGGTTTTTTTGTTCGTTGTGTTGTTAACGATACAACGGCGTCGCTAAGTCGACACGGAGTGCCGCGCCCAGGAAATCAGGCGTCGAAATGCAGGGCCAGGCTTTCCAGCAGCCGGGACAGCGACAGGTTTTCCTTGCTTTCCAGGATGCCCGGCACCGGGTGCGGGTATTCGAAGAAAATGCCGTAGGTGCCGGCGCGCTGGCCATGCAGGTAGATGTGAGCGCACAGCTGGTTGAGTTCGGTATGGCGCAGGGTGACGATCTGCGGGTCGTTGCCGGCATCGGGCACGACGTCGCAGGCGTCGGCGACCTGCGGGGCGAGGGCAACCAGCACCTTGCGGATGGCGCGGGACTTGGGGGCAACCCAGGGATTGACGTTCATCGCAGCAATTCCGGCGTGATCCGGGCCAGCCAGGCGTCGAGGCGCTCTTCGGTGAGCAGCGGCTGGTTGATCTGGTCGAGGGCCAGGCCGAGGAAGTGCTCGCCGTCCACCGCCTGCGAGGCCTTGAATTCGTAGCCGGCCGTCGGCCAGCGGCCGATCACCCGGGCGCCGGCGGCGACCACGGCGTCGTGGATGAGGCCGATGGCATCGACGAATTCGTCGGGGTATTTCTTCTGGTCGCCCAGACCGTAGATGGCGATCACCTTGCCGGTCAGTTCGGCGCCGGCCAGTTGCGGCAGGAATTCCTCCCAACTCGGTTGGGCGAGCCCGGTCGACAGGCCCGGCAGTTCGCCGGCGCCGAGCGTCGGGCTGCCGAGGATCAGCCGGTCAAAGGCGAGGAAATCGGCCAGCGTCGTGCGTCCGATATTGACCGGCGCTGCCGCGGCGGCCTCCAGCTTTTTGCCGATCTGCTTGGCAATCAGCCGGGTGCGCCCGGTATCGGTGCCGAAAAAGATGCCGATTCGGGTCATGACGCTCAAGCCGTGACCGGTTCTTCCTGCGTCAGCTCTTCGACCAGGCAGCCGACCGGATCGCCGAGCGTGCCGTCCGGACCGTTTTCGAAACGGACCAGATAAACGTGCTGCGTTTCGTCGGCTTCGGCGTAGCCGCAATGGATCAGCATGCCGCGCATGCCGGCCGGGGCGATCAGGCCTTCCGCGTCGTCGATGCCGGGCATGCCGCCATCGTTGAGGATATCGACCGCGGCGTAGACCAGTTCGCCGATTTCGTACTTGTAGTCTTCCATGATCTCAGCTCCAGGTGTCGGCCGGGGCGAGCAGGTGCTCGACCGGCTGGTCGAACATCAGGTGTTCGTCGATGATGGTGCCGACGTCTTCCGGCTTGACGCCGGTGTACATGATGCCTTCCGGGTAGACCAGCACGCTGGGGCCGAGATGGCAGGGGCCGAGGCAGCCGGTGTTGGTCAGCGCGAAGCCGGAAGACCACAGGTTGCGGGCGGTGAATTCATCCGAAAAGGCTTGCCAGGTCGCGGCACAGCCCTTGTCCTGGCAGGAACTGCGCGGATGGCCGCTGGGCCGTCCCTGGACGCAGACGAATACGTGTTTCTTGGGTTTTCCCATGAGGCTCTCCTTGTTGATGCATCTAGCAATGCAAGGGGAGTGCCAGGTGAAAATTGCATTGATTCAGTTACTTGCCATGTCGAGCCGATGTCGGTTTTGCGACAAGGAGGCAGCAATGCCCGGACGGGATGCTGCAAGGAGAGCCGTCGGCTGTCGTTGTGCCGTCCGCCAGCCCGGGATTTATTTCATTTTCGGCGCACCGGGGTGGCCGGCACGACGGGGCCGGGTTCGAGCAGGCCATAGACCCGGGCGAGGGGAGACGGCCGTTTGGTCATCGCGGCACCTCCTGGGCGGGCTGGTGCCGCCAGTTTATTCCGGGCGCCGGTCGGCTTAGTAAGTGATGTCGATGTTGATCTGCGTACTGCCGTCGACCTGGAAGGCGCTGTCGGCGAAGCGCGGCGGGCCGGATATTTTCGGATTGTTGGACAGCCCGTAGCCTTCGGTCGGGAACATGCCGAAGCGGCGGTTGAGCTCGCCGTTCGCATCTTCGTCATGGTAGGCCATGATGGCGTAGGTGCCGGCCGGCAGGTCATCGAAGCGCACGCTCAGGCTGCCGGCCGTGGCCGGAACCTGCCGGATGGCGACGGCGCTGGCTTCCTTGCGGAAGGTTGCCGGGTCGGCGTAGAGCCCGACCCGGACATTGCCGCGGTCGTTCTTCAAGCCGGCCAGGTTCACCGTCAGGCTGTCGCCTCCGGCCCAAGCCGGAGCGGCCAGGGCCATGCAGAACAGGACAAAAAATGGAGTTTTCATGCGTCAGCCTTGAGTTTTCATGCCGGGGATACTGCCGCGGCGGGCAGTATCCCGGTGCCGCCGATGCCGCGCGCCCTGCATCGGGCCAAATGCCTGGGCGGCGTATCGTCGGTCATCGAGCTTACTTGCTGGCCAACTGGTCGCCGTGTTTCTGCCGGATGCTGTCGAGCAGGCGCTGCGCTTCCTGGCGGCGGCCGCTGTCGGCATCTTCGCGGTGCGGGCGGGGCGGGGCGGCGAGGGCGCGTTTCAGCAGATCGGCGGCCTTGGCATACTCGCCTTCATCGGCCAGCAGGTCGGCATAGAAGTAATTGGGATCGATGCCGTTCGGATTGATGGCCAGCGCCTTTTCAAAATATTCCCGGGCTTTCTTCTTGTCGCCAAAAGCGATCGGCCAGCCCGGAACCTTGGCGTAGAGACTGCCCAGCGAGTTGTAAACGGAACCGTCGAGTGCCGCCGGATTGATCTTTTCGGCGGTCAGCAACAGGTCGCGCGCGTCCTTGACCTTGCTCAACGCTCCCAGACCGCCCTGCGCCTTAGCGGCGCTAGAAAGAATGATAGCTTCCCAAACCAGCGGTTCAGCCTTGCCGGGGAAAGCCGCGGCGACTTGCCGGGCATCGCTGATGGCGCCGCGAAAGGCTGCCTCCTTGTCGGCATCGGGCGTTTGATAGTTGATTTTCGCCCAGTGGTGGGCGAGGTCGGCGATGGCGTCGTCGAGGCTGGGGGCGGCAACGGCGGCGCCGGCGAGGCCGGCGATCAGGACCAGGGTGGCAATTGATTTGTGATACATGCGGTGGATCTCCATGAACGGGGTTAGCGGCTGGCTTCGGTGGCAAACGGGCGCATCTGGTCCACCTGTTTGATCAGGGATTGATCGACCAGGCGGGGCAGGAGGGAATTGATGCGGACGAACAGTTTCTCGGGCCAGCCCAGGTAGCGCTCCAGGTCGTCGCGCTCGATGGCATCAACGACGCTGGCCGCGACGCTGTCCGGCTCGTCCTGGTTCATTTTCAGGGCGTCGGCCATGCGGGCGACGACGCCGCGATTGAACGGCGTCTTGGTGAAGCGCGGCGCAACGTAGGTGACGCCGACGCCGCTGCCGGCCAGTTCGCGGCGCAGCGCTTCGGAAAAGCCGCGCAGCGCGAACTTGCTGGCCGAATAGGAGGCGAAGCAGGGAAAGCCGATGGAACCGAAGATCGAGCCGAGGTTGACGATCTGGCCGCGGCCCTTGTCCAGCATGTGGGGCAGCACGGCGTTGATCAGGTTGATCGGGGCGACCGTATTGACGTTGAACAGGGTAGTGGTGTCGGCGGCGGCTTCATCGGCAAAGAAGCCGAAATTCTGGACGCCGGCGCAGTTGATCAGGATATCGATGCCGCCGGCGTGCCGGATGGCGTCGTCGACCAGTTGCTGCGGCATGCCGGGCTGGCTCAGGTCGCCGCCGAGGACCAGAACCTGGGTGCGGGAATTCCGCAGTTCGGCGGCCAGGGCTTCGCCGCGCTGGCTGTCGCGGTCGACCAGGATCAGCGAGGCGCCGCGCTGCGCCAGGCGGCGGGCGATGGCGCCGCCGATGCCGCCGCTGGCGCCGGTGATGAGGACATTGCTGCCGGAAAGATTCATGCGTGTTCTCCACTCTGGATACTGCGAAAGACGTTGCCGTAGAGGCGAAAGAAGACCTGGGCGCAGCGTTCGATGGCCTGCTGGTCGAGCGGATCGTCGAGCCGATTGACCAGCTTTTCGAAATGGCCGATGTGCTCGATATCGAGTGCCCCGTGGCTGCTCAGGTAGGAAAAGGCGGTGGGCGGCAGGTCCAGCGTTTTCTGCAGGATGCCGGCGGCGTTGCTGGCCAGGCTGACGCTGGTCCCTTCGAGGACATAGACCATGCCGAAGAGGCCGACCGGATTGCGCCGCAGGACCGTGTCGTAGGCGTAGGCGACCATCACGTCGGTGTCGAAATCGGGCTGGCTGGCACGCACGGCATCGGCATCGCCGCCGGCCGCCGCAATGTCGTTGAGGATCCATTCGTGATGGCCGATTTCCTCCTCGATGTAATGGGCGACGGCGACCCGAACCCATTCGTGCGAGTCCGGCAGGCGGGCGCCGCAGGCCATCAGCAGCGGCACGGTATGCTTGACGTGATGGAAGGCCCGGCTCAGGAAAGCAAGGTATTGCCGGCGGTCGACCCGGCCGGCCAGGGCGTCGGTGATGATCGGGGCGGAAAACAGCGCGGCGCGTTCGCCGGCGGTGGCCTGTTGCAGTTGCTGGTAGAAGTTCATGGGTGGTCGCTTGGCTTAGTGTTGGTACAGGTTTTCGAGCTGTTGGGCATGGGCCCGGAAAATGCCGTTGCGGCGGAGCCGGCCATTCGGCGTCGCCATGCCGTTGTCGGCGGTAAACGGGGTTTTCGCCGGGATCCAGGCGCGGACCTGGGCGTAGTCCGGCAACTTCTGGTTGGCTTGGTCGAGGGCGGCGGCGATGGCGTCGGCATCGGCCGCCGGATGCGCGAAAATGACCGCGCTGTTGAACGGCCGGCCTTCGCCGAAGATCGCCGCCTGCAGGATGGGGAAATGCGCCACCAGTTCGCTCTCGACCCATTCCGGCGCCACATTGCGGCCGAACGAGGTGATGAAGATGTTTTTCCGGCGGCCGGTCAGGTAAAGGAAACCGTCGCCGTCGATATGGCCGAGGTCGCCGGTGGCGATGAAATCCCGGCCGGAGGCCGCCGGCTCGCCGAGATAGCCGCGCCAGCGGACATCGTGGACGAGAATCTCGCCGTCCTCGGCGAAGCTGATGCGCAGGTGGGGCAAGGGTTTGCCGACGCTGCCCGGGCGGCTCTCTTGCGGCCGGTTGACGGCGACCACCGAGCCGCATTCCGACAGGCCATAACCTTCGAAAACCGGCAGGCCGAGGCGGGCGGCATCGTCGAGCAGGCGTCGGGCGACCGGGGCACCGCCGACCGCCACGTAGCGCAGGCTGGATGGCATGGGCGCGCCGGCTAGGCCGGCGCCGACCACGGCCTGCAGCATCTGCGGCACCATGATGACGCTGCTCGGCTGCCATTGGTTCAAGGCGCCGACCAGGCGGCTGACATCGAGGCCGGAACTCCCCGCCAGCCCGACCTCGGCCAGTCGGGGCAGGCAGATCGTCGCGCCGGCGAGCAGCGGGGTGTAGATGCCGCCGATGTTTTCGAGCAGGGTGGCGAGCGGCAACAGGCAAAGATGGCGGTCGTCACGGCTGGCCGCACTGGCCTGGCGCAGCGATTTGGCCACCGTCGCCATTTCTTCCTCGCCGAGACAGACCCCTTTCGGTTCGCCGGTGGTTCCCGAAGTGAAGGTCACTTTCTGCGTTCCGGCCGGCAGTTCCCGGCGGGCGCCGGCCGGCAGGCGAAACGATTGCAGCTCGCCATGGAAGGGGCTGGCGATTTGCGGCGTGCCCGGCCAGGCTGCGGCCAAGCGTTCCGGCTGGTCGGTGAGGATCAGGTCGATGCCGGCCGTGCGGATGACATGATCGATCTGGCCCGGCGCAAAGAACAGCGGCAGCGGAATCAGCGGGATGCCCGCCAGTTGGGCGGCGAGGTCGGCGAGCACCCAGGCGCAGCCGTTGTCGGCGAGCAGGCCCACGGCCTGTGCCGACGATTGTTCCAGGCGTTCGGCGAGGATCCCGACTTCTTCGAGCAGGCGGGCGTAAGACAGGGAGGTGCCCGCATCCTGCAACGCGATGTGCGACGGGCTGAGGCTGGCGTGGCGGCGCAGGGCGGCAATCACCGCGCTCATGCCGCGCGCTCCAGCCGCCCGGCGGCCCGTGCCGCGCTGTCGCAGAGCGCCTCGTAGCCTTCCCGGATATTGCCGACCACCACATGCGGCGCGTGCTGGTAATAACTGCCCCAGGCGGCCCGTTCGTCGGCTGGCAGACGGTCCGCCGTCGCCGCCTGGAGATCGAGGGGAGACAGCCCCATCCGGCTGAAGGCATTGCGCAGGCTGGCGGTGCCGGTGAAAGTGACCCAGGTGTAGCCTTCGCGATGCAGCCTTTCGGTGAGCAGGCAGATCATGGCGCGGACGGCGCCGGGAAAGGCGCCGGAGAAATGGCCGACTTCGACGATGCTTTGCCGCTCGATCGCCTGGCCGACGCGGGCGGCGACGGCTTGCTCGATCGGCGTATCGAGATACTGTTCGAGAAAGAGTTTGCGGCTGGCCGAGCGCAGCCCGAAAGCGCCGCAGGTCTTGCCGTCCTGGTCGCGCAAGCTGAACAGTCGCGGCATGAAGCTCTCGACGTGGCAGCCGAAACTTTCGAAAAAGCGCTGGCTGATGAAGTTTTCGGCCTGCGCCCGGTCCGGGCCGGCGTGTTCGATCAGCGCAAAGGTCGGACAGTCGCTGGTCCGCGGTGTCGGGCGGGGCGCCGCGCAGCGGGCTTTTTCCCGGCCGCCGAGCAGGGCGAGCAGGGCATTGAAGGTGGAGCGGAATTCCAGCGGCTGCGGCAGGGCATTCGGCAAGGTAGACATCGGATTCCTCGGCATGGTTTGCGGCGCGGGCCGCTGATGCCAGTCCTAACGCAATACCGATGCCAGCTCTTGATGCGAGCCGGTGTCTGAACCTAAGTCATTGAATGCATAAAGAAATTAATGTTTTGTCCGGATGGGTCGGGTTTCTCCCGCCGGCCGCTTCAGCTGCCCACTGCAAGCCTTGTCTACCAATCTTGCAGTGGCGGCCGGCTAGTGCGGACAGTTGGGGACGTCGCCGACCAGCAGCACGATATTGAGCTTGCGCTCGGCCGGGCAGGACGAGATGTAGCCGATGGCGCCGGGGGTGGCGGCGACGAACAGGATGACCGCTTCCTCGGAGGACAGGACATGGGGAGGCAGGACGCCATGGAAGTACATTTCGCGCCAGTATTCCTCCATGGCTTCCGGCGGCTGTCCGAGGATGGCCTGCGAAAAGGCGTGGCGCAGCGGGTGGGACGGCGGCAGATTGACCGGCTGGATGCGGGTGCCGGTTTCCCAGTAAATCTGCTTGCGCCGGAAGATCAGGGAAACGGTTTCGCGCGACAGGCGGTGTTCGCCGGCGCCCGGGGCGGCGATGACGGCGAATGGCCGCTCAACGGCCCGGCTTTCGGCAGCGGGCAGGACGAGCAGGGCGAGGAGGAGCAGGAACATGATTCTCGGCATGCCTGGCTCAGAAGAGGATGCTGACCGAGGACAGCAGTCCTTCCGGGGCGCCGATGGTGTTGTTCCGGCTGCCGATCCATTCCGCCTTGAGGACCACCGCCGGCGTCAGGCGGTAATTGATCCCGGTGACCCACAGTTCGGTGGCCAGGGTTTCGCGCGACTTGCGGAAATATTCGTAGCGCCCGACGGCGTAGAGCTTTGCGGTGAGTGGCGCGACGGCCTGCACGAAGGCGCCCTTTTCCTCCCAGGCGCTGCCATTGTTCGAGAAGCGGTAAACGCCTTCGCCGCTGACTTCATAACGATTCTTCGACCAGACGAAATCGACGCCGAATAATTCCTTGTTTTCGCCCTCCGATTTCTTCTGCTCGAAGGCGGCATAGGAAAGTCCGACCTGCAGGCCGGCCAGGGTCGGCAGGGTCAGGTGGGCGCCGATCACCTCGCTGAACGGGTCGAGCGTGTGATTGGGGCGTATTTCGGCGCCGCTCGAGGTGTACAGCGAATATTCGCTGCCGCCCAGCGTGCCGCTCAGCATCAGGCCGGTGACATTGGTCGGAAAGGTGCTGACCGTGACCAGCGGGCGCGAACTGGTCCACACCAGCGGCGTCGCATGAATCAGGTTCCAGCGGCCGATCGGCGTCAGGAACTTGCCGGCGCGCAGGCTGCTGGTATCGGTCAGGGCATAGTCGACGTAAATGCGTTCCAGGGCCAGGTAGGGCTCGTCCTCTTCCCGGGCGCTCGAACGCGAACTGAGCAGGTTTTCGTAATCGAACTCGGAAAAGAATTTCCAGCGTCCGTCGCCCTCCCACCACAGAAAAAGGCTGACATTGTCGAGCGCCGAGCGCGCCGGCGCATGCCGCTGGTCTTCGTAACCTGCCGTCGCGTAGCCGCCCAGGGTCAGATTGGTGCCGGGAACGCGCAGTCCGTCGCCGAAGCGGTAGGAATTTTCATTGAGGACCTCTTCGCCGGCGCCGGCCTGCAGCCCGGTCAGGGCCAGCCCGAGCAGGAGCAGGCGGCGCAGTGCCGCACGAAAGGGATGGCGCGGCTTGCCGATTTGCGCTGCCGGCGGCCGAACGAAGGCCGTGGCGCTGGCGCATATTCCGTATACTGCGGCCTGACCAGCCATATTCCCGTTATTCATGACGCGACATTTTCCCCTGTGACCATTCGTCGAACGCTACTCGTCGCTTTTCTTTGCGTCGGCCTCGTGCCCGCCATACTTCTGGCCAGCCTGGCTTTTGTCAAGGCGCGGCAGGCGGTTCAGGCCGAAATCGAGCGCAACCTGGTGGTCCAGGCGGCCGGCATCTCCGCGGATATCGACAAGATGATGTTCGAGCGCCTGCAGAACGCGGCGACCTGGAGTCGCCTCGATATCATGCAGGACCTGCAATTCCATGACGTGGACAAGCGCCTCTCCCATTTCCTGGCCGATCTGCAGGACGGTTATCGGGATGTCTATCTCAACCTCTCCTGTTCCGACGCCCGAAGCATCATCAGCAGCAGCGAAGCCCGCCAGCTCGGCCGGAGTGTCGACAACGGGCCGGCCTGGCTGCGCGTGGCCCTGTCCGGGGTCGACGTCGAACTCGAATTGCCGAGCGCGCCGGACGGCCGGGCGGCGCTGATGCGGGCACCGATCAACTCGATCTTTACCGGGGAGCGGCTGGGCGCCCTGCGCCTGACGCTGGACTGGACCGATATTTTCGACGTTCTCGACCAGGCGGCGGGCAGCGATCGCATGCTCGCCGTGCTCGACGGCGAAGGCCGCCTGATCGCCGCTTCCCGTGCGCTGCGCGAGCGCGGCCTGCTGCTCGGCAGCGACCTCGCCGACTGGCGCAAGCTGGGCGTCGGCGGCCGGACGGCAATGCGCCAGGGGGCACCGATGGTCGATGCCGAAGTCATCGTCGGCGGGGCGCTCTCCCACGGTTATGCCCATTTCGCGGGCCTGGGCTGGACGACCCTGATCATCCAGCCAGTCGACCGGGCGCTGGCGCCGGTTCACCATATGGCCCTGATCTTCCTCGGACTGCTCGGCCTGATCATCCTGTTCACGGTGCTGGTCGCCAGCTGGGTCAGCCGCGAAATCGCCCGCCCGATCACCTCGCTGACCGGCTTCGCCCGCGGCTACATGCGCAGCAAGATCCTGCAGGCGCCAGCGGCCTCCGGTGGGGGCGAGGTCGGCGAACTGACCGAGGCCTTCGTGCAGATGGTGCGCGACATCGACCTCTCGCAGCAGAACCTGGTGCGCGCCTCGAAACTGGCCGTGGTCGGAGAAATGTCGTCGATCATCGCCCACGAGGTGCGGACGCCGCTCGGCATCATGCGCTCCTCGGCCCAGATGCTGCAGCGGGAAACCGGCATCAGCGAGGAAGGACGTGAACTGGTCGGTTTCATCGAAAGCGAGACCGAGCGCCTGAATCGCCTCGTCTCGGCCATGCTCGACACGGCCCGGCCGCGCGCCCCGACCTACGGCGAGGTCGACCTGCACGAACTGATCCGCAAGAGTGTCGCCATGCTGGCGGCGCAGACCGCCAAGAAGCAGGTGGCGGTCAGCGAGTCGCTGCAGGCCGCCAATCCGGTGATCGAGTGCGACGAGGAACAGATGACCCAGGTGCTGCTCAACCTGCTGATGAACGGCCTGCAGATTCTCGATCACGGCGGGCGCATCGATGTCGCCGCGCACGATGACGGCCGGAATTTCTATATCGAGATCGCCGATGACGGACCCGGCATCGATCCGGCCGAGCGGGCCCGCGTCTTCGAGGCATTTTTCTTCAAGCGCGAAGGTGGCGTCGGCCTCGGCCTGGCCATCGTGCAGCAGATCGTTGCCGCGCACCGCGGCGAAATCGAAGCCAGCGAAGGCAAGCTGGGCGGGGCGCTGTTCCGTATCCGCTTGCCGCGACAACAGACAGAGGGCTCATGAAAGACCGACAGATCCTGGTGGTGGACGACGAACCGAAAATGCGTCGGGTACTCGAAATCATGTTGCAGAAAATGGGCCACAAGGTGTTCGGCGCCGGCAACGGCCGCGAGGCGCTGGAAGTCTTCGCCGCCAACGCCATCGACCTGGTGATCACCGACCTGCGCATGCCGGAAATGGACGGCATCGAATTGCTGGCCAGCTTGCGTGCCCAGGAATCCGAGGTGCCGGTGATGGTGATCACGGCGCACGGCACCATTGAAACGGCGGTGACCGCGATGAAGCACGGCGCCTGCGACTACATCCTGCGTCCCTTCGACATCGACGCCCTCGAACTGGCCGTCGGCCGGGCGCTGAACGGGGCCGAGGTGGCGCGCCAGAACGCCTTCCTGCGTGCCGAAATCGGCCGCGGCTGGGATGCCTTCGTCGGCACCAGCCAGCCGATGCAGGACGTCTACGGCCTGATCCAGCGCGTCGGGCCAAGCAAGGCCTCGGTGCTGATCGTCGGCGAAACCGGCACCGGCAAGGAACTGGCGGCGCGTGCCGTGCACAATGCCTCGCCGCGCCGCGACAAGCTGTTCGTGCCGCTCAACTGCGCGGCGATTCCGGCCGATATCCTGGAAAGCGAACTGTTCGGCTACGAAAAGGGCGCCTTTACCGGCGCCGTCAAGGAGCGTGTCGGCAAGTTCGAACTGGCCGATGGTGGCACCATCTTCCTCGACGAACTGACCGAAATGCCGCTCGCGCTGCAGGCCAAGCTGCTGCGCGTGCTGCAGGAAAACAGCATCGAACGGCTGGGCGGCAACCGGGTGATCCAGCTGGATATCCGGGTGATCGCCGCCACCAACCGCGATCCCCTGGAAGCGGTCCGCGCCGGCAAGCTGCGCGAAGACCTCTATTACCGCGTCAATGTGGTTTCCATCGAATTGCCGCCGCTGCGCCGGCGAGTGGCCGATATTCCGGCGCTGGTCGAACATTTCATCGCCAAGCATGGCTTCGGCAATGGTCAGGCCCGCCTCGGGGCGGCGGCGCTGGACTGCCTGCAATCCTACGCCTGGCCGGGCAATGTCCGCGAACTGGAGAACATGGTCGAACGTGCGCTGATCCTGAGCGGAGGCGGCGTGCTCGACGAACGGCATTTCCTGCTCGGGCCGCGGCCGGCCGAAGTCCGTCCGCTGCCGACGGCCCGACCGCCAGAGGCGGGGCCTGGGCCGCAGCCGCTCAATCAGGCGGTCGAAGCGCTGGAGGCCAGCCTGATCGACGAGGCGCTGGCCCAGGCCGAAGGCAACAAGGCGAAGGCTGCGGCGCTGCTCGATATCAGCGAACGGACGCTGTGGTACAAGCTGAAGAAATACCGTCCCGAGCATGACGGCTGACCTTTGGTGCCGTTGGCGCGCGGAGTGGAAAATCGTTGCCGGTTGATCTAAGCGGCATGAGGTGCCAATATCGCGGACGCCACGCCCGTGCCGTCCAACCTTCTGCCACCATCGCCACCGCCGAATGATCGCCAGAGACGCAGCCCGCTTCACCCGTTGCATCGCCAGCCGGCCCAGGACCTGGATCTTCGGCCTGCTGGCGGCCATCGATCTGGCCATCATCCTCGGCTCGGTGGCCTGGCTCGATTACAGCAATGGCCGCTACTACGGGAGTGCCGCGGCGACTGCCACCAACATTGCCAATACCCTGGAAATGTCGGTGACGACGGCGGTACGCGGCATCGATATCGCCCTCCAGCTGGTCGCTTCGGAAATGGCGACCTGCGAAGCGGCGGGCAAGCCGTGCCGGCAGGCTGACGCCATCCTCGAACGCACCGGCCGGCATGTTCCGGAAGCCCAGGCCTTCTTCTATGCCACGGCGCAGGGCTCGGTATCGGCTGGTTATGCCGCAGCGCTCCATCTTGAAAAAGTCCTGGCCGATGTCAGTGATCGCGAGTATTTCCGTCGACTGAAAGACAAGCCGGCCCTTGGTCTGGTCTTTTCCCGGCCCCAGGTCGGCAAGGTCAGCGGACGCTGGATTATCAACATGGCGCGTCCGGTGCTGCTCGCCGATGGCCGTCTGGTCGGCCTGGCGATCGCTTCACTCGATCTTGAATCGTTCCAGAAACTGCTGGTCCGCGCCGAAGTCGGGACGCGCGGCGCGATTTCGCTGCGCGACGAAGACATGGGCGTCATCGTGCGCCATCCGGAAAACGGGGCCATCGGCTCGACGATCGGTGCCACCAGCATTTCCCCGGAATTGCAGAAGATGCTGGCCAGCAATCCGACGGCCGGTGTCTATCGGGCGGTGACGCCGCTCGACGGCGTCGAGCGCACGGTGGCCTATCGCCATTCGTCGCTTTATCCGCTCTATGTCAATGTCGGGCTGTCGGCCGAAGACTATCTCATGCCCTGGGACCGCGAACGGCTGGTGACCCTGGGCACCTCCATCCTGCTGGTGCTGTTTACCGGGCTGGTCGGCACCATCATCTGGCAACTCTACCGGGCGCAGCTTTCCGAACTGGCCCAGCGTCGGCAGGCAGAAGCCGCATTGCGCGAGGAACACGACAAGACGTTGCAGTACCAGAATCACCTTGAGGAACTGGTCGCCGAGCGCACCCTCGCCCTGTCGGTGGCCAAGGAGGCGGCCGAGGCGGCCAATGTCGCCAAGAGCAGCTTCCTGGCCAACATGTCGCATGAAATCCGCACGCCGCTCAATGCCATTACCGGCATGGCTCACCTGATCCGCCGCACCGGCGTTGCCCCGGAACAGACGGCGCGGCTCGACAAGATCGACGCCGCCGGCCAGCACCTGCTGGAAACGGTCAATGCCGTGCTCGACCTGTCGAAAATCGAGGCCGGCAAAATGGTGCTGGAAGAGGCCGAACTCAACGTCGGCAGTATCGTCAGCAACGTGGCGTCCATGCTGTTCGAGCGGGCGCAGGCCAAGAAGCTGCGCCTGTGCATCGAAAGCGAGCACCTGCCGCATCACTTGCTGGGCGACGCCACCAAACTCCAGCAGGCGCTGCTCAATTACGTCGCCAATGCCATCAAATTTACCGATGCCGGCACCGTCACCATCCGCAGCCGTTTGCTGGAAGATGCGCCCGACCATGTTTTTCTGCGTTTGGAGGTCGAGGATACGGGCATCGGCATCGCGCCGGAAGTGCTGGACAACCTGTTCTCCAGCTTCGAGCAGGCCGACAATTCGATCACCCGCAACTACGGCGGCACCGGCCTCGGCCTGGCGATCACCCGGAAGTTTTCGCAACTGATGGGCGGCGATGCCGGGGTGGTCAGCACGCCGGGCAGCGGCAGCACTTTCTGGATGACGGCACGCCTGAAGAAGGGCCAGGCGCTGGCCGGCCCGGCGGCGATCGCCGTCAAGTCAGCCGAGGCACATCTGCTCGCCGACTACCCCGGGCGTCGAATCCTGCTGGTCGAGGATGAGCCGGTCAATCGCGAAATCATGCTCGAGTATCTCGAAGACTGCGGGCAAGCGGTGGATATTGCCGAAGACGGGCTGGCCGCCGTCGAACGCGTCATGGACAATCGCTACGACCTGATCCTGATGGACATGCAGATGCCGCACCTCGATGGCCTCGAGGCAGCCCGCCGTATCCGCCTGTTGCCGCACGGGGCGACGGTCGCCATCGTCGCCCTGACTGCCAATGCCTTTGTCGAGGACAAGGAGCGTTGCTTCGATGCCGGCATGGACGATTTCGTCGCCAAGCCGGTGCGCCCCGAAATTCTCTTCCTGGTCCTGCTCAAATGGCTGGCCAAGGCATCCCAACCGGCAGTCTGAACCGGCAGCCTGAACCGGCGTCGCGGCGCTTAGCCGGCGGCGAAGCGCTCGTTCAGCCAGCGGCCGATATCGGCGATTTCCTCGATGCACACCGAATGCGGCATCGGGTAGTCGTGCCAGTCGATCGGGTAGCCTTGTCCCTGCAGCAAGTCGTGGGCCTGGCGGCCGAGCGTCAGCGGCACGACATCGTCCGCGGTGCCGTGGCCGACGAAGATCGGTGTTCGTTCATTGGCTTGCACGTAACCTTCCGCCAGCAGGGCGGGGGCGGGAATGTAGGCGGACAGGGCGATGATGCCGGCCAGCCCGGCCGGATGGGTGAGGCCGACGCTGTAGGCCATCGCCCCGCCCTGCGAAAAGCCGGCGAGCACGATGTTCGCGCAGGCGATGCCGAGTTCGTTCTGGTGCGCGATCAGGGCGCGGATCGCGGCGCAGCTGGCGCGGATGCCCGCTTCGTCGACAGTCCGGCGGGGGCCGTCGAGGGAAGTGATGTCGTACCAGGCGGGCATCACGTAACCGCCGTTGCAGGTCACCGGCATCGCCGGCGCGTGCGGGAAGATAAAGCGCACGGCAAGCGCGGCGGGGAGCCCGAGATGCGGAATGATCGGCTCGAAATCGCTGCCGTCGGCCCCCAGGCCATGCAGCCAGATGACGGCGAATCGGGGATGGGGCGCGGTTTCGACTTCGATGGCGGGAAGCAGGGGTGGCATGGCGTGATTCTCGGGAGAATGTTGGGGATGGACCGCGCCGGACGGCAATGGCGGCGCGTTACCGGTAACCCGATCTTACCGCCATGTTGATCGCCGGTGGCGGGCGTGTCGCGATGCGCGCCGCCCGGTCCCGGAAAAGCGAAAGCCGGCACTGCGGCCGGCTTTCCTTGCGTGCTACGGTGCGGCGCAATTACGGAGCGGTCGTGTCCTTCTGGTAATTCGGCGAGCGCGGTCCGTACAGCAAACCGTTCGGCCGGCCGGCTACCAACAGGCGCTGGCTGGTCATGCCGGCGATCAGGTGGCCGCGATTGCTCACACTGTCGGCGATCTGGCTGACGATGGCCTTGACCAGCAAGCCGACCAGGCCGCCGCCCGAATTGTTCTGGCCTTCGTTGCTGGACGCCGTGGCGTTGCCGCTCCACAGCAGCTTGCCGGTCCTCAGGTCGACCAGGCGTCCTTCCGCCGTGACCCGCGTTTCGCTGGCGATGACCATGTAGCTGGTGCCGTATTGCTTGATGTCGATGTAGAGCGCCGCATCGGCGCCGAAAATGTCGCTCAGCTTGGCCAGCGGGACGGCGTGGATTTCGTCGGGATTGTTCAGGCCGTTCTGGCGGAAGGTTTCATCGACCACCGCCACCGGCAGCACGTAGTAGCCCGATTCCGCCAGCGGCAGCGTGGTTTGCGCCAGCATGCTGTAGGTCGCCTTGACGTCGGGCGAGTTGTTGAGCGGCGGCAGGATCAGGATCGAGGCCGGCCGGCTTTCCCGGAAGGCGGAATAATCGACCGATTTTCCGGTCGTCGCGCAACCGGACAGGAAAACGGCAAACAGCGCCGCCAGGCCGAACGCCTTGAAAATGGAGGTTCGCATCAGTTCGCTCCCGGGGTCTTGAAATTGCGCAGCAGGAAGTCCATGAACGGACGGCCTTCCGGGAACTGCGCCTTTTCCGCTTCGAAATAGTGGCGGGTCTGGTCTTCGCGGCCAGTCTTGGCATAGAGCATGCCGAGCTGGGCCTGGTAGCCCGGCGCCAGCGGCTTGCCGCTGGCCCGCGCTTTTTCGATCCCGGCTTCCAGTGCCTGAATCTGGTCTTCCGGCGACTTGTCGCCGGTGAAATAGCCATAGACCTGGGGCTGGTAATCGCCCCAGTAATAGAGCGGCTCATGGCGGGCAGCGCAGCCGCTCAGCAAAGCGCCGCAAGCGAGCAGCAGCACGGCCGGCCGCCGGGTCAGCAATAGGTTCATCTCTGTGATCTCCGGATGCTTAGCGGGCCGGCTTCCAGGCGCCGCTTTCGACGCCGGTGACCAGGTTGTTGACCGCTTCGCGGATGGCCAGGTCGAGCACCTTGCCGTTCAGGGTCGAGTCGTAGCTGGCGGTGCCGCCGAAGCCGATCACCTCGCGGTTGGAGAGGGCGTACTCGCCGGCGCCTTGCGCCGAAAAGACGACATCGGAAGTTTCGACATTGACGATGTTGAGATTGACCTTGGCGTAGGCGATCTGCGTCTTGCCGCGGCCGAGGATGCCGAACAGCTGGTGATCGCCGACTTCCTTGCGGCCAAACTCGGTGACGTCGCCGGTGACGACGTAAGCGGCTCCCTTGATGTTCTGCGTCGTCTTGCTGAAGCCGGCTTCCTGCTTCAGTTCGGAGAGGTTGTCGCGGTCCAGCACGTTGAAGCGGCCCGACTGCTGCAGGTGGGTGATCAGGATGGTCTTGGCTTGGCTGCCCAGGCGGTCGATGCCATCGGTGAAAATGCCGCGCATGAAGCTGGAGCGGTTGTCGAATTTGCCAACCGAAATCTGGCTGCGCGTGCCGTTGTAAGGCAGATTGGCGGTCGCCACCTTGGCCACCGGCAGGCTGCGCGACTCCTCGCTGGCGCAACCGCCGAGCGTCGCCGCGGCAAGGGTGGTGGCAATGACGGCGGCGAGCGCGCTGATCGATAGCTTATTCATGGTGGACTCCCGTTTTCCTTTGGTTTGAATGCTGGACAATTATGCGATTGTAGCAATTTAAACCGGGGTCGTCGGCGACGATCGTTGCCAGACAAGCGAATCGGGACATTTCCCGCTGCTGCGGGTGCCGCCTGTCCACCATGCGCCGCATGGATCGCTTGTTTTCGCCAGGCGCCAAGGTATCCTGCGCCGATGAGCCAATCTGAAATTGCCCTCGACGCCGTGGCGCAGCGCCTGGCGCGTGCCGAGCGCGTGCTGTTCATCACCGGCGCCGGCATTTCCGCCGATTCCGGCCTGCCCACTTATCGCGGCGTGGGCGGCCTGTACAACGGCGAGCACACCGAAGACGGCCTGAGCATCGAGGAGGCGCTGTCCGGTGCGATGCTTGCGTTGCGTCCCGACATCACCTGGAAATACCTGGCCCAGATCGAGGAAAACTGTCGCGATGCCCGGCCCAACGCGGCGCATCTGGCAATCGCCGAACTGGAACGCTACCTCTCCCGGGTCACCGTATTTACCCAGAATGTCGATGGCCTGCATCGTCTGGCGGGGAGCAGCGATGTCATCGAGATCCACGGCAATCTGCAGGAACTGCTGTGCACCGGCTGCAGCTTTGCGGAAAGCGTTAGCGATCTCAGGGGCCACCGCTTGCCGCCCCTGTGCCCCGAGTGCGGCAGCGTGCTGCGCCCGAATGTCGTGCTGTTTGGCGAAGCCCTGCCGGAAGCGGCGATGGACCGTTTTCTCGACACCCTCGATGCGGGTGTGGACATGGTGTTTGCCATCGGCACCTCCGGCGTCTTTCCCTACATTGCCGAACCGGTGGTCTGGGCGGCGCAGAACGGCATCGCGACGGTCGAGATCAATCCGCAAACCACCCGCCTCAGCGGCGTCGTCGATTGTCACCTGCCGCTCGGCGCCGCCGCCGCGATGGCCGCCCTGATGGCTCGCCTGGCGGTCTAAGCGGTGGCCGGCGTGCCGTGTTTTTCGCGGACCATGTCGTCCAGCGCCTGGATGACGCCGTCGCTGCCTTTTTCGACCGACTCGAAAGCCGAAAACAGCTTGGCCTGAATATCGAAATCGGTCTCCCAGCCCTGGCCCATGAAGTCGAGGGCGCGGTGCATGTTCTGGTGGACGTCGCGGTGCGGCGAGGCGATGCGGTTGAAGGCGCCGAGCTTGCCGAAAGTGGTCGTGGTCGTGTCGTTGGCCAGCCACTTGCCGAGCCGGCAATTGCTTTCGTTGACCTTGATCGACTGTGCGTTGTCGGACTCGATGCCGCGGTTGATCGCCATGTAGCCGTTCTGCTTGTAGATGAAGTGATCGACCTTGGCCAGCGAAGCAAAGCTGATGTCATGGACGAAGTGGATCTGCGCCATGGCGGTGGCCGAGGATTCGGCAACAGCGGTGAAGCGCTGGTCGAAATCGCCGATCGTTTGCCGGGATTCGGAAGCGATGTCGCGCATTTCTTCCGAATTGGCCAGCATTTTCTCGGCATCCGCCTGCAGCGTCAGCATGATGCTGGAAATGGCCGAGGAAGCGTTCTTCGAGTTTTCGGCCAGCTTGCGGACTTCGTCGGCGACGACGGCGAAGCCGCGGCCATGTTCGCCGGCGCGCGCCGCTTCGATGGCGGCATTGAGCGCCAGCAGGTTGGTCTGGTCGGCGATGGTGGCGATCAGGCTGACCGAGCGGGCGATTTCTTCTCGGTGGCCGTTGAATTCGGCAATCGCCTGGCCGGTGCCTTCGATCTTCTGCACCAGGTTGTTCATCGCGGCGACGACCTGACTGATGGCGGCGCTGCTTTCCTCGGCCGCCGTCGCGTTGGCGGTGGACAGTGCGGCCAGTTCGTCGGTCGATGAGACGATGCCGAGCATGTCCTGCTGGCTGGTCCGCATGTTCTTCAGCAGGTTTTCGGCATTCAGCTGGCCGAGGCGGGAAAGCAGGTTGTTGCGCATTTCGTGGTGGTAGTTTTTCAGCATGACGTCGAGCGACTGGTTGGCGCGATCGACCGCCTCGCGGAACACGCCGTGCAGCTTGCCGCTTTCCATGTGTTTCTGGAACTGGTTGCTGCTGGCCGCCGTCAGGGCTTCGCGCTGCAACTGGAAGCAGCCTTCCATCTGCTCGAGCATGGCATTGACGTTGATGCAGACGCTGCCCAGTTCGTCGTGACGGCCGCTGTCCGGGATGCGGGCGCCGATGACGCCGTTGGCGACTTCCTCGGCGACGCGGCTGATCTGCTGCAGGGGGGTCAGCGCCACCTTGAGCTTGTGCAGGTACATCAGGCCGCTGCCGATGCCGAAACACAGCAGCAGGACAACCCAGACGGCATCGATGGGCTGCCAGCCGTGGGTCCACATGCCGATCAGTCCGGCGACGAGCAGCAGGAAATTGAGGAAAATGACTTCAAGAATGGCGCTGGAGATGAAGGGGGCGCGTGGCATGGGGTTTCCGGTTGATGGATTAAGGTGAATTAATTATTCACGCATAATATTACTAAAGTAGTGGTTTCCGTTATGGTAGCTGCTCAAGGCGAGGTGGACCGGCTGAGTGGCGGTGCTAGCTGGGTGGCCGCGGGAGTTGAAACGCGGCGACATGGTGACGCCGCGAAACTCGTTCCAGCTTCACTATCGCTCGGCAAAATCTCCGTGTCTGCGCGGTGAGGTTTCAATTCAGAACTGCTTGACCTCGATATTCAGCGTCTGGATGCGGTAGGCGATCTGGCGCGGCGTCATGCCCAGGATGCGGGCCGCCTTGGCCTGCACCCAGCCGGCCTGTTCGAGGGCGGCGACGACGCGTTCCTTTTCCGAGAGGTTGGGATCGTCGATGTCGATATCCGGGATCGGGCCGGCCACCGCCGGCGGCGGATTGCCCAGGGCGCGCTGCGGCTTCGGCGAGCTGCGTTCGCGGCTGCTCGGGAAGCGGATCAGGTCGACGTCGATCTTGCCGTCCTCGGAAAGCACGGCGGCGCGTTCCAGGCAGTTTTCCAGTTCGCGGACATTGCCCGGCCATTCGTGATTGGCCAGCCGGCGCTGCGCCATGTCGGTCAGGCTCAACTTGCGCTTCTGGTCGTTGCCGATCTTGGCCAACAGGTGGCGGGCGATTTCCGGAATGTCCTCGATGCGCTCGCGCAGCGGCGGCAGGAACAGCGGCATGACGTTCAGGCGGTAGAACAGGTCTTCGCGGAAGTCGCCCATGTCGACTGCGGTCTCGAGGTCGCGGTGGGTGGCGGCGATGATCCGGACATCGACCTTGATCGTCTTGCTGCCGCCGACCCGCTCGAACTCGCCTTCCTGCAGGATGCGCAGCAGCTTGGCCTGGAAAGGCGCCGAGACTTCGCCGATTTCGTCGAGGAAGAGGGTGCCGCCGTGCGCCTGCTCGAAACGCCCCTTGCGCGATTCGACGGCGCCGGTGAAGGCGCCGCGTTCGTGGCCGAAGAGTTCGGATTCGAGCAGATTCTCCGGTAGCGCCGCGCAGTTCAGCTTGACCAGCGCATTGCGGGCGCGCGGCGAGTTGTAGTGGATGGCGTTGGCGATCAGTTCCTTGCCGGTGCCGGTTTCGCCGCGGATCAGCACGGTGGTGTTCCACTTGGCGACCAGCCGCGCCTGCTCGAAGACCCGGCGCATCACGGCCGAGCGGCCGACCATGCTGTCGAAGCCGAACTGGTGGCGGACGGTGCGCCGCAGCAGGTCGCGTTCCTCGAGCAGCGAAGTCTTTTCCTGCTGAACATCGAGCGACAGGCGCAGGCTCTGGCCGATCAGGTTGGCGACCATCTCGACGAACTGGGCGCGCTCCTCAAGCAGACCGTCTTCCGGCATTTCGGGCTGGACGGCGAGGACGCCCTGCAGGTTGCCGCCAACCTTGATCGGCACCGCGATGAAAGGCAGGTCCGCCTGGTACACGCCCTGGCGATTGAGAAAACGCGGTTCGTCGGCGACGCGGACCAGCTTGATGGTGCGCTGCTTTTCGAGAACCAGGCCGAGGATGCCTTCGCCCGGACCGTACTGGACGTCAGCCAACTCGGGGCCTGCCGGGTTGTGGAAAGTGTGGATGTTGAGCTTGCCGCTGGCCGGATCGACGACGCTGATCAGGCCGCGCGCCAGGCCGGCTTCGTCGTGCAGGACGCGCAGCACGTCGCGCAGGGTTTCGTTGAAGGCCAGCGAACGGCTGAGTACCTGGCTGACCGCGTAGAGCGCGGCGAGCAGCAGGATATTGAGCTCATGCGTCCGGCAGTAGCCGTGGGGCGGCGGGCATTCGTCGGCAGAGTGAAGGATGTGTTCGTGCATGCTGTTCTCGAATCTTCTGTCAGATCGGGTCGCCGTCGAGCCGGAACTCGACGATCGCCGCGCAGCCGCCGCTCGGGCTGTCGGCCAGGTCGATGATGCCGCCGTGGTCGGCCACCACCTGCTGGGCGCGCGACAGGCCGGTGCCGATATGGCGGCCGCTGCCGTTCTTGGCCGTGAAGAAAGGCTCGAAAGCCTTGTGCCGCCATTCGGGCGGAATGCCGGGGCCGGTGTCGAGCACGCAAACGACGATGCAGCCGCGCTCGATGGCGCTGGTCAGCGACAGTTCGCGGCGTTTCCAGCCCTTGATGTTCATCGCCTCGATGGCGTTGTCGACCAGCGCCTTGAACAGCATGCGCAACTGCAGCGGCCGGCCGATGATCGGCGGCAGCGTGATCGCCGGTTGCCAGTCGACGACGATGCCGGCGGCGAGCAGGCGCGGTGTGCAGATTTCCAGCACGTCGCGCAGGATTTCGTTGAGATTGATGCGCACGGCGATTTCCTGCGGGCTTTGCGGAATCACCTGACGCAGCATTTCCATATGTTCGCGGCTGGCCGCCAGCGCCTGCTGCAGCACGCCGGCGCTGGCCGGGTCGCGCCGTTGCAGCACGGACACCGCCGAGGCCATGACATTCATCGGTTCTTCGAGGCGGAAAATCGCCGCCGACAGCCCTTCGCGGATGGCGGCGGTACGTTCCTCGTCGGCCAGCACGGCCTGCAGCACGGCGGCGCGCGCCTTCTCCTGCTCCTCGCGCAGCGAACTGATGTCGGAAATGACCAGCAGCAGGCCGGGCTGGCCGGTGGCGGCGAAATAGCTGTCGGCGCCATCGTTCTGCATTTCGATCAGCGAAGCGCTGACCGACAGCCAGCGCGGCCGCCCGCCCGGGCGATCGATGCGCGCTTCGCGGCTGACGAAGCTGCAGCGTTGCGGATGCGCGGCGAGCGTTTCATGCCAGTGCGGCAACACGCTGTCGAGCAGGGTGTGGGCCGGCTCCTTGACGCGCAGGTCGCTGACCAGTTTCTTGTATTCCTGGTTGTCGAGAATGACCCGGCCGCTCTGCTCGAGCAGGGCGAAAGCCATCGGCGCCGAATCGACCACCGATTCGATCAATTGCTTCTGGTTGAGGACCAGGCATTCGAGGCGATGCATCTCGGTGATGTCGCGGTGCATGCCGAGATAGTGGGTGGTCTTGCCCTTGCCATCGAGCACCGGCGAAATGTTGAGTTCGGCCAGGTAGAGCTCGCCGCCCTTCTTGACGTTGAGCAGCCGGCCGGTCCATGAGCGCTGGGCCGCCAGTTCGCGCCACATCGCCTGGTAGAGGGCGGGGGGCGTGGTGTGGTTGGAGAGCATGGATTCGTTCTGACCGACGATTTCGTCGGGGGTGTAACCGGTGACGCGGGCGAAAGCCTCGTTGGCGAAGAGGATGTTGGCCTTCGGGTCGGTGATCGAAATCGCGAGGTCCGCCTGGTCCACCGCCTGGCGATAGGCTTCGGGCGGAAGTGCCGGTTTGCCCGGCACGTCGAGGGATGGCTTGGCATGCTCTGCTGCAGGCATTTGGTATGACTCCCGGAAAAATGCATTTTCTCGGGATAAGCAGAATCCATGCCGCTAGGTCGTTCCCTTCGCGGGATGCCCGGCAGGCGGGGCGGTGGAGCAAAGACGACGAAATCGCTGTCGCCTTTGCGACATTGTTTTCCGCGAAAACCGCACCGCGGTTGTGCATTCGGTGCCGAAGTCGCAAAAAAACCGGATTTTTGGGCACCTTGCCGGTGATTTGAGGCGGATTTTGGCGCCTGGCGGCCGGCGACGGGCCGAATTCTCATTGGCATGGATGCTGCTATGTGGCTATCAATCCAATCTGCGCTCCGACCATGACTACTACTCAACTTGCGTCCGACGGGCCGGTTCCCGGCCAGCCCAAAATGTTCAAGCACGGCGTGATCCTCGGCCTGTTCTGCCTGGGTTTCGGTCTGCTGCTGGCGATCACCGACGAGGTCACGGTCGACGGCATCGCGGCCCGCGCCATCGAAGACAAGCAGAATTCGCTGAGCCAGGTGCTGCCCGACGAGATTCATGACAACAATCCGGTGACCGATACGGTGGCGCTCGCCAATGCCGAAGGCCGGGAACTGACCGTTTATCGCGCCAGGATGAACGGCAAGGTGACCGGCGTCGCCTTCGAGATTTTCGGCACCGGCTATGCCGGCGAAATCAAGCTGATGATGGGCATCGCCGCCGACGGCAAAGTGCTCGGCGTGCGCGCCCTGGCCCACAAGGAAACGCCGGGCCTGGGCGACAAGATCGAAGTCAAGAAGACCGACTGGATCGAGCGTTTCACCGGCCTCTCGATGGGCAACCCGCCGCTCGAGCGGTGGAAGGTCAAGAAGGACGGCGGCGATTTCGACCAGTTCGCCGGCGCCACCATCACACCGCGCGGCGTGATGGTCGCCATCCGCAGCGGCCTGGAGTTCTTCGCCGCCCACCAATCCACTTTGACGAAGGCTGACTGAAATGAAACTACCCCCTCGCTCACTTCGTTCGCTGCCCCCCAAAGGGGAGCAGGCCGCCCCCGGGGCGGCACTTCGGGAGGCCCATTATGGCAAACGGTGAATACAAGACGATCGTCAAGGACGGTCTGTGGGACAACAACGGCGTCTTCAGCATGCTGCTCGGCATGTGTCCGTGCATGGCGATGACGACCAGTGCCACCAACGGCTTCGGCATGGGCCTGGCGACGGCGGTGGTGATGGCCGCTTCCAGCTACCTGGTCGCCGTCTTCCGCAACAAGATCACCACGGAAGTGCGTATCCCGGTCTATATCCTGATCGTCGCCGCCATGGTCACCGTCGTCGATCTCGGCATGAATGCCTGGATGCACGAACTCTACAAGGTGCTCGGCCTGTTCATCCCGCTGATCGTTTCCAACTGCCTGCCGCTCGCCCGGCTGGAAGCTTTCGCCGCCAAGCAGTCGCCGTTCCCGGCCTTCCTCGACGGCCTGTTCATGGGCATCGGCTTCACCATCGCGCTGACGGCGATCGGTGCGGTGCGTGAAATCATCGGTTCCGGCACGCTGTTTTCGGATGCTTCCCTGCTTCTCGGGCCGAGCTTCAAGGTCATTGAGCTACGCCTGCTGCCGGCCGACATGGGCGTGCTGATGATGATCCTGCCGCCCGGCGGCTTCATCGTCACCGGCCTGCTGGTCGTCGTCAAGCGCCTGGCCGATCTGCGGGCCGGCAAGGAAATCCAGATGGCCGGCGCCCACGCCGTCTGATGATGAGTACCGGGATCATGAACTCCTTGCCGGTCATCCAGGATTCGCCGCAGCACCCGGTCGAGGGCATCGCCCGCGTCGTTCGCATCGAGGGCGACCAATTGCTGCTGGAACCGGAGCAGACGACCAGTTGCGGTCATTGCGCCTCGAGCGCCAGCTGCGGAACCCGCCAGGAAACCGGGATCGGCACCGTGACCAGCCGCCTGCAGGCGCGTCGCTTTGCGATCGACAAGCCGGAAGGCCAGTGTTTCAGCGAAGGCGAGCGTCTGGTGGTCGGGGTCGGCGAACGAGCCTTGCTCAACGCCGCGCTGACCGCCTACGGCCTGCCGCTGGTCGCCGCGCTGACCGCCGGTTCGCTGAGCCAAGGGCTGTACGGCGAGGACTTGACGACCATGCTCGGCATGGTCGGCGGCCTGTTTTTCGGCCTCTTGCTGGCCCGGCTCAACGCCCGCCGGCTGGCGGCGAAGGGCGACCTGGCGCCGCGCTTCCTGCGCCGGGCGCGGCCTGACGAAACCTGCGGAAACTCTTAGGAAAAGACCATGAAAGAATTTGCCTTGATGATGATCGGCGCGGCGCTGGTGAACAACGTGATCCTCGCCCGCTTCCTGGGACTGTGCTCCTTCATGGGGGTGACGACGCGCGTCGATACGGCGGCCGGCATGGGTCTCGCCACCACCTTCGTGATCACCGTCTCGTCGATGGCCGACTGGGCGGTGCAGACCTGGCTGCTAGACGCCTACGGCCTCGGTTTTCTGCGCACCGTGACTTTCATCCTGGTCATCGCCAGCGCCGTGCAATTTACCGAAATGACCATCAAGAAGGTGTCGCCCAAGCTGTTCCAGATGCTCGGCATCTACCTGCCGCTGATCACCACCAACTGTGCCGTGCTCGGCGTCGCGCTGCTGCTGGTCGAGGGCAAGATGGGCTTTCTCGGCGCGACGATGTTCGCCTTCGCCTCGTCGCTCGGCTACAGCCTGGTGATGATCATTTTCGCCGGCCTGCGCGAACGTCTGGCGCTGGCCCAGGTGCCGCGCCTGTTCGCCGGCCCGCCGATCGCCTTCATCGTCGCCGGCATGCTGGCCATGGCCTTCATGGGCTTCTCGGGCATCGCCACGAGTTGATCGTAAAACCGGAAAGGCATTGGAACGCAGATGAAGCCGATGACGCAGATTAAAAGGCAAGCAAGGCCGGCGGCTGGGGAAAAGCCCTCGCCGGACTGCGGCGCCACGCAAACCATGGGGTTTGTCGGCGTCAATCCGCCCGATCGGCGCCATCCGCGGCAAATGACTGCGCATTTTTGCTTGAAAGAACTGGCAGGAGGGAGATTCACATGTTGATGTCGGTAGGAAGTCTCGCAGCCATGGGGCTGACTTTGGGCAGCGTGCTGGGTATCGCATCGCGTTACCTGGCCGTCGAAGCCAATCCGATCGAAGCCGAATTGCAGGCCATGCTGCCCGGCTCGCAGTGCGGGCAGTGCGGCTACGTCGGCTGCGCTCAGGCAGCGGTGGCGCTGGCCAAGGGCGAAGCCCCGGTCACCCTGTGCCCGCCGGGCGGCAAGGCGACGGTCGAGGCGCTGGCCGCCAAGCTCGGCGTCAAGGTCGACCTGTCCAAGATCGCCGACAGCGGGCCGCAGATCGCCGAAGTCACCGAGGACATCTGCATCGGCTGCTGCCGCTGCATGAAAGTCTGCCCGACCGACGCCATCATCGGCGCCGCCAAGCAGATCCACAACGTGATCCGCGAAGCCTGCACCGGCTGTTCGTCGTGCATCGACGTCTGCCCGACCGAGGCGCTGGCCATGGCGCCGATTCCCGTCACGCTGCAACACTGGACCTGGCCGAAGCCGGCGTCCGCCCAACACTGAGGAAACGACGATGGGATTTCTCGACCGCTTTCTGAAGGCCCCGAGCTGGGGCGTCCATCCGGAAGACCACAAGCGTCCGGCGGCGGACATGCCGCTGCGCCTTTTTCCGTCGCCCGAGCGCATCTACATGCCGCTGAACCAGCATGTCGGCGGCGCCGCCCGCCCCGTCGTGCTGGTCGGCCAGAAAGTGCTCAAGGGGCAGCTGATCGCCGAAGCCCAGGGCAACATTTCGGCGCCGATCCATGCTTCGGTGTCCGGCACGATCAGCGCGGTCGGCGAAGTCACCGCGCCGCATCCCTCCGGCCTGCCGTTCAAGGCGATCACCATCGACTCCGACGGCGAAAATCGCTGGATCGATTGCGAGCCGCTGGACAATCCGTTTGCCGCCGCGCCCGAGGAGATCACCCGGCGTACGGCCACCGCCGGCGTCGTCGGCCTGGGCGGCGCGACCTTCCCGGCCGCGCCCAAGTTTGCGCTGGGCAAACGGCTCAAGGTGTCGACGCTGATCGTCAATGGCGGCGAATGCGAACCCTATCTGTCGAGCGACGACCGCATCATGCGCGATTACCCGGAGATGGTGATCGACGGCGCCCGGCTGGTGATGCATGCGATCGGTGCGACGGAAGCCCTGGTCGGCATCGAGGACAACAAGCCCGAGGCCATCGCCGCGATGCGCAAGGCCGCCGCGGCTTTTCCGGAAGTCAAGATCCGGCCGTTGCCGGCGCTCTACCCGATGGGTTCCGACCGCCAGTTGATCAAGGTCCTGACCGGCATCGAGGTGCCATCCGACGCCCGCGCCGCCGAAACCGGCGTGCTGGTGCATAACGTCTCGACCTGCGCCGCCGTGCATAAGGCGATCCGCCTCGGTCAGCCGCTGGTCGAGCGCATCATCACCATCAACGGCGGCGCCATCGCCCAGCCGGGCAATCTCTACGCGCCGCTCGGCACGATGATCGGCGACCTGTTCGCCTTCGTCGGATTGAAGGAAGCGCCGGCCCGGATCATCCTCGGCGGCCCGATGATGGGCACGCCGCTGCTCCACGACCGGATTCCCATCGTCAAGGGCGCGTCCGGCATCCTCGCTTTCAACGCCGCCGAAGCGTTCGTGCCTGAAGCTGGTCCCTGCATCCGCTGCGGCAACTGCACCAAGGCCTGTCCGATGGGCCTGCTGCCGCTCGAAATGGCGGCCCGTATCCGGGTCGGCGATCTCGAGGGGGCGGAGGCCTTCCAGTTGCAGGATTGCATTTCCTGCGGCTGCTGCGCCTACGTCTGCCCGTCGCATATTCCGCTGGTCCAGTATTTCAGCCACGCCAAGGGCGAACTGACGGCCGCCGAGCGGACCAAGTTGCGCAGCGAAGCGACCAAGCGCCTGGCCGAAGCCAAGACCGCCCGCCTCGAGCGCGAAAACCGGGAAAAAGCCGAAGCCGCCGCCAAACGCAAGGCCGAGCGCGACGCCGCCAAGGCCGCCGCGGCGGCCGCCGCACCCGTTGCCGAACAAACCCAGGGAGCTTCAGCATGAGCCAGACTTTCGGATTAGCCGTCGCCGCACCGCACACGACGACGACCAACAGCCCCGGGCGCATCATGAGCCTGGTCATGCTGGCGCTGGCGCCGGCCACCTTCTACGGTTTCTGGCTCTATGGCTGGCCGGCCGTCTTCCTGTGGGCGATCACCATCGCCGCCGCCATGCTCGGCGAAGTCTTCAGCCTGCGCTGGCAGAACCGCTCGGCGGCACCGGTGCTGCTCGACGGCTCCGCCATCCTGACCGGCTGGTTGCTCGCCGTCTCGCTGCCACCCTGGGCGCCCTGGTGGATCGGCGCTTTCGGCGGCCTGTTCGCGACCATGCTGGGCAAGCAGGCTTTCGGCGGCCTTGGCCAGAACCTGTTCAACCCGGCGATGGTGGCGCGGGTGGCGCTGCTCATCTCCTTCCCGGTGCAGATGACGGCCTGGGTGGCGCCGCTGCCGATGTTCAGCGCCGGCGCGCCCGGCCTGCTCGATGGCCTACTGATCGTGCTCAAGGGCGTGCCGCACGCCCTCGATGCAGTGACCAGCGCGACGACGCTGGGTTTCGGCAAGACGGAACTGTCGCGCGGCGTCGATCTGCTCGAATCGCTGCAACACGCGCCGGCCCTGTCCTTCATCGGCAACCGCCCTGGCAGCCTGGGCGAAACCGCAGCCTGGCTGGTCATCGCCGGCGGCGTGGCGATGATGTTCCTGCGCATCATCAGCTGGCACATTCCGCTCGCCATGCTGGCCGGCATCGCGCTGCCCGCCGCCATCCTGCATGCCGTCGATCCGGCGCGCTATCTCGACATCGGCACCCACCTGCTGTCGGGCGGCGCCATGCTCGGGGCCTTCTTCATCGCCACCGACTACGTGACCTCGCCCAACTCGCCGTGCGGCCAGCTGGTTTTCGGCTTCGGCTGCGGGCTATTCACCTACATCATCCGGACCTGGGCGGGTTATCCCGAAGGCGTGGCGTTCGCGGTGCTGCTGATGAATTCCCTGACGCCGATCATCGATACTTATTTCAAACCGCGTATTTACGGTCGTGACCGCAAGGGCAAGCCCTTGCCGACGACCAATTGAAGAGGAGGTAAGGGGATATGCAAATCGGTGTCGCCTATTCCGAGTCCGGCCAGCAGATCTGGCTGAACATCGAAGTGCCCGACGAGAGCAGCGTGCAGCAGGCCATTGATCGTTCCGGCATACTCAAACAGTTTCCGCATATTGATCTGGCAACGCAAAAAGTCGGTATATTTGGTCGCCTGGTCAAGTTGGACGCGATCCCGAAAGCCGGGGATCGCATCGAGATTTACCGGGCGATCACTGCCGACCCTGAAACCGTCCCCCGCCGGGACACGAACGAAGAAGAATAGACAAAAATATGTCTTTAACCATAGGTGTGGTGCGCGAAAGCTCGCCGGGAGAACATCGCGTCGCCGTCGTGCCGGAAACTGCCAAGAAGTTTCAGGCGTTGGGGGCGAAATTCATCCTCGAGAACACGCTCGGGCTGGAAAGCCATTTCATGGATTCCACCTACGAAGGGGCGACTTTCAGCCAGGGCGTGCAGGGCATCTATCGGGGAGCCAACCTGATTCTGCGTGTGACGCCGCCCTCGCTCGAGGAAATCGCCGAGATTCCCGAAGGCGCGGTGCTGATCGGCCTGTTGAAACCTTTCGAGGACAAGGCCCGGCTGGCGGCGTTGAATACGCGCAAGATCACCGCCTTTTCGCTTGAACTGCTGCCGCGCATTTCGCGCGCCCAGAGCATGGACGCCCTGTCCAGCCAGGGCGCCTGCGCCGGCTACCAGTGCGGCCTGATCGCCGCCGCCCGCTGCACCAAATTCTTCCCGATGCTGACCACGGCGGCCGGCACCATCCGTCCGGCGCGCGTGCTGGTCATCGGCGCCGGCGTCGCCGGCTTGCAGGCGATTGCCACCTGCAAGCGCCTGGGCGCCATGGTCGAAGCCTATGACGTGCGCGCCGCCGCCAAGGAGCAAATCGAGTCGCTCGGCGCCAAGTTCGTCGATACCGGCGTTTCCGCCGACGGCAAGGGCGGCTACGCCCGCGAACTGACCGCCGAGGAAAAGGCCGCCCAGGCCGAGAAGCTGACCAAGGCCGTCGCCTTGGCCGACGTCGTGATCGCCACCGCCGCCATCCCCGGCAAGAAGGCGCCGGTAATCATCACCACCGAGATGATCGCCCGCATGAAATACGGTGCCATCATTGTCGACATGGCCGCCGAATCCGGTGGTAACTGCGCGCTGACCCAGCCTGGCGAACACGTCATCGCGAATGATGTGAATATCCACGGCCCGCTGAATCTGCCGTCGCGGATGCCAACGCACGCTTCCGAGCTCTACGCCAAGAACCTCTACAACTTCCTCTCGCCGTGGATCAAGGACGGCAAGCTCGAGTTCGACTGGAGCGACGAAGTGGTGGCCGGCACCTTGCTGTGCAAGGACGGCGCCACCGTCCATCCGACCGTCAAACAAGTACTGGGAGAGAACTGATGGACGGCCTGCTCGCTTTATATATCTTCACGCTCGCCGCCTTCACCGGCTACGAGATCATCGCCAAGGTGCCGGTCATTCTGCACACGCCGCTGATGTCGGGTTCCAACTTCGTCCATGGCGTGGTCGTCGTCGGCGCCATGCTCATGCTCGGCACGGCGGATACGCCGGTCCAGCAGGCCATCGGCTTCTTCGCCGTCGCCCTCGGCGCGGCCAACGCGGCCGGCGGCTACGTGGTGACGGAACGCATGCTCGCCATGTTTAAGAAGAAGGAAGCCTGATGATTTTGCCCATCTACGTTCAAGGCGCCTGGTACGTCGGCGCGCTGCTCTTCATCTTCGGCCTGAAGGGCATGGGGTCGCCGGCTTCCGCCCGCAAGGGCATCGTCATCGCCGGCTACGGCATGCTGCTGGCGATTGCCGCCACCTTCCTGATTCCCGGCCTGCAGAACCTGGCGCTGATGGCCCTGGCACTGGTGCTCGGCGGTGCCGTCGCCTGGATCTCCGGCAAGAAGGTCAAGATGACCGACATGCCGCAGATGGTCGCCATCTACAACGGCATGGGCGGCGGCGCGGCGGCGGCGATTGCCGCCATCGAATTCGCCAAGGGCGACGAGCACAGCCTCGTCACCACCGTGCTCGCCGTGGTCGGCGCCCTGATCGGCGCCGTCTCGTTCACCGGCTCCTGCATCGCCTGGGCCAAGCTGCAGGGGGTGCTCAAGAAGGCGCATCGCCTGCCGGCACAGAATGTCGTCAATGTCGTGCTGGCACTCGTTGCCATTGGCCTGGGCGCCACCATGGTGGCGCTCGCCCCGGCCCAGCCGCAACTGATCTTCGGCTTCTTCGCCGTCGCGCTGGTGCTCGGCCTGATCGTCACGCTGCCCATCGGCGGCGCCGACATGCCGGTGGTAATTTCGCTGTTCAACGCCTTCACCGGTCTGGCGGTCGGTTTCGAAGGCTACGTGCTCGGCAACCCGGCGCTGATCATTGCCGGCATTGTCGTCGGTGCTGCCGGCACGCTGCTCACCCAGTTGATGGCCAAGGCGATGAACCGGCCGCTCTCCAACATCCTGTTTACGCCGATGGTGGCCAGCGGTCCCGGCGAGGCGATCAACGGCACGATGAAGGAAGTCGGTGCCATCGATGCGGCGGCGATGATGCGCTATGCAGGGAAGGTCATCATCGTGCCTGGCTACGGCATGGCGGTGGCGCACGCCCAGCACAAGGTCTGGGAAATGACGGCGATCCTCGAAGAAGCCGGCGTCGAAGTGAAGTTCGCCATCCACCCGGTGGCCGGACGGATGCCGGGCCACATGAACGTGCTGCTCGCCGAAGCCGGCGTGCCCTACGACAAAATCTTCGACCTCGAAGAAATCAACGGCGAATTCGGCCAGGCCGACGTCGCGCTGATCATCGGTGCCAACGACGTGGTCAATCCGACGGCGCGCACCGACAAGTCCAGCCCGATCTACGGCATGCCGATCCTCAACGCCGACATGGCGCAGAACGTCATCGTCATCAAGCGCGGCAGGGGCACCGGCTACTCCGGCGTCGAGAATGCGCTGTTCTATACCGACAATTGCCGCATGCTCTATGGCGATGCCCAGCCGATGGCCGGGGAAATCATCCAGCAGTTGAAGGCGATGGGCTGATTCCGCGCCAGCGCTGGAATTCCCCAATCGACAGGCGACGGGCCGGCAGTTATCCTGCCGGCCTGTTTCCTTATCGATCGACGCCATGAATTACGGAAAAATTGTCGGCCTGTTCCTCGTTGCCTTCCTGCTGAACCTGGCGGCACCAGGGATTCTCGGCCACCTGGCCGAACTGGACGGCGCCGACGCCGCCATCGCCAATGCCTTGTGGTGCCTGGGCCTGTTCCTGGTCTTCGGCTGGGCCTGCAGCAAGGCGTCCGAAGGCACGGTATTCCCGAATTTCACCTTGCAGCTGCTGGTCGGCATCGTACTGCACGACGCACTGGCGCCGATTGCGCCGCAGATCATGATTCCGGTCGTGGTGTGCACGGCGTTGGCCGCCATCATCCTGAAAGGCGGTGGCGACGAGGTGGACAAGCTGGATTTCGTCAAGATCGCCTTTCCGACGCTGATGATCGCGGTGCTCGGCTACCTGGTCACCTTCTTCGTGATGTTCCCCATCCTGATGGCTTTCGGGCTGGACGGCAAGACGGCGGCGCTGCTCTCGGCCATTCTCGGTTCGACCGACCCGGCGGCGCTGATTCCGACCCTGAAAAGGATCGTTTTCAAGGACCGGTACAAGCGCCTCAACGACATCGCCGTCGCCGAAAGCGCCCTCAACGACGCGGTCGGCGCCATTTTCACCGCCGCCGTCGCCGCCATGGTGCTGGCCGGGACGGCCGTCGATTCGCTGGGGGCGCTGGCCGGCGGCCTGTTCAGCGCGGAAAACCTGCTGCTGCTCGGCAAGCAGTTCGCCTTCGGCACCCTGGCCGGGATGGTCGGCTGGGGCGTGATGTACGCCTACGAAATCCACAAGTCGCGCGACCATGAACGCGAGATCGGCGAGACGGCCTACGATTTCGCCATCGTGCTGGCGGTGCCGCTGGTCACTTTCCTGCTCGCCCAGATCATCCACGGCAACGGCTTTTTGGCCGCCTTCATCGCCGGTCTGCTGGCCAACTACAATCACAGCCGGGAATATTTCCACAAGACGCTGCACACCATGGAGATCAAGGTCGAGAGCATCGCCAAGCCGACCATTTTCATGATGGTCGGGCCTTTCGTCGCCCTCGGTGATCTGTGGGATACGGCCGTGCTCGGGCTGATCGTCTCGCTGGCCTTCATCCTGGTCGCCCGGCCGGTCGCCGTCATGCTGTCCCTGTTGCCGACCAATCTCGACATCAAGGACAAGCTGTTCCTCAGCATCGTCCGCGAGACCGGCGTCATTCCCGTCGTGCTTGCCGTGATCACCGTCGCCCAGTTTCCCGAACTGAAACTGCTGATGCCGCTGACCGCCTGGGTGGTGATCTGGACGCTGACCCTGCTGCCGGCCATCACGCCGTGGTGGACGCGCAAGCTGGGAATTGCCCAGTAGACGGATTTTGATCGTCTTCAAGGGGGCAGCCGGATTTGTCGCAAGCCGCGGCCTTGTCGCCTTTGTGACAAGGCCGCCGGGCAGGATTCGCCATGTAAACAAAGTGTTGTGGATGGCACCCGTCTTGCTATCTGTTCTCCAGACCATTGGAGAACAGAATGAAAGCCAGCGAAATCCAGGCTTTGCTCGACGAGCCGGCCTGTAGCCACAACACCAAGGAAAAGTCCGGCTGCGCCAAGCCCAAACCGGGCGCGACAGCGGGCGGCTGTTCCTTCGACGGGGCGCAGATCGCGCTTCTGCCGATCGCCGACGTCGCGCACATCGTGCATGGCCCGATCGCCTGTGCCGGTTCCTCCTGGGACAACCGCGGCACGCGCTCTTCCGGCATCACGCTGTACAAGATCGGCATGACCACCGATCTGTCGGAAACCGACGTCGTCATGGGGCGCAGCGAAAAGCGCCTGTTCCATGCCATCAAACAGGCCATCGACAGCTACGCGCCGAAAGCGGTCTTCATCTACAACACCTGCGTTACCGCGCTGATCGGCGATGATGTCGAAGCCGTCTGCAAGGCGGCGGCCGAGCGCTGGGACGTGCCGGTGGTGCCGGTCGATGCGGCCGGCTTCTACGGTACCAAGAATCTCGGCAACCGGCTGGCCGGCGAGGCGATGTTCAAGCACGTCATCGGCACCGCCGAACCGGCCCCGGCTGCGCCGCGTGCCGACGGGCTGCCGACTTACGACGTGAACCTGATCGGCGAATACAACATCGCCGGCGAATTCTGGAATGTTGCGCCGCTGTTCGACGAACTCGGCCTGCGCATCCTGTGCACGCTGTCCGGCGATTCGCGCTTCCATGAAGTGCAGACCATGCACCGGGCCAAGGTGAACATGGTGGTCTGCGCCAAGGCGCTGTTGAACGTGGCGCGCAAGATGCAGGACGATTTCGGCATCCCCTTCTTCGAAGGCAGTTTCTACGGCGTCGCCGACGTTTCCAACGCGCTTCGCGATTTCGCCCGGCTGATCGGCGATCCCGACCTGATGGCGCGTACCGAAGCGGTGATCGCCCGCGAAGAAGCAAAATCCAACGCCGCCCTCGAACCCTGGCGCGCCCGCCTGAAGGACAAGCGCGTGCTGCTCTACACCGGCGGCGTCAAGTCGTGGTCTATCGTCTCCGCCTTGCAGGATCTGGGCATGAAAGTGGTGGCCACCGGCACCAAGAAATCGACCGAGGAAGACAAGGCGCGCATCCGCGAACTGATGGGCGAGGATACCAAGATGATCGACGATGGCAGCCCGAAGGCGCTGCTCTCGACCTACCACGAGTACAAGGCCGACATCCTGATCGCCGGCGGCCGCAATCTCTACACGGCGCTGAAGGCGCGCATTCCCTTCCTCGACATCAACCAGGAGCGCGAATTCGGCTACGCCGGCTACAGCGGCATGGTCGAACTGACGCGGCAACTGGCGCTGTCGATGGAAAGTCCGGTCTGGGCGGCAGTCAGGAAGCCCGCGCCGTGGGCCAAACCGGGCATTTCGGGCGCCGTGCTGGCGCTTTGACGCGAAACGCCCGGCGAACGCCTAGTAGCTCGGGTATTGGCTGGGTTGCTCTTGCATCGGACTCGGGTTAGTCATCGGCTCGCGGGACGGCTGACTCATGTTGTCCGGAGTGGGATAGGCGGGTTGGGCGTTCGGCTGCTCGTCCATCGTCTCGGTGCGAATCGGCCCCTGGACGCCTTGGCGCATGGTCGGCTGGGCATCGGGTTGGGAATGCGAAAACCATTGATAATCCGTCGGCTTCGAGCCGAACAGGAAACGGTCGGGCGGCACCGAGTTGTCCGCAGCCGCCGAAGCCGTCGCGCACAATACGCTGAGCAGCAGGGTGCAAGTCGATTGCACCAGGATGTGCTTGTTCATGGTCACTCTCCTTCAGTGTTAGCTCCCTGAAGTCCAGTTAATTGCCACCGGATAGCGTATTGCGGCGAGCGATCGCTAAAGGCGCGGCCTTTTTTACAGGTATGACGATTCGACCGGGCGGCCAGACCAAAGGTTCAGCAGTCTTTTAGAACATCGGCTGTTCGTCACCATTTGCCGATCCCGGTTGCGCACCCGCCGGTTCGAGACGTTCGCGCAGGCTGTCCAGGGCGGCGGCTTCGCCCCTGACCCGGAAGCGGGCGCCTTCTTCGTCGGCACTTTCCTCGATGACTTCGCAATTGGTGTAGATTTCGCCGCGCAACTGCTGCGCCGACCAGGGCAGGAAAAGCTCGGTCTCGACCAGGTGCTGCCGGAAAAAGGCGACGATGGTCTGGCGCAGGCGGGCGACTTCGTCCGGCCGGCGGGCGCTCATCACCACGCAGCCGGGATACCTGGCTTGCAGCAGGGCTGTGCATTCGGCTTGCGCCGCGGCGTCGCCGACGTGGTCGATCTTGTTGAAGACGCGCAGGCGGGGCACGTCGCTGGCGCCGATTTCACCGAGCACTTCGTCGGTGACTTCGAGCTGGCGCTCGAAACCGGGATCGCTGGCGTCGATCACGTGGAGCAGCAGCGAGGCATCGAGCGCTTCGTCGAGCGTCGATTTGAACGAAGCGACCAGGCCGTGTGGCAGATTCTTGATGAAGCCGACGGTGTCGCTGACCAGCACGCGCGGCACGCTTTCCGGATGCAGGGCGCGGACGGTGGTGTCGAGGGTGGCGAACAGCTTGTTGGCGACCAGCACTTCGCTGCCGGTCAGGGCGCGCATCAACGTGGACTTGCCGGCGTTGGTGTAGCCGACCAGCGTCACGCAGGCCAGGCCCTGGCGCTCCTGGCGGCGGGCACGCTGGGTCTTGCGCTCGACTTCCATGGCGGCGATTTCCAGCTGCAGTTCGGCGATGCGGTCGCGGATCTTGCGCTTGTCCAGCTCGGTTCCCGATTCGCCGGCGCCGCGGCCGCCGACGCCGCTACGTTGCCTGCCTTGCGGCCCGGCGAGCTTGGCCATTTCGCGCAGGCGCGGCGCCATGTAGCCGAGGCGGGCGATTTCGACTTGGGCGCGGGCGGCGCGGGAGCGGGCGTTGCGATGGAAGATTTCGAGGATGACCATGGTGCGGTCCATCACTTCGCAGCCGGTTTCCTTCTCGAGATTGCGCGCCTGCGACGGCGATATTTCATGGTCGACCAGGATGGCATCGATCTCGCCGGCGTGGGTAATGGCGTCTTCCGCTATTTCGTTCCAGTCCTCGGGATTCGGTTCGTGATTGACGAAGCGGCGAATTTCCTGGCGCTTGCCGACGCCCAGATAGCCTGTCGTGTCAAAGGCGGCGCGCTTCTGGATAAAGGTGCGGACCACGATGTAACCCAGCGTCTTGGCCAGTTCGCGGAGTTCGGCGAGCGATGCTTCGAACTCGACGTCGCTGACGTTGGGGGTCTGGACGGCCGCGACGACCGCGTACAGGGGCTGCTCTTTGACTTCGCTGGGCATTCGGAGAGGGCTTCGTGGGAAAAGCGAGATAGTACCCGCCAAAACACCGTTTGCCGGCAGGTCGTTTGCGGCAATGGACAGTGCAAAGAGGGTTTTGTCGTGTTTCCGACATCTCGCTCATTGGTAAGTTGCGGTTTTTAAATGAATATCAAATTGGCGCGTTCCTTGCTGTGAGGTAGGCAATCTCAACGGGGCGATGTCCAAATGGCTGAAATCATCCAATCCAGGAAAGCGCTGGCGGTCAATCCGCTGAAGGTCAGCCAGCCGATCGGCGCGTCGCTCGCCTTCCTCGGCCTGCAGCGCAGCCTGCCACTGATGCACGGTTCGCAGGGCTGCACCGCCTTCGGCAAGGTCTTCTTCGTGCGCCATTTTCGCGAGCCGATTCCGCTGCAGACGACGGCGATGGACCAAGTGTCCACCATCATGGGGGCCGACGAGAACATCGTCGAGGCGCTGCGTACCTTGTCCGACAAGAGCAAGCCGGAAATCATCGGCCTGGTCACCACCGGCCTGTCGGAGACGCAGGGCACCGACATCCTGCGCGCCGTCAAGGAATTCCGCGCCGCCCATCCGGAATTCGATCACGTCGCCGTCGTCCCGGTCAATACGCCGGATTACGTCGGTTGCCTGGAAAGCGGCTACGCGCTGGCCGTCGAGTCGCTGATCCAGACGCTGGTGCCGGAAACGCAATGCGCCGGCAAGCGGCCGAAGCAGGTCAATGTGCTGGCTTCGGCGATGCTGACGCCGGGCGATATCGAGGCGATCAAGGAGTGGATCGAAGCTTTCGGCCTGCGCCCCGTGGTGGTGCCGGATATCGGCGATTCGCTGGACGGCCACCTGGTCGAGGCGGAAACCTCGGCGCTGACCATCGGCGGCACGCCGCGCGCCGAAATCGAGGCGGTGGGGGAATCGATCGCGACGTTGGTGATCGGCCCGTCGCTCGCCAAGGCCGCCAATATCCTGAAGACCCGTACCGGCGTGCCGGATTTCCACTTCGCCGGCCTGATGGGCCTCGACGATTGCGACGCCTTCACCCAGGCGCTGGCCGACATTTCCGGCAAGCCGGTACCGGAAAAGATCGAACGCCACCGTGCCCAGTTGCAGGACGCGATGGTGGACAGCCATTTCATGCTCGGTTTCGCCCGTATCGCGCTGGCCGCCGATCCTGACCTGCTCGGCATGCAGGCGCGTTTCCTGACCGGGATGGGTGCCGAGATCGTCAGCGCCGTCAGCCCGGCCAAACACGAAAGCCTGGGTACCTTGCCGATCGAAAAGGTCATGGTCGGCGATCTGGAAGACATGGAAAAAGCGGCGCGGGCGGGCGGGGCGCAATTGGTCATCGCCAATTCGCATGCCGTTGATACGGCGCACCGACTCGGCCTGCCGCTGCTGCGCGCCGGTTTCCCGCAGTACGACCACGTGGGCGGTTATGCCCGCACCTGGGTGGGCTACCGCGGCACGCGGCAAGCCCTGTTCGATCTCGCCAACCTGATGCTGGGGCAACACCATGAAACCGAACCTTATCGATCAAGTTACTGGGCAGACACTCGCCCCGGTGAACAACATGTCATCTCGTCGTCTGCAGCTGGTCTGGTCCATTAAGCAGGAGCCGGCTGCCGTGATCAAGGTTGCTTTCGCATCCACCGACCGCCTGCGCGTCAATCAGCATTTTGGCGCCGCCGAGGGTTTTGCCATCTATGAAGTGACGCCCGACAAGGCGACGCTGGTCGGCGTCGCGGAATTCGACGAAGAGGCGATGGACGGCAATGAAGACAAGCTGATCGCCAAGGTCGATTTCCTGGCAGGTTGCGCCGCGGTCTATGTCATGGCGATCGGCGCCTCGGCGATCAAGAAACTGATGGTCAAGGGCATCCAGCCGATCCGGGTCAATGAGGTCGATGCCGTCGATGACCTGCTCGGCGAAATTTCGAAAGCCATGAACGAGGGCGGCGTCGCCTGGGTAGACCGGGCGATGGCGGCCCAGGCCAAGCCGACCGACCGCTTTTCCAGCATGGAAGAGGAAGGGTGGCAGGGATGAGCCGCGGCATGATCGAGCACTGGGGCATGGTCCAGCACGTCGATGGTGGCCAGGCCACTGTTGTCGTCGAGCGGACCGCCTGTGGTGTCTGCGGTCATGGTGGTCATTGCGGCATGAGCAAGCATGCCGTCGGCGGGCAGGCGGCGGTCCTCAATCTGCCGGCTGCCGATGACCTGAAAGCCGGCGATTTCGTCAATGTCGGCCTGCCGGAATCCCGTCTGTCGCTTGCCGCCTTGTTCGGCTACCTGTTCCCGGCGCTGGCCACGCTGGCCGGCGCCCTGGTCGGCATGTCGGCGGGCGGTACCGATGCCGCGACGGCGCTCGGTGCTGGAGCGGGCTTCGTCGGCTCGCTGGTCATCGCCCGCGTCGCGATCACCTTCACCCCCGGCCTGTCGCCGCGGCCGCAACTTATTCCAACCCCATTTTCGTCGTCCACTTTTTCTCAGGAGTAACACCATGACCGAAGCCCTTGCCGCCGATCCCATTTTCGAAACCGATTTCGTCAGGGAAATGGCCCGCCAGATGCGCGCCCTGGACACCTATGGCACCTACACAGGGTGGACCGTCGAAAAGATCCTCGATCCGTACATTCTGACCAAGGAACGCAAGGCCGGTATTCCGCTGATCGGCGATCCGGACGACGAGACCATTTCCCGCGTCAAGGCCTTCTACAACGCCATCGCCGTGCTGATCGAGAAGGAATGCAAGCTGCTCGCCGTGCCGCTGGTGCACCTGACGCACGAAGGCTTCGGCCGCGCCCTGATTACGGTCGGCAAGCTGGTCGCCGTCGAAAAGACGCTGCGCGACGTGCATCGCTTCGGCTTCCCAAGTCTGTCGAAGATGAAGGACGAGGCCGACAAGCTGCTCGGCATCGCCCTCGAGCGCATTGGCCAATACCCGGAAGTCGCCGGGCTGTAAGCGTTTTCTCAGCAAACGTGTCGCGACAGGAGGTTAGCTTGACCGAGGAAGAAATCAAAAACTTGGACAAGGAAGTCAAAAAGCTCAAACGCATCTCGTCCGAGTGGGCATCGCAGTTGCACGATCTGGTCGAGGATCGTTTGCCCGCCGGCTATCTCGAAATCCCGGGCATTGCCCAATCTACGTACGAAGCCTGCGAAGCCTGGGCGAAAGCCAATGCCAAGCTGGTCGCAATTCAGAAAGGTTGAATCATGAGTTCCTACACTGCACTTACCCGTGGCGGCGCCGCCTGGGTTCCCGAGTTTGTCACCGCCATCAATCAGGAAAAGTGCATCGGCTGCGGCCGCTGCTACAAGGTCTGTCCGCGCGACGTGCTCGACCTGATCGATTCCGACGCCGATGAAGATGAAGACGAAAGCGCCTCCGCCAAGATGACCATCAAGGACATCAACGACTGTATCGGTTGTGGTGCCTGCGGTCGCGTCTGCCCGAAGACCTGCTACAGCTACGCGCCGCTGGCCGCCTGAGGCCTTCGGTATGGCTAGTGCCGAGGGGCCGGCCGAGCCGGACCCGGCATTGGGCGATGAAGTCTGCCAGGCGATACGCCGGCAGGTGGAGAAACTCGGCCTGACGATCGGCGAGGAGCCGGTCTGGGCCGAAGCCCGCTTCGCCGAGCAGATCGATCCCTATTCCGGGGAGTGCAGCCTGGTTGGCATCTGGCGCGGCAAGGCCCGCTACGGCACGGTGACGTTATTTGCGGATGGCCGGGTCTTTGCCGAATACCAGGTGCTGCTGCCGCATCCGGCGCTGGCTGGTCACTATGTCGAGGCCGTCCAGGTCTGGGGACGAGCCGGCGCCTTGAAGGGAGATCCGGTGATCGCTGCCTTCGCCACATCCTGATTTTTTCGCTGGAGCCACCATGTCCGCAAGCAACGAACTGCCCCGTCTGGTCATTCTGCATAAGCAAGGCACCAGCGCCCGCGTCCGCTTCATGGCGCTGGGCGACAGCGTGCTCGCCTTCTCGCCCTTGCCGGAAGCGGCGGCCTTGCGGGGTGAGGATTACATCTCCCGGCTCAGCTTCCACCCGACCGCCGCCCTGCGAGCGGCCGAGCAAAAGCTCGGGCTGGCTGAGGGCGGGCTGGAGCCGGTGCCCGATTTCTGTCTCTGGCTGGATACGCCGCAGGGCGATCTGGCCGTGTTACTGGCCGCCTGCACCGGCATCGATCCGCCTTTCGAAGCCGTCGAAAAACAGGGCGGCAAATTCATCGCCATCATCGAGGCGCGGCGCCTGCCGCAGATCGAACGCGAAATCCTGCGCCGAGCCTACGAACACGTCCTGGGCTGATTGTCGCAAAGCCGACAATCCGTCTTCGTGGAAACAAGCGCGCAAATTCAATTGGTTAAGTGTTTTTCCGGCATGGCACAGGGCTTGCAATGATTAGCCCATCTACTCTGGGAGAACTGTCATGATCAATCTGACCCCTGCTGCCGTCAAAGCCGTACAACGCTTCATCCGCGGTTCCGAAACGCCGATTGTCGGCCTGCGCCTGGTCATTTCGGGCGGTGGCTGCTCCGGCCTGCAGTACGGCATGAAGCTGGAAGCCGAAAAGGCCGAGGATGACTGGGAACTGGAAGTCGACGGCGTCAAGCTGCTGGTCGACCCGATGACGATGCCGATGATCGACAACGTCACCGTCGATTTCATCGACACCTTGACCCATACCGGCTTCAAGTTCGACAACCCCAACGCCAGCGCCCAGTGTTCCTGCGGCTCGTCGTTTTCCATTTAAGGAGCCGACACCATGTGGGAATACTCCGATAAGGTCCGCGAACACTTCTTCAACCCGCGCAATTCCGGTCCGCTGGAAGAAGCCAACGGCATCGGCGATGTCGGTTCCATCCAGTGCGGCGACGCACTGCGCCTGATGCTCAAGGTCGATCCCGAAACCGAGATCATCCAGGATGCGCATTTCCAGACTTTCGGCTGCGGCTCGGCCATCGCCTCGTCGTCGGCCTTGACCGAAATCGTCAAGGGCATGACGCTGGACCAGGCGCTGGAAGTCTCCAACCAGAACATCGCTGACTACCTCGACGGCCTGCCACCGGAGAAGATGCACTGTTCGGTGATGGGCCGCGAAGCCCTGCAGGCCGCCATCGCCAACTATCGCGGCGAGGAATGGTCGGACGATCATGAAGAAGGCGCCCTGGTCTGCAAGTGTTTTGCCATCGATGCGGTGATGATCGAGGACGTGGTCACCGCCAACAACCTCAATACGGTCGAGGAGGTCACCTTCTACACCAAGGCCGGCGGCGGCTGCGCTTCCTGCCACGAAGGCATCGAGGAAATCCTCGCCAAGGTCAAGGCCTCGCGCGCCGGTCCCGGCGAAACTTCGCCGCCGCCGGCCTGCCCGGCGACCCCGGAAGCGCCGAAGCCGCCGGCCGCCAAGCTGACGCTGGTGCAGAAGATCAAGAAGATCGAGGAAGTGCTCGAAGCGGTCCGCCCGATGCTGCAACGCGACCACGGCGATGTCGAACTGGCCGACGTCCAGGGCAAGAAGATTTACGTGCATCTCAAGGGCGCCTGCTCCGGTTGCATGATGGAAGCGGCGACCCTCGGCGGCATCCAGCAGAAGATGATCGAAGCCCTGGGCGAACTGGTGCAGGTCCTGCCGTCGTCCTACATGCCGGCCGAAGCATAAGAAGCCCTAATCCCGACAGAGAACCCAAAGGACCGCGCCATGGAACCGATCTATCTCGACAACAACGCCACGACGCGCTGCGACCCCGCCGTCGTCGAAGCCATGCTTCCATTCTTTACCGAGCATTTCGGCAACGCGTCGTCCATTCACGCCTTCGGCAGCGAAGTCGGCAAGGCGCTGAAGAAGGCACGCAGCCAGGTGCAGGCGCTGCTCGGCGCCGAGCACGACTCGGAAATCATCTTCACCTCCTGCGGCACTGAGTCCGACTCGACCGCCATTCTCTCGGCGCTCAAGGCGCAACCGGAACGCAACACGGTGATCACCACCAATGTCGAACATCCGGCCATCCTGACGCTGTGCGAATGGCTGGAGAAGGAAGGTTATATCGTCCACAAACTCAAAGTGGACAAGAAGGGCCGGATCGACATCGACCAATACAAGTCCTTGTTGAACGACCGTGTCGCCATCGTTTCCGTGATGTGGGCCAATAATGAGACTGGTACGATTTTCCCCGTGGAAGAAATGGCCGAACTGGCCAGCGCCAAAGGCATCATGTTCCACACCGACGCCGTCCAGGCGGTGGGCAAGATTCAAATCGACCTGAAGAACACCAAGATCGACATGTTGTCGCTTTCCGGCCACAAGCTGCATGCCCCGAAGGGCATCGGCGTGCTCTACCTGCGTCGCGGCTGCCGTTTCCGGCCGCTGCTTCGGGGCGGCCACCAGGAGCGGGGGCGCCGGGCCGGTACCGAGAACTCGGCATCCATCGTCGGCCTGGGGGTCGCCTGCGAACTCGCCATGCAGCATATGGAAGACGAAAACACGACGGTCAGGTATCTGCGCGACAAACTGGAGAAGGGCTTGCTCAGCCAGATCACGCATTGCTTCCCGACCGGCGACGTGTCCAACCGCCTGCCCAATACCTGCAACATCGCTTTCGAATACATCGAGGGCGAGGCCATCCTGCTGCTGCTCAACAAGATGGGCATCGCCGGCAGTTCAGGCTCGGCCTGTACTTCCGGCTCGCTGGAGCCGTCGCATGTGATGCGGGCGATGGGAATTCCCTATACCGCCGCCCACGGCACGATCCGTTTCTCGCTGTCGCGCTACAACACTGAAGCCGAGGTCGACCGGGTGATAGCAGCCGTGCCGCCGATCATCGCCCAGTTGCGCAAGCTCTCGCCGTACTGGACAGACAAGGGGCCGGCGGCCAATCCCCAAGCCGCCTTCGCCCCGACCTACGCCTGACGGCAAAACTTTCTCTCCGCAGTAACCTCGGTTGGCCCCGGAAGCGATTTCGGGGCCCTTTTTTGTTTTGATGGGCGGCATTCGCCAAAGCCTGGAAAAACGCCCCAAATACGATGTTTGAACAATTTCCATCTTTCCTATTGACGTCGTTCAGGAAGTCTATACAATGCGCCCCTCCTTGCAGCGCCGGGTTTTCGGGGCGGTGGAGGGAGGGAGTTGAAGGTGTTGGAGAGGAAGCGGTGTTG
>JBLNBM010000022.1:0-130856 GCA_050259955.1 Bacteroidota bacterium
CAACTGCAACGGTAGTAGCATGCATTTCGGACTCCTTTCGTCGAAGACCGATCCCCATCCCCATGAGCACCGGCATCGCCTATTGGGCGATGAAAAGACGGGGGAGTCCATCCCATCATTCGACTCACTCTGGTAGCCTGGCAATTTGGCACCGCAGTCGCGGCAATAGCCGGCGCTGGACAGATCGCCTTCCGACAGGCGTTCGTGGCAGGTAGGGGTCGTCATCTGCCGTTGGCGGAGACGGTCGGCGGTAAATCGCTGGCGACGCTGCACATGATCAGCACGATCAATGCGCGGTCGAACAACATGCCAGCGCGGGTGTCGGCCTGGCCCATGGTCGTGTGAATGCCTAATGAACGGCGCATACGGAGCCGTCCATGATGCCATCGCTCTGCCACAACGGGTAGCGCGCGACCGGAAAAGCCGACCGCGAGCGGCCCGCCCGGCATGCGGTCCAAAATACCCGGCAAACATTACGCGAAGGCCTGGAGCGCCAGATGGATATGGGCCTGACGCAGCTCCAAAGTGCTTCTTATCCTTCCACCCCTTTACGCCCCCTTCTCCACCCCGATCATTTTCAACCGGCTGGAAAGCGGGTGCCGGCGGCCAGCAGGTCTTCGAGGACGCTGACCGGCAGCGGACGGGAGAAGTAATACCCCTGCATCAGACGACAGCTGCGCTGCAGCAGAAAATCGCGCTGCGCCGGATTTTCGACGCCTTCGGCGATGACTTCCTTTTGCAGGCTGTCGGCGATGCCGATGATGGCGCGGATGATTGCCGCATCGTCGTCGTTGTCCGGCAGATCGCGAACAAAGGACTGATCGATCTTGATACGGTTGAACGGCAAGCGTTTCAGGTAACCAAGACTGGAGTAGCCGGTGCCGAAGTCGTCGACCGACAGCTTGACGCCGAGCAGGCTGAGTTCATTCAGCACCTCGATGATCAGATCGGTATCGCGAATGAAAGCGCTTTCGGTGATTTCCAGTTCCAGCCAACGGGCTTCGAGGCCGGATTCGGCCAGCGCAGCCTTCACCTGCCCGACCAGGTCGCGCTGGCGCAACTGGACGGCGGAGAGATTGACGGCCATCACCACTGGCGCGTATCCCTTGTCCATCCATGCCCGGCTCTGCCGGCAAGCCTCCCGCAACACCCATTCGCCGATGGTGTTGATCAGGCTGCTTTCCTCGGCGATCGGAATGAAACGGGCGGGCGGGATTTCGCCACGCTCCGGATGTTGCCAGCGGATCAGCGCCTCCATGCCGATCAACCGGCCGCTCGTACCGTCCACTTGCGGCTGGTAATGGAGCCGGAACTCGTGGCCGGCAATCGCCCGGCGCAGGCTGTTTTCAAGCGCCACGCGTTCGGAGATGCGAGCGTTCATCTCCGGGGTGAAGAAACGGTAGACGTTGCCGCCCGACGCTTTGGCCTGATACATCGCGGTGTCGGCATTTTTCAGCAGCGTGCCAATATCAGTGCCGTCCTGCGGATAGGTGCTGATGCCAATGCTGGCGCCGACTAGCAGTTCCTGTCCATCGACCACGAAGGGTTTGTTGACCACGTCGATCAGTCGCTGGGCGACGATGGCAACCCGCGACAGGTTGCTGAAACCCTGCAGCAGCACCGCGAACTCGTCGCCGCCCTGGCGGCTGATCGTGTCCCGCTCGTCCAGGTTGTCGCGCATGCGCTGTGCCACTTGGAGCAGCAACTGGTCGCCGGTTTCATGACCGAGCGTGTCATTGACGAATTTGAAGTGATCGAGGTCGAGGAAAAGCAGCGCGAGCTGCGCCTGTTCGCCGAGGGCATCGGCCAGCGCCGACGATAGCCGGCTGCCGAGCAGGGCGCGGTTTGGCAAGTCGGTCAGAATGTCATGTTCGGCGAGGTAGCGAATGCGCTGCTGATCCTCGTGAATCTGCGTGATATCGCGGGCCACGCCGGCAACACCGGCCAGCCCGCCGAGATCATCGAGCACCGGCGTCGAGATGTACTCGAAATGGCGAACGCTGCCATCACTCGACGACTGGCTGGCTTCGTGGCGTTGCTGGCGACGGCTGGACTGCGCCTCGGCCGCCTGTTGCCGCAGCGCCTGGGCGACCGTTTCCGGCCAAATTTCATCCACCGTGCGACCCAGTATCTCGGCTTCCGGCCGGCCGCTGAGCTGGCGGTAGGCCTCATTGACGGCAATCATCCGCTGCTCGCGATCGGTGAGCCAGGCAGGATCAGGCAGACTGTCGAGCAGCGCGCCGGTGCGCCGCATCGTCGTCTCAAAGGCTTCGGTCATGCCGCGCGCCAGGCGGCGCGCTTCGTTGTAAGTGCGCAACCAGACAACGATCCAGCCGGCCAGCACGAGGCTCAGAACCAGCGCACTGACGATGCCCCACATCACCTGGCGATACCAGTTGGCAAGATAATCGCTGGTCGCATGGCCGACCAGCACGTAGAGCGGGTAGTCGCCCACCTTGCGCAAGGCATACAGGCGCTCCACGCCATCGACGCTGGAAACAGCGGTATAGATACCCTCGCGACTACCCTGCGTCACCAGATTGCGCAGCGGCAGGCTGCCCACCGGCTTGCCCAGTTGATCGGCGGCGGCCGGGTAGCGGGCAACCAGCCGCAACTGATCGTCGATCAAGGTGACGCTCTGCGATGGCCCGAGATTGAGTCCGCTGTAGAACGACTGAAAATGATCGGCCCGCACGGCGGCCTGGACCAGGCCGCCAAAGTGGCCGAAGCGGTCATTGATGCGACGGCTCAGGGTAATCACCCAGTTCTGCGTGATGCGGGCAAACAGCGGCTCGGAGATGACCAGTCGACCACTGTCATCGGCCTTGTTGCGCAGAAAATAGGGGCGATCAGTGATCGTCGCCGACGAAACTTCACCGGAAGCGTCGTAAATGAAGCGGCCATTCTGATCGGCAATACGCACGCTCTGCGATTCGGTGATCAACGCCAGATATTGGGACAGCGCCACATTGATCGTTGCCGTATCGACAGCTTCGCTGACGAATGCCTTGTTCAGTCGTAACTGGCTGGCCTGCAGGACGGTATCGACTTTTTCCACGGTACTGCGGGCGTGGCCTTCCAGCACCTTGGCAAGATTTTCCTGGCTGCGCCGGGCAAAGTCGGTTTCCTTGTCATAGGACTGTTTGAAACTGAGCACGCTCAGGCCGACATAAGTCAGCAGTGCGGCGACTCCCAAAATAATGATGAGGATGCGCCGCCAGAAGTCCGCGCCAGCGGTTGCCGGCATCGGGCGGCGAGAATTTTCGCTGGGCAGGTCGATCATTCGGTAAACAGGGCGGCGTCTGGTCCTAAAAAATTGGCGGGGCAGTCCCGGAGCGAGATAACCCTACGCAATTTGCGGGTATCGCATTGTACGACTCGTTCGTGCCGCAAGCACCCGATTTCCCGGCTTTCTTCGCGAAACGCCTGCGCTACCGGTGTTTCCAGCCTCGCCCAGGTTTATTCTCCGGTAACGACAGGGGGCAATAGCGTCGTTAAATAACGCCTCGAATGATCGTCGGCCCGGGTTTTCGAACTCTTCAACCTAGGTGGCGACCACCCTGTTTCGACCTGCCGCTTTGGCGCGATAGAGCGCTTCGTCCGCACGCTTGAACAAGCTGTCGGCGCTTTCTTCAGCCTCGTATTGGGCAACGCCGACGCTTACCGTAATCGGCGGCAGAAATGGGTGCTGAATTTGTTCTATGGTTTCACGCAGGCATTCGGCCAACTCAACCGCGCTTTGGACATCGGTTTGGGGAAGCAGCACGACAAACTCTTCGCCACCCCAACGGCACACGTCGTCGGTCTCCCGGACCCGCTGTTCAAAGGCCTTGGCCAGAGTTCGCAGCAATTCGTCACCGGCGTCGTGCCCATACTGGTCGTTGATCAGCTTGAAATGGTCCACATCCAGGATCAGGAGGCTGAAATCGAGATCGAATCGACGTTTTTGCCGACGGGCGCTTTCAAGTAGATTTCGGAATTGACGCCTGTTCCATAGTCCGGTCAGCGGATCGCGTAATGCCGCTTGCGCCAATTCGTTCTCGAGGCGTTTCTGCTCCGTAATGTCGTGGACGATGCAAAGCATCATGCGTTTGCCATCAAGTTCAAGCTGCCCAGCGTAGGTTTGGACGTCCCGCAAGCTGCCATCCGCCAGCCGGTGGGCGAAATTCAGGGGTTTATGGCCACCGGGCAGCTTGGCGATTTCCTGCATGATGGGCAGGATTCCTCGCCCCATCGCGTTGATTTCCCAAGTGTGCTTGCGACAGAACTCGTCCCTTGAATAGCCATAAAATAGCGTCGCCGCCCGATTGACATCAACGATTCGTCCATCGGCGGCGGGGTCGATGAGCAGCATCGGGGCGGTATTTGTCTCAAACAGCTTCTCATAGAAGCCACGCTCGGTCGTGTTTTGTCCTGCCGCCGTCGCGACCTGGATTTCCGCGACATCCGGTGCTTGCCGCCATTCGCTCAACAGGCCCTCCACCATAATGGCCTCGGGCTGGCCGCTCAAGCCGAGCAGAGATAATCGACAACTCAACGGGATGCGGCGCCCTTCCCTTTGCACGCTCCAGACTTCAACCACCTGCTCGTTCGCCATCAAGGCCGGAATGTAGGCCGTCAGAGTTTCCTGGGCGTGAGCAGACGCACTCCCCCGGCGCATCTCCGTGATCTGAAGCGAGCCAGTCATTTCTCTGGCAGAACGGTTGGCGAAAAGTATCTCCTGTTCATCGGGCAAGACAACCCAAACCGGGGTGTTGAGACGATGCAGCAGGTCGAGCGCTAGGTCAGACATCGTTTGGCGAGATCCCAATTGGCTACCGGGTCAATCGTTCTAATCGGGAAGAAGCCCGGCTCAGTTCCGCCAGCCTTCCTTGTCCGACGCCTGCTTCGACACCGGACTTTCCTAGACATTACATGCTGTTGACAAGTTCAGTAGCGAACCCCGGCCGGCGGCGTGAAGGAATCCAGCGCATTGCGGTAGGCGGCGCGGGCGAAGGCGCTGGGGTCGGGGAGGTTCTGCTGGCTCATCGAGCCCTTGAGTTGGGACACCGAGGCGTATTCACGGGCTTCCATCCATTGCGTCACGGCGTCGAGCACTTCGCGCAGGACACCCGGCCCGCCCTGGAGCAGCGCGCTCGCCAGATGCACGACATCGGCGCCGGCGAGCAGCATTTTCAGCGCATCCTTGCCGGTATGCACGCCGCCGGTGGCGGCCAGGGTCAGGCGGGTGCGTCCGCGCAGGATGGCGAGCCAGCGCATGCTCAGCAGGGTGTCGGCCGAGGAAGACAGTTGCACCCGGTCGATGATCTCCAGCGTCTCGAGGTCGATATCCGGCTGGAAGAAGCGGTTGAACAGCGAGACGCCGGCTGCCCCGGCCAGTTCAACCCGCTGCACGAAATGCGGCAGCGACGAGAAGAAGGGAGAAAGTTTCATGCATATCGGAACACGCACCACCGTCCGCAGTTCGCGGAGCAGCGACAGGTAATGATCTTCCAGCACATCGCCCGATGTCCTGGGGTCACCGGGCATGAACCAGGCATTGAGTTCCAGCGCATCGGCGCCCGCTTCTTCCATTTCGCGGCCGAGTTCGACCCAGCCGTTCAGCGAGGAGCCGTTCAGGCTGGCGACGACCGGAATGCCGAGACGTGACTTGAGCTGCCGGATCTGCTCCAGGTAAGCGTCGAGTTTGCTCTGGTAGCCGCCGCCGGGCAGATGGCCGCTCGCCTCGCCGAAGGGAGCCGGATGGACGAGGAAACGGTCGATCATTTCCTCGTCGTTGCGGACTTCCTCCTCGAACAGCGAATGCATGACGATGGCCGCCGCGCCGGCGTCCTCCAGGTGCAGCACGGCATCGAGGTCGCGGCTGAGCGGCGAGGAGGACGGCACCAGCGGATTTTTCAGCGCCAGGCCGAGATAGGTCGTCGACAGATCAGGCATTCGGGGTCTCCTTCTGTTCGGCCGCCGCCTCGGCCTTTTCCTCGATCAGCACTTCCGGCAAGGCCATTTCGGCGAGTTCGAGATATTCCTGGTGGCGCAGCCGGGCGTCGCTTTCGGCCTGTGCCATGAAACGCTCGGCGGCTTCCGGATGCTGGCGTTCGAGCACGGTGAAGCGCGCTTCGTTGCCGGCGAATTCGCGGAAGGGAATGCTCGGCGCCGGGCTATCGACCGACATCGGATTGCGGCCCTGCCCGCGCAGCCGCGGATCGTAGCGCAGCAACGGCCAGTGCCCGGCCTTGACCGCCAGGTCCTGCTGCCGATGGTTGTGCGCCAGATCGACGCCGTGCGCGATGCACGGGCTGTAGGCGATGATGATCGACACGCCGGGATAGCTTTCGGCATCGAGGAAAGCTTTCAGCGTATGCGTATCCTTGGCGCCGTAGGCGACCTTGGCGACGAAGACGTTTTCGTAATCCATGGCGAGGCGCGCCAGATCCTTCTTGCGATTCGGCTGGCCGCCGGCGGCAAACTTGGCCACGGCGCCGCGCGGTGTCGCCTTGGAATTCTGGCCGCCGGTATTGGAATAGACCTCGGTATCGAGGACCAGGATATTGACGTCGGCGCCCGACGACAGCACATGGTCGAGGCCACCGAAACCGATGTCGTAGGCCCAACCGTCGCCGCCGATGATCCACACGCTGCGCCGGATCAGGTATTCGGCCACTGCCGCCAGTTGTTCGGCGGCCGGCGTGGCCAGATGCGCCAGCCGGGCCTGCAGCGCGGCGACCCGCTCGCGCTGCTCGTGGATGCCGGCTTCAGTGCCCTGATCGGCCTGCAGCAGCGCCTCCACCGCGCTGTCGCCGATTTCCAGCGCCATCGCCTTCAGCTGGGTGCGCGCTGCGGCGGCGAGCTGGTCGGTGGCCAGGCGCATGCCGAGGCCGAATTCGGCATTGTCCTCGAATAGCGAATTGTTCCAGGCCGGACCGCGGCCTTCGGCGTTCTTGCAATACGGCGTGGTCGGCAGGTTGCCGCCGTAGATCGACGAGCAGCCGGTGGCATTGGCGACCAGCATGCGGTCGCCGAACAGTTGGGTGGCGAGCCGGATGTAGGGCGTCTCGCCGCAGCCGACACAGGCGCCGGAAAACTCGAAAAGGGGCGGCAGCAGCATGCTGCCGGGAACGGTGCCGCGCTTCAGCAGGCGGCGATCGTAATCCGGCAGGGTCAGGAAAAATTGCCAGTTTTCCGCTTCGGCGGCGCGTAGCGGCGGCTGGTCGGCCATGTTCAGGGCCTTGCGCGACACATTGCTCTTGTCGCGAATCGGGCAGATATCGACGCACAGCGTGCAACCGGTGCAATCCTCCGGAGCCACCTGATAACTGAACCGCCAGCCGGCCGGATAATCCTTGCTGCGCGGCGCCATGTGCTTGAAGGTCGGCGGCGCCGAATCGGCCAGTTCGGCCGGGAACAGCTTGGCGCGAATGGCAGCGTGCGGGCAGACGAAGACACACTTGCCGCATTGCGTGCACAGGTCGGTTTCGAGCACCGGAATCTGCAGCGCCAGATTGCGTTTTTCGTATCTGGCGGTACCGGTCGGCCAGGTGCCATCGGCCGGGAACAGCGAAACCGGCAGCGCGTCGCCCTGTCCGGCCAGCATCGGCAGGGTCAGCTGGCGGACGAAATCGCTAAGCTGCGGCGCCGCGATGACCGGGTTTGGCTCGCTCAGCGGCAGGCCGGTGTGGTCGATCGGATGCAGGCAGGCCAGGGTCCGGTCGATGGCCCGGAAATTCAGTTCGGCAATGCGCCGACCCTTGCGGCCGTAGGTCTTTTCGACGGCATGCTTGATCGCAGCAATCGCCTCGTCCGCCGGCAGGATGCCGGAAATGGCGAAAAAGCACGTTTGCATCACGGTATTGATGCGCCGCCCCATGTCGGCCTCCTGCGCCACCCGGTAGGCGTCGATGACGTAGAGGCGGACGGCCTTTTCGCGCATGCCCCGTTGCAGGGCGGGCGGCAGCGTCGCCCACACCTGTTCCGGTGCGACATGGGTATTGAGCAGGAAAACCGCCCCCGGCGCCGCCAACGCCAGCAGATCGTGGTTTGCGAGAAAGAGCGGCTGGTGACAGGCGACAAAGCGGGCATCGCCGGCGCCGACCAGATAGGCCGAGCGGATCGGCTGCGGGCCGAAGCGCAGGTGCGAGACGGTCATTGCCCCCGACTTTTTGGAGTCGTAGACGAAATAGCCCTGGGCGTAGAGTTCGGTCTCGTCGCCGATGATCTTGATCGAGTTCTTGTTGGCCGACACCGTGCCGTCCGACCCCAAGCCATAGAAAACGGCGGCGAAGGTTTCGTCGCTGGCAGCGGTGCGGAAGGCCGGATCGAACGCTAGCGACAGCTTGCCCAGATCGTCGTCGATGCCCAGGGTGAAACGGCGCTTCGGGCGGCTCGCCGCCAGTTGCTGGAAGACCGACACCACCATGGCCGGCGTGAATTCCTTGGAAGCCAGGCCGTAGCGCCCACCGATCAATTTCGGCTGGACGGCGAAGCGCGGCGATTCGCCGGCGAAATCCTCGGCCAGCGCGACCAGCACATCCTTGAACAACGGCTCGCCGTCGGCGCCCGGCTCCTTGCAGCGGTCGAGGACGGCGATGCTGCGCGTCGTCGCCGGCAAGGCGGCGAGCAGCGCCGCCGGCGCCCAGGGCCGGTAGAGGCGCACTTTCAGGACGCCGACCTTCTCACCCCGGCGGTTCATGTCCTCGACGGTTTCCTGCGCCGTCTCGGCGCCCGAACCCATCAGGACGATGACGCGCTCGGCGTCGGGGGCGCCGCCATAGTCGAACAGCTTGTACTGGCGACCGGTCAGTTCGGCAAAACGATCCATCTGCTGCTGGACGACCTCTGGAAAGGCGTCGAACCAGGGATTCTGCGCTTCGCGGGACTGGAAGAAGACGTCCGGATTCTGCGAGCTGCCGCGCAGCACCGGGTGTTCCGGCGACAGCGCCCGCGCCCGGTGCGCGCCGATCAGTTCCCGGGGCAACAGCTGGTGCAGCACCGCATCGTCGACTGCCGCGATCTTGGCGACTTCGTGCGAGGTGCGGAAACCGTCGAAGAAATGCAGCACCGGCAGGCGCCCGGCCAGCGTCGCCGCCGTGGCGATGGCCGCCAGGTCCTGCGCTTCCTGTACCGAGTTGGAACAAAGCATCGCGAAGCCGGTGGCGCGCGTCGCCATGACGTCGGAGTGATCGCCGAAAATCGACAGCGCATGCGTCGCCACGGCGCGGGCCGCGACGTGGAAGACGGTCGGCGTCAGTTCGCCGGCGATCTTGTACATGTTAGGGATCATCAGCAACAGGCCCTGCGAGGCCGTGAAGGTGGTGGCCAGCGCCCCGGCCTGCAGCGCACCATGGACGGCCCCGGCGGCACCGCCTTCGGACTGCAGTTCGACGACTTTGGGAACGCTACCCCAGAGATTGGTCCTGCCCTGCGCCGCCCATTCGTCTGAGAGTTCGCCCATGCCGGACGAGGGGGTGATCGGGTAAATCGCGATCACTTCGGAAACCCGGAAGGCAACCGAGGCGACGGCTTCATTGCCGTCGATGGTGAGCATCTTGTTCATGATGGTTCCTGGCAATACCGGCATCACTGTTTGCTGCAATGCGACGGTTCGATTCTACGCCCGATTACGGCGCCCGCATGCCGGATAAATCGGGCAAGCACGCAACCAGCAAAACCCGTGATGCCCACCACGGCCGGCTCATGAGAGAATCGCCCGATGCGCCCACTTGCCTTCGTCGACCTTGAAACCACCGGCGCCACCGCCGCCACTGACCGCATCACCGAAATCGGCATTGTCGAAGTCGATGCCGACGGCGCGGTGCGCGAATGGCAGCAACTGGTCAATCCGGGCATGCCGATTTCGCCCTTCATCGAACAGCTGACCGGCATCAGCAATGCCATGGTGGCCGATGCCCCGCCCTTCGCCGCCGTCGCCGAAGAAACGCTGCGTCGGCTGGAAGGAAGGCTGTTCATCGCCCACAACGCGCATTTCGACTACGGTTTCCTGAAGGCCGAATTCAAGCGCCTGGGCCTCGTTTTCCGGGCGCCGGTGCTGTGCACCGTCAAGCTGTCGCGGGCGCTGTTTCCCGAGCACAAGCGGCACAACCTGGATTCGCTGATCGAACGCCACGGCCTGTTGGCGGCGGCACGTCACCGGGCGTTGGCCGACGCCCAGCTGATCCATCAGTTCTGGCAGAAAATCCACGCGGCGCGCCCGATGGCCGACATCGATGCCGCCCTCGGCGCCCAGAATCCCTACCCCAGCTTGCCGCCGCAGCTCGCTGCCGAGGTTGTCGACGACCTGCCCGACACGCCCGGCGTTTATGTTTTCTACGGCGAAGACGACCGGCCGCTCTATGTCGGCAAGGCCAAGGACATCCGCAAGGCCGCACTGGCCCATTTCTCGGCGCGCCATCAGTCGCCCAAGGATTTGGCCCTGGCGCGTGAAGTTCGCCGTCTCGACTGGATCGAAACGGCCGGCGAAATCGGCACCCTGCTGCAGGAAGCGGCACTGGTCAAGGCCTTGCAGCCCAGCCACAACCGGCCGGCGCGCCGCAACGATGAACTGTGCACGTGGACGCTGGTCGATGAAGGCGAAGGCTGGCTGCGGCCGCAACTGGCCAGCGCCGCCGAACTCGATTTCGACATCCATGCCGCCTGCTACGGCCTGTTCAAGAACGCCAAGGAAGCCACCGACGTGCTGCGCGCCCTCTGCGACTCGCAACAGTTGTGCGACACCCGGCTCGGCCTGTCGCCGCGGGCGCCCGGTCAGCCCTGCGCCGGGCTGGCCGGCAAGCGCTGCCGGGGCGCCTGCATCGGCCGGGAAACGCCGGCCCGGCACAGCATGCGCCTGCTCGGCGCGCTCAGCGCCCTGAAGCTGGCCAGTTGGCCGGTGAGCGGCCCGGCCCTGATCCGCGAAGGCGATGCCGCCTATCTGGTAGATGCCTGGCGCTATCTCGGCACCGTCACCGCCGACGCCGATGTCCATGCGCTGCTGGCGGCGCCGCGTCCGGCTTTCGAGCGCGACACCTACAAGGTGCTGGCCAAATATGTCGGCAAGATGCTGCCCTTGCCGTCGCACGTCCGTCTCACCGAGGAGAACTGAAATGAAACGCCTGCTCCCCCTGTTCCTCGCCACCCTCGCCCTGCCGGCGGCGGCCGAGGAAATCGGCTGCGTCACCACCGCCTGGAAGCAGGTCGGAATATAATGATGCATTTTTGGCGGGGAACTACTTGTGGCAATAGGCGAGCAGGCAATTAGCTATGTGCGATTCTCGACGCTTGCGCAGAAGCTGGGCGACTCTAGGCGCCGGCAGATGGAGATGGCCCAGGAGTGGTGCGACAAACACAGCGTTGAACTGCTGACCGAATTTACGTTCCACGACTTGGGAACGTCGGCCTTCCGGAGCAAAAACAGTAAAACTGGCCAACTCGCTGACCTACTAGACTACGCCCGGAATGGTCGGCTGGTGCGTGGCACTTACCTTGTAGTCGAGTCATTCGACCGAATAACCCGGGACGACCTCCAGCCAGCAATTTCGCTACTGCAAGACATTGTCCGCGCGGGGCTTCGCGTCGTAACTGTGACAGATGGCCAAATTTGGGATGAGGAAGCCATCAGCGAACCGATGCGGTTCATATTTGCGGTGATGGCGTTGTCACAGGGGCACATGGAGTCGGCAAAAAAAAGCAATCGCATCACGCAGAATTGGAAGAATGCGCGCGCAACAGAGAACCGCAAGGCCTTCGGGGTATTTCCTGGCTGGTTGCGGCGCAGCGCCGATGGCACAAACTGGGAGCCGATACCGGAGCGAGTGGCAATCATCAAGCGGATATTCCAGCTGGCCATTGACGGCTACGGCAGCTACACAGTCGCCAAGAAGCTAAACGCTGAGGGAGTACCGGGTATTACAGAGCGGCGCGCTACGTGGTCCTCCGGCGGTGTTTCAAAAATTCTGGTGAACCGTGCAGTAATGGGCGAGTTTGAGTTTAAGACCCGGGACAAAAAGACCAACAAGCCTGTGCCGACCGGCAACGTCATACCGGATTGGTATCCACAGATTATCGAGCCTGATATGTTCCACCACGCCCGCGCGGTAATAACTAGCCGAGCCACATTGCCTGCCAAGCGCCGGGACCGCAGCTACCGCAACTTATTCTTTGGCATGGCCCACTGCGCGCAGTGTGGAGCTCCGATGATTCGTCGCAATTGCAGCGGCTCCAATCGAACCCCGGGCTATGGGCGCTACGTCTGCACTGATTCGCACAACGGCAAGACCGACTGCCCAACCGTCCACGCGCACACCGCGGAGCTGGCGATGATTCCACAGCTGATTGCATATTTCTCCTCGGCTTTCGTACCAGGAGAGCGCATTAATGCCGCAAGGGAAGCGATGGAGGGTGCAAAGGGACGCATTGCGGACATTCAGCGTTCGATTAGCCGGCTTGACGAGGCGCTTCTCTATTCCGAAGGTAGCGTGGCTGACTTGATGAAAAAACGAAACCAGCTGGTCAGCCAGGAGGTACAAGCCAAACACGACCTTGAGGAAGCTGAGACCACCTACTACAACTTGGACTCGCCCGAGGGAGCGCTTGAAAATGCAGACGAAGTGATTGCCGCGGTTAAGGCCCACGACGACGATGAGACCGCCCGTGACGTGCGGGCCCGCTTTCACACGCGGCTGGCGGGCCTAGTGCAGTTTATCAGCATCGCGGAAGACCGCGCATACGCACACGTGAAGAGCTTGGACAGGCTGTACACCTTCTATTTCACAGACGACCACGCAAAGAATGCGATGACGATGAACCGCCAAATTGCTGCACCGCGGCGGTCCCGCTGATAAGTTTTGGCAGCTTCAGGCCTTAAGCTCCCGCCGAAGCGGTTTTTTTTGCTGGGCGGAAAAAAAGCCCTGGGGTAAGCCAGGGCTGAAAGGATTAGCGATTAGTCCTCATCGCCTTCGTCGTCAACCTCAGGAATAACGCCGGAGTGCAGGTAGTGGAACAGGCCTTCAGCTAGCTCCATTACCAGGTCCGTCTGGTTCTCCTCATCGCTCTCGAGGATTACGTCGACTGGCTGGCTGTCTGATAGCAGAATCAACAGGGCCTGCGCTTTGGCCGTCTGGGCTTCATCGAACTTCGGGCCATCAAAGCCATTTGCGTAGTCGATAACTGCAGCCATGAACTTAGGCTGACGCAGAACACGCCAAGCGTAGTCTTGGCCCTGAACGACGTCACAAAACTTAGGGCACACGTCGAGCTTGCCGTCCTCCAGGAACCAGTCGCGGGCTTGTTCAGCCGTGCTCAAGTAGCCGCGGGCGTTGTTGTAGATGACTTGCCCGTTGAGGTAGTTGACCAGTTTCAGGTCGTCTTCAGTCAAGGTTGAGTGGTTAGCAGAAGCCTTGGGGCGTGAAACGCGGGGTGCACGTGCCATTTGAGTATCCTCGGTGAAAAATGTTTAAAGGGGTCCTATCTTGTATAGGCATGTTTTGAGTATTTCTCGAATATTGCGGTAGCTACCGGCAAATTTCGGCGGCGTAGTTTACACGCATGACGACCGCTGGCTCGGGGTTAAGAGCGCCAAGGGGTGGCCGTCTCCATAACCTGTCAAAACTGGGTATGCCCTGACACCACAAAGGCTGGCTGCACTAAACACGTCCATACCAAATTGATTACTGGATGGGTTTACAGTATTGTGCCAATGTCTTAGACTTACTCCTGACACAACTGCCAATGGAGTTGCCATATGTCAGGTACTGGACAGCATGTCGGCTATGTCCGAGTAAGCACGGTTGAGCAAAATACCTCTCGCCAACTTGAAGGGGTCCAGCTCAACAAAGTATTTACTGACCGCGTAAGCGGAAAGTCCACCGACCGCCCCCAACTACAAGCTTGCCTTGAGTACGTACGCGAGGGGGACACTCTTCATGTTCACGCGATGGATAGGCTCGCTCGCAACCTTGACGACCTGCGACGCCTAGTCCGTCAGTTGAATGAAAAAGGGGTCATCGTTCAATTCCACAAGGAAGCTCTAACCTTCACCGGCGAAGCTACGCCGATGGCGAACTTGCTGTTGAACATGCTGGGTGCAGTTGCCGAATTCGAGCGCAGCCTGATTCTCGAGCGCCAGAGGGAAGGTATCGCCATTGCCAAAGCTGAAGGCAAATATCGAGGAGGCAAACCGAAGCTGAAAGCCGACCAAGTAGTAGCACTGAAAGCCCGGGTAGCCACTGGCGTACCAAAGGCTGCTGTCGCCCGGGAGTTCGGCATCAGCCGGGAAACGCTCTACTCCTATCTCGCCGCCGCTCAGGAGCCCGCATGTCTGTCGTGAGCCATGCTCGACTCAGGGTGCGCTACACAAGCGATGCCCTCAAATCACTGGACGACCTGGCTGGCTGCTTGAACCAGGCGGCCTTCGAGCAAGAGGCGCTTTTGCACTGCGTTGCACTCGGCTACTGCATTCCCGGTGAGTCGATGCACACCCTGTTCGTCCGTGAGGTGCATGGGGACCTAGAGGGCATCGAAGCCAGCATTTACAGCAAGACGAGTGGGGCCAATTACCGCATTGAGGCGAAGCACGGCACCCTTCCCCACGCCCTCATCCAGTCCTACCCTGGCTGGGTGCCCACGAGCTATACTATTCATCCGTCCTAGCTCGAAAAGCCTTGTGCCAGCGATATTTCTCTGAATTTGAGTCACATCAGGTTAAGCGCGCCGCTGGCGAGCAACGACTTGACGACCTCAAGCTGGTTTAGGCCTCAGCCAGAGCTGCCCGGCGCAAGATTTCTTTAATGATGCCGGAAGCCATATGACTTCCGGAGTAACTCCGGCAATCGCTGATGCGGAACGACCACTTTCCGGTAAGCACGTCGTACCAGAGCTTTCCTTCGCTAAGGCAAATCTCGATTTCAGTGGCGCGACTATTGCTGATGTGTTCGCCGTTAAGCTCAGCCCGACGGACGTTTCCAGAGTTGTGATACCAGCACTCCAAACCAAAAAGTTCGTCGAGGTCATTGAAGTACAGCCGATGCTTGTCGCCAACGACCCACTCCTTGCCGCCGACACTCTCCAGGGATTTTATGTTCATTGCAATTCTCCAATCAAAATAAGTTCAAGCAGCGGTGCGCCGCCTTCAGCACACCCACTTGATTCAGTTTATTGAGTGGAAAAATGCCCGTCGATTTTTGGCCGAAATTGATTAATTAAACGTTATCAACTACTTGGAAGCCCATCACGAAGATGCAAATAGCCGTAATAGGCAAGCAAAGCAGCTTCGCAGAGGTCATGCCGAGGAGGCCGGCCGGTGAGCTCGTAAAGTCGCATGGCAGCTTCGACGCTGCTCCGTTTCTCCCCCGTCACGCCCAGCGTTCGTTTCCACTGAGCTGCCGTCGGCAGCAGCAACGTCCGCACACCGGCACAACGAGCCAGAGCAACAGCGGCCCCGTAACTCTCAGCCAGGGTAATCAGGGACTGGCCAGGAGTGCCTGGGAAGGCCAACGGCCGCTCGACCACAACGATGGATACTTCGCTCATGAGGGTCAGCAAATTTTTGGGCATGGTGGGGTCGTCACTAAACGCATCGTCCATACCCACAAAACTGCCCTCATTCGTCTCGACGATGGCGAATGCCCCTTTACGGCCGGGGTCAACGCCCATGATGTATTCACGCATACCTCGCTCCTAAACGAGGTATAGCAATCACGCAGGTAAGCCCCTCTACAAAGAGTACGGGCGATAAAATAATAAAGAATTGGGATTACCTCACAGAGAGGTCATCGAGCACGTTAAGCATATGAAAGAGCGGGATATCAATGAAGCAAGGCCTATCAGTAGCAATGCGCCGACAAGTTTGTATTCACGAAGCAGCTCATGGTTATTTATTTGCACTGGGTGGCGCATATGTCTATAGCCTCCAAGTTGCACCTGTTGGAGCCAAGCGATGGAGCGCAAGAAACCGGAAAGGGGGTTCTATCGGCGATTTGTGGGGCTTGGCCGATGTAAGCAACCTCAATACACAAGCGTGCTTGTACTGGGACAAGGACAAGTGTCGTTTAGTCGTGAAGCGAGATGAGTATCAGGCTCTGTTGGCCGAACTTGATGGAGTAAGGCCTGGATATAGCAAAACGGCATACAAGACGCTTCGTTCCGCATTGTGTGGGTATATTGCAGGCGACATAGCGGAAGCCATTTCTGAAGGCACTCCTGAGGAACAAATTAAACTATGTGCGCGAATACCGAATGATGACATTGCAATTTCTAAAGCGATAGCTGAGCTCTTACCTGACTCAAATGAATTTGAGACGTTGGCCAATGCAGTTGAGAAATTGCTACGCTCCCCCCAAATTTGGTCGCAAATAGTAAGGATTGCCGATGCTCTTGAGGAGCGTCATATTCTGACGGAAGACGAACTGTTCGAATTACTTCCTAACCGTGACCCTGAATGGCTCTCTGAACAATGTGCTTGTATAACTTAGTCACTTAACAGCGCGGAGAGCTTGGGGTCACGCCGCATGTAGCTGTAGAGGTCGACCTCAGAGAAGCCGCGAATCCGAAGCGGCAGACTGGCGTCTACCGAAGCCAAAACGATTGACCCCAATAACCCCTTCGGGTCATCAATTTCATGCCTGGTGGCCTCGAATTTGGCCACCGCTGACCTCACCAAAGCTGCCTCGTGCTTGCTCGTGCTGGCGTAGACAAAAACTATCCGGTCGAGGAAATACGGGGTGTCAGGCAGCAGCTGTTTGCCGAGAGACCACGCCATTTCCATCAATCGCTCTCGCTGGGCCGGGCTTTTGTAAGACGACTCCACTTCGAGCCAATCGACGTTGTAGTGCAAACCCGCCGACGAAACACCTCACCAACCGCTCCACGCACAAGTACTGTGTTTTTATACAGTCATCGGATATACTGATTGGGTACCTTTCAATAGGAGGCACCATGGGTTTCTTGAATGGCTTCAAGCATCTCTTCGGGTTCGGCAATCCCTCACTCGGCATCTCGCAACAACTCCCAAACATCAACCCGACAACTGGGTATGCAATGGTTCCGGGCACCGTTGGGGTTGCATCGCACCTTGCGCTTGACGCGCTCTACCACATTGATGTTGCTGTTGGCCTTGGCTATCCAAGTGCGAGTGCGTTGGTACCTCGCGAGGTGCTCGATGGCGGCCTCGCCGTGATGCTGCTCGCATCAATGGTCACTGCTTATTACTGGATAAATAAACAGTAATCCGCTAAAATAAAGCCAAGTCCTATTCACAGCCCCTGCAACGGGGTGAAAGGGTTCTGCAATGGTAGAACTTGACGGCTTAACCTCAAGCGCCTTGGGGGAAATGGTAAATTCCTTGCGCATTTGCTTGGACCACGACGGGCCTGCTGCAGATGGGATTTTCGCAGTCAGCCGCTGTGCAGAAATGGGGGGCACGCGGTATCTGTCCCACTGGCAGCCGCTACAGCCCCATCTGCACTATTTCACGTCGTTTCTCGCGGCAACCGCGAACGCGATGCTGTTCATCGACGAGCAATACGTTGCAGCCCTGGCCCGCGACGAGGTGCGTCTGGCTGACCTGCTAGTAGGAGTGAGCGCTATTCCCTCGAGCGATGCTGATTACTACAACTACGCTGTCGTCATTGGCTACGCTGACAAATTCCGCCACGCCACTCTAGGCGACGCGGTGAGCGCAGCAATCCGCGACGCTCAGGGCATCGAGCAGGACTGGGGGTTCTGAACATGAGCGACGGACTTCACAACAACCAGTTTTTGGCCGACCTGTTACATCTGCCCGGCGTCGTCACGTTGACGCTCTGCGAGGATATGACCATGTATTTCTGGAACCCGGAAAAACCGCTCCAGGACGAGCGCTACATTGACTACCTAATCGCAGCACAGCGCTGCGGTATCTACCCAGACTTGGACCGCAGGCAAGTCACGTTCGACCCTGTGTTGCTGGTCAAAACGTTTCCCGCAATGCGCAAGTGGCGGGTTGAACTGGAGAATCTGCGCCCGCTCACGTTCAACGGCAAATTGCCTGCCCGGCCTCGCCCTCTGCTCCGCGTAATAGAGGGTGGCCTATCCCATGCTGTTCCCACCCAGGAGGCTGTGTAATGGACGAACTGATTCAAGTGGCCTTGCCGGCGGGAGAGCCGGTTGCCGAGGTTGTGACAGAGGCTGCGCCAGCCCTTGACCCCCAGCAAGTCGCCGATGCGGCGAATTTTGCCGGCATGCTTGCAGACGACCCTGATGCTACGCAGCGTTACCTCGATAGCCTGCTGCGCTTAATGGAGATGGCCGACGACGCCGGCCGCTTGATGGAGGTGCTGCCGCTATGGTGATGCCAGCCCTGTCCTCCCGTCTGCCGGAGTGGCAGGCGGACCCTTACTTATTTGCACTCGCGATGGACGGGGTGGAAGTCTGTGAGGAGCGTCCATTCAGGGTCCGATTCAAGGGAGCCGCCAGCTCTCGAATTCCGCACTTGGTAGCTGCGCTGAGTTTCGAGCGTCAGCCCGAGACTTTAGGCGAGCTGTTAGCACTGCTCGGCTATGGTGGCATTCTGCATGAGTCGCTGATGCTTGTTGGCCAGCTATCTGGCTCTGAACGTGACGCAGCGATTACCCAAGAGGTCCAACTGGCTAGTACCGAGTACCCCCTGGACCACGGAGCGGCCATGCTAGCGTATCTGACAGGCGATGCCGCCGCGCTCGCGGAGTGTCACCGTGGCGACTATTACAGCGCCCTGGTCAGCTCGATGAACACGGTAGTGGATGATGCCGTGAGGTGGTTTCTCAGCAACGCGGATGAGGTACGCCCTCCCCCACTGCATTGACCAGCTATTGCCCCAAGGAGGGCCCGCTTAGGCGGGCTTTTTCTTTGACTACTTACCGCCCCAGGGCATGACAGGTACTGTTGAGATACTGTTGGCCGGAGCCCCTTCAATAACTCTGCGGCTGATGGCCAGATAGACCAGCGTGTTATTGGCAGAATCCCATAGCCGGGTGACCCGCGTTTCTTTGAACACAAGTGAGGTGTCCTCAGAGAAAACTGTTTCACTTTCAGGCAACTTAGCGGGCAACGTTATCGGTCCAGTCTGCCGACATGCCAGCGAGAATTGTGAAGGGTCTTCGGCCAGCCCGAGGCTGCCTTTGACGCCACCAGTCTTGGCCTGACTAACGTGGCAGGTTACGCCAGGCACCTTTGCGTCGTGGAACGCTTCAACGCACACTCGATGGTTCGCCCCAATTAAGCGCCACGCAGTAGTCACGCAGCCGACCTCATCAGCAAACGCGGATGAGGTGAGCAATGCCAGAGCCAGCGGCCATAGGTTTCGTGCAATACTCACAATGCTATCCAAATAAATTAATTAGTGAGCCATGATTATCGCTTGCTTATCTAACCAGCCAAAGTATACCCGCCAAAAATGATGTATTACAGTCGCACCTGGAAACTGATCGGCGCCAACCACCGGGTCTGCATCTACGCCTACGACGACCCGAAAATCCCCGGCGTCACCTGCCATGTCAGCCAGGCGCGGACCGGCGGTGTCAAGGGCAGCCTCGGGCTGGCCGAAGATCCTTCGCAATTCTCGCTGGCCTGCCGCCAGGTCGGCCCGATCAAGCTGCCCGCCAAGCTGCCCAAGGATGAAGTCGTGTTCAGTGAGGACACCTCGCTGCTCTTCAAGGAAACCGCCATCCACCGCGCCTTCGATGAGAAACGCCAGGTCCTCGTCTATCTCGCGATCAGCCGCAAGCTGATCGAAGGCGCCCCGGCCAACGCCATCTCGACGGTGCCCATCCAGCCCTGGGGCGGTCAGTAGCGGCCGGAGGTCGCCGGCGGGATCGAGCCGACCCTCGCCGTATTCCTTCCGCCGATCCGCGATGCGCTGCCCGTTCCGTGCCGCTGTGCCATGGCCTACGCCGGCGCAGTCCGACACCGAGCCGCTCGCTAGGCGGCAGGCAGCACCCGGCCGGCCAGCTCGACCAGGGCCGCTTCAGGCAGTTCCGCCGGGCTCGCCACGGCCCAGAGATCGAACAGCGCCGGGCGGCGCAGCCCGACGACGGAAACAAAACCGTTCGCTTTCAACGTCCCGAGCAGGACTTTCAAGGTAAAGCCGCAATGGTGCGCCATGTACGGGTTGTCGCGCCGGGTGAAATTGCGGTGCGAATAGACGATATCGAAAGGGGTTACCGGGCCGCCGGGCGAAGTGTAGGCGACGTCGGTCAGCCGGTCCTCGGCGATCATCTGCGCGGCGGCCTGCAGATCGGGGCAGGTAACGACGGCGAAGCCTGACGGCTTGAGCACACGCCGGAATTCCCGCAGGGCAACGGGCAATTCGTCGGGGTAGAGATGTTCGATATTGTGCGACGAATAGATGGCATCGACACTCCGATCGGGCACCGCCGACATGTCCAGCATCGAGCCGAGAATGTCCGGGGCATTTTCCGGCGCGATATCGAGGCGGACTTCTTTCCACTCCACTGCCCGGAACGCCGGCGGAATTTGCGCGCCGCTAGACGGGTGGCCGGCGCCGACATTGAGCAGCACTTTCTGGATGGTCATCAGGAGATCTCCCGTTTCAGTTGCCGGATTCTAGCCCAGGCAGCGCCCGATCCTGGAGGGCACTTGCCGCAGGGCATGCCGCCCAGCCAGCGATCTCGCCAGCCGGAAAATACGGCTTATTGCGTATGGATCGATGCAACACAACGATACAAAGCGTCGCAAAAATCCTGCAGGAAAAATGGAGCCTTTCCGCAAAGATACGGTCTCGATCCAAGCGGAGGAAATAAGTCATGCCCGATGTCAGCCAGTGGCAAGCCCGAATCATCGCCAATTTCCTTGAATCCTCGCGTCGCCTGTTCGGCATGCCGGCCCGTCGCCACTTCTCGCGAGCCACCGTCGAGGAGTGCCGGCGCCGCGCCCTTCGTTCCCTGCTGATCGCCGGCAGCATCGGCAGCCTGGTCGGCAATGCCGCACTCGCCCGGGAAAACGGCGATGGCGCCAGCCAGCCAGCAGCGGATCGCCCGAGCCGGGCGGCACCGGCCAGCGCCCTGGCCGGTAGCCCGGCGATCCGGGCGCTGTTCGAAAGGATGCCCTGATTGGCACATGGCCGGCAGGGAGCGGAAACCATTCGGACAAAGCCTTGCCCCATCGAATATTGCCTGGAGAAGCCGCCATGAATGTTCGCCAACTCAAATCGTTCGTTATCGTCCTGATGCTGGTCGCGGCGCTGGGCGGCACTTATTCCCTGGTCAACCTGACCAGCATCGGCGAGAGCCGTGCCGCGACGGCGCCCGCCCTCACCGCCTCGCCATCGCTGCCGCCACCCGTCGGCCTGCCCGACATGGCCAACATCGTCGATCGCAATGGACCGGCGGTGGTCAATATCAGCGTCACCGGCAGCGCCAGTCCGACGGCGGGGACGCAGGAAATCCCGCAACTCGACCCCGACGACCCGTTCTATGAGCTTTTCCGCCATTTCCGGGTGCCCCGCCAGCATGGCGACATGCCGATCCATGGCCTGGGTTCCGGCTTCATCGTGACGCCGGACGGCATCATCCTGACCAGCGCCCATGTCGTCGAGGAGGCCAGCGAAGTCACCGTCAAACTGACCGACAAGCGGGAATTCAAGGCCAAGGTGCGCGGCCTGGACAAGGCCAGCGATATTGCCGTTTTGAAGATCGACGCCCACGATCTGCCGACCGCCCGACTGGGCAGTTCGGCCAATACCCGCGTCGGCGAATGGGTGCTGGCCATCGGTTCGCCCTTCGGTTTCGAAAACAGCGCCAGCGCCGGCATCGTTTCGGCCAAGTCGCGCTCGCTGCCTGACGGCAGCTACGTGCCTTTCATCCAGACCGACGTCGCGGTCAATCCGGGAAATTCCGGCGGGCCACTGATCAACATGGCCGGCGAGGTGATCGGCATCAATTCGCAGATCTATTCGCGCAGCGGCGGCTACCAGGGGCTGTCGTTCGCCATTCCGATCGAAGTGGCGATGAGCGTCGAAAAACAGATCATCACCAGCGGCAAGGTCCAGCGCGGCCGGATGGGGGTTGCCATCCAGGAACTCAGCCAGTCGCTGGCCGAGTCCTTCGGCCTGAAGAAACCGGCCGGTGCACTGGTCAGCGCCGTCGACAAGGACGGCCCGGCGGCCAAGGCCGGTATCGAACCGGGCGACGTGATCCTCGCCATCAACGGCAAGGAAATCGGCAATTCCGGCGAACTGCCGGCCATCGTCGCCGGCATGTCGGCGGGAGATACCGCCAGACTGCAGATCTGGCGCAAGGGTGCGGCACGCGAGGTCACGGTGAAGATCGCGGCGTTCACCGAGGAGAAAGTAGCCGCCGCCGAAACGCCGGAAAGCGCCAAGGGACGCCTGGGCCTCGCGGTGCGTCCGCTGACCCCGGAAGAACAACGTCAGGCCGACATCGACGGCGGCCTGCTGGTCCAGGGCGTCAGCGGGGCTGCGGCGCGGGCCGGCCTGCAACCGGGCGACGTGATCATTTCGGTGAATGGCGAAAAAATACGCGGCGCCGAACAATTCCGCAAGCTGCTCGCCAAGGCCGGCAAACGGGTCGTCGTGCTCGTCGAACGGGGCGACGCCCGCGTCTTCATCCCGGTCAATCCCGGTTGATCGACCGGATGGCGGCCGGACATGGCCGCCCTGCGCCGCTGCCGGCGGCTTCCCGCTTTAGTTGAGCTTTTCGGGCGAGCCGCAGCACTGCTTGAATTTACGGCCGCTGCCGCAAGGACAGGGGTCGTTGCGACCGGACTTCGGCTCTTCGCGGCGCACGGTGCCACCCGCCCGCTTGTTGCGCCAGAAGTTGTAGAGCGTCTGCACGATGACCGGCAGATTTTCCTGGATTTCGGCAACCAGGCGGGCTTCCTCGGCCGGGGCGAACCAGCGTTCGCCACTTTTCTCGACATCTTCCTTGAGCATGCCGTTCAACATGAACATCGGCTCGAGGAGTTCGGACAGGTCATCGGCATGCTTGCCGGCCAGTTCGTACCAGTCGCCGGCCATGCCGGCGCCGAAAACGTAGGAATCGGCCCAGGCGGCGTAATCGTAATCGGTGCAGCTTTCGTCGAGCGGATAGAGGATGGGGGACACCGTTTCATCGGCGAGCAGCGCCGCCGCGATGTCGTTATTCAGGCGCATCAGCAGTTCGATGGTTTCGCTGACCTGCGGATTGCCGGCATCCATGTTTTGACCGAGGACTTCGGGCAGCCAGACGCTGGGCTCCACCGGCAGTGGTCCGCTGACGATGGCGCAGAGGATGGCCTGGACTTCGTCGAGGCGCATGGCATCGTTCTGAAAGACATCGGCTTCGAGCAACTGTTCCAGGCGGTCGAGATCGCTGTCGTTGAGGGGATTGGGGTTCATGTCGGTATATCCTGTGGGTCTTTTTTTGAATCATAGCCGAGTATAGGTGTCAGAGCCGGCACCGCCAACCTCGAGACAAGCTTCGATGCCCAAAATTCAGAAATCCGACGTCGAATGGCGCAGTGAACTGAGCCCCGAGCAGTACCGCGTCACCCGCCAGAAGGGCACTGAACGCCCCTTCACCGGCCAGTACTGGGACTGCCATGTCGAAGGCACCTATCGCTGCGTCTGCTGCGGCGCCCCGCTCTTTCGCTCGACCGCCAAGTTCGATGCCGGCTGCGGCTGGCCGAGCTTCCACACGCCGAACGACGCAAAGCTGATCGACGAACATGTCGACCAGAGTTTCGGCATGCAGCGCACCGAGGTCACCTGCCACGAATGCGGCGCCCATCTCGGTCATGTATTTCCCGACGGCCCGGCCCCGACCGGCCTGCGCTACTGCATCAACTCGGCTTCGCTGCGCCTCGACTCCGACAAAGAATCATAGGCCTCGCGCCCAGGCCGGCCGCAGGGACGCCGCCTCGGGCGTCGCGATGGCCTGGCGCACTTCGGCCAGCAGACGCTCCTTGTCGGCACCGAGCGTGCCCTTGAGGATCAGCCAGTTGGAGGCATGGTCGCTGCGGAAAACGGTGCGCTTGAGTTCCAGCCTGGCCAGGAAATGCGCCATTTCAACGAACAGTTCGTGGCGGGGCAACGGTTCCCAACCGGCAAAACCGGCCCGGAACCGTGCTTCGCCCTGCGGAAAGCTGACCACCAGCGTCGACAGGTATTCCGGCTGGGTCGCATTGAGCAGGCGGGCCGAATTCTCGGCGTGTTGCCGGCTCAGGACCTGGCCACCGAGGCCGTTGAGGATCATCACCGAGCGGCTGATGCCGGCGGCACCCAATTTGTCCAGCGCCTCCCTAGTACTGTCGAAGGTTTCCCCCTTGTGCACGGCAGCCAGCACCTGGTCGTCGCCGGATTCGGCACCGACATAGACCATTTTCAGGCCGGCCGCCGCCAGTTCGTCGATTTCCGCCGGCGATTTCCGGCGCAGGTTGCGCGGCAGGCAATAGGCGGAGATTCGCCGGACCGCCGGCAGGTGCTCACGAATAGCGCCGAGGATGGTGAGTAGGCGCCGCGTCGGCAGCACCAGCGCATCGCCGTCGGCAAGGAAAACCCGACGCACCTGATCGCCATAACGCTGGGCGGCCCACCGGATGTTGTCCAGCACTTCGTCCTCGCCGCGCGCCCGGAACTGCTTCTGGGGGGCTGTATACATCTCGCAGAACGTGCACTGGTTCCACGAGCAGCCGTCGGTCACCGGCAAGATCAGGGATTCGGCTTCACTCGGCGGACGGAACACCGGTTCGACGTAGCGGATCGGGATCATGGCTTAAGCCGTCACCTTGGCGAGGAAAGCGGCCGGCACCGCGGCCGGCTTACGCACCGCATAGTCGAAAAAGACGATGCCATGCTTGCCGCGTGCCACTTCGCGCCCCGACGCCTTGTCCGACAGGCGCCAGACGAGGTCGCAGCCGAACTTGTTGAAATCGTCGGCCGCCATCTCGACCACCAGGGTCTCGCCGTGGAAGGCTTCCGAACGGTACTGGGCGGCGACATCGGCGACGACGATGCCGACGCCCTCGATATCGAGCTCGGTATAACCGAGCGCCTTGAAGAACCGCACCCGCGCCTCGGCGACCAGCGAAATCAACGCGGCATTGTCGAGATGGTGGCCGTAATTGATGTGGCCGATATAGATGGGGATTTCAGTCGCGAAGCTGAAATGCTCGGGCAGATCGATCTTGATGCGGGGCATGATGGTCGGGCTGAATTGTTCGAGCCCCGATTCTAAGGGCTGCCTCGCCGCCTCGCCAGCCGGCCCGCCCGCCGCTCAGCGGATGACCAGATTTTCGCCTTCGCGGCGTACCGGCATGGCGAAGTCGAAAAGGTCGACCTGGGCGGCAAGTTCGAGGTCGGCCAGAGGCAGATTCGGCCATGTCCCGGCCGTGAAGCGCTGGCCGAAATCGGAATCCCGCACCCGCTGGGCGTAGATTTCCGGCGCTGCCGGTTCGCCGTTCAGCAATGCCTCGATATAGTCGGCACAGGCCATGTCCTCGTCGCCATCGCGATCGACCCATTCGCCGGTAATCACAAAGCAGACTTCCGCCGCCCCGGCCGCCCGGATCGCCTCGGCCGTCGCCCGCGCACAAACCAGGCTGGCGGCATAGAGCTGCCTTGCCTCGCGAAAGCGCTGCAGGCCGCGCACGCCGGCCGCCGTGCTGATCACGACATTCCTGCCGGCGAGGTCGGCCTGCATCAATTGCGAAGGCGAATTGCCATAGTCGAAGCCGGGGATCGGATCGCCGCCACCGACCGCCCCGACCGACAGCGGATGCGCAATCCGTTCCTGCAGCGTCAGCGCTGCGGCGATGCCGGCCACCGGGTAGATCGCACGCGCCCCCCGGGCCAACAGCACCGCCGCCGTGGTGAAGGAACGGAGCACATCGATGACGACCACCGTATCGGCAGCGTCCGGCAGATTTTGCAGACGGTTGAGGATCAGGCGGGAAAATATCATGAGGCAGGTGAATACGGGAGATGCATTGGAGCCAGCATAACGCCGAGCCGGGTAATAAGGCAAAGACAGTATTCGCGGCCATTTGCAGGGCGAATTCGCTACCCGGCAGCGAGCTGCCGACCGGCGATACGCCGCAGTCGCCGGGGCATCGCAGCCGGCGGCGTGATAGAATGCGCCGCTTTTTTCCGGAAACAGCGGCGGAGAGCTTGATGAATACCCTTACCCAAGGCAATCGTGTGGTCCACCCAAACCTGAAGGAATGGGGACTTGGCAAAGTACTGGGTGTCACCCCCGAAAGCGTTGATGTGTTCTTTGTCGGCGCCGGCGCCAAGAGACTATCAAAATCGTTTGTCAAACTTGAAGCGGTGATCGGCGGCGCCGCCCGGCACCCGCTGCTCGACAACCTAATCGACGCGGCACAGATCGCCGGTGTGGACTATGTCTCGCTCCCTGCGGCAATCGAGCGCTTCCTGGCGACCTACCCGGATGGGCTGGAAGGAAAGTCCTTCGTCCAGGAAGAACGGGAAAGCCACATCCGGGCGCATCAGTTTTTCGTCCAGTTGCTGGACCAGGAAGAACTGGTCGGCTTGATCGCCGAAGGCCGCTACCAGGATGTCTGCGACCGGGCGCGCCATGTCGAGTCCTTGACCACGCTGCTGACCAAGACCGAGAAAGCCCTGCTCTACAAGGCCCTGGATTGCCCGGCCAACCAGAAGCCTTTCGCCGTGGGCCTGGCCGATCTGCTCTACGGAGCGGACAGCGAGGAAGCGCGTTTCAAGGGCTTCGTCCGCATGCTCGACCTGGCGGAAATCAGCAAATGGCCGATCGCCACCTTTTTCGGCTTCATCCGCTTTCCGCAGGAAAGGGTCTTCATCAAGCCGACGGCGATCCAGAATTCGGCCAAGGCGTTCTGCTGGCGCATCAACTACAAGCCCGAACCCAACTGGAAAACCTATGGCGCGGTGCTCGGCCTCTACAAGCATATCCGCACCGCACTGCTCGAGGAAGGCATGATGCCGCGCGACCTGATCGACGTGCATTCCTTCATCGGATCCATCGGCCGCTGAGCCGATCGCCAGGCACGGGAATCGGCTAGCGCCGAATCCCGGAATGCAGGCCTGCCGGGTGGTATGCTGGAGGCTGTTCAATTCGACGAAATGCCCCATGGCGACTGTTCTTGCCTTTCTGGCGCTGGCCCTGCTGGCCGGTGGCTGCTATTTCATCTACGCCCGCTCGACGGCAACGGCCGATCCGACCGACGAACGTGATCTGCAGCGTTTCATGGTCGCCAACCGCGAACTGCACCTGCTGCGCATCGACCATCCCACCTGGGATACCGCGATGCAGATCGCTCACGGCGACGAAGGCGTCGCCCGCGCCCGCTACGTCCAGCTCCGGGTTCGGCAAATGAAGGAAGAAGCGGCGGCGACCGACGCCGGAACCTCGTAACAAGACGGAGAAGCACGATGAGTTCGATCGACCACAAACGCCTCGACCAGGTCGTCCTCACTGCCCGCAAGGCGGCCGACAGCCGGGCCGAGGGCTATCGCGAGCGGGCCCTGAAAATCTACCCGTGGATCTGCGGTCGCTGCGCCCGCGAATTCACCACCGCCAATGTGCGCGAACTGACCGTGCACCACCGCGACCACAATCACGACAACAATCCGGCCGACGGCAGCAACTGGGAGCTGCTCTGCATCTATTGCCACGACAACGAGCACCAGAAACAGATCGAGGCCGACCGCGGTTACACCGACACCAGCACGGCACGGGGCGGCGGCGCCACGCACAACCCGTTTACCGCGCTGCAAGGCCTGCTCAGGGACAAGGGCAAATGAGCGAACAGCATCATCTGACCTTCAATACGCACGGCCGGGGCGCCGTCGAGATCACCGACGACATCGCCGCCATCGTCCGGCAATCGTCGCTCGACACCGGCGTCGCCCATGTTTTCGTGCGCCATACCAGCTGCGGCCTGGCGATCACCGAAAACGCCGACCCCAGCGTTCGCCACGACCTGCAAACCCTCCTCCAGCGCTGGGCACCGGATGCCGACCCGGCCTACCGGCACGATCTGGAAGGCGACGACGACATGGCCGCCCATGCCCGCTCGCTGCTCACCGGCACGTCAGTCAGCGTTCCCTTCGGCGAGCATCGCCTGCAGATCGGCACCTGGCAGGGCATTTACCTGTTCGAGCACCGCAGCCACGGCCACCGCCGGGAAATCGTCGTCACCCTGCTCGGCTAGGCTCACGGACGGAGTCAGGTCGGCCTGCCGGTCACCTTTTCCGCCCCGCTGGCTTTCGCGGCACGGACCAACCGGCGGTCAGCCGTGCTGACGCAACGCCCGACCATCGCATCGGCTTCGTCCGCCGCTTCTACTCGAAAGCCACGGCCCGCGGCTTGACCTGAGGAAGACCCGCGGCCGCCCAGGCATCGAAGCCGCCAGCCAGCGAAACGACATTGCAAAATCCCATCTCCTGCATGGCGACCACCGCCAGCGCGGCCCGACCGCTGCTCTTGCAATAGACGACGATCGGCCGATCCAGGCGCTGCAGCGCGGGTTCGCCGGAGAGTTTGAATTCGAGGAGGCCGCGCGGAATATTGATGGCCGAGGACAGGTGGCCCTGGCGATATTCATCCGGCTCCCGGACATCGATGACCAGGGTATCGGGCTGGTGCAGTTTTTCCTGAACCTGGGCAGCACTGCATTCGCTGATCGACTTCCTGGCGGCGATGACAAGTTCGTGGGCGGTCTTGAACATGAATATCCTATGTCGGGAATAATTGAATATTCGATTATTCTAATACACGATCGCACCGCCTGCCCAGGCCCAGCCCTCAACCCCGTCAAGTGACCCCGCTCTCCCGCGCCGTCGCCCCGCAGGCATGGCAGAAGCGGGCGAAGGCGCTCTTGCGCGTCTGGCAGCGGCCGCAATGGTCGTAGAGGCAGATGCCGCAATGCGGGCAATAGTCGATGGCGGTATTGGCCAGATCGACCGGCCGTTCGCAGCCCGGGCAGACTTTCTTGGCCAGCCGGGCGAGCGCCGTGTCGTAGGAAAGCTCCTTGCGGCGCTCGACATCGGGCAGCGCTTCGGCCTGCTTCTGCCTTTCCAGGTAGCGGTTGAGCGCCATGATCGCGTAGCGGCCGACCAGCACGGTGATGACGATGCCCACCGCGTAGCGCACATAGCCGCCGTAGCTCGGCAGGTAAGGCACCAGTTCGACAAAGAAGGCGAACAGCGCAAAGTAGATGAAGCCCCAGACGAACGGCCACCAGGTGCTCTGCCGCTTTTTGGCGAACAGCCAGCCGGCGATGGCGAGCAGGGGCAGCGTCAGCGCCAGGCGATAGAGGAAGACGCGTAGCTCCTGGCGGCGCAGTTCCTTGCCGAGTTCGGACGAGGCCGCTTGTTCAAGCTGGCGCAAGTCGCGCTGGGCATGTTCTTCGGCCTGCCGGGCATCGAGCTGGATCTGCTGCTGCGCCTCGACCCTGGCCAGCGCCTGGCGTTCGCCGGCCTGCAGCCGGTCCACCTCGCCGCTACGGGCGATCAGTTCGGGATCCTGTTCGGCGCGTTGCGTCGCATGGCGGGTGGCCAGCCAGTTGTTGAAGCTGTTGCGCGCCGTCGCCACATCGGCGCGGGCGGTGTTCAACTTGAGCCTTTCCTGCTCCAGCTTCTCATCGGCCGCCTGCCGCGTCGCCTGCTTTTCCTTGATCGCGGCCCGCGCCGTGCCGGCGGCCGGCTTGTCGATGAAATCTTCCAGCGAGTAGTAATGCTCGACCTTGGGCAGGTTCTGCACCACCGTGCCGCCCAGCCCGCTCAGGAAACTGGCGAAGACGAAGGCGACCAGCCAGAGGCCGAAGCGGAACCATTTTTCGGAAAGCCGCAAGGATTTGCTCATCTCCGTTTCCCTTTCAGTTTGCCCGCCAGCTTGCCCACGGCGGTCACCACCAGCAAGGCGAGCGCCCCACCGGCGATACCGGTCAGCATGTCGAGCAAGGCGGCCAGGATGCCGCCGAGCGGGCCGACACTTTCGCCGACCAGTTGGGTGGCGTGGTGCAGCGGTGCGATACCGTGCGCCAGAATGCCGCCGCCGACCAGGAACATCGCTGCCGTACCGATCACGGTCAGCGCCTTCATCAACCGCGGCGCCGTCAGCAACAGACCGCGGCCGAGGCTGCGCAGCGGCCCGCGCCCGGTTTTCAGCAGATGCAGCCCGAGATCATCCATCTTGACGATGGCGGCGACAACGCCATAAACCCCCACCGTCATGATCACCCCAATGCCGGCCAACACCACGACCTGCGTGCCGAACGGCTGCCCGGCGACGGTGCCCAGCGCGATGACGATGATTTCGGCCGAAAGCACGAAATCGGTACGGATGGCGCCCTTGATCTTCTCCGCCTCGAAGACGGCGAGATCGACGCTGTCGTCGGCCACGGCGGCCAGTTCGACGGCATGTTCGGTATCGTCTTCCTGGCGGCTATGCAACCACTTGTGGGCCAGTTTCTCGACGCCTTCCAGGCACAGGTAGAAGCCGCCGATCATCAGCAGCGGCGTGATCGCCCAGGGCAGCAAGGCGCTGATCGCCAGCGCCGCCGGCACCAGGATGGCCTTGTTGCGCAATGAACCGACGCCGACCGCCCAGACCACCGGCAATTCGCGCTCGGCACGTACGCCCGAAACCTGTTCGGCGTTGAGCGCCAGGTCGTCGCCGAGCACGCCGGCCGTCTTCTGGGCGGCGACCTTGGTCAGAACCGCCACATCATCGAGAATGCTCGCAATATCGTCGAGCAGCGCTAACAGACTGGCTCCCGCCATAATTTGCTGCTTTCCTTGTCGGAATTGTCAGTCGCGACCGCCGATGTCCAGGAAAAACTCCCTGAGCCACGAAGCCCGGCGATCCAGGTATGAACGACGATCGGTCGTGATCAGCCCGTCCATGGACGGATACGGCGGCGGCAGAATCTGCTTGCAGGCGCGTCTGTCCGTTGCCCGCTTGCAAACACTGGCATAGGGCACTGACGGCGTTGGCAAATCCTGAGTCATGGCCTTCCCTGATCCGAATTCATTTATCGACGCAGCATTATGCCATGGGCACCCGCAGTGCACACCATGCCGGGAACCGGTAGAATCCGCAGCATCCCGGCGGCCGACTGCCCAATTTCCCCCCAATTCCGAAATAGATGACTGAATATTCCGCCTCTTCCATCCGCGTCCTGAAAGACCTTGAACCGGTCAAGGAACGCCCGGGCATGTACACCCGGACAACCTGCCCAACCCATATCGTCCAGGAAGTCATCGACAATGCCGCCGACGAGGCGCTGGCCGGCTTTGCCAAGAAGATCAGCGTCGCGGTGCGGGCCGACGGCGTCATCGAAGTCGCCGACAACGGCCGCGGCATCCCGGTCGAAATTCACCCCGAAGAAGGCCGGCCGGCCGTCGAACTGGTCTTCTGCAAGCTGCACGCCGGCGGCAAGTTCAACAAGACGGAAAGCGGCAACGCCTACCGCTTTTCGGGCGGCCTGCACGGCGTCGGCGTCTCGGTGACCAATGCGCTGTCGACGCGCCTTGAAGTCGAGATCCGGCGCGGCGGCGGCATCCACCGCATCGCTTTCGCCGCCGGTTTCGTCAGCGAACCGCTGGCCCGGATCGGCGACTGCGGCCAGCGCAATACCGGGACCACGGTGCGCATCTCGCCCGACCCGAAATATTTCGATTCGCCGAAGGTCAATCTCGGCCAACTGGAGCATCTGCTACGTTCGAAAGCCGTGCTGATGCCCAATGTCACGGTCGAACTGGACATCGAAGGCCAGGAAAAGAAAGTCTGGTGCTACCAGAACGGCATGGCCGACTACCTCAATGAAATGATGGTCGGCACGCCGGTGGCGCCGATCTTCGTCGGCGAGAAATATGTCGACACGGCCAACGGCTTCGCCGTCGGCGAAGGCGCCACCTGGGCACTGGCCTGGTTCGAGGAAGGCGGCGGCAAGCCGGAATCCTACGTCAACCTGATCCCGACGCTGGACGGCGGCACCCACGAAGCCGGGCTGAAAGCCGGCGTTTTCGAGGCGATCAAGACGTTTGCCGACCACCACGCCATCCTGCCGGCCAAGGTCAAACTGGCGCAGGAAGACGTCTGCGGCCGGATGACCTACCTGCTGTCGGCCAAGGTGCTCGACCCGCAATTCCAGGGCCAGACCAAGGAAAAGCTGACCAGCCGCGACGCCTACAAGCTGGTTTCGCAGATGGTGCGCGATCCGTTCGAGCTGTGGCTGAACAGCCACGCCGAATACGGCAAGAAGATCGCCGAACTGGCCGTCAAGGCGGCGCAGAACCGGATGAAATCGACCCAGAAGGTCGAGAAGAAGAAATCCTCGGGCATCGCCACCCTGCCCGGCAAGCTGACCGATTGCGAATCGGACGATATCGCCCGCAACGAGGTCTTCCTGGTCGAAGGGGATTCGGCCGGCGGCTCTGCCAAGCAGGGCCGCGACAAGGAAACCCAGGCGGTGCTGCCGCTGCGCGGCAAGGTGCTGAATACCTGGGAAGTCGAGCGTGACCAGCTGTTCAAGAACAACGAAGTGCACGACATCTCGGTGGCCATCGGCGTCGACCCGCACGGCCTCGACCAGATCGAAACAGTCGATGTCTCCGGCCTGCGCTACGGCCGCATCATCGTGATGTCGGACGCGGACGTGGACGGCTCCCACATCCAGGTACTGCTGTTCACGCTGTTCCTGCGCCATTTCCCGGCCCTCGTCGAACGCGGCCACATTTATGTCGCCCAGCCGCCGCTGTTCCGCGTCGATGTCGAGGCGCGCGGCCATACCCGCAAGGTTTATTGCCTCGATGAAGCCGAAAAGGAACAGACGCTTCAGAAACTTCGCGACGAAGGCGTCTCGGAAAACAAGATCAGCGTCTCCCGCTTCAAGGGCCTCGGCGAAATGAATCCCGACCAGCTCTGGGAAACCACGCTCTGCCCGGACACCCGCCGCCTGGTCCCCTTCCAGGCAGGGCGCGAGACGATCCGGGAAATGACGGCCACCTTCACCTTGCTGATGGGCAAGGGCGAAGCCGCCGGCCGTCGGGCCTGGATGGAAAAGGACGGCGGACTGGTCGAGGCCGATGTCTGAGCGGCCGACAATCCTGCCCGCAGGTCTGGCCGGCGAGCCGCCGGCAAGGCTGCACAGAGGCCGAACGACATGATCGCTCGCCTAATCATTGCAGCCGCGGCCATTGCCCTGGCCTTCCTGCTCAATCCGTCGCCCGAAAGGCTCCGCGAGCAGATCAGGCAGGCGATTGCCGAGCGCAGCCAGCTTGAGCGCATTCTCGGTATCGGCCAACTGACTTCCTTCGCCTCGAAATACCACTCGCTGGGTGTCGCCTCGTACACCACGGTCAATGACAAGATCACCTCCGTCGGTGCCTTCGGCATGGTCTTCGTCGCCGATTGAGCGCCGCACTGTCCCCGGCGATTGGAATACGCCCGCAACCATGAACCGGATATCTCGATGACGGCACCCCGGCCCTCACCCCTTCTTTTCGCGCGCCGCCGCCTGCTGGCGGCCAGCCTGGCCCTGCTCGCCGGCTGCACCACTCTTTTCCCGGAAAAGCCGACCGCGGCGCCGACACCGGCCCCACGCAAGTACAAGATCGCCCTCGCTCTCGGCGGGGGCGCAGCACGCGGCTTCGCCCACATCGGCGTCATCAAGATGCTGGAATCGCAAGGCATCGTCCCCGACCTCGTGGTCGGCACCAGCGCCGGGGCGGTGGTCGGCGCGCTCTACGCCGGCGGCTACGACGCCTACGCCATGCAGAAGATCGCCCAGCAACTCGATGAAACGATCTTTGCCGACTGGACGCTGGGCGGCCGCGGTTTCCTGAAAGGCGAAGCGCTGCAAGGCTTCATCAACCAGCATGTGCAGAACCGCCCGCTGGAAAAATTGAACAAGCCGTTCGCCACCGTCGCCACCGATCTCAACAGCGGCGAACGGGTCGTCTTCCGCTCCGGCGACACCGGCATGGCGGTGCGCGCCTCGGCCGCCGTGCCGGGCGTCTTCCAGCCCGCCCAGTTCCGCGGCCGCAGCTACGTCGATGGCGGCCTGACCAGCCCGGTCCCGGTCCAGGCGGCGCGCGAAATGGGCGCCGATTTCGTCATCGCCGTCGACATCTCGGCCCGCCCGGAAGGCCAGCCGCTGGACAGCCTGACCGGCGTACTCTGGCAGACCTCGACCATCATGGGCGGCGTCATCGGCCGCAACGAACTGCGCGATGCCGACATCGTCATCCGCCCCAACCTGCCCTACGTCAAATCCTGGGATTTCACCGCCCGCCACGATGCCGTGCTCGAAGGCGAACGCGCCGCCCAGGCCGCCCTGCCGCAAATCCACCAGAAACTCGGCCGGTAAGCCCCATTTTCCCGATCGCCCCATGAGCCATTCCGCCTGCCGCGTCCTCTCCGTCATCCCGCCGATGACGCAGCTCAACACGCCTTATCCATCGACGGCTTACCTGACCGGCTTCCTGCGTTCGCGCGGCATTGCTGCGACCCAGGAAGACATTGCGCTGCAGCTGGTGCTGGAGCTCTTTTCCCCGGCCGGCCTGCGCCAGATGCACGAGCGGGCCACGGCGATCCCAGGCAAAAAACGCTCGCCGACGCTGCACTGTTTTATCGACAATTTCGAGCGCTACCTCGCCACCGTGACGCCGGCCGTCGCTTTCCTGCAGGGCCACGACCCGTCGATCGGCCACCGCATCTGCGGCCGCAACCTGCTGCCAGAAGGACCGCGCTTCGCGTCGCTCGACAACTACGTCGATGACGAGGGCGGCGACCCGCTGGCCTGGGCTTTCGGCTCGCTCGGCGTGCAGGACCGGGCACGCCACCTGGCGACGCTTTATCTCGACGACCTGGCCGACGTGCTGCGCGACGCCGTCGATCCGCGCTTCGAATTCGTCCGCTACGCGGAATCCCTGGCCCGCAGCCAGCCGACCTTCGAGCCGCTGGCCCGCGCCCTGGCCGCGGCGCCGACCCTGGTCGATGAAACCCTGCAAAAATTGACCCGGGCCGCCATCGAACGCCATCAACCGGCCCTGGTTCTGGTCTCCGTGCCTTTCCCGGGTTCGGTCTATGCCGCCTTCCGGATGGCGCAGGCGATCAAGGCGCAGGACCCGAAAATCGTCATCGCCCTCGGCGGCGGCTGGGTCAATACCGAATTGCGCGAACTGAAGGAAGCGCGGGTTTTCGACTATTTCGACTACATCACGCTCGACGATGGCGAGCAACCGGTGATCGCCCTGCTCGAACACCTGGCCGACCAACGGCCACGTCTGAACCTGGTGCGAACCTTTACCCGCGTTGACGGCCAGGTCCGTTATTTCAACAGCAACGAACCGGACGTACCTTTCGCCGACGTCGGCACGCCGACCTGGGACGGCCTGCCGCTCGACAAATACCTGTCGCTGCTCGACATGCTCAATCCGATGCACCGACTATGGTCGGACGGGCGCTGGAACAAGCTGACCGTGGCGCACGGCTGCTACTGGAAGAAATGCAGCTTCTGCGATGTCAGCCTCGACTACATCGGCCGCTACGACGGCGCTCCGGCCGCCTTGCTGGTCGATCGCATCGAAACGATCATCGAAGAAACCGGCCAGAGCGGCTTCCATTTCGTCGACGAGGCGGCACCGCCCAAGGCGCTGAAAGCCCTGGCCGACGAATTGCAGAAGCGCAACCGGGCGATTTCCTGGTGGGGCAACATCCGCTTCGAGAAATCCTTCACGCCGGAACTCTGCAACCAGTTGGCCGACAGCGGCTGCATCGCCGTTTCCGGCGGTCTGGAAGTGGCGTCCGACCGGCTGCTCAAGCTGATGCAGAAAGGCGTTTCGGTCGACCAGGTGGCGCGCGTCACCCGCGCCTTCTCGGAAGCCGGCATCCTGGTGCACGCCTACCTGATGTACGGCTTCCCGACGCAGACGGTGCAGGATACCGTCGATGCGCTGGAATACGTACGCCAGCTCTTTGCCGAAGGCTGCATCCAGTCCGGTTTCTTTCACCGTTTCGCGTGCACCGTGCATTCGCCGGTCGGCAAGAATCCGGCCGACTACGGCATCAAACTCAAACCGCTGCCGCCGATCACATTTGCCACCAACGATGTGGAATTTTTCGACCCGACCGGAGTGGACCACGACAGACTCGGCCGGGCGCTGAACAAGGCGCTCTACAACTACATGCACGGCATCGGTCTGGACGAGGACGTGCGCGCCTGGTTCGACGAACGGGTGCCGAAACCGCGCGTCGGTCGGCATTTCATCGCCAAGGCGCTGGCCCACCGAAACTAGGCGGCAAGCGCCCGCAGCCGGCTCTCGATTTCGGCGAAGAGGGGGCGCTCGCCGATATTTTCCGAAGCGCAACGGACCTGCAGGGCGCGTAGCGTTGCCAGCGTATCTGCGTTATCGGGCAGAGGCGTGCAGCGTTCGACCAGTTCTTCCAGCAGGCAGGCGAAAGCGCGCACTTCGATGCGTTGCAAGGCAAGGGCCTGCGCTTCATTGCCAGGATCGATCGGCGAAGCGGCGCCAAAATCGCCGAGCAGGGCCGCCCCATCGTCAAGATGCAGGATATTGTGGGCGTAGAGATCACCATGCACGATGCCCTGCTCGTGCAGGTGGCGGGCAGCGCCGGCAATGCCGTGGGCGAGGCGCAGCGCAACGGCGACCGGAAATCGGGTGGTCGCGGAATAGACGTCCCGCGTGCAGGAGTCGAGGCTGGGCGGCCCGGCCAGGTTGCGGTAGGCGGGCTCGATCAGCGCCATGACCAGCCCGTCGACTTGCTCCGGATGCCCCTCAATGCGACCGATCACCGGAATCAGGTTGGGATGGGCACCGGCATGGATGCAGGCGTGCATTTCATGTTTCGGCAGGCCGTCACTGGTCAGCGCCCCCTTGAAGAGCTTGACGGCGACCGGCTGCGCCTCGCCGGCGCACTGCCAAGCCGCCCGGTGGATGACGCCCGACGCGCCCTCGCCTAGGGTGGCGGAAAGCTGCAGGTGATGCCAGGCAATCGACTCGATGGCCGGCGCGGCCGCCAGGTTTTCGCCCAGCGGATTGCCGGCGTAGGCCAGCCAGGCCAGACGGGGCAGCGAAAACAGCCATTCCGGCAGCATCGTCAGGCGATTGGCAGCGATACGCAGCAATTCGAGACGAGTGCACGCGGCCAGTTCGGCCGGCAGCGCCGTCAGGCGGTTGCCGGCCAGCATCAGCTTTTGCAGTCGCCGACAGCAGCCGATTTCGGGTGGCAGTTCGCCGATCCGGTTATCGGTCAGGACCAGCCAGCGCAGGCGCGGCGGCAATGCGGCCGCCGGCACCCTGGCAATCCGGTTGGCCTTGAAGCCGATCATCTCCAGCTGCCGGCAACGGCCGAGGATCGCCGGCAGTTCGGTGAAGGCATTGTCCGAACAGAACAGGATGCGCAAGCGGTGCAACTGGAGCAGTTCGTCAGGCAACGTCGATAAGGCGTTCCCCGACAGATCGAGGATTTCCAGCGTCTCGGCCAGCGCCAGGATTTCCATCGGGAATTCCGTCAGGCCGCAACTCAACTTCAGTCGTCGGCAACCTGCCAGTTCGCCGGCGCGCAATTGTTGCAGTGTATTCAAGGGCTACCCGTCAATTCAAAGGCCCGCGCCGGGCGGGCCTTCCGGGTAGAAAGCGACGGCCGCTCAGAGCAGTTCGGGCGGGATATTACCGCCATTTGCCGCCAGTTTCTGGAGCACGGTCTTGTGCAGCCAGATGTTCATCTGCGCCGAATCACCCATTTTTTCGGCCGGACAACCGAGTTCGGAGGCCAGTTCCTTGCGCGCTGCCAGGCTGCTGTCCAAGCCGAGGAGCTTCATCAGATCGACGATGGACGATTTCCAGTTCAGTTTTTCGCTATGTGCCGCGGCCAGCGACTCCAGCTTGGCAACCACATCGACCTGGCTGATCGCAGCTGGGCCAGAGGCGGGAGTTGAACCCGGCGCCGGGGTCGGCGCCCTTTCCGCTGTCGGCTGCGGCGTGGCGGCCGGCTGTCCCGCTGGAGCGTTTGCGGCGGTCGCCGCCTGGTCGTGATGGCCCAAGCCCAGTTTGCTCATGATGTTGCTGAAAATTCCCATGATGTTTCCCTATGCCGTGATGAAAAAGCGTTGTCGCCCCAGGCAATCCGGCGGCGCGTTGACGATGGCGTCATTCAAGCAGCGGCCTGTTGTTTTTTCATGAAGGCAGCCTTGCCTTTCGGATGCCGTTTTCCCGGCCCTCCGCATCCGGCACGGCGTAGAATCGCGGCAAACGACATCTCGCCGACGAGTTCAGCACTTTGCCCACCTTCCCCGAAGCCGCTTTGATGACATCCCCAGCCGGCCCCAACCGCCCGGGCCATTTCACGAAAATCCTGACGATGTTCGGGAAAACCATGCGGAGGCTGCGGCCAGGGCTCTGCTGCCTGGCAATCTCGCTGCTGGGCATCGCCTCGCCCGCCGCAGCCGTACCGTCCACGGCACCATTGGCGATACTGAACGCCTATGTCGAAAACAACGGCCGCTGCCCGGACGATTTGATCGCCTGGAACCGCAAATACAACGCCCGGACAATTGCCGGCGAGGTTTCGCGGATCTTCTACTATCGTGCCATCGGCAACCAGGAATGGGGGGCGTGCGGCCGGCCCTTCTTCAAGAGCATCTTCAGCGAACTGCAGAAAATCTGGCTGGTCTTTGCCCAGGGCGACGTTACCGAAGCCGAGATCGAGGCCAAGGAAGACGAAATATTCAACCTGATGTTCGCGGCGCTGGCGGCCGGCAGCGAGGGCGGCGAACTGGTCCAGCGTTACGAGCAGCGCACCACGTCCCGCCTGATGAGCCAGACGCCGGAACGGCAGTATTTCAATTGCACTTTCTTTGGCGATCGGGTCCGCTGCGTCAGGTAAGGCCACTGCCGCCATCGCCACCGTCGCCCCGGCGCAGCTTGCCTTTGCCGGTCGGGCCGCGGGCAGGCGCCGCCGGTTACCGCCCGCGGCAAACCGCTGGAATCAGGGCAGCGCCTGCCCCCCCCGCCGGATGATCCACTTGCGCAATTCTTCGGCCAGGCCGAGGCCGAGCGCGAAGGGCAAGGCGTAGAGAAAGACGGCGAGCGGCAACGGCGCGGTACCGAACAACGCGTTGCCCCAGGGCGTGTAGACGATGGCCAGCAACAGCGCCGCCTCGCTGGCCAGCCCGGCGAGCAGCCAGCGGTTTTCGAACACCGGGAAATGCCAGGCCGGCAGCCGGGGATGGCGGCAGACGAAAAGATTGATCATCTGGGCCAGCACGATGGCCATCAGGCAGGCCGAAGTTGCCTGCAGGTAACGCGGATCGCCGGCCGCCAGCATTTCGCCGTAGTGCCAGCCAAAGCCATGCAGCACGAAGAAATAGGTCGCCAGGGCGCCAAGCGCTTCCAGCGGTCCGAGGAAGAGATAGGCGCGGGCCAGCACGGCGCCGGAGAGCAGCCGTTCCCCCCGGGGACGAGGCGGCCGCTGCATGATGTCGGCCGACGGCTTTTCGGCGCCCAGCGCAAGGGCCGGCAGGACGTTGGTGCCCAGGTCGACGGTCAGGATCTGGATCACGGTCAGCGGCAGGGGAATGCGAAAAAGGACGAAGGCCAGATAGGGCACCAGTTCCGGAATATTGGAAGTGAAGATGTAGGTGATGAATTTGCGGATATTTTCATAGACCGCCCGCCCCTCCTCGATGGCATTGACGATGCTGCCGAAGTGGTCGTCGAGCAGCACGATGTCGGCCGCTTCCCGGGCCACGTCGGTGCCGGAGAGCCCCATGGCGATGCCGATGTCGGCCAGGCGCAGGGCCGGGGCGTCGTTCACGCCATCGCCGGTGACGGCGACGATTTCCCCTTTGGCCTGCAGGGCCTGGACGATTAGCATCTTCTGCTCGGCGCTGACCCGGGCGAAGATGATTTCCGGGGCAGAGAGGGCAATCTGCAGTTCCGCGGCGCTCATCCGGCGCACCTCGTTGCCGCTCAGCACGCGGGGCGCGGCGCTCCGCACCAGGTCCACCTCGCGACCCAGGGACAGGGCGGTACGCGGGTGATCGCCGGTGACCATGATGACGCGCAGACCGGCCGTGTGGCAGCGGGCGACGGCTTCGTGCACGTCGGGCCGGGGCGGGTCTTCGAGGGCGATCAGGCCGCACAGCTCGAAATTCTCTTCATCCGGCGCGGCGCCGGCCGCCAGTCGCCGCCAGGCACAGGCGATGACCCGCAGGCCGCGGCCGGCCAGGTCTTCGTGGGCCTGGCGAAACATGTTGCTGGCCTCGGCATCGAAAGGCCGCGATGATTTGCCGTCGGACCAGGTCGTGCACAGCGGCAGCAGGTTTTCCGGCGCCCCCTTGCAAAGCAGCACACCGCTGCCGTCCGCCGCCCGGCTATAGACCGACATTCGCCGCCGTTCGGCGTCGAAGGGAATCTCGCCGGCGAAAGTCCACGGCATCGGCACCTCACCGGCAAACCGCCAGAGGGCGACTTCCATCGGATCGCCGCTCGGCTCGCCATTGACGAATTTGAGACTGTGGCAGAAACGGGCAACGGCGCGCAGATGCGGATCGCGGGCCGCCGGCCAGCGTTCGGCGGCAAGATGGTGGCGACCGCCGGCAAACCATTCGCGCACCACCATGCGGTTCTGGGTCAGGGTGCCGGTCTTGTCGGTGAGGATCACCGTCGCACTCCCCATGGTTTCGACCGCCGGCAGATGGCGGACCAGCGCATTGCGCCGCGCCATGCGCTGGGTAGCCATGGCCAGCGCGAGCGTGACTTCAGGCAGCAGGCCCTCCGGCACATTGGCGACGATGATGCCGATGGCGAACATCAGGTTGGTCCAGAAACCGAGGCCGATGCCCTGTCCGAGCAGAAAGAAGAGAATTCCCAGGCCGAGGGCGAGCATCGCCACCAGCCGCGACACGTGCCGGATCTCGCCTTGCAGCGGCGACTCGGTATCGCCGGCATTCTGCGTCAAGTGGGCGATGCGACCGAATTCGGTGTGGCCGCCGGTGGCATAGACGACGGCCGCTGCCTCCCCGGAAACGACCAGCGTGCCGGCCAGCAGCAGGCAATGGGCGGCGAGCGGATCGAAAACATCCTCCGCTTCGGGCAGTTCGCTGCGCGCTTTCGGGTAGCTCTCGCCGGTCAGCGTCGCCAGGTTCACGCGCAGTCCCCAGCTTTCGATCAGCCGGCAGTCGGCCGGCACCTTGGCGCCTTCGGCCGACAGCAGGACATCGCCGGGCACCAACTGGTCGGCGGGAATTTCGGTTTCGGCCCCGTCCCGCCGCACCCGAACCTGCTGCGGCAGCAGCTTTTCCAGCGCCGCCAGCGCCTGCTCGGCACGATAACTCTGCCAGAACGAGAAGCTGCCATTGACCAGGATGACGCCGACGATGGCCAGCCCGAGCTCGAACATGCCCTGCCCGGGCTCGAGAAAGGCGGCGGTAAAAGCCAGCCCGGCGGCGAACCAGAGGATCAGCGCGAAGAAATGGATGAATTCGCCGAGCAGGCTCAGCCAGGGCGACTGACGGGCCACCGTTGCAATCCGGTTGGGACCGAATTCGGCCAGGCGGCGCGCCGCTTCCTTGCCGGCCAGTCCCGCCGCACCGCTGTCCAGCGCCGTCAACGCCGCCGCCGGGGCCAGGTGGGCAATCTGTATGCCACGGTGTTCCATGGTCGGCGTCACTCCTGCATCGCGATATGACAGTAATAGCAAGCGCCGGGGGCGTCGTCCAGCGGAATTGCCAGAGAGACCAACGAAAACACCGCCTCCGTGATAAATTTGCCGCCGACTCGATTCAGGATTTACCGCAACACCATGACCGACCAGCTCAATCTCTTCGACGCCAGCGCCCAGCCGGCTACCGACGGACCGGAAACCGGCGCCTTGCAGGCCGCGCCGCAGCCCCCTGCAGCCGCCGATCCGGCACTTGCCGACCAGCCCGATTTGCCGCGCACTGCGGCCGACGACTTGCCGCCGACCTTGCCGCCTGCCGCCACCGGCCCGGCCGGCGACATCCCCTCGCCCGCCGACTACGCCGCCCGCCGCTACCTCGAATACGCGATGAGCGTCGTCACCGGCCGTGCCCTGCCTTCGGCCGCCGACGGCCAGAAGCCGGTGCAGCGCCGCATTCTCTACGCCATGCACCGGATGGGCCTGTACAAGAGCCCCCGCCACGTCAAATCGGCCCGCGTCGTCGGCGACGTCATCGGCAAGTACCACCCGCACGGCGATTCCTCAGTCTATGACGCCATGGTGCGCATGGCCCAGGACTGGAGCCTGCGTTACCCGGTGGTCGATGGCCAGGGCAATTTCGGTTCGCGCGACGGCGACAACGCCGCCGCCATGCGCTACACCGAAGCCCGCCTGACGCCGATCGCCGAACTGCTGCTCGGCGAACTCGACGAAGGCACCGTCGACTGGAAACCGAATTACGACGGCGCCAACGACGAACCCGCCCTGCTCCCGGCGCGCCTGCCTTTCTGCCTGCTGAACGGGGCTTCCGGCATCGCGGTCGGCATGGCGACCGAAATCCCCGCCCACAATCTGCGCGAAATCGCCGCCGCGGCGGTCAGCCTGGTGCGTAACCCCGATTTCAGCGAAGACGAAGTGCTGGCGCTGGTCCCCGGCCCGGATTATCCGGGCGGCGCGCAGATCATTTCCTCGCCCGAGGAAATCGCGGCCACCTACAAGAGCGGCCGCGGCAGCCTGCGCGTGCGCGCCAAGTGGAAAATCGAGAATCTGGCGCGCGGCCAGTGGAAGCTGGTAATCACCGAACTGCCGCCGGGCGTGTCGACGGCCACGGTACTCTCGGAAATCGAAGCCTGCTCCAACCCGGTGGCCAAGGAAAAGGCCGGCAAGAAGGTGTTCACGCCGGAACAGCTCAACCTGAAAGCCGCCTTCCTGTCGTCGATTTCGGAAAGCGGCGTGCGCGACGAATCGGGCAAGGAACACGATGTCCGCCTGGTCATCGAACCAGCCAGCTCGCGCCATGGCCAGGATGACCTGATCCGCATGCTGCTCGCCCACACCAGCCTGGAAACCAATGCTCCGATCAACCTGACCGTGCTCGGCGTCAATGGCTCGCCGCGCCAGGCCTCGCTCTACAGCATGATCGCCGAATGGTGCCGCTTCCGGCTGGCGACCGTCGAACGGCGCACGCGCCACCGCCTGACTGCCGCCGAAAAGCGCATCCACATCCTCGAAGGCCGGCTCGCCGTGCTGCTCGACATCGACCGGGTGATCAAGGTCATCCGCGAATCGGACGACCCCAAGCTCGACCTGATGGCGCATTTCAAGCTCTCCGAAATCCAGGCCGAAGACATCCTCGAAATCCGCTTGCGCCAGCTGGCGCGCCTCGAGGGCATCAAGATCGGCGAAGAGCTGGCCAAGCTGCGCGAAGAAGCGGCCGGCCTCAACAAGCTGCTCGATTCCGACACCGCGCTGCGCGCCTGCGTCGCCGGCGAAATCGAAGCCGATGCCAAAAAATACGGCGACGACCGCCGCACGCTGATCGAAGCCGACGCCAAAGTCACCATGTCGGATGCCAAGACGGTGTCCATCGTCGATGAACCGACGACGCTGATCGTCTCGAAACACGGCTGGCTGCGCTCACGCCAGGGCCACAGCATCGACCCGACGCAACTGACCTTCCGTTCCGGCGACAGCCTGCTCGCCTGCCTGCCCTGCCGCACCGTGGACAGCCTGATCCTGCTCGACCATCTCGGCCGCGCCTATTCCATTCCCGCCGCCGATATTCCCGGCGGCAAAGGCGATGGCATTCCGGCCACCTCGCTGGCCGATTTCCAGGACGGCGGCAAGCCCTGCCTGGCCCAGGCCGTCAAGAACGACGCGGTGTATCTGGTCGCCGCCGCCGGCGGTTACGGCTTCCGTTGCCAGGGCAGCGACCTGCTGTCGCGGGGCAAGGCCGGCAAGGCTTTCATGACCCTGCCGGAAGGCGACACACCGGTCGTCTTCGCCCCGGCGCCCGCTGGAGAAATCCTCTGCGTGACGAAGGACGGGCGCGGCCTGGCTTTCAGTATCGAGGAAATCCGCCTGCTGCCCAAGGGACGCGGCCTCAAGCTGATCGATGCCGACCCCGGCAAGACGGCACTCGACGACATCGTGCCGGTGATCGACGGGGCGGCCGGTAAATACAAGGGCGAGCGCCTGGAAAACTGCCGCGCCGCGCGCGGCGGCAAGGGCAAACCGCTCAAGTCCAGCCGCAAATAAGGCCGCGCACAGGGAATGAAGCCGGAGGAGACTCCGGCTTCACGGATTTACGACCGGACCTCCAATCACCGTTCGCGCGCCAGGCGGGCCTGCCACCTACAGCATGTTCCACAAGACGCAATAGCCTTGCGGCGATATCTGGTCATCACCGGGAATCCGCTTGCAGCCGCCCAAGGCGGTGTCGCTCTTGCCGGGTATGAATTCAAGGCAGCTGGCGCAATTCTTTTCTCCCAGCGGCTCGGCCTGATACCTGAATTGCGTGCGCAATGCCGCGTTGGCGCCCGCCCTCGCCAACCGGCTCATGCCGAGCAGCGGCAACACCGCCATGCTGCCGACCCTGAGCAGCGAGCGGCGAATCTGATTGGTACTCATGACTTCTCCACGTCATCGGCGACTTTCAAATGACGTGCCAAAACGGAGAAAGTTCCGAATCCGCAGCGCCGACCGCCTAGGCTCACTTTCGGGGTGCGAAATACTGGCAGGGCCAGGCCGACGCCTGCATCACTACCCGGATCGGCTGCCGCGGGCTCTTGAAGCCTAAAGCGCGGCATCCGTAGGGATGGCGGATGTCGTGGGTGATGTAGTAATGGGCGCAGCCATTGCAGCGCGCCGGTTTGTCGATAGCGCTATCGTTCAAGCGGAAGCCTGCGGGTTTTGCGGTTCATTGCTCGTTCGGCCAAGGTCTTGCTGGCTGGCACGTACGGCGTCGGCCAGCAAGGTGGCATTTGATCGCCTAGATCTGCAGGGCGGCCCGCAATTCCGGGTCGTCCAGCGCCTTGTCGACCAGTTCGGACAGGGTCCGTTGCAGTACATCACGCAGATCGTCAACGGAAGCCAGGACGCCGGTGGAGAGGGTCAGTGCCGAGCCTTCGATACGGGTAGCGGTATACGTCCGGCTGAAGCGCTGAACACCGCGGGAATCGCTGACGGTCAGTTCAATTTTGGCATTTCCTTCGCGACGGATAATCTGATCGGCGTAAAGTGTCGTGATCTTGCCGGTGATCCGGTTACCGGTGCCGGGAGTAACCGCCACCTTGCGGGCACGCAGACCGTCCTCGAATGCGTTGTGGACGATTTCGGTCACCGGGCGATCCGCCGTCAGGGTCTTCAGATGATTCCCAAAGCCGCCCCGGATCACACCCAGCCAATTCTTGTCGCCATCGCGTTGATCCTGGAAAGCACCGACCACAACCGGTTCGGTCGACTGTGAAAGTTTGACCGGCTGTTCGGCGTTGGCCGAGTACTTGAGCCCGGATGACGTCGTTCCACAAGCGGAAAGCGTCAGTGCCATGAGGACGGGAAGCAGCTTGTTCAGCATTTGGAACACCTTCGACAAATAAAAAGACAACATCATAGCCGACGCAGGCAAGAGCGCTATCGCAAGCCCTGCGAAAGAGTTCAGGACTCCCTTTCCGCCTTTCGCTCCGGCCTGGGGGCATCCTGGGTGGCCGGCTTCGGGGTCAGGTTGAGCTTGGTGCCGCCGAGATTCTGGATGATGTCGGCAAGGCCGACAAAAATCCGCTGCTCCGGATTCTTCTGGCAATAGGCGTCCAGCAGCGGCAGCAGCAGGGTCGAATCGACGACGACCGTATTGACGCCATCCTTGCCGGCCCGGCCGTACATGTTATGGCCCGAAACCAGACCTTGCGCCCATTCGGCCGTCATCGCCCGCGCTTCGCCACTTTTCGACTCTTTCCACTGATTCCATTCGGCGCATTTACGAACGCCGACGCCGGATATCTTGACATCGCGGCTCTGGGCCAATGCCGAGCCTGCCACGGCCAGCGTCAGCATGGCCGCGGACAACGAAATGGTGAGAAAGGCGGCAGATCGTGACATATCAGGTTCGCATTTAAAGGTTCAAGACGCCATGCTACCAATCTGCCGGCGTTACCGGGTGGACAGAATTGCCGGTGCCGGACGAAAAAAAGCCCTTTCCGTGGAAAGGGCTTCTTCGACGCCAGGCCGGTCAGCAGCGCCGGCCATCGGGTCGGGCGAACTTAGGCAACCTTCTTGCCGGCAGCCTTGGTGACGGCCACGCCGGTCGCCTTGAGGGTGGCGGAAGTGGCAGCGGAAACGCTGGCTTCGGCAACTTCGGCGGCTTGCTTGGCAACCTTGTTCAGGCCTTCGTAGGCTTCGTTGGCCGACTTGATGGCGCTCTTCACGGCAGCCACAGCCACTTCGGAACCGGCCGGGGCAGAAGCCAGGGCCTTTTCAACCAGACCGGAAACCTTGGCGTTGGTATCGGCGACGTGGGTTTCGACTTCCTTGGCGATCTTGCCCTTGGTTTCGGCAGCGATCGAGATCACGTTGCGCGAGTACTCCAGGCCCTTTTCCACGGAAGGAGCGGACAGTTCCTTGTGCAGGCTGACGAAGGACTGAACATCCTTGGCGCCGAGCAGGGTGTTGATATTGGCGATCGACGATTCGAAAACCGAACGGGCAGCAGCCAGATTCAACAGGGCCAGGCGCTCGAAACCTTCGAAAGTGGTATTGGCGAAGAACAGGGCGAAATTGAAGCCGGACTTGGTGAACTCTTCAGGTTTGGTGAACATGGCAAATCTCCGTGGGGTTGGGGTGGCACTGGCGACTGACAGCATTTGCTGCGCCGCAACATGGAAACATTCTAAACGATTAGACCGCAGCGTCAAGAACTTTTTGTGCACCGCATCAATTATCCCGTAACAATATATTGAGCAGCCCTTCTCCGGGCTTCGCGGCATTGCTTTCGAAGCCGCCAAAGTCCCGGCTGGCGCGATCGGCACGACGTCGCTTGCCGATCGACGATGGCGGCGGGTGCGTCAAAGGCCGGATTCAATCATCGACCGGTGCAGCCAGGATGAACCCCGGCCGGCGCGGGGCAATCAAACGGCTACGGCAGGCGGAAACGTTCTCTTGCCAAGTCGCTGCTTTCGCAATCTCTCCCGATGGGGCTCATCATGCGTTATTTGTCGAGGTTTTTCGCTCTCTGCGCCTGCTTCGTCTGTTCGGTCGCCGCATCGGCGGCCGAGGCCGAAACCGGTCAACCGCTAGCATTATCCGCTCCGATCCTGGCTCAACAATTGCCGGGAACCCTGTGCGTGCCCGGTGCCACGGCCAGCAGCCCGATGCCCAACACCTGTCCGCCCGGCTATGTCCCGGTCACGACCCCCCCGATCCCCGAGGTAACGTCTGATCACCGCCACGCCGGGCATGAGTCGGCACTGGGTGGCCCGGATTTTCCGCGCCCATCGGACGGCGAACCGGCCAGGATAGATCAGCCTGACAGTCGCATGAATCCCGGTGGCGGCACGCCGTGGCCGGCGATCGAGGATCGGCATTGGTAGTCGGGCCAATGGCGCGACGCCGCCCACCTGCCAGCCTCAGTCAGTCTGGAACGGTCACCGGCGCAAGGACAAACGACCGACACGACATTCCGGACGTCCTGGTGTCCGGTCACTGCAGCTCGTGCTCGCCATCAATCCAATGCTTCCTTGCCGCCAGCGCTTCGAGCATTGCGTCGAACATTACCGTGGGCGCGACCGGCTTGGTAATGAAACCGTTCATCCCAGCAGCGATGCACTTCTGCCGGTCCTCGACGAAAGCATTAGCGGTCATCGCGACAATGGGCAAATCGCTGCAATTGGCCAACTGACGGATTCGGCGCGTCGCCTCCAGGCCATCCATGTTGGGCATTTGCATATCCATCAGCACGATGGCGTAGTCGTTTGTCCGACACAATGAAACAGCCATGACGCCATCCTCGGCACAGTCAATGTTCGCAAAGACGTCTTCAAGGAGGGAGAGGGACACCTCCCTGTTGATCGGCTCATCCTCGACCAGCAGGACCCGGCAGGTTCGAAAATCCCGCTGCAACAACATTTCGGCAGACTCGGCGCCGGGCTGTCGAGACGGCTGACGGACGCCCTCCTCCTTCTTCAGCTGCACCGTAAACCAGAAAGTGCTGCCCGCACCGGGAGCACTGAAAGCCCCCGCCTCGCCGCCCATAAGCTCGGCAAATTTCCGGGTGATGACCAAACCGAGGCCGGTTCCACCGAATTTCCGACTGATCGAGTTGTCCGCCTGTTCAAAGTGCGAGAACAGCCGGGCCAGCGTTTCAGGATCGATGCCGACCCCGGTATCCTGCACTTCGAAACGCATCATGACGCGCTCGCCGTCCTCTTCCCCGACCCGGGCGCGGATTGTCACCGTGCCGCTTTCGGTGAATTTGATGGCGTTGGCGACATAGTTCAGCAAGGCCTGCTGCAGCCTGACCGGATCGCCCCGCAAACGGAAAGGAAGAACCGGTACATCGACCAGTAGTTGCAGTTCCCGCTCGGCCACCTGGTCGCGCAGCATGGACACGATATTGCGGGCAATGCCGGCGATATCGACCGGCGCCTCTTCGAGTTCAAACCTGCCGGACTCAATTTTCGAGATGTCCAGGATCGCGTTGATGATTTCAAGCAGGTGTTGCCCGGCCGCATTGATCTTGTCCAGGCGCTCGCCCTGTTCGGCAGCGATCCCGGAACGTTCGATCAGATGAACCATCCCGGTGATCGCATTGAGCGGCGTGCGGATTTCATGGCTCATGTTGGCGAGGAAGGCGCTTTTCGCGATGCTGGCGGCTTCGGCCGCATCCTTGGCTTCAGCCAGTTCAAGGGTACGGACTTCGACCTGATGCTCAAGATCCTGCTGGTTTACCAGCAGTTGCTTCTCGGCACTGTTGCGATCGATCAACGCCTGGCGAAAACTCAGCACGGCACCGGCGAACTTCTTGAACTCATGGAACTTGTCATCCTGCAACTGCTCCACCGCCGGCAGCAAGGGCGGCTCGCCCCGGGTGGCGGCCAATTGCTGCAGCCCGTCGGCCAGTGTGGCCAGGCGGCGCACAATGATCTGCGCCGAAAGCAGTGCCAACAACAACATGGCGACCGAACTGAATAGCGCGACCGCAAGAATTTTGTAGAAGGCACGATCGAAGGCGATGGTTGCCGCTTCGCCACTTTCCTGCACATGCTGGCCGAGATGCACGGTGATGTGATGGGTGCGCTGTGAATACGAAACGAAGTAGTCGCGCGCCTGATTGATGTGAAGTCCCGCGCTGCGAGGATCAATGGCCGCGATATCGGTGGCCATGATCACGTAATTGCGATAGTTCTCAAAATCGGAGACGAAAGGCGAAAAATCGACAGGCGCCAGGTTGAGAGCCTCGATCGAACCGGCCAGCGCCCGCACCCGAACGGTCAGAACCGCCAGGGCATCGACCACCTCGCTATGCACATGATAGGCGTTGCTTTCGGTCAATTGGCCGGCATCGGCGCTCTTGAGCAATGCCGACACCCGCTGTTGCTGTTCGGCCATCGCTTCGCTGATCCTGGTGGCTTCGACGAGCACTGCCAGTTCAGCCCGTTGCGCCAGCACCCCGACGCCCTGTTCCTTCTTGAGACTGTAGAGCGCCGCGATATTGACCGCCGTCGCCACGCAAGCCACCAGCAACATGGGCAGCCAGAACAGCAGCAGCAAGGTGCGGCTGGTTTTCAAGATGATCTATTTTCCCACTGGTTTCCTGAACATTGCCCAGTCGTCGGGATGAATACTGGCTGCATATTCGAACCCGGCCACCCCGCGCTGTCGGAACACCACCACCGTACCTTCCGGCTTGACGAAAAACCCGATGAGGTCATCCAGATTCGGGGCATGGGCAATCAACAGGGTATTCGTCCCCTTGGCCGGCGGGACGACCAGCAGTTTCCTCAGCGCCTCGACCCGGGGTTTCTTTTCTTCGCTGGTCATATTGGCTGAATACATCAGCGGTTCGACCACCTCGAACTTTTCACCAACCGCCAGTTTTGCCGACTCCAGCGTACGGCACATTGGGCTGACCAGGACCTTGCCGACCGGGACCCTGGCGTCGCGAATCTCCTGCCCGACTTTCTTCATCAGGGCACGCCCTTCATCGGAAAGAATCCTTTGCGTACCGCAATCATCAAGATCAACGGCCGGAGCACGGTCGGGTCGGCTGTTATCCGTATTGCCGTGCCGCATATAGAGGATGAATCCTCCCTGGCGAATTTCAGCCATCAGTTCGCGGGTTATCGGTTTCTCGACGAATAGCGGCACCGGTGTGGTCGCCGGCACCGGGAGGTCAGGCCCGGCAGTCGCCAGGGACACCATCGAACCGAGTAGCGCCAGCTCCAGAATAAAAGATAACTTCATCGATTTCCCCATGGCCGAACAGCCGGTTTTTCAGGAAGGAGCGAACAATATTTTCCACGCATAATGCTCGATATTCACCTTACACCAATAGGGTCAATTCAGGGCACCGCACGTCGGAAAAATCATATTCGCGCCGGTGGTCGCCGAGCGCCTCAAGATACGACTCAGGCCCGGATAATCCTGCATGGTGAATCGCCTTCTCCCGGTTGAGAAAGACGACTTACGGCGACCGACGTATAGGTCAAAACCTGGTGAGTTCACCGCCAAAACCTGAGGACCAGTAACGAAATCGAAATTCTTCCGGCTGCTGGCCACCGCCCCAATCCTGCGCCAGACATCGGTTCTCGGTACCGTCAGCGAAATCCTGCTCGCATTATCGCAAATGAAGACCGCTGACCACGCCTCAAAGTTGTAGTAGCCTTGCGCCCCCTTTCGACGTCGAACCTGGCCATGATCACGACGCGTGAATTGAAACGCGCCACCTTCAACCGCTCTGCCCTCGTCCGCGTCCTGTCCGACACACTCCCGGACACCCTTGATCCGAAATACGATTTCGGCGAACGGCTCGGGCAGTGGCTGGACTTTTCGGATGCGCTGACGCTGTTTTCGGTCCTCAATACCGAGGCCGGCAGCGGCACGTCCGTATGCCCGGCAGACAGCGACCTGCCGGCCCAGCTGGCCCGCGTACGGCGCAACCTGCACGACGCCATCCATAATGACGGCGTCTTCAGCCCCCAGCCAGCCCGCATCCCGTTCCCGACGCCGCTGCCCAATGCCACACCGGAAGACGCCGCCGATTTTTCGCCCTATCACCGCTACTACCTCGCCCATCAGCGCGACATGAATGCCGCCATCACCGCCCTGCGCGCCAACGCCCGCCAGGCGCTGGCAGCCCAGTCGGCGGCTGGCCGGCAACTGGCCGACCTCGACGCCGCTTTCGAGAAATTCCTGGTCGCCCGCGAGCGCAACCTGCTGGCCAATATCCCCATCCTGCTCGCCAGGCGCTTCAAGCAGCGCTACGCCGAACACCGCGCCACCCTGACCGAGGGCGGTGCCGACGACCCCGTCGCCTGGGCCGAGACGGGCGGCTGGCTCGAAGCCTTTTGCCAGGATGCCCAGACCGTCCTACTCGCCGAACTGGAACTGCGCCTCAAGCCCGTCGCCGGCCTCATTGCCGCGCTCGGCAGCGCCAGCGAAACCAAGGAAACGAAATCCCAATGAACCGCAATCTCAGTCTCTTCGCCTTCATCCTCGGCCTGCTTGCCGTCACCTGGGTCGCCATCGGCTACATCGGCGGCAGCACGCTGGCTTTCGCCGTCTCCTGCATCATCGCCCTGGTCTATGTGGCCGGCGCCCTCGAAATGCGGCGCTTCCATGACAACACTGCCGTGCTGGCCCAGGCCCTGGGCAATATCCCGGACGACATCGCCCACCTCGGCGAATGGCTGCAACAGGTGCCGGCGGCGCTGCAAAACGCCGTGCGGCTGCGCATCGAAGGCGAGCGCGTCGCCTTGCCCGGCCCCAGCGTCACGCCCTATCTGGTCGGCCTGCTGGTCCTGCTTGGCATGCTCGGTACTTTCCTCGGCATGGTCGTAACGCTGAACGGTGCCGTGCTGGCGCTGGAAAGCACCACCGACCTGCACACCATCCGTGCGGCGCTGGCCGCGCCGGTCAGGGGTCTCGGTGTCGCCTTCGGCACCTCGATCGCCGGCGTTGCCACCTCGGCCATGCTCGGCCTGATCTCGGCCCTCTGCCGGCGTGACCGCCTGCAGGTCGGGCAGTTGCTCGACAGCAGGATCGCCGGCGTGCTGCGCGATTTCTCACTCACCTACCAGCGCCAGGAAACCTTCAAGGCCCTGCAGGTACAGGCCCAGGCACTGCCCGATCTGGTCGGCAAACTCGATACCTTGATGACGCGGATGGCCGACCACAGTCGCCAGCTCGGCGAGCAGTTGCTGGCCAGCCAGCAACGCTTTAATGAAGAAGCCAAGGGGCTTTACAGCAACCTCGCCCAGTCCGTCGATCAGTCGCTCAAGGCGAGCCTCCGGGAGAGTGCGACGGTCGCCGCGGAAACCATCCAGCCGGTCGTCACCGCGACCATGGCCGGCATCGCCAGCGAAACGCGCGGCCTGCACGACAAACTGTTCGGCACCGTGGAAAGCCAGCTGGCCGGCATCGCCGGCCAGTTCGCGCAAACCGTCAGCACTGTCAGCGACACCTGGACGCAGGCCCTGACCCGCCACGAACACGCCACCGACACCCAGCACCAGCAACTGCAAACCGCGCTCACCGCCTACGCCGACACCTTCGATCAACGGGCCAGCGCCTTGCTGGCTTCGGTCGACAGCACCCAGTCCACTCTCCAGGCGGAAGCGGCGCGACAACACGCCTTGCTCGCCGAAACCACCTCCGCCAGCCAGCAGCAACTGGCCGGCACGCTCGCCAACCAGCTTGACGGCGTAACCGCCCGCCTTGATCAGGCCGTCAGCCAGGTTGCCGACACCTTCAGCGAGCGCAGCCGGGCCCTGCTCGATGCCATCGACGCTAGCCACGCCAGCTTCGCCGAGAGCACGCAGGCGCAGCAAATCGCCCTGAGCCAGCAGGTCGCCACCCATCTCAATGGAATTACCCGCAGTTTCGACGGCACCGTGCAAACGGTTTCCGAGACCTGGACCGGCGCGCTGGCCAAACACGTACAGGCCAGCGACCGCTTGACTCTGGCACTGGAACAGACACAAAGCTCGCTGGCCGACACTTTCGCCCAGCGTAGCGCTGCCCTGCTCGCCGAGATGCGCACCACCCAGACGGCCTGGCAGAGCGAATGGGCGGCCGGCGAACAAATGCGCCAGGCGAGCTTCACCGAGGCGCTCACCGCCATGGGCAGCAAGCTGGAAAGCCAGTGGCAACAAGCCGGCCAGGCGACGCTGGCGCAGCAGGAGCAAATCACGCAAACGCTGGGCGAGACGGCGCGCGATCTCGTCGCCACCCACCAGCGCCAGGCCGAAACGACCATTGCCGAAGTCACCCGCCTGATGCAGACGGCCGCCGAAGCGCCCAAGGCGGCGGCCGAAGTCATTGGCCAGTTGCGCCACGAACTATCCGCAAGCATGGCGCGCGACAACAGCCTGCTCGAAGAACGCAGCCGCATCATGGAAACGCTGGGTGCCTTGCTCGACGCCATCAACCACGCCTCCACCGAACAACGCAGCGCCATCGATGCCCTGGTCGCCTCTTCGGCCGACCTGCTGGAACGCGTCGGCAGCCAGTTTGCCGCCAAGGTCGAGAGCGAAGCCGGCAAACTGGTCGATATCGGCATCAGCATCACCGGCGGTGCGCTCGAAGTCGCCAGCCTGAGCGACGCTTTCAGCCACGCCGTGCAACTGTTCAGCGAAGCGAACGACAAGATGATGGGTACGCTGCAACGCATCGAAGGCGGCCTCGCCAAGTCGCTGAGCCGCAGCGACGAGCAGCTGGCCTACTACGTTTCCCAGGCGCGGGAAATCATTGATCTCAGCATCATGTCGCAGAAAAAAATGGTCGACGACCTGCAACGCGTCGCCGGTAACCAGGCATGAGCATGGAAGACATCGACGCCGGCGTCGAACACGGCACGCCGATCTGGGCCGTTTTCGGCGACCTGATGTCCGGCCTGCTCGGCGCCTTCGTGCTCATCCTGGTCGGCGTGCTCGGTGTGCAGCTCGAACTCGTCACCAGTCTCGAAGCCGAAATCCAGAAACGCCAGCAGGAAGAACATCGCCGCGAAGCGCTCGAAAAGGCGCTGGCCGGCCCGCTCGCCTCCGGCCGCGTAACGCTCGACCACGGCAAGATCGGCATCAGCGGCAACGTGCTGTTCGCGCTCAACTCCGACCAGTTGCAGCCGGAAGGCAAACAGCTTCTCAACAGCCTTTCCCAGCCGATCGCCGCCTACCTCGGCGCCAGCGAACAGATGCTGATGGTCAGCGGCTTTACCGACGACACGCCGGTGCGCGGCAGCAACCACCAGTTTGCCGACAACTGGGAACTCTCGGCCCAGCGCGCCCTGACCGTGACGCGGACGCTGATCGAGGACGGCGTGCCGGCGTCCTCGATCTTCGCCGCCGCCTTCGGCGCCCAGCAGCCGGTGGCTGCCAACACCGACGCCGACGGTCGCGCCCGCAACCGCCGCGTCGAAATGGCGCCCGTACCCAAGTCGCGCACCAACGGCAAGGACGGCAATGGCTGAATCGGCAGACCTTCAGGCCGCGTTCGAAGCCCTGCACGCCAGCGGCGCCGCCGCACGCCACCCCGTCCGCTTCGCCTACCTCGACGCCCTGGCCCGACGCGCTGTCGGACAACCCGAACCGATCCGCCAGAGGCTCAACGCCAGGATCAGCGCGGCCGCCGGCGAACTCGCCGCCCGCCCGGTCATTCCAGCGGCAGTCATAAGCCAGGAAAACGCCGCCAGTGCGCTCGCCGAACTGCTCGTCTACATCAGCCAGCATGCCCACGAGCACCCGGAAGCTGCCCAGCCCTCGACGGAAAACGCTTCAGCCCAGCGGACGATCCAGCAAAATTCGCAGAACGCCTCTGCTGGCCGCCCCCGGCAAGGTCCCGAACTCAAATCGGTCGCTTACTTCCGCAACACCTGGTCCAAACTCAGTACCGAGCAACACCTTACCCAAACCCTCGCCCAAGCCCCGGAAAATGCCGGCCCCATGAATTCGCAGCACCTCGTCCTGCGCAGCCTGCAAATCATGCGCGACATTGCGCCAGACTATCTGCAGGGATTCATGTCCTACATCGATACGCTGATCTGGCTGGAGCATGCTGACCCGACAAAGCTGTCGACCGGCCGCGCATCGAGTGGCAAGGGAGAGAACAAGAAGGCGCGGACGACAAAGCACGGCGCGACGAATCGGTAATCAATTGTCGATTGCGCCAAAGTGGTCAGGTTCCTCGCCTTGGTCATCAGGCTGTTTACAGCTCGATTACTGCCCTGCTACACGCTGTTGCAAAAATGCGCTTGAATACCTGTCAGCCACGTTGCATTCTTGGCACTCGAAAATTCAAGCGCCGGTCAGTGTTCTGCTAGGACGGAGCCTTTCGCGCGCCTTCATCCGAAAGATCAAGAATGGCCCATGACGCCATGCCCAGTCAAAGAAGCTTACTGTTCGCGATCATTTTCTCGCTTTCCGGCTGCGCTGCAGTCGGCCCAAATTACCAAGCGCCCGGATTATCGCAGCCGGATATTCCGGGACAATGGACGTCGGTTGCGGAGGTGTCCGTCAAGACACCTCCAGGGCCAGACGAAGCCAAAAGCTCTTACTGGTGGCACGAATTATCCGATCCTGTTCTCGATCATCTGATCGCGGAAGCTTTTGCCAGCAGCCCGACGCTTGAGGCAGCAACTGCCAAGCTCAAACAATCCCGATCATTGTCCGTACAAGCAAACTCTTCGGCCGGACCAGCCGTTGATGGGGTGGCGGGGACTGAGCACGTATCTACCGACAAAGGCCTCGATCAGTCCTGGTTGTCGATGAATGCCTCTTGGGAAATTGACCTGTTTGGCGCTGTGCGTCGTGGAAAGGAAGGCGCACTGGCGCGTGAGGCGGCTCAAGAAGCCACTTTGGCGGATGCCCGTGTCAGCCTTGCGGCCGATGTGGCCGATGCCTATTTAAGCTATCGATCCTGCCAGTCTGATACCGCGCTCAGCGAACTGGATGTGGCTTCACGTGAGGCGACGGCGATGCTCACGTCGGCGAGCGTCAAAGAAGGCTTTACGGCACCGTATCAGGCCATCCGCAGCACTGCCTCGGTGGCGGAAGCAAGAACACAATTGACCGCTGCGCGAGCACACTGCGAGCGCCTTGAAAATCTGCTCACACGCCTAGCCGGCATTCCCCGAACAGAGCTCATTAAATCCTTGGCCGGGAAACCCACTGGACTCGGACGCCTTCCCGCGCCTCAACACTTCAGCATTGCCATCCCGAAGGAAACCTTGGGTTTCAGACCCGACATTCGAGCGGCCGAGCGCAGTCTTGCCGCCGCCTCTGCGGATATTGGGCTGGCTGAAGCGGACCGCTACCCTCGACTGTCCCTCAATGGGGATTTTGGCTATACGGTGACTGGCACGAGCGGCAAAGGCGCGCTGTCCTTCGGTTCCTGGTCGTTCGGTCCGTCGCTGAGTCTCCCGATCTTCGACGGTGGTCGCCGGAAGGCTGCGGTCGACCTCGCCAGATCCAGGTATGACGAAGCGCTTGCCGAGTTCAAGGCGCGAACGAGAAAGGCCATTCAGGAGATCGAAGATGCCCTGAGTCGCTACGCTGCCGCCCATGAGCGTGCCGAGAACGCACGTCTTTCAGCCAGCCAATATCAGCAATACTTTGAATCGGTCGAGGTGCGCTTCCACGAAGGTGCCAGCAACCTGCTGGAGTTGGAAGATGCACGGCGCCTTATGCTCGGCGCACAACACACTTTTCTGAGCGTGCAACAAGAGCGCCTTCAAGCATGGATCGCCTTGAATCGCGCAACCGGTGGGGGCGCTCAATATAAATTCGACGCAGTCCCCTCCGGGAATGCAAACCTGGTCAAAACCACTCAAAAGAATTGAGCCGATTATGCGGTCATCTCCGAAACAACTTTTCCACAAGACGGCCGTCGCCGCTTTTGTCAGCATTGCCATACCCGCAGTCCTGATCCTCGGAACGGCCGATTTTTCGATCGCCGACCCCGCCCGTCCGATGCCGACCGGCCATGGTCTGTCACCGCAGGGGGCGGCCCAGGAACAGGCGCCAACACAGGCGTCAATCCCTGTTGCGCCGGCGCCTCTTCCGGTATCCGTGGTTCACCTCAAGACAGAGTCGTGGCCTGATTCCATTCCGGCCAGCGGCTACATCATGCCTTGGCAGGAGAGCCGCATCGGCACGGAAGTGGGAGGTCTGCGCCTGCTGAGCATCTTGGTCAGCGTGGGCGATTCGGTGAAGAAAGGTCAAGTTCTTGCTCGCCTGAATGCGGCCACCGTGGAAACCGACCTGGCAGCGGCCAATGCCCAACTCGTCGAAGCCGAGGCGACATTGGCACAGGCTGTCGCCACAGTGGAACGGGCGAAGCGCCTGGAGCCGACAGGCGGCGTCAGCCAACAGGAGCTAACGCTTTATGAAACGCAAAGACGTACCGGTGAGGCTCGAGTGAATGCCGCCCGGGCGCAGGTCAAGCGTCAGCAACTAAGACTCGAATACGCGACCTTGGTAGCGCCGGATGATGGTGTTATTTCCTCGTCTTCCGCCGCCGAAGGAGCCATTGTCCAGGCGGGCAGCGAATTGTTCAGTCTCATTCGACAGGGGCGCCTCGAATGGCGGGCCGAAGTCAAGGGCGAAAGGCTGCTCAGACTTTTACCCGGCCAGGAGGTGACGTTAAAGAGTCCGCTTGGCCAGGAGGTCAAGGGCCGGGTCCGGCGAGTTTCACCCACCATCGACGTAACGACAGGCAATGGCCTGGTGTATGTCGACCTGCCCGGCGAGACCAATTTGAAAGCCGGACTGAACATTTCCGGCTTCATCAGCGTCGGCAAGCGAAAGGCGCTGGTGCTGCCAACATCCGCAGTGATGGAAAAAGAGGGAAATTCGAAAGTGCTGATCGTCAACGGCGACAATAAAACCGAGGCCGTTGAAGTAAAAACTGGGCGCACCAAGGATGAATGGGTCGAAATCATTGCCGGTGTAGACGAGCATGCCAAGATTGTCTCGAAGGGGCAGGGAATTCTGACTATCGGCGACGCTGTCAAAATTGTCGCCAAGGCCGACTGATCAACACAAGTCTTGTTATTGGCTTAGCAGAACTAGCGTTGTTCGCCCGTTATACCAAGCAAGCTCCGCAGGCGGAAGACGCCGGATAGTCGCCGGTCAGTGCGACCCGATGTTGAATGCCAGCTTCTCGTTTTGACAGACACTGATAATCAACCCGTAGCGTCAGAGTGCAGAGGTGACTTTGTCGCCACTGAGTTATCCTAGCTGCCATGCACGATGTAATTTCGATATCGAACCTCTCCAAGACCTATGCGTCGGGTTTCAGCGCGCTCAAGAACGTTAACCTGGCGATTCATCGCGGTGAAATCTTTGCGCTGCTCGGTCCGAATGGTGCGGGTAAAACGACGCTGATCAGCATTGTCTGCGGCATTGTCAATGCGAGTTCCGGGTCGGTCACCGTTGATGGTCATGACATCCAGCGCGACTACCGCGCCTCGCGTTCACTCATTGGACTCGTGCCGCAGGAACTCTCAACCGACGCTTTCGAATCAGTCTGGAATACCGTAACCTTCAGTCGCGGGCTGTTCGGGAAAGCCGCCAACCCAGCCCATATCGAGAAAGTGCTCAGGGCGTTGTCCCTTTGGGACAAGAAAGACAACAGGATCATCACGCTGTCCGGCGGCATGAAGCGCCGCCTGATGATCGCCAAGGCCTTGTCACACGAGCCGCAGATACTGTTTCTTGATGAACCCACCGCCGGCGTCGACGTTGAGTTACGACGTGACATGTGGCAGTTGGTCCGCGATTTGCGCGAAACCGGCGTCACCATCATTCTCACCACCCACTACATCGAAGAAGCCGAGGAAATGGCTGACCGGATTGGCGTCATTACCCACGGCGAACTGATCCTGGTCGAGGAAAAAAGTGAGTTGATGCGCAAACTGGGCAAAAAGCAGCTGACGCTGCTGTTGCAACAGCCACTGACGCAGGTGCCGCCGAAACTCGTTTCGCGCGGCTTGACGCTATCGGGTGATGGCAGCGAACTGATCTACAGTTACGACACGCAGGATGCTGATGCTGGTGTGGCCGAACTGCTCAAGGAGTTGGCTGACGCTGGGATCCACTACAAGGATTTGCGAACGGAGCAAAGCTCGCTCGAAGACATCTTCGTCAGTCTGGTCTCCGGGCGGAGCAGGAAATCATGATGAATCTGCATGCCGTTCGTGCCATTTTCCGTTTCGAGATGGCCCGCACGTGGCGAACGCTAATGCAAAGCGTGATCTCGCCGGTAATCTCGACATCCCTGTACTTTATCGTCTTCGGCGCAGCGATAGGCGCACGCATCCCCGAGGTCGAAGGCGTCAGTTACGGGGCCTTCATCGTCCCCGGATTGATCATGCTGTCCCTGCTAACCCAGAGCATATCGAACGCGTCATTCGGCATTTATTTTCCCAAATTCAGCGGCACGATCTACGAGCTTCTCTCCGCCCCGGTGTCCACCCTGGAAATCGTGCTGAGCTACGTCGGTGCCGCCGCCACCAAGTCGATCATGCTCGGGCTGATCATCCTGGCCACCTCGGGTCTGTTTGTGCCACTGCGCGTTGCACACCCGTTATGGATGCTCCTCTTTCTCGTTCTGACGTCGGTCACCTTCAGCCTGGTCGGTTTCATCATAGGTATTTGGGCGGATGGCTTCGAGAAGCTGCAGGTGGTGCCGCTATTGATCATCACGCCATTGACCTTTCTTGGAGGCAGCTTCTATTCAATTGCCATGCTGCCGCCGTTTTGGCAAAAAGTCGCGTTGTTCAATCCGGTGGTGTACCTGATCAGCGGCTTTCGCTGGAGCTTTTACGATATAGCCGATGTCAGCCTCGGCGTGAGCCTGGGCATGACACTGGTTTTTCTGGCCGTTGCATTAGTCATCGTTGCCTGGATCTTTCGGACGGGATACCGGCTGAAAGCCTGAGCCTATGAGTCCCATCGCGCAAGCACTGGAGTTCAACCATGGATAGACTGAAAGTCACCTATTTTGACGTTCCGGGCGGCCGGGCCGAACCGACACGGCTCGCCCTGCACATCGGCGGAATCGCTTTTGAAGATTATCGATTTCCGTTTAGTGATTTTCCCGAGGTTCGAAAAAACACCCCGCTCAATCAGGTGCCGACCCTGCAGATCAATGATTTGCAGGTCACCCAAAGCGATGCGATCACCCGCTACGTCGGCAAGCTGACCGGTTTGTATCCGACCGACAATCTGCAAGCCTTGTTCTGTGACGAGGTGCTCAGTGCGTTGGAGGACGTCAATATCAGGATCGGCGCCACATTCGGCATGACCGGCGATGAACTGAAAAATGCCCGTACTGCGTTGGTAGACGGCCCATTGCCGCGGTATTTACAGTGGCTGCAAAAGCAGCTGGAGAGTCACGGTGGCGAGTATTTGGCCGACAATCGTCTGACGATTGCCGACCTCAAGGCATTCGTCTGTTTGCGCGGCCTCGTTTCAGGCAAGCTCGACCACATTCCGACCGATCTGCTCGATCAGGTGGCGCCGAAACTGGTTGCCTACCTGCAGCGCATTAGCAACATTCCGGCCATCGCTCAATATTATTCAATGCCGGGTGCCGCGTAAAAGCGGTCCAGGCCGAATGCCCCCTCGAAATCAGCCGGAGGCCCACTTATGTCTGACTCGAACAGTTATTCACCACCCAGAATCTGGATCTGGGACAAGGCCAACGGTGGCCAGTTTGCGCACATCAACCGGCCGATCGCCGGGGCAACCCACGAGCATGTGCTACCCCGAGGGAAACATCCGTTACAGCTGTATTCGCTGGCGACGCCCAACGGCGTCAAGGTGACGGTAATGCTCGAAGAGCTGCTGGCGCTCGGTCAGAGCGGCGCCGAATACGATGCCTGGCTGATCCGCATCAACGAGGGAGATCAGTTCGGTAGCGGCTTTATCGAGGTAAATCCGAATTCCAAGATTCCAGCACTGTTGGACTGTAGCGGCCCGGAACCGGTAAGGGTGTTTGAATCGGGATCGATTCTTCTCTATCTGGCCGAGAAATTCGGGGCCTTTGTGCCCACCGAACCGGCCCGCCGTGCCGAATGCCTGTCGTGGCTGTTTTGGCAGATGGGCAGCACGCCTTTTCTGGGTGGCGGCTTCGGTCATTTCTATACGTATGCGCCGACGAAGATCGAATACGCGATTGACCGCTTTGCGATGGAGGTCAAACGCCAGATGGATGTGCTCGACCGACGCCTGGTCGAAAATCACTATGTCGGTGGCGACGAGTACACCATCGCCGACATGGCCATTTGGCCATGGTATGGGGCCTTGGCCCTGGGTCAGCTATACGCGGCGGGGGAGTTTCTGCAAGTCGACGAGTACACCCACGTCAGGCGCTGGGCTGATGAAATTAGCCAGCGCCCCGCCGTGAAACGGGGCCGCATGGTGAACCGCATTGTGGGGCCACTGGAAAGCCAACTGCACGAGCGCCACGATGCGGGAGATTTCGAGTCCCGCACGCAAGACAAACTGCAGGCCAAGTCATGACCGCAGGCGAGGATATGACTGAACGGCAGAGGCTGGACAACTGCGGCGCCGACCGAATTTGGTACTTCCACCCCCCAGCGATAGAGCGCGAAACCCGTCAGCAACATGCCGAGCAGGACACCTAGTTCAAGCTTGATCAAGAGAACGGCGCGCGACGAAAAAACCTGGGGCATCTGGTCAAGCCAAACTCATTTGTCTTTGGTGCTGCAAATGAGGCAATAGCGATACCCGCGGACGAAGCGATTTTCCTAAAAGGCCGCCCAGATATACCGGTAAGATTTACTTCAACCGTGCATTTTGTTCTGCCATGGACGTTCAACCGGCGGTTCGCCAGCCAAACCTCGTAGCCATCATGCACCGGCACCTTTACGTGGTTGCCGCGTCGATCGGCGAAAAGATAAGCGCGGTGCGGCTTCGCGTCACCGTTCCAAGGAGGAAGCACTGGCAGCTGGAATTTCCTCGCCAGGAGCGCTAATCGCACTTATTTCACTGAAATTTGTTGGTGTGCCCGGAGGGACTCGAACCCCCGACCTGCTGCTTAGAAGGCAGCTGCTCTATCCAGTTGAGCTACGGGCACATGAGGTTGAAGCAGGGATGAATCGGTCGGGGTAGCGCGTGAAACGCATGCCCTTTACCCTCAAGCCGCCGCGTTCTGCTGTTAAACATGACGCCGGCGCCCTAATGCTCCGCAACCTGGAACTTTTCGACCTTGGCAAAGCTGCATGCTTGCGAGGTGCCTGAAAATACCGTGGCAAATTCTACCGCACAACGGCGGCTTCAGCCAGCACGACGCCCGGCCTGACGGCCTTCGCGGCGCCAGCAACCGACGGCGGCACCTGTGATATCCGAGGCGCATTGCACGTAGCGGTACATTCCGTTGCAATCGGTTACTTGAATTGGCCGGGCCGCGCTCTTATCGTTGTCGCATGCGCTGACCAGACATCAGCCTGACGGCCCTCACCTCCCCTGTGACTCCCTGGCCGTCCAGAAAGCCCCGCACTTCCCCCGGTGCGGGGCTTTCGCCTTTATTGACCAAGTCCGGCCATATGCGGACGAACATCGTTCGAGCAACTGAGGCAAACGACCCCGGTGTCAGATAGGATGAAGGCCGGCACACATACAGCAAGGCCACCTGACGAATCGGCCGACGCCCGCCCTGCTCCGACCATTGGGCAATCGATTGATGGCTGTCTGAGGGCAATTATGAAAGCGGCCGGGTCATCAGCTGCTGCCGTCGAAATAGGTGTTCGGTATCGGCGCAGCGCACCGGCAATTGCCACAGGCTGACGTGACGATGAGAGGGCGAGGATTGCCAGCTGGCCATAAAGCAAAAAAAGACCCCGAAAGGTCTTTGATACTGGTCGGGGCGGTGGGATTCGAACTCACGACCCTCTGCTCCCAAAGCAGATGCGCTACCAGGCTGCGCTACGCCCCGACACGAGAAAAGGCATTCTACCACCGGGCGGAAACCCGCACCAGATCAAGAACCTATCTTTGCACAATAAACATTCCTTGCCTAGAAGCCGGCTTTCTGATATTTAATCGCCTTTTTCGTCACTAGGCGCACAAGAAAATGGCAGAAGAACTGCTCCACAAACATTTCGCACCGTACGAGCCCAAGCCGGGCGAGGAGTACATGAGTGCAAAGCAACTCGCGCACTTCCGCAAGATTCTGGAAACGGTCAAGAAGGAGTTGGGCGAGGATATCGACCGCACGGTACACACCATGCAGGACGAAGCCACTGTCTTCGCCGACCCCAATGACCGCGCCAGCCAGGAAACCGATATCGCCATCGAACTCCGTAATCGCGACCGCGAGCGCAAGCTGATCAAGAAGATCGACGAAACCCTGGGCAGCATCGACAGTGGCGATTACGGCTTCTGCAGCAAGTGCGGGGTCGAAATCGGCATCAAGCGCCTGGAAGCCCGCCCGACGGCAACCTTGTGCATCGACTGCAAGACGCTGGACGAAATGAAGGAAAGACAAATGGCGAAGTAATTCGCAATTTGTGTTTTATGAAGCGATTTTCATGAAATCGCAAAAAAGGGCACCTTTCGGTGCCCTTTTGCTTTATTGCCAATGACTCCCGCCGGGCGGGAATCATCGGACAATGACTGCCTTACTCGGCTGCAGCGGGGGCAGCGCCCTCTTCCGCTGCGACCGCCTTCATCGACAGCTTGACGCGGCCGCGGTCGTCGGTCTCGAGAACCTTGACGCGGACAACCTGGCCTTCCTTGACGTAGTCTTCGACCTTGTTGACGCGCTCCTGGGCGATCTGCGAAATATGCAGCAGACCATCCTTGCCCGGCAACACGGAAACGATGGCACCGAAATCAAGAATCTTCAGCACGGTGCCTTCGTAGATCTTGCCGATCTCGACTTCCGCTGTGATCGCATCGATGCGCGAACGGGCAGCAGCGGCAGCTTCGCCGCTGGTGGCGGCGATGGTGATCGTGCCGTCGTCCTGGATGTCGATCGTGGTACCGGTTTCTTCGGTCAGCGCGCGGATAACGGCACCGCCCTTGCCGATCACGTCACGGATCTTTTCCGGGTTGATCTTGAAGGTGTAGAGACGCGGTGCGTAGGCCGACATTTCTTCACGCGGACCGGCGGCCGATTCCTGCATCAGGTTCAGGATGTGCAGGCGGGCTTCCTGGGCTTGCGCCAGGGCGACCTGCATGATTTCCTTGGTGATGCCCTGGATCTTGATGTCCATCTGCAGTGCGGTGATACCGGCGGTCGTGCCGGCCACCTTGAAGTCCATGTCGCCCAGGTGATCTTCGTCGCCCAGGATGTCGGTCAGCACGGCGAAACGGTTGCCGTCCTTGATCAGACCCATGGCGATACCGGCGACGTGCGCCTTGAGCGGCACGCCAGCGTCGAGCAGGGCCAGGCAGCCGCCGCAAACGGAAGCCATCGACGAGGAACCGTTGGATTCGGTGATTTCCGACACCAGACGCATCGAGTAGGAGAAGTCTTCCGGCTTCGGCAGCACGGCGAGTAGCGCGCGCTTAGCGAGGCGGCCGTGGCCGACTTCGCGACGCTTCGGCGTACCGACGCGGCCGCATTCGCCGGTGGCGTACGGGGGCATGTTGTAGTGCAGCATGAAGCGGTCGCGGTATTCGCCGGCCAGCGCGTCGATGATCTGTTCGTCGCGGTTGGTGCCGAGCGTGGCCACGGCCAGGGCCTGGGTTTCGCCACGGGTGAACAGGGCCGAACCGTGCGTGCGCGGCAGGACGCCGGAACGCATGGTGATCGGGCGCACGGTGCGGGTGTTGCGACCGTCGATACGCGGTGCACCACTCAGGATGCGGCCACGCACGATGCTGGCTTCGAGTTCGTGGAACAGGTTGCCGACGGTGTTTTCGTCCGGAGCGCCTTCGCCCGAACAAAGGGCGGCAATCACTTCGGCGCGGATTTCCTTGACGGCCTGGCTGCGCGTCTGCTTGACGGTGATGTTGTAGGCCTCTTCCAGCTTGGCGCCGGAAATTTCCTTGATGCGGGCAACCAAGGCTTCGTCGACGGGAGCAGCTTGCCAGTCCCATTCGGGCTTGCCGGCTTCTTCGACCAGAGCGTTGATGGCATCGATCGCCTTCTGCATTTCGGTGTGACCGAAAACGACGGCGCCGAGCATGACATCTTCCGGCAATTCCTGGGCTTCGGATTCAACCATCAGCACGGCAGCTTCGGTACCGGCGACGACGAGGTCGAGCTGGCTGGTCTTCAGCTGGCTCAGGGTCGGGCACAGCACGTACTGGCCGTCGATGTAACCGACGCGGGCAGCACCGATCGGGCCGTTGAACGGCACGCCGGAGATGGCCAGGGCAGCAGAGGCGCCGATCAGGGCCGGAATGTCGGAATCGACTTCCGGATTCAGCGACATCACGGTGGCGATGACCTGGACTTCATTGTAGAAACCGTCCGGGAACAGCGGGCGGATCGGGCGATCGATCAGGCGGCAGGTCAGCGTTTCCTTTTCGGAAGGACGGCCTTCACGCTTGAAGAAGCCACCGGGGATACGGCCGGCAGCATAAACTTTTTCCTGGTAATCAACGGTCAGCGGGAAGAAATCCTGGCCCGGCTTGGCGTTCTTGGCGGCTACGACGGTGACCAGAACAACGGTTTCTTCCATGGAAACGAGGACTGCACCGCCAGCCTGGCGGGCGATTTCGCCGGTCTCGATGGTGACTTGATGCTCACCATAGGCGAAGGTCTTTTTCACGACATTAAACATATTTTCCTTTCACTCTCATCACAATAGACAACAATAACAACAACTTACGACAACAAAATCTCGAGTTCGAAAAAAGCAAAAAAGCGGCCGGGAGACTTCCGGGCCGCTTTTTCTTGGCTTTGGTGCAGCTTACTTGCGCAGACCAAGGCGGGTAATCAGGGTGCGGTAAGAATCAACGTTCTTGCCCTTCAGGTAGTCAAGCAGCTTGCGACGCTGGGAAACCAGGCGCAGCAGACCACGACGGGAGTGGTGATCCTTGGTGTGTTCCTTGAAGTGCGGGGTCAGGTCGTTGATGCGGGCGGTCAGCAGCGCGATCTGGACTTCCGGGGAACCGGTGTCGCCTTGGGCGCGTTGGTATTCGGCGACGATGCCAGCCTTGATTTCAGCAGTAAATGCCATTTCAAACTCTCTTTCATGGTTACGACGCCGCCCCGGTTTGATAGAGCCAGCGCCAGTTAAATAAGACATTTCCGTTGGCGACGGAAAGCGCAGCAGTATATCAGCTTAAAGGGCCAATTGCACCAGGCGTTTTGGCCACAGACGGCCATCCGGGCCAGGTTCGCCGACACCGATCAGCTGGCCGCCGGCATAAACGCGAATTTTGCCGGCCAGGCCGACCGGCAGATCAACCGGATTGCCATGCCGGAAACGCTGTTCGGCTTCGCCTTCGACCGACACGACCGGCAAGGTGTGGACCAGCGCATCGACCGGTTGCAGGCGCCCTGCTCGGCCCGCTTCGTCCAACCCTTCCAGTTCGGCGAGGGTAACGGCGTTGGCCAGATCGAGATCACCGACCACGGTCCGCCGCAAGGCACTCAAATGAGCGCCGCAACCCAGTGCCTGGCCAATATCGGCGGCCAGCACGCGGATGTAGGTGCCTTTGCTGCAAGCGACGCGCAAGACCAGGGAGTCGCCGGCAAAAGCCAGGCATTCCAGGCGGTAAATAGTGACGGCGCGCGGCGCTCGTTCGACCTCGATGCCTTGGCGCGCCAGTTCGTAGAGCGGCCGCCCATCGCGCTTGAGTGCCGAATGCATAGGCGGGACCTGCTGCAGATCGCCGGTAAATTGCGGCAGGACGCGCGCAATGTCGCTTTCGGTGACATCGACCGGCGCCGTCGCAATCACCTTGCCGTCGACATCGCCGGAATCGGTGGTGACTCCCAGCTTAAGGACCGCCTCGTAGGTCTTGTCGGCATCGAGCAAATCGGCCGAGAACTTGGTCGCTTCGCCGAAACAGAGGGGCAACAGGCCGGTGGCCAGAGGATCGAGGGTGCCGGTATGGCCGCCCTTGGCCGCTGAAAACAGGCGACGCGCCTTTTGCAGCGCGTCGTTCGAAGTCAGGCCGAGCGGTTTGTCGAGCAATAGAACGCCATCGACCCGTTGCCAGGTCTTCTTGACACGCATGCGTCAGTCTTCCGGCGTCTGGTCGCTGAGCGCCGCCGCCTGGTCGATCAACAGGGACATGCTGGCACCACGCTCGAGCGAATTGTCGTAAACGAAATGCAGTTCCGGCAAGGTATGGATATGGATGCGACGGCCCAGTTCGCGCCGCAGAAAACCCGCGGCCCGCTTCAGGCCAGCCTCGATCGCATCCAGATGATCGCTGTCCAGGGTCGTGAAGAAGACCTTGGCGTGGGCATAATCCGGCGTCAATTCGACCGCCGTCAGGCTGATCATGCCGACGCGCGGATCTTTCAACTCGGTGCGGACGAGATCGGCGAGGTCGCGGCGCACCTGCTCCGCGACCCGGTCACTACGCTGAAAAGCTTTTTTCTTCATTACAGCGAGCGCGCCACTTCCTGGATTTCGTACACTTCGAGGTGATCGCCTTCCTGGATATCGTTGTTATTCCGGAGCGACAGACCGCATTCGAAATTGCTGCGCACTTCCTTTACGTCATCCTTGAAGCGCTTGAGCGATTCAAGTTCGCCGTCCCACTGCACGACATTGTTGCGCAGCAGGCGGACACGGGAATTGCGCTTGATGACGCCTTCCTGGACATAACAGCCGGCAATATTACCCACCTTCGAAACGGTGATGACCTGACGAATTTCGACCATACCGATAATCTGCTCGCGCTTCTCCGGAGACAGCATGCCGGACAAGGCAGCCTTGACTTCATCGACCGCGTCGTAAATCACGTTGTAGTAACGGATATCGACACCGAAGGTTTCGGCCAGCTTGCGGGCACCGACATCGGCGCGGGTGTTGAAGCCGATGATGACGGCACCGGAAGCCTGCGCCAGATTGACGTCGGACTCGCTGATGGCACCGACCGCGCCGTGGATGATCTGGACGCGGACTTCCTCGTTGGCCAATTTGGCCAGCGTTTGCACCAGCGCCTCCTGGGAACCTTGCACATCCGCCTTGACGATCAGTGCCAGGGTCTTGACCTCGCCTTCCTTCATCTGCTCGAACATGTTTTCGAGCTTGGCGGCCTGCTGCTTGGCCAGCTTCACATCGCGGAACTTGCCCTGACGGAACAAGGCGATTTCGCGGGCCTTCTTTTCGTCGGTCAGCACGATGGCTTCTTCGCCGGCGGCCGGCACGTCCGACAGACCGAGGATTTCGACCGGGATCGAGGGGCCCGCTTCGGCGATCGGCTTGCCGTTTTCGTCGAGCATGGCGCGCACGCGGCCGGAAACCTGGCCGGCCAGCACGACATCGCCGCGCTTCAAGGTGCCGGACAGCACCAGCATGGTGGCGACGGCACCGCGACCCTTGTCGAGGCGGGCTTCGATGATCAGGCCCTTGGCCGGCGCATCCTTCTGCGCCTTCAGTTCGAGAACTTCGGCCTGCAGCAGCACCTGCTCGAGCAGTTCGTCGATGCCGGTGCCCTTCTTGGCCGAAACCGGCACGAAAGGCGAATCACCGCCGTATTCTTCGGGAATGACGCCTTCGGCGACCAGTTCCTGCTTGACGCGGTCCGGATTGGCATCCGGCTTGTCCATCTTGTTGATCGCCACGACTAGCGGCACGCCGGCCGCCTTGGCATGGTGGATGGCTTCCTTGGTTTGCGGCATGACGCCGTCGTCGGCCGCCACCACCAGGATAACGATATCCGTGGCCCGGGCGCCGCGTGCCCGCATCGCGGTAAACGCTTCGTGACCCGGGGTATCGAGGAAGGTGACCATGCCGCGTTCGGTTTCAACGTGGTAGGCACCGATGTGCTGGGTGATGCCGCCGGCTTCGCCGGAAGCAACCTTGGCACGGCGGATGTAGTCGAGCAGCGAAGTCTTGCCGTGGTCGACGTGACCCATGACGGTGACCACCGGGGCGCGCGGCTCCAGCGGCACATCCTTGTGCTCGGGGGACTCCTCGAGGAAGGCATCGGGATCGTCCAGCTTGGCGGCCAGCGCCTTGTGGCCCATTTCCTCGACGACGATCATCGCCGTTTCCTGGTCCAGCACCTGGTTGATGGTGACCATGGAACCCATCTTCATCATCACCTTGATGACTTCGATGGCCTTGACCGCCATCTTGTGGGCCAGGTCGGAAACCGAAATGGTTTCGGGAATATGCACTTCGCGCACCACCTGCTCGGTCGGCGCCTGGAAGCTGCCCTGACCGTCATCGGCGGCATGGCCGTGCTTCTTGTGACCGCCGCGTCCGCTCTTCCACGAACTGCCGGTATCGGCCGAACGCGTCTTGATGCCCGGCTTCTTCTTGCCCTCGTCGGCGCGGCCATTGCCGCCCTTCTTGGCATCCTTGCCCGGCGCATCCGGCTTCTTGTGCAGCGTACCCTTGTCGGTCGGTGCTTCCTGCGTCTTGGCGACGGCGGCAGCCTGCTGACGGGCGGCTTCGGCAGCCTTGGCGGCAACGGCGGCGGCTTCGGCTTGCTGACGCATGCGCGACAGTTCGATTTCACGCGCCTGCTTCTGCTTCAGCTCGCGCTCCTGGATTTCACGCAACTGATTCTGGCGGCGCGTCTGTTCTTCACGTGCCTTCAGTTCGCTTTCGCCGATGATGGCGGCGCGGCTCAGCGGCGCAGCGGGCTTGGCCACCGGGGGCTGTTCGGCAGCGGCTTCGGCGACCACCACAGGTTCTTCAATCACCTGCGGCTCCGGCTCCGGTTCCGGCTCGGGTTCCGGGATCACTTCGACGACCGGCTCGGGAATCGGCTCGGGCGCCGGAATTTCTTCGATTTCAGGGAGTTCAGCCGGCAGTTCCAATTCTTCGAGAACGGCCTCCGGGGCATGATCGCCCAGTTCGCGCTTGACCAGCACGCGCTTCTTGCGAACTTCGACCTGGACGGTGCGCGCCCGGCCATTGGCATCGGTCGCCTTGATCTCGGACGTCTGCTTGCGGGTCAGGGTAATCTTGGTCTTGGAATCGTCGCCATGCGCACGGCGCAGGTAATCGAGCAACCTGGCCTTATCCTGGTCGTTCAGGGCACCGTTGCTGTCCTGGGTCGCGACACCGGCCTTGGCTAGTTGCTCAAGCAGGGCCGCGACCGGCATTTTCAGTTCAACGGCAAATTGTGAAACAGTTGTTGCGGACATATTTACTACCTCCCGCTCACTCAAACCAGTGAGCACGCGCCTTCAGAATTAGTTCTTTGGCACGCTCATCGTCGATGCCGGTCATTTCGGTCAATTCATCAACCGCCAGTTCGGCGAGGTCATCCCGCGTCTTGACGTTGTGACCGGCCAGTTTTGCTGCCAGTTCCTTGCTCATGCCTTCCAGACCGATCAGGTCGTCGGCCACATTTTCCAGTTGTTCCTCGGTCGCGATGGCTTCGGTCAGCAGCACGTTGCGAGCGCGGTTGCGCAACTCGTTAACGATATCTTCGTCGAGGCCTTCGATTTCGAGCATTTCGGCCAGCGGCACGTAAGCCACTTCTTCCAGGGTCGAGAAACCTTCCTCGATCAGCAGGTCGGCGAGTTCCTCGTCGATATCCAGCTTTTCCATGAAGGTGACGCGGGTGACCGCATATTCGGCCTCGGAACGCTTGGCCGATTCGTCCTGGGTCATCAGGTTGATGGTCCAGCCGGTCAGTTCGGAGGCCAGGCGCACGTTCTGGCCGCTGCGACCGATGGCGATTGCCAGGTTGTCTTCGTCGACCACGACATCCATGACATGCTTTTCCTCATCGACGACGATGGAGGACACTTCGGCCGGCGACAGCGCACCGATCACGAACTGGGCCGGATCAGCCGACCACAGCACGATATCGATATTCTCGCCGCCGATTTCGTTGCGCACGGCGGTAACGCGGGAACCGCGCAAACCGACGCAGGTACCGATCGGATCGACCCGCGGGTCATTGGACTTGACGGCAATCTTGGCGCGCAGACCGGGGTCGCGGGCACAGGCCTTCAATTCCATCAGGCCATCGGCGATTTCCGGCACTTCCATGTCGAACAGCTTGATGACAAATTCCGGGGCGGTGCGCGACAGGATGATCTGCGGACCGCGGGCGTTGCGGTCGATGCGCAGCAGGTAGGCGCGGACGCGGTCGCCGATGCGCAGGTTTTCCTTGGGGATCATCTGATCGCGCGGCAGCAGGGCCTCGATTTTGCCGGCTTCGATGATGGCGTTGCCGCGTTCCATGCGCTTGATGGTGCCGGAAACGACATGTTCCTTGCGATCCAGGAAGTCGGTCAGGATCTGTTCGCGCTCGGCGTCGCGGATTTTCTGCAGAATAACCTGCTTGGCCGCCTGGGCACCGATGCGACCGAAGTCGATGGGCTCGAGGCCTTCTTCGAGAGTGTCACCAACCTCGATTTCCGGATCTTCCTTTTGCGCTTCGGAAAGCGGCTTTTCCAGATACTCGTTGACGTACTCGTTGTCCGGCACGACCTGCCAGCGACGGAAGGAGTCGTAAGCACCGGTATTACGGTCGATCGAGACACGGACATCGGCCTCGTCATGGATGCGTTTCTTGGTCGCGGATGCAAGCGCCAGTTCAAGGGCACCGAAAACGATTTCCTTGGCGACGTTCTTCTCGCGGGCCAATGCATCAACCAGCAGCAAAATTTCACGGCTCATGGGCTAAAACCTCCTAGTCCTTCAGTCGAAACGAGGCACCAGCCGTGCCTTCTCGATATTGGTGAATTCCAGTTCCACATCTTCTTTTTCGAGGCGCAAGCCAACCTTGCCGTCCTTGCAGCCCAGCAGCTCGCCCTGGAAATTACGGCGGCCGCCTTGCGGGATACGAATTTTTATCTGGATATCCTGCCCGGCGAATCGTTCGAAATCTTCTGCCTTCTTGACGACCCGGTCGAGACCGGGCGAGGAGATTTCCAGCCGGTCGTAATCGATGTTCTCGACCTCGAACAGGCGCGACAACTGGTTGGACACCTTGGCGCAGTCTTCGACATCGACTCCGCTCGGCTTGCCCGGCGTATCGATGAAGACGCGGATGGTACGGCCGCGCGGCGACATCTCGACATCGACGAGTTCATAACCCAGACCAACTACGGTCGTTTCAAGCAGCGTATTTAAATCCATGGCCACAAATAAAAAATGGGCGAAACGCCCACCTTACAAAAAAAGATGCCCGCCGAAAACAGCGGGAGGAACAAACCCGTGAATTATAACGGATTTATTCCCCCCGGTAAATCGCTCTAGCGGCCTTTATGCGCTCTCATGGTGCATTGGGGCCGGATTGATCGATTTTTCCAGTTCGCGCAGCAAAGCCTTGACGTCGCCTTCGGCCAACTCGCGCACCCAGCCGCGTTTCAATTGCGGCGGCAGGCTGAACGGGCCGTAGCGAACACGGATCAGGCGACTGACTGTGCAGCCGACCGCTTCGAACATGCGGCGCACTTCGCGGTTGCGGCCTTCGAAAATGGAAACGCGGTACCAGTGATTGGCGCCCTCACCGCCGCCATCGGTCAGGCTGGCGAAATTGGCCGGCCCGTCTTCCAGCTCGATGCCGTCGAGCAACTGCTTCTGCGCCTCCAGCGTCAGTTCGCCGAGAACCCGCACGGCGTACTCGCGCACCAGCTCGGAACTCGGATGCATCATCTTGTTGGCCAGCTCGCCCGAGGTCGTAAACAGCAACAGGCCTGAGGTATTGAAGTCGAGGCGACCGATGGCGATCCAGCGGCCACCGCGAATCCGCGGCAAGGCCGCGAAAACCGAAGGACGGCCATCCGGGTCATCGCGTGAGACGATTTCGCCTTCCGGCTTGTGGTACATCACGACGCGCGGCGTCCGGGTGGTGGTGAAGCGGATATTGACCAAACGACCGCCGATCTTGACCTTGTCGGTCGGCACCACGCTCTGGCCCAGGTGAGCCAGAACACCGTTTACCGTGATCCGGCCGGCAGCGATCCATTCTTCCATTTCGCGGCGCGAACCGATACCGGCCTGGGCCAGCACTTTCTGCAGGCGCTCGGGCTTGGATTCAAGCAGCGGCTTGCCGTTGCGTCCCACCGTGCCGCGATTGGCACGCCCCGACTGCGGCCCCAGGCGCTGGCGCTTCGGTTTTTCGACGACCTCGGCGACCGGCGCTTCGTCGGTCTCCCGCGGCAATACCGCCTGGCGCCGGGTATCAGCAGCCGCGCCGCGTGCTCCACCCATCTTGAAGCGCGGGCGCTCGCCACCTTTTTCCGTGCGTTTTTCAGAGCCGCCGGCGTCTTTTTTCAGCGGCGGGCGAAGAGGGGTTCGTTTAGTTGTCATGGTTCAGCTCCAGGGTCTGGCTGACTTGTTCAAGCGGCGGCAGTTCGCTGACGCTGCGCAGGCCCAGATCATCAAGAAAATTTTTCGTGGTGGCAAACAGGGCTGGTCGGCCCGGCGTTTCGCGATGGCCGACGACGTCGATCCAGCCGCGTTCTTCTAGCGTTTTAATAACATTGGCGTTGACCGCAACGCCGCGGATTTCCTCGATATCGCCACGCGTCACCGGCTGGCGATAGGCGATGATGGCCAAGGTTTCCAGCATCGCCCGCGAATAGCGCGGCGGTTTTTCCGGATTCAGCCGTTCGAGGTAAGGCAGGTATTCGGCGCGCGTCCGGAAACGCCAGCCGGAAGCGAGCTGGATCAGTTCGGCCGGACGCTCGCTCCAATCCTCGCGCAGCTCGTCGAGCAGCTTGCGCAGCATGTCCGTCGACAATTCATCGTCGAACATCTTTTTCAGTTCGAGCGGCGTCATCGGCTCGCGGGCCGCGAGCAGCGCCGCCTCAAGCACTTTCTTGACCTGGCTCGCTTCCACCTTGGTGCACTCTCACGTAAATCGGCGCAAAGGCCTCGGTTTGGGTAAATTCGACCAGCTTTTCCCGGGCCAGCTCGAGCATGGCCAGGAAATGCACCACCAGTCCGGGCGCGCCCATCGCCGGATCGAACATCGTCTCGAACTGCACGAAGCCGCCGCGTTCCTGCAAAAGACGCAGGATGATGCCCATATGCTCGCGCACCGACAACTCCTCGCGCCCGATCTTGTGGTGCTTGTTCAGGCTGGCTTGCCGGACCACCGCCAGCCATGCCTCCTTCAGGTCATCGACCGAGACTTCGGGCAGCCGGACGTACAAGGACTTCTCGACCAACGTTTCGACCCAGAAGAACTCGCGCTCGGCCTGCGGCAGCTCGTTGAGCCGATGGCCGGCGATCTTCATCTGCTCGTATTCCATCAGCCGGCGCACCAACTCGGCCCGCGGATCTTCCGCGTCGTCGCCCTCGCCTACCTTGTGACGCGGCAGCAGCATGCGCGACTTGATTTCGATCAGCATCGCGGCCATCACCAGGTAGTCGGCCGCCAACTCGAGGTTGGTGGCGTGCATGCTGTCGATATAGTCGAGGTACTGCCGGGTCAGCGGCGCCATCGGGATATCGAGGATATCGACGTTGGCCTTGCGGATCAGGTAGAGCAACAGATCGAGCGGCCCCTCGAAGGCGTCGAGCATGACAGCCAGCGCGTCGGGGGGAATGTAGAGATCCTGCGGCAGATGCTCGAGCGGCTCGCCGTAAATCCGGGCGACCGGCGCGAACAGCGCCGCCTGCGCCGCGGCGGGATCCAGCATGACGTCCAGTGTGGCACTCATCTCAGGAGGCCGCTTCCCGACCCGTACTCTTGTAATGCAGATGCAGATTGCGCACGTAAATCAGCAGCGGCAGCGCCTGACCGAAAATGAATACCGGATCCCGGCGGTGGATGGCATAGATGACCAGCACCAAGCTGCCGCCCAGGCTGAAATACCAGAAAGCGACGGGAATCACCACCCGCTTGGCCTTCTCGCTGCTCCACCACTGGATCACGAAACGCATCATGAACAGCGCCTGGCCACCGAAGCCGATGCCGATCCAGAGCAAATCCTCCCAGGAATAACCGAACATCAGTGGTATTCCAGCCCCATCGACTCGCGCACGTCGCGCATGGTTTCGCGGGCCAGTTCGCGCGCCTTCTCGCAACCGTCGGCGATGATGTTCTTGACCAGCGTCGAATCGTCAAGGTAGACCTGCGCCCGCTCGCGCATCGGCGCCTGTTCGCGCAGGATGCCGTCGATCACCGGCTGCTTGCATTCGATGCAGCCGATGCCGGCCGTGCGGCAACCCTGTTGCACCCATTCCTTGCAGCCGTCGTTGGAGTACACCTGGTGCAGTTGCCAGACCGGGCACTTGGTCGGCTCGCCCGGATCGTGGCGGCGGACGCGGGCCGGATCGGTCGGCATGCTCTTGACCTTCTTGGCCACCGTTTCCTCGGATTCGCGCAAGGTGATAGTGTTGTTGTAGGACTTCGACATCTTCTGGCCATCAAGGCCCGGCATCTTCGATTCCGGCGTCAGCAGGTAGCCCGGCTCGACAAGGATCATCTTGCCGGTGCCTTCGAGGAAACCGAACAGGCGCTCGCGGTCGATGGCTGACAGGTGCTGGATTTCGTTGAGCATGGCCTTGGCCTGCTCAACGGCTTCCTTGTCGCCATTCTGCTGGAAACGCACCCTCAACTCCTCGTAGAGGCGCGCCTTCTTGCTGCCCAATTTCTTGACGGCTTCGCGCGCCTTGTCCTCGAAACCGGGTTCGCGGCCATACATGTGGTTGAAGCGACGGGCCAGTTCACGGGTAAATTCAACGTGCGGAATCTGGTCCTCGCCAACCGGCACCTTGTCGGCGCGGTAGATCAGGATGTCGGCGCTCATCAGCAGCGGGTAGCCGAGAAAACCGTAGGTCGTCAGGTCCTTGCCGGCCAGCTTTTCCTGCTGGTCCTTGTAGGTCGGCACCCGCTCCAGCCAGCCGAGCGGCGTCATCATCGACATCAGCAGATGCAATTCGGCGTGCTCCGGCACTTTCGACTGAATGAACAGCGTCGCCTGATTGGGATCGACGCCGGCTGCCAGCCAGTCGATGACCATGTCCCAGGTCGCCTGTTCGATGCCTTGCGGGTTGTCGTAATGGGTGGTCAGCGCGTGCCAGTCGGCGACGAAGAAGAGGCAGGGATATTCATGCTGCAGCTTGACCCAGTTCTTGAGAACCCCGTGGTAGTGGCCGAGATGGAGGGCGCCGGTCGGGCGCATGCCGGAAAGAACACGTTCTGCGTACATAGTCGATCAGTAAAGTCCAAAAATGGATTCGATGGCCCGCGCCGCGAAGACGACCAGCGGGTTCATGATTTCGCCGAGGATACCGGTGAAGAGGAGAAGCAGCAAAATCGGGAAACCCCAGCGTTCGAGCTGGGCGAATTTCCACGACAGGCGGTGCGGCAGCAGGCTGACGGCAATCCGTCCGCCATCGAGCGGCGGCAAGGGCAACAGGTTGAGCACCATCAGCACACAATTGACAATGATGCCGACCTTGCTCATTTCGGAAAGCGGCACGGTGTAGGCGTTGATCGGCATTTCCCAGGCCAGCTTCAGCAGGAACGCCCAGCCCAGGGCCATGACCAGGTTGGCGGCCGGCCCGGCGATGGCCACCCAGAACATATCCCGCTTGGGATGGCGCAGGCGGCTGAAATCGACGGGTACCGGCTTGGCGTAGCCGAACATGAAGGAGCCGGCGGAAAAGAGCAGAATGGCGACCGGAATGACGATGGTGCCCATCAGGTCGATATGGCGCAGCGGATTGAGCGTGATACGCCCGGCCAGCCAGGCGGTCGGGTCGCCGAAATGGCGCGCCACGTAACCGTGGGCGGCCTCGTGCAGCGTGATGGCGAAAATCACCGGCAGCGCCGAAACGGCAATGGTCTGGATCAAGCTCTCGATCATCGCTGCTCAGTCCAGCCCGAACAGCGTCAACGAACCGCGCCCGGCGCGGATCAGCTCCGGCGAGGACGTCGTCAGGTCGATCACCGTTGTTGGTTCGGTGCCGCAGGAACCGGCATCGAGGATCAACTCAAGTTGATCTTCCAGGCGATCCTGGATTTCCCAACCTTCGGTCAGCGGCAGTTCGTCGCCCGGCAATTGCAGCGTCGTCGTCAGCAGCGGCTCGTTCAGCTCCTCGAGCAGCGCCAGCGCCACCGGATGATCCGGCACGCGCAGGCCGATGGTCTTGCGCTTCGGGTGCAGCACCCGGCGCGGCAATTCCTTGCTGCCTTCGAGGATGAAAGTGTAACTGCCCGGCGTCGCCGCCTTGAGCAGCCGGTACTGCGCATTGTCGACGCGGGCGTAGGTGGCGATCTCGGAAAGGTCGCGCACCATCAGTGTCAGGTGATGGCGGTCGTCGATCTGGCGGATCTGGCGGATGCGATCCATCGCCTCCTTGTCGCCGAGATGACAACCCAGGGCGTAGCAGGAATCGGTGGGCAAGGCGACCAGTGCGCCATTGCGGATGAATTCCGCCGCTTGGGCGAGCAGGCGCGGCTGCGGAGTTTCGGGATGAATGTTGACGACACGGGCCATGGTTTAAGCAATCAGACGCCAGACCGGTTTCAGGTCTTCCGGCAAAGGAGGGAGCCGACCGAGATCGACGTAACTTTCTTCCGGGCCGTGAAAATCCGAACCGCGCGAAGCATGAAAAGCGAAATGCCGTGCCAGGCGGGCGAAATGCAGCACATGATCGGGCGAATGGCTGCCGCAGACGACCTCGATGCCGCGCCCGCCGAGATCCTTGAAATCGCCGAAAAAGCGCCGCAGTTCGGCATTCGACAGCGCCTTGTAGCGGCCGGGGTGGGCCACGACCGCAACGCCGCCGGCCGCCTCAATCCAGCCGAGGGCATCGGCCAGCGTCACCCAGCGGTGATCGACATAACCCGGTTTGCCGGGGGTCAAGTAATGCTGAAAAACGGTCGGCACATCGCGGGCAATGCCGATCGACACCAGGTAGCGGGCGAAATGGGCACGCGAAATCAGACTGGGATTGGTCGCAAAGCGCATGGCACCGTCGAAGACGCCGGGAATGCCGATCGCCGCCAGGGCATCCCCCATGCGCCGGGCGCGTTCGACGCGCCCCAGACGCAAGCCGTCCAGGCCGCCGACCAGGGCCGGATGCGCCGCATCGAAACCGAGGCCGACGATATGGATGGGCACGCCCTTCCATTCGATGGAAATTTCGACGCCATTGACGAAGTCCATACCGGCTTCTTCAGCGACCGCCCGTCCTTCGTTCAGGCCGCCCAGGTCGTCGTGATCGGTCAGCGCCCAGCAATCGACGCCGTTCGCCGCAGCGCGCCGAGCCACCTCCGCGGGCGGCAATAGGCCGTCGGAAATGGAAGAATGGCAGTGAAAGTCGAAATTGGCAGGGGGCACGGGCTAAAAATGCAACGCAAAGGCGGAGTTTATCACGAAGCCCCCCGTTTCCCCGGAACGCCTGGTGCACTGCAGCAGGTTGCCTCGCGCCGGACGACCCGTTATAGTGCCACCCGTTCCATGGGAGAGCGCAGATCAAGTCTGCCGCCGAAGGCGCAATTTCACCCGAAAACGCTCAGGCAAAAGGACCGTGGAATCGAGGCATTGCCTGCAATGCCCCGCAACTCTGGAGAGCGGCGTCAACAGCGCCCACCGATGGGGCAAATCTCTCAGGTATCGAGGACAGAGGGGTGAAACGCAAGAATTGTTCTTTCGTTTCACCCCTTTTCCGTTTCTAGAACTGGCATTAGAAAATGCCTGTAAAGGATTGATATGCTGAAGAAAACAGTGCTCAACAACGCGCACCGCGCGATGAATGCCCGGATGGTCGATTTCGGCGGCTGGGACATGCCGGTCAATTACGGTTCGCAGATCGAGGAGCACAACGCAGTGCGCAACGACTGCGGCATGTTCGACGTTTCGCACATGTGCCCGGTCGATGTCGTCGGCGCCGATTGCCGCCCTTTCCTGTCCCGCCTGGTCGCCAACGATGTCGTCAAACTGCAGGTTTCCGGCAAAGCGCTCTATTCCGCGATGCTCAATGAAGCCGGCGGCGTCATCGACGACCTGATCATCTATTTCCTGACCGACACCCGCTTCCGCATCGTCGTCAATGCGGGCACGGCGACCAAGGATCTGGCCTGGATGCAGGCCAAGGCTGCCGAATGGAAGCTGGACGTGACGATTACCCAACGCCGCGACGGCGAAAACAATCTCGGCATCATCGCCGTGCAGGGCCCGAATGCCCGCGCCAAGGTCTGGGAAGTGCTGCCGCAGGCCAAGGCGGCGACCGAAGGCCTGAAAGCCTTTTTCGCTGCGGAAGTCGATCAGTATTTTATCGCCAGCACCGGCTACACCGGTGAAGACGGTTTCGAGATCATGCTGCCGGCCAATGAAGCCGAAGCCATGTGGAACAAGCTGCACGCTGCCGGCGTCGCCCCCTGCGGCCTGGGCGCGCGCGATACGCTGCGCCTGGAAGCCGGCATGAATCTCTACGGCCAGGACATGGACGAGACGGTTTCGCCGCTCGACGCCGGCCTGGCGTGGACCGTCGCCCTCAAGGACGAACGCGATTTCGTCGGCAAAGCCGCCCTGCTCGCCAACGGCCAGAAACAGCAATTCCTCGGCCTGCTGCTGCTCGACAAGGGCGTGCTGCGCGGACATCAACAAGTCATTACAAAACAAGGAAATGGGGAAATTACTTCAGGTAGTTTCTCGCCGACGCTGCAGCAATCGATCGCCCTCGCCCGCCTGCCGCTCGGCGTGCAACTCGGCGACGAAGTCGAAGTCGATATTCGCGGCAAGTTGTTGAAAGCCAAGGTCGTCAAACCCGTCTTTGCCCGCAACGGCAAGTCCGTCCTCTAATTCCCACCGATTCAGGAGAAAACCATGTCCAACGTTCCCGCCAATCTCAAGTACACCGCTTCCCACGAATGGGTGCTGCAGAACGCTGACGGCACCGTCACCGTCGGCATCACCGACCATGCCCAGGAAGCCCTCGGCGATCTGGTCTTCGTCGAACTGCCGGAAGTCGGCGCCGAATTCGCCGCCGAAAAGGAAATCGCCGTCGTCGAATCGGTCAAGGCTGCCGCCGACGTCTATGCGCCGCTGGCCGGCACCGTGACCGAAGTCAACGAAGCCGTCGTCGACGCGCCGGAATCGGTCAACCAGAATGCCTACGCCGCCTGGCTGTTCAAGCTGAAGCCGGCCAATGCCGCCGACCTCGACCAACTGCTTGACGCTGCCGCCTACCAGGCTGCCGCCGACGAGCACTAAGAGGACCGCCCATGCCGCTGAATCTTCCCCTTTCCGCGCTGGAGCAGAGTGACGAGTTCATCGCCCGTCACATCGGCCCCTGCGCCAGTGAAACGACCGCGATGCTGGCCGCCATCGGCGCCGCCAGCCTGGAACAACTGATCGACCAGACCGTGCCGGCCGCCATCCGCCTGCCGGCCGACCTGCCGTTGCCGGCCCCGCGCCGTGAGCATGAGGCGCTGGCCGATCTCAAGGCCATCGCCGGCAAGAACCGGATCGCCAAGTCCTGCATCGGCATGGGCTATTACGACACCCTGACGCCCAAGGTCATCCTGCGCAATGTGCTGGAAAATCCGGGCTGGTATACCGCCTACACGCCGTACCAGGCCGAAATCGCCCAAGGCCGCCTGGAAGCGCTGCTCAATTTCCAGCAGGTCATCATCGACCTGACCGGGATGGAAATCGCCAACGCCTCGCTGCTCGACGAAGCGACCGCGGCGGCCGAAGCGATGACCATGGCGCGTCGTGTCTCCAAATCCAAATCCAACCGCTTCCTGGTCGATAGCGCCTGCTTCCCGCAGACCATCGACGTGGTGAAGACTCGTGCCGGCTATTTCGGTTACGAACTGGTTGTCGCCAACGCGGAAAGCGTCGAAAACGAGGAATTCTTCGGCGCCCTGCTCCAGTACCCGAACGACCGTGGCGAAGTGCGCGACCTTTCCGCCACGATCGCCGCGCTGAAAGCCAAGGGCGCCACCGTCGCCGTCGCCAGCGACCTGATGGCCCTGGTGCTGTTGAAGTCGCCCGGTACCATGGGCGCCGACATCGCCCTCGGCTCCAGCCAGCGTTTCGGCATCCCGATGGGCTTCGGCGGTCCGCACGCTGCCTTCTTCGCCACCCGCGAAGCCTTCGTCCGCTCGATGCCGGGCCGCATCATCGGCGTCTCGAAAGATGCCCGCGGCAACACCGCACTGCGCATGGCGCTGCAGACCCGCGAGCAGCACATCCGCCGCGAAAAGGCCAATTCCAATATCTGCACCTCGCAGGTGCTGTTGGCCAACATGGCCGGCATGTACGCCGTCTATCACGGCCCACAAGGCCTGAAGACCATCGCCAGCCGCATTCACCGGCTGACCGAGATCCTTGCGGAAGGCCTGAAGCGCGCCGGCATCAATGTGCTGACCAAGCAGTTCTTCGACACCCTGCATATCGAACTCGGCGCCCGCGCCGAAACCATCTACCGCGATGCGGCCGCCGCCGGTTTCAACCTGCGCCACGCGGCCACCGGCGTGCTCGGCATTTCCTTCGACGAAACGACGACCCGCCAGGACGTCGCCAGCCTGTTCCGCCTGATCACCCAGATCACGCTCGACATGGCCAGCATCGATGCCCAGGTCGCCGCTGCCAACCCGGCGCTGCCGATCGAACTGCGGCGCAGCGACGCCATCCTCGGCCACCCGGTGTTCAATACCCATCACACCGAACACGAAATGCTGCGCTACCTGAAGTCGCTGCAGAACAAAGATCTGGCGCTCGACCACTCGATGATTTCGTTGGGTTCCTGCACCATGAAGCTGAATGCGACCAGCGAGATGATCCCGGTCAGCTGGCCGGAATTCGCCAACCTGCACCCCTTCGCGCCGCGCGACCAGGTGGCCGGCTACCTCGAAATGATCGGCAGCCTGACCGAATGGCTGAAGACCGTCACCGGTTTCGACGCCATCTGCATGCAACCCAACTCCGGCGCCCAGGGTGAATACGCCGGCCTGGTGGCGATTGCCCGCTACCACGCCAGCCGCGGCGACAGCCACCGCAAGGTCTGCCTGATCCCGAAATCGGCCCACGGCACCAATCCGGCCACCGCCCAGATGGCCGGCATGCAGGTCGTCGTCGTCGATTGCGACGCCAATGGCAACGTCGATGTCGCCGACCTCAAGGCCAAGGCCGAAGCGCATGCCGCCGATCTCGCCTGTCTGATGATCACCTACCCCTCGACGCACGGCGTGTTCGAGGAAGCCATTCGCGACATCTGCGCCATCGTGCATCAGTACGGCGGCCAGGTGTACATGGACGGCGCCAACCTGAATGCCCAGGTCGGCCTGACGTCACCCGGCTTCATCGGCGCCGACGTCAGCCACATGAACCTGCACAAGACCTTCGCCATCCCGCATGGCGGCGGCGGACCGGGCATGGGCCCGATCGGCCTGAAAGCCCATTTGGCGCCCTTCATGGCCGACCACGCAGTCGCCGCCACCGGCGGCAGCGAGCGCGTCAATGCCGGCCAGGGCGCTGTTTCCGCCGCCCCTTTCGGGTCGGCCTCGATCCTGCCGATTTCGTGGATGTACCTGGCCATGCTGGGCGGCAGCGGCGTCAAGAAGGCAACGCAAGTCGCCATCCTCAATGCCAACTACGTCGCCAACAAGCTGAACGACCACTATCCGGTGCTGTACACCGGCAAGAACGGCCGCGTGGCGCACGAGTGCATCATCGACATCCGTCCGCTCAAGGCCGCCACCGGCATCAGCGAAAGCGATATCGCCAAGCGCCTGATGGACTACGGTTTCCATGCCCCGACAGTCTCCTTCCCGGTGGCCGGCACGATCATGATCGAGCCGACCGAATCCGAGTCGCAGGCCGAACTGGACCGTTTCGTCGAGGCAATGGTCGCCATTCGCGAGGAAATCCGCCAGGTCGAAAAAGGTGTCTGGGCAGCCGACAACAACCCGCTGAAAAACGCGCCGCACACCCAGGCCGACATCATCGATGCCGACTGGCAGCATCCGTACTCGCGTCAGCAGGCCGTCTTCCCGCTGCCCTGGGTGGCGGCCAACAAGTTCTGGCCGAGCGTCAATCGCATCGATGATGTGTTTGGCGACCGCAACCTGAACTGCGCCTGCCCATTGTCGGCGTCCTTCGACGACTGATGCCGGTCGATCTCTCTGCCATCGCCAAGTGGCCCGATGTTCCCGCCTGTTACGACTGGTTGTCGCTCGACCGGCGGGGCGACTGGCGATTGCAGGGAGAACGCGTCACGCACCACGGCCTGATCGCCTTCATCAACCGCCAGTACGGGGTTGATGAATCGGGCTGCTGGTTCGTGCAGAACGGGCCGCAGCGGGTTTTTGTCAGCCTCGCCGCCACGCCCTGGATTTTCCGTCGCGATGGCGACAACTTTCTCAGCCATACCGGTCAGCCGGCCGGGACGGTACGTGCCGTGTATCTCGACGACAGTGGCAGCATTCTGCTCGAAACCGACCTCGGCATCGGCCTGCTCGACGACCGCGATCTGGCGCAATTTCTCGGCGAATGTTGCGATGACCATGGCCAAACCGCCACGGAAGCGGCTTTCATAGCCTTGATGCAAAACGACAGCACCGCGATATTCTGGCGAAAGTTGCCGCTGCAGCTAATTGCCGCGGCCGATCTCGCGCCACGCTTCAAGTTCACGCCGCTACCGATGGCCTGATCGCCCCGGCCAGGGCCGGGTCTGGCACCCTTATTGCCTCGAAACCCCGACGCAGCAAGCGTTTGTAGGCAAATCGACAAGGCAATCCCCGATGAATCGAAACGACCGCGTCGCCCGCTGGGCCGCGCAGCACCTCGCCGACCCCGAGCAGATCGACTGCACGACCACGGTCATGCTGAAGATCCTCGACGGCAAGTGCAACATGAACGCGGACGACAAGACCGTGATCGCCATCCTCTACGATGCCACCAAGGAACGTCCCGGCCGCCTGTTCGGCGCCGAATACCACGCCCTGATCGCGCATGCGCGGCGGGCGATGGATGAGGCCATGGCGATGTTCATCTACGAAAAACGCCTGCTCGCCGAAACCATGCTGTCGCGGCCGGTGATGAAGCGCTACAAGGCCTGGCTGCGTCAGCAGGGCATTCTGCAGCCGCCGACCGGCACCGCGGATTAGCCCGGAATAGGCGGCTCAGGCCAGACCGTTTTGCTCCCGCCAGGCGGCAATTTCCGGCAAACAGTCGGCCGCCGTTTCGAATAGCGCGGCATCGGCCTGCAGTAACAGCTTCCGCTGGCGGGCATTGAGGCGGCGCGGATAGACCGGCTGCACGGCGACCACCAGATCGCCCGGCCGACTGTTATCACGCCCTGGATAGCCCTTGCCGGCCAACCGCAATTCCTGCGCTTCGATGGCACCGCCTTCCAGGCGATGGCTGATGATGCCGTTCAGCGACGGCAAGGCGATGTCGCCACCGGCCAGCATCGCCAACGCACTGACCGGCATGCTGAAATGCAGATCGCGGCCGCGCAGCTGGTAAAGCGGATGCGAGCGAATGATGATGGTCAGGTAGAGATCGCCGGCCTGCAACCCCTCGCTGCCCGGCTCGCCCTGGCCGACCAGGCGCAGTTCATCGCCCGGCAGCATGCCGGGTGGCACGGTGATCTGCAGGCTGACATCGGCCATTTCGCGGCCGCTGCCATCGCAGTCGCGGCAGGTGCGACGGGTGAAGAAGCCGCGGCCGCCGCAGGCCATGCACGGCTCCAGGCTGCGTTGCTCGTTGCGCACCCGGCCGCTGCCGTGGCAGGCAGCGCAGAAACTGGTCCGCGAAATACCCGCTTCGCCGCTGCCGTCACAGGTCGGACAGGGCTTGCCGCGGGCATAGCGCAAGTTCCTGCGGCAGCCGCCCGCCGCCTGTTCGAGGCTGATCTCGAGGTTGAGGCGAATGTCGGCGGCCCGGGCGACGCTCTCCTCGGTCGCCGGATCGGCCGCCGGCCGCTCCTCGGTAATGACCTCCTCGTCGAATTCGTTGGCCGCCAGTTGGTCATAGGCGGCGCGGATTTCCTTGAAGCGCTCGGTGGCCTCGGGATGATCGTTGCGATCCGGGTGCCAGCGCATGGCGAGCCGGCGGTAGGCGCGCTTCCACTCGGCAGGCCCGGCCTCGCGGGAAATGCCAAGAATATTGTAGGGATTGATCTTCATTGTTTATTTCTCGGTACGGCCAGTGACGGCGGGCAGAATCTCGCCGATCAAGCGGGAAATCAGCGCGGCAGTAATGCCATGATGATCCCGATCCGGATTGTATTCCGCAATCTCCAGCGCCCGCAGCCCCGGCAGGACGGCGACGCGGTGCAGCACCTGCTCGACATCGACAACGACCAGGCCGTCCGGCTCCGGGCTGCCGACGCCGGGTGCCAGTTGCGGGTCGAGGGCATCCAGATCGAGGGTGACGCCGAAACCGGCGCTGCCACCGGCGACAATCGCCAGTGCCTCGTCCAGGCAATCGACGAAACCCCGGCTCCGGATTTCCTCGTCTTCGATGACGCGGACACCCTGGCCCTTGAGGAAATCTGCCTCTTCCGCCTCATAGCTGCGCGGCCCGAGCACCACGCTGTGCGCGGCGCTGATCTGCGGCCCGGACAGACCGATGTTGAGCAGGCGCTTGTCGCCATGGCCGAGCAGGCAGGCCAGCGGCATGCCGTGAATCGCCCCGGAATAACTGCTTTCCGGCGTATGGCTGTCGAGGTGGGCGTCGATCCACAACAGGCCGGGCGGCTCCCCGGCAAAGCGCGCGACGCCGCTCCAGGTACCGACTGCAATCGAGTGGTCGCCGCCGATCACCAGCGGAAAGGCATGCTCGGTCAGCGCCAGTTCCACCTCGGCGGCCAGGTCGCGGCACAGATCGCCGATCCGCGCCGCCCGGGCCGGGCTGTCGCCGGCCGGGGGGTACAGCGTGTTTCCCCAGTCCAGACAGGGATGATGCTCGATCTGGTGCCAGGCCTGCGAATGATGATAGGCCACCGGCCCGTCGGCGCAACCGGCATCCTGCGCCCCGATGCCGCTGGCGACGCCGATGATGCGAACGCGAGAACATTTCATCACGACAATGCCTTCATGACACGGTGGCGCAGAAAGAAACAGGGGACGAAACCGACAGCGACACCAAACGACTCCCAACAATCAGCGAATGATTCACCTTATACAGCATCCAGCCCGGATAGCCTTCCCCTTGCCGGCCCGGCAGCGCACCGGCGGGCCGGCACGAACGCGATTGGACAGCGCCGCAAAACGATTGTTGCGCCCTTCGATGCGTGTCGATCAGCCCGGGCTTTCGCCATCGAGCAGGCGTTCGCACTCCGCCATCAGCGACTCTGCAATCTCCGAATGATGGTTGGGGTCGAGCGATTCCATCATTTCGTGGGCGGTATAGAGCCCGGCTTCGCGCGACAGCGTTGCCGCGATCTGGCGCGCCAGTCGATCGCTGAGGGCCGACAGCTGCCGCCGCTCAGTCAGCGTCAGGCGCCGCTGCGAACGGCTCAGCCAGTCGGCAGCTAGCGTCGCACCCTGGGCTTCCGTCAACCACTGGCCGTGTTCGTAGAAAGCGGTCAGCCGCTCGGCCGCCAGCGCAAAGATCAACGCGACATTGATGCCGCGTTCGGTGGTGGACGAGCGCTCGGCGTGGTCCTTGATCATCAGTCGTGCTCCATTTGCCAGCCCCGGCTAGAACTCCTGCCGGACATAGTCGGCGGGTGCTGGCGTGCCCCGCACAACGGTCAGCGGCAGGATGGCAATGGTCCGGCCATCCTGCGTCGCCACAATGAAACGCCAGTCGCCCGGCGGCGGGCCAAGGACCCAGGAATAGCCGCGAAAGCCGCGCTCCCGCCCGCCGGTGCTCTGGAAATGGCTGCGCGCCGCTACCCGCCAGCCGCCCGCTTCGCGAATTTCCCAGCGATGCTCGAGCGCGGCGGTGACGCCCAGCGGTGCGAACACCGCCGAGACGCCATACAGCCGTTCGCCCTCGGCGACATGGACGGTGGCCGCCTGCTCCCGCCAGAACTGCCAGGCCGGCGCCCGCTCCACCTGCAACGCATAGCGGCCTGGCTCCTGGACAAAGGCATGGCCGACGACGAGGTCCTGCTTGACTAGCGGCACCGGCGCGATCATGTCGGACGCCCAGGCAAGCAGCAAGGCACCGGCGACCGCCCAGGCCGGAAATATCCGTCCCGGCCGCCCCGGCGTCAGCCACCACAGGCCGTGGGCCAGCAAGATGCCGGACGCCGTGGAAACATAGAACCACAGCGGATGCAGGCTGCCGACGGCATGTGGCAGTGCAAAATTGAAAAGCAGGATGGCGTTGAGCGCGAAAAGCGCCCAGATCAGCGTGAAGCGGCGGCTGTAGCGCTGGCCGGCGAATTCGTTGCCGACGAGCAGCAGACCGAGTGCGGTGGCGGTCAGCCAGGTGCCGAGATGGCCGGAACTCTTGAAATAGAGGATGAAAAGCGCCGAGAAAATGGCGCCGAAAAAAAACTGCAACAACAGGTAAGGCGCCTGCCAGCGCAAGTCGCCCAGGCGGCCGCGCCAACCGCTACTGGCCGCCGGCGCCACCGCCTGCCGGCGTTCCCGGGAAGCCAGCCAGAAGACGAGCAGGCCGGCCCCGAGCAGACAGCCGGCGAGGCGCCCGAGGTCGAGCCCCCTGACCCGCTGGCCAATGGTCAGCGCATCCCAGATGAAACCGCCGAGAAAGGCGGCGAGCGGATAGAAACGACGAAGAAGGTTCAAGCCGGCCGACATGCCCCGCGTGAACACTGCCGGAACAGGCTGCGTAATTCGGCGACTTCGGCTTCCAGTGCGGCGACCCGCGAGCGCAGCTGGTCGATTTCCGCGTTGGCCGGCCCGGCGTTTCTTGCCGCGGGCACCTCGCTGGCCGGCTGCCCGCTCAGCAGATGCATCCAGCGACTTTCCCGCGACCCCGGCAGGCGCGGCAATTCGACGACCAGCGGAGCGCCGGCGCGTTCCGCCAGTTCGGCCAGGAAAGCCTCGACCGCCGAAATGTCGGCAAACTTGTGCAGGCGCTCGCAGTTCAGGCGCAACTCACCGGCCGTCTGCGGGCCGCGCAGCATCAGCACGGCGAGCAAGGCGGACGACTGGGTGGGCACGCCCAGGATGCTTTCCAGCTGGTGACCGAAACGCGCGACCCGGCTGCCGCTGATTTCGACAACCAGGCCAAGATCGCGCAGGCTATCGACCGCTTGCGCGATTTCCGCCTCGCCGACCTCGATCACCGGGTGCCGGCTGGTTTTCTGGTTGCAGCCGGCGAGCAGCGCATTGATCGACAGCGGATAGGTATCCGGCACCGTCCGCTGCTTCTCGACCAGGGTGCCGAGGACTCGGGTTTCGATCAGTGAAAGTACGGGTAGGGAATCGTTCATGAATCTGATATTTTCTGAATGAATCGGCAAATGGATTTCAACCGAGGGGAGCCCGGTCCTGCGCCCAGACGCGGTAAATCTGCAGCGCGGCATGGGCATCGTTGGCGGCATACAACAACTGGCGCTCGGTAAGCTGCAAATTCGCCCAGTTGCTGGTACCGGTTTTCTTGGATTTCTGGAGTTTCTGCCCGAAGTAATGGGCGACCGCCACCTTCGCCCCGACGGTACCGCGATGCCCCGGCCCGCGCAGCAATTCGCCGAGATCGAGGACATTGTTCAAGCTGATGCCCAGGCGCGACTTCAGCGCCGAGCGGTCATTGCCGAGCCCGAAGCCGGCCTTGATCAGTCCGGGTGATTCGAGCACTGCCTTCAGTACCGGCCAGACCTCGTCCCGCACCACCGGAAAAAGGTAAGTCCGCTGATCGGTGGCCAATTGGACCAGGTGCGGCCCGGTCGAGATTTCGCCCTTCTGGAAAGTCGGCTTCGATTCGGTGTCGAAACCGACGGCATCGACTGTCATCAGCACCGCCCGCGCCGCCTCGGCCAGCGCCGCGCTATTGACCAGCGTGATCCGGTTCAGCCCGATTCCCGGATAGGGCGGCAATTCGGCGTCGGCCAGCGAGGCCCGGCTAAAAACCACATCACCCATGGTGGGCCTCGATCCGCCCGACCCATACGGGAGGCAGCGGTTTGCACAGCGCACGGCGCATCGCGGCAGCCATCGGGGTATCCTTGTCTTTTTCCAAAGAAACGAAGTGTATGGGATCGCAGTCGCCGACGGGTATTTTCGCCTGGTTGAAGATGAAATTTTCCGTCAGAAAAGCCCCACTGAGCGAAATCGACCGGGCCGGGAAACTGCTCGCCGCGATCGACCGCGGCGGCATTCCCCTCAACCCGGCTCGCGTCAATGCCATCGCCCGCGACCTCGGGCTCGAAGTATCGCCGCGGGCGCCGCTCGAGGAAACCATTGCGCGGATACGCCGGGCCGTCGCCCGGGCCACGCCGTACAATCGGTGAGCCAAAAGCTTGCACCTGACCCGACATGGCGAGAAGACGCAAAAAGAAGATTGCCCCCATCGTCCCCCCATCGGCCGGCCCGCTGCCCGAGCGCCTTGCTGCCCGTTTTGCCGGGCAGGTGCTGGTCTTCAGCGATGCCAGCCTGAAACGTCATGGCGGATTGGCCGCCGTCCTGTTTGACGCTCCGGACGGCACACCGCGGGTTACAACCCGTACCGTCGCCCCGGACGGCAGCAACGAACTCGAACTGCAGGCCGCGCTCTTTGCCCTGGCCGAGGCCCGGCATCGTTTCCCCGGCCGCCAGCTGGCCCTGTTCTCGGACAACCAGGATGCAGTCCTGCGGCTGCAGCGGGCACAAATGCATGGCGTGGCGCAGGACCCGTTGCTGGCCGCATTGCCGACCCGGGATGCTATCGCCGCCGCGCTGACCGGAGTCGCGATTTGCTGGATCAAGGGGCACTCGAGCTGTCGCGGCAACGCCCTGGCCGATCAGCACGCCGCCGAGGCGGCCGCCTGAACGGCCTTCCCATACCCGGGGGGAGCAATTCGTCGATCCCGGTCCCATCTGTTATGCTCGCTGCCCCGCCATCACCAGAGCAGAAAATCATGAAGTCGCCATCGGGGCAACGCCAATGAACAAGGCCAAACCCTGGTTTCTCTATCTGATCGAATGCGCCGACGGCAGCATCTATACCGGCATTACCGTCGATCTGGCGGCCCGCTACGCCGCCCACTGCAAGGGTACCGGCGCCCGCTATACCCGCTCGCACGCACCGGTCCGGCTATTGGCCTGCGAACCCCATCCGGACCGCTCGGCAGCGTCGAAAGCCGAATATCGCGTCAAACAGATGACCGCGGCCGAAAAGCGCCAACTGGCAGAGCAATTGGCCGGGCCGGACAACCAGGCACCACACCCGGCCATCGCCTCGCAACAACCGGAAATCAGTTAGCGCCGCTTTCGCCACGCGAGCACCGGCAACCGTTCCGGCACACTCCTGCTCACTGACTCGCGTCCTGCAGGATTGCTGCGTACGCCTGGTCGGCGCCCAGGATGTGATTGGTCCACCAGTGCGACAGGTAATGGTGGAGACCGGCTTTATCGATCTCCCCCTGCGTCGCCGACAGCAGAAAATCGGTCAGCGCTACCTGATATTCGACATGCTGCTCGCTATGCTCGTCAATTTTCGGATAGCCGCAGCTACGCAACAGCGCTTCCTCGGTCCGGAAGTGCCGGTCGACGTAACTCGCCAAGTCGTTGAGAATGTCATGAAAAGCGGCGGTGCCCTGCCGACTGTCGTCGGCCATGCAGAGCATGGACTGTCGGCACAGACCGAGAAGGCACTTGTGCTGTTCGTCGAGCAAGGCATTGCCGACGCTATAACTGGCTTGCCAGCGGGGAAATGTGTCCAGCGTCTGCATCATTGGCTCCCTTCCCTGTCGACGAAATACCTGCCTACATGCCTCGCCACCGGCCTTTTAGACCCGGACCGGGAATACCCGTTCCAAATATTGGCAGAAAAAACCGGCGAGCCATGACACGCCGGGCACGGCTTACCCCATCCTGCGCCGCACCATCTCGAACAGGCAGATGGCTGCGGCGGCGCCGACATTGAGCGACTCCACCGCGCCGGGCATCGGGATCTTGATTTTCAGACGGGCAGCCGCGATCAGTTCGCGCCGCACGCCCAGCCCTTCCGAGCCGAAAATCCAGGCCAGCGTGCCTGTCCAGCGGGCTTCGTAGAGCGAGGTGGCGCCGTCCAGGCAGGTCACCGCCGCGGTGCCGCGGTAGTCTTCGAGAAAGGCAGCCAGATCGGCTTCTTCATGGATGGCCAGGACGAAATGGGCGCCCTGCCCGGCGCGCAGCACCTTGGGCGACCAGGCAGCGGCACAACCCACCGACAGCAGCACCTGCTTCACCCCGGCCGCGGCCGCCGTGCGCAACAAGGTGCCGACATTGCCCGGGTCCTGCACGCCGTCGAGGAGCACGGCATCCTGACCGAGATCGGGCGCGGCACGGCGGGCCGGCAACGCAGCAACCGCCAGCAGGCCGCTCGGCGTATCGACCAGGCCGAGATCGCGCATCAGCGCATCGGCCAGCACGACGACTTCACGGCCTGCGACATAGGCGGCAATCTCGTCGCCGGCCTGCGCCGATTCGGCGACGACCAGGGTTTCGACCGGGCCGCAAGCGGTTTCATAAGCCTCGACCAGATGCACGCCGTCGAGCAGCGTCCGGCCGGTCTTGCGCCGTTCGCGGCCGGATTCGGCCAGGCGCTTGATGGACTTGAAGAAGGGATTGTCGCGCGACTGGATCAGCTTCATAGCAGCGAAAGCTGTTTTGCCACCGGGCCGAAACTGCGCCGATGCACCGGTGACGCACCATGTTCTTCGAGGGCGGCAAAGTGCGCGGCAGTCGGATAGCCCATGTGGCGGTCGAAGCCGTATTGCGGGTATTGGGCGTGCAGAACCAGCATTTCGGCATCGCGCACCGTCTTGGCGAGGATGGACGCAGCAGCGATCGAGGCGATCTTGCCGTCGCCCTGGATCACCGCCTCGCTCGGCATGTCGAGCTGCGGGCAGCGGTTGCCATCGACCAGGGCCGACGTCGGCCGCACGGCTAGGCCGGCCACCGCCCGCTGCATGGCGAGCATGGTGGCGTGCAGGATGTTCAGGCGATCGATTTCCTCGACCGAAGCCGAAGCCACGCACCAGGCGATCGCCCGCTCGCGGATCAGCACGGCCAGCGCATCGCGCTTCTTTTCGGAAAGTTTCTTGGAGTCGTTGAGGCCGGCAATCGGCCGCGCCGGATCGAGAATCACCGCCGCCGCCACCACGGTGCCGGCGAGCGGCCCGCGCCCGGCTTCGTCGATGCCGCAGACGAGGCCGGGCGGGATGATCAGTTCAGGCATTCGATGACCGCATTGGCGGCCTTCTCGGCGGTATTCTGGCGCAGTTGCAGGTGCAGGCCGGTAAAGATGTCAGCCACGAGCTCCGCGTTTTCCTTGTCGTTGTAGAGCTTGACCAGGGCTTCGGCCAGGTTCTCCGGCGTCGCCTCGTCCTGCAGGATTTCCGGCACCACGGAGCGACCGGCCAGGATATTGGGCAGGCCGACAAAAGCCTGGTAGGCCAGGCGCTTCATGATCCAGTAGGAAAGTTTGGCGATCTTGTAGGTGATTACCATCGGCCGCTTGATCAGCGCTGCTTCCAGTGTCGCCGTGCCGCTTGCCACCAGCGAAACGTCGGCGGCGCCGAGAGCGTCCTGGGCATGGCCGAACAGCAGGCGGAACGGCACCTCGCCCGCCTGTTGCGTGTAGATCGCCATTTCGAACTGGAGGCGTGTTTCACGCGTGGTCAGCGGCACCACGAACAAGGCGTTGGGCAGATGTTGCTCGCGGATCAGCTGGGCGGTGCGGACGAAAGTCTCGGCCATCATCGCCAGTTCGCCCTGGCGGCTGCCCGGCAACAGGGCAATGATCGGCACATCGGTCGGCAAGGCGAGTTTTTCCCGCACCGCCAGCTTGTCGGTTTCAAGCGGAATCAGGTCGGCCATCGGGTGACCGACGTAGGTTACGGGAATGCGTTCCTTCTCGTAAAGCGGCGGTTCCATCGGGAAGAGCGCCAGCACGCGGTTGACGGCGCGGCCGATCTTCTTGATGCGACCACCGCGCCAGGCCCAAATCGATGGACTGACGTAGTGGATGGTCCGGATGCCGGCCGCCTTGAGGTCGGTTTCCAGGCCGAGGTTGAAGTCCGGCGCATCGACGCCGATGAAGATGTCCGGGCGCAGATCGAGCAGGCGTTTTTTCAGCTGGCGGCGAATCCCAGCAATTTCGCGGTAATGCTTCAGGGCGTCGACATAGCCCATCACCGCGAGCTTCTCCATCGGCCACCAGGCGTCGAAGCCCTGCCCCTGCATTTTCGGCCCGCCGATGCCGTAGAACACGGCACCCGGCAACCTGGCCTTGAGGGCGGCGATCAGGTGACTGGCGAGGAGATCCCCGGAGGCTTCGCCCGCCACCATGGCAATCCGTACCACGCTAACCATCAGCGGATAATGCCGCGCTTGGAAAACTCGAGGAAATCGACGAAACGCTGGACATCGGGCTGCGTCTTCGCATCTTCGGCCAGCTTGGCCTTGGCTTCCTCGAGCAGGAGGCCCGACTTGTACAGCGTGCGATAGGCGCGTTTCAGCGAAGTGATCGATTCGGCGGTGAAACCGCGGCGCTTCAGCCCCTCGACATTGATGCCGTACGGCGTCGCGGTGTTGCCGGCGGCCATCAGGTAAGGCGGCACATCCTGCAGGATCACCGTGCTGACGGCGGTCATCACATGGGCGCCGATGCGACAGAACTGGTGCACGCCGGTGAAACCGCCGAGGATGGCCCAGTCATCGACCACGACATGGCCGGCCAGCGAGGAATTGTTGGCAAAAGTCGTCTTGTTGCCGACCTGGCAGTCGTGCGCGATATGCACGTAGGCCATGATCCAATTGTCATCGCCCAGGCGGGTGACGCCGACGTCCTGCACGGTGCCGAGATTGAAGGTACAGAATTCGCGGATCGTGTTGCGGTCGCCGATTTCCAGACGCGTCGGCTCGCCGGCGTATTTCTTGTCCTGGGGCACTTCGCCCAGCGAACAGAACTGGAAGATGTGGTTGTCGCGGCCGATCCGGGTATGCCCCTTGATCACCACATGCGGGCCGATCACGGTGTTGTCGCCGATCTCGACATGCGGACCGATGATGGAATAGGCGCCGATCTCGACATTGGCGCCGATCTTGGCGCCCGGATCGACAATGGCTGTCGGGTGAATCATCTCAAAGGTCCCGCTTGGCGCACATCAGTTTGGCGGAAGCCGCCAGTTGCCCGTCGACGCGAGCCTCGGCAAAGAATTTCCAGACGCCGCGCATCTGGCGCTCGAGCTGGATATGCAGATGCAGCTGGTCGCCAGGCACCACCGGTTTCTTGAAACGTGCTTCGTCAATGCCCGCGAAATAGAAAACGGTATCCGGCGACGGCTTTTCTTCCATCGACTTGAAGGACAGGATGCCGGCCGCCTGGGCCAGCGCTTCCATGATCAGCACGCCGGGCATCACCGGATGATGCGGGAAATGGCCGACGAAGAACGGTTCGTTGATGGTGACGTTCTTGTAGGCGTGGATCGATTTGTTCGGTTCCAGTTCGAGCACGCGATCAACGAGCAGGAAGGGATAGCGATGCGGCAAATGCTCGAGAATTTCCTGAATATCCATGAATCAACCCTCTACCTTAGTATTTTTAAGTTTTCTTTCGAGCTCGGCGATGCGGTCCGCCAGTTTGCTCAGATTTTTTGCATGCGCCGCGTTATGCAACCAGTTGCCATGCTCTTCCAGGGGAAAGATGCTGGTGTAACGACCGGCTTTCCTGATGCTCTTGGTCACCGTCGTACCACCGGAAACGACGACGCCGGAAGCGATGGTGATATGGCCTTCGATCATGCCGGCGCCGCCGATGATCACGTTGTCCTCGAGCGTCGTGCTGCCGGCGATACCCGCACAGCCGCAGACCAGACAATTCCTGCCGAGCCGGCAGTTGTGGCCGATATGGACATGATTGTCGATCTTGCAGCCGTCGCCGATCACCGTATCTTCCAGTGCGCCACGGTCGATGGTGGTCGTCGCCCCGATTTCCACATCATCGCCGATCACGACCCGGCCGATTTGCGGGATCTTGACCCACTGTCCCTGATCCGGGGCAAAGCCGAAGCCATCGGCACCGATCACGGCACCGGCATGGAGGATGGCATTGCGTCCGATCACACAGCCCGCATAAACCACCGCATTCGGGTAAAGCACGCTGTTCGCGCCAATGCTGACACCATCGCCGATCACACAACCGGTGTGAATGACGACACCCTCGCCCAGCGAGACACCTTCGCCAATGCTGACGTTGGCGCCGATGCTGGCGCTCTCCGGCACCGCCGAGGCGCAAAGCGCACTGGCGTGAACGCCGGGAACGGCGGCCCGAGCAGGATTGAGCAAAGTCGCCAGGCGCGCGTAATAGGCGTAGGGATTGCGGGTGACGATACGCGGCAGATCGGTGACGTCGGCGAAGTCAGGTGGCACGATGACGGCCGAAGCACCGGTCGCCAGCAACTGGCTGCGGTATTTCGGATTGGCAAGGAAGGCGATTTCGCCCTCGCCGGCCGAGGCCAGCGTCGCCACTTGGCGGACCTGCGTTTGCGCATCACCAAGAACATCGCCGCCCAGGCGGGCGGCGATGTCGGCCAGGGACAGCGGAATGCTACTGGCCACCGGCATTACTTGCCTTCAGCAAGTGCCTTGATCACGCGTTCGGTAATGTCCAGTCGCGGGCTGACCCAGACGACATCCTGCAGGATCAGGTCATACTTGTCGGACTCGGCGATCTGCTTGATGGCCTTGTTGGCCTTCTCGATCACCGCGGCGTTTTCCTCGTTCTGGCGCAGGTTCAGGTCTTCGCGGAATTCGCGCTGCTTGCGCTGGAATTCGCGCGACAGTTCGCCAAATTCCTTTTCCTTGCTGCGCCGATCGGCCTCGGCCATGGTCACCGAATTCTTTTCGAGGTTTTCCTGCAAGCCCTGCAACTGCTTGGCCATGCGCTGCAGATCCTGGTCGCGCTTGGCGAATTCGCCTTCCAGCTTCTTGGCCGCCTTCTGCGCCGCCGGAGCATCGCGGAAAATGCGCTGGGTATTGACATAGCCGACCTTCAATTCGGTCGCGCTGGCGCCCGTCACGAACAGGGCAGACATCAATGATGCGAGAACGAGAGACTTAACTTTCAACTTGATACTCCTGAATCAAAATGTGGTGCCCAACTGGAACTGGAAGAGTTCGGACTGATCACCTGTCTTCTTGTTAAGCGGCCGGCCGAGGCTGAAGGTCAGCGGCCCCATGGGCGAAAGCCAGGATGCGGTCAGGCCGGTCGAATAGCGAAGTTGCCCGAAATCCAGATTTTCACCGACACCATACACCCAGCCGCCATCGACAAACCAGCCCATGCGGAAGCTCTTTTCGGCACCGGGGAAGCCCCACAGCAATTCGGCATTGCCGAGTATCTTGCGGTTGCCGCCGAGGTGGTAATCCGTATTATTGACCGAGTCGTGAATCGGGGTACCCAGCGACGAAGCCTTGTAACCACGGACTGAGCCGACGCCGCCGGCGTAGAAATTCTTGAAGAAAGGCAAGTCCATGTTGCCGTAACCGTTGGCATAGCCCGCTTCACCATTCAGCTTGAGGGTGAACTTGCTGTTCAGCGGGATGTAATGCTGCAACTGGTAACTAAGACGGTAGTACTTCAGGCCGACCGGTGCGGAAATCTCCAGGCCGGCTTTCTGGAATGTACCCTTGGTCGGGAAGAAATAACTGTCCTTGCTGTCGCTGGCCCAATTCACGCTCAACGGCAACGACAGATTGGTCTTGCCGAAGTCGTTGACAAAATTCGTGTAGTAGGACGGGCTGTTGGCGAAGGTGGTGATCGTCGTCGAATCGACGCCGATGCCGACGCCCAGGGATTCCTTTTCGCCGATCGGGAAACCGAAACGGATACCGGCCCCGGTCGATGCCGAACGGTAGGCGGCAACCGCCGTCGAACTGGTATCGACGGTACGGTGATAAACGTCGAAGCCCTGGCTGATGCCGTCGGGCGTGAAATACGGATTGGTATAGGAAAAAGCGTAAGTCCGGTAGGTCTTGGCCGAATTGACCTGGATGGCGACATTGTTGCCGCTACCCAGGAAATTGTTCTGCGAGATGGAACCGGAAAGAATGATCTTGTCGGTGCTCGACGTACCCAGGCCAACCATCAGGTTGCCGGTCGGCTTTTCGACGACCCCCAGGTTGACGTCGATCTGGTCCGCGGTACCGGGCACGGCCGGGGTTTCCACCGTCACTTCGTTGAAGAAGCCGAGACGGTCGACGCGCTGCTTGGAAGCGGTAACGCGATCGGCATCGTACCAGCCACCTTCCATCTGGCGGACTTCGCGACGGATGACTTCGTCGCGGGTCTTGGTATTGCCGGTCACGTTGATGCGCCGCACATAAACCCGCTTGCCGGGATCGACGAAGATGGTAAAGGCAACCTTGCGCTTTTCCTTGTCGATTTCCGGCGAGGCATTGACGTTGGCGAAGGCATAGCCTTCCTTGCCCAACCGGTCGCTGATCGCCTTGGTGGTGTCGTTCAGGCGCTCGCGCGAGAAGACGTCGCCCGCCTTGACGGTGACCAGCTTGCGCAACTCTTCTTCGGGAATATCGAAATAGCCGGCCAGCTTGACCGACGAAATCTGGTAACGCTCGCCTTCATTGACATTGACAGTGATGAAGACGTCCTGCTTGTCGGCCGAAATCGATACCTGCGTCGACTCGACGGAAAATTCCAGGTAGCCCTGATTCATGTAGAACGATTTCAGCTTTTCCAGATCGGCCGACAGCTTCTGGCGGGAATACTGGTCGTTCTTGGTGTACCAGCTCAACCAGCCCGGCGTCGCCAGCTCGAACTGGGCGAGGAGTTCCTTGTCGCTGAAGGACTTGGCACCGACGAAGTTGATCTGCCGGATCTTGGCGGCGGCGCCTTCTTCGATATTGAAATTGATGCCGACGCGGTTGCGCTCGAGCGGCGTTACCGTCGTCGTGATATTGACGCCGTATTTGCCACGCGTCAGGTATTGGCGCTTCAGTTCCTGTTCGGCCTTTTCGAGCAGCGCGCGGTCGAAAATTCGACCTTCGGCAATGCCAGTGTCCTTCAACGCCTTGGTGATGACATCCTTCTCGAATTCTTTCATGCCGACGAAATCGAGCTTGGCGATGGCCGGGCGCTCCTGCACCACGACGACCATGACATTGCCATCAATCTCGATGCGGACATCCTTGAAGAAGCCGGTGGCGAACAAGGCCTTGATCGACTGCGCCGCCTTCTCGTCGGTCAGCGTATCGCCGACCTTGACCGGCAGGTAGCTGAAGACAGTACCCGCCTCGGTACGCTGGATGCCCTCGACGCGGATGTCCTTGACGGCAAACGACTCGAAAGCCAGCGCCGGCGCGGCAAAGAGGCTGGCAATCAGGAACGGCAGTAGCGATTTCTTCATTATTCAGCCAGTGAGCAGGCGGTTTATGTCGTTGAAAAAGGCGAAAGCCATCAAGGTAAAAAGGAGGGACATGCCAATGCGCTGTCCAATCTCCAAGGCCCGCTCGGAAAGCGGCCTACCCCTGACGACTTCTATCATATGATACATCAAATGCCCACCATCCAGCACCGGGATGGGCAGTAGATTCAGGACACCAAGACTGATGCTGATCAGGGCCATGAACTTGAGGTAGTACTCGATGCCGAGACGCGCCGATTGGCCGGCATAGTCGGCGATCGTCACCGGGCCGGACAGGTTGCGCCAGGAAACTTCGCCGGTCAGCATTTTGCCCAGCATGACCAGGCTGAATACCGACTTGTCCCAGGTTTCGGCGAGCGCCTTGCTACCGGCCGCAAAAAATCCGTAGATGACGACAGTGCGCATATTCCGATGGGATGCGCCACTGTCGGCGACGCCGATGCCGATCTTGCCGATGGTGCGTCCATGCTCATTCACCGTTTCGGCGAGCAGATCGAGGACCTGCACCCTGCCCTGGCGTTCGATTTCGAGTCGGTGAGGCTGCCCGCCCGCCTCGCGCACCTTGGTCACCAGGTCGAACCAGTTGGCAATCGCCACACCGTCCATCGCCAGCACCTTGTCGCCGACCTGCAGGCCGGCCTGCTCACCCGGGCCGCCACCAACCACCTGCCCGACCACCGCCGGGATATCGGGGCGATAAAAACCAATCCCCAGACGTTCGAGGGCATCGCCTTCCCAACCTTGTTCACCGGCCGCGGCCAGGCCAAGCCGATGCACCGAAATCTCGCGCTGCTCGTTGATCACCTCGAGTTCCAGGCTCGGCTGATTGACCGCCTTTTGCAGCAGGGTCCAGCGCAGATCGTTCCAGGTCGCCACCGGCTCGCCATCGACGCGCCGCACTTGGTCGCCGTTGCGGATGCCGGCCACGGCAGCTGGCGTACCGGCCGGCGGATTGCCGAGCACGGGCAGCAATTCCTGGCTGCCGTGCATGAAGATGCCCCAATAGAGCACAATGGCCAACGCAAAGTTGGCCAGCGGACCGGCCGCCACGATCAGACTGCGCCGGCCAACGCCCTGCCGATTGAAGGCGCGCGGCAACTCCTCGGCCGCCACCTCGCCTTCGCGCTCGTCGAGCATCTTGACGTAACCACCCAGCGGGAAAATGCTGACCGCCCACTCCGTCTGATCGCGCCCCAGCTTCCTTTGCCAGAGCACCGGGCCAAAACCCAGCGAAAAACGCAGCACCTTGACGCCGCAGAAACGGGCGGCCGCGTAATGTCCGAATTCGTGGACAACGACCAGGACGCCCAGCACCAGCAGGAAAGCGGCAAAATAAAAAGAAAAATTGCTCACGCGAAAAGGCGATCCCGGATCATCCGGGCAGCCAGCTGCCGGGCGTCGGCATCGGCCGCCAGGATATCGGCAAGGCTATCCTGAGGGCCGGCCGGCAGCGCAGCGAGCACCGCCTGATTGACTTTCGCGATACCGAGGAAAGGCAGCTGGCAATCGAGAAAGGCGGCGACGGCCACCTCGTTGGCGGCATTGAGAATGGCCGAGGCCGTACCGCCTTCGGCCAGCACATCGTAAGCCAGTTGCAGACAAGGGAAGCGGACGAAATCCGGGGCATGGAAATCGAGGCGGCCGATCCTGAACAGGTCGAGCGGCTCGACGCCCGCCGCGATCCGTTCGGGATACGCCATGGCATAGGCGATCGGCGTCCGCATGTCGGGATTGCCGAGTTGGGCGAGTACCGAACCGTCGTCATACTCGACCGCCGAATGGATCACGCTCTGCGGATGGACGACGACCTGGATCATCGCAGGGGGCGCCGCGAACAGCCAGTGGGCCTCGATGACTTCCAGACCCTTGTTCATCATGGTCGCCGAATCGACCGAAATCTTGCGCCCCATCACCCAGTTCGGGTGGGCGCAGGCCTGTTCCGGCGTGACATGGGCCAGCGTATCGAGTGCCGCCTCGCGGAACGGTCCGCCCGACGCCGTCAGCAGGATGCGCCGGACACCGCAAACATCCAGGCCGCGCGCGAAATCGCCCGGCAGTGCCTGGAAAATGGCGTTATGTTCGCTATCGACCGGCAACAGGGTCGCGCCATGTTCTTGGACGGCGTGCATGAACAGTTCGCCGGCCATGACCAGCACTTCCTTGTTGGCCAGCATCACCCGCTTGCCGGCCCGGGCGGCGGCCAGGGTGGGCTCCAGGCCGGCGGCGCCGACAATCGCGGCCATCACGGCATCGACTTCGGGCAGCGACGACAGCTCGATCAGGGCTTCGACCCCGTGGCGAACTTCCGTCTCCAGCCCGACGCCACGGCAACGTTCGGCAAGCTGCTGCGCCAGATGCGCATCGCGCAGCACGGCAAAGCGCGGCCGGAATTCCCGGCACTGTTCGAACAGCTTGTCGACCTGGCTGTGGGCGCACAGCGCAAAAGCCCGGTAGCGATCGGGATGACGACGAATCACATCCAACGTACTGACACCGATCGAGCCGGTCGACCCGAGAACCGTGATGTTCTGCAATTTCATCAAGCGAAAATGCCCATCAGCAGCCACAGCCAGGCGATCACCGGCAGCGTCGACGTGAGGCTGTCGATGCGGTCGAGCACGCCGCCGTGACCGGGCAGCACGTTGCTGCTGTCCTTGATGCCGGCCTGGCGCTTGAGCAGGGATTCATAGAGATCACCAATAATGCTGATCGCCGTGATACCGACCAGGCCGAGCACCCAAAGCGGCAAGGCCGGCGTTTCGAGGCCGGCTGCCAGGCGAATGACCAGGCCATAGACAAGGACGCCGAGCGCCGCGCCGATGGCACCTTCCCAGGTCTTGCCGGGACTGATCGCCGGCGCCAGCTTGTGTTTGCCGAAAGCCTTGCCGGAAAAATAGGCGGCGATATCCGCCATCCACACCAGGGCAAAAATCCCGAGCAGCACGACCGGCCCCAGAGTCCGCAATTGCACCATGGCCAGCCAGGTGGGAAGCAGCACCACGGCGCCGACCAGCAGACCCGCAACCCCGCCACCGAGCGCCCATTTCTTGCGCAGCCAGAGCGGCATGACCAGGCACCAGAAAGCGGCGGCAATCGAATAGATCAGCAGCACCCAGGGCGCATCCGGCACGAAGGCTTCCCCGGCACCGATCGCCTGGAGATTGAACCAGCCCAGGCTGATACAGAGCAGCGCCGTAAATACCCCAAGAATGCGTCGCGCATTGGGCGACCAGCCGAGCAAGGCACCCCACTCCCAGGCCGCCACGCCGATGAAAGCGGCGACCAGGACGGCCCACGCCGCCTGTGGCAACATGAACAGCGCCGGCAGCAGCAGCGCCACGAGGACCAGCGCCGTGATGACGCGCGTCTTAAGCATTCGGCTTTTCCGCCAGTTGTTCGCTGGTCCGCCCAAAACGGCGCTCGCGCTGCTGGTAGGAAGCGACGGCCTTGGCGAATTCCCCGGTATTGAAATCCGGCCACAGGGTGCCGGTGAAATAGAGCTCGGTGTAGGCCAGTTGCCAGAGCAGGAAATTGCTGATCCGCTCCTCACCGCCGGTACGGATGAAGAGATCTGGCTCCGGCGCGTAAGCCATCGACAGCCAGGGTTCGAGGTCGGCCTCGCTCCAGCCGGCGCGCTTTTCGGGCCGGTCGGCGAGCATGGCATTGACCGCCTGCATGATGTCCCAGCGGCCGCCGTAATTGGCGGCGATGGTCAGGTTGAGGCGAAGATTGCCGGCGGTCTTCGCCTCGGCATCGCGAATCAGTTGCTGCAAGCGGGCATCGAAAGGCGAGAGGTCACCGATGATGCGCAGCCGGACGCCGTTGCGGTCGAGCTTGTCGACTTCCTGCTCAAGCGCCTTGACGAACAACTGCATGAGCAGCGAAACCTCTTCCTGCGGCCGGCGCCAGTTTTCGGACGAAAAGGCGAACAGGGTCAGGTATTCGATGCCCTGTTCCAGGCAGGCGCGGACCATTTCGCGGACCAGCTCGACGCCCTTGACGTGGCCGGCGACGCGCGGCAGGAAGCGTTTCTTGGCCCAGCGGCCGTTGCCGTCCATGATGACGGCAACGTGCTTGGGCACGGCGGCAATCGTCGGAAGCTGGCGCGTCGAACTCGAGAAAAGAGCCATTCAGCGGAAAAGCGCGGTCGGAGTAAGACTCAAACCTGCATCAGCTCGGCCTCTTTGGCGGCGAGCATCTTGTCGACATCGGCAATGTAACGGTCGGTCAGCTTCTGGACGTCGTCCTGGGCCTTGCGCTCGTCGTCCTCGGGAATTTCGCCCTTCTTCAGCGCATCCTTGAGGTGGGTATTGGCATCGCGGCGCAGGTTGCGGATCGCTACCTTGGCGGCTTCGCCTTCGGTCTTGACGACCTTGATCAGGTCGCGGCGGCGCTCTTCGGTCAGCGCCGGCATCGGCACGCGGATCAGGTCACCCTGCGAAGCCGGGTTGAGACCGAGGTCGGAATCGCGAATGGCCTTTTCGACCTTCTGCAGCATCGGCTTTTCCCAAGGCTGGACGCCGATGGTGCGGGCATCGATCAGGGTGATGTTGGCGACCTGGTTCACCGGCACCGGCGAGCCGTAATAATCGACATGCACGTGGTCGAGCAGGCCGATATGAGCGCGGCCGGTACGAATCTTCAGCAGGTCGTTCTTGAGCGACTCAAGCGACTTCTGCATCTTGCCTTCGGCGGTGGATTTGAGTTCGGCAATCATCTTATTCTCCCTCAGCAATAGACCAGCGTGCCTTCATCTTCGCCGCAGACCACGCGCTTCAGCGCACCGGTCTTGAAGATGGAGAACACATTGATCGGCAATTTCTGGTCGCGGCAAAGCGCGAAGGCGGTCGCATCCATCACCGCCAGATTTTTCGAGATCGCTTCATTGAAGCTGATCTTGTCGTAGCGCGTCGCGTCCGGGTCCTTTTTCGGGTCGGCGGAATAGATGCCGTCCACCTTGGTCGCCTTGAGCACGATTTCCGCACCGATTTCCGAACCGCGCAACGCTGCAGCAGTATCGGTGGTGAAGAACGGGTTGCCGGTACCGGCACCGAAGATGACGATCTTGCCTTCTTCGAGATAACGAATCGCCTTGCCGCGGATATACGGCTCGACCACCTGTTCGATATTCAGCGCCGACTGCACGCGGGCATTCAGACCGCCCTGGCGGAAGGCATCGGACAGCGCCATGGCATTCATCACCGTGGCCAGCATGCCCATGTAATCGGCGGTGGCGCGATCCATCCCGGTGGCCGTACCGGCCATGCCGCGAAAGATGTTGCCGCCGCCAATCACGACGCCGATTTCCACCCCCAGGTCCGACACCGCCTTGATCTCCGCGACGATACCCGCGATCACCTGCGGGTTGATGCCGTAGGCGTCATTGCCCATCAGGGCTTCGCCGGAGAGCTTGAGGAGGATGCGCTTGTACTTGGGGATAGTCATCGGCGTTCCTTTCAATTACTTCTTGGCAGCAGCGGCAGCAGCCTGGGCAGCGACTTCGGCAGCGAAGTCATCGACCTTCTTCTCGATGCCTTCACCGACCACGAACAGACAGAAGCCGGCGACGGATGCGCCCTTGGCCTTCAGCAGCTGCTCGACGGTTTGCTTGCCATCTTCCGCCTTGACGAAAACCTGGCTGAGCAGGGTAACGTCCTTCAGGTACTTCTGGACGGTACCTTCGGCGATCTTTTCCAACATCGCTTCCGGCTTGCCGGCTTCGCGGGCCTTCTCGATGGCAACACGACGCTCGACATCCAGCAATTCTGCGGAAACGCCGGAGGCATCCAGGGACTTCGGCTTGGAGGCGGCGATATGCATCGCCAGATCCTTGCCCAGTTGCTCGTCGCCACCGACCACGTCGATCACGACACCAACCTTGGCGCCACCGTGGATGTAGGAAACCAGCTTGCCCTTGGCTTCGAAACGAACGAAGCGGCGGATGGTCATGTTTTCGCCGATCTTGCCGACCAGTGCGGAACGGGTCGTTTCGACGGTGCCTTCGCCCATCGGCAGCGCCGACAGCGCGGCGACGTCAGCCGGGTTGTTGGCGCTGACCAGCGCGGCGCAGCCGTTGGCCAGAGCGATGAATTCGTCGTTCTTGGCAACGAAGTCGGTTTCGCTATTAACTTCGATGATCGCGCCGGTCTTGCCGTCGGCAGCGATGCTGACCGCAACGATACCTTCGGCTGCGATACGGGTCGCGGCCTTGGTTGCCTTGTTGCCGAGCTTGACGCGGAGGATTTCTTCGGCACGAGCCATGTCGCCATCGGCTTCGGTCAGTGCCTTCTTGCATTCCATCATGGGCGCGTCGGTCTTGCCGCGCAGTTCTGCCACCATGCCTGCGGTAATTGCCGCCATACTTATCTCCTGAGCTGATAAAACAGGCGGAGCCCAAGGCCCCGCCATTGCAACTTTATTGCGCTGCTTCGTCCTGGACTTCGACGAACTCATCGTCGCCACCGGCGGCAACGATATCCTGCACAGCCTGGCTGCGACCTTCGAGGATGGCATCGGCGACGCCACGGGCGTACAACTGGATGGCACGGGAAGAGTCGTCGTTACCCGGGATGACATAGGAAACGCCAGCCGGCGAATGGTTGGTATCGACCACGCCGATGACCGGGATACCGAGCTTTTCGGCTTCGGTAATGGAAATCTTGTGGTAGCCGACGTCGACGACGAAGATGGCGTCCGGCAGGCCGGCCATGTCCTTGATGCCGCCAATGGATTTCTGCAGCTTTTCCAGTTCGCGACGGAAGGTCAGCGCTTCCTTCTTCGGCATCTTTTCCAGATCGCCGGCTTCGACGGCGATTTCCATGTCCTTCAGACGCTTGATCGAGGTCTTGACCGTCTTGAAGTTGGTCAGCATGCCGCCCAGCCAGCGCTGGTCAACGAACGGAGCGCCAGCGCGCTGGGCTTCCTGGGCGATGATTTCGCGAGCCTGGCGCTTGGTGCCGACGAACAGGATGTTGCCGCGATTGGCCGACAGCTTCTTCACGAAAGCGATGGCTTCGTTGTATTTGGCCAGGGTCTTTTCGAGATTGACGATATGGATCTTGTTGCGGGCACCGAAGATGTACGGGGCCATCTTGGGGGACCAGAAACGGGTTTGGTGGCCGAAGTGAACACCAGCCTCCAGCATTTCGCGCATAGTAACGGACATAGTAAAACTCCTTAAGGGTTGAACCGCCACCCGCCGGAAACGCCCGCCATTCTTGTATTTTGGCGCGCACCCTTAATCGGCGGATGTGAGGATTTTGGTTGGCCACACCACGTGCCCAACCGCTTCTCCAGGCCGGTCGGCCCGGAAAAACCGCGCAATTATAGCAGCAGAATAGGCATTTCAGAAGCTTCCTGGCTGCTCTATTTGGATGCCAGCAGCTGCAGAACGCGTTGGAGAGAGGGTTGCCAGTCGGGCATCTGCAAGCCGAAGTCGCTTTCCAGCCGCCCGCAATCGAGCCGGGAATTGGCTGGGCGCCGGGCCGGCGTCGGGTATTCCGCTGTCGTGATCGCCCGGATGGCGTCCGGCTGCAAACGCAGACCGCCAGGCTGAAGATCACCCGCCTGGCGAACGATGGTCCGGGCAAATTCGCACCAACTGACCGGTCGGGCCGCCGCCAGATGGTAGAGCCGGTGCTCGCCCTTTTCCAGCGCGCGGCCATGGGCCAGCATGGCCAGGGCAAGGCCGGTGACGGTGGCGATCAGGTCGGCCGGGGTCGGCGAACCGATCTGGTCATCGACAACATTCAGGCTTTCCTTGTCGCGCGCCAGGCGCAGGATGGTTTTGACAAAATTGCCGCCATGCTCGCCGAAAACCCAGCTTGTGCGAAAGATCAGCGATTTGCCGCCAACCGCGCGGATCGCCTCCTCACCGACCAGCTTGCTGCGACCATAGACGCCCTGCGGCGCCGTCGCATCGCTTTCGACATAGGCGGTCGGCTTTCTGCCGTCATAGACGTAGTCGGTCGAATAATGGACGAGCAGCGCGTCCAGACGGGCCGCTTCCTCGGCCAGGATGCCGGGTGCTTCGCCGTTGATGCGCAGGGCCAGCGCCGGTTCCGATTCCGCCTTGTCGACCGCGGTGTAGGCCGTGGCATTGACGATGACGGTCGGCTTGATTTCGCGGACCACGGAACGAATCTGCGCGGTATCGGCCAAATCGCACTCGGCCCGCCCGCAGGCCACCAACTGGCCGTGCGGCGCCAGTGCCCGCTGCAACTGCCAACCGACCTGACCATCCTTGCCCAGCAAAAGAACCTTCATCGCCCCTCCCTTGCATCCAGACCGCAAAAGGCCGCCAGTATGCCATTTCCCATGCGTCCGGCTTTGCGAAACAGTGTCCATCATTTATCCTTGACCATTCCCCCACGTTGAACAGAACAACCATGAGCATCACCATCAAAACGCCGGAAGAATTCGAAAAAATGCGCGTCGCCGGCCGACTCGCCGGCGAAGTCCTCGACTACATCGAACCCTTCGTCAAGGTCGGCGTCACCACCGAAGAACTCGATCGCCTTTGCCACGACTACATGGTCAATGTGCAGGGCTGCATTCCCGCGCCGCTCAATTACGCGCCGTCGGGCTACAACCCCTACCCGAAATCGATCTGCACTTCGATCAACCAGCAGGTCTGCCACGGCGTACCCAGCGATCGCGCCCTGAAGAACGGCGACATCATCAATCTCGATATCACCACCATCAAGGACGGCTACCACGGTGATACCAGCCGCATGTTCATTGTCGGCGAGGGTTCGATACAGGCCAAACGGCTCTGCGAAATCACTTTCGAGTGCATGTGGCTGGGCATTTCGGTGGTCCGCCCGGGCGGCTATCTCGGCGACATCGGGGCGGTGATCCAGAAATATGCCGAAAAGAACGGCTATTCGGTGGTCCGCGAATTCTGCGGCCACGGCATCGGCAAGAAATTCCATGAAGATCCGCAGGTGCTGCACTACGGCAAGGCCGGTACCGGCCCGCGCCTGGAGCCGGGCATGATGTTTACCATCGAGCCGATGATCAATGCCGGCAAGGCGGCGATCCGCGAAATGTCCGACGGCTGGACCATTGTCACCAAGGACCGCAGCCTGTCGGCGCAATTCGAGCACACGCTGCTCGTCACCGACACCGGCTACGAAGTGATGACCCTCTCCGCCGGTTGCCGCCCCAAGCCGGAGTGGATCAAGTAATGACTTGCGATGTCGCCACGCTGCGCACCGAAGTCAAAGCCCTCCACACCAAGCTGCAACAGGACTATGCCCGGGACGGCGACGCCCTCGCCCTGCTCCGTACGCGTTGCGTCGAAGTCGACGCCATCCTGCAACGGCTCTGGGGGGCGCTCGGCTTTCCGGCAACGCTGGCGCTGGCCGCGGTAGGCGGCTACGGCCGCGGCGAACTCTACCCGGCCTCCGATATCGACCTGCTGATCCTGCTGCCCGGCGAAGCCAGTCCGGCCCTGCAGCAAAAACTGGAAAAACTGGTCGGCCATTTCTGGGATATCGGGCTGGAAATCGGCCACAGCGTGCGCACCGTCCAGGAATGCCTGGACGAGGCCGCCAACGACATCACTGTACAAACCGCCCTGCTCGAAGCCCGCCTGCTGACCGGCAGCGAGAAACTGTTCGCGACTTTCCGCAAACGCCTGCAGGGCAATCTCGATCCGCTGGTCTTTTTCGAGGCCAAGAAATTCGAGCAGCAGGAACGCCACCTGCGCTTCAACGAAACCCCCTACAGCCTGGAACCGAACTGCAAGGAAGCGCCCGGCGGCCAGCGCGACCTGCAGGTCATTTTCTGGATCGCTCAGGCAGCCGGCTACGGCTCGACCTGGGCGGAACTGGAAGAAAACGCCATCGTCACCAGCGAAGGCGCCCGCCAGGCCGAGGTTTGCGAAGATTACCTGCGCCACTTGCGGATACGACTGCACTTTACGGTCGGCCGGCGCGAAGATCGCCTGCTCTTCGACTACCAGAACACGTTGGCCGCCCAGTACGGCCTGGTCTCGAACGAAGCCAAGCGCGCCTCCGAACAGCTGATGCAGGGCTATTACCGCAACGCCAAGGCGGTGACCGTTCTCAACACCATCCTGCTGCAGAACCTCGGCGCTGCCCTGTCGCCGGAAAGCGAACAGACGCCGCAGGTGCTGGACGACGACTTCCAGTCGATCGGCAGCCTGCTCGACATCCGCGACGAAAGCCTGTTCGAGAAGAAACCGACCGCCATTTTCGACAGTTTCCTGGTCATGCAGGAAAACCATGAACTGCATGGCATGACCGCCCGCACGCTGCGTGCCCTGTGGCGCGCCGGCGAACGTATCGACCCGGAATTCCGCGCCGACCCGGCCAATCGGGCTGCCTTCATGCGTCTGCTGCGTAGCGAACGCGGCATCATCCATGAATTCCGGCGCATGAACCAGCTCGACATCCTCGGCGCCTACCTGCCCAATTTCGGACGCATCGTCGGCCAGATGCAGCACGACCTGTTCCACGTGTACACGGTGGACCAGCATATCCTGCAGGTGCTGCGCAACATCCGCCGCTTCACGATGAGCGAATTCGCCCACGAATATCCGCTCTGCTCGCGGGTCATGAGCGAATTCGACCAGCCCTGGCTGCTCTACATCGCCGCCCTTTTCCACGATATCGGCAAAGGCCGCGGCGGCGACCATTCGGCACTCGGCATGGTTGATGCCCGCGAATTCTGCGAGCAGCACGGCCTGGCGCCGACGGAGACGGAACTCGTCGTCTGGCTGGTCGGCAATCACCTGAACATGTCGCAGGTGGCCCAGAAGGAAGATCTCAGCGACCCCGACGTGATTGCCGGTTTCAGCCGGCGGGTCGGCGACGCCCGCCACCTGGCCGCGCTCTACTTGCTGACCCACGCCGATATCCGCGGCACCAGCCCGAAGGTCTGGAACCAATGGAAAGGCAAGCTGCTGGCCGATCTCTATTACCAGACGCTGCACCACCTCGAGCAGGACGAAGTGCCAGCCCGCCAGGGCATCATCGCCCAGCGCCAGGCCGAAGCGATGCGCCTGCTACGCTTCTTCGCGCTCTCCGACACGGTGCATGAACGCCTGTGGAAGCAGCTCGACACCGTCTATTTCCTGCGCCATTCGGCCGAAGAAATCGCCTGGCACACCCGTTCGCTGCATTACCGGATCTACAACAACCAGCCGGTGGTCCGCGCCCGCCTTTACCAGGAAGGCGAAGGCCTGCAGGTGATGGTCTACACCCAGGACCAACCCGACCTCTTCGCCCGCATCGTCGGCTTCTTCGCCCGTAACGGCTACAGCATCGTCGATGCCAAGATCCACACCACGGCGCACGGCTACGCGCTCGACAGCTTCGTCGTACTCGATATCGAAAACCGCGACACCGACCGCGAAATGGTGGCCTACATCGAACACGAACTGGAACAGCGCCTGATCCGGCAATTGCCGCCGGAAGCGCCCTCTTCCGGTCGCCTGTCGCGTCAGGTCAAGCATTTCCCGATCAAGCCGGAAGCCAGCATCCAGGGCGACGAACGGGGTTCCCATTTCATCCTCTCGCTGACCGCTGCCGACCGGCCGGGCCTGCTGTATACCGTCGCCAACACCCTGGCCGAACACGGCGCCAACCTGCACACCGCCAAGATCACCACCCTCGGCGAACGGGCGGAAGACGTCTTCCTGATCAGCGGCGGGGACCTGCGCGAAAGCGCCAATCGCATCCGGCTGGAAACGGAACTGATGGAGCGGCTCAAGGTATAAGCCAGGAAGCCTGGACGCGAAAGCACAGGGAAGAAACCGCCGAGGGCTTCGCTCGGCGTCTCGCGGCGCCGCTGCGTTTCAACTAAATTATCAGGATGACGGCGGCACCCGCCGGCACGCTCGGCCCCGGGCTCAGGCCCGGCGCACGCCAACCACCCCGTCCACGTCGTGGATCAGGGTCAGCGTTTTCTGCATCTGCTGCAGGTTGGTGATTTCCACGGTGAAGCTCATGTGCGCCTTGCCCTGCTTGGACTGGGTATTGACGCCGACGACGTTGAGCTTTTCGCGGGTGAAGATTTCCGAAATATCGCGCAGCAGGCCCTGGCGATCATGGGCATCGACCACGATGTCGGCCGCGAAAACGCCGGTCGTCTGGACACCCCAGTCGGTTTCGATGACGCGTTCGGGATGCATCGCCGCCAGGTTGGCGAAATTGCTGCAATCCATACGGTGAATGGAAATGCCCTTGCCGCGCGTGATGAAGCCCTGAATCTCGTCGGGCGGCGCCGGTTTGCAGCAGCGAGCGAGTTGGGTCAGCAATTTATCGACGCCGACGATCAGGATGCCCTGGTTGCCTTCGACCGGTTTGCTCGGCCGCGTCTGAACTTCGTCGGGCAGCAGGGTTTCGGCCAGCAGGTCGCCGCCGCGCGCCACCGACTGGAACTGGCGCAGGTTCATCTCGCCGCGGGCGGCGGCAATGTACATATCGTCGGCCCGTGAAAAACCGAGCTTGTGAGCCAGTTCCTCGATATTGGCGCCGGTCTGTCCGGCACGCTGCAATTCCTTGGTGACGATGGCCCGGCCTTCGGCCAGCGTCTCTTCCAGCGCCAGGTTGGAGAACCAGCCGCGCACCTTGATCCGGGCGCTCTTGGTGTGGATGTAGTTGAGCGAGGGATTCAGCCAGTCGCGCGACGGCCCACCCACCTTGGCGGTGACAATCTCGACCTGCTGCCCGGTTTCCAGCGGCGTATTGAGCGGCACCAGGTGACCATTGACCTTGGCGCCGCGGCAGCGATGGCCGAGATCGGTATGCACCCGGTAGGCGAAATCGACCGGCGTCGCGCCCTGCGGCAGATCGACCACCTTGCCCTGCGGCGTGATGACGTAAAGCGTCTCGTCGAGCGCCGCCTGCTTGTAGTGATTGATCCAGTCCGAACTGTCGGCGACTTCGTCCTTCCAGGTCAGCAACTGGCGCAGCCAGGCGATCTTCTCGTCGTAGCTGTCCTCGGCGCCGTGTTTGCTGCCTTCCTTGTAGCGCCAGTGGGCGGCGACGCCGAGTTCGGCGTGCTTGTGCATCTCGCCGGTACGGATCTGGATTTCCAGGCTGCGCCCGTCGGGGCAGCGCACTGCCGTGTGCAGCGAACGGTAGTAGTTGCCCTTGGGATTGGAGATGTAATCGTCGAATTCCTTGGAAATCGGCGACCACAGGTTATGCACGATGCCGAGCGCGGTGTAGCAGTCCTTCAGATCGTCGACGATGATGCGCAGCGCGCGCACGTCATAGACCTCGGAGAACTCGACGCCCTTCTTGCGCATCTTGTTCCAGATGCTGTAGATGTGCTTCGGCCGGCCATAGACCTCGGCCTTGTCCACGCCTGCCGCGGCCAGCTCCTCACGCACCTTGGCGACCGCATCGGCGATGAACTGCTCGCGCTCGCTGCGCTTCTCGTCGAGCATCTTGGCAATTTTCTTGTAGGTGTCCGGGTGCAGGAAGCGGAAGGACAAATCTTCCAGTTCCCACTTCAGCTCCCAGACGCCCAGCCGGTTGGCGAGCGGCGAATAGAGTTCCAGCGTCTCGCGCGCCACCTGGATGCGCAGGTCGTCCGGATTGGCCGCGTAGTAGCGCAAGGTCTGCGTCCGACTGGCCAGGCGCAGCAGCACGACACGGATGTCCTCGACCATGGCGAGCAGCATCTTGCGCAGCACTTCGATCTGCGCCTTCATTTCGGCTGGATTGGCGTCGCCCGCTTCGAGATTGGCGGCAACGAAACCCTTGGTGATCGGGCGCAGGCGGTTCAGACGGGAAATGCCATGCACCAGGTGCGCCGCCGGCTTGCCGAAATGTTCCTCGATCTTCGCCACGCCATGCTCTTCGTAGGACGGTGTGGCGAACAGCATGGCGGCAATGCGCGATTCGACATCAAGCTTCAAGCCGGCGATGATCACCGCCATGCCCAGCGCGTGCGACCAGATGCGCTCGCCGCTGCCGAGCACCCGGTCGCCGTAGCTTTCCCAGGCGTATTCGACGGCCTTCTTCAGGCGCTCGGCATCGGCAGCGGGCAACCCGGCGGAAAGGGTGGCCAGGAACTTGTCAAAGTCGCTCAAGGCGGCGACGGAGTGAACGACGGAAACCATATTAGGGATTATACCGTCTGAGAGAGGGACAGAGGCTCAGGCATAATCCCGAGATGAAGACAAAACATGCCGGTATTTTCACCAACCCCTATCTGCTGCTGATCCTGACCGTGCTCTTCTGGTCGGGCAACATGGTGGTCGGCCGCGGCATCCGCGCCGACGTGCCGCCGCTGGCGCTGGCCTTCTGGCGGTGGACGATCGCCCTCCTCCTCGTGCTGCCGCTCGCCTGGCCGCATATCCGGACACAATGGCCCCTGCTGCGCCAAGGCTGGAAAACGATCCTGGTGCTCGGCCTGCTCGGCGTCGGCGGCTACAACACCTTCGCCTACATCGCGCTGCAGTACACCACGGCAACCAACGCGGCGCTGCTCAATTCCTTCGTGCCGATCGCCACCATCGCCATCAGTTGGGCCTTTCTCGGCAAACACCTGCGACGGATCGAGGGCATCGGCGTCCTGATCTCGCTCGGCGGCGCGCTGACCATCGTCTCGCGCGGCGACTTCCATGTCCTCACCCATCTCAACCTCAACGTTGGCGATGTCTGGATGCTCGGCGCCGTGCTCGTCTGGGCCATCTACACCGTCGGCCTGGCCTGGCGCCCGGCCGGCGTCCATCCGATGCTGATGCTGGCGGCAATGACCGCGGTCGGGCTGCTCGCGCTGGCCCCGGCCTACGCCTGGGAAATCACGCAGGGTCGGTCGATCACGCTGAATCCGGCGGCTTTCGGTGCCTTGGCCTATGTCGGCATCTTTCCGAGTTTTCTCGGCTACATCTTCTACAATCGCGGCGTCGCCGAAGTCGGCGCCAACAAGGCCAGCCTTTTCATCCATCTGATGCCGGTGTTCGGCACCCTGCTCTCGGCGCTCTTTCTCGGCGAAGTACCGGCCTGGTACCACTACCTGGGCATCGCGCTGATCTTCAGCGGCATCTGGCTGACTACCAAGAAATAATGGGACTCTTCGGCTGGCTGGGCAAAAGAAAGACGAAGGCGATACCCGGCGAACTCTGGGAACACACCATCGCCGAATTGCCGTTTCTCGCTGCGCTGTCGCAGGACGAGCGCCAGGCTCTGAAAAACCTGGCCGAGCGTTTTCTCGCCGACAAGGAATTCACCGCCGCCGCCGGCCTCGAACTGGACGACGAAATCTGCGTGGCGATCGCCGCCCAGGCTTGTCTGCCGATCCTGGAACTGGGCCTGACGGCCTATGGCGACTGGGTCGGCATCATCGTCTATCCCGACCAGTTCGTCGTGCCGCGGCAACTGGCCGACGACAGCGGCGTCGTCCATGAATACGACGACGTGCTGGCCGGCGAATCCTGGCCGGGCGGCCCCGTCGTCATTTCCTGGCACGATGCCCGGATGGCCGGTGACGGCTACAACGTGGTGATCCACGAATTCGCCCACAAGCTGGACATGCTGAACGGCGAAGCCGACGGCGTGCCGGCCCTGCATTCCGGGCTGACCGCCGAGGAATGGGAAAACGTCTTTTTCAGAGCCTACGACGATTTCTGCCGGCGCGTCGACAGCGGCGAGGAAACCCTCATCGACCCCTACGCCAGCGAACACCCAGCCGAATTCTTCGCCGTCCTCAGCGAAAGCTTCTTTGAGCAGCCGGCGGTGGTCGACGGTGACTACCCGGGGCTCTACCAGCTGCTCAAACGCTACTACCGGCAAGATCCGCTGGCCCGAATCGGCCGCAGCGCAAGGTCCGGCACCGGCAACTAGCCGATTGCCTGAACGCCCGTCCCCGGCCGCTCAGCAACGCGCCACAAAGGCGACCAGAGCCGCCAGCACAGCCACTTCCTGATCACGCTGCGGCGTGTGGCCGCATTTTTCCAGCTTGAGCAACTGGGTGCCGGGCACCTGTTCGGCGATGACGTCGATCTGGCGCAGCGTCGCGTATTCGTCGTCCTTGCCCTGGATGGCGAGCACCGGGCAGCGGATTTTCGCCAGGTATTCCTCGATGTTCCAGTCGCGGAACGGCGGCGACAGCCAGCAATCGTTCCAGTCGCGGAAAACCCGCTCGGTCTGCGCGTGATGGTAGCGGGCCAGTTTCTGCGGCAGGTCGGTGGTTTCCCAGGCGGTCCGTGCCAGGCGAATGCCAGCCAGGGTTTCTTCCTCGACGAATTCATGCGGCGCCATGACGGCAATGCCAACCGGCACGTCCGGGAACGCGCCGGCGAAGATCAGCGCGATGCTGCCGCCGTCGCTATGGCCGATCAGCAGCGGGCGTTCGATCTGCAACTCGGCGAGCAAGGCCGGCAAGGCTTCTTCGGCTTCGCGATGCATGTAGCGCAGCGTGCGCGGTTCGCCGTAAGCCTGCGAACCGCCATACCCCGCCCGCGACCAGACGACGACGCGGCAACCGGTGGTGGCCGCCAGCTTTTCCGGGAAATGGCGCCACATGGCGACGCAGCCCAGACCTTCGTGGAGCAGCAGCAATTCCGGACGGCCGGCAACACTGGCCGGGAAATCCCGGTATTCGAGGCGAAGCCCGTCAACAACGACATGTTTCATGCGGAAAGAAGAAAGTCACGGGCGATGTCGATCTGCCCTGGGTTCATGAACATCGGCGCATGGCCGACGCCGGGGACTTCGGCCAAGCCGGCGCGCGGACCGCGTTGGCCCATCTGCTGCCAGGTTTCGCGGGCCAGCAGGTCGGACTCGGCACCGCGCAGGACCAGCGTCGGGCAGCTGATCCGCTCGTAAATCGGCCACAGGTCGACATCCTGGTCGGCGAAGGCGGCCTTGAACGGCGCCGCAATCCGCGGATCGTAGAGAAAGCCCCAGCGCCCGTCGGCGCGCCGGGCGACGCTGCTTTCGGTCAACTGCTGCCACTGCGCCTCGCTCAGGTCGCCGAACGGCGCACTGATCAGCTTGACGTAGGCAAGCGCCTCTTCAAAACTGGCCCAGGTCGGGTCGGTACCGACATATTCGCCGATCCGCCGCAGCGACTCGGCGGTGATCACCGGCCCGACATCGTTGAGCAGCAACTTGTGGATCGGCGTGTTTTCCTGCGCCGCCAGCGCCATGCCGATCAGGCCGCCCATCGAGGTCCCGACCCAATGCACGCTCTCGACATTGAGGCGGGCGATCAGCGTCACCATGTCGGCGACGTATTGCGTCACCACGTAACCGGCTGGATCGCGCAGGCGGCCGCTGCGGCCGCGGCCGACGACATCGGGACAGATCACCCGGTAATGCCCGGACATCGCCTCGGCCAGCGCATCGAAATCGCGCCCGTTGCGGGTCAGGCCATGGACGCAGAGCAGGACGCGGGAATTGTCGCGCTCGCCCCACTCGGTGTAAGCCATCCGGTGCAGGCCGGACGGGCTGAGGCACTGCACGGTTTTCTGGGTGAATCGCATGTCGTTCTCCTTGCCTTCGCTGCCAATGTATCACCGGCCATGCCAATATCGTCGGTGCTCCTTACGCCAGCCTGAAATACCGACGCCCGCCTCGCCCAGCGTGAGCAACACGGCGCCGTCCCGATCGGTTCGCCACAACGGGATTCCCGATTCTTCGTAGCGCGCCAATACTGCGGCTTTCGGATGCCCGAAACGGTTCCGGTAACCGACCGGGATGATCGCCGCCTGCGCTCCGACGGCGGAGACAAAAGCCGGCGTCGACGAGGTTTTCGAACCATGGTGCGGCACGAGCAGCACATCGGCGGCCAGCCGGCCCGCATCGCGCCCAAGCAGCGCCGCCTCGTCCGCCGCCTCGATGTCGGAAGTGAGCAGCAGGTGACGCCCGCCGGCCGCGATGCGCAACACGCAGGACAGATGATTGCTCTTGCCGTCGCGGGCATAGTCGTCGGGGGACGGGTGCAGCATCTCGAAATCGACGCCATCCCAGTTCCAGCGCTGGCCGGCCAGACAGCGTTCGCCGCCGATGCCGCTGAGCGACGAACGGATTTCGCCGACCGGCAGCGCCGCCCGCACCGATGCCGTACCGCCCGAGTGATCGGTATCGCGGTGGGTAATCAGCAGCATGTCGACGCGATTGAGCCCGAGCGATCGCAGGTAGGGAACGACGACGCGCTGACCGGCATCGGATTCGGCGCTGTAGAGCGGCCCCGGGTCGTAGATCAGGGTGTGCTCGCGACTGCGCACGACGGCGGCCAGCCCCTGGCCGACATCGAGAATGGTGATCCAGGCCTCGCCCGCCGCCGGCTTGGCGACCGGCCAGAACAGGGCCGGCAGGAGCAAGGTGGCGCCAAGCAGACGCCCCGGCATGCCGCGGGGCAGCAAACAGATCGCCACGCCCAGCCCGGCCGCGACGGCTGCCCATAAAGGCGGCGCCGGGGCCTGCCAGACCGGCCAGCCGGCGCACCACTCGAGAAAAACCATCAACCAGCCCATTACCGCGTGGGCTAGGGCAAGAATCGGCCACCAGGGAATAATGGCGCCGAGCAGCGCCAGCGGCGTGACGATGAAACTGATCACCGGGATGGCCAGCGCATTGGCCAGCGGCGAGACCAGCGAAAATTGCTGGAAGACGAGCAGCAACACCGGCAACGAAGCCAGCGTCGCCGCCCACTGGACGACACCCCAGCCACGCACTTTCCAGCGCCAGCCCTGCCCTTCCCCGACCATCGCCGAACCGACATAAAGCAGCGCCCCGACCGCGCCGAAGGAGAGCCAGAAACCGGCGGCCAAAACCGCCCACGGGTCGGCCAGCAGCACGACCAGCAGGGCCAGCGCCAATGTCCGGCTGGGCGCCACGATGCGTCCGGAAAGCATCGCCACGGCGACGACCAGCAGCATGTAAAGGGTTCGCTGGGCAGGCACGGCAAAACCGGCGAGCAGGGCATAGACCAGGGCGGCCAGGCAGGCGGCCAGCACGCCCGCCTTTTGCGCCGGCAAACGTAGCGCCAGCCAGGGCACGCGCCGCCAGCCGGCATTGACCAGCCAGCCGAACAGTGCAGCGACCATCGTGACATGTAAACCTGAAATACTCAGGGCATGGGTAACGCCGGTACGGTTGAAGATCGGCCACAAATCGCCCTGAATCGCGTTCTGGTCGCCCACCGCCAGCGCCACCAGAATGCCGACCCAGGGATAGCGTTCGGGAGGCAAGGTTTGCTGGAACGATGCCCGCACCTGATGGCGCAGCCGTTCGATGATCAGGTCGGGCTGCCAGACCATGGCCTTGAGCCGCGCCGGCGGATTCGGCCGGATATAGCCGGTGGCCCGGATATTGCGCTCGAGCAGCCAGGCTTCGTAATCGAAACTGTCGGGATTGGCATTGCCGTGCGGGCGTTTCAGACGCACGGTGAAACGCCAGCGTTCTCCGGGCTGCACCGGCTGGCGGACGAAGTTTTCCTCGTCGCGCCGTCCCTGGTACCAGGAAAGCATGATGTGCTGCGGCACGACGGTGGCCGGTGGCGCCTGTTCGACTGCGAATTCGAAGCGGCTGCCCTGGCCGAAGTCCTGGGGCAAGGCGGCGATCACGCCGACCACTTCGATGTCCTCGCCTTCCCAGGCGGCGCCGAGTTCATCGGCCAGCCGGATTTCAGCTCGCCAGCCGGCCCAGGCAAATCCGAGGGCACAACAACCGACAATACCCAGCCAGCGAGGCAAGCTGCCGCGGGCGCCCAGCCGCGGCAGGCAGAGCAGCACACCGAGCAGGGTCCACAGCGCATGGTCGGGTAGTTCCGGACGTATCTGCAGACACAGCACGCCGGCGGCGAAGGCAAGGATAGGAAGACGCACCCCGCCATGATAATTCCAATGTCATTTATCAGCGCGGAAAAACGGCCAGCCCGGCTCGCGCTGCGAGCTGACCGATGGCGTGCTAATCGACCAGGCGGCCGTCGTCCAGGTGCAGGATGCGGTCGGCGCGCGCCGCCAGTTGCACGTCGTGCGTCACCATGATCAGGCTGGCCTGTTGCTGGCGAACCCGCTCCAGCAACAGGTCGTAGACCGTGTTCGCCGTTTGCCGGTCGAGGTTGCCGGTCGGCTCGTCGGCCAGCAGGCAGGACGGTTCGCTGACCAGGGCGCGGGCGATCGCAGCGCGCTGGCGTTCGCCGCCCGACAGTTCGCCGGGGCGATGTTCCAGGCGATGGCCGAGACCGACCGCCGCCAGCGTTTCCGCCGCCTTGGCCAGCGCCGCCGAACGTTCGACACGGCGGATCAGCAAAGGCATGGCGACGTTTTCCAGCGCCGAGAATTCCGGCAGCAGGTGATGGAACTGGTAAACGAAACCGAGATGCCGGTTGCGCCAGTCGCCGCGAGCCGCTTCGTCGAGCGCCGAAAAATCGCGGCCCTGCAGCGTCACCTTGCCGGCACTCGGCGTATCCAGCCCGCCCAGCAGGTGCAGCAGCGTGCTTTTGCCGGAACCGGAAGCGCCGACCACGGCGACGGTTTCGCCGGCCCGGATGGCCAGGTCGATGCCGTTCAGCACGGTCACGTCGAGTCCACCGCCGCGGAAAACCTTGGCCAGCCCCTCGGCCTGCAGAATGGTTTCACTCATAGCGCAGGGCCTCCGCCGGATTGACGCGCGAAGCGCGCCAGCTTGGGTAAAGCGTGGCCAGCAGCGCCAGCACGAAGGAAATCAGCGTGACGCCCCAGACATCGCCCCACTGCAGTTCGGAGGGCAGGTCGGAAATGTAATAGACCTCTTTCGACAGGAAATGCACGCCGAGCAGCCGTTCGATGAAAGGCACCACGACATCGATGTTGAGGGCCAGCAAGACGCCGCCGACGACGCCGAGGCCCAGACCGATGAAGCCGACCAGCGCCCCCTGGACGACGAAGACGCCCATGATCGACAGCGGTCGCGCCCCCAGCGTGCGCAAGATGGCGATGTCGGCCTGCTTGTCGGTCACCGCCATGACCAGCGTCGATACCAGGTTGAAAGCGGCGACGGCGACGATCAGCGACAGGATGATGAACATCATGTTCTTCTCGATCGCCACGGCGCGGAAGAAATTGGCGTGGCTCTGCGTCCAGTCGTGGATATAGGCATCGGCATCGAGGTAACGGACCAGTTCATGGGCAATGCGCGGCGCCTGGAAGAGATCATCGACCTTGAGCCGGATGCCGCTGACCCGGTCGCCCATCTGGTACAGGGTCTGCGCATCTTCCAGGTTGATCAGCGCGAGACCGGAGTCGTACTCGAACATGCCGACCTCGAAAATGCCGACCACCTTGAAGGATTTCAGGCGCGGGATGACGCCGGCCGGCGTCACCGTGCCCTGCGGCGCGATCAGCGTCACCTTGTCGCCGGTGAAGACGCGCAGCGAACGGGCCAGGTCGGCGCCGAGCACGACGCCGAACTCGCCGGCCTTGAGGTCGTCCAGGCTGCCGCTCTTGATGGTCTTGCGGAAATCGGCGACACGGTCTTCCTGCTCGGGCAGTATGCCGCGCACCATCGCTCCCTTGACGCCGCCATCGAAGGTGAACATCGCCTGCGACTGGACGAAAGGCGCGCTGGCCTTGACTTCCGGGTGCTGCATCGCCTGCGCGGCGACCGTCGACCAGTTCGGCAATTCGCCGTTGATGCCGACGATCTCGATATGCGAGGCGACGCCCAGGATGCGGGTGCGCAGTTCCTTCTGGAAGCCGTTCATCACCGACAGCACGACGATCAGCGCGGCGACGCCGAGGCCGATGCCGAGCATGGAAATCATCGAGATGAAGGAAATGAAATGGTTGCGGCGTTTGGCGCGCGTATAGCGCAGACCGATCAGCAATTCGTAAGGCAGGGCCATGCGGCGGGGCGAATCCGAAAAAAACGCTATGGTACACTCAAGCGCTTGTCCCGACGCTTAGCTGGCTGGAATATCCGTGCATTTGACCCTACTGGTCCCCGAACTGATCTGGCCCGAACCGGCCGACCAATTCACCCTCGGCAAGCTCGCCGCCCCCGGCCTTGAATGGCTGCTCGCCCACGCCCGCCTTGAGCACCGGCCGCGCCGACCCTTCGAAAGCGCCCTCGCCGCTTGTTGTGGCATCGACGATGCACCGTTCGGCGCCCTGCGCCTGCTCGGCGAAGGCTTTGCCGAAGCGACCGAGGGCCACTGGCTGTGCGCCGACCCGGTGCACCTGCGCTTTCACCACGAACGCATCGTCCTCGCCGATGCCGGTGCCTTCGAACTGGAAGAAGCCGAAGCGCAAGGCATCGTCGATGCGCTGAACGGGGAATTCGCCGACATCGGCGAATTCCGCCGCACCGCCTCCCGCCACTGGTACCTGCGCCTGCATACAGCCGTCGACCATCCGGTCGCCCCGCTCTCGGCCATCGCCGGCCGGCGTGTCGATGGCGAACTGAACGGCAGCGCCCTGCCGCTGACCCGCTGGCTCAACGAAGTACAGATGTTCCTGCACGGCCACCCGGTCAACGAACAACGCCAGGCCACCGGCCAGCCGGCCATCAACAGCCTGTGGCTATGGGGCGGCGGCCGCTTGCCGGAGCAATTGTCGACTGCCTTCACCGACCTGTGGAGCGACAACCCGCTTGCCGCCGGCCTGGCGCAAGTCACCGGCACGCCCCGCCACCAGCGCCCGGCGACGCTGACCGATTTCCTGCCGCAAGCCGGAGAACGGCCGCTGGTCATCCTCGACCAGTTGCTGCCGCGCGTTCTCTACGAAGACGGCGAAGGCTGGCGACACGCATTCGAGCAGTTGGAAAGCGACTGGTTTGCACCGCTCCGCACCGCCTTGGGCGGCAAGGTCGAACGCATTTCGCTGATCGCCCCCACCGTCTATGGCGAACTGCATTACGACATCGCCGCCGGCGAACGCTGGAAATTCTGGAAAAAGGGCAGCCCGCTGCCCGTTATCGCCGAGCAACTTGCCGGCCAGAGCAACACATGGCCCGAGGCCACCCAGTGACCCATCTCGTCACCCGCGCCAGCCCGCCGCGCACCGCCTGGCAACTCGAACAACAGGGCCTGCACCCGCTGCTCGCCCGCCTCTACGCGGCACGCGGCATCACCGACAAGTCCGAACTCGACTACGAGCTGAAATCCCTCCTGCCGCCGGCCTCGCTGACCCACGCCAGCGATGCCGCCCAGATGCTGGCCGACGCCATCGAGGCCGAAGCGCGGTTGCTGATCATCGGCGACTACGACTGCGACGGCGCCACGGCCACTGCCGTCGGCATGCGCGCCCTGAAAATGCTCGGCGCCGACGTGCATTTCCTGCTGCCCGACCGCTTCAAGCTGGGCTACGGCTTGTCGCCGGAAATCGTCGACCTCGCCGCCCAGCAGTCGCCCGACCTGATCATCACCGTCGATAACGGCATCGCCAGCATCGAAGGCGTCAATCGCGCTCAGGAACACGGCATCGCGACACTGATCACCGACCACCACCTGCCGGCCGAGACGCTGCCCGCCGCCGATTGCATCGTCAATCCGAATCAGCCTGGCTGCGACTTTCCGTCCAAGTGCATCGCCGGTGTCGGCGTGATGTTCTACGTCATGCTCGCCTTGCGCGCCGAACTGCGCGAACGCGGCTTCTTCGCCGACAAGCCCGAACCCAATTTCGCCGTGCTGCTCGACCTCGTCGCGCTGGGCACCGTCGCCGACGTGGTGAAACTCGACCGCAACAATCGCATCCTGGTCAGCCAGGGCTTGAAGCGCATGCGCGCCGGCCAGTTGCAGCCCGGCCTCGCGGCGCTGTTCCAGGCGGCCGGACGCGACCCGAAAAAAGCGACGGCGATGGACCTCGGCTTCATCCTCGGCCCACGGCTGAACGCCGCCGGGCGGCTCGCCGACATGCGCCTGGGCGTCGAATGCCTGCTCACCGACGACCCCGGCCGCGCCCTGCAGATTGCCCAGGAGCTCGATGCGCTGAACCGCGAACGCCGCGACATCGAGTCCGGCATGCAGGACCAGGCGCTGATTTTGCTCGAAGCGCTCGATGCCAATGACGCCACCCCCGGCATCGCGATGTTCGATGAAACCTGGCACGAAGGCGTCGTTGGCATCCTCGCCTCGCGCATCAAGGACAAGCTGCACCGCCCGGTATTCGCCTTCGCGCCCGGCGAAGGCGGCATCGTCAAGGGTTCCGGCCGCTCGATCCCCGGCCTGCATCTGCGCGATGCGCTCGACCTCGTCGCCAAGCGCGCTCCCGGTCTGCTGATCCGCTTCGGTGGCCACGCCATGGCGGCCGGCGCGACGCTGCGGGCCGAAAATTTCGAACAGTTCCGCGAACTGTTCGCCCAGGTTGCCGGCGAACTGCTCTCACCCTCCGACCTGACCCGCACGCTGGAAACCGACGGCACGCTGGAAGGCGCCTATTTCTCGATCGCCACCGCTCGCCTGCTGGAAAACGAAATCTGGGGCCAGGGGTTCCCGGCGCCGCTTTTCATGGACGACTTCGAAGTCGAGCAGCAGCGCGTATTGAAGGAAAAACACCTCAAGCTGCGCCTCCGGAAAGGCAACACCCGCATCGATGGCATCCAGTTCAATTTCAGTACGCAGCCCGGCAACAGCACCCGGCTCGCCTACCGGCTGACCATCAACGAATACATGGGGGTCGAAACGCCGCAGTTGATGGTCGAACACCTGGAATAGGCGGTCGCCAGGCTTGCCCGGCGCGCCGGTGCGCGGTAAGTTGCGACCTCGACAAACCGCTGCGCACAAGCGCTGGAGACAAAATGAGCCTGTTGAACAAAATCGCCCTGACCGCCCTCGTCGCCCTGAGCACCGCCGCCTACGCCGGCGCCCCGGAAAAGTCCCCTTCCGGCCTGGTCTATGAATCGCTGACCGAAGGCACCGGCCAGGCGGCCACACCGCAATCCACCGTCCAGGTGCACTATCGCGGCACGCTGGCCAACGGCAGTGAATTCGATTCTTCCTACAAGCGCGGCGAACCGGCCACTTTCCCGCTCAACCGCGTCATTCCCTGCTGGACGGAAGGCGTCGCCAAGATGCGCGAAGGCGGCAAGGCCAAACTGACCTGCCCCCCTGAAATCGCCTACGGCTCCCGTGGCGCCGGCGCCGCCGTGCCGCCCAATGCGACGCTGACTTTCGAAGTGGAATTGCTGAAAGTCATGCGCTGACTGCTTGATGGGGGCACGGCCTGTCGAACGACAGGAACAGCCCGCCCCCTTCGCCGGTCAATCCGGAATTTCCGCTTCAACCAGTTTGGCGAGCAGGATGAGCGATTCCTGCCAGCCGAGGTAGCACGCCTCGGCGGGAATGGCCTGGGCAATGCCTTCCTGCACAATATTCAGGTCCGTCCCGCAGAAAACCGGCTTCAGGCTTATGGTCGTCACCATTTCTCCGGGCAAAGCCGGGTTGTCGAACTTGTCGGTGTGGCGAATGCGTTCATTGGGCACCAGTTCAAGGTACTCGCCAGCGAAAGCGTCACTGTGACCGGTGCCGAAATTCGTGAATGACATCCTGTAGCTGCCGCCGACCTTGGCGTCGAGATGATGAACCTTGCAGGTAAAGCCGTTCGGTGGAAGCCACTTGGCCAGCGCGTCGGCATCGAGAAATGCACGATAGACTTTTTCCGGCGTCGCGCGCAGCACACGATGCAATTGAACGGTATTGGTGGCCATGATCACGTCTCCTTTCGATGTATGGGGTATGGTCGATTAGTCCGGAAACTCGCCCGATAGTGCCGTCGAAAATGCGCGCCGGCCGGACCACATCTCGTCGAGATGGCCGAAAAACCCGCGCCCGGCCGTTCAATCCGCCCGATCGAGCGCCTGGTCAACCATGGAGACCGGATCTTCCAGCGGCTCCAGATGGGTGGTGACGTGGGCCTGGGGCAGCACGGTACGAATCTCCAGTTCGATGCGTTCCGCCCAGTCGTGCCCGCGCTGCACCGTCCACTCCCCGGGCACCAGGACATGCAGCGTGACGAAGACGCGGTTGCCTGCCTGGCGCGTGCGCAAGGCATGGAAATCCAGCCCCTGCGCCCGGTACTCCGCCAGGCGGGTCTCGATTTCGGCGAGGCGGGCCGGCGAGATGGCGACATCCATCAGTCCGCTGGCTGAACGCCGCATCAGTTGCCAACCGGTCCACACGATGTTCAGCGCCACCGCCAGCGCGATTGCCGGATCGAGCCACAACCAGCCCGACAACCAGACCAGGGCAACGCCGAGAATGACGCCGGCCGATGTCCAGACATCCGTCATCAGGTGGCGGGCGTCGGCCTCCAGCGTGATCGAATCGTGGCGGCGAGCGGCCGCCATCAAGGTCCGGGCAGTCAGGAAATTGACGGTCGAGGCCAGCACCGAAACCGCCAGGCCGACGCCCACATCCTCCAGCGGCTGCGGGTTGAGCAGGCGCAGTATCGAGGTGTAACCGATGCTGAACGCGGCGAGCAAGATGAGCAGGCCTTCGAAGGCGCTGGAAAAGTACTCGGCCTTGTTGTGGCCATGCGGATGCATGTCGTCGGCCGGACGCGCCGCCAGGCTCAGCATGGCCAGCGCCATCACGGCGCCAGCCAGATTGACGAAGGATTCGATGGCATCGGAGAGCAGGCCAACCGAATCGGTCAGCCACCAGGCCGCACCCTTGAGCAGGATCGTCGCCACCGCCGCCGCAATCGACAGCCATGCGTAACGATTCAGGGATGGTCGGGCCGGGGCGGTGGTATCCATGTCGGCGTATCTTCCGGGGAGCAGGCAAAAACACCTGTCATGCAACGATAGCGTTCAACATAGCAGTTCCGGCGGGCGCCGTCACGCTAGCGGCACGGGCATTCCGCGGCAAGTTGACCGGAATCCCCGCTTTCTCCGCCCGGGCCGGCTCGACGAATCGATGCCGGAAGGGAGGACGGTCAAACCGGGTTCTATCCCGTTCCGAGTTAGCCCGCCCCGCCGACCGGCTTGCACAGGAACGACGACGAGGCGGGACAGAGACTGGCGAATTCGGACGTGGTTTGAATGACCGCCGGCGCGGCACCGCGTGAAGCGGGCACATAACCGAGCGCCAGAAAGAACCGTTCGGCGGTCGTGGTGAGAAGGAACAGCATCTCGACGCCGTGGGATGCGGCGAGTATTTCGGCAAACTCGACCAACGCGCGAGCGAAACCGCGGCCACGACACGACGGCGAAACGGCCAAGGAGCGCAGCAGGCCGACGGAAGGGAAGAGTTCGAGACCGATCACCGCCATCAATGCGCCGCCAGACCGCACGCCGAAAAACTGCACGGAAGACGCCGGGGAAATATCGCCGACCGGCAAGCCAGACTCCGCCAGAAGCGAGATTACGTCTTGGATAGCGGGTTCGGGCGCGATATGCATTTGATGGGGCTAACGGGGGTTACGTCATGGATTCTACGCAGCCCGCCCCCCTTCTGGATCGCGTGCGAGAGACGTCTCCTTGCAAGTATTACAGTTTAAGAACCGAGCGGTTTTATGTCGAGTGGATTCACCGCCCAGTCCGTCATCGTCATGTCATGAATCGCGGCAACCGCGGCGTGACCGGTCCGGCGGATCTCCTGTCGGCGGCCCCGCGCGGGAACTAAAATGGCGGCATCTGTTCCATCGAGAAACTCGCCCCGGGAGGAAACCCCATGCAATTGCCGACGACCCCGCAAGCCGTGCTGATCGACCTGGCCGGCGTCCTGCATATCGACGACCAGGCCATCCCCGGCGCCATCGAGGCACTGCAGGCGCTGCGGGCAAGCGGCCTGCCATTGCGATTCCTGACCAACACGACGCGCTCGCCACGTAACCGCATCGTCGCCAACCTGCAGAAAATGGGGTTTGTCATCGCCGCCGAGGAAATCCAGACCGCCGTCCTCGCCACGCGGCACCTCGTCGAGCAGCGCGGCTTGCGGCCGCATTACCTTGTCCATCCCGACATCGTCGACGAAATCGGTCACAGCCATCCCGAACCGGATGCCGTGGTGCTCGGCGACGCCGGCCACCATTTCACTTATCAAGCGCTCAACCAGGCCTTTCGCCTGCTGATGCAGGGCCTGCCCTTCATGGTCATGGCCCGCAACCGCTACTTCAAGGAAAAGGACGGTCTGACGCTGGACATGGGCGCCTTCGTCGCCGGCCTGGAATACAGCAGCGGCCGCCGCGCCGAAGTGGTCGGCAAGCCGGCGGCGCCCTTCTTTCTCTCCGCCCTCGACGAACTCGGGGTCGTCCCAGGCCGCGCCGTGCTGATCGGCGACGACCTCAGCGATGACATCGGCGGTGCCCAGACGGCCGGCATTCCCGGCATCCTGGTACGCACCGGGAAGTTCCGGGCGGGCGACGACACCCATCCGGAAACCCGGCCGGCAGCGGTGGTCGCCGATTTCTCGGCCGCCGTCGCCCGCCTGCTCGGCGGCTAGCAGCAAGCAACGCCGGCCGTCTTCAGGTACTTCGCCGCGGCCTCGGCGGGCAATGGTCGGGCGAACAGGTAGCCCTGGAATTCCTGGCAGCCGAGGGCATTCAATACCGCCAGCTGGGAAGCGTTCTCGACGCCTTCGGCGACAACGCGCAGATTCAGGCTGTGGGCCAGGGAAACGATGGCGCGGGTGATCGCCGTCGCTTCGGCACCGCTGTCGCACTCCATGACGAAGGAACGGTCGACCTTGAGGATGTCGATCGGAAAACGCTTCAGGTAGGCGAGCGAGGAATAGCCGGTGCCGAAATCGTCGATGGCGATATAGACCCCCATTTCCTTCAGTTCGCGGAGTACCGTCAGCGCCCGCTGCACGTCGCCCATCAGCATGCCTTCGGTGATTTCCAGTTCGAGGTTACCGGGCGGCAGGCCGGCTTCAGCAAGCACCGAGCGGACCAGCGCGGCAAGGTCGCGCTCGCGGAACAGGCTGGGCGAAATATTGACGGCGATGCGGACTTCCGGGCAGCCCTGCGCGCGCCACAGCGCCGCCTGCCGGCAGGCCTGCCGCATCACGAACCAGGTCAGGCGGCCGATCAGGCCGGTTTCCTCGGCCAGCGGGATGAACTTGACCGGCGAGACGCTGCCGAATTCCTCGCTGTCCCAGCGGACCAGCGCTTCAAAGCCAAAGGCGCGGCCGCGCAGGTCGACCTTGGGCTGGTAGACGACATGCAGCTCATCCTGCTCGACCGCCCGGCGCAGCGCGGAATCGAGCGCCAGGCGGTCGCGGGCGGCGGCGTTGAGCGCCTCGGTATAGAACTGGAACTGACCCTTGCCGAGTTGCTTGGCATGATGCATCGCGGCATCGGCATGGCGCAGCAGGGCGTCGAGATCCTCGCCATCGTCCGGGAAAACGCTGACCCCGATGCTGCAATTGACGCGGATTTCATGGGTTTCGAGCACGATCGGCTCGGCGATGGCCGCCTGGATGCGGTGCAGTATCTGTAGCGTATCGGCCAGACCGCCGTAGTCACCGAGGATGAGCACGAATTCGTCGCCGCCGTAACGCGCCACGGTATCGGATTCGCGCAGACAGCCCTTCAGGCGCCGGGCGGCTTCGACCAGCAGGCAGTCACCGGCGCCATGCCCGAGGCTGTCATTGACGAACTTGAAATTGTCGAGATCGACGAAAGCCAGCGTGCCGTGTCCGCTGCCCTTGCGCTGAGCCTGGCGCAGCAGTTGCTGCAGCCGGTCCTGCAGCAGATTGCGGTTGGGCAAGCCGGTCAGCGGATCATGGGTGGCCTGGTATTCGAGTTGCTGCCGGTAATTGTGCTGGGCCGTGACATCCTCCACCGTGCCTTCGTAATACAGCGCTTCGCCCTCCGGGCTGAAGACGACGTGGGCGTTTTCCGATATCCAGATGCGGCTGCCGTCGCGGCGATGGACTTCCGATTCGAAATCGGTGACGCGGCCGGTTTCCCGGATGCGCTGCTTGAACTCGGCCCGCCGGCCGGGCGCCACGTAGAGGCGGTTGGCGATATCCGACAAACCGGCAATCAACGCCGCCGGGCTGGCGTAGCCGTAGAGGCCGGCCAGCGCCCGGTTGGCGGCGAGATAATGACCGTCGATCGAGGTCTGGAACATGCCGACCACCGAATCCTCGAAAATGCTGCGGTAGCGCAGTTCAGCATCGGCCAGCTGGCGCTGGGCAAGCAGTTGCTCGGTGACATCCTCGATGAACCCTTCCAGGACATGCTCGCCGTTCTCGTCGAGCACCATGGTGCCGCGCTCGAGCACCCATTTCTCGCTGCCGTTCTTGTGCCGGACCCGGTACTGCACCCGATAACGCCCATTGACCTGCGTTGCCGCGCCGATCACCTGACGTACCCGTTCCCGGTCGTCGGGATGAGTGATTTCCTCCAGGGAAATAAGCTTGTTGAACTCCAGTTCGTCCGGACAGTAGCCGGTCAGTTCCCGACTGCCATCGCTGACGAAATGCAGCGTCCACTGCGCGTCGATGGCACAGCGGAAAACCATGCCTTCCAGGTTGTGCACCAGGACCTGCAGAACGCGCTCGTTATCGATGTCTTCCCAGGAGGAAGCGCGCCGGCGACGAAGAACGGGGAGAAAACCGGCAGTGGAAGTAATGTTGGTCACGATGCTTCGCAAAAGATAGATCCAACACCTTTCTAGCAAGCTTCTTGCCACGTGAATTCGCTGCTGAATCCACGCCAACCGACCCGCCGGCACCAATTTGGGGGCAAATATCCGCACCAATCCGGTGCAACGCTGCCGCCGCGGTGCAACAATCTGCTGATTCCCGCCAAGCCCGGCAGCTATAATTCCATCTTTGCGACATTACGGACCCGGCATCATGGAAGCAGAACAACTCAACAGCATCTCCAACAAGCTCGACGACTTGGCGCAGCGCGCCGCCGAGCTGCGGAGGTATCTTTGACTACGATCAGAAACGCGAACGCCTGACCCTCCTCAACCAGGAGATGGAAGACCCGAAAATCTGGGACGACGCCAAGCGCGCCCAGGAACTCGGGCGTGAAAAGAAATCGCTGGAAAACATCGTACTGGTCCTGGAAGAAGTCCAGGGCGGCCTCGATGACGGCCGCGAACTTTTCGCCATGGGCAAGGAAGAAGGCGACGAAGATACCCTGCTTTCCGTCGAGGCCGATAACGCCAAGCTGGAAGCCAAGGTTTCGGCGCTGGAATTCCGCCGCATGTTCAACAACCCCTCCGACCCGATGCCCTGCTTCCTGGAAATCCAGGCCGGCGCCGGCGGCACCGAAGCCCAGGACTGGGCCTCGATGCTGCTGCGCATGTACCTGAAATACGGCGAAAAGAAGGGTTTCAACGTCGAAGTCATGGAAGAGTCGGAAGGCGACGTCGCCGGCATCAAGAGCGCCACCGTCAAGTTCACCGGCGACTACGCCTACGGCACGCTGCGCACCGAGACTGGCATCCACCGCCTGGTCCGCAAGTCGCCGTTCGATTCCAACGCGCGCCGCCACACCAGCTTCACCTCGGTGTTCGTCTTCCCGGAAGTCGATGACTCGATCGAGATCAACATCAACCCGGCCGACGTGCGTACCGACACCTACCGCGCTTCCGGCGCCGGCGGTCAGCACATCAACAAGACCGACTCGGCGGTGCGTCTGACGCACGTGCCGACCGGCATCGTCGTCCAGTGCCAGAACGACCGTTCGCAGCACCGCAACCGCGACGAAGCCTGGCAGATGCTGCGCGCCCGGATCTACGAGTTCGAACTGCGCAAGCAGCAGGCCGAGCAGCAGAAACTGGAAGACGCCAAGTCCGACATCGGCTGGGGCCACCAGATCCGTTCCTACGTGCTCGACCAGTCGCGTATCAAGGATCTGCGCACCAATTACGAAGTCGGCAACACCCAGGCAGTGCTCGACGGCGACCTCGACGATTTCATCGAGGCGAGCCTCAAGCAAGGCGTCTGACCGGCGCCGCCGCTTTTACCCGCCTTTACCTATTGCCGGTTGCGATGCCCGACAACCTGTTCGCCGACCTGCCGGAGAGGGGCGAAGCGGGGGAGCGTTTCACGCCGCTGCTAGCCCTGCCCGGCCTCGAGATCGAGCGCATCGTCTCGACCGGGCAGGCCAGCCCGCCCGGCTTCTGGTACGACCAGGAAGAGGCGGAATGGGTGGCGGTGCTGGCCGGGGCCGCCCGCCTGCGCTTCGAGGACGAAGTAGAGGCCCGCAGCCTCGCCCCAGGCGACTTCATCTACATCGCCCCACATCGCCGCCACCGGGTGGATTGGACGGACCCTGACCGCCC